>NZ_QUCM01000032.1 GCF_003473545.1 Clostridium sp. AM22-11AC
AATATTGAATTTTCAAGGTGCGAAGCCCTGTTTAGGTGTGGGAAGTTTTAGTTAAGTTAATAAAATTGACCTGTAATCTTAAAAACTTCCGTATTCGGTAAAAAAGGGCTTATTCCTTAGGATACGGGAGTTTTTTTGACGTATCCGCCGATTTTCGCTGTATTGCATTTTAGCCTGCTTTTTGTTAGAATAGAGCGGAGTAGTGGCAAATAATGGAGGAATGATAGAACATGAGACACAGTAACAGAGGAAGGAGAAAGTCAGGAAAGGCTTTTGATGATAAAACAAAGTATGCCAGAATGTTAGCGATACCTGCAGCCATTGTACTGGTATTACTTGTGGTCATTTTAGTTATGGACAGAAAACCGGCCGGTGATAAGGCGCAGGGAAGCAGTACATCTGCAGAAGTCACAAATGCTTCTGATATTTCCATTGAAAATGATACAGAGACCGGCACGGATGATGGATCTGTAGAGCCGGACAATAATGAATATCATCAGGATTTTTCCGCATATGAACTTCAGAAGGATGCTTATCCACAGGTCAATGAGCTGATCAGTACCTATTTCCAGGCAAAAGTAGACCAGGATGTTCAGCTGCTTTACAAAGTATTCGGTAAAGAGGAAGATGACCGTTTAGAAGAAAGAAAACAGCAGTTAAAAGATGAAGCAGTTTACATTGAAGATTATCAGGATATTACCTGCTATACAAAGGCGGGAATGACAGATGACTCTTATGTAGTATATGTAACCTATGATGTAAAGTTCCGCAGGGTAGATACGCTGGCACCGGGCCTTATGTGGTGTTATGTAGTGAAAAATGATAACGGCGATTATATCATCCGCGAAAATGTAGTAGGAGATGAGGCAGATTACGTTGCCAACCAGAACCAGACAGAGGATGTGCGCCTTTTATCTACACAGGTTAATGAGCGTTTAAAACAGGCCGTTGAGTCTGACAGTCTGTTAGCCGGTATTTACAAGGATTTAAGCAATGGTGCAGTAGTAAGCAGTTCAGAAGAAGGCGCAGACAGCCAGGTTATGATCGGTGATGGAGCAGATGCTTCTTCTGATGCAGGTGAAGGCAATGCAGATGAAAGTAGCGTTGCAGGCGAGACTTCAGCAGAAGAAAGCCAGGAAGCACAGACAGAAGCGCCGGAGTCTGCAGGAGAGTCTTCTGACGCAGCTGTTGCGATCCAGTAAGAGCATACAGATCATAGACATATTTGCGTAGATTACATGTGAACAATTAATTTATAAATTAAGGAAGTAATAGAAAATGGATGTAAAAGATTTTTATTTTGACCTGCCACAGGAACTGATCGCACAGGATCCTTTGGAGGACCGTTCTTCTTCCAGACTTTTAGTTCTGGACAAGAAAACAGGAAAGACCCAGCACAGGATCTTTAAGGATATTGTAGAGTATTTAAGACCAGGAGACTGCCTTGTGATCAATGATACCAAGGTTATTCCTGCAAGATTATTTGGTGTAAAAAAGGACACCGGAGCCAAGATCGAGGTCCTTTTATTAAAACGCCGTGAAAATGATATCTGGGAGACTCTGGTAAAACCTGGTAAAAAGGCAAAGCCGGGAACGGTTATTGACTTTGGTGACGGTATCCTTACAGGAACGGTTATTGAGACTGTAGATGATGGAAACAGACTGATCCAGTTCTCTTATGAAGGTATCTTTGAGGAGATCTTAGACCGTTTAGGTCAGATGCCTCTGCCTCCATACATTACACACCAGTTAAAAGACAAGAACCGTTATCAGACTGTTTATGCAGTCCATGAAGGTTCTGCAGCAGCGCCTACAGCAGGACTTCATTTTACAAAAGAACTGTTAAAGCAGATCGAAGATATGGGAGTAAAGATCGCCCACGTTACCTTACATGTAGGTCTTGGCACTTTCCGCCCTGTAAAGGTGGAAAATGTTTTAGACCACCATATGCACTCTGAATTTTATGTAGTAGAAGAGGCAGAGGCAAAAAAGGTAAATGATACAAAAGCAGCAGGAGGCCGTGTGATCTGTGTAGGAACCACCAGTTGCCGTACAGTAGAGTCTGCTTCCACAGAAGACGGCATTTTACAGGCAAAAACAGGCTGGACCGATATCTTCATTTACCCTGGATATAAGTTTAAGATCCTGGATGCGCTGATCACAAACTTCCATTTACCGGAGTCTACACTGGTAATGTTAGTAAGCGCATTAGCAGGAAGAGAGAACATTTTAGCAGCGTATAATGAGGCAATCAGGGAAAAATACAGATTTTTCTCTTTCGGAGATGCCATGTTCATAGCTGATGATCCACAGCCTGTAAAGAAAGCGTAGGAAGTTAAATGGAAGAACGTCTGAATAAATGGCTCAGCCGCATGGGAGTGTGTTCCAGGCGGGAGGCAGACCGGCTGATCCAAGAGGGCAAAGTTTTAATTGATGGAAAAGTTGCCCAGATGGGGCAGCGTGTAGAAGATGGACAGAAAGTAATATGCGACGGAAAGCCGGTAGGAGATACAGACGGCGGGCGGGGAGAAGTAAAACCTCCCCGCCCTGTTCTGCTTGCGGTAAATAAACCAAGAGGGATCGTCTGCACCACTTCTGACAAAGACCGGGCAGAAAATATTGTGGAAATGCTTTCTTATCCGGAGCGTATTTACCCGATTGGCCGTTTGGATAAAGAGTCTGAGGGACTGATCCTTATGACGAACCAGGGGGATCTGGTAAATAAGATCATGCGCAGTACCAATGCCCATGAAAAGGAATATATCGTAACCGTGGACAAGGTTCTGACCGATGAATTTATCAAACAAATGTCAGAAGGCGTATGGTTAGAGGAATTAGAGCGGAAAACTCTGCCCTGTAAAGTCCGCAAACAGGGAGAACGTCGTTTTTCGATTATCCTGACCCAGGGCTTAAACCGGCAGATCCGGCGAATGTGCCAGGCCTGCGGATACCGGGTACATCTTCTTCGCAGGGTGCGCATTATGAATATCCAGTTAGGCGGTTTGAAAACAGGAGAATATCGTAAGGTCACCGGGGAAGAATACAAACGACTTATAAAACTGTTGGAAGGTTCCACAAGTCTGTCTGAGGCAGACAGAAGAGGAAAACGATATGTGGCTTTCCACCCTAGAAAAGAAGATCAGGTGAATAAATGGAAACAGAGATCCAGAGAATGAAAGAACTGATCCCCCAGCTCCGTCAGGCTGCAAAAGCCTATTATCAGGAGAGCCGGGAGATCATGAGCAACTTTGAATATGATAAGCTGTATGATGAGCTGTCTGCCTTGGAGGCAAAAACAGGGATCATCCTGTCAGGAAGCCCTACCCAGCAGGTTGGTTATCAGGTCCTTAGCGAGCTTCCAAAAGAGACTCACGAAGAGCCAATGCTGTCTCTTGACAAGACAAAAAGTGTAGAGGACTTACAGCAGTGGTTAGGAAGCCAGAAAGGCCTTTTGTCCTGGAAAATGGATGGTCTGACTGTAGTCCTTACTTATGAAAATGGAACACTTGCAAAGGCTGTTACCAGAGGAAATGGGGAGATCGGGGAAGTTATCACTCCAAATGCAAGGGCATTTTCCAATATCCCTCTGACTATTGCCTATAAGGGACAGCTGATTATCCGAGGGGAAGCGGTCATTACCTATACGGATTTTGAGCGCATCAATGAAGAAATCGGAGATGCAGATGCCAAATATAAAAATCCGCGAAATCTTTGCAGCGGTTCTGTGCGCCAGTTAAACAGCAAGATCACCGCAGAGCGCAGCGTTCATTTTGAGGCCTTTGCCCTTGTTAAGGCAGAAGGCGTTGATTTTAAAAATTCCAGAAAAGAACAGTTTTTATGGCTGAAAAATCAGGGCTTTGAAGTAGTACACCATGAAGAGGTAACGGCAGCTGATCTGCCGGATAAAGTAGCCTGGTTTGCAGAGCAGATCGAGCACAATGATATCCCTTCAGACGGTTTGGTTCTGTTATACGATGATATTGCCTATGGTGATTCTTTAGGACGTACAGCCAAGTTCCCAAGAAATGCCATTGCCTTTAAATGGCAGGATGAGATCCGGGAGACTACATTATCTTATATTGAATGGAGTCCTTCAAGAACCGGTCTGATCAACCCGGTAGCTGTATTTGAGCCGGTTGAGTTAGAGGGAACGACCGTCAGCCGCGCCAGTGTCCATAATATCAGTATTATGGAAGGTCTTAAGTTAGGCGTGGGAGATAAGATCACTGTATACAAGGCAAATATGATCATCCCACAGATCGCAGATAACCTGACCCGCAGCGGCGTAAGGGATATCCCTAAGATCTGTCCGGTGTGCGGCGGTGCTACGGAGATCCGCCAGACCAATGATGTAAAGAGTTTATATTGCACCAATCCAGAATGTCAGGCAAAGAAGATCAAAAGCTTTACCTTGTTTGTAAGCCGTGATGCTTTAAATATTGATGGTCTTTCCGAGGCAACACTGGAGAAATTCATTGGTGCCGGTTTTATCCATGAATATGCGGATATTTTCCATTTATCCGGCCATAAAGAAGTGATCACAGAAATGGAAGGCTTTGGTCAGAAATCCTATGATAACCTGATCAGTTCTATTGAAACGGCCTCCCATACCACACTTCCGAGATTGATTTATGGACTGGGGATCGCCGGGATCGGTCTTGCAAATGCCAAAATGCTCTGCCGTCATTTTAATTATGACCTGGATCAGATGCGTCATTGCAACGTGGAAGAGCTGACAGCTGTAGATGGTATTGGCGGTGTGCTGGCTCAGGCCTGGGTAGACTATTTTGCTTCTGAAAAGAACAATGAGGTATTAGATCATTTATTACAGGAGCTGCATATTGAAAAAGAGCAGACTGAGGAAAATGGTACTGCCTTTGCAGGAATGACCTTTGTTATTACCGGTTCTGTAGAGCATTTTGCAAACAGAAAAGAATTACAGGCACTGATCGAGAGTAAGGGTGGAAAGGCAACGGGTTCTGTTACCTCAAAGACCACTTATCTGATCAACAATGATACACAGTCCAGTTCTTCCAAGAACAAAAAGGCGAAAGAACTGGGAATTCCGATCCTTTCGGAAGAAGATTTCCTGAATTTGCTTCAGGAGAAGGAAAAGGGGGAAGGCTGATATGCCGATCAAAGTACAGAGGGACCTGCCTGCAAGGGCGATCCTGGAATCAGAAAATATATTTATTATGGATGAAGACAGGGCTATGAGCCAGGATATCCGACCACTGGAGATCCTGATCTTAAACCTGATGCCTTTAAAAGAAGATACAGAAACACAGCTGCTTCGTGCGCTGTCCAATACACCGCTGCAGGTGGACTGTACCTTTTTAATGCTGTCTACCCATGTGTCCAAAAACACATCTGCCAGTCATTTAAACAAGTTTTATGTTTCCTTTGACAGCATTAAGAAGAAAAAATTCGATGGAATGATCATTACCGGTGCACCGGTTGAAAATATGGAATTTGAAGAGGTAAACTACTGGGAAGAGCTTTCCGGTATCATGGAGTGGACCAAGACCCATGTAACATCTACCATCCATATCTGCTGGGGCGCCCAGGCGGGCTTATATTACCACTATGGTATCCCGAAATATAAGAGGACGGAAAAACTGTCCGGTATTTATAATCACAGGGTATTAGACCGGAAAGTACCGTTAGTGCGAAGTTTTAATGATACGTTCCTGGCACCTCATTCCCGTTACACAGAAGTGCGCAGGGAAGATATTGAGAAGCATCCGGAGCTGGTCATTCTGGCAGAGTCCGAAGAGGCAGGAGTATTTCTTGTAATGAGCCGTGACGGAAAGCAGATCTTCGTCCAGGGCCACCCGGAATATGACCGCATGACTTTAAATAACGAATATCACAGAGATCTGAATAAGGGACTGAACCCCTCACTTCCGGTCAATTATTATGTAGATAATGATCCGTTCTCTGTACCGGAGCTTACATGGAGAAATACTTCCAATACATTGTATACAAACTGGCTGAACTTCTATGTATATCAGATGACACCGTATCTGCTGGATGATGGGGAGTAATGTGATGGTCTGGTTCCTGTACCGACGGGAATGGCAGTTTATGCTCTTCACACAGGTGTTCTTCACCTGCGTCAGTGGGTGATAGGCTGTCTTGGAAAGAAAAAGAACAATATATGCAGACATGACACAGAAATCGTAAGAAATCTGCGCCGTGGCTGCATTTTTTATGTACAAATATACACAAAAGTGCTATAGTTGTAGAAAAATAAACATTTACCTATTGAGTTTGAGGGTAAATGCGGAGAGGAGAGTAATCATGTCACAGATACTGGAACAGGCAGAAAAACTTTTACAGGCTCTGCCTAAGGAACAGCTGGGATTTTTCCCGACCCCATTTTACCGTCTGGACCGTCTTTCTGAAGAATTAGGCGTCAACCTGTTTATCAAGAGAGATGATTTTACGGGAATGAACCTGTTTGGAGGAAATAAGGTCCGCAAACTGGAATACCTTTTAGGAGAAGCAAAGGCAAAAGGCTGTGAGTATGCCATTACCTACGGCGCTACCCAGTCCAACCATGCTATGGAGACAGCAGCAGCCTGCCGCAGATGCGGGATCAAACCTATCCTTTATCTGACTGCAGTAGTAGAGCCGGATGATGCGGATGTAAGGGCAAATCTGCTGTTAGACAAGATCCTGGATGTAGAGCTTCATATTGTAGACATCCTTCCGGGAGAAACAGAGGATGACGCAGAAGCACGTTCCTTTGAAATGGGCGCTGCAAGAGCAAAGGAATTAAATGAGTCCGGCCATCCATGCTATGATATCCCAATGGGCGGAGCAAGTGTTGTAGGTTCTGTTGGTTTTGCAAATGGTTATGTAGAGTTTGAAAAACAGGTAAAGGCCATGAACCTGAATGTAGATTACATCTTCCACGCAACAGGAACAGGCGGCACCATGGCCGGTCTGGCAGCAGGAAGAAAGATGGCAGAAAGCGATACAAAGATCATCTCCATTACTGTAAGCCCTAAGGATGAGAAGTATTTACGCAAAGTAGAAAAACTGGCAAATGATGTGCTGGCACTGATAAAGAGCCCGGCTCATGTAAACATAGAAGAAGACCTTCATATGGATACCGGCTACTATGCACCAGGCTATGAGCAGCCAAACGAGGCAGCCAGCGAAGCCATCCGCCTGTTAGCACGCACAGAAGGCCTGTTTGTGGATCCTGTATACACAGGAAAGGCATTGGCCGGTCTTATCGACTATGTAAGAAGCGGAAGAGTTCCTCAGGGAAGCAATGTAGTATTCTGGCACACCGGCGGAGCAACTGCCCTGTTTGCAGAGCATGAGATTTTAGGTAAGTTATACTAAATCGCCTGCGTAAGCAGGCAATAGAGCACGTAAGTGCGGGATTTGTGAGTAGATAAAAGGAGGGATAAGGTCGTGAAAACACTGATCAAAAACGGCCTTCTCATCGATTCGGCCAACCAGGTACAGGCTTATTTAAACCTGATACTGGAAGACGGAAAGGTAGTGGCTGTAACAGAAGAAGAACCTGAGGCTGACAGGGTTATTGATGCCACAGGAAAAGTAGTGGCTCCTGGTTTTATCGACATTCATATGCATGAGGACCCGGTAAAAGACGGAAAAATTGAATTCTGTATCTTTGATGCCATGCTGCGTATGGGCGTTACCACAGCAGTAGGCGGAAACTGCGGTATCAATGTGTATGATCCGGTGAAATATCTGGATATGGTAGAAAAAGACGGCGCACCAGTGAATGTAATGCTTTTTGCAGGCCATCAGTATTTCAGAGAGGCAGCAGGCGCCCTGGATAAATATGCACCTGTTACAAAAGAGCAGCAGGAACATATGAAAAAAGGCCTTGAAAAAGCCCTTGAAGCAGGCTGTGTGGGAATTTCCTACGGACTTCGCTATGTTCCGGGAACAGGCCGTGACGAATTCTTAGATACTGCTTCCTGCTGTGAAAAGGAACACAGAATGATCTCCGCTCATGTAAGAGATGACGAGGACAGAGTGTTTGGAGCAGTAGCAGAAGTGGCAGAGGCAGGAAAATTATACAACATTCCGGTGCAGGTATCCCATATCGGCAGCATGGCCGGTTTCGGACAGATGAAACAGCTGCTGCGCCAGGTAGATGGTTACCGCATGAACGGTATTGATGTTGCCTGCGACTGCTATCCATACTTTGCATTTTCCACCAGAATTGGCGCAACTACCTATGATGATGGCTGGCTGGAGCGTTATCACTGTGATTACAGTGCATGCCAGCTGACAGAAGGAAAGTATAAAGGACAGAGATGTACACCGGAGACCTTTGCGGAAATGCGCCGTGACTTCCCGGAGTGCCTGACGGTATGCTATGTAATGGATGAAAATGACATCCGAATGGCATTTGCAGATCCTGGCGTTATGGTAGGAAGCGACGGCCTCATCGACAATGGCCACGGCCATCCAAGAGCAGCCGGTACTTTCCCAAGATTCCTTTCAGAGTTTGTAAGAAAAGGGGACATTTCTCTGTATGACGGAATTGAAAAAATGACAGCAGCTCCTGCAAAACGTCTGGGACTTTCTAACAAGGGCCGCTTAAATGTAGGCGCTGACGCAGATGTAGTTATCTTTGATATGGAAAAGATCCAGGACGGAGCAAACTTTGACGATCCTATGATCCCACCAACAGGTATTGACTATGTGCTGATCGGTGGTGAAGTGGCAGCAAAAGACTGCAAGATCGTAAAGGGAGATCTGGGAACTGCACTGAGAAAGCTGTCATAAAAAGTATGATAGAAAGTGTCATAAGATTTTTAAAAATATGGTCAGAAACGTCTGAAAAAGGCGACTGAAAATACAAAAGTACATAATACAAAAAGGAAAAGTGAAAGGGGAAAACAGTATGGAATTTGGTGTATGGTCACTTGTGCCGCCAGTCCTTACCATTGCGCTGGCACTGACAACGAAAAACGTATTTATCTCACTTTTGATCGGTATCCTTACAGGAAACTTGGTATTGAACCATTTTGCAGTATTTACAGGCTTAAATGCAGGTATTTACAGCATCCTGGATACCATGACAGAGAGCAACACCCTGATCATCGGCTCTGTACTGATCACAGCAGCAGTGATCCATCTGGCAGAGAAGTCCGGCGGTATTGAGGGCTTCGTAAATGTTGTTGTAAAGAAACAGGGGCTCATCAAGTCTAAAAGAGGGGCGAACCTTTTCACCTGGCTGTTAGGTCTGGTGGTATTTACTTCCGGGACCTTAAGCTGTATGGTAACAGGTTCTGTTGCAAGACCTGTAAATGACGCTTTAAAAGTACCTCATGAGAAAGCAGCTTTTATCGTACATACCACTTCCACACCATGGTGTGTATTATTCCCATTCAGCGGCTGGCTGGCAGCTATGGCAGGTTATCTGGTAACCGGTGGTGTACCGGAAGATCAGTCTGTATCCGTTCTGTTCCAGTCCCTGTTTATGAACTTCTACTGTATCCTGGCGATCCTTCTGGTTCTGGTACTGGCATTAACACAGAAAGACTTTGGACCAATGGCGAAGGCAGAAGCCAGAGCAGCAACAACCGGCGAACTGGATGATCCGATCCACAAAAAGGCGGACTCCGATACTTCTAAAGCAGTATCTGGTTTCACTCCAAGAGCCATCAACCTGCTTCTTCCGGTAGGTACTCTGATCGCAGTTATGTTTGCAGCACTGATCATTACTGGTAATGGAAACCTGATGAACGGTTCTGGTATGAAGGCTCTGATCTGGGCAGTTATCATAGCCTTATTAGTAGCATCTGTTCTTTGCGTAGCAGAAAAAGTATTTACCGTCAGCCAGGTAATTGACGAGATCTTCAAGGGCATGAGCGGCATGCTTCCTATTACCTTTGTTCTTCTGTTTGGATTTACCATGGGTAATGTAGTTAAGTCTCTGGATACAGGTACTTATCTTTCCAGTATTTTTCAGCAGTTCTTAAGCCCGGCTCTTCTTCCTGCCTTGACCTTCCTGATCGCAGTCCTGATCTCCTTTGCAACAGGAACTTCTATGGGAACTATGGCTATTATGGCAGTTATTGCACTTCCTATGGCATATTCCATGGGCAACAGCATTCCGTTAGTAGCAGGAGCTATGTTTGGTGGAAGTATCTTCGGTGACCACGCATCACCTATCTCCGATACCACCATTATGACCTGTTCCACTACGGGCTGCGATATCATAGACCATATAAAGACCCAGTTCCCTTATGTGTGCAGTATTGCAGTGATCAGTTTTGTACTATACGTGATCGCAGGATTTATCATGTAACGAAAAAATGATATAAAAAATCTTCCGGTATGGAAAAATTCCAACACCGGAAGATTTTTTGTTTTTATGATTTTCGCAAATCCCCCAAAAGGGGGTCAGATCTCACATCTTATCCCTGTAATTTCGCATTGGGATTAATAACATATCCATTGCGGTTTCTCTGAGGACTTGGCGGCATCTGCCACTTGTTATGGTCAGTATGCAGCAGCATATGGGACTTATGGCTTAATGGCTGTTCAAAGTAGTTGTCATAAAGAGCCTTTACATCCGGATTTTCATGGGAACGGCGGATATCAGCATTCTCATCCAGGAAATACAGGTTCTTTCCACGCTCAAAGGCCATTTCCATACCGTCATGCTGAGGCTGTCCGCCTCCGCCAACGCAGCCGCCCGGGCATGCCATGACTTCTACAAATTCGTAATGCTTTTCACCACGTTCAATGGCTTTTAACAGATTTCTGGTATTTCCAAGGCCGCTGACAGCAGCAATACGCAGGATCTGTCCATTTAATTCAAATTCTGCTTCTGTAACGCCGGTCTCCTGAGAGGAAGCACGTACATTTTTAAAGGCATCAGGTGCGCAGTTTTCACCCATGATGGCATAGTAAGCAGTACGAAGAGCTGCTTCCATAACACCGCCTGTAGCTCCAAAGATCACACCGGCACCGGAAGCGTCGTGGAAGATACGGTCCGGTTCAATATCAGTGAGACGGTCAGTAATGATGCTGGAACCTTTGATCATACGGATCAGCTCGCGGGTAGTGATGACGCAGTCTGTATCATGGCCTGCATATTCCTTGTAGAACAGCTCCATATTTGCTTCGCCCTTTTTAGCCAGACAAGGCATAATGGCAACGGAGAAGATATCTTCCGGCTTTTTGCCGATCTGCTCTGCAAAATAGCTCTTCATTACAGCGCCAAACATCTGCATCGGAGACTTGGCAGTAGATAACTGCTTTACAAACTGTGGGAACTCGCTCTTTACAAAGCGTACCCAGCCAGGACAGCAGGAGGTGAACATAGGACGGTCCTTTAGTTCTCCCTTGCCAAGGCGCACTAACAGCTCATTTGCCTCTTCCATAATGGTAAGGTCAGCAGTAAAGCAGGAGTCAAATACATAATCAGCGCCCATTTTCTTTAAAGCGTCAAAGATCTTTCCAATAGTAGCTTCTTCCCTTGTAAATCCAAGGTCTTCACCCCATGCAGCACGGACAGCAGGAGCAACCTGTACAACGACGGTCTTGTTAGGATCCGCTAAAGCTCTCCACAGTTTTTCCGTATCGTCACGCTCATGAAGGGCGCCAACTGGACAGTGGGTGATACACTGGCCGCAGAGAGAACAGTCCGCTTCATTGATCGTGCGGTTTCCGGTTACATTAATGGTAGAACGGGAACCGGTACCTTCCAGATCCCAGATATTCAAGCTCTGGATCTTGTCACAGACCTGAACGCAGCGCATACATTTAATACATTTTTCAGACTGACGGATCAGTGGGAAAGTTTTATCCCATGGCTGTTTTTCCAGACGTTCCTCAAAAAGACCGTCCTGGACATTCAGATCTGTTGCGATCTTCTGAAGAGAACAGTTACCGCTTCTTACACAGGTAGCGCACCGGCAGTCATGCTGGGATAAGATCAGCTGAACGGTAAGACGGCGGTCTAAGCGCACTTTTGGACTGTTGGTGTAAATGACCATACCTTCTTCTACCTTTGTGTTGCAGGCGGTGATCAGGTGGTCACGTCCTTCCAGTTCAATAACACATACGCGGCAGGCAGCGATCTCGTTTAAACCTTTCCAGTAGCATAAGTGTGGGATATGGATGCCGATAGATTCGGCAGCTTCCATCAGGGTAGTTCCTTCTTTTACAGATACAGGCAGTCTGTCGATCGTTAAATTTACCATAATTTCTCACGCCCTCCTTTGAAGATTCCAAAGCCGAAATGATCGCAGCGGAGGCAGCGTCCGGATTCCTGCGCAATTTCTTTTTTGTTCATGCAGTTTTCAACACCTTCAAAATCATGTTTTCGTTCACTTGCTTCCCGTTCAGACAGCTCTACACGACCGCAAGGTGTGTGGTCAGCGTTATTTGGCAGCGGGATCTCTACATTACAGGTGATTTCGTGATGATAGCCTAAATATTCATCAATATTAGCAGCAGTTACCTTGGCAGCAGCTACAGCTTTGATAACAGTAGCAGGACCGGAAGCACAGTCACCACCTGCAAATACACCAGGAATATCTGCAAATCCGCCGTTTGGAAGAGTAACGATCTTTCCGCGGGATACAGGAATGCCAGACTCTTCATAGTGCTTTGTCTCGATATTCTGTCCGATAGCAACGATCATGGTCTGACATGGGATCACATACTCCGGTTCGCCGCTGGCAATTACGCTTGCGCGGCCGTCTTTGATGGTGCTGATCATCTGCGGGGTAACACGGACACCGGATACATGTCCATTTTCATCTACTTCAATACCGGCAGGAGCAACTAAAGTAAGCAGTTCCACACCTTCAGCGACAGCTGCCTCGATCTCAGCCGGGAGAGCTGTCATATCAGCTACACGACGGCGGTATACGATGCTGACTTTCTTTGCACCCAGACGGATGGCAGTGCGGACAGCGTCCATGGATACGTTTCCGCCACCAATAACAGCGACTTCCTGTCCGGTAAGATCCGGGCAGTCCCCGAGACTTACATTTCTAAGGAAACCAACAGCAGAGGTGATGCCTTCTGCATCTTCATTAGGAAGTCCCAGTTTCTTATCTGTAGAAGCACCTACTGTAATAAGCACTGCATCATATACTTTTCTCAGTTCGTCCAGTTTAATATCTTCACCGATCTTTACATTGTAATGTACCTGGATACCGGTTTCCAGGATCGCATCTGTATCTTCTTCCAGACGGTCTTTTGGCAGACGGTAGTTTGGAATACCGTAGCGCAGCATACCGCCTAGTTTTGGCAGCATCTCATAAACAGTGACCTGATGGCCCATTAACTGCAGATAATAAGCAGAAGAGAGACCGGAAGGTCCGCCGCCTACAACAGCGATCTTCTTGCCTGTGGAAGGACCACATGGCGGAGGTGCTACTTTTCCTGCAAGGTCAGCAGCAGCACGCTTTAATCCACGGATATTTACAGAGGTATCTACCATATTACGGCGGCAGCGTGCCTCACATGGATGTTCGCAGATGAAACCGCAGGTAGAAGGGAATGGGTTGTCCTTGCGGATCAGCTGGATGGCGTCTGCATAGCGGCCTTCTCTTACCAGGGCAATATAACCTGGAATGTCCACATGGGCCGGACAGAGGGCTACGCAGGGAACCGGCTGGGAAATAGCGCAGCTGCATCGTTTGTTGCGGATATGTGCCTCAAAATCATCACGGCAGGTATGTACCATACGCCATACCAT
Source organism: Clostridium sp. AM22-11AC (assembly GCF_003473545.1). GTDB lineage: Bacteria > Bacillota > Clostridia > Lachnospirales > Lachnospiraceae > Enterocloster. The sequence continues at coordinate 13,724 of NZ_QUCM01000032.1, forward strand.
TTTTGCAGCTTCAGAGCCGATGGCACAGTCTGCGGTCTGCATAATGGAAAGGGAAGTTTCCTCGATCAGGTCCAGTATCTCGTAGTCAGCATCACCATTTAATACATTGGTGATCATGTGCTTTAACTGGTGAAGACCTACACGGCAGGGAACACATTTTCCACAGGTCTGTGCATGGCACATTTCAATAAAGGCCCTTGTTATGTCAACAGGGCAGATACCTGGAGGGCTTGCCACGATACGCTGCTCCAGATTTTTGTAAAGACTCTCAACCATCAGCTGGTCTTTACTTGGGGTGAACAACTCCAATCTGCTCATATGAATCCTCCTGAATTTTTATTGTATGTTCATCTGATCAGGCATCTGTCATTACAGATATTGCTGCAAAACCATGCCTGAAATCCTGTGAACACATATTTTGTTTAATGATAATAAATGTCATTAATAAGTATAACATAGAATTGTAAAAAATGCACTATAAAAAATACAAAATGTTTGCAATAATTTTTAACAATCTAAAAATTTTTGGTAGCATAGATATAGTATCGTTTGCAGTTCTTATTTCTGCGGTTTTAAAGGATTTATAGATGATATCAATAAATGAGTAAAATTTTTGAAGGAAAGCGATTGGACAAATTCCCTTCCGCTCGATAAAATAATAACACACAGCAAGAGATGCGAAGATTATTTACAGGGGGAAACTATGGGGGAGAGTATAAATATAGATCTGCAAAAGAAGGTCAGCCTGACCCGTCAAGAACTGCATGAATTGGAGACAAAAGAAAAGACGGGAAAGGAACGGCTGATCGAGAAATTAATATTGGTCCTTCCGGAAATTTGCGCAGTGACAGCAATTTTGGAGTATATGCTGATACCGGACAATAGTATGAACCGAAATCCGTATACATACCTGGGATTTTTGATCCTGATGATGGTTCTTTATAATGGATACGGCATAGCTGCCGCTATTTTGCATTGTAAGGGAGATAAGCGGTTGTATGAGAAATTTCGTTACCGTGCGCCCTTATGGTCAGCGCTGTTTTTATTGTTTGCAGGTTATGATTATCTGACCCTGAAAACAGGAGTTCTTACCCAGCCTTTTGTACCGTGTATGAACTTTATATTAAACGCAGCATGGACAGACCGGGCCATGATACTGGATTGTACCATCCATACGCTGGGACTTTTATTTTTGGGATATTTTGCAGGTGTGAGCCTGGGACTGGTAACAGGTATTACCTGCGGCTATTCAGAAAAAGCCCGTTACTGGGTAGATCCGGTGATCAAATTTTTAGGTCCGATCCCTACGTCTACCTGGATCCCGATCATGATGGTCATAGCATCTTCTTTATTTGGAGGAGCGGTATTTATCATTGCCCTTGGCTCCTGGTTTGCGGTAACCGTTGCGTCTATGACAGGGATCGCAAATGTAGACAGAGATTATTTTGAAGCAGCCCGTACCTTAGGTGCCAGTGAGCAACAGCTTGTTTTTCAGGTTGCGTTGCCTCACGCCATGCCTTCTATTTTACAGGGATGTACCCAGGCTATGAGCAGTTCCTGTACAGCTATTATGATCGCAGAGATGCTCGGCGTAAAATCAGGACTTGGATGGTATATGAACTGGAGCAAATCCTGGGCAAGTTATGACAAAATGTTTGCGGCTCTGTTTGTGATCTGCTTTATTTTTACAGTTGTAACAAAAATATTAGACCGCGTGAAATGCCATGTGCTCAGGTGGCAGAACGGAGCAGTGAAGAATTATGGATGAGAACAACAAAATATTATTAAAACTGGAAAATATTTCCAAAAGCTTTGCAAAGGTAGAAAATGATGAAGTCACCCATGCTCTTGACTGTATTGATCTTGAAATGAGAAGTGGGGAGTTCATCAGTCTGGTGGGACCTTCAGGTTGTGGAAAATCCACGATCCTGCGGTTGGTGGCCGGTCTGATCCAGCCTACATTAGGAAAAGTAACAGTAAATGAAAAAGAGATCACAGGTCCATCCCCTGAGAGAGGAATGGTTTTTCAGAAACCTACCTTATTTCCATGGCTTACAGTGGAGAAGAACATTGCTTTTCCTTTAAAAATGCAGGGAAGGTTAAACGATGCAAATGGAAAAGAAAAAGTGGAGCATATGCTTCATGTGATCGGACTGGAAGGTTTCCGGGACGATTATCCGGGACAACTTTCAGGAGGAATGGCTCAGAGAGTGGCACTGGTCCGGACACTGATCAGTCAGCCGGAGATCTTATTGTTAGATGAACCGCTGGGGGCTCTTGATGCATTTACACGCATGAATATGCAGGACGAGATCCTTTCTATGTGGAGAGAACACAGGCAGCTGGCGTTGATGGTGACACATGATGTAGATGAAGCCATTTATATGGGAACAAGGGTTATTGTAATGGACGCAAATCCGGGAAGGATCATTGCAGATATTAAAATAGAAGAAGAATTTCCAAGAGACCGCTCTTCGGAGAGATTTATCAGATACAGAAATATGATTTTGAACCAGCTTCATTTTGCGGGGAGAAATATATAACATCATTTATTAAGGAGAAGGTATTATGAGAACGAAAAGAACACTTGCAGCAATGCTGGCACTTTCAGTAGGAATGTCTATGACAGCTTGTGGGGGAAAACAGGCAGAGGCAACAAAAGCAACCGAAAAGGAACAGCTGGCAGGAGATCTGAACAATGATGGACAGATCGAAATGGGCCAGGATGGCGTGGAAGTAGAAGTAAATGTATCAGATGTTCATATGAATGCATCAGAAGCTTTTGCGGCAGGCAAATGGGAAGCACTGTTTACTCCGGTAGATATTCCCGGACGTTTTGTTGATATGGAGGATTTTGATCTGACTCCAACAGAAGAAGAGAAAGCAGCTATGGAGAAAGAGCCAGCTTATGGAAAGCCTGTATTATATTATATGTCTGATGGCTGTACTTCAGGACCTACCGTAGCAGATGATAAAGGATATTATGAAGAAGCTGGGCTGACTGCAGAAGGTTTTAAAGGAACTTCTTATATAGAAGCATTGGGAACACAGCAGGCTACCGTGGCAGTAGGACATATTGCTACCATGCTGGTACCGATCACCAACAGTGTAGATATTACCTTTGTCGGCGGCGCGCATATTGGCTGTAAGTCTCTTTATGCACTGGCAGACAGCGAATATAACACCACTGAAGATCTGAAAGGGACTCAGATCTCTGTACCAAATGGAATAGGAGCATCTGATTACAACATCACTTCTTTATTATTAGATGCAGATGGGATCGATCCTTTAAAGGATGTAACCCTGACTCAGGTTTCTTCTGACGCATGTATCGCAGCTATGGAACGTGGCGAGATCTCCGCCGCTCTTTTAAGTGATACCTTTGCCTATGCAATGATGAAAGAGGGCAAGTTAAAATGCGTCCGTTCCTTACAGGATGAAGATTTTGCAAAAGACAGCTGCTGTGTTATTGCTATGAACCGTACATTTGTACAGGAAAATCCAGTGATTGCGAAAAAGATCACCCAGGCTGTTCAGAAAGCACATTCCTGGATGCATGAAAATCCGGAAGATGCAACACAGCTGCTTCTTGACCGTGGCTGGAATGGTGGCGATTATGACATGAATGTTATGATCAATAATGCATTACAGTTTGGTTTATCAGATGAATTTACGGGAGACTCTTTAAAGAGAGTTATTGAGAAATATGTACGCCTTGGCCTGATCACAGCAACAGATGATGTGGATGGCATTTATGAAATGGCATGGACTCCGGTATTGTAAGATAAATTAGAAGCATTTGACCCGCAGGAGCAGGAGAAATCTTGTTTCTGCGGGTTTTGTGATAATGTATTAATTGTATATATAATTTATACAATACTGCAGAAGCAAAAAAATGATACAAAATAATAAAAAAGTTGTTGACAAACGGTTTGAGGTTTGCTATTATAATCTTCGCGCTTGAGAGAGCAGCAATCGTTTCAGATGAAACAAAAAAATAAATTAAAAAAGTTGTTGACAAATGAAAAACAACCAGTTATAATAAATAACCGTTGCAGCAAACAAGTCTGACAACGAAATAAGAACCTTGATAATTGAAGATTAAACAGTATGTAAAACCCTGAAAATTCAGAAAATA
>NZ_QUCM01000033.1 GCF_003473545.1 Clostridium sp. AM22-11AC
AATTTGTATGTCTTGTATATCATCTATGATATTTTCACCATTGATGGTATAATGATAGCTGCTATTATTTTCATCTGGAGAAATATCCGCTTCTAATGTTTCTTCCTCAATGACCTCATTTCCGTTTTCATCCTGTGCAGAGTATTTTACAGTTGGAACATATCCTGCATCTGGAGTGATAGAAAAATAAAAATCAGTTCCGTACTTGACAAATGAATCAATGGAATTAGAACTGCCATGATCTGTAAGACCATTTATGGTTACGGTAGCAGCATTGATAAATTTTACGGAAACACTGCTTCCTACTACTTCTGTTTTAGAGGTTCCAAAGGATGTTGATAATTTTCTGCCAATACAGATCTTAATGCTTGGATTTGTTCCTTTAGAAATATAATCTTCCAGAGATCCATACTGAACATCTTTTCCTAATCTTTTTAATGTTTCACCATTAATATCTATCCAGTTTTTACTTTTATCACTGCGTTCGTAGTAATAAAACCACTGATCCGGTCTTTCCTCATCTTCGTCCAAAAGAGCATCGGCAAGAGCATCTTCAAGATCAAAAGCAGAGTCAGATTTTACTTTAACAGTTGCACCTTTCAGTCGGATATCTGGAAGTTCTAACAATTCGATTTCTTCGATTTTTTTCTTTTGAACTTTTTCTACTGGTACCGGCTGTTCAGGAGTCACTACAACATCGCTTTGTTCCGGATCTTTAACAGTGTCTTCATTTTTATCTGTATCAGACTGTTCCGGATCCTTGTTTTCATCTTCGTCTGTATCTTTTACTTCATCATCTTTTGCTTCATCGTCAGATCCTGAGTTTTTATCCTCATCTTCTGCTTCGGACTCTTTTTCATCTGTTTGGTCGGATCCGGTGGTATCTTTGTCTGTTCCTTCTTTATCAGGATCTCCGGCATCCTCTCCAGAATTTTCAGGATCATTCTTTTCTGACTGATCTGTATCTGCCTTGTTGGAGTCGTCCTTGGCATTGTTTTCCGTATTATTATCGCCTTCGGAGTCTCCTTTGTCAGGGTGATCGGTTTCGTCATCCTTGGTTTCAAAATCCAAGTTTTCCGCCTTATTATCATTTTCGGTGTCATTGTCAACCTGTACGGCTGTGTTATCAGCCAGGGCCGGAGTTACTGCATTGCCGGATGCCAATACAATTGCCATTCCCAGCGCACAATGCTTTTTCCATAACTTTTTCTTTCGCATACTATTCCCTCTCCTTTTTTGATTTTTTACCCAAAAAATACTATTTTTCACTCCGCTTCTATTGTATAAGATGTCGCTCTTTTTTTCAACAACAGATGTGGTAGAAAATAAGAGGTTCATAGATATTCACTTGAATTTATGTATAGAAATCAGCAAAATAATTAAGAATATTTGACTGATAAATGTATTAATGTATGATAATATATATATTTTGTATTAATACACATCTTTACATAATGATATATTTACACAAAATCTTATTTATACAATCAAAAAATGCCATATAATCAGTTAATTGCTGATTTTATCAGTCTTTATAAACATTGCGCAAAACTAAGGTTTTACGCAATATTAAAGCCGATTTTTCGAATATATGTTCTGATTTTAACTTATTTTTCTTGAATTTTCTTAATTGTGTATAATGTACACCTAATTATCTGACATTTATCCTGTGATAATTACGCTATAATCCCCTGTTTTTATCTATTATATCACGTTATACAAAGATATGTATAACATATCATTGTATAACAATGTTATACTATCAATTTGACGAAATCACTTCTCCTGTGATATACTATTTTTCAGGAGGATTTTAAAATATGAGAGACGAAAAAAGCGGAAAAGAAAGCAAACAGGTCAATTTCCGGATCGATCCAGACTCAGCGGAAGCATTTCGCTTGTTTTGTACCACCCATGGGATGAATCAGGCCCAGGGATTTGACCATCTTATACAGGTTTTGGAATTAAATAATGCCAAGGCGGCAACACCGGGGCGTGCTGTGGAGATTGAAAATTTTGAGCGGCTGTTAAAGGAGATCCTGTCGGCTTATATTGGCAGTATTGAATTAAGCAGCAATGCAGAGGCACGGGTGTTGGAGCGTTTTCAGTCGGACTTAAAACGTAAAGATAAAACCATTGATGAGTTGAGAGAAAAAATCGAGACAATAGCCGGAGAAAAAAATAACCAGGATGCTGCTCTCACTGCCTTAAAAGAGGAACAGGTCCGGACCAAAGAACAGGCTCAGCATGCCATAAGCCAGTTAGAGTCTGCAAAAAAAGCTACTGCGGATCAGGAAGAGATCAATCGTATCCTTCAGGAACAAAATCAGCAGCTTCAGGAGAAGGCCTCCAGGTATGACTCTCTTAAAAAATCCGATGATGCAAATAAAGAAGAAAATACAAAACTTCAGCTGCGGATCCGGGAATTGGAACAAATACTTTCCCACGAAACTGCTCTGCGAACAGATCTGGAAAATACTTCTAAACAGGCATCTGGGCGGATCCGGGAGTTAGAAAGCCAACAGATTGAATGCAGGATCCAGATTTCTGACTTACAACGACAGCTTGCAGATAAAGACAGTGATATAGAAAATCGGTTAAAACAGGCCAAAATGCAGGCGGATTTGGAACAGGAACGGGCGGTCATTGCAAAAGAACGGGAATTACAGGACGAACTTCGGAAAATGGACCGTGAAAATGTCAAATTGCGCACGGAATTAGAACAGACAAAGGCTGCTTTAGAACAGGAAATGAAAAAGAAATAAACAAGGGGTGATCGGATATGGAAGAATTACAATACCATGAACAGCGTGATCTGAAAAATAAAAAGAAACTGCAGGAACTGCTTGCTGCTCTCCCACCATTTTGCGCCGACTTCTTTCGAGGAATTGAACCTGCCACATCTTCCATGACAAGACTCTCCTACGCCTACGACATCAGCACATTTTTTGATTTTTTAAGAAAATTAAAGCCGGAACTTGAAAAATTGTCTGTAGAAAATATTTCCCTGGAACAGCTTTGCGCAGTTACGATCCAGGATCTTGAGCGTTATCTTGAATATTTAAAATACCGTCCTGATGATCCTGAACATAAGAATGTAAACAAAGAACAGGGGATCAAACGGAAGTTTTTTTCTTTGAAGAGCTTTTTCGGCTATTTTTATCGAACCGGACAGATTAAAACCAATCCTACCCTTTCTATGCAGGTTCCGAAGATCCGGGAAAAGGAGATCATCCGCTTAAATCAGGATGAGATAAAGACACTTTTAAAAGAGGCAGAAAGCGGTTCTGGGCTTTCTCAAAAGCAGAAGCAGTTTCATGAAAAAACCAAAGTACGGGATTGTGCTATTCTCGCCCTTATGCTTGGTACAGGGATCCGTGTATCAGAATGTGTCGGGTTAAATCTGGACGATCTGGATCTGGAAGAAAATGGGATCCATATCCACAGAAAAGGCGGAAAAGAGTCAACCGTTTACTTCAGTGACGAGGTGGCGCAATATTTAAAACGCTACTTTGAGGAGCGAACTGCACAAGATTTGGATCTCCAACAGGAACCTGCCCTTTTTCTGTCTCTGAGAAAACAGCGCATTGCTGTACGCAGTGTTGAATATCTTGTAAAAAAATACGCCGCTATTGCAACACCTAAAAAGAAAATCACACCCCACAAGTTAAGAAGCAGTTATGGATCTGCACTTTATGCAAAAACCAATGATATTTATCTGGTTGCTGATATTTTAGGACATAACGATGTTAATATTACAAGAAAATTCTATGCAGCCATTGAGGAGAACCGGAGAAAAAGCGTTAAAAATATTGATATTCTGTAAAATAACAGGCGGAGAAGATATTGCATCCTCTCCGCCCAAAATTATCTAAGTTCTTTATAATTTTGTATATACTTCATTTGCAATGATTTCTTCTAAATGATCTGTATCCCTGCTTTCTGCCATTAAACTGATCACTGTATTTTTATCCCGAAAGATCATGGTGTATTGACCATATTTTCCATTGGCCAGAAAACTGTTATAACGGCCGCCCCAGAATAAGTATCCATAACCATAAGAGTTTTTATTATTTTCCACCTGTTTTCTGGTACTCTCATGGATCCATTCCTTAGAAAGCAGCTTTTTTCCATTCCAACAGCCATTCTGCAAGTAGAACATTCCCAGTTTGTGAAGCTCGGAAACAGTCAGAAACAGTCCGCCCGCACCAAATGTATTTCCCTCAGGGTCTACCTCCCATATGGTTTTTCGTATTCCCAAAGGTTTTAAAAGCCGTGGAGTCAGATATGACAAAAGATCGCATCCTGCTCTTCGTTGAACCAGGATCCCAGCCAGATAAGGGCCAACGTTATTGTATACAAAATGGGTTCCCGGCTCATACACAAAGGGAATAGCAAGGGATGCTTTTACCCAGTTCTGTTCTTCCATTCTTGGACGCTGTTTGCCCATAAGAAAGCCTTTTTCCTGGCCTAAAGTCATGGTCAGAAGGTCTTTCACTGTGGCTTTCTTTAAATTTTCATCCGGGTTGTTTGGAATATCCTCCTTAAAAGCATCCATCAAACGTTCATCTAAGTCGATCAGACCTTCCTGAACTGCAAATCCCACAGCACAGGAAGTAAAACTTTTACTGGCAGAATAAATATTTCTCCGGCAGTCTTCGTCCCAGTATTTTTCATATACCGTGTCCTGTCCAATAGAAATTTTCATTCCAAGAACCCTTAAGTCTGCTGCTTTCTGTTCAAATTCTTTCAGATCTACCATATACTTTCCTTCCTATGCAAAATTATCGAAAAACCCTTCTGGGATTTCATAAGAAACCTCATAGCTGGTTCCCTTTAAAGGATCTCCGTCTTTATATTTCACCCATCCCGGGAATGTTGCCATAGGCATTTCACCGCCGGTCTTTTCGATTACTCCGTAGAGAGTTTCTTCTGGATATTTTTCTTCTGAGCACCAGGTATCCAGCCATTCCAGATAATCCATACGGATGCCGCTGCAATGGGTGGCAGAAGGCATGCAGTAAAATTTCATAAAACTGTCGGCCTTCTTTTGTCCGTATTTCTTTACCAGTTTCTGGTACTGATTGATGATCTGCCAGGGGCTGATAGACATATCATTCCAGCTGGTAAACAGGATCAGCTTTCCACCATGTGATACAAATTCATCAAAATCCATACTTACATCATACTGGCTGGAGGCTTCCATCAGCATATGATAAAGCTTTTCATCCGGCTTATAATAATCGTGATCGATCAATTTCCAGTTTTTATCTTTCGTTATAAAATATTTGAATACGCCATCTGAACGGTCTCCATGGTGTACGTTATACCTGGTGTCTAAGGGTTCTCTTGGAACAGGATCAGGACCAAGATCCATGATGCCGCCCTCTAAAGCACAGTATCCATGATACCTTTTCTCACCGTTTGGCATAGAATAATCCAGTTTAAAACCGTCCTCATACACCTGGATCGTCTGGATCTGGGCGTCTGTCAGATGATATTTCTCCTGGATTTTCCTGAGAAATACGTCCCGGTTCATACGTGCTGCATATATATTGGACACGATCCCATCTTTTACACCATCCAGTTCATCATACATCTCAATAGCATCATTACGGATTGCTTCTACTGTCTTTTCATCTATAAAGCCATCTGAAAACGGGTGTGTGTGTTCATCGTAACTATCATATACTGCCTTGGAAAGCAAAGCGCCCCACATACGCAGAAGGACAAAATTGGATACAGGATCTGCGCAGAATATCCCATCGTAATCTTTTCCATAGGAGCAGGCACACTCCAAAGCTTCTCTTCCACCTGCAGATCCACCGGCAAAATAAACTTTCTCCGCGTCGATCCCATAAGCTGCTTTTACAACCACATGCATAATGCCGTTCATTTTAATCAGATGATGCCGGATATAATTCTGAAGAGCCTCCTCATTTGCTGCAAAATCAGCAGACATAGGATCAGCAGACTGATGGCCGGAATCATCTCCAAATACGACATATCCATGTTCGATGGGACAATAATCAGACATCAGCATAGCACCTTCTAAAGAAGGAATCATTCCGTTATTGGCTCCGCCGCCGATCTGAACACTTCTTAAATTCCACTGGGTGGGAAGCAGGATCTTCCATTCGATACAGGGAGCCAAAGGATCCAGTGGTTCGATCACCCCCATAACTTCCAAATATGCAGTTCCACCCTCTTTTGACTTTTCACATACGCTGGTTATCCTTCCACCATTTGTCTTCTCTTTTAACAGTTCCGGCGGGATCACCATATCCCTTAAAATAGAACGGGCATCATCAACGATGGATACCCGTTTTAATAAGCTGATCTTTTCTTTCATTTTGTCCACTGCCTTCTTCATTGTTTAATCTCGATAAATATTTTTTGCGATTTCGATAATACGCTGAACAGGAACAGAAATGTATCCACCTACTCTGGTAACAATTACAAATTTCCAGGTAACCGGCTTGGAACAAATAGAAAAAACGTCTACATCCAGATTTTTTGGATATTGAAAATCAGATGCCAATGCAACACCAAAATCCTTTGAAACAAGTTCCCAGATGGTTTCAATGGAAGAAAACTCTATCTGTTTTGGATCCATGGAATGGTTTTTCAACACTTTGTCTGTTACATAACGTAGTCTGGATCCCTTATTTAACATAATAAACTTTTCATTTTCCATCTGCCGTATATCGATCCATGGATACCTGAAACCATACTTGGCGATCCCATGAAAATGTTTACTTTTAGGAGCGATCAGACAGATCTCCTCTGTGGAGATTTCCTCTACATGAAAATTACTGTCTTTTTCTAATTCCTCTGTTCCTGTCATCAATGCGACCTGGATCTCTCCGTTGCGAAGCATTTCTTCCAGTTTTACTGCTGTTTCCTGGTAAACATTCAAATCATATTCCGGATATTCTTTACTGAAGATCGGAAGAATTTCCGGTAATATTCTTTTTCCACGACCTGGCGTTGAACCAATATTCAGAGAACCCTTTTTCAGCATTTTGATATCTGCAATCTGGTTTCTAAAGTCCTGGTCCAGTTTTACGATCTGTTTTGCGTATTCCAAATACTGCTTTCCTGCATAAGTTGGGATCATTTTCTTTCCTATACGTTCAAAAAGCTGTACGCCATACATTTCTTCTGTTCTTGTAAGGAATTTACTGAGGGCTGGCTGGGAAATAAACAGATTTTCCGCTGCCTTGGCAACTCCCTGTACTTTCGCAATCTCGATGATATATCTCTGTTCTTTTAATTCGGACATTTGCAGCCATTTCCTCCTTATATGTAACCTTTTTATTGATTATAAAATTATTATAGAAGAAACGGCTGCAAATAAAAAGCATTTTTAAAATGGAATTGTACCAACCAGAATGGAGCCTGCAAAGCACAATGTGCAGATCAGCATTACCCATTTAAAGGTAAATTTCCAGTGATCCTTGAAATCGATACCTGCAAGTCCAAGTCCGATGTACATTGCTGCAGTACCTGGATTTACGAATACCTGTGGAACGAAGGTCATCAGATAGCTTGCTGCTGCCTGTACAGGTGTAATATGGTCTGCTGCGATAGACTGAAGCATTGGGACAATGGTATATGCACATGCTTCGTGGTTTAAACCAATGGCACTTAAAGGTCCCCATAAGAAGCCCATAACGGTATTAATATGTGCGGTTGCACTTCCCTCCAGAATACCGGATACTACTTCAACCATGGAGTCTTTCATCGGGCTGTTGTTTAACACACCGGTAAATACACCGGATGCAAATAATACGCTGACCATAGTCAGTACTGTTGGCGCATAAGATTTAAGACGTTCATTCTGGATTTTTGTGCCAGGATAATTTACGATCAGGGCAATTGCTGCTGCTACCATGAAGCAGAGGAATGTTGGAAGTCCTGATGCAAACATTGCAATAATAACGATTACGATCAATGCTACGTTAAACCAGAACAGCTGTGGTCTTAATAATGCTTTTTCTTCTTCGGTTTTATCTGCTTCACTAAATAAATCTGCAGTGTCAGCTCCTGCCTCAAGGCCGGCGCCTCTCTTCTTCTCCTGCCTTGCATAATATAATGCAATGGCAAAACAGCAGATCAGTCCGATCACCAGACCAGGAAGTTCAGCAACCAGAATATCAGTTGCAGAAATATTAAAACCAGCAGCCAGACGTCCGCAAGGTCCGCCCCATGGCAGGCAGTTCATAACACCTGCTGTAATAGAAACCAGGCACATCAGCACGATCGGTCTCATTTTCAGCCTTTTATAGATCATCAGGAACGGAGGGATTACGATCAGGAATGTGGTAGCGCCAGATCCGTCAGAATGTCCAACGATCGTTGCTAAAACAGTCAGAACACATACAGCTGTTACTGTTTTGGCTCCTAGCATCATCTTGCCTACGATCTTATCAAAAACACCTGCATCCATCATAACGCCAAAGAAAATAATTGCAAACGTGAACATGGCTGCATTACTGACCTGTCCTTTTAATCCGGATGTTACCCAGTCGGATAAATCTGCAAATGTCGGATGCATGATTACTGCAAAAATAATAGGAATTACAATCATTGGAATGGAAGGCGTGAACTTACCAGATACCAGAACCGCCGTTAAGATCAACATCATTGCAAAACCAAGGATTGCATAGGTTGTTACGCTCATAAAACTACCTCCACACTTTTTCATTTGCTACTATTTATTACAGGCCCGTAACTTTTATATACTCTATTATATACAAAGATAATCATAAGTAAAATATTTCATATTATTATATTTGCATAACATTATGTTATTATTTCTGCTTTTTTCGTCAAAAATTCACTTTTTGATCTCCTGAAATCTGGCATATTTTAATTCTGGTCTATAAAGTTATGATTTGTATAACTTTTGGTTTCTTATAATATAAAAATAACCCTGGAATTTTCTCCCAGGGTCAATAAAATTATATTCTGTATTGGTTATGGACTCAACAGCAATGTTAAAAAGTTATTTCGGCATGATCCAGAACTTCATTGCCGGATAGCTGAGTACTACCTGTACCACAATGTTGACTCCATTGGCCAGTGTGGGGATCAGCGCCTGTGGAAGTCCAAGGCTTTTAAAAAATGCCTGGCTGTAAGCGGGAAGTGCTGCAGATACAATGACTAAGACTACTGCAAGGCAGATATATCTTGGCACGGCTCTTGCAAACGCCGCATTGGAGCGGAATACAAAGTTTTTCTGCACATAGAAATTCACTGCCTGGGCTGCTGCTGTTGCCACAAGGAAGCTTAAAAATCCGCCCAGTCCCAGATCACTTTCTACCTGGGTATAATGGAAAACGAAAAACTGAAAGGGGATGTTTTCTAAAGATACAAACAGGAAACCGGTGCAGATCCACATTGCTATAAAATTCACAATAGTTGCCACATTGGATAATACATTAAATAAAATAAACTCCCAGACAGCTGGATGCTCATTGATCCAGTTTCTGATCCAACTCTTTCCTGCTATCATACCTGTTCCTCCTTTCCTTCCAGAAGTTTTTCGTACTTTCTGTTTTCTCTCTTATTATGAAAATAGCCTTTCACTACTTTTCTAAAACCAGAGCCCCATTTACCATTTACCATATCAACGATCCCATTTACCATTTCCATGCTTACGGCACCGCCTGTCATTTTTGCGATCCCGCGAAATGGCATGTTATAGATAAATAATACATTTAAGTCCGGTTTGCCTTTGTCCTCGCTCTTTTTCTTTTTATCGGCCAGTATACGGTAAACCAGACGGGCCAGACGGCTTTTGGCATAATACATCTGGCAGATAGCATCATTAAGTTCCAGTTCGCCCTGCCATTTACCGGAAGGCGCAGGATGCCCCAGAAGTGTCTCAAATTCTTCTGCCCCTACATTGTTGATCAGCCCGCTGTAATAGGACGGGAGTTTTTCTTTCTCATAAGGCATTTTACTTGTGGTTCCCGCTATCCATAGCTTTCCGGACAGACGGATATCTGCCACGCAGGCACCTACCATGATCAGATATTCGCCCTCTTCCACTTCCCAGCGTCCTGTTTTTACATTCCAGTAACGGAAAGTTTTATCATCAAATGGAATATGCACTGTTTTGCTCTCTCCGGCCTTTAAAAATACCTTCTGAAAGCCTTTTAATTCCTTTCCTGGGCGGAATACGGCAGAGTCCGGAAGTCCGATATAAAACTGGGCAACCTCTGCCCCGTCCCGTTCTCCAACATTTGTAACAGTAAACTGTACCCCATTTTCGTCTGCTTTCAGGGCTGAATAGGCAAACTCTGTATAAGAAAGTCCATATCCAAAGGGATACTGGAAGCGGACCAGGCTGGTATCATAATAGCGGTATCCTATAAAAGGTCCTTCCCGGTACTCTGATGTACGTTCTGAAGCAGGATAATACCGGAATGCAGGAGTATCCTCATACCGCAGAGGGTAGGCTTCAGCCAGGCGGCCGGAAGGATTTATTTTTCCTGTAAGGATATCCAGGATCGCACCGGCACCTGCTTCTCCGCCCAGATAGCCATGAAGAATCGCCTTTAAACAGTGCTGCCAAGGCATTTCAATACTGGATCCGGCACTTAAAATACCCACAATATTTTCATTTACCTTTACTAATTCATTTAACAGCCGGATCTGATTTTGTGGCAGGCGCATGTGTTCACGGTCTTTCCCCTCTGACTCGCTGATCTCATCAAGTCCAAAACAGTAAAGAACCACCTCTGCCCCGGCAGCTGCTTCCAAGGCTTCTTTTTCCAAAGCTGCATCCGGTTCCCCATCACGGGTATATCCATGAACCTTACTTACTACCTGCAGGTCATACTCATGGATCAGCTGGTCCATAGACTCTACTTCAAAAGGATTTACCATAGAAGAGCCGGCGCCCTGATAACGTGGAACAAAGGCAAAATCACCAATGAGAGCCACCTTTGTTTTTTCTTTTAATGGAAGGATATTTCCCTCATTCTTTAAAAGCACCGCACTTTCTGCTGCTGCCCTTTTTGCTAATGCATGGTGGGACTTTTGATCAAAATCTGTCTTTTTTGTTTCCTCTTTTTTGCTAAGATTTAGTACCGCATCTAAGACCTGATCTACACAGAGATCGAAAGCTTCCATGGAAAGACAGCCTTCTTTTACGGCTGTAACTAACTCCCTGGCGGAAGAAAGCCCCGGTGCCGGCATTTCCAGATCTGACTGGCACATGACCCCTTTTACATGGTCATTAGAACCACCCCAGTCAGTAACTACCAGTCCGTCAAAGCCCCATTCCTTTCGTAAAATGTCTACCAGAAGCTTTTTATTTTCATTGGCATATTCTTCATTTACCTCATTGTAGCTGGTCATAATGGCTTTGGCATGTCCCTCTTTTACTGCAATCTCAAAACCAGTCAGGTAGATCTCCCTAAGAGTCCGTTCATCTACCACTGCATCCATAGCCATGCGCCGCTCTTCCTGGCTGTTTACTGCAAAATGTTTGGGGCATGCATACACTCCCTGGCTCTGGATGCCCCGCACATAAGCAGCTGCCATTTTTCCTGCAAGATAAGGATCTTCGGAAAAATATTCAAAGTTTCTTCCGCAAAGAGGACTTCTTTTCATATTAAGCCCCGGTCCCAGTACGATATTGACATCCTGGGCTGCTGCCTCTTCTCCCAGTGCTTTTCCAATCTCTTCCCCAAGGTCCGGATCCCAGCTGTTAGCGATAGTCGCCGCTGTAGGAAAACAGGTTGCCTTTAAAGAGGCATTTAATCCCAAATGATCCCCGGCTCCTGCCTGTTTGCGGATGCCGTGAGGACCGTCAGAAAGGAAAATGGACGGGATCTTAAGGCGTGGAATGTCCCGGGTCTGCCATACTGTTTTGCCGCTTAAAAGAGCTGCCTTTTCCTCCGGTGTTAATTTTGAAAGTAATTCCTCATGCTTCATATCATTTCCTCTTTAATAACTGTATTTCTTTCATTTCCTGGCATTTATTTGCAGCACCTATTATATCAAACTAATTACCATATGACACTTTTTAAGCAAAAAAATAGAAAAATCTTCAAGGCGTGAATTAAAAAAGGTATTCCGCAGATCATTTTTCATGATCCCGGAATACCTTTTTACTTATCTGCCTTATCTGACAGAGACTACTATCCAATCAGACTCATTAAATGTCCCACAAATGCTCCTCCCGGTGTACCAATAATATTACCCAGAAGTGCCATAAGAATACCTACCGGAACTAAAGCACTACTGTATGCGCCTGCAAGTACAGGTGCAGTAGCAGTTCCACCAACGTTTGCTAAAGATGCAACGGCACAGGTAAAGATATCCATTTTGATCACCTTTGCAAGAATGACCATAACAGCTACATGGATCAGAAGGATCAGGAAGCCGGCTGCCAGCCACACAGGTGCATTACCCATAGCAGAAATATCTGCTCTGGAAGCGATCAGGGCAATCTCAACATAAAGGATGATATTAGATACCTCTTCTGTTCCTTTTAATTTTCCAAATGGAGTCATAGCCACCAGCAGGCCTACAGCAGTTACCAGAAGAACAGTCCAGGTTGCACTGTCAAAAACAGGCAGTGCATTTGCAACCATACTTCCTACATCCTTGGAAATAGCAGAAATGAAGAAAGATACTCCAACTAAAAGAAGCATGCTCTTCCATGTAAGAGGTTTGGTGTTCGCTTTTGCCTCCTCTTCCAGGGAAGCGCCAACTTCATTAATCAGACGTACATCTGCTTTGGTCCATGCGTTAAATTCCTTTGAAAAGTTAATGACCCACAGAAGGAACATAACATACATTACCGCACAAACAGAGTCGATTACCAGTGAATATGCCATGCTTTCCTCACTTACATCTAAAACCGCCTGTACAGCCAGCATATTTCCACTTCCGCCTAACCAGCTTCCACACAATGCCCCCAGCGCTTTCCAGCTGTCCGGACCTAACATTTTATGGAAAATAGCATAACTTACTATAAAACCAGTACAGATAGAAAGGCTGGCTGCAAAGAAACCAATAAGCATTTTCGGTCCTAATTTGATGATCTTCTTAAGATCACAACGCAGCAGCATTAAAAACAACATTGCATACAGCAGTGGGTTTTTTACTGCCTTATAAGTTGCAGCTGTATCTTCCAGGTTCCACATTTTCATAGTACATAAAAGCATCATACCTAAGTAGAGCAAAACAATAGGCGGTGCAAACTTAAAAAATTTCTGTGCGCCTTTTCCCTTCAGGTATACAGGAAGATTGACTAAAATCGCTGCAAGCAGCATCAAAGTGCCAAGATAGATAAAACCGTCATGAATCATTTGTAAACTCCCATTCTGCTGTCATCTTGTGACAGCCTCTTTTTCTCTTAGGAGCAAGTCAAAATAACCGGTTATGATTTTACTGCCCCTCCTTCTCCTTTTTATGTTCTGCCGGAATCTTCCTGTGCCCGATTTTGTGAGAAGAGACTCCGGGAAAACATTTTATAATACCGATATAAGAACTGGCTAAAAGGCAAAAAAAGGCCCAGAAGATTTTTCTGGACTTGTGAATTACACTTGAATTTTTGTAACTTCCCTACCCCTAACCACTTCTTTTGACTTTCTCCTCCCATATTATAGATTATAATTCACAGAAAGTCAATTTTAACGATTTCTCAAAAAGACTTCCTATAGCCTTCTTATAGGGATTTCCCAACAAGATTTACTTTAGAAAAAAATCCCCAAATACCTGCGAGAGTCATTCCCATAGTAATAAATTCTGCTGCCGGAAAAGCCAGCCATATACCTGTCATCCCCCAAACTGCAGACATAGTAAAGGCCGAAAGAAGGATCATAACAAAACCACGGGAAATGGAAGCTGTAAATGCCCATTTAACTGACTCTACCGCACTTAATATGCCTGTTCCTACTATATTGATACCGGCAAAAAAGAAACCAATAAAATACAACTTCAGACCAAATCTAGCCATAGCCGCCAGTTCTTCGTTATGTTCCTGGTTAAAAATACCAGCAATTGGTTCCGACCACAAATAGATCACTGCATATATACATACAGCCGTAACTGCTGCTGTCCTTAAACTAAGGCCTATTACTTTCTCTAAAGCCTTTTTATCTGCCTGTCCATAGAAACTGCTAAGCAGAGGCTGGGAGCCCTGGGATATGCCGTTAAACAGAGCTACTGCCACCAGAGAGATATTGGCTACTACACCATAGGCTGCAACACCGGTATTTCCAGCCAACCGCAATATGATCAAATTAAAAGCTGTAGTGATCACACCGGAAGATATCTCTCCTACAAAAGCAGAAACTCCCACCTGACAGGAAAAAATAAGCCTTTTTAACGATGGTATTACCGGCAAAAAAGATACGGTACACTTTTTTGAACGAAAATGCAGCTGACAGATTAAAATACCTACTACTGGTGAAAGAGCTGTTGCAAGGGCTGCTCCCGGCATATCCATACCAAATGGGAACATCAGAATATAGTCGAATACAATGTTAAACAGACTGCTAAACAGTGTAGCCATCATAGCGATCATAGGGCTTCCATCATTTCGTACAAAGGCATTACATATATGATTCCACATAAATAGTGGGGCAAATGTCATAAAAATGCGGGTATAGCTTCTTCCTGTTGCTATGATCTGTTCATCTCCACCCATAAGCCTGATCACCTGGTCTGGGTAGAAGATACCGGCTGCAATAAATATAAGACTGATGATACCGGCCCAGAGCAGTGCATGAAAGAAATAGCTTTCTGCCTCTGGATTTTTCTTATTTCTCTCTATCACAAAACGGATAGCAGAACCTACACCGATCATAGCTCCAATGGCAAAGATCAGATTATATACAGGAAGTACCAAATTTAATGCTGTAATACCATCAGCTCCTACTGCTTTTGATATAAAATAAGTATCTGCAAGAATATACAAGGACATACCCAGCATGCCTAACATATTCTGGGATACATAGCGGATAAACTGTTTTTTGATATCCATATAACTGCTTCTCCTCTTTTGCATTTTTTACACTGAATGGTATTATAGATGTTTTTTCTGATTCTGTAAATGACCATGGTATCAACAAACAAAAATACCGCAAAACAGGAAACATTTTACTGCCTGCTTTGCGGTAATAGATTTATATGCAGTTATTTACTTTAAAATAAGATTAAACTGCTGCCAGTGTCTTTCCTAATTCCTTACACTTAGCTAATGCATCATCATCTGGAGTTTCCTGGGTAATAATGCCTTCTCCGCATGCAACTTCTGCGCCTGCTGCCTTCATACGGTCTTCCCAGTCACGCATCCACTGTCCATCACCCCAGCCATAAGAGCCAAACAGACCGATGGTCTTTCCTGATGCAAATCCTTCTACCTCAGCTACGAATGGTTCCATCTCATCTTCTTCGATAACTTCAGCTCCCATTGCAGGGCATCCTAATGCAAATGCTTTTGCATCCTTCAGGTCAGCTGCAGATACTGCAGATACTTCAGCCAGTTTTGCTTTCTTTCCAGCTTCTTCAATTCCCTGTGCTACTGCCTGTGCCATAGCCTCTGTGTTGCCTGTCTGTGACCAGTAAACTACCATGATTTCGTCCATTTTTTTCTTCCTCCTATACTGCCATTAATTTACGTGAATGTAAATCATACAGCTCCATGATGTTTTTAACAGTCATTCCTGATGATACCATATGGATCACTTTTTCCCTTGCCTGATCGTATCCGGCAAATACCTTCCGGCATTCTTCCAGATTGGAATATACCTTCCAGTATCCGATATACAGCGGATTTTGTCCCCGGTTTTCAATAAAACCAATGACATCTTCCGGCGGATATCCAAGGAGTAATCCGATCTCATGAGGGAAATCACCTTTGCCTTCCATGTGAGCACGGTAGCGTTCTGATACGCGATAGAGGATCTTGGAAAGTATACATCCGCTGCATCCAAACTCTTCCATCAGCTTTTTCACCTTCTCTGTTCTTAAATAAGCTTCCAGTTTTTTCCGTACATATAAAAGAAAAGTAATACGGTCATCAGACTCATAAAGGACATAGCAGGAAACAGCACTGGAACGGAACAACCGCAATACTGCGCTGCGAAATCTCTTGTCTACAGTAAGAAGATTGGATATCTTACGTCCTGTAAGCAATGGTGCACACTGAAGTGCGATCTGGATCTCCAGTTCCTGCCTGTTTAAGCCAAGCATCAGATCAAGGGTTTCTTTACTCATAGGGTACCTCATTTACAACTGTTAAAATATAAAGTTAGTCTTAGCTAACATCCTTGTATATCGTATCAGATAAAATTGGAAAAAACAAGTAGTGTTACAGGTAACTTTTCTCAATTAAAACATTTCTCATTAAGCTCAGTATTCCCAATATGATGTTTTCAATGTACATTTTTCAGGAAAATTCAAAAACTTCCGTGATCTACTTATAATAAACGATTGTAAGAAACTGACCTTTATGAATCGTATCAGAGCGAAGGGAATTCATTCGTTTTAATTCCCTGATGTATTCTTCTGTAGACATACGGCTTCCCTTTTTGTACTGTCTGGCGATATTCCACAAATTATCCCCGTCTTTGATCTCGACGCTCTTATAATAGGGACTGACAGTCATAGGTTCCTCTTCTGCCATTGATGTAAGCATACTCCGTCCTGTGAGAATAGCAACAAACAGAAGCATAATAAAACACCCTGTTAAAAACCGTTTTCTTACTAATCTTCTTCTCCTCATAACGTTTCCTCCTACTCATTTGTATACTCGTCCAACACAGATACGAACATTTGTTCTCATCGTGCCTATACTATAACATCAGAACATATGTTTGTCAATGGCGTGAACGCAAAAAATCGAACAAAGGTTTGCATTTTTATCGAACATATGTTACTATAGTATCAGTAAAAGATTATTACAAAACAGAAGGGGGAACTTTCATGGCCCAGGATAAACTTACTGCGAAACAACAGGAAATTTTAGAATACATAAAGAATACGATCTTAAAGAAGGGATATCCACCAGCTGTCCGTGACATCTGCGAAGCTGTGAAATTAAAGTCCACTTCTTCTGTCCATTCTCATCTGTCAGCTCTGGAAGAAAAAGGATATATCCATCGTGATCCTACCAAGCCGAGAGCAATTGAGATCCTGGATGATACTTTTAATTTTAACCGGAAAGAAATGGTGAACATCCCTGTGATCGGTACGGTTGCAGCCGGAGAACCGATCCTTGCAGAGGAACATATCGAAAGTTATTTTCCGTTCCCGGCAGAGTCTCTTCCAAACGCAGAGACCTTTATGCTTCATGTAAAAGGTGAAAGTATGGTAAACGCAGGTATCCTTCCTGGGGATCAGCTGATCGTGGAACAGTGTCCAACTGCTGAAAATGGGGAGATCGTGGTTGCCCTTTTAGACGACTCCGCTACTGTAAAACGTTTCTTCAAGGAAAAAGACCACTACCGCCTGCAGCCTGAAAATGATACCATGGATCCTATTATCACAGATCATGTAGAGATCCTTGGCAAGGTTATTGGACTTATAAGAATGATGTAATGTGCGTATCCGCAAGTTTAACCTGACTTATAAAACATTTTTCACCAAAAAGCCACTGTACGGTTTCTAAAATCCGAAACTATACGGTGGCTTTTCTTACCATAAAAAATAGGCTTCGCCTATTCAACTCCCCTGCCCCTCAATCTTGAGGGG
>NZ_QUCM01000034.1 GCF_003473545.1 Clostridium sp. AM22-11AC
TAATTTTATCTTACATCAGTTTGGAGGTTTACACAAACTTTAGGATACTCCCGGCCATTCTTTTTATTTATCTTCCCGTAGTCTATATGGGATATTCCCCTTTCTGGACAGCCGTATTTATATGTGCCATTACCACCGCAGTGACCATGTACCTTATAGGCGGTGCTTCTGAAAAAACAGTCTGTGCAGTCCTTGGGACCATATCAGGAGTCCTTATTGCCGGGATCACAGCTACTGTATTTTCCAGATTATCAGGGATCACAGGGTGGAATGTATCAGATATAGAAAGTCTTCTTACTCTTTATGAGACCAATGATATACAGGTAGGCGGACTCTTATTTTCCGGTCTTCTGATCAGTACCTTAGGGGCAGTTATGGACGTAGCTATGTCTATTTCCAGTGCCATGAAAGAGATTTATGACCAGAACCACCAGATTACCCGCATGCAGCTGGTGAAAGCAGGAATGAGGGTGGGCCGTGATATGATGGGAACAGATTCCAATACGCTGATCCTTGCTTTTGCAGGCAGCAGTATTTCCATGCTGATCATGGATTATGCCTATCATCTTCCTTATCTTCAGATCATTAATTCCAATAACATCGGTATCGCTTTGATGCAGGGACTTTCAGGAAGTTTCGGTATCGTATTAAGTGTTCCGGCTACAGTGGCATTCGCCGCATGGATCTATACAGGAAGAAAATAAGATAGATCATTTTGTTTAAAATATTTTTTATATATCGTTGCCCTTTGAAACCGATAGGGAAGTAGCATATTCTTTTAAGATCTCCACATAGTCTCTTGCATGCTGGGAAAGGTATTTCTTTTTCTGGTATGCTACAATGGTTGTGGTAAGAACCGGTTTCTGGCCAATGGAGAAGCAGCATCCTTCCGGGAAAAAACGGGATTCTTCCCGAAAATAACTTTCCGGTGCAAAAGCAGCTCCCAGTCCCTGAATCGCAAGGCGGATGGACATGGCACTGTTTCTGGTGTGAAGGAGTACCGTTGGCTCCATAGAATATTCTTTAAATAAAGACTGTGCGATACCACCGGTATTCTGGTCCGGGTATAACAGGATAAAATTTTCTTTTTCAAGCATTTTCAAGTCCAGCCATGGGTGGCGAAAGCCTTCCTTTGGCTGGGCTTTTTCACATAAGGGGTGGTTTTTATTTAAGACCAGTACGATCTCTTCTTCTCTTAATATCTGATAATCCATATTTTCCGGAAATTTATGTACATTATAGATCGTCAGGTCAATGGAGTTGTCCTCCAGGCTGTTTTCCGCAACGAAATTAATGGCTTCCATAATGTTTAAGGTAACATAAGGATAGCGCTTGTGAAAGCCCATAAGGGATGGCTCGATGAGAGTAGTACCCATCATAATGGGTGCGGCAATATTTAAGCGTCCCTTTTCCTGGTGGGCAATGTCATCAAATTCCTGGCTCCACTGGTCCCCAAAGGCGGCAATGCGCTCTGCGTAGTAGAGATAGCGCTCCCCCATGTAAGTGGGATAGTAGTGGTTTTCCCTGCGGTCAAATAAGGGAGCGCCCAGGCGTTCTTCCAGGTTTTTTAAATATTTGCTTAAAGAGGGCTGGGAAATATACAGGGATTCTGCGGCTTTTCCAATGCTCTGGTGTTTTGCAATGGCAAGAATATAGCGGGCTTCTTTTAATTCCATAGGTGTCCTTTCCAAATTTATATTATAGCTTTACTGCATAAAAATTATAGAAAATATATATTTGACTTATAGTATACCACTTTCTATAATGTATGTGAAATATATAAGTACATTTCATTAAGAAATAAATATTTATTATGTATGCTAATTAATATTTATCAGAGAGGAGAAACAAAAACAATGAAAAAGAGCAGTGCATGGTTTATGCTCACACCGGGACTGGTGATCCTGTTTTTATTTCTGGCGATCCCGCTGCTTCGGGTATTGTTTCCAAGTATCTTTTCCGGAGCATATCCCTTTGACGCCTATGTGGGATTTTTCCAGGATGAGTATTACAGGAAAATCTTTATCCGTACTGTAAAGATCGCAGTGATCACTACCTTTGTCTGCATGGTGGGCGGTATCCCAACCGCTTATTTTATCAGCCGGTGCAGCAAGAAATGGAGAGGGATCCTCCTTGCAGCTTCCATTTTCCCAATGATGACCAACTCTGTAATACGAAGCTTTGCATGGATCAATATCCTGGGAAGTAACGGCATTATCAACAAAGTGCTGGTTGGACTGGGAGTGGTGCCAAAGCCATTAAAACTGCTGTATACAGACTTTTCCATTATCATTGGTTCTGTGTATCTGTTTCTTCCTCTGATGATCGTAACAGTAGCAGGTGTTATGGAAAATATTGACGATGACATGATGGAAGCAGCCTTAAGTCTTGGGGCAGCCCGTATGGAAGCTTTTATGAAGGTGATCTTTCCTATGAGTCTTCCGGGTATCATCGTAGGAGGCATCCTGGTATTTACCGGAACACTGACTGCTTATACAACGCCTCAGTTATTGGGAGGCAACTCCAACATGGTAATGGCGACCCTGATCTATCAGCGTGCCATGTCCGTCAGTGACTGGACCGGTGCTTCTGTGATCGCGCTGATCATGATCGTTGTAACACTGGCTGTGATCCGGGGCTTTAATGCTCTGGCAGCTAAACTGGACCGGAGAGGTGAGAATTATGCGTAAAAATAAACTTTTGACCATATGGGCAGTGCTGGTATTTGCGTTTCTTGCTATTCCTCTGCTGATCATTACAGTAACAGCCTTTGGAGGCGGCAGCGCCATTACATTTCCCATTGAGTCTTTTTCATTAAAATGGTTTGCCAATGTATTCGCCTTAAAATCCTTCCGCCGGTCCTTTATCACCAGCCTGGAAGTGGCATTTCTGGCAACTTTTATCTCCCTTTTGGTTGGTATTCCCGCAGCCTATGCCCTGGCAAGATCCGGCATGAAAGGGAGAGGACTTTTAAAATCCATTTTCCTGTCACCTACTATTGTGCCAGGTATCGTTATCGGCTTTATCATGTACCAGTGCCTGATATTAACTTTAAGGATCCCTGTATTTACAGGACTTTTGGCAGGTCATTTCATGGTAACACTGCCATATGTGATCCGTGTGGTAGGTTCTTCCATGGAGCAGTTTGATTTTTCTATTGAAGAAGCAGCCTGGAGTCTTGGATGTCCGAAGACCGCCGCTTTCTTTAAGGTAGTGCTTCCAAATGTAACAAGCGGTATTTCTTCCGCGTTTATGCTGGCATTTATCAATTCCTTTAATAATATCCCGGTATCCATGTTTTTATCAGGTCCTGGCGTGTCCACCTTCCCGTCAACCCTGATGAATTACATTGAGTACAACTATGATCCTACAGTTTCTGCTGTATCCGTACTTTTAATGGCAGCAACAGTTATCATCATGGTTATTGTAGACCGTACACTGGGTATTGCAGCTCTGGCAAAATAAGTTACAGGTTATAACAGCGCCGGTCAGGCGGATAAAGGAGAAAATGAAAATGGCATTTATGAGTTTAAAGGATATTGATGTTAGTTACGATAAGAAAAAACAGATCTTAAAGGGCTTAAACCTGGATGTGGAAAAAGGAGAGCTGGTGTCTTTACTTGGTCCCAGCGGCTGCGGAAAATCTACCACTCTTCGTGTAGTAGCAGGTTTTATTGATCCACAGGGCGGAAGTTTTTTACTGGATGGGGAAGATATGACAAAGGTTCCGGTCCACAAGAGAAATTTCGGACTGGTATTTCAGAGTTATGCATTATTCCCGCATCTTTCCGTGTATGATAACGTGGCTTTTGGCCTTCGCACCAGAAAAATGGATAAGGAACTGATCGATAAAAAGGTAAAGGATATTTTGGAAGTATGCGGCCTTAGCGACCTGGCAAACCGCTTCCCAAGACAGATGTCAGGTGGCCAGAGACAGAGAGTGGCCTTAGCCCGTTCCTTAGTTATTGAGCCAAAGCTTCTTTTATTAGATGAGCCGTTATCCAATCTGGATGCAAAGCTGCGTCTTTCCATGCGTGTGGAAATCAAGCGCCTGCAGAAAAAGTTAGGTATCACAACTTTATTTGTAACCCATGATCAGGAAGAATGTTTCTCTATTTCCGATAAAGTGGCAGTTATGAATGGTGGTGTCATCGAACAGTATGACACACCGGAAAATATCTATCGCAGACCTGCAACAGAGTTTGTAGCACGTTTTATTGGATTTGAGAATTTCCTGGATGTAGAGAAAAAGGCAGATCATTTATATGTTCTCTCAGATGGAACTGCATTTAAGACAGCCATGGATTTAGACGGCGGGGAATATGCGGCAACCATCCGCCCGGATGATATCCGTCTGGCAGATGATAAGTTTTCCGAAAATGTACTGAGCGGCAAAGTAGGTGTCCGCACCTTCCTTGGAAAGAGCTATCAGTATGAAGTAGAAACAGCAGCCGGTGTTTTAAAGGTAAATATGGGTACAGACCATGTATTTAAAGAGGGCGATATGCTCCGTCTGTATCTTCCGGAGGATAAGCTGATCCTGGTGAGAAGATAAATACATGATTAAGTAAGATCCGGCATTAAAAAGCATTTACGTAAAAATCTTTATAAATCTTTATATAAAAGGAGAATTATTATGAAAAAGAGATTAGCAGTAGTACTTTGTGCAGCAATGATGTTATCTGCATGCGGCGGTGCATCCGGCTCTGATCAGGCGGCAGATACCAAGGGACAGGCAGAAGCAGACTCCAAGGCAGATGATACAGAAGGCTCCAAGGGAGATGGCAAACTGGTCCTTTCTACTTACGGACTGAGCGAAGATATTTCCGAGGATGAAGTATATACTCCTTTTGAGCAGGAATTTGGCTGCGAGATCGTAACAGAAACAGGCGGTACCAACGACCGTTATACTAAATTAGCAGCAGACAGCGAGTCTACCATTGATGTGATCGAACTTTCCCAGGCAATGACTGCAAAGGGTGCTGATGAAGGGCTTTTTGATACCATTGACTTAAGCAAGATCCCAAATGCAGAAAACCTGATCCCGGCTGCAAAAGAGCTGGCTGAAAATGGACAGGGCATTCCTTACACCATCAACAGCATTGGCATCATCTACAATCCGGAACTGACCGGTTTTGAGATCAAGAGCTTTGATGATCTGTGGGACTCCCGTCTGGAAGGAATGGTTTCTATTCCTGAGATCACAACTACCTTTGGACCGGCTATGGTTTATGTAGCTGGTGACCATGCAGGTACTCCTGTAGCAGAGGATGAAGGAAAGGCTGCTTTTGAGGCACTGGCTGAGTTAAAGCCAAACCTTGTTAAGACTTATACAAAGTCTTCTGACCTGATCAATATGTTTACTTCCGGTGAAGTAGCAGCAGCTGTTGTAGGTGATTTCGGTGTTCCTACTATTGTAGCAGCAAACCCGGATCTGGTATATGTAACTCCAGAGGAAACTTACGCAAACTTCAATACCATTAACATTACCAAGAACTGCAAGAACAAAGATCTGGCTTATGAGTACTTAAACTATCGCATCAGCCCTGAACTGCAGACAAAGACTGGTAAGGCATTAAATGAGGCTCCTACCAACAAGAAAGTTACCTTTACTGAGGAAGAAGCAAAGGATATGACCTACGGCGAGACTGCTGACAACGCAAAGATCGTAGATTATTCTTTCGTAAACCCGATCTTAAACAACTGGATCGACCAGTGGAACAGAACCATCAATCAGTAGGAGAAAATATATGACCGCTGATCTTATTATTAAAAACGCAAATGTCTTTATGACCTACAGACAGTGTTTTGAAAAGCGGGATGTGGCAGTTGCAGGGGAAAAGTTTTATTGCGTTTCCCCTGCAATTGTTTATCCTGGGGTAAAGACCATTGACGCTCAGGGAAAATATATGATCCCGGGGCTTATAGACATCCACATGCACATTGAAAGTTCTATGACGACTCCTGTGGAATTTTCCAGGACCACACTTCCCTATGGAGTGACTACCGTTGTAGCAGATGCCCATGAGATCGCCAATGTGTTTGGCATGGAAGGCATAAAAAGCTTTATGAGCCAGAAAACGGAGCAGGATATTTTCTGGGCGATCCCTTCCAGTGTACCGGCTACCAATGAAGAACTGGAGACACCGGGAGCTGCTCTTTATCCTGAGGATGCGAAGAAAATGGCTTCGGATCCGGGGGTTCTCTGTTTGGGAGAGATTATGAATTTTAAGGATCTCAGTGCTGACGGGTACAGTAAGACCAGGGAAATGATCCGGCTTTGCAAAGAAGAGGCACCGTTGATGCGCATTGAGGGTCATTGCCCGGGACTTTCGGGAGAGGATCTGAACCGCTTTATCTATGAGGGCGTAGATGCGGACCATACCCAGCAGACCCCGCAGTCGGTATTGGAAAAAACGGATCTTGGCATGTTTCTGGAGCTGCAGCTTAAGTCTTTGCGGCCTGAGGTGGTAAAGGTGGTCTGTGAAAATCAGCTGTATGAAAATGTAGCTCTGGTGACAGACGATACCATGGCAGATAAACTGGTAAAGAGCCAGTTAAACGGGATCGTAAAGGCAGCCATTGAGGCTGGGATGCCTGTAGAAAAGGCAATTTACTGTGCTACCTGGACACCTGCAAGGCGGATGCATTTAGATGACCGTGGTATGATCGCACCGGGAAAGATCGCTGATTTTGCTCTTTTGGAGTCTCTTAAGGACATGCAGCCGGTTATGGTATTTAAAAAGGGATGCTGTGTGTATGAAAAGGGTGCGTTGGAGAAAGGGCAGGCAGATATGCAGGCGGAAATTCAGGAACAAAGGTCCCTTTCTGTGGGAGATTTTCCAGAGCATTTTTATCATTCGGTCCAGTGCCGGGAGGCTGAAAAAGAGGATTTTCAGATCAAAGCGGAAGATTCGTCAGCTGCATTTGCAGAAGTAAATGTGATAAAAATATCAGATTTTGGTACGGCTACCACACCGGTTAAAAAGAGATTATCCATTAAAAATGGAAATATCTGCTGGAAGGAAGCAGGACTTTCCCTGGCAGTGGTTTATGAGAGATATGGGAAAAATGGAAATGTTGCCAAAGCACTGGTGGAAGGTACTTTTAAGGAGCCGGGAGCAGCAGCTACTACCTGGTCCCATGACAGCCACAATCTTCTTGTAATGGGAAATAATGAGGAAGATATGGAACTTGCCCAGAAACGGGTGAGAGAGCTTCAGGGGGGCTATGTAGTGTATGCCGGCGGAAAGCTGGCGGCCCAGGCCCCTCTTCCTGTAGGCGGTATTTTATCGGATCAGCCTGTTTCTGTGTTAGGCAAACAGCTGGGACAGGTGCGAAAGGCCATGGAAGATCTGGGCTATGACAACAACAATGTGATCATGTCCATGTCTACTTTATGTCTTCCTGTATCCCCAAGACTGAAGCTGACGGATTTCGGGCTGTTAGAGGTGAAGAGCCAGGAGAAAGTGCCTCTGATCCAAACTTATTTTGATAAAAACGGAATGAGGATCTGAAAGTGAAAACGATCATTCAAAATGGAATTGTAGTGACCATGGACCAGCAGATGCAAGTGTGGGATCATGGTTATGTGATAATAGA
Source organism: Clostridium sp. AM22-11AC (assembly GCF_003473545.1). Taxonomy (GTDB): domain Bacteria; phylum Bacillota; class Clostridia; order Lachnospirales; family Lachnospiraceae; genus Enterocloster. The sequence continues at coordinate 7,603 of NZ_QUCM01000034.1, forward strand.
TGGAACAAAAATCGTGGAAACAGGGCCGGAGAGTGAACTGGAATTAAAAAAAGCGGCTCTGGCCCGGGTGGGAGAAAACTGGCAGGAAAAGGATGCACGCAGAGGCATCATTATGCCGGGAATGGTCAATACCCACAGCCACTTAGGGATGATCCCGTTCAGGGGACTGGGAGATGACTGCAAGGACCGCCTGCGGGTATTTCTGCTTCCTATGGAGTCGCAGGCAATGGATGCCGAACTGGCAGCAGCATCTGCCAGATACGGTATCTGTGAACTGCTTCTTTCCGGTGTGACCACAGTTCTTGATATGTATTATTTTGAAGAAAAAGTAGCACATATCATGGATCAGATGGGAATACGTGGAATTGCGGGGGAGACCGTAATGGAAGATGCTACCTGTGACGCCTCCTGTGCAGAGGAAGCGCTGGAACGGGGCCGGGACCTGATCCGGGCTTACAGAAACCACCCAAGAGTGAAAGGGGCGCTGACTCCTCATGGAACCACTACCTGCAGCGGGGAACATATGAAAATGGCTCTGGAAGAAGATCTTAAGGGAAATACGGTATTTACACTCCATACTGCGGAAATGGATTACGAAATGACGTATCTGGCAGAAAAATACCAGATGACACCGGTGGAGTATCTGAATTCTTTTGAACTTTTGGGAGCGCATACGCTGACTGCCCACAGTATCCGCCTGACAGAAGCCGACTGCAGGCTGTTAGCAGAAACGAAAACCAATGTTGCCCACTGTATCGGTTCCAACACCAAGGCAGCCAAAGGAGTAGCGCCGGTGGCTCTGCTTCGCAGCCTGGGGGTAAATGTAGGTCTGGGCACAGACGGACCAGCCAGCGGAAACACTCTGGATCTGTTTACCCAGATGCGTATGTGTGAAAATTTCCACAAAAACACCTTAAAAGACCGAAGTGCTTTTCCTGCAAAAGAGATCGTGAAAATGGCGACAATTGAGGGAGCCAAAGCTTTGGGATTGGGAGATGTGACCGGTTCCCTGGAACCTGGAAAAGAGGCTGATCTGGTAATCATAGAAACCGACTCCCCCAACATGTTCCCCATATACGACCCCTACTCCACCCTGGTCTACAGCGCCTTCGCCTCCAATGTACGGGATGTGTATGTAGCCGGAGAATGCCTGGTAGAAGAAAAACGGCTGGTAAAAGAAGATCTGATGGATGTCCGGATGGCGTTAAAAGAGAAGATGGAACGGACGAAATTTAAGGAAATGAAGGCTCTGACCTGATGGGTTGGAGTCTTTTTCTATGATAGAATAGCAAAAAGCCGCCTGTTTTGGCGGCTTTTAGTATGTTTATGGTTGTATTTACTTACTTAATACGGATACAAATTCCACTTTTTTATCAATCGCATCCCCGATTACACCAATGGTCTTTCCCATGGTAAAGGCTGCTGCTACTGTACCAATTCCAAGGCCGGAGATATGTCCAAGGCAGAGGAAGGTCATGCAGGCGGTAACAAAAAGACAGGTTACGTCAAAGGTGATCTTGACTTTGGAATAAGGCTTTTTAATAATCTCGGAGAGATCTCTTGGGAACAGGTCGGTTGGGATGACCGGGAGTTTGCAGCGGTTGGAAAGGGCGATACCGAAGCAGAGGATCAGATAGCTTGCCACAAAGTAGAACACCCGAAGGGGAATGGTAAGTGGCAGTGTGTTGATCCAGATCTCATGAATATCTACCATTTTTCCAAAGGCAAAACCGGCTACGAAACTAAATAGGTAGCTGGGAACAAAGCGTTTTTTTAAGATCATCAGGCTTAAAACAAGAAGTCCCTGGAAAATATAGGTCCAGGTGCCAAGGGTCAAAGTCGGAAATACAAGGGAAAATGCGTAGGGGACGCTGGAAATAGCGGAAATGCCGGAGCCGGAGCGCAGCATTAAAACAACGCCCATGCTGTTGATGAGGATAACGATCAGCAGGGCAAGTTCTCCGCGGAGGGTGACTTTTTTCTGATTCATAATGATTACTCTCTTTTCTTTTTGTAAATTGATGAAAGTTAAAAAATATGTACATTCACAAAGTTTGTTTGCCATTTTTATAACAGAACAAACTTTGAAAACACATAAAAGGGGGATGCAGCGAAACATTTTATTTTGCAACATCCCCGATTATACTCTTGGTTTATAAGATTTTCAAGAAAATTGTGTTACAGTCTTATTCCCCATCTTTCAGACTCTGCATATACTGGTGCATAGACTCGGCAACTATTTTACTGTGAGCAACTGCCTCAACCACAGTACGTGCGCCGTTCACAACATCACCGGAAGCAAAAATACCCGGGCGGGTGGTATGTCCGGTCTCATCGGCTACCAACAGGCCTCTTTTATCTGCAGCCAGACCCTGTGTTGTGTTGACGATCCGGTTCTGCGGTCCCTGGCTGATAGAAATAATCACGCTGTCAGCCGGGAAGAAATGAGTGGAGTCCGGAACGTCAGTAAAGGTGCCGTCTTCATTTTCAATCACATCTTTAAAGATAACACCGTCATCTTTGATCTCCACAGGAGCCATATTGTACTCAAACTGAACGCCCTCTAACTGAGCATAACTGAACTCATGCTTGCTTGCAGCCACCTGTTTTGTGATAGAGAAGCAGGTCAGCTCCTGAACACCCTTGCGTATGGCAGTTCTTGCAACGTCCATAGCTGCGTTTCCGGCACCGATGACAATGACACGTTTTCCTAACTGGTAGCTGTCCGGATTGTTTAGATAATTAATGCCGAAGTGAACATTTCCCAGAGTTTCCCCTTTAATATGAAGGGCGTTTGGCTTCCACACGCCGGTTCCTACGAAAATGGCCTTATAGCCGTCACGGAACAGGTCATCAATACCGATGGCGCCGCCGATATGTGTATTCGGACGGAATTTAATGCCTTTTAAGTCTAAGTGGCGGTATTTAAAATCATCCAGGACAGATTTTGGCAGACGGAATTCCGGGATACCGTAACGAAGGACACCGCCAACTTTATCTTTTCCTTCAAAAATAGTAACATCATAGCCATATCTTGCAAGGATAACAGCAATGGTAAGGCCGGCAGGACCGGAACCGATGATAGCAGCCCGCATACAATTGGAAGGAGCAGGTCCCTGGGTCATTTTATTGGCATAAGTTGTGGAAATATAGCTTTCAATGGTAGAAAAATGGACCGGAGCACCCTTACGTCCGAGAACGCAGTGGCCTTCGCACTGGTTTTCATGGTTGCATACAAGACTGCATACAGTAGTCAGCGGATTATTTTCAAAAAGCATTTTACCTGCTTCATCTAATTTATTTGCCTTTAAAAGTTTGATCACTTCCGGGATGGGAGTGCTGATAGGACACCCTTTCTGACACTGGGGAACCTTACATCCCAGACAACGGTTTGCTTCATCCATAACATGTAATGCCATTTACAAAACCTCCATACTCATCATAAATCTTAGTTCATACATTTTTCTGGACCCATTCTATCACAGATTACTTTTTGTGACCAGTGTCTAAAACAATGTATTTAATTCTATAACGAATGATAAAAAATGCACAAAAATGTGATAAAAAATGCACAAAGATAAGTTGCAAAAGGAAAGAATGAAAGAATTTCGTCAGAAATGTGTAAGTTGGAAAATGGAAAGGCCTGTGTTATACTATGTTTGAGGAGATACAACGAGAGGAAGATCGTTATGGATAAAAAATTTTTAAGACACATAAGCAGCATGATGCTTCTTGTCTGTACGCTGGCAGCAGTCAGTCCTGTGACTGCTTTTGCCGGATGGCAGAAAGAAGGCGATACTTACGCTTATTACGAAGACGATGGGACCAGAGTGGAAAATGCTTTCCGCAAATCAGGAAACCAGTGGTTCTATCTGGATGAAAATGGCCATCTTTTAAAGAACTGTGAACGTGAGATCGATGGAAAGATCTACGTTTTCAATGAAAGAGGTGCAGTGGTTCCTTCCGCTACCAGAAAAGCAGGAAGCAGTGAAAGTTCTGAGTCTGATTTTTCTGCCATCAGCAGCAGACAGCAGTATCTGAACAAAACAGCAAATCCTTATATGAACAATAAGACCGTTCAGTGGATCAATGCTACCTATGCCATTCTTACAAAGCACAATGGCGGAAATATCCGTGCTTTTGGCGGAAGCCTTAAGGTGGACGGAAAAGAGGAAAACGGCGCGGAGATCGACAAGACTACCAGAGATCAGACCCGCAAGATGTTAAAACAGAGCTGGGGTGTTACTGACAGGGCTTCTGCAGATGAGGCCTTAAATGAACTCTTGGAGTCAGCAAAGGAAAGCGGTTCTGCCTGGGATTACAGCAGGGCAGAGTCTAATCTGGGATTTTATTATCTGGCAGATTATTACACAGAAAAAGAGGCTTTAGATAAGGCACTGGAAATTGCAAAGGAGATCCAGAGTACCTTTGGATCCTGGGACTCTTTTGTACAGAGCTATCTGGAAGGTTATGAAGCAGGTTCCGGTGATACTTCCGGTGACAGGGAAGAAATCTACGAAAACCTGAAGGCATGCCAGTGGAATCCGTATTCCGTGAGCTGGAATACAAAATTAAAAAAGAATTGGTAGGTATAGCTTATGAAATGGGGAATTTTGGCAACAGGAACCATTGCAGAGAAATTTGCAGATACAGTAAACCATATGGAGCAGGAAGATGAGACTTTGATCGCCTGTGCTTCCCGCAATTTAGAGCATGGAAAAGCATTTGCTTCCAAATACGGGATCCCGAAGGTTTACGGAAGTTATGCACAGATGATGACAGACAGCGAAGTAGATGCGGTTTATATTGCAACGCCAAACAGTTTCCATTATGAAAATTGCCGTATGTGCCTGGAAGCAGGAAAACATGTACTTTGCGAAAAGCCATTTACCCTTTGCGTGGATCAGGCAGAAGAACTGTATGAGCTGGCAGAGGAAAAAGGCCTGTTTATTATGGAAGCTTTCTGGATCCGGTTTTTGCCGGCATATGATAAACTGCGGGCCATGTTAAGAGATGGCGTGATCGGAGAGGTAAAGCGGATCACTTCCCAGTTTGGATTTACAGTGGAAGGCGCCAGAAGAGAACGCAAGTTTAAGTCTGAATTAGGCGGCGGAGCGTTATTAGACATTGGTATCTACAATCTTGGATTTTTTCATATGATCACAGAAGCTGCGCCGGAAGGATTTCAGTCAGAAGTACATATGACAGAATATGGTACCGATGATTACAGCGAAGTAGAACTGGAATATCCGGGAGGCTGCAGCGCTCATTGCATCCAGGCGATCGGAAAGAAATTAGAACGCCACGCAAAGATCGAAGGAACAAAAGGCGATATCCTGATGGATGATTTCCAGCATCTGCAGGAATTTACCGTTCAGTTAAAAGATGGATCCTCTTATCTTGTAAAAGAGCCGTTTAAGGTAAATGGTTTTGAATATGAGATCGTAGAGACAAGCCGCTGTGTCAGCTGTGGTTTAAATACCAGTGACCGTTATACAAAAGAAGATTGCCTGACGATCCTGCGGTTAATGGATGATATCAGGGAGTCATGGGATATGACCTTTGAAGGTGAAGAAAAATAAAATAGAGAAGGTTAGTTTTAAGGCGGGATTTCAGAGACGGGATCCCGTCTTTTTTGTATTTTCCAGAATTATTTTCTGGAAAAACAAAAGGAGTCATGTGGTGTACAATATAAGGCAAAGAAGAGATCAGTAAAGGGGATGAAAAAAATGACAATTTTTGAGTATTTATATGGGGACGTATATTATACAGATGAATATGGAAACGCTTATTTTGATTCCTGTGTGGATATTGATTATGAATTAGATGAAATACCGGAAATTGTAAATTTAGGGGATCATACCTATTTCATGGCGAAGGAGGATTTAGATCTCTATAACCAGTATGATATTAAGGTGGATGGGGTTAGTGAGGATGATCTGAGGTTCTTACATTATACCAGAAGACCCTATTACCAGATGCGGGGACGTTCCGTTTCCAGAGAGCAGGCATTTGATATCATCCGACGGACGGACAATTTCTTTAACTGGGACATGGAAACAATAGGAAATCGCAAAGAGTTTGTACGTTGCATTAATTTTGATAACTGGCTCATTATGAAAAATCATTATCCCAAAGGATACGGCTGGATCCACGCTGATGGCACAGTCGGGGCCAATGCGATCACTCAGAAGTGGCCGACGATGATAGAGCTTGTAACAGAATGGTTTTACAAGTTAAAATCATTTCCTTATCTGGACCTTGTCATCGGGATTACAAATTGGGATGAGATCTCCTGGGATGAAGACGACACCTTTGAAAAAGCAATCCAGATGGGGATTTATGTACATGATAAGTGCATTGAGCTCTTAAACAAGCAGAATGCCTGGGCGAAGTACCAAGAATACGATGAGAAATACGGTGCAGATCCGGAACGATTTGAAACGGATTACTATCAGAAAAATGGGATCGTTCAGGTAGATGAAGCCTATTTGAGAAAGTGCATTGAGTCTTATGGTTTGGATCCGGATGAGGAATTGAGTAAGGTTCGGCCTTATATATGGAAGGGAGAAGAGAGTTCAAAGTAGGTTTTGGGGATATATGTAGAAAGGACGGAAGAAATAATGGAAGAAAACAAAATGATCTACAAAAATGAAGATGGCAATTATCACATCAGGATCTTAATGTTACAGGAGCAGTGCAAACAATTAAAGTTAGCATATCCCCTGGAAGTGGATGTATGTGTGTGTGAAGCAGAACGAAGTAAAGAGTGGGAGGAAAGTATCCGGGAAAAAATCGAAGATGCGTTATATGAGATGGTCGCTCCTGTGGATGAGGATGATTTCTATTCGGATGTATACAGAGCATGGTTTGAGGAAATTGCGTGGAACTGGGAGCTGGAAAAAGAAGGGTTCCTGCCGGAAGAAAAGGATCCTTTCTCTGAAATGAATATGGATAGGACTTTATTGGCCTATCGCCGTTTGTGTGCCTGCCTGACTATAGTGGGAAAACAAAAGGAAATAGAGCGTGTTTTTAATGACGGGGCATATGCGGAAGAACTTTTTGAACGATTTGGTATTCAGGACTCGCCTTATCGGCTTTGAATATCATTTGGACAGTAAGAGGGAGCTAATGCAGGGAAAAAGTGTTTTTGGCTATAAAGTATTTGGACCTGGCTGGTTATGTGAAAATTCATCATTGCGGGATGTAGATAGTAGAGATGGTGAAATAATAGTATACGGTTTTGGTATGGATTTTTATAAAAGTCTCACAGAGTGTTTTAAGTATTATGATTTTGATAACAACAACAGAGTAGCGGAGGTTGTTGCAAGCCAAAATATAAAGACTGAGGGAGACAGGTCCTTTGCAGATGAAATATATATAATCCGTGAAATTCCCTGGGATGAGGTGGAGCGTATTGTTAATGCTGAAAAAAATCACCCAGATGACGAGAATGGTGATGAATGCGATTCTGAAGGTATTAATATAGGGGAATATAATACAGGTCGTTACAATACAGGGGATTTGAATGTTGGAAACAGAAACCAAGGAACTTGCAATGTTGGTGACATGAACCGGGGGCATGAAAACGTCGGGAATTGTAATAGAGGCAATTTCAACACCGGAAATAAAAATAATGGGAGTTGGAATACCGGGGAGAGTAATACCGGAGGTTTTAATACGGGAAATGGAAATAAAGGAATGGGGAATAGTGGAAACTGGAATGTTGGAAGCTACAATATCGGAGACTGGAACCAGACTTCTTATTCAACCGGTGCTTTTAATACAGAGATGCCAAAAATCACATTATTCAATAAACCTTCCAATATGACCGGATTAGAATGGAAAATGAGTGCTGCAAAGGTGATATTGGACACCATACCAGTAAGAGGGAACGAATGGATACCAAAAAAGTATATGACTGAGACCGAAAAGAAAGAACATCCTACTTATAAAACAGAGGGAGGTTTTTTAAAATCATTCAGGCGGCTGGAAAATGCGCAAAGATGGTGGAATGAACTGCCGGATGAGGATAAGCAGGAAATTAAGGGAATACCAAACTTTGACGCCGATATATTCTTTCAATGCACAGGGATCAGGGTAGATTGATAGTGTAAAGTCAGTAATATGAAAACAACATGGAAATGATAAAAAGGAAGGAAAGAGAGAGTATGGCAATGACTTATAAAAAGTTGAAGGAAATTATTGAACGGAACGGTGTTCCGGAAGATGTTCATTTGATGTCCAATAGTGGTTGGGAATGCAGTGCTACAGAGATGGATGGAGTTTATTGGAACCCGGAGGCTAACGAAGTTCACTTTATACAGGAGAGTGATTACACTACGGGTGAAGAGTATACGATTGAGGATAGAGGGAGTAAAAGAGGGGAGCATAGGAAGGGGTGGGTTATATTAAAATAAAGTAAATAAAAATTTTTCACCCAGCTGTTATATGATCAAAATATATGGTACAATTATGGATATATTTTGATGATAATGGAGGCGCTGGGTGAGATGAAAAAGTATAAGGCAAATGTGATCAATATAGAAGCGTTGATGGAAAAAAAGTATGATGAATTTAAAAGCATTTCAGATGAAGAGTCTATGCATAAATTCTTACAAAGTTTTAAAAAAGACGATGAAATAACAGAAATGACTGTAAAAGCGTTAATAAAGGGTGTTAAAAGCATTTCAGATGTAGAGTCTATGCTTAAATTCTTACAAATACCAAATTTGAGTTTAACTACATATGGCAATATTAAAAAAGACGGTGTGGCAACAGAAAAGGCTATAGAAGCGTTAATAGAATTTCTTAAATGTGATGAAAAAAATTTAATATTAGAAGAAATAACAGACGTGACTGAAAGTGAAAAACGAAAAAAGCAACATTCAAAATTGAGTAAAAACATAAAAAATACAGATCAGTCCATTGTTGATGAGATTTCTGAACTTTTAAAACAAATAACTACAACAGATCCTATAGAATACTTTGAAGATGTAAATTATATTGGATATAAAAAAATAAAAGAAGGAAAATATAAAATTGCTGTGTCAATGGATGAAGGATGGCTTCGAGAAAATTACGTGATAGAGGTAAATGAACAGGAAGGTAGCGAACAATGGAAAGAACAAATGCTAACAAAAATTGATCTTAAATTACATGGAACACTTGATACTATAGAAGATAAATTAGATCAGAATAAAAAAGAAGAAAATAAAAAACTTATTGCCAAGTATGAGAAACTTATTGCCAGTGTTTGGAAACGGCCATTAAAAGAAGTTGATCAAGATTTGTGTCCTCCAAAAGTAAAAAGAGTAGTAATAAAATCGTTGCAGGAACTTTTAGAAAATATTGATGAAATAAAACAGAGGACAATAGAATATACCTGTTTGGAAAATGAAGAATATTTAGTTACGTTACCTTTTGATAAAGAGGATTGTGAGAAATTGGGGTGTGATGAATATCCATTACAGTTAACCTGTTCTTTGGAGCATGTGGAGAATTCTACTGATTTTGAAAATGATTTGTTTGATAGTATCATAGATCAGTTTTGTTCAGAATATTTTGAAAGTGGGGACAAGGAAATAAAAATTGTAGAAGAAAAACTACAAGATTTGTATAGCTTCCAACTTAAGGAATGTGACCCTGATGTGGATGAATTAACAGAGGAGGAAACAAAGAATATTTGCAAGGCATACCAAATGTTGCTTTATTTTATGGAAAAACAGGGTAAGGTAAGCCAAAGTGAAAAGAATAAACTGGTAAAAGATATAGATTATGCGGAGCAGAAATTCAAAGAATTTGGAATTCCTTCACCGTTTGAGAAAATTAAATGATAATTATGTGGAAAGAGCTTGTAAAAATGCAGTAAATGAGACCGTTTCAAGTTTTGTGTAAACGTTAAAAACTGATATAAGATTTGTGAA
>NZ_QUCM01000035.1 GCF_003473545.1 Clostridium sp. AM22-11AC
TTCACAAATCTTATATCAGTTTTTAACGTTTACACAAAACTTGAAACGGTCTCCAATTCTCATGGCTACCTGTATTTTTTATGAGTTTCTTCTTTCTTCAAAATGGCCTCGAGATGATAAGTATTGTCATAATGCATTGGTTTTTGCACCGGACAAAACAGTATTACAATCGTTAAAAGAAATAGTAACTTTTGATAAGAGTAAGGTTGTACCTCCGGAATATATTGGTGTATTAGATGCGAATATTAAGGTATATTTTCTTGAAGATAGTGGAACCACATTAAATACATTAGATGGTTCCAAGTATAATATAATTATTTCTAATACACAGAAAATTATATTAAAGGCTCAGCATAAAGAAAAAAGTTCTGTAGACAAGTTGTTTAGTGATCAGGTACCGGGACAATCCGTATTGGATGATGTTCTTGGAATATTACAGGAAATCAGTAACAACGACGATTTGATGTCAAATCAACGTTTTGAGAAACTTACCAGGCTTTCACAAATGGGTATTTATGTAGATGAAGCACATCATATGTTTGGAGCAGACTTGGAGAAGGCTTTGCACGAAAATGGTAAGGGTACTAGCCTGCGCAATACTATAAATAAATTGTCTAAGGAATTATCTAAGCATGGAAGTAAAGTGGTTGCTTGTTATAATTTTACGGGAACACCATACGTCAATAATAAGATTCTTCCGGAAGTTATATATGCTTATGGATTGCAGGCGGCAATTAGAAATAATTTCTTAAAAGATACTAGTGTTATTGGTTATAGTAACGTAAAAAGCAAAGAATTCCTAAAAGCTGTTATTGTCGATTTCTGGGCAAAGTATGGTGGAAAAGAATATGAGGGATTAGCACCTAAAATGGCTATTTTTGGGGCAGAGATAGCAGAAGTTCGTGATGAAATCAGACCAGTTGTTGAAGAAGTACTATCTGAATTGGGAATACCTCTTGATAAAATTTTAGTTAATGTTGGAGACGAAAAGATTACTAAATCTGAAGACATAAGAGATTTTAACAATCTTGATATAGCTGGAACAGCAGGCAGTAAGAAGCAGTTTATATTGCTTGTTAATAAAGGTAGAGAGGGGTGGAACTGTAGATCATTATTTAGCGTGGCTCTTTTTAGAAGTCCAAAGTCAAAAGTTTTTGTGCTTCAAGCAACAATGAGATGCTTGAGAAAAATTACAGATGAACAACTAATGGCCACAGTGTACTTGTCAAAAGAGAATATGGATATATTGGATGATGAGCTTAAAAAGAATTTTAGAACTAGCATAGAGGAACTTGTAGTTAAGAAGGATAAAAAACGTAAGAAAGTTCCTGTACGTGTGAAAGAACCACCTAGAACATTGCGCATGAACAGATTGCATTATAAATATTCTTTGGAAACTAAGCATTATGATAGTAGATTATCGTTTGGTTTGAAAGAAATAGAAACAGAAAATTATGATGCAACAATGTATGTTAAAGAAGGACTTACAACTTCGTCTGTTGTGCGTGAAAGCAATATTAACTATATGGTTAGTAAATTAGCGTATACTGAGATAACGTTGGTGGCAGAAGTAGCAAAATATTTTCCTGATATCAGATGCACAGAAGTTGCTAGGATACTGAGGAAATCAGAAGAAGGTATTGATAAAATATTAGTAGCTGTCAATGAACATAATGATATTATTTATGATAAAATTGTGCCAACCATATTTGAGGCATTATACCGGGTTAACAAAGAGATTGTAAAAGAAAATGTTGATGTTAAATTACTTAAGAAGCCTAAAGAAGGTGGATATTATGAGTTTAGTGGAAATGAGGATTTGATTATAATGCAGAATTCAGAGGATTCTGTTGTTGTGAAAAATAAAGACAAGAGTTTTCACGCAGATACTTATGTTTTTGATTCGAAGCCTGAGTTACAATTATTTTTACAGTTGCTTGCAAATGAGCACGTAAAAAAAGCTTATTTCACTGGAATGTTTACTGCTGACCAGACAGATTTTTATGTTCCATATATTGATCCGGAATCTAATAGATTAAGGAAGTATTATCCAGATTTCTTAGTAAAAATGGACGATGGAAGTTATTTGATTTTGGAAGTAAAAGGTGACAATATGATAGATGATCCGGTAGTGAAGGCGAAAGGAGCAGCGGCTGAGGAGGTTGCAGTAGAGAGTTCAATGAAATACGAAATGCTTAAAGGAACAGACATTATGGAAGGAAAAGCAAAGTTTTAGCTTAAACGGGTCTCATTCAACCTGAATGGCGGATAGTAATTAAAGATGATATTAATATGGGAAAATCAGGGATAATAAAAGATTTTGTTTTGCCACAAGAAATATATATTGGATGTAGACAGCAGGAAACAGTCGCTGAGAATAACAATAATCGTATGTTACATAATAAAAAAGAGAATGAGATGTATGCTGATCTAGATGAGATACTTCAATGGGCGGAGAATAACTATATTGATGTATATATGCCAATAATAAGTAGAAAAGAATATAAAATGATGGATAGAGCGTTACGATTGATTTAGCAAGTTTTAGCAGAGGTGGCTATATGTCAGATTTTGAAGAAAAATATGATTATCAGGAAATTATGGTAGAAGATATTTCGCAGATATATCAAATTGCAAATGATTATAATTCGTTCTATGATTTACCAAGATCAGGTAGAGGTGACCCAGGTGATGAACGAACTTACTTACAGGCATTTTATAGAGGACAAAGCGATTCTTCTTGGAAAATCACTCCAAGTATATGCAGAGATACATCTGTGGATGAGAGTATATCGGAATCTGGAGATTTACTATTTGAAGTAATGGCATATAATCAGCATTATATACATGCTACAAGATTAATTGACTTTACAATGGATATAAATGTAGCATTGTTTTTTGCTTGTTGTGAAAATATTGAAAAAGATGCGGCTATATTTATATGGTCATATTCTCCGTATGATCCTAAATGGACAAGAATAAAGATACAGTGTGAACTTGTTAATGTTAAAAAGCAACGTATAAGTGTAAGTGAATATGCAGAGATACTTTTGCAGAAATATCCGGAATTGAAAGACAATTATACTTATAAAAAGGATTTCTATACGGATTTAGTTTCTTATTTGGACCATGGCTTTATGATTATGCAACCACGTAATCCGTATTTGGAAAATATGAGAATACAAAGACAAAAAGGGTGTTTATATGTTTGTGGTGTGAAATTTGAAACTCCGATTGATAAAATGAGAACAAGTGTTAATGCGGGGAATAATATATTGTGCCCGCATGAGCCGGAAGCTCCTAAAGAATTGGCCGGAGGTAATTTTTTGGTAAAGGTGGTCATTCCTGCAAGATTAAAAAATGTGATAATGAAACAATTGGAAGAAAAGGGAATTACAAAAGAAGCTTTGTTACCCATGTGATGTAAATAGGCACTTGTTTAATGTAGAAGGATGGTGAGAACTATGGATATAAAGCAGCTAATCGGCGAAACCACAGATTACGATAAAAAGGTTGCACTTGAGACAAAGAAACCCAAAAGCTGGTGCAAGAGTATAAGTGCATTTGCAAATTGCTATGGTGGTAAGCTGGTATTTGGTGTGGCAAATGATGATGCGTTGGTTGGTCTTTCGGATGCTGAAGGAGATGCAGAAAAAATTAGTGAGATAATTAAAACACACCTTAATCCGATACCAGAGTTTAAGCTTTCATTTGAAAAAGATAATGACAAGACATTCGTTATTGTAGAAGTTATGAAAGGGCAGCAGACTCCATACTATTATGAGGGTGATGGGCAACTTATTGCATTTATGCGTATAGGAAATGAAAGTGTTCCGGCGACACCTTCGCAGTTAAGAGAGTTGGTACTTCGCGGAAGTGGTGAAAGTTATGATAGTCTGAAGTCAAGATATGATTTTAACAATATGTCCTTTACAAAATTAAAATCAGTATATAAACAGAGAACGGGGAATACATTTGAAGATACAGATTATGAATCTTTTGGGCTGATTGATGAAAAAGGAAATCTAACGAATGCTGGAGCACTTTTGGCAGATGAATCACCGGTACGTCATTCCAGATTGTTTTGTACAAGATGGAATGGACTTACTAAAGCATCAGGAATAGTGGATGCACTTGATGATAAGGAATATACTGGCAGTCTTGTCACATTGTTGCAGGCAGGAACTGATTTTGTGAGAAATAATTCCAAGAAAGCATGGCGTAAGGTTGGTGACGGCAGAATTGAAATGCCTGATTATCCGGATAGAGCAGTGCTTGAAGGTGTAGTAAATGCATTGATTCATAGAAATTATCTGGAGATAGGTAGTGAAGTCCATATAGATATGTTCGATGATAGAATTGAAATATATTCACCCGGTGGAATGGTAAGTGGAATATCTCTTGAGGGGAAAAATCTATTGAAAATTCCGTCAAAGCGAAGAAATCCGATATTAGCTGATATATTCAGCCGTTTAAAATATATGGAGCGTAGAGGTAGTGGATTTAAGAAGATATTGGCAGATTATGAGGGACAAGTAGAATTTGATGAGACCAAGATGCCAGTCTTTGATGCAGATAATGATGATTTTACATTGACTTTGTATAATCTGAATTATGGCACTAATTATGCAACACAGGTGAATGAAAATGTCATAGAAAATGTCATAGAAAATGTCATAGAAATTTCGGAAGAAAAAATGAAGCAGTTAATGCCAGAGTATTCTAAGAAGAAGCTTACTAAAGCATGTGACATCCTAAAAATGATTTCCGAAAATCCGAATATTTCTATTGATGAATTAAGAATAGCCTTAGATGTCACAGATAGAACAATTGCTAGATATATATCAGAATTAAAGGATAAAGGTATCATAGAACGAAAAGGTCCAGATAATGGTGGTAAATGGAAAATTAAGTAAGTGAATGATAGTAAATATGGCACTCAATGTGACACCCAAACTTTTACTCAAGAATATTCCGAAGTTAGTCTCAATGAAGTCTCACGAGATTTGAGACTGAGTGAGACTCTATGATATAGCAAAATGCGATAAAACTGGGATTTGCAGGTAAATTATAAAGTTGTAGTCTCAAGACAGTCTCATTTTTGAAATCGTTTGTTGAGACTAACATGAGACTGAGGAGGTTCAAAATCATGGACATAAGTAAAAAAGATTGGAAGCTATTTCGAGAAAGATTATCAGGCTGGCAGGAAAATTAAATGGAAGGTCTTGTTAAAGGGTATGCAAATTTTCTGAATGATGATAAAAAGCCTGCATCAGAGAAATTCTGGGAACTTGAAAAACGGATAAAAGAAGATAAACGTCATCCGGGGGTTGTCATGGAACTGAAAAAATCAGAGGTAATATGGGATATTGTTCGTCTTATTAGACTGAAAGTAATTACATATAATGATTTATCAGACTTTAGTGATGAATTACAGAATGAAGTAAAAAGAATACTTGAGATGAGCAGGTGATACATATGGAGTTTGGTGCAACAAAAGCAGTTCAAGATCGACTAAAAACAACAAAGATTGAAGAAAGCAAAGGTGCTTCACTTGTGTTCTGCTGGGACACACATTTGACGAAAATAAAAGGAAGAAATGTCTTGTTTATTGTGAATGCCAGTAATCGTTATACAATAGCAATGACAGATATTGAACCAAGAAACTGGAATTACTATACAATGTATATCCGCAGTGTGATTCATGGCATGATGCAGGAAATGGGATATGCCGAGGAGCAGATAGGGCTGTATTTTAAAATGTCAGGCGATACAACTATAACCAAAACTCATGGTAGGAAATCGGTTGGTGGCATTAACAGAATGGTAATGGATGCACAGTATTTTGGTAAGAAGCTGGAGAAAGAAGCAAAGTATCAATGGGAACTTAGTGAGTATCTGAACAGAGATATCTGCCAGCCAGAGGGATTTGATGCGTATGGATATCCGAGTGAACTTTTTAAATTAGACATGGAACGACTAGGGATTGCTACTAAGAGAAAGCCTGCAAAGGTAATTGATATTGCTCAGTACATAGAAAACAATCGTGGTACTAACGATTAGTACCACAAAACTTTTTCTTGCAGAAATATTGGATGTAGATTATAATTTCCATAGGTGGACAAGCAAACCGACAGAAAATTATTCTGTGAGTAGTAAAAGAAACCTGCAAGCCACCTGAACTACACACAATAATGAAAAAATGCAATGGTACTGGATTGGTACTAAAAATATGTGAAACGAAAAATAACGTGTGGAAAAAGTATAGATTATCAATACAAAACAGTATAGATAACCACATTAAAATAACCTACATCAAACCAAACTTTGCGAGTTTGAATAGTAAACAGAGAGCCGGGAAGCCGCATAAACAGCGGACTTTCCGGCTCTTAGTATGTGTCGTGATACCTTCTTGATACCTGTTTGAGTTAGGGCTTTTTTGGAAGTCCTATGAAATTAGCAATTTCATCAACGGTGGGATGTAAAATAGTGTTTGATAATTCAAGTTTTTTTATTGAAAGTCCTTTAAAAAGCTCTTGATTTTTATATTTGCATAGTATTTCATAATCTTCTTTGCTTATATCAGTCTCTCCATGCATTGAAGAATTTCTGAATTGATATAATTCATCTAAAGGTTCATACAGTTTATATGGTAAAAAGTCAATGTTTATGCCACGTTTGCGAACTAGATTTTTCATATCATACCAATTTAAGTGTTTCTTTGGTATATTTTCGAGTCCGGATAGTTGAATGATTTCATTGACCTCACGTTCTATAATTGAAAGGTATTGTTTCATAAGAATGCTAGGTGCAATAGTAAATCTGTCGTCCTTTAAATAATATTCTTCTTCAATGACATCAGCGGAAACTAAATCTAAAATAGATGCATCAGTAAGCCCGCAATATTGTGTTTTGTAGAGCATATATAAATCATTGATTCTGTTGGTGCTATGCCAATCTATATAAATGGCTTTATTGGGGCTGTTTGTTGTGTTAAGTGTGATATTTTGCACAGTATCATATATATCAACGGTAATATCAATATCTGAAATACTAACGTCAATACCTCTTGTAATAATACAATATGCAGTGACTAAGAAAGCATTCATCGCCGAATAACAACAGCGTACATAGTCGCTTTTCATTAAATACTCGTTATAATTGCTTATTAGTAATTCATTAATAATTTGACGTTCACTTGTTGTTAATTTTGGAAATGATAATGCACGTTCCGTTATACTTTGAGATGGGGACATATAATTTAAAAAAGTTTGGTATTCGTTTATTCCATTAGAAGAACGTAACAAATTTTTGGTATGTTGAATAATCATCTGGTCATTTATCGTGGTAAATGATAGTAGTCCAATTAATTGTTCAAGGCTACAAAGAACAAAAGCACGCTCTCCGTTAAAAGGATTTGTTTTTCCTATGATTTGTTGATTTGAAACCGTAAATAAATTTTTAGTGTATGCAGATATTTCGGGTTCACTAATATTAATGGATGTAGTGTCTGATTTTGGATTATTATTCATGTCGGTAATTCCTCCAATCATAGGAATTATTTTTTTTGTCATTTCCTTTTTCATCAACGCTACTGCTGGAAGCAGGCCAGTTGATTTTCCATTCAAAATATTCGTCCTCTGAAATCTCTCCGCTTTTTAGCTGTTCTTTTCGCAGAAACCATTCACGCAGAAATTCATTTACCAGACCATAATCAATCCACATACCGACAGGGGCATGAGCGGGCCATTCATCACTATCATTATAGCAAACAGACTTATCATCAGAAGCGTTGCACTTGCCGGGATTGCAGACAAGCTGGAACAGATGAAAGGTATTGCGGTTGTCCTCGTCAAGCCAGAAAAAAGTCTGCATAATGTCCTCGGCACAGCCGGGGGCTTCGGTAATGAAATTGATATAATTGACATTCAAAATCCTGGCAATTTCCATGAGAGTATCTTTTTTGGGGACACGATAACCAGATTCATATTGTGCTACGCGAACATCAGCGTTCCGTTCTTCATATCCAAGTTTCAAGCCTAATTCCCGTTGTGTCAATCCCCGAAATGTGCGGATTCTCTTAATTCGTTCTCCCAGTATCATAATCCTGTGTCCTTTCTGAAAAATTATATGGATAGCAACAAACATACAGGAATGACAGCAGCACATGTTAATGCAAGGCTTCTGACGAACATATACAGAGCGTTTGTCCTTTATAACAGCCCCTATTGAGAAGCAAACGCCCAGAGCCGCACTGACTAGGGTTGTGTATGCGTTTATATAGTATATCAAATTCTGCCATCCTGCTCTTAGATAACATTGCGAATCTTCTCTTATCTCCTACATTGTAGCATACCTCAAATAATACGACAACAAAAACTTATCAGAAACGCTAAATTTAATAAAAAAGATAAACTTAACAAAAATGCTATTGACAATAACAAAAATGTTAAGTATACTGAAAATACGAAATTTAACAAAAAAGTTAAAAGGAGGATATGTATTTGAAAAGTGATTTATTTGTAACAGCCGGAGAAGTGGCGCAGGACTTAGGCATTTCCAAACCATTTGCTTATAAGCTGGTGCGGCAGATGAACGAAGAACTGGAAGCAAAAGGTTTTATCACAATCGCCGGACGAGTGAGCAGAAAATACTATGAAGAAAAATTTTATGGCATGGCACAGGCGAATTAGGAAAGGAGTGAGATTATGGCGGCGTACAAAGACGAACAGCGGGGAACATGGTATGTGTCCTTTCACTATTATGACTGGACTGGTAAGAATTGCCGGAAAGTTAAGAGGGGATTTAAGACCAAACGGGAAGCAACAGAGTGGGAACGGCATTTCCGTATGAAAGAAGCGGCTGACTTGGATATGACTTTTGAGGAATTTGTTCAGGCATACACAAGAGATATGAAGCCGAAACTGAAACACAATACCTGGCTGACGAAAGAGCATATCTTGAGGACAAAGCTACTGCCCTATTTCAAGGATAAGAAAATGCGTGATATTCGTCCGAAAGATATTATCCAGTGGCAGAATGAACAGATTTCCTATCGTGATGAAAAAGGAAAGCCCTATGCTCCGACTTATTTGAAAACTCTGCAATCAGAATTGAGTGCACTGTTTAATCATGCGGTACGGTTCTATGAACTGAAAAGCAATCCTGTTGTAAAGGCGGGGCCGTTGGGAAAGGGAAAAGCGGAGGAAATGTTGTTCTGGACAAAAGAGGAATATCTGAAATTCATTGAAGCGGTAAAGGACAAACCATATTCCTATCATGCGTTTCAGATATTGTACTGGTGCGGTTTACGAGTGGGCGAACTGTTAGCTCTCACGTCGCAGGATATTGATTTTGATAACAAAGTCATTCGGATAACAAAATCTTATCAGCGATTGGAGGGTAAAGATGTAATTACAGACCCGAAAACTCCGAAAAGCAAACGAAATGTAAGTATGCCGGATTTCTTATGTGAAGAACTGAAAGATTATATCGGCAGATTATACGGGATTCTTCCCACTGACCGTATCTTTCATCTGACAAAAAGCTTTCTGCACCATGAAATGACAAGAGGGGCGGAAAAAGCGGGAGTGAAACGCATTAGAATCCACGATTTGCGACATTCTCATGTATCACTGCTTATCAGCATGGGATTTTCGGCGGTATCAATCGGAAACAGGGTGGGGCATGAAAGCGTGGATATTACTTATCGCTATGCTCATATGTTCCCGACGGAACAGACACAAATGGCAAAATTGCTGGATGAAGAATTTAAGGAGGGCGCAGAGGAATGAGCGGCACACACAAATATCCGACAATCAGTTTCCGTATCTCTCCGAGAGAGAGGGAAGAAATCGAAGCAAAGATTTTCACAAGTGGCATGAAGAAAAAAGATTATTTTGTCCGTTCCTGCATTTATAACCGGGTGTGCGTGGTAGGCAAGAAAGAAACAGTTTATCAGATTGTGGAACGGTTGCAGGAAATGGAGAATCGGCTGGTGGAACTGGCAGAGCAAATTGATGTCAAAAAGCCGGGGATTACTTCCGAAGAAATCAGAGATTTGCGGGAAGCCTATGAAGATATGCTGAAAGCAATTCTTTGGATGTTGGACGGTGCGAGGTATCTGTGGCAAGGCGAAGAAAAAAGCCCTGACAGCGGCAACTGTTAGGGCTGTGATAACTGGAAAACCTCTGTTATCAACAATCACAATTCAAGTATAGCAGAGGTTTCTTCCGGTGACAACGAATTTTTCAAAAACGGAGGACATTATGGCAGGAACGAGAACAGAATTACAGATGATTAAAATGTCGGAGATACAGTCGCAGGAGGTGGCGTGGCTGTGGTTTCCGTTTATCCCTTATGGAAAGCTGACGATTGTACAAGGCGATCCGGGGGACGGTAAGACAACGCTTGTGCTGAACATAGCGGCGAAGCTGTCAAAAGGCGAGGGTCTGGACAGCAAAATGAAACTGACGGAGCCGCTGAATGTGATTTACCAGAGTGCGGAGGACGGGCTTGCAGATACGGTTAAGCCCCGTTTGGAAACGGCAGGAGCAAATTGTGAAAATATTTCCGTCATTGACGAGAGCATAAAATCACTTTCCATGATAGATGAACGTCTGGAAGAAGCAGTCATAAGGACAAAGGCGAAGCTACTGATTTTAGACCCGATACAGGCGTATCTCGGCGGCGGTATGGATATGAACCGGGCAAATGAAGCAAGGGATATGACAAAGAAGCTGGCGACTTTGGCGGAGAAATATCAATGTGCCATTGTACTTGTAGGGCACATGAACAAAGCGGCTGGAAATAAGGCAGCATATCGGGGCATGGGTTCCATTGATTTCTTTGCGGTGGCAAGGAGCGTCCTGCTGGTCGGCAGAGTGGAGGGCGAAGCGAATATAAGGGCGGTAGTCCAGATAAAAAACAATCTGGCGGCGTTTGGGCACCCGAAAGCATTTGAGTTGTCGGAGGACGGTTTTCACTGGCTCGGAGATTATGAGATTACCGCTGATGAAGTGTTGGGCGGTATCGCTCCGAAAGCGAATAAGCTGGAACAGGCGAAGCGTCTGCTCCGGGAAGTGGCAGAAACAAACAATGCCATGCAGAGCAATGAGATTTTCAATCTTGCAGAGGAACAGGGTATATCCAGACGGACGCTTGAAAATGCGAAAAAGGAATTGAGTATCAGAGCAAAGCGGATAAACAATTCGTGGTATTGGGAACTGGATAAAATCAAGCCGGAATAAGGCAACAGCGCAACAATGCAGAGTATATAGAATTTGCGGGCTTGGTGTCTGCAAGGTTGCAAAAGATATAGACCTTGCGTTGTTGCGGTCTTGAAAAGGAGGGCGAATATGATACGACAGCCAGAATGTGAACAAATATTTTTACGAGAGTGAAGCCCGGAGGATTGCCGAACTCAATGAAATATTCGGAGATATAGAATTGACTGAGGCAGAAATGCGGACGCTGATATGGCTTGCCGGATGGGATGAATATACGATAGAAAATGTACTTTAGGCTATCCGAAAAGCTATAGCGGCGGAAGTAAAGCGGCGGCAACAGCCGCCCCGTCCGTAGGACGGAAAAGCCCCCGGCAGGGCGCAAAGGCAGCTTTTGATGGACGGAACGGCTGTCAAAAGTGCTTTTGCGTTACTTTCGACGAAAGTAACAAAGCTTATGCGCCGTATCCGGCGCTGATTGCCCGGAAAGGGAGAAAGGATATTGATTGAAGCGAACTATCAGCTTTATGACAGGAAAAGGCTCTGTCAACCATAATAGCAGAAAATTCCATGCAAAGAATACTGACCCGGAGCGAAGCTGTCTGAACGTGGAATATTGCAATGAAAATGTTAAGGACGTATATCACGAATTGTTTGATGAAGCGCTCACCCGGTATAATGAGAAGCAGACCAGAAGTGACCGCCGGATTGACGATTATTATGAGAAAATCCGTTCCGGCAAACAGGAGAAGCCATTTCATGAGATTATCCTGCAAATTGGGGATAAGGACAACATGGGGGCAAAGACGGAGAACGGACGACTTGCGGCAAAGGTGCTGGATAAATATATGCGGGATTTCCAGCGGCGAAATCCTACGTTAAGAGTATTTAGTGCCTATCTTCATATGGACGAAGCAACGCCCCACTTGCATATAGATTTTGTACCGTATACGACAGGAAGCAGGCGGGGGATTGATACAAGAGTTTCTTTGAAACAGGCGTTATCTGCTCTCGGATTTAAGGGTGGCACAAGACGGGAAACAGAATTAAATCAGTGGGTGGCTTATGAAAAAGAGCAACTTGCCGCTGTCATGCGGGAATATGGAATTGAGTGGGAGAAGAAAGGCACACATGAAAAGCATTTATCTGTTTTGGACTTTGAGAAAAAGGAGCGGGCAAAGGAAGTCGCAGAATTGGAGCAATCTATTTCTGACGGAAAAGAGCGATTATCAGATATTCAGATTCAGCATAGAAAAGCAGTGCAGGAAACAGAGCAGATACGGCAGAAGGGCGAAGCAATCCGGCAGGAAGTGTCGGAACTTTCGGAAACAAGTGATTTGCTGAAGGAGCAGGCGACAACGCTGGCAGAGGACAAGAAAAAGCTGCTGTCTGATAATGTGAAATTGGAGAAGCAACAGAAGAAATTGCAACAAGATATTGAGAAAATGGTTCAGTCTAAGGCGGTTATGGAACGGAACATACACGCTTATGACGAGGACGAGAAGTGGCAGCTGCCTGAACCGGCGGCGTTGATGTCTGCAAAGGCTTATAAGGATAAAAAAGCTTTTCCGCTTGTGGAGAAATTGAAAGAAACGATAAAAGCACTGACAATTAAATGCGTCCAGCTTGCAGAACAGGGAAAGAAACTAAAAGAAAAAGTTACCCGGCAGGAGCAGCAGATCAGTCGCTTGACAGATAAGGTCATGGAGCAGAGCGACATTATTGACCGATTGCAGGAGAAAACGGCAGATTTGGGGCGTTTGGAACGCTATTTCGGCAGAGAACAGGTGCAGTCGATAGTTGAGCGGTCTAAGGCCCTGGAATGGGCAGAAAAGGAAAATAAACGTCCGAAACGTGTATTTGATGTGAGCAGATAGGGGGGGATTGATAGAATGACAGATATGGAGAAAAAAGTTATGGTTCGGCTGTGTGCGAAAATCCTTTCAGAAACAGATTTGTATGATACAGATATGGAAGTACGCAATCTAATTGACTGGATATGTGTGTCGGAGCAGATAAAATCAAACAATAACGAGATACGAAGTATAACCGGGGAATATAAGCGGATAGAGCCGGATTGCCGGGAGGGAGTGCGGACGCAGTTGGAGCACATGAAGTCACTCTGTAAAGAACGTGAGAGCTTGTATGAGAAGCAGAATGATTTGAAAGGGCAGAAGCAGAAAATCGAGAGAGCATTGGAACGGTAGGGATTTGGGGCATGGCGGCGGCTGTGTCCCTTATTTATTGTGGAAAAATTGCTAATGGTATGCTAAAATCAAGGAGCAAAGATAAAAACGCAACGTAAGAGAAAATCCCTTACAGAGCCGGTAGGTAGCCCGGCCGCATCATCTGGTATAAGTAACCCTCCCTCCGTAGGGTCGTCCATTCTTTGTTCATACAATCATTTAAGGAGGAATTGTCATGGACAAAGTATCGGGCAGATTGACAGTATTTTTTGAGGAACCATTCTGGATAGGTGTGTTTGAGCGCATATCGGAGGGAAAATTATCTGTATGCAAGGTTACGTTTGGGGCGGAGCCGAAAGATTATGAGGTATACGATTTTGTTTTGAGAAATTACTATCGACTGAAATTTAGTCCGGCTGTGGCAACTGATGTAAAAGAAGCTGGTCGCAATCCGAAACGGGACAGAGAGAAGTGCGGAAACAGGTACAGAATACCGGGATAGGAACGAAGTCGCAACAGGCTTTGAAATTACAGCAGGAGCAGTTGAAAACTGAACGTAAAGCTGTGAGCCGGGAACAACGGGAAGCAGAGAAACAGCGGCAGTTTGAACTGAAACAGCAGAAAAGGAAAGAGAAGCATAGGGGCAGGTAACGCCTGCCCTTGGCCGCTTATAGGAGTTTTTAAAATTCAGATTAAAAAATGAAAGAGAGTAATACATGTGAAGTTTGCTTTTTGGAATGTACATCAAAATCCGGTTATAAATCATTATATTGTTGATCTTATATATGAAAATGAATTAGATATAATCGTGTTGGCAGAATATAAAGATAATGAACAGAAGTTGATTGATGAACTAACTCAAAAGGGTATATACATGGAGAAATATTTGACTTCCGGTTGTGATCGTATTATGATGTTTGGCTCTATTCAAAAAGTAATGCCCGCAAATCAAAACAAATACTATTCAATACAAATTATTGATAAAAAGTGTATTTTGTGCGGAATGCATTTGCCGAGTAGAATTTATTCGGATCACCAAGAGAGAAGGAATATTGTAATAGACAGGATTGTCGAAGACATTAATGAATTAGAGATGAAATTGAAAATAGAAAATACTATTATATTAGGAGATGTAAATGAAAATCCTTATGATGTAGGATGTTTAAATGCAACAAAATTTCATGGTATATCTAGTGGAGCGGATGCAGAAAAAGGAAGTCGAACAGTTATGAGTAAAACATTTAAAATGTTTTATAATCCCATGTGGAACCTTTTTGGAGACTTCAGATATCCACCAGGGACATACTATCATAATGGGAGCGAGCCTAGCAATTCTTTTTGGAATATTTATGATCAAGTAATGATCCGTCCAAGCATGAGGAAATGGTTCGTTGATAACAGTTTAAAAATTCTTGTGAAAATCCAGGAGTATTCTTTAGTTGATAAATTTAGACATCCTCGAAAGGATATTAGCGATCATTTGCCGATTGTTTTTGAGATAAAGGAGGAAAATATATGAGTCATGATTTTAATCTTGATGGACTTCTAAACTACGATGATGATCAGGCGGTGTCTCCAGATACAATTATATCAGAATTGGGAAAACAGTTAGAAGAAGCTACGAATGGATTTGTCAAAGGTGTAGTAAGGGAATATGAAGGGCCTATTGAATCTTATGATCAGCTATCAGCTTTTGCGTCAATTGCCTCTGCATTGGGAACTTCAGTAATACACAAAGATATTCAGGATAATCTTGGAGCGATAGGATATCAGAATTTTAAATTTGAATTTTTTTTGACGGCACCTAAAATTGAAAACTACAAATATAGGATTTTGTTTTTTGAATATGGCATTGGAATGTATCCAGTCAAAATTGTTCTTGAACAAGGGATTGCAGATGAAATATTTAAGAAAGAAAATGCTAATTATATAATTGAATATGAAACAAAAAATGAATTGGAAAATGTAATCATAAATATTTTAAAGACAAAGAAAGTTATAAAGGTTATGCAAGAACTAATCTATGCAACAAAAAGGTTTGAAAGGCTTGATAAAAAAGAGCTTAAGTTGGTAGATAAATCGTCAGATGAGAATGATGAGTAAAGGAGTCTTTGGGGTTATATTACATGGTGCTAGCACCATGTAGATAGAGCAATTAAGGAGAAATATTCGTGATACCCGTATGATACCTGTTTGAACGGAAACTATGAATAAGGCGTGAAATTTGGATATTATAAATATAAAAATCCGCAAAAGACAATTATATATTTAACGATTATGTTATAGTTGCAGGGAGTTTGAATAGTATAATAAAGCCCAGAAGCCTTATAAATCAAAGGTTTCTGGGCTTTGTGCTTGCAAAATGCTTGCAGTTTGAGGAAAATGCAACGAATAAACAAGGAATACTTACAGCCGCTTCCATCAGATGATGTTATTGAATCTTATCTTCCACACGATCGCCAAACCACGGTAAGATCAGATTCTCTGGTCACCTATCACAACTGCAAGTATTCCGTACCACCAGAGTACATAGGAAAACCTGTAAGATTACTAGTTTCCGACAATACCCTGCGTATCTATTCTAGCACGGATCTTATTGCAGTGCATGCATTAAGTACAAAAAGGATGAATTATCAAAAGGATCATTACCAGCAGCTTCTGACTCAAACAATGAAAGAAGCTGATATGGTCGCAGAACTGGCTGAAGTAAATCTAAAGCAGATGGATGCCTTCCTGTAAGGAGGAATACGATGGCAACTTATGCAAAACTACTCAACGGTCTTACAGACCTTGGAATCCACAAGATGCAGGAGCATCTGGATTATTACATAGACCTTGTTAACAAAGGTCAGAAATCGTTCAGTGATGCCCTGGAGGAATTGATTGATATTGAAAAGAAAAATAATCAACTCCGGGCAGAGAACGCCTGCGTGAAAACAGCAAATTTCCCATTCATCAAGACACTGGATGATTTTGAGTTCGACTTCCAGCCAGGAATCAATCGGAAGGAAATGCTGGAATTGGGAGTATCCTAAAGTTTGTGTAAACCTCCAAACTGATGTAAGATAAAATTAC
>NZ_QUCM01000036.1 GCF_003473545.1 Clostridium sp. AM22-11AC
ATTAACCAAAATATATGTATTTATGTATCTAAAAGATATTATACGAGGAGTGATTTTCCATGAATAAAAGGATTCTGATCATAGGAGGCGTGGCAGGCGGCGCTTCGGTAGCAGCCAGAGCAAGACGTCTCGACGCGGGAGCAGAAATCATTATGTTTGAGCGTGGCCAGCATGTGTCCTTTTCCAACTGTGCTCTTCCCTATTATCTGTCAGGAGTAGTGGGAAACAGTGATGCACTGGTAATGATGTCCCCGGAAAAATTCAAAAAGTCTTACGATATAGACGCACGGGTTAACAGCGAAGTGATGGCTATTAACCGTGACAAAAAGACCATTGAGATTAAAAACACGCTGACCGGGGACATACATGAGGAGGCCTACGATGTTTTGGTTATGGCTCCCGGCGCGTCACCTGTAAAGCCAAGAAGCATCGGCGGAATTGACGGAAAAAATGTGTATACAGTCCGTAATGTGGCAGATATTGTTCACTTAAAGGATGGACTGGAGGCCGCAGGAGCGGAGAACACAGCGGTTATCGGCGGTGGCTTTATCGGAATTGAGGTGGCTGAAAACCTTGCAAAGGCGGGGAAGAAGGTTACTGTGGTGGAGGCCATGAGCCAGATTCTGGCGCCCTTTGATTACGATATGGTACAGATGCTTCACAAGGAACTGCTGGACAACGGCGTGTCTTTAATTGTGGATGATGGAGTAAAAACCATTGAAGAGAAGCAGATTACCCTTGCTTCCGGCAAGACGGTGCCAGCGGATGCGGTTATTCTGGCTATTGGTGTAGCGCCGGAGACGGGGCTTGCGAAAGCAGCCGGACTGGAGATCGGAGAGACCGGCGGCATTTTGGTGGATCACAACTACCGCACAAGTGATAAAAATATTTATGCGGTTGGTGATGCCATTGAGGTCTTTGACCGTATGACCGGGAAACCTTCACGTCTGGCTCTTGCCGGTCCGGCCTTGAGACAGGCGCGGGCGGCGGCGGATGCGATGTATGGGATTCCCAATGACAATAGAGGTGTTATCGGTTCCTGTGCACTGCGTGTATTTGGCTTAAATGCAGCAGCAACCGGTCTTAATGAGCGGAATGCCCGCAAAGCCGGAATTCCCTGCGATTCTGTTTATGTGATTCCAGGTGACAAGGTGGGAATTATGCCGGGAAGTGCACCTATGCACTTTAAACTGGTGTTTGAGGTCCCAACCGGAAGGATCCTGGGTGCTCAGGCCATCGGAAGAGGAAATGTGGACAAACGGGTGGATGTGATTGCAGCCATGGTTTCCATGAATGGCACCATCCGGGATTTAAAGAACCTGGAGCTGTGTTATTCACCAGTATTTGGCACAGCCAGAGATGTGGTAAATCAGGCGGCTCTGGTGGCTGAAAATATTCTGTACGGACGTTTCCGCCAGGTTCCGGTTACACAGGTAAGAAGCCTTGTGGAGGAACAGGCGTTCATTGTGGATGTACGGGAAAAAGGAGAGTATGAGGCCGGACATTTGAAGGGTTCTGTGAACATTCCTTTAAGTGAGCTTCGCGAGAGAACGGATGAAATTCCGAAAGACCGTCCGGTATACCTGCATTGCCGTTCCAGCCAGAGAAGCTACAATGCGCTGATGGCGCTTCAGGGACGGGGATATGAGAATGTGGTTAATATTTCCGGATCATTCCTTGGAATCTGCCTGTATGAGTACTACAATGATGTGGCCATGGGGCGGGAAAAAATCGTGACGGAATATAATTTCGCATAAATATTCTGATATTTTTATACAACTTTCAGATTGACGCAGAGTGTGTGTTGGAGTAAGTTTTTATGAAAAACGCACATTCTGCGTTTTTCGCTGTTGTCATGCATCCGAAAGAAGCTGCCGGCGACAGAACCTGCGAATCGGCAGATCAGCTTGTAGTTCTCATGAACAGGCTATTGAAAAGGGGCGGTATTTTTGTTTAAGGGGCAGTTGCTATTGAACGATGAGATGTGTTACTATAAAGAAAGTGTTAAGTTCCAGTTATTGGAAAATATCAGGATGTTCTCTCGGAGTCTTTCCTGCACCTGCTTTTGTGGCTGATTTTCCGCCAGTCGCACCCGAATTTCATCAATGTACGCACCGCGTACACCTCAGAAATTTGGGCACAACTGACAAAAAATCTTCTCACAAAATCAGGCACAGAAAGATTCCGAGAGAACATCAGGGGTTTTGGGGGAAGAAACTTATGGAAGCAATACTGATGCGGGCTGGTTCTTTTATGGCTGTGATCATCTTGGGGTATGTTCTGAAAAAAGTAGGATTTTTTAAGGAAGAAGATTTTTATGTTATGTCAAAGATCATGGTGAAGATCACACTTCCTGCATCCATCATTGTCAATTTCTCACAGACAAAAATGGAGCCATCCATGTTTTTACTATGCCTGTTAGGTTTTGGAGGGGGTATTTTATATATGGCTCTTGGATGGATCATGGGTGGAAAAGATCCAGATGAAAAGGGATTTCAGATCCTGAATCTTTCCGGCTATAGTATCGGAAGCTTTACCATGCCATTTACCAGCAGCTTTTTTGGACCTGCCGGTGTAGTTGTTACCAGTCTGTTTGATACGGGAAATGCCGTGATCGCTTTAGGCGGTTCTTACAGTATTGGTGCTATGGTTAAAAACAGGGAAAAGAAATTTTCATTTATCCCACTGTGCAAAACACTTCTCTGTTCTGTTCCTTTTGATGCTTATCTTTTTATGTATATTTTATACTGGCTTCATCTGTCACTGCCGGCACCTGTATTAAACATTGCACAGCTGGTGGCAAATGCAAATGCTTTTCTCGCCATGCTTATGTTAGGTGTTGGATTTAAGCTGTCAGGAGACCGGACACAGATGAGCAAGATCGTGAAAATGTTAGGTGTCCGCTATGGAGTGGCTGTTTTAACAGCAGCAGCATTTTACTTTCTGCTTCCTTTTTCCCTGGAATACCGTAAGGCTCTGGCAGTGCTTGTGTTCAGCCCTATTGCCGCAGCAGCGCCTGCATTTACGGCAGACCTGAAAGGGGATATTAACCTGGCAAGCGCGGTAAATTCTCTTTCCATCATTATCAGTATGTTCTGCATTACCTGTGTGCTGATCGCAGTTCTATAGAAATGATAGATATATGTTGTAGTTACTGTTCATGCGTTGCATGACCAGCAACGGAATTTGCCGTGGCTTCGCATTTAAATACGGCAAATTCCCGCTACCACTACGTTATCGTACGGCACTTTCGGTTCCAAAAGTGCCTACCATGTACAGTAACTATGTTGTATACAAAATGAACACCTTGTATGCAAAATAACTTTGAAATAGCGCAGGTTTGTGTTATGATGATACTAGGGTAAAAAGGTCTAAAATCCGTTGCAAGCTTGCTTGCAGGAGGATTTTTGAACTTGGGAGCCGCCAAAAACATGAGTAAGGAGCCATTTTTTGAAGAAAAATGAGCGGATTACGAATGTTTTTAGAATTGCGGGAGTGTAAAGCACGTAGCAATTCGGTATCAGAGGGGGCAAAAGATCATAAATACAGCCTGTTTAATACAGGTGGGTTATTACGGAGGACAGAAAAAATGGAAGCGATCCTGATGAAAGCAGCTTCTTTTATTGCAGTTATTATTTTAGGATATGGATTGCGGAAAGCTGGCTTTTTTAAAGAAGAAGATTTTTATGTATTGTCAAAGATCGTGCTTAAGATCACACTTCCTGCATCTATTATTGCAAATTTTTCACAGGCTGAGATACAGCCTGCCATGCTTTTGCTGTGTCTTGTAGGATTTGCAGGCGGCGTGCTCTACATGAGCCTTGGATGGATCCTTGGAGGGAAAGACAGGGATGAAAAGGCATTTCATATCCTGAATATGTCCGGTTATAATATTGGAAATTTCACCATGCCATTTACCGCCGGTTTTTTTGGTCCTACAGGTGTAGTCATCACCAGTTTATTTGATACGGGAAATGCGTTTATCTGTCTGGGAGGTGCTTACAGTGTAGCTTCTATGGCAAAAGATAAAAACAGCAGGTTTTCTGTGGGCCCTATTTTGAAAACACTGATAAAATCTGCGCCATTTGATGCATATATCGGTATGCTCATCCTTTCCCTGATCCATGTTTCTCTTCCAGCACCTGCTGTCAGTATTGCACAGCTGATCGGAAATGCCAATGCGTTTATGGCAATGTTAATGCTTGGAGTTGGTTTTAAGCTTTCAGGCGATAAAAAGCAGATCGGAAAGATCGGAAAGATCCTTTCCATACGTTATGGTGTGGCAGTGGTGGCATCATTGATGTTTTATTTTGTTCTTCCCCTTCCATTGGAATATCGTCAGACACTGGCGGTACTGGTGTTCAGCCCTATTGCAGCAGCAGCACCTGCGTTTACCGGTGACCTGAAAGGGGATATTGGTCTTGCAAGTGCAGTAAATTCTATTTCTATTATTATCAGTATGATCATGATCACAACTGTACTTATTTTTGTACTGTAAATAATGAATGATGGAACAATTCTGCGAAAGCAGACTGGATTTTTGAAGAAAAGAGAATAAACGGGGAAGGAATGGTTATAATAGGATTATCACCAAAGAGAAAATATTAATACTTATCCTCCCCTTTTTAATACCTTGTCTGTTGCCGAAGTGCAGCAGATAAGGTATTGTATTTTCTGGCAAAAACACGGATAATAGACACGAACATAGTACATCAGGGTAAATGAGAGGATAAAGGACATATGAAATTTTATCTGGCTCCCATGGAAGGGATCACAGGATACATATACAGACAGGCATACAACAGCTGTTTTAAGCCTATGGACAGGTATTTTACACCATTTCTGGCACCGAAGCATAAAAGCGGTTTCAGCAGCAAAGAATTAAATGACATCCTTCCAGAGCATAATCAGGGAATGGAGGTCATTCCCCAGATCCTTACATCAGATCCGGAGGATTTTTTAGATACAGCGGTAAAATTAAAGGAATATGGTTATACAGAGGTTAATCTGAACCTGGGATGTCCTTCAGGTACTGTGGCAGCCAAGGGAAAAGGCGCCGGATTTTTAAAAGATACTGAAAAGCTTGCCAGGTTCTTGGGAGAGGTCAGTGAGGGAATGGAACGGGAAAATCTTCATTTTTCCATCAAGACCCGCGTGGGGGTGGAAAGTGAAGAAGAGTTTCAGACTCTTTTAGGTCTGTACAACCAGTGCCCATTAACAGAACTTATCATCCATCCAAGAGTATTAAAAGATTTTTATAAATACAATGTGCGGATGAATGCTTTTAAAGAGGGATTTGAAAAAAGCAGACATTCTGTGTGCTATAATGGGGATATTTTCCGAAGGAAAGACTATGACCGTCTTGTAAAAGAGTATCCGGATCTGGATAAGATAATGATGGGACGGGGGATCATGATGAACCCATTTTTAATGGAAGAGATCGCTGACGGAACATCCCAGAAAGTATCTGGAAAAATGTCTGCCGACAGGAAGGCAGACCGGCTGGAGAAATTCCACCGTCTGCTCTGTGACGGATATACCCATGTTATGAGCGGAGACAGACCGGTATTGTTTAAAATGAAAGAACTGTGGGGATTTCTGATCCATTCCTGTCCGGAAGAAGAAAAGCTTATGAAGAAGATACGCAAGGCACAGCACCTTGCAGAATATGAAGGGGTGGTATCAGAACTGTTCTGCCGCATGAGAGAGCATGAATAAGGGCATGAATAAGACCATGAGAAAAATTTATTGCCCTATAAAATGGAGGGAGCCGGCAGAAAAGGGGGGAATCTGCCGGCTTAGGTATGAAAAAGTGTCTTCCTGTATGGTAAAAGGTCTCATCAACCTTACAAGTAATAATATACAGGTAAATTGTGGACAAAGTTTGAGCAGACGATAAAGAAAAAATAAAATTCCTGAAGGGAAAATAAAGAAATTATGAAAGACTCCGACGGAAGCAGATAAGGAGAAAAGCTATGTATGATAATCTGACAAAAGACGATATTAAAAAAATGCAGGAAGAAATAGAATACCGTAAGCTGGTGGTGCGCAAAGAAGCATTGGAGGCAGTAAAGGAGGCAAGAGCCCAGGGGGATTTAAGCGAGAATTTTGAATATAAGGCAGCAAAGCAGGACAAGAACCGTAACGAGAGCCGTATCCGTTATCTGGAAAAAATGATAAAAACAGCCCGTATTGTTTCAGATGAGTCAAAATCAGATGAAGTAGGTCTGGGCGACCGGGTGGAATTATATATTCCGGAAGATGATGAAACAGAAAGCTATAAATTAGTGACCACAGTCCGGGGAAACTCCATGAAAGGACTTATAAGTATTGATTCTCCTTTAGGAAAGGCGATCAAGGGCCGCAAAACAGGAGATAAGGTGTATATTAAAGTAAATGACACCTACGGATATGAGGCGGAGATCCGTTCCATCGATAAGACAGCTAAAGAGGAAGAAGACCAGCTGCGCAGCTATTAATTACTATGAAAGTCCCGGACGGCAGCCGCGAATGAGCCATGCTTGCATGAGCGAATTCACGGGTATCGGACGGGCAAGCCGGTATGAGCAAGGAGCGCGATAGCGCGGATTGCGAATGCTGGCGACGATTGCGGGAGCACCAAAGGTGCGGAGCAATCGGCTTTCATGAATGGTGATGCCTGCGTCAGCAGTCATGTCCGTTTAGAAAGGGCGCCTTATCACAGAAAGGCAGGAAATGATATGGACAAAAAGGGAATACTGACTGTGCGGATGATGGGAACCATATCAGTGGAATATGAAGGGGAGTTTTTTCCTATAGGGACTGCTCTTACAGGGAAGATCCTGCAGCTTTTTCTGATCCTTTTGTATGCAGGAAAGAAGGGAGTGGGCAGGGAAGAGCTGTTAGATGCATTTTACGGAAATGGAGAGTATGCTAATCCATCCGGCAGTTTAAGGGCAGCAGTTTTCAGGCTGCGCAGATTATTAAAAGAAATGCTGCCAGAGCATGAGTATATCTGTACAGATGGCGGTATTTACCGGTGGGATGAGGGAAATGTGACGGTTTCCATTGATGCCAGAAATTTTGAAAAAGCAGCTCAAAGTGCTCTTGCAACAGGAAAAAAAGAGGAGCTGTGCCACGCCTGCAGTTTGTATTACGGGGAATTCCTTTCTCAGATGACAGGAGAAAAATGGGTCAATGTGATCGGTGTAAAATACCAGGAGCTGTATTTTAAATGCCTGCGCCTGGCAAGCCGGCTTTTAAAGGCAGACCGGGAATATGACAGGCTTTTAAACTTAAGTACAGCAGCCAGCAGGCTGTATCCTTATGAGGAATGCCAGATGATGAAGCTGGACTGCCTGATCGCTTTAAAACGGTATCAGGAAGCCATGGAAGTTTATAAACAGGTGGTCGTCCAGTATTTTGAAGAACAGGGGCTTCCGCCTTCTGAAACCATGCTGCAGCGTTTCCGCCTGATGAGCGGTCAGATCCGTTACACTTCCGATATGCTAAAGGACATTGAAAATACCTTAAAAGAGAGGGAAGAAACCCAGGGACCTTATTACAGTACATACCCTTCCTTTATTGACAGTTACCGTCTGGTGAGCCGCATGGCAGAACGTTTTTCCTTTGAATATACATTATTCTGCATTACTCTTGTAGATGGAAAAGGAGCATTGCTGGAAGGCGAAATGGTGCAGACGACATCTGAGATGTTAAAAAATGCCATAGGAGAGAGTCTGCGAAAGGGAGATCTGTTTACCTGCTACAGCCCGGTCCAGTATCTGGTCCTGTTAAATGGAGCAGGCCAGGAACATGTCCTGGCCGTGTGTGAACGTGTGGAACGTAGTTTAAAGCAATGGGAAAATGGAAAAAAGATCAATTTTAGTCATCAGATCCTGGGGTTGGCACCATAGCGTCCTTCCAGATATTGTTTACCATAGGCTTCATCATTTCTTGGGATGAGGCCATTTTCTTTTTTATAAGAAGAAAGTGGATAGAGAACAGCATCCGTTCCTTCCGGGCGGCAGCACAGACAGATCTCGTCTCTTCGCATAACAGCCGGATTAAGGATCGCTGTGTTATGGCTGGTAAATACTAACTGCGCATGATGAGGATTTTTCTCATGATCCTGGTACAGAGACAGGATAAAGCGTAGCAGATGAGGATGGAGCACGTTATCTAAGTCATCGGCTAATAGAAGACTTCCCAGACGCAGGCTTTTTACGACTAACGGGATCAGGGTAAGCAGCTTTCTGATGCCTGTGGATTCTTCATTGAAAGAAACAAAAAAGGTATTTCCATCTGCTTTCCCATGGGTCAGGATCAGGGATGGATCATCGAAGCCCTGTTCTTTTGTAATGGAGTAATCTAAAATATCAATATCCATAGCCTGGAGCAGACGGCAGATGACCTGACGTTCTTCTACTTCAGAGGGCAGATCCGGGGCTTTTTTATAGTCATGTTCCCGGAAAAACAGAACCTGGCTGAACCAGGATGCAGCAGCTTTTGCACATTCAGAGGAAGATTTTGGGTCAAGATAGCGTAAAAGAGAGACCCCGGCCGGGAGAGTGGAAAAATCCATTTTCCCGGCTTCATTTCCAATATGGAGTTCATTTGCTTTGCGGGCAAAAAGAACGCCGGCATCATCAGAACCGGGTTTGCCGTAAAACATATTTTCTTCCAGGACAGCGCCTTGTTTTACATCAAGCTGATAACGGAAGAGAAAACCATTTCTGCGAAAAAGCAGGTCAAAACTTAAAGGAAGCTCTCTGCATGTATTATCCAGACGGCAGTAGGAACGGACGGAAGAGGTGATAAGAGAAAAATCACCTGCAGCCAGACGACATACATTCCAGAGCGCCTCTAATATAGAAGATTTTCCGCAGCCGTTTGGACCGTAAAGGGAGATAACAGGAAGAAATGATTCGCCGTCTCCCTGCGCTGTCAGCAGAGAAGCTTTGTGTTCATTAATAGGAGCCGGAAAAAAGTCCAGCAATGTTTCATTTTTAAATAATCTGTAATTTCTTAAAACAAACTGATTCAGCATACAAACCTCCAAAATGCGAAGATATGAGAAAAAAACTCATTGAAGCGAATTATAGCATATGTTATAAAAAAACACAAGAACGACTGAGAAAAAAACTCATAGAGTCTGTAAATTATTTGAAAAATTGAAAATTTTTTGAAAATATAAATCCATATAACGCCTGGTATAACGCTATCTCTGCTATGATAAAGATAAATGAAAGTATAAACTGAATGACTGTGAAACGGGATTCAGGAAGTACTGGAGTTTGGCAGGAAATGGGGCCTGCACAAAATTCAGAGAGAGGAGAAACAGGGTATGAGAGGACGAAGCAGACGCAAGAAACGAACGGGAAAAATGGTTAGTTTACAGAAGCGTTTCCTGGCATTTATGCTGGCATTTGCCATGATCTTCACCAATGTGGGAACAGATCTGCATGTCAGCTTTGCAGCATCAGGAAACAAAGTGGACTTTACCATTGGCGGCGCTGACCTGGTGGATGCCATCCGTCAGGCCATCGAAGACGAAAATGTGGTATCACAGGACAGCCTGGATTTTACCGACGGTGCCACAGAAAAGTTTGAAGCACTGTTCTTTGGAGACGGAAAGGTATATGAAGTCTATCCGGACATCCAGGGAGACAGCATGGAGGCAGAGTTAAGGGTATTTGTAAAGCTTCCGGCTGATGCAGATGATACGTACATGGTAACAGGAGAGGAAGAGGTTTATTTCCTTTACGTAAATAACGGGGAAGATACCATCAGCTGTTCTACAACTGTAACAAGAACAGAAAACGGAAAAGAAAAGGAAAAGACCACCAAACGTATTACCATAAAGAGTTATGAAGATAAGTTTGGGGATGAAGAAAGAAACATTATTTCCAAACCTGCAGAAACTGCTCCGGCAGAAAAGCCTTCAGAAGCAGTGAACGAAGAAACAACAGAAAATGTTGTAAATCCAACGGATGCAGAAAAAGAGACCACAGCTGCTGAAGAAACCGCAGAAGTTCCGGAAACTAAGGAAGATGTGGAAGAAAGCAAAGAGCAGCCGGAAGAGACTAAGGAAGAAGAGACTGAGGCAGCAACAGAAGCTCCAGAGGAGATAACAGAGCCTGAGACTGAGGAAGCAGCTGAAACGGAAGCAGCAGAATCTGAGACAGAAGCTTCTGAACCAGAGGCAGAGGCTCCGGCAGAAGAACCGGCGCAGGAAGGTGAAGTAACAGCTTCTATTTCCAGACATGGTGTACCGTTAGTTGCCATGAAGGAAGACGCAGAAAATGCAGCAGATGGGGCAGAGCCAACAGAACCGGAAAAGGAAGAAGCAGCAGAGGCTGCAGAGCCGGTCAAAGAAGAAAAAGCGGAAGAACTGAAAAAGGAAGAAGCTTCTGAACCAGAGACTGCACCTGAACCAGAGACAGAAACAACTGTAGAAGAGACTACGACAGAAGAGACTACAGCAGAAAAAACCACAGCAGAGGCAGAAAAAGAAAGCAGACCGGAAGGCTCTGCAGCAGAAGAAACCACAGCAGAGGCAGAAACTGAACCGGAAGTTCCGGCAGGCCCGGGAGAGACAACTGTACCAGAAGGAACCCCGGAAAGTACAGAACCGGAAACAGAGCCTGCACAGCCGGCAGAAACAACAGCGGCTATCCCGGAAACATTACCAGCACCACAGCCAGAAGCACCGGCAAAAACAGCAGATGACGGAGATCTGGTAGGTATTGGTTACTGCAGTACAGCGAAGGTTTATAAGAGTACACTGAATGCATTGCGTGTATTTGATGCTGAAATTGTACTTTCTGCAGAAGTTGCAGGAGCAGAAGGCGTGACAGTGAAGCTGACAGCTTTAAGCGATGTGCTTCCTGAAAATGGCTATATTGAGGCTAATGCAGTAGAGGATGAAGCTCAGCTGGAGCTTATGAAAGCAGCTGCAGATGATATATTAAAAGCTGAAAACCGCAGAGTAACGGATCTTTTTGCAGCAGACATCACCCTTTACAATGAAGATGGTGAAGCAGTTCAGCCAGATGGAAGTGTAAAAGTTACTTTTGAAGGAACCGCCATTGGAAATTCCGGCACCAGAGTCCTTTACATGGGTGAAAATGCTTCTGATACAGAAACATATGATGCACAGATGATAAAATCTGTAGCAGCAGACGGTGATGCAACAGCATTTATGACAGATCATTTCTCACTGTATGTAACAGCTGATACAGAAGAGATCATCTGTTATGAAGTAAATTTCTATTATAAAGATGCAGAAGGAAAGGATGTGTTTATTTCCGGTCCGCAGTATGTGGAAGATGGAAAAGCAGCAGAAGCGCCAGCAGTGCCGGATCGTGATGGATACAGGTTTACAGGCTGGGATACAGATTTCAGTAAAGTAACTGGTGATATGAAGGTTTATGCTGGTTATGCACCAATAGCCGGTCAGGTACGCCTTACTGTAAATTATGTGTACAGCAATGGCAGTCTGGCAGCACAGCCGTGGGTTTCTCATGTAGAATCCGGTGTTCCCTGTAACCTGACAGCAGAATCTCCTGCAATCCAGGGATTCACACCAGATCAGACAACTGTATCCTTTAATGATGCATATACAACAGACAAGACTGTGACCGTTACCTACAAAGGTGCAAAAGTTAATTACACAGTAAATCATTATCTGTTAAATGTAGATGATACAAAGCCAGATACACCTGCAGCTACAGAAACAGTGCCAGGTGAAACCGGACTGACAACTGAAGCCAAAGCAAAAGAATATGCAGGATTTACACCACGGGCTATCAGTCAGGGAACTGTAAATGCAGATGGAAGTACGGTAGTAGAGATTTTATATGAAAGAAATTATTATACTCTGACCTGGAATACAGGAGAAAATGCTTCTTATATTGCACCTGAGCAGGTACGCTATGGTGCAGCCGTAACAAAACCAGACAAGAATCCGACAAAGGTAGGCTATGAATTTAAAGGCTGGGAAAACCTTCAGGAGACCATGCCGGCAGAAGATCTGGTAGTTACTGCGAAATGGGAAGCAGCAAAGAGAGCTGATTATAAGATTATTTACTGGACTGAAACTGTAAAAGAGGGTGTTTACACTGTAAACCATGTGATAAATGGAAATGGTACAGTGGGAAGTTCTATCCCGAATGGAAGTTATAAAGTACCGGAAGGATATAAGACAACACCAGTAGCAGAAAAAACGGATGGTGATGTGAAGATAACGGCCGATGGAACGGCAGTTAAGAATGTTTATTTTGCAAGAGCTACGTATACCATTACGTTTATGAGATGGAACAGTCGGAAGTGGAAGTGGAAGGAAGATGAAAGTTTAAGGATCACCGCCCGTTATGGTGTAGACGTATCTGCGAAATGGGAAACCGCCTGTGCAGATGACGGCTGGGGACCAAATTCTTCTGGAAATATACAGTATACGCTTTTAGCGAATATGCCAGCTGAAAATCTGACCATGTATGAAAAAGATGCAGGTTCAGGTAAAAAGATTATTTACTATGTGGAAGGGTTAGATGGAGAACGAACAACGTACAGGACATTTGAAGCTTCAAGTAATGTACATTTAACTAAAGAAGATCAGATGTCAATTACTGGATTTACGTATTCTGACTGGAAGCAGTATAATGAATGGTACGAAGAACCTGTTCTCTGGCTCTATTATACCAGGAATTCCTATAATCTTCGCTTTGAGAATTGTCAGCCAATGGATCCGGAAAGCATCAAATTTGAGGCAAAACTGTCCACAGGCAAACCTTCCCGAGATCCAGGAAGACCTTCATATGTAGATTCTGATTATACATTTGCAGGCTGGTATCTGGATCCTGGCTTTAAGGAACCGGTAAATTGGAATGAGACCATGACAGAAGATGGACTTACCATCTACGCAAAATGGGAAAAACCGAAATATACAGTTGATTTCGTAACTAATTGTAAAGAAGAAAAAGCTAGTATTACCAGGGAAAAAGGTTTTGTTTTAACAGAAGAAGAACTGGCAGCACCGGACAAAGCAGATGATGAATTCCTCGGCTGGTATACTGACAGCGCACTTACAAAGAAGTTTATTCCAGAGTCACAGATCGTAAAGGATACAACTTTATATGCAAGATGGAGAAACTCTGATACAGTCACATATACTGTGAAATATATGTGTGGTGATGTAGCGATTGCCGATGCGAAGCAGCAGACTGTAATAAGAAATTCCACAGTAAGTGAACCTGCTGAAACAGTAGAAGGATATTATCCTGAAACTTTATCCATCAGTGCAATGATCACAAAGGATGGACAGGAGATCATATTTAAGTATAGAGCAGTACAGAGCTGGACTTATACAGTAAAATATTTACTGGAGGGCACTAAAACACCGGTACCTGGAAGTACAGTTGAAACAGGTACTACCAGTGACCAGAATGTAATGATAACCTTTAAGACATTTGAAGGATATACATTAAAATCTGATCCAGTGCAGAAAGTAACCCAGGAGAATCAGGTAGTTATTTTCTACTATGTACCTAAGACTGCAATTTATCATATACAGCACTGGTATGAAAGACCGAATGGTGAATTTGGACTTCGCTATATTGATACATTCAATACAGCAGCAGGACAGTCCGTTACAACAAGAGGACAAGAAATACCAGTTGATGGATTTACGCTGGATACAAGTATTGCTGGAACAGTAACAGATGGTACTACAAATATTCAAAATGTATTATCCCTGAAGCTGTATTACACCAGAAATACCCATCAGGTAAGTTATCAATATGAAGGTGATGTTCCAACAGGTGCACCGGCAGTTCCTGATGTAGCAAATCATAAGTATCAGGCACAGGTTACAGTAGCAGAAAATCCGAATGTAACAGGATATATTTTCATTGGCTGGACGGCAGCAACTGAAAACGGAACAGCAGTGACTACTACAGGCGGCAAATTTGTAATGCCGGATGCAAATGTGGTACTGAAAGGTTCCTTTACAGCAGCAGAGCAGAATTATAGGGTGAAATATCTGGATGAAGATACAAAGGAAGAAATCCATACAATGTCAGATCCAAGGGATGCACACTTTGGGGATGTGATCGAGGGTTATACAGA
>NZ_QUCM01000037.1 GCF_003473545.1 Clostridium sp. AM22-11AC
TGGAAATCACGCTTTAACAGATCCTCTGATTTTCTGGCTTCCCTGTCCGCTTTCGTGATCCCGTTCGGTTTGCGTCTGGGATGATGACTGATCCCAATCTCTTCCATGACACGGTAAACAGTGCGTTCACTGGGAATATCCACACTTTTCGGCTGTTTCATCGTCAATGCCTGATACATGCGGGTACGGCCATACGTATCATTGCAGATATCTTCTGTAAGTATATCTTTCATGGCATCTGCCAGTGGCTGATATTTCCATGGGCGGTCTTTCATGACAAGATACTGGTAATATCCCTGTCTGCTGACATGGAGAACCCTGCAGAAAAAGGTAATATTTCCTTTGGAGCTGCCGTCTTTTGTTTTTAATGCAATAAACTTCATTCTTTCGTTTTTGCTGACTTCAGACGGCTCGCGGCGAAAAAAGCACTGGCTTCCTCAAGAAAGTCGTTTTCTTTCTTTAAAAGTCTGATTTCCTTCTCCAATTCCTTTACCTGTTGACGGAGCCTTAAAAGTTCTTCATTAAGCGTCATGGCACTTTGTGGATTCTGTGAGCCAGCTCCAAGATCAAGATTGTCAAGACGGTTCGCATGTACCCAGCCATACAGGGTATTCCCTGGCACTCCCAGTTCTTTAGCTGTCTTAGCTTGTCCGATTTCTTTAGCGAGTTTCACCGCCTGTACTTTGTATTCATGGTCATATTGTCTGTTTCCTGCCATTTTGTCCACTCTCCTTATCCTCTTGATTATATCTCAAATCCTTGAGAATGAGGTGTCAACTTTTTTTATACCACATCATTTTTATCTCTTATTCACGATAAAAGGGAAAAACCATTTGCAGGTTTTTCCCTTTCTGTTCGTGATATAAAAGGAATTTTTCACACTTATTTTATCCCTTGTTCGTGATTAGAGGGAATGTTCGCGAAATAAAAGGAATTAAACAAACATTTAATCAATCTCATTTACATCCACAAATGTCTTTCCATCTCTCCAGATACGCTCCAGATCATAGAACAGACGGTCTTCGCGGCAGAAAATATGCACGATAATATCTTTGTAGTCCATAAGAATCCAGTTTGCACTCTGATAGCCTTCGATCTGTTTGCATTCGCAGCCTGCTTTGCCAAGCATCTCTTCTACATTGTCAGCCATTGCCTGTACCTGGTTTGGGTTGCTTCCGTCTGCAATGATGAAATAATCAGCAAGAACAGATACAGACTGGATATCGATGATCTTGATATCCTGGCCCTTTTTATCACTTAACGCCTCGTAGGCGATCTTTACCATTTCCTTAGAATTCATTCTATTTCTCCTTTTACTTTTCGGCTGCTACCAGCTGCTTGAAGTACTCATAAGCTGTAGCGGTCATAGGATCAGCATCTGCGCCCTTCTTTGCAAGATATTCCAGTGTACTTTTTAATATTTCATACATGGTCTGATCCAGGTCTTCATAGGCAAGCCTTCTCATCTGAGGCAGATTATCCGCTTTATAGCGTCTTGGTTCAATATAATCTGCAATATATACGATCTTATCCAGAACGGACATGTCCGCCTTACCTGTTGTATGACAGGCAATGGCACTTATGATCTCCGGATCTTCGATCCCATATTTATTTTCAGCCAGCCAGGCACCGTACTTGGCGTGAAGTACCGGAAGTGCCTTCATTTCTGCATCAGTCACAGGAATTTTGTGGCTGATACATTTCTTTAAGATAATCTCATCTGCAAAACGCTTACCGCAGTCATGCATCAGTCCTGCAAGTTCTGCCTTATCTATATCATATCCATAACGCATGGCAAGATTCATACAGGTAAAAGATACGCTGAGTGAATGTTCATAACGCATAGGATCCAGTTTTGTTTTCAGTTTACTGCGCAGCATCATGATCTGGCTGCAATGATTGCTCATCTGCATAACTGTCTCGCTCCTTTAATCTTCAAAGGCTTCTCTGTAAAGTCCATGTATCCTGATATATCCGGCAACCGGA
The DNA here is from genome assembly GCF_003473545.1 of Clostridium sp. AM22-11AC. GTDB lineage: Bacteria > Bacillota > Clostridia > Lachnospirales > Lachnospiraceae > Enterocloster. The sequence goes on from NZ_QUCM01000037.1 coordinate 1,987, forward strand.
CCTGGAACCAGATCTTTAATAGATTGTCCCAGCGCAACTGCTTTTCGTATCTGTCTGGAGGATACATCCATTTCTTCAAAACGTATCACTCCGATCCTGGCATCAAATTTTTCCTGCAGATATTTTACCTGCTTTTCAAAATTTGGATGTTCTTTTTCATAGGGTCTTGCTGCTGCCAGTAAAACTGCCTGTTTTATCACCAGTTCCGGATGATACCACTGTTCGATCTCATAAAGGGAGTCTGCACCTATGATAAAATAGAACTCATGCTGGGGATAAGCTTCCCTGAGCAATGTTAATGTCTGCGCTGTATAGGTGTTTCCTTCCCTTTTTAATTCAAAATCGGAATATACAAAATAGGAAACTGACGCAATTGCCAGCTTAACCATATCTTCCCGTTCTTTTCCTTGCGTCACCAGACGGCTCTTCTTGTGAGGAGGATGGCCGGATGGCATAAACCAGATCTCATCCAGTTTAAACTGCTCATATGCCTGTTTCCCAAGGGCAAGATGGCCATTATGGACAGGATCAAAGGTTCCTCCCAAAATTCCTATTTTTGCCATGTCAAACCTCTGCGATCATCTGTGATTAAGGTAATACGATCTTTCTCTTTGTCTCATCCTTTGCCGGACGATACAGTACGATCTTTCTTCCGATCACCTGTACTACTTCTGAATGAGTACGCTCGCCCAGTACTTCTGCGATCGATCTGCCATCATCCAGACAGTTCTTTAATACAGTGATCTTTACAAGTTCTCTGGCTTCTAATGCTTCAGAAACAGCCTGTGTCACTTCTGGTGTAAGGCTGGACTTACCGATCTGGAAGATCGGATCCAGGTTCATTGCAAGACCTTTTAAATAGGATCTCTGCTTACTTGTCATTGGTTTCTCCTTTATCTATATAAACGAATACGATCAATAGTCACATTTTATTTGTAATAATCAAACTCCAGTCCATACATACGGACAGTGTCACCTTCACTGATACCGGCCTTTTCAAGGTCTTCTAAAATACCGGTGTTCTTTAAGAACTTCTGGAAGAAATCAAATCCCTTCTCAGAGTCAAGGTTGGTATAACCAAGCATTTTTTCAATTCTTGGTCCTTCTACTACATAAGCACCATCATCTGCTCTTGTAACAGTGTAAGGCAGGTTACGGTCGCCCTGGTACTCGATCTCAAATTCCTTCTGGAAAACAACCGGTGCGGAATCTACTGTCTTTAACAGGTCATTTACATGCCATAACAGCTCTTTTACGCCCTGTCTGCTGACAGCGGAGATTGGGAATACCTTAATGCCCTTTGGCTCAAATTCTGCCTTTAATCTGGCAATGATGTCGTTGGAGTCATCTTCTGAGAAACAGGCATCCATTTTGTTAGCTGCGATCACCTGAGGACGCTTTAAAAGTTCCGGATTATATGCTTCCAGTTCTTTATTGATCGTCAGAATGTCCTCTAACGGATCTCTTCCTTCTACAGATGCACCGTCTACTACATGGACTAATACTTTGGTACGCTCAATGTGGCGCAGGAAGGAATGTCCCAGTCCTACTCCCTCAGAAGCTCCCTCGATCAGTCCAGGAATATCTGCCATAACAAAACCTGCGCCATCACCCAGATCTACCACACCCAGATGTGGATTTAAGGTGGTAAAATGATAGTTTGCGATCTCAGGTCTTGCGTTGCTGACTACAGATAATAAAGTAGATTTTCCAACATTTGGAAATCCTACCAGACCTACGTCTGCGATCACCTTAAGCTCCAGGGTGACCCACAGTTCCTGTCCAGGCTGTCCAGGCTGTGCATACTTGGGAACCTGCATGGTGGAGGTTGCGAAATGCATGTTGCCAAGGCCGCCTTTTCCGCCTTTTAAAATAACTTCTCTTTTATTATCACCGGACATATCTGCAATGACTTTTCCGGATTCAAAATCTTTAATTACAGTACCTTCTGGTACTTTTACGATCAGATCATCGGCATCTGCTCCGTGACAGCGGCGCTTTCCGCCTTCCTGTCCGTCTTTTGCCACATATTTATGGATGTGACGGAAATCTACCAGTGTGTTTTTTCCGGTATCTACCTGGAAAATAACATCGCCGCCTCTTCCGCCGTCTCCGCCGTCAGGACCGCCATTAGGAACATACAGTTCTCTTCTGAAAGAAACATGACCGTCTCCGCCTTTACCGGACTTTATAAATACTTTTGCTCTATCTGCAAACATTATACAGCACCTCCTGTTGGTGTTGAATGTGAAGATCCCCAGTAACCAAACTATGCTTTTACCACTGAGGATACAGAAAAAAGGGGCTCCATACATATTCGTATGGGGCCCTCAGAATTACTCGTTGATTGCTCTTGGGTAAACAGAAACCTGTTTCTTGTCTCTGCCCTTTCTTTCAAACTTAACAACTCCGTCTACTAAAGCAAATAAGGTATCGTCGCCGCCCTTACCTACGTTGTTGCCAGGATGAATATGTGTACCGCGCTGTCTGTACAGGATGTTTCCTGCCAGTACGAACTGTCCATCAGCTCTCTTTGCGCCAAGTCTCTTGGACTCGGAATCACGGCCGTTCTTAGTAGAACCAACACCCTTTTTATGAGCGAATAACTGAAGGTTCATCTTTAACATGTCTTACACCTCCTTAAATCGGATATTAATGTATGATTTTCCATAATCATTCTCAATATTCTGAAGTCCCAGAACAAGAGAATTCATAAGGAGCTGTGACTCAGGGCTTATATCTGAAGTAAAGCGGAAGTCAAACTGAACGTCTTCCTGTCCTGCTATCCCTTCAAATCCGTCATCCGTAAATGTCTCTACTGAATTATAAAAATTAATAGCCAGTGCAGAAACTGCTGCGCAGATGATATCCTCACCTTCTTCAGCATAACCTGCATGCCCTTTAATCACGATCCCGCAGTAAAGATCATTGCCTGAATCTGTGGATTTCTTAAATACTGTCGTCTGGATCATACCATTTACAATTAAGCGTTGATCTTTTCGATCTTAACCTGTGTAAAGAGCTGTCTGTGGCCGTTCTTTTTGTGATAGCCAGTTTTTCTCTTATACTTGTAAACGATAACTTTCTTTCCCTTGCCTTCCTTCTCAACTGTTGCTGTAACAGTTGCTCCGGCTACGGTTGGGCATCCAATCTGCAGTTCGCCGTTGTTAACAGCCAGCACCTGGTCAAATGTTACGGTCTCGCCTGCGCCTGCGCCCAGTCTTTCTACCTTAATGACATCGCCTTCTGCTACCTTGTACTGCTTTCCGCCTGTTGCAATAATCGCGTACATAAAAAGGCACCTCCTATGTTCATTACTCGCCAGCTTCGGTGTTTCTTTGCGAAATCTTTTACCTCGCTGTGCGGCATACTCAAGTATAATAGCACCCGACTTTTCAAATGTCAAGGACATTTTTAATTTTTTTGGACTGCTTTTTTTGGACTGCGCCAATATATTTTATAGGGCTGTTTTTATCCTCTCTTCCAGGTTCCAGGAGAAAGAAGGACAAGTACCGGGAACAGCTCCAGTCTTCCTGCCAGCATATCAAAGATCAGCACGGATTTTGACAGATAGGACATCATGGAGAAATTGGAAGCAGGTCCTACAACGGAAAGTCCCGGTCCAATATTGTTGAAGTTTGCTGCTACTGCTGTAAAGCTGGTGGTAAAATCGTAATTATCCAGGCTGACAATAAGGACCGACGCTACAAACAGCATAAAATATACGATGATATAGCAGTTTAAAACACGAAGAGTATCATTTCCGATCACTTTTCCTTCATATTTTAAGACCTTTACACTTCTTGGGTGGATCATAGTAGAGATTTCCCGTTTGGCTTCTTTAAATGCGATCATAATACGTGAAACCTTCATTCCGCCGCCTGTACTTCCGGCGCAGGCACCGATGAACATTAACAGTACGATAATGCATTTTGAAAATTCCGGCCATTTATCAAAATCCACAGTGGAATAACCTGTAGTTGTAATAATAGAAGCAACCTGGAATAATGCGTGATGGGCAGCCAGGAAAAGGGACGGGAACATGGAGCGGATATTAACAGTAATCAGTACCACTGCGATCAGGATGATCGCCAGATATCCACGCATTTCCTCACACTTAAATGCTTCTTTTGGTTTGCGGATGAGAAGCAGGTAATATACGTTAAAGTTAATGCCAAAAAGGATCATGGCAATACTTAAAACTGCCTGCTGGTATACCGTATATCCCGCCTGGCCGCTGTTTCGGCAGGCAAAACCTCCTGTACCTGCTGCGCCAAGGCTCATACAGATAGTATCAAATACAGGCATTTTTCCAATTAATAAGAAAACAGCCGTTGCCACTGTAATACAGAAATAGATGATATACAAAAGTTTTGCAGTAATACGGATCTTCGGTACCAGTTTCCCTACAGAAGGTCCCGGACTTTCTGCTCTCATGATGTGCATATCATAGTCTCCTGCCATGGGAAGAATAGCAAGGATAAATACAAGAACGCCCATGCCTCCGATCCAGTGGGAAAAACTTCTCCAGATCAGGCTGGCTTTTGACAGCTTCTCCACCTCTGGAAGGATACTAGAACCGGTAGTAGTAAAACCGGACACAATTTCAAACAAAGCATCAATAAAATGAGGTATCTCCCCGCTTAACACAAAAGGAAGGCAGCCAAAAAAGCTTAGAACCAGCCAGCCTAAGGAAACCAGTACAAAGCCTTCCCTTGCAAAAAACATCCTTACCTTTGGCTTTTTTCTGGTACATAAAAAACCAAGAACTGCACATACAACTGCTACCCCTGCGTAACAGCTGATAATTCCTTCTTTATAAACGACTGCTGTCAGGATAGGGATCAGCATCAGCGCCGCTTCTATATTCATGATCCAGCCTAACATATAAATAATAATACTATGATTCATTGCCTAAACCCCTTTACTTTAATATGTCGGTCAGATCATTCAGGCCTGTATGGGTCGTAACAATGATCACGGTATCGCCCGCTTCAATCGTATCTTTGCCTCGAGGGGTAATAATACAGCCGCTGCGGTTGATACAGGCTACTAACAGATTATTTTTCAGTTGCAGCCTTTCCAACGGAATACCAAGAAGAGGGGATCCTTCTTTTACGCGGAATTCCAACGCCTCTGCCTTGTCAGCTACGATCTTATAAAGAGTTTCTACATTGCTTCCCATAGAATTCTGCATTGCTCTTACATACTGAAGGATCAGGTCTGCAGTAAGCATTTTCGGCTGGATCAGGCTTCCAAGATTCAGGGAATTGATCACACTTTCAAAAGCAATCCTGTTTACCTTCGTGATCAGCTTTGCATTGGATTTGCTGGCTGCATACAGGGAAAGCATGATATTTTCTTCATCAAAGCCTGTTAAAGAAGCAAAAGCCTCTGTCTGAAGGATACCTTCTTCCAATAAAACCTGCTGGTCAGAACCGTCACCGTGGATGATCATGGCATTTGGCAGCAGTTCACTTAACTGTCTGCACCGTGCTTCATCCTGCTCAATGATCTTGATCTTGATCTTTGTATCCGCCAGCTGGTTGCAAAGATAATATGTCAGCTTTCCACCGCCTACAAACATGGCAGTTTTTACGGAGTTGTTTACGATTCCGGCTTTCTTAAAGAAGTCCGCACTGTCTGTATGGGATGCGATAAATGAGATCTTGTCTCCTTTCTGCATCACAAAATTACCATCCGGGATCACAACGTCATCCCCGCGCTCTACAGCACAGATCAACACATTGCTCTTTAACTTATTTACCACATCCATGACCTTTAACTGGTCTAAATTGGAATGATCCGGGATGAGAAGCTTTAACAGCTCGATCCTTCCTTTAGCAAACGGCTCGATCTTAATAGCAGACGGAAAACGCAGAAGTCTTGCGATTTCTCTCGCAGCTGCCAGTTCCGGGTTAATGGCCATGGAAAGGTTTAATTCCTCTCTGATATAGCCGATCTCCGCGGAATATTCAGGATTACGGATACGTGCAATGGTATGGCAGTTACCTGCTTTTTTGGCGATCAGACAGCAGAGCATGTTCAATTCATCTGAGTTAGTGGTGGCAATCATCAGATCTGCCTCCTGGATGCCTGCCTCCATCTGTACCTGATAAATCGCACCATTTCCTGTTACACTCATCAGATCCACATTGTCAGAAATATTTTTCAATGCCTCATCATCGGTATCGATCAGTGTGATGTCATGGTTTTCTCTGTTTAACTGTTCTGCCAGAGTAGTTCCTACTTTACCGCAGCCTACAATTATGATCTTCATGTTTGTTTTCCCCTATTCCCTTGTACTGTTAGCCACCTGTTCATACAGTGGTCTTCTCAACTTTTTACGGGTGATCTCCACTAAATTCAGACGGGTCATTTCTACTACAACTGTTTTTACCGGGTCTTTTGCGACAGCTGCCCGTAAAGCGTCCATTAACGCTTCTTTGTGTGCTTCCTGGTTCATATCAATAAAATCCACCATAATAATACCAGAAAGGTTGCGCAGACGCAACTGTCTTGCAATTTCTGCTGCTGCCTCTAAATTAATCTTTAATACGGTTTCTTCCAGCTTCTTTTTGCCTTCGTATTTGCCCGTATTTACATCGATCACTACCATGGCTTCTGTTGGCTCGATCACCAGATAGCCACCGGACTTCAGCCATACCCGTTTATCAAGTGCCTTTGAAAGAGCATTTTCCAGACTGTAAAGCTTTCCAAGAGAAAGCAGATCATCTGTATACAGTTTTAATTTTTCCGCATCTTCCTTCTGGCTGTTTTCCAGATACTCTTTTAGCTGGTCATAGAGATCAGGACAATCTGTGATGATCTCCTCCAGTTTGCCTGCATAAGAGTCGCGGATGCCTGTAATATAGGCAGGAAGATTTTTGTACAGACAGCTGTAGCAGGTACGGCTGGAACTTTCCTTCAATAGCTGCTTCAGTCTGATTTTTAATGTTTCGCACTCTTCTAAGATCTGTTCCGGATCACCGGATCTGGCATTGGTCCTTATAATAATGCCAAAATCTTCAAACTCTTTTTCCGGCAGTATTTTCCGGATCTGGTTTTTCCAGGTTGTATCGGTGAGTTTTGCAGAAAAACCAATGCCTGTTTTTCCAGCTGTAAGAACGCAAAAGCGCCCAGGCAGGGACAGATTAGCAGTAAGCACCGGTGCTTTTGTTTTTACCGCATCCCGGCTTACCTGGACTAAAATCTCATCTCCGGGCCTTAATTTACCGTTTCTTCCCTGCTGGGTAAATAAATGTTCTTTATTTTCATCCAGACTATAATAGCCAATGGTCACGCCCAGATCAACAAAGGCTGCGTTAATGCCTGTAACTACCTTCTGGACCTTTCCAATGTAAATATTATTAAGGATAGATGCCTTATCTTCCTCTTCCAGGGTGATACCTGTCACCTTTCTGTCAGAAACAGAAGCTGTACATATTTTTCCCTGCAAACGGGTAATGACTAATTTATCCATTATTCTATATCCTGTCCCAGATCTCCAAGTGTCACAAATTTATGTGTGCCAGCCTCAGCTTCTTCTGCTGTGGCTGTATCTGCATAAACTTCTTCTCTCTCTGTCATAAAAGCAAACTGAGGACGTTCTTCTCCTAAAGAAGCATAGTATGCATCTAAAACAAGCTCCGGTTTAATGTTTGCAGCACTGCCTGCAGACACCTTCATAAAGAGCGCAGGAACCTCCCCATTTTTACGCACGTTCAGTTCATAGACAAAAGGCTTTAAATCCATTTCTCTCTCGCCTTTTTTTGTCTTTTTCATGATCATCACATGATCAGCGTCAAAAAAACGGACCAGTTTCTCAAACCATTCTTCCGGGCTTTCCTTTTCCGGTTCATAACCAGGGCGGAAAACAAGACTGTAGTCGGCAGCTGCAACGATAGACATGGCATTGGCTGCATCGTCAGGAAGAAGCTTGTACTCCAGAATCTCAAAGCCTTCTGACATCACTGCATTTAAGCGGTCGATCATCTTTTTTGAATTTTCAGTATCTAACACCTCAATATCCACATATTCGCCTTTACTGGTGATACCTACACCTAAAGGTGCCGCAAAGGACATGATCTGGTGAGGACTGAAGCCCTCACTGTAACGGATATTAACCTCTGATCGGCGGATCGCCTTCTGGAAGTAACGCATAACATCCAGATGGCCGATGAATTTCATGGTGCCGTACTTACGAAATTTTATACGAATTTTCATCATTGTTTGTTTTGTTCCTTTATATTTACATTAATCTGTTAATTTGCACTATTTGCGATCTTATCGTTTCTCAAAGCAGACACCGCCGCCGTATTTGGCAGCACCGCAGCCAGAACATTTCTGACGACAGTTTGGAGTCACTTTTTCATCAAGCGCATTCTGCCACTCTCTCTTTAAGAAATTTTTGGAAACACCGGCATCAATGAAATCCCATGGGAACAGCTCGTCTAAGCTGCGCTCTCTGGTGGTGTAAAAATCAATATCCACGCCGCAGGTCTTAAATGCTTCCATCCAGACTTCATTTTTAAAGAACTCGGACCAGGAATCATAGATAGCGCCTTTGCGGTATGCTTCTTCGATCACAGCGCCTACACGGCGGTCGCCTCTTGCAAGAACACCCTCTAAAACAGTCAGTTCTGCTTCATGCCAGTTATATTTTAAACTCTTAAAGTTCTTCATTTCACGGAACTTGCCGCGGACGATATTGGCACGCTCTAAGAACTCTTCCTTGGTACACATTCTTGCCCACTGGAATGGGGTAAATGGCTTTGGAACAAAGAAAGAGGAGCTGGCAACTACCTGGACTTTACCATGTCTCTGATCTTTCGGAATCTCATCATAGTAAGTCTCTGCGATCTTCTCAGAAAGAAGGGCGATCCCTTCCATATCTTCCACGGTCTCTGTAGGCTGTCCTAACATAAAGTACAGTTTTACACGGTTCCAGCCTGCATGGAAAGCATCACTGGCACCTTTTAAGATCACTTCTTCCGTAAGGCCCTTATTAATAACATCTCTCTGGCGCTGGGAACCTGCCTCTGGCGCAAAGGTAAGGCTGCTCTTTTTAATATCCTGGACCTTGCTCATAACATCCAGGGAGAACGCATCAATACGCAGGGACGGAAGGGAAATATTTACTCCTTTGCCCTTAAACTCATCAATCAGGAAATTTACAAGGCCTTCCAGGTGGGTATAGTCACTGGAACTTAAAGAACTTAAGGATATTTCCTCGTGTCCGGTACTCTTAAGCATATCGTAGGCGTAGTGCTTTAAATATTCCAGACTGTGCTCTCTTAACGGGCGGTACACATTACCAGCCTGGCAGAAACGACATCCGCGGATGCAGCCTCTCTGGATCTCTAAAACCACTCGGTCCTGAGTCACCTTAATAAATGGCACCAGCGGTTTTTCAATATATGGCACACTGTCCATATCAGCTACTACCTGTTTAACGATCTTTTCCTTTGCAGTTGGACAGTTTGGTGTAAAGCTTTTTAATGTGCCATCTTCATTGTACTCTACGTCATAAAAGGCCGGGACATAGATTCCCTCAATCTGGGCTGCTTTCTCTAAAAAGTCTCTTCTGCTTCCGCCGTTTTTTTTGTTTTCCTTATAGCAGTCTAAAAGCTCAAAGTAAACTGTCTCACCTTCTCCGATATAAAACATATCAAAGAAATCTGCCAAAGGCTCCGGATTATAGGCACATGGACCGCCACCGATGACAATTGGCATATCTTCCCCACGGTCTGCTGCATGGAGCGGGATCTGCGCCAGGTCTAAGATCTGAAGCACATTGGTATAACACATTTCATACTGAAGAGTGATTCCCAGAAAATCAAAGTTCTTTACAGGTTCCTGGGTCTCAAGGGTAAACAGCGGGATATTCTTCTCCCTCATGATCGGATCCAGATCCATCCAGGGGCTGTATACACGCTCACAATAAATATCTTCCCTGGAATTAAACATGGAATACAGGATCTGGATGCCTAAATGGGACATGCCTATCTCGTATACGTCCGGAAAGCACATGGCAAACCGAATGTCCACAAGGGACGGATTTTTCATGACACAGTTCACTTCCCCGCCGATGTATCTGGCGGGTTGCTGAACGGTTAATAAAATTTCATCACTTAACGCTAACTTTTTCATAAAGCCTTATTTTACCTACATTTCTCACGTTTTTTGCGATGTATTCATCGCTGTTTTTTGGTTCTTTTTAGTTCTTTTTCTCTGTTCTTTTCCGTAAGCGTAAAAACACAAATTCTTGTCAAGTGTTTTTACGCTTACGGACAGTTTACATAATATTTTTCGCTCTTACGACAAAAAAAATTGTTTCTGAAATACGCACAATTCGGATTTTCCATCATTTTACGGATAAATCCGCTCTAAATGTACAGATCAGACCGCATTATTATACGGTATTTCCCGTGTTTCCGCAATAGATTCTTTCCCGAAATCAATTTTTCGGGCTTCTATCGTCGAACTTTTTATTAAGTTTTCCGAATATTCGTCAAATCCAGGAACCTCAAAAATCAGGGTTTCCTTCAGAACGATCTCATCATTTTCCAGTTTTACTGGCATGGCAATTAACTTATCGATATCCATCCATGCCACTTTATTTAACGGTTTTTCTCCGATTTTACCAAGGTTCGGAAGCAGAAAATGGTACAGCATATATCCCATACAAATGCTATAAGAATTGCTCACTGTAAGCAGGAATACGTTATGATACCAGGTTTTTAATTCTTCCGCAAAAGTCGGAATTTTTACTTCCCGCATTTTCATCTGGTCCATCTTCTCGGAAAATTTCTGCGACGATCCCAGATAAGCTTGCATCGCCTCATCTGGTGTTTCAAACGTATGTGGGTTTGTGACGTATGTAATTTGGAACTCTGGATTCAGGCACTTCTCCGTAAAATGCCATTTCCCGTCATTTTCATCCCAAAATACAGGTGTAATGTTCTGATTTGTATTTTCCTTGTCCATATGTAATTTCCTTTAGCGCATAAATCACAAATAGCCAATACTATTATATCACAGAATGGCTATTTGTTGATACTAAGCTTAGCAATTGTCTCCTGATTCTCTTATTTGCCAGAGAGCCACATATCAAATTTTTCCTTCGGAATACGATACATGCTTCCGACTCTTAACACGGGGAACGGATTCCCTTCCTTATATACTTTCGCGATAAAATCATAGGAAGCAGTACGTCCGATCTTAAGCATTCTCTGAATATCTGCAAGGTCATATACCATGCTGTCCCGGCCTTCGAATTTTTCTTTCATACGTATCATTCCTCGTATAATATCTTTTAGATACATAAATACATATATTTTGGGTAATAAGTTACTAACTAAAACTTCCCACACCAAAACAGGGCTTCGCACCTTGAAAATTCAATAT
>NZ_QUCM01000038.1 GCF_003473545.1 Clostridium sp. AM22-11AC
ACTGCCTTAAACACAACTTATCATGAGATGGCAGAACATTACAATCTTGCCATTCATGTTTCATATGGTCGAAGAATCCTTTGATGTCAGCATCCACAATATAGCAGATTTTCGTGTTGTTTAATCTCTTATACAGTTCTTTTATTGCGTTATGACATCCTCGATTTGGTCTGAATCCGTACATGCAGTTCAGAAATCTCGGTTCATAGATAGCTTCCAGTATCTTCTTTAATGCTAATTGGACTATTTTGTCCTCATAGCACGCAATTCCTAATGGTCGAAGTTTTCCATTGCTTTTAGGGATATATACCCTAATTGATGGCTGTGGTTTGTATGATTTTCTTTTCAGTTTTTCTACCAAGTCATCTATGTTTTGCTCCAGATTTCTCCCGTACTCTTTCTTAGTAATCTCATCAACACCGACTGCTTTGTTTCCGTCTAATTCTTTGTGACATTGCAAAAGCATTTCTTTATTGATTAGATGATACAACGATGTGAACTCTGGTCTCGGCGAATTTGCCGATATTTCTGCTATTCTTTCTAATTTCGTTTCCATCAATACCTCCGTCCCTGAGTACGGTTGATGTGTCCTCAGAAAGACCATTATTATGTAGCTCCCTTTCCTCCGTTGGCATTACACAACTTCTTCAGTACTATGAAGCTATCCGACTGCCTACTGTTCTTTTGACATTCTCCTGTTTTGCAGTTGTTTGCCATACTTGCAATGGCAAGAAACAATAGGCTCTCCCCAGTTGACTGAATAATCACAATGTAAAACATAAAGTGCTCTTTGACCCCGCAGAAGCAAACCATTTCTCACCAATGCGAATTGATTTGTATTGCTTTCCGTCGAAATTAGAACGTCAGCCTTCTAAATGTCAAAATTTCGAGGCTCAATCGCACTCTCTATTTTCTCGCTGTCTACGCTTAGCAACTATCATTACTGACAGTCACCCAAGACTCGCTACTGGCGGTTGGTTAGACCTTACCAGACAGGCATTCCACCTGCTAGACTACTCGCCCTTATCTGGGCGCACAATTCCGATTTATGGACAAAAGTATTCTGAATAAACTCCTCAAAGACAGAATCAAAATTGCTCGGCATATCATCTAAAAATTCATTTTTAATCCTGTCTTTGATTTTTTCATATAACGCAATATTTTCTGTCTGAAGTCTTTTCCCGTCTTCAATATATGACTGCCATAACAAAACCTCTTTATCAAAATCATTATTTGATACAAAATGGCAATGCGAACATTCAGCACCAAATGTCAAATAGTTGTAAAAAATAAAACCTAAAAAAGATTTTTTGTAGCTACCACTTTTTTTCTTTTCCCTTTTGACATTTCCGCAATAGTCCAGTCAGAAGAATCTTCTTTTGTCTTTATTTGAAAAAACTGATACTGCTGATTATTGGGAGAAAATTCAGCCATATCATCATGAAATTCACAAAAAACAATACACTCTGCATCTTCTTGAAGTTTACCTATTATATGGCATACAATCCAATGAACTTGATATCCAAATCTATTATAGGAGTCAGAACCTGCTTGCTCACGCTGTTCAACAATAAGTACACTACTCATAATTTAGGACTCCTTTCATTTTTATTCCATTTCATAATAAAGTTCCACTGTTCTTGCCATTCGTTCTCATTCACAATTGCGTCAAACACAGGCTCAAGGAAAGTCTGGATTTCTTCAATGACGAATGGAAACTCAAGTGTATTATCTTTTATGGTTTTCAAAAAGAATTTCCAACGCTTCTGCATATCTTCATCATCGGCAAGTGCAACAACACGCTTAAAACTGTCTCTGTCATAGGGAGTACCGCGCCTCTGTAAAGTTTCAAATATAGCTGACTGCAATTTTGCACCATCAAAATCGAATGTCCTTGAAAGATAATAGATGTCATAAAAATCTTTCATTCTGCCTGTCAGCTCAAAGCGTTGCAGTATGGCATCAAACTTCTCGGCAATAGTGCTTTCCAGGGAATATGTTTTGATTACAGGAGCTTCAAAATCAGGAAGCTGAGTGTTGATTGTACGTTCTTCAGCACGAGGAACTATAATATCACCCACACCTATATCAACATTAAACGGCACACGCACATTTTTTATTTGAGCAATAATCTGCGTACTAATACCGTGATATTTTCTTTGCGGAGAAATTTCCTCAAAGCCTTTTGCTCGCATTTCTATATAATCGTTACCTGTCGGTGTGTCGATGATTTTACAAATCAACTCTTTTACATCATCTATTGAATTAGAGTATCCACGGAGCAGGAAATCGACATCGATTGTTGCTCTACTTTCAAAATTAGTTAAAGTATAAATGAACAATCCACCTTTGAGTATTAGCGTATCCTCACACCCGGATTTTGATAGTTTTCTCAAAAATTCTTCCTGCACAAAAAGCTGCAAGCATTGCTGGTAGCTGATACCAGAAGCTTTTGCTTTATTTCTCAGCTTTGCCAGAACGGAAGCTGCAACATCTGCCATTACAACCACACTCCAATCAATTCTTTTACACGCGTTTGAACACGCAAAACTTTTGCATATTCTATAAGATTCGGTATATTCTTTTTCGGGTCTTTAACATAGCCCTGTACTGCTTTATTAAAAACCTCCTTATCCATCTTGTTCATATTTCGCAGCACATCGCAAATAGTACGGTCACGGTCATAAATGCGGACTTTGTGGAAATCAATTTCACCTTCGGTTTCGCCTAGCGTAACCAACTCTGACTCTACACGATATGCCTTTATAAACGGATAATCGATTTTTGTACGCCGCTTAGAGACATTTTTATCTATTGCAAAGTTCCATTCAGCAGGATTTCTGTCACTGTATCTATAATAGAATAGGGCAGTCTCCATACAAAGTACTGCATCGGGAAACAATCGATTGATAATGACAACTTCGCTTTCTCCATAATCTTGAGTCCAGTGATAGTAACCTCGCCTGACTCTTTCAATCAATCCTTCGTCTAAAAGTTGTTTTATATCTGCATAGTATAACTTTGAAGCTGTAAGTTCAGCAGTAGTCATAACATAATTATGACTGCTAAACAACATTCTCAGTGTCTCAATATCTTTATTCTGAAGCATATCTTCACCTCTATTTAATCGCCCTTAATCAGACCAACGATTGGGCACTTTACTATATTATATTTGATTTTTCTCTTTCAGTCAACAATAGCAAAGTGAACGCTTTTAATTATATCAATCAGGCAGTTTAGTATAAAATCTGCCCTCCGCTTTTTTAACCAGATAAAATATTAGTCAGCGAAAAGACAAATAGGTAAAAAAATAAGCGTACCACTGTTTTTATGATACGCTCATCATTATTAAATTACCTCAAAATGCTTCAATGCATCCTTTATCGCTTCCACTTTCTCCGCTGTCGGATGTTTCCTCGGCTGTTTCAATTCTTCTACCGCATTAGGAGCATCGTACATCGGCAAGCCTAAATCTCTCATCACGCTGCACGATCCGACCATCCTTTACTGGCATGATTCCGAAAATCTCTTCCCAGACATGAAGGTAAGCTACACAGGAGTGCCAATTCCACAGGTGCTTTATTCCGAAAACATCGATATGTCAGATTCCACGATTCTTGGCATTGAAAAGGTAACTGCTGACTGCTCGGACGAGGTGTTGTTTGCGGTCTCCTTTGATGACGGAGCGAGCTGGTGGAGCTGCATCAATGCTGTGTGGGCAAAGCTGTCCGAGGAGAAATCCGGAATGTCGAAGGCTGCTCTCGAAGCCATCAGTGTGGATTCCTGGGCGGAGAAAGCAACTACTGGACAGCTAAAATATCGATTTATCGTCAGCGGCGCAGACGGCTTTGTCAGATCCATTATAACCGACTATTTGAATGTGGAGGAATGATTATGCTAAAAGGAAAAACTGTAATTGAGCTTACAGATGTCCATACCGGCAAAAAGGAGCACTACGAAGACACAAACCTGGTGACGGAAGCCGCGATGGATGTTCTGAACTGCAACATTAAAGGAATGCTTTATAACGGCACCACATTTAATGGTTCCACTGGTGATGATTGGATGCTGCCGCTTAAGAAAAACATCATGGGCGGCATCCTTTTATACCAGAATGCACTTGAGGAGCGTGCAGACACTATCTATGCTCCGCTGGATAATCCGCTGATCGGCTATGCCTCGGATGATGCCAATAACACAGAGGATATCCGGCGAGGTAGTCGAAACCTCACCGAGAGCAAGGAAGTGGATGGCGGTTACCGCTTTGTCTGGGACTTTGCTACTTCACAGGCAAATGGAACGATTTCTGCTATCTGCCTATCCAACACGCTGGCCGGAAAAGGAACGCAATATGCCGGTAACTACATGGTCCGTATTGGAACCTGGTCAGCAAATGTTCAGGATAAATATAAGTCTTACTGTATGCGAGGAAATAAGCGTGTATATATTGGTGAGGGATATCGTTTGGAAATGACAACGTATTATAACTCCACCGAGGCCACGCTTCGAAAGATTCATGATGATTATCTTCATGCAGCGCTCGTTGATCGGCCGCTGACAAGAATGACCACGGAGGCCGATGAGGAAACCACGATTGAGCTGAACCATTACCCTTCCTACTACCACTACATAGGAGGACAGAAGGATGGAACGGAGGAACCATATAGCGACAATTCTGAAATCTGGAATTATCTGTATCATGGTGCTGACGGAAAATGGTATGGATTAGTCAGGCGAGAAAACCGTAAATATAGTCACACCAGCGGCAACAAGGACTACTACACTCACCAGGATTACGAGTGGTACATGGACTGTATTGACGGCAATAAATGCACCACGCAGAAAATCGTAGCTCCAAGTGGCATCAGTGAATTCTACAGCTTGGGTATGAGTGGAAAATGGCTCATGTGCTATACGGGCAATCAGGTGTATCGCATTGATACCACCAATGTGGCAAACATTGAGCTGGTACCGAATATCACCTATGTCTCGTCAACCATGTGGACCTATATCGTAGATGATGACATCGTGATCAACGGCTGGTATTTTTTGAACGGCGAGCCAAAGCTCTATGTACGAGATACGCCAGATGCAAGCTACGCATCCTGGGGACGAAATCAGATGGTGCGGTATAAAACATATGCACTTCGTGAATGGATTTTTCGGTCGAATGTCTACAATCTATACCGGGAGCTGTTCTTGATTACTCCCTACCTTGCTACCATCAATAACCTGGGCACTCCGGTCATCAAGACCGCAGATAAGACCATGAAAATCACATACACCATTACAGAGGAATGACTCTGTATCATTTCGGAATCAAGCATCTCATCACGAGGTGCTTTTTTCATACCCAAAATTCAAAGGAGGACAAACATTATGAAGGAATTCTGGAACACGATTCAACTTGCATTTGCAGCTGTCGGAGGATGGCTTGGCTACTTCCTCGGTGGCTGTGACGGTCTGCTTTACGCACTGCTCACATTTGTGGTGATCGACTACATCACAGGCGTCATGTATGCAATTGCAGACAAAAACCTCTCCAGTGAAGTGGGCTTTAAGGGCATCTGCCGAAAGGTGCTCATCTTCCTGCTGGTTGGGATTGCAAATGTTCTTGATGTGCAGGTCATCGGTACCGGTAGTGTGCTTCGTACCGCCGTGATCTTTTTCTACATTTCCAATGAGGGTGTAAGCCTTCTTGAGAATGCAGCGCATCTCGGCCTTCCGGTACCGGAGAAGATCAAAACCGTTTTAGAACAGCTCCATGACAGAGCAGAAAGTGAGGATAAATAAAATGGCTTATACGAACAGCTCCTTGGTATCCTATACCAAGCTCAGTCCAAACCACTCTGGACAGAGAACCCATTCCATCGACCGAATCACGCCACACTGCGTGGTCGGTCAGTTATCTGCCGAAAGTATCTGCGGATGCTTTACCAGCCCTTCTCGTCAGGCTTCCTGCAACTATGGAATCGGCACTGACGGACGAATCTCCTTATGTGTTGAAGAGAAAAACCGTAGCTGGTGCTCCTCTTCCAATGCAAACGACCAAAGAGCCATCACCATCGAATGTGCCTCTGACATGTCGGAGCCCTATGCGATGAATGATAAGGTCTATGCTTCTCTTATCTCGCTCTGCACCGATATCTGCAAGCGTAATGGCAAGAAGAAGCTTTTGTGGCTTGGAGACAAGGACAAGACTTTGAATTATGCACCGAAGTCTGATGAAATGGTGATCACTGTCCATAGATGGTTTGCCAACAAATCCTGCCCTGGCAACTGGCTCTATGCCCGCCTGGGCGATCTGGCTGCAAGGGTTACTGCAAATCTTGGTGGAAGAACTTCCCCTACCGAGGGTACCCTTTATCGTGTACAAGTCGGAGCTTATAAGAACAAGGCCAATGCTGATGCCCAGCTTGCCCACGTAAAGGCTGCTGGCTTTGATACCTATATGGTACAAATCGGAGGACTCTATAAGATTCAAGTCGGTGTCTATCGTGAGAAAGCCAATGCTGACAACATGATGGCAAAGCTCAAGACTGCCGGTTTTGATGCCTTCATCACAACAGAATCCGGTACCTCTGTTTCAACGCTCAAATCCATGGATGAAATCGCGCGTGAAGTCATCCGTGGCGACTGGGGCAATGGCGCTGACAGAAGAAATCGCCTTACTTCTGCCGGATATGATTATGCGTCTGTACAGGCAAAAGTAAATGAATTACTGGGATAACCATCAGGGTCTATGAGGACTTGCATCCTTATAGGCCCTTTTTCTTTTTGTCTGCAAGGTGTATCAATGATACTTTCCTAACTTTTCTATAGACCTATTTTTATAGCCTATAGAGAAGTTTATACATAGACCTTGATGCACCTTGTCATTTTTATCCGCTCAAATCCATCACGAATCTCCAGGGGAAAGTGAAGAACTGAAACTGGAGGTACTTTTCATGCAGAAAGAAACAAAAGCAGTATTACAGGCAACGGATATCGCTTCTCATCTAAAGGCCGCACCGATATCATCCATCGAAATTCAACAGGATCACGACTACTTCATGGCCCAAAGAGCCAGCGAAGCGCTGCTCTCCGCTGGACTTATTTCCTTGGTGGAATTCAACAAATTGACGCAGCTAAACCGCGATACATTCTCTCCGATGTTCGTCGAGATTATGCCCAGAATCACTTGATATATGTGGCCTTTAGAGTGATGTATATACACTGACAAAGGAGGTGAATCACCATGAAGAAGGTAACCAAAATCGATAAAATCCAACCTTCACTGGCTTCGAAAAAGAAGCTCCGCGTGGCTGCTTACTGCCGCGTTTCCACGGATTCTGATGCACAGCTCGAAAGTCTGGATGCACAGAAAGAGCACTATAAAAACTACATCACCTCCCGTGATAACTGGACCTTTGCAGGGCTCTACTTTGACGAAGGTATCACCGGCACCAAGGCTGATAAAAGGCCAATGCTCCTGCGACTAATCGAAGATTGTAAAGCAAAGAAAATCGACTTTGTAATCACCAAGTCCATCAGCCGCCTCTCCCGAAATACTACAGACTGCTTGGAGATAGTAAGAACGCTTCTGTCACTGGATATTTCGATCTATTTCGAGAAGGAAAATATCAACACCGGCTCGATGGAAAGTGAGCTGTTTCTTTCCATCCTAAGCTCTATGGCCGAAGGCGAATCCGCTTCGATTTCCGAAAATAACAAGTGGAGTATTAAGAAACGCTTCCTGGATGGAACCTATAAGCTTGGCTATGTGCCTTACGGCTATCGCTGGAAGGACGGAGAAATCCTGGTGGATCCTGAGCAGGCTGAAATTGTAAAGCGCATCTTTCGAGAGCTTCTTTCCGGGAAAGGCACAGAGGCTATCGCCAAGGAGCTAAACCAGGAACAGGTTCCAACCAAGAAAAGCGGCCGCTGGACCTCTACCAGCATTCGCGACATCATCAGGAATGAAAAATACACCGGTGACTGCATTTTCCAAAAGACCTATACCGACAGCAATTTTAATCGCCACAAGAACGACGGCCACCTCGATCAGTACTATGTGCCAGATCACCACGAAGCAATTATAAGCCACGAAGATTTTGAAGCCGCATCAGCCTTGATTGAACAACGAGCAAGTGAGAAAGGCATCAAGAAGGGAAATGCTAAGTATCAGCAGCGCTATGCCTTTTCTGGCAAGATTATCTGCAGCGAATGCGGGAATACCTTCCGTAGGAGAATCCATTCCAGCACCTACGGGAAATACGCAGCCTGGGTGTGCAACACTCACCTGGAGGACACCAGCAGGTGCTCTATGCTTTATATCCGTGATGATGATTTGAAGCTGGCATTTACCACGATGATCAATAAGCTGGTCTACTGCCACAAGCTGGTCTTGAAGCCTTATTTGAAAGCGCTACAGGAAAACAGCGGAGATGCATCGCTTCTGAATATCCAGCAATTAGAAATATTGCTGGAGCAAAACACCGAACAGCGAGAAACCCTGCATAAGCTGATGGGACAGGGCTACATTGACCAGATTCTTTATACCCAGGAAAATAATGCCCTTCTCTCTCAGGCTGGCGAGTATAGGGACCAAATTGAGCTCCTAAATCGCTCCCAATCACTGGATGCCACAAAGGTATACGAGACGGAGCGCCTGCTACACTTCTGCGAACATGGAGAAATGCAGCTGGAATACAGTGAAGAATTATTTGAGCTATTCGTGGATCACATTGAGGTTTATAGCCGTCAGAAAATCGGCTTTGCACTTCATTGTGGTCTTATTTTGAAGGAGATGATTTGATGGGACACACACCCTTCAGTTACCGGATCGAGAATGGCAAGGCAGTGATAGATGAAGCTGCTGCCGCTCAAGTTCGAGAGCTTTACAAGAATTATTTAAGCGGTCTATCCCTTACCAATGCTGCAAAGGAAGCCGGGCTCAACCTACTCCATTCTGGTGCCAAGCGCATGATGCTAAACAGGCATTACCTCGGAGATGACTTCTACCCGGCCATCATTGATCCGGCATCCTTCGATGCCGCCAGTGCGGAGCTTAGCAAGCGCTCTACGCAGCTCGGACGGAACGACCGCTATATTGCACCAATCATAAAAAGGCCAACTACCGCCTTTCGACTTGGTGACATTACAGAGAATTATGAAAATCCGGTCAGGCAAGCAGAATACCTATACAGCCTGATAGAAAGCGAGGTCAAATAATGGGAAATGTTATGGTCATCCCTGCAAAACGGCAGGTCGGAAACACTGCCAGGCAGCAGGATGCAAAGCCAAAGCTTAGAGTCGCAGCGTATTGCAGAGTCAGTACTGACAGCGATGAGCAGGCTACAAGCTACGATGCTCAGGTCGAGCATTATACAGAACTTATTCAAAAGAATCCGGAATGGGAATTTGCCGGTATCTACGCGGATGATGGTATTTCCGGCACCAACACCAAAAAACGTGAGGACTTCAACCGTATGATTGACGACTGCGAAGCCGGAAACATCGATATGATCATCACCAAGTCCATCAGCCGATTTGCCAGAAACACACTGGATTGTCTGAAATATATCCGCAAGCTAAAGGAGAAGAACATCCCCGTTTTCTTCGAAAAGGAAGCCATCAACACAATGGATGCCAAGGGTGAGGTCCTGATTACGATTATGGCTTCCCTGGCGCAGCAGGAATCACAATCCCTCAGCCAAAACGTAAAGCTGGGACTCCAATTCCGCTATCAAAGCGGCCAGGTGCAGGTAAATCACAATCACTTCCTCGGCTACACCAAGGATGCAGATGGGAATCTCATCATCGATCCAGAGCAAGCGGAGGTGGTAAAACGCATCTACCGGGAATACCTGGAGGGCTACTCGATGGATCGGATTGCAAAAGGTCTGGAAGCAGACGGCATACTCACCGGCGCTGGCAAAACAAAGTGGTGGACCAGCACCATCAACAAAATCCTCCGAAACGAGAAATACATCGGTGATGCGCTTCTACAGAAAACCTACACCACTGACTTTCTGAACAAGACAAGAGTCAAGAACAACGGCATCGTGCCACAATACTATGTGGAGGGCAACCACGAAGCAATTATTCCGAAGGATATTTTCTTACGGGTGCAGGAAGAGCTGGTACGCAGGCGAGTGGTCAAGACAAGCGCCAATGGCAAAAAGCGCTCCTACAGTTGCAACCACTGCTTTGCACAGATTGTTATCTGTGGCGAGTGCGGTGAAATGTTCCGCAGAATCCACTGGAACAACCGTGGCTGCAAATCCATCGTCTGGCGCTGCATCAGTAGACTAGAGCCGACCGGGCAGGAATGCCACGCAAGAACCGTCAATGAGACGGTATTGGAGAATGTGGTAGTTCAGGCAATTAACACGCTCCTTGGCGATAAGTCCACCTACCAGGCGCAACTCCAGCAGAACATTGCAAAGGTGATCCGTAGTGCTCAGCAAAAAACCGCTGATGGCATTGACGAAAGACTGCAGGAGCTCCAGAAAGAGCTTCTCAAAAAAGCCAATAACAAAGAGGCCTATGATGAGATTGCCGACGAGATCTTCAAACTCCGGGAACAGCGAGAAAAATGCACTGTTGACACTGCTACCAGAGACGCACAGATTGCCCGCATCAATGAACTGCAGGATTTCATCAAGCAGCAGCCCGCACACTTGGAAGCCTTCGACGAGGCCCTGGTAAAGCGCTGGCTTGAGCGGATCAATGTCTGGGATGACCACTTCACTGTGGTGCTTAAATCCGGACTGAAAATTGAGATTGAAGGATAATATCCTTAGACGCAAAAAGGCTACTTACCGAGACCGTTTCAAGTTTTGTGTAAACGTTAAAAACTGATATAAGATTTGTGA
>NZ_QUCM01000039.1 GCF_003473545.1 Clostridium sp. AM22-11AC
ATATTGAATTTTCAAGGTGCGAAGCCCTGTTTTGGTGTGGGAAGTTTTAGTTATTTAATTGAAACATCTGCTGTGGAAATGGCGGATTATTCGTAAGCACTCCTACAGGATTATCGTAAATATGTAGACCATCTGACATAGACTCTACAGTAATTGATTCATTTTCATCAGCGATAATCCAATGTAATTGTGCTAATGGCAATTGCTCGCTGAAAGGAGTGTTAACAATATTAATTCGATTAAGAAGCTTACGAACTTCTGCTAAAGAAGCACACAGACTTAAAATCCATGGAATAAATTCAAACTGTGCAATATTTTCCACATCTGGTTGAACCTCGGAATAAACAGCATTTCCGACAAAATTCAGACCTGCCATTGCCACTCCTTTTTCATTCATCGCATCATAATATAAAGGATAATCCTCCGCAACATGAGCCATTCCAATAATTGCATAATGATTTTTCATATCGCCAACATGACGGAAATGAAATGAATAGTTACGTGGTGTAATTACTATCTGATCACCGTAAGAGAATTCATAATCGAGGGTTCGTCCAAAGTAAAAATCTTTTGTCTTATAGGTTGCTGCTGTACACATGATTGTTTATCCTCCTAAATAATATGAACTATATCAATAAGTTTTTTGTTGAACAATAGTATAGCACAATTCGATTGTTTTGTTTCAAATTCACATATAATCATACTTTCAAGGACTACATTATTTTCTGGGTATATTCCAGCATTTTTTATATAAAATTGACCTAACACTACATACAAAAGGTATTTATCTTAATTATAACTTTAAATAAATCTTATGTACATTATTTTCCATTACAAAAAGTCCACCCACATCTGGATTTCTCCTAATGCCAGTAGACTCTGTTCTATTTCCATTATTATATTTTTATTCAGCTTTCAAGCTCTTCGCCAGACTCGTCAGCAACGCCGCCATCTCCGGATTTCCCAGAACCTTCATCAAAAGGTCCGCATCCACACCTTCCGGAACAGTCACCGTGTTTGCTGTCTGACCAGCATCTGCACCCTTCATCTGCGGATTAAGATTTTCCCTGTTATAAAACGCATCCTCCATCCTCTGTGCATTCTTTCGCCTGTCCTCGTCAATGATATGGCCATATACCTCTGTCACCATGTCCGCCTGTGCATGTCCAGAATCGCCCTGAACCGCTTTAATGTCTCCTCCACTGAGCTTCAGCTTATATGTGACACTTGTATGTCGGAGACTATGAAAAACCACATCCGGCAGTCCCTGTTCATCAATAACCTTCTGCATCTAATCACGCAGATAGCTGTCTCCGATCGGAAGACCAAAGGTCGTAGCCATGACCAGATTATAATCCTGATACTCACTGCCCAGGATATCCTTTAATTCATCCTGTTCTTTTTTGATATCGACCAAAATCTGCGCCAAAAATTTAGGAATATATACTTTCCGCTCACTGGTATCCGTCTTAGGTGTTTTCAATAACCTGACGGTTTTGTTGTTTTTCCTCTGGGAAGGAAAAATCAGGATTACTTCTTTGGCGTCCAGTTCATCAACAGCATTCCTGGATACACGTTCCACCTGCTTGTTAATAAAGATATAGGCCCGGTTTTCAGCAATGGCCTCCTCCGATACATCTACGCAATCCCAGGTTAGTCCAAGAAGCTCACCAATACGGACGGTAGCCGCAAAAGCCAGATGAAATGCAACTTTTAGCCATTTGTTTTCACATGCATCAATCGCCTGCATCAGCATTTCCGCTGTCCAGATTTCCCGTTCTTCTGCTTTGTACTTCGGAAGTGTTGCATCTATTGCCGGGTTCTTGTCCATCATTTCCCACTTTACGGCTTGTCTGAAACAGCTCCTCAGCACCTTGTGGATCTGATGCACTGTCGCTGCGGTGATCATTTTGTCCTCATTCATTATGTCCATAGATCCTGACATACTCCCGCACAAGTTCTTTCACCCTGGTACATTTCGGGACAACAAAGGTTCCAAGAGACTGTTTATATTCAATTTCTTTTTTTCGCTTTTCTGCTTCTTTCTGCGTTGCGTAGCTTCCTGATATTCCTTCAGCCACTTCAGAAATTCATTCCGATGTATTCTCAGGGCCTTTCCTGCCCCGGCACTTGAAAAATGCCCCATCTGAATCCATTTGGTGATTGTTCCGCTGGTAACCCCGGCGAGGGCTGCTGCCTCCTGCAAACGGATATAGTCTTTTTCCAGATCCGTGATCGTAGGCATCCTGCCGACTTTCTGATACATGATCTGATGTTCATACCATTCTTCAAATACTTCGATCGGAATTCTTTTTGTAAAATCTACAGTTATTGTCTTCAGGTTCTGATCCCGCCAGATTTCATACAGATTTGAAGAATGGATTCCAAGAAGGTTGGCAGCGTCACGAAAAGAGTAGGAACTTTTCATCAGCTCCGCTCCCGGTTCCGCACCATTCACTTTTTTATGCTTGACCTGATTTGCATACCATTTTTCAAAACTGGCAATATCAACACGCATCTGTCCGTTCACAATATATGTCTGGAAGAAATTCCGATGCACCAGCCAGTAACTATCCGTCTTCTTAAGTCCCAAAAGCCGTCGCATCTCCGGCACGGACATGGTCTTCTTTGATTTTTCTAATATTGCTTCTTTCTGTGCTTCCATGCTGATTCCCATATTCTTTCGCCTCCCGCATTTATTTCCATCAATATATCATGAAACCCCAAAATCCTTTAGAACGTAAATTCACGTTCCCATGCCTATGCCTCTCTTTTCTGTAACGAAAAAAATCCGCCCAGAATAGATTCTTAATCTAATCTGAGCGGATAGATCCGTCAGGCCTGTTTTGTTCAGGCAAGAAAACCATATTTACATTCATTGACACCCCAATCCTTATCCTACGCTGTAGTTATCTCCGTTCGGTGCCAGGATTGAATTATTGCATTGGTGCCCGTTAAGAAATTTCGGTGCTCAATATCTGCGTTTAAGTGTTCTCTCGGTGCTCATGAGCACCGAAAAAAAGAAAAAGCAGCAATGAGCTTTTACGATCATTGCTGCAAAAAATGCACGTTCCCAGGGGGAATCGAACCCTCAACTAGTGCTTAGGAGCACAGGTTGGCGGTATAAACCGCTGTCAAGCTGTGTTCATATAAGTCAAGGAAAGCCTTGATTTTACTAACCATTTTGTCAATCCCAGTCAAAATAAGAAAACCTGTGTTAACCCCTGCCAAACCCATTTGGGGTGCTCGTCGGGTGCTCGGAGCACCCTGAGGCGATAACTATTGAGTTCCATCGAGTTCACAACTCTGGCTACCATTTCCATCTGCTACCGTAACAATGATAACTCTGTTTTCTTATTAGATTACTTATATTATACTGTGGACGGAGCCGGATGTCGATGCTTTTTTGACTACATCCTCTTATTTTTGTGTTTAACTCGATTCTAATTCATTTCTAACTCGTTTGTTGAATTACGATTTTTTCATTTCATCTTATTTCAAGTTAAAAATGAATTAAATATATATAGCACCATTCCCCTCGCCTCAATATGAATTGACTTTTCTTTCCATGAGTTGAGTTTCCTGCATGTTCAATTGACTTTTCTCGGTGCCCAGTTGACTTTTCTCAATTAAGAATTATTTCCCCAAATAAATACAAATTGATCATTACAATGAAATCAATGATTTCAACGCATCTGTGAAGCCCTCTTTTTCTATTTGAAACAGATCTTTCTTTATTTCGTAAAACAATTTATTATATGTATCATCAGCATCTGTCTTTTGTAAAATAAACATAATCTTCTGTGGATCTGAGCAATAATTCGTAATAGCACTGTTCAGTAATGTCGTTGGAACAGGCGCCTTTGTCCGGTCAACCTGATTAGTTCCCTTTTTCTTTATTCGTGAATCGTATCCTATTACCCCTGTTGAATTTCCAGTAGCCATTTCAAAGTCATTGTCTCGTGTTACTAAATCTTTTTCTCCAATTTTATAACACTTACTATTTCTCAGATCCAATATTTTCTCCATTACTCCTATTTTGGAATACATGGTACTTGCATCTCTCCGTGGCTTACACTGCTCCCTGGTAATTTCTCCCGATATACAAGCTTCATAAAATTCATTAGCATTTAGCGACCCACTCTTTATCCCTGCCAAATGCATGAAATTATTCTTACCAAATCGAACTTCATAATAGTCATAGGAATCTGACTTGCTCTTTCTAAATATGAACAATAAGGTAGTATCAACGTATTCCGAATATAAAGTTGCGCTTTTACGCAATATAGTTAACATTTCCTCAGACGTCAATATTCTTATATTCCGCGCCGTACATTTCATATTTCCCCTTAACGTAAAAGAGAAACCTTTGTATCAAAGGTTTCTCCATAGTTCTCATAAAACTGGTTTCATTATGGTGCTTTGCCACCAAATCACAGGCATTTCACCTATCCGGCTTGATTATCCTCTGGCTGAAGAGTAAGCGCAAAGTTTTAACGTTGCCAGCGCAACGGAAGCAAACACCTTATGCTTCGTGTCCTGAAATCAGGAAGAGATTTCTCTCTTGGTACTTATATTATACTCAGCATCTCCGAAAATAGCAATCTTTTTTTAATTTTATGACTGCAAGATTAGTGATTCTTTGTCCTTCCAACGCAATTGCAGACGCACTGTTGCATGGCCTACTACTATCTTTCTAGTTTACATCTCCGATTTTACATGAGATTTTCCGACAAAAGCAAATACATCTGCTACCTCTTCTTGCTTTATTGTTGCTAATTCACTTCTCCTGGTTAAAGTCGTAAACCATTCCGGCACATAAAAATTTATCTTGGGATTGTTTTCCCTGTACCATTGAATTTGTTTCCTTGCAAATTTTAAAAATCCGGGGTCTGAATGTAATCTCGCCAGCTCTTTTTTACTTAATTTTCCTATTGTTCGTTTTCTTTCACTGCCCGCCGGATAAATATCTCCAGTCCATGCATCCAAACGATATCCCGTTCCCTGCGCATGAGCATGAGGCACTGAAGGTTTATCATCTGCATCGCCTATTGTGAAAATCCATATACAGTCTTGTAATTTTTCACGCGGTGAATATAGCTACGGCCCGGGCACTTTTTTCATTCGTATTATTTTACTACGCGATCTCACCGTATTTCTTCTAATCATAAATTTTTACCTTTTCCAGTATAAATCAAACTACTTTTACCATTTCTTTTATGTACACACATAGCAGTCAGATTTTTGCTTGCAGTGTTATAACCCCAAAGAACTACTACAAAATTTTCACATTCATATGTCTGCCCTGTCATTCCATAAAGACCGCAGTGTCCAATAGTTCAAACTAATTACTTATTCACATATTTTTCTTATTTCAATTAATGATTTTGTATCCTTTATTAATCTTCGTATCTCTCGTGCATTTTCAAGTCTTGTAGAATTCACAAGAAGATTCTGCCTAATATTTTCCGAGATAGTACCTTCTTCATCCAATTCATCAAGTTCTTTCCACGCGATTTCGATTTTAGCTTCAGAATCCAGATCCGTAAATCTTATAACTCCATCAAATCTGTTAAAAATAGGATCCCCTAGTTTTTCCCTCACTTCATCCTTGGATTTATAGTTACCGAAGCTTTTGAATTTGCCCTTGAATTTGACAAAGAATCACTGATAACTTCTTGTTTGAAAAATTGAGAAAACGTAATATTGAACAAAAAAGAAATGCACAGTTCTTAGCTTATCGTGAACTGTGCATTTTTGTAAATAAATACTTTTAATTAGCCGATTACGGCATCCTCGGCTGTAAAATGTTCCAGAGAATTTTCTTTTACCTGAATGCAGATATAAGTAATTCCAGAAATATCGGATGCAAAAAACTGACGCTTTGCAGCAGGTGCGATTTTTAGCCAGTCTCCAGTTGAAAGGCTAATTTCTTCTCCATCAATTATGGCTTTGCCGTTACCTGAAAGAATTCCATAGATTTCTTCATTTTCTTTATGAGAATGAACAAATGGGACATTTGCTCCTGCAGGTAGTTCGTTTAAACTGATTTCTGCACCTGTTAAAGACAACTTTTCATGTAGCTCAATTCGGTTTTCCTTTCCAATAGTTGTTTTTGTGTAATTTGCCATAATAATACCTCCATCGTTAATTTGTAGTTTCTGGTTGCTTGGTATTAGTATAGTGTGAGACACATACAAAAACAAGTACGCACCTTTTTGTAACTGTACACTCAAAAATGAATGTGTTACAATAGACTCGGAGGTGAGAATTATGCGAGCAAAAGAAGAATTACCGGAATGCCCAGTTGCAACAGCAGTATCTCTTATCGGAGGAAAATGGAAACTGCTGATTTTGCGTAACTTGAAAGAGCGTCCATGGAGATTCAATGAGTTACAACGAAGTATAGATGGTATTTCACAAAAGGTTTTGACAGATAGTTTAAGACAAATGATGAGTGATGGGCTGGCATATCGCCACGATTACCATGAGCAGCCACCGAGAGTTGAATACGGCTTAACGGAACTCGGAACAAAAATGCTTCCAATTGTTAATTCACTTGCTGACTTTGGTAACTACTATAAATCAATTATTGAACAGAATTAAGGACGTTAGTATTTGAAAAGATCGAACAATCACAGTTTGGAGAATTGAAAAAAACGGAATTTACCTATTAAGACATATAAACTCTTGACAATAAAGCTCCTATATAGTATATTTTTAATAAACTACTATATAGGAGCTTTTGCATGGAAATGAATGGAGGATTTCTTGTCACCAAAATAAAACAGCTTGGAGACCGGATTTTCGAGAAGATTCTCAGTGAAAAGAATATTGATGCGTTTAATGGAGCCCAGGGACGTATTCTTTATGTGCTGTGGCAGGAGGATGGTATCTCAATCAGGTCACTCTCGACTAAATGCGGATTAGCGATAACATCTCTTACTACGATGCTGGAAAGAATGGAAAATCAAGGGCTGATAAGCCGTGTTCAGTCTGAAACGGACAAAAGGAAAACACTCCTGTTTCTGACTGAGAAAGCACATACCTTAAAGGGCGAGTATGATTCTGTATCTGATGAGATGGGCAATATTTACTACAAAGGTTTTTCAAAGGAAGAAATTACCCGGTTTGAGGAATGCCTCGACCGCATCAGAAAGAATCTTGAGGAGTGGCAGAAGTCATGAGTATTTGTATCAAAGATCAGATTCAGAACATGAATATCGTCATTGGCTGCACAGTGGGGTGTGCATATTGCTATGCCCGCAACAACGTGAAACGCTGGCATATGATTGATGACTTCGCTTACCCTGAATTCTTTCCGGGTAAGCTCAAGATGATGGAGAAGAAACGTCCGCAGAACTTTCTTCTTACCGGGATGAGCGATCTCTCCGGATGGAAGCCGGAATGGAGAGACGAGGTATTTGCAAAGATTCGTGAAAATCCACAGCATCAGTTCCTGTTCCTTACCAAGCGCCCCGATCTGCTGGATTTTGATACCGATCTGGAAAACGCATGGTTTGGCGTTACGGTGACGAGGAAAGCAGAACTGTGGCGTATCGACGCCCTTCGGAAAAACATCAGAGCAAAACATTACCATGTTACCTTTGAGCCGTTATTCGACGATCCCGGCACAATTGACCTTTCCGGAATCAATTGGATCGTTGTCGGCACCATGACCGGAGCTCAGAGCAGGAAGATTCATACGGAGCCGGAATGGGCATGGTCTCTGGCGGACCAGGCACATAAGCTCAGCATTCCGGTGTTTATGAAGGAAGACCTTGTCCCTATCATAGGGGATGAAAATATGATTCAGGAAATGCCGGAAGAATTTAATGAAGTGTTAGAGGTACAGAAATCATGGAAGAAGTAATAAATGGAATCCTCATTCGTGAGGTGGAAACAAAGAACATCATGACTAAGTCCAGTCTGCCGGTAGGCGGTTACTCGGTCAATCCCTATGTGGGCTGTACACATGCCTGCAAGTATTGCTATGCTTCTTTTATGAAGCGCTTTACCGGGCACAAGGAGGAATGGGGCACTTTCCTTGATGTGAAGCATTGGCCGGAAATTAAAAATCCGAAGAAATATGCCGGACAGCGGGTGGTCATCGGTTCTGTGACAGATGGCTACAATCCACAGGAGGAGCAATTCGGGAATACCAGAAAACTTCTGGAGCAGCTGATCGGCAGTGACGCAGATATTCTGATCTGCACAAAGTCGGATCTTGTGGTACGGGATATTGATCTGCTGAAGAAGCTTGGACGTGTAACCGTTTCATGGTCGATCAACACACTAGATGAAAATTTCAAGAACGATATGGACTCTGCTTCGAGCATTGAGCGCCGTATCTCTGCTATGAAGCAGGTATATGAGGCAGGTATCCGTACAGTCTGTTTCGTATCCCCGGTATTCCCCGGTATCACGGATTTTGAAGCAATCTTTGAGCGGGTAAAGGATCAGTGCGATCTGTTCTGGCTCGAAAATCTCAATCTTCGAGGCGGTTTCAAAAAGACAATTATGGATTATATCGCCGGAAAATATCCTGCTCTTGTACCACTTTACGACGAGATCTATAACAAGCATAACCGCAGCTACTTTGAAGCACTTGAAGTAAAAGCTGAGAAAATGGCTAAGAAGTATGATTGTGCCTTTGTGGATAATGAAATGCCTTACGGCAGAGTCCCGCAGGGACATCCGGTGATCGTAGATTATTTCTATCATGAGGAAATCCGTGGGACAGAGAATACCGGAAAAAGAAATCGCTAACTTCCAGTTTTACGAACTAAATTGTAACAAAATAAAAAGTCGTTTAAAGCTGCCGATTAGCACACAACAGCTTTTTGGGATGATGGTTGTGTTTGCGGCTTACCAGCGATAAACCGTCAACGTATTGATTTCACTTTAACGGCTGACGCAAACGCAAAGAGCACCTCTATACTCAATTGAGTGCAGAGGTGCTCTTGTTATTTATCATATTCGAAAAGCTAATACAGAGCTTTTGTCGGGCATACCTGGTATTAGTACGCATTTTCTTCAAAGTAGGTGTAGATTTTTCTCGAAACATAGCTTACCAGATAAGCAATAAAAGGCATCAATGAATCCCATCATGTATGTAAGGCGTTCTTTTGACGTTAGGTAGAAGTTCTCCGTCTTTAGGTACTTTGTACGGGGAGACTGTCCAAACGCCTTGTAAAGCCCCTTATCGCTTTCTAAGAGTATTCTAAGACCATCATGGTACTGCTCATAGTTTTCAAACGGTCGAGGGATTCTCAAAGTATTCGACCAAGTTCGCAGCACCCGACCGGATGCAAAGAGACGAGCGGTTTTCCATGTTACCAAGACGGAAAAAGAAATCGAAGCAAAGACGGACAGAATCTATGTAGCGCCGGAAGTCATTTTCATGCTCCGTGATTACAAGCTTGTTCAAAATCAGCATAAACAGCTTGCAGGAAACAGCTACATTGATGATGATTTGATATTTGATCATGAGGATGGTACGCATATCAGTTCACAATACGCCGATGATATGTTCCGTTCACTCTATGAGCCTTTAGGACTTCCAAAAGTAGACCTGTATAGCCTAAGGCATTTCTCAATCACAAAAAAACTTGATTATAACAGGCATGACTATGTGAGCTTGGCTAAGGATACCGCCCATCGTCAGTTGAGTACGATACAGGACTATTACGAAACGCCGGAGGACAGCGTAAGAATTGATACAGCGAAAGCGATTGGAAAGTTCCTTAGTCGCTCTGGCAAATCGGATTCTGAATCTAAAGTGACAATCTCTCTGGCAGATGAAGATTTTGCAAAAAAGCTTGAGGAAGTGGCTTCTGATTCAGCCGGAAAATAGATGCTTGAGTTTGCCATCGCCATGTACGAAAAGAATAATTCGGGCAAATAAAGGTCATCCGACACCAACCGTATTTAACGCCGCTAATCACCTAAAAATTCGGCTACTGTACAAAACCACTGAATTTACTGTATAATACCTGACTTTCGGAGTTGAAGTATAAAACATGGTGCTAAGCCAAGGATTAAAAC
>NZ_QUCM01000004.1 GCF_003473545.1 Clostridium sp. AM22-11AC
CAACGTATGTGGCATAGGGCGTCTTGACGAAAGCCCTGTAAACGCTTATACTTACATCATTAGAATGCCCCAAAAGGGGGCTGGAAAGAGGGATTTAAAATATGTGTCAGGATTGTAAGAAAAAACCGTATTATATTACAACTGCCATCGCATATGCTTCCGGTAAGCCGCATATCGGCAACACCTATGAGATCGTGCTGGCAGACAGTATTGCAAGATATAAGAGAGCTCAGGGATACGATGTGTTCTTCCAGACCGGTACCGATGAGCACGGACAGAAGATCGAGGAGAAGGCAGAGGCTGCAGGCATCACTCCAAAGGAGTTTGTAGATAAGGCTGCAGGCGAGATCAAGCGTATCTGGGATCTGATGAATACTTCTTATGATAAATTTATCCGTACCACAGATGCTGACCACGAAGCACAGGTACAGAAGATCTTTAAAAAACTCTATGACCAGGGAGATATCTACAAAGGTGCTTATGAGGGACTTTACTGTACTCCATGTGAGTCTTTCTGGACTCCATCCCAGTTAGTAGACGGCAAGTGCCCTGACTGCGGCAGAGAGGTTAAGCCGGCAAAGGAAGAGGCATATTTCTTCCGTATGAGCAAATATGCACCGCAGCTGATCGAGTACATTAATTCTCATCCAGAGTTTATCCAGCCTGTTTCCAGAAAGAATGAGATGATGAACAACTTCCTTCTTCCAGGACTTCAGGATCTGTGTGTATCCAGAACTACCTTTGACTGGGGTATTCCGGTAACCTTTGATCCAAAGCATGTTACCTATGTATGGCTGGATGCGCTGACCAACTATATTACCGGTGTCGGCTATGACTGTGATGGAAACAGCACTGACCAGTTTAAGAAATACTGGCCTGCAGACCTGCACCTGATCGGTAAGGACATTATCCGTTTCCATACTATTTACTGGCCGATCTTCCTGATGGCTTTAGGCGTACCGCTTCCAAAGCAGGTATTTGGTCATCCATGGCTGCTTCAGGGCGATGGCAAGATGAGCAAGTCCAAGGGAAATGTTCTCTATGCAGATACTCTGGTAGATTTCTTTGGCGTAGATGCAGTACGTTACTTCGTGCTTCATGAAATGCCATTTGAAAATGACGGCGTTATCTCCTGGGAGCTGATGGTAGAGCGTATGAACTCTGACCTGGCAAATATCCTTGGAAACCTTGTAAACCGTACCATTTCCATGAGCAACAAGTACTTTGGCGGCGTTGTAGAAAACAAGGGCGTTGCAGAAGCTGTTGACGAAGACTTAAAGGCTGTTGTATTAGAGGAAGTAAAGAAGGTAGACGCAAAGATGGCCCAGCTGCGTGTAGCAGATGCCATTACAGAGATCTTCGGTATCTTCAGAAGATGCAACAAGTACATTGATGAGACAACTCCATGGACTCTTGCAAAGGACGAGGCTAAGAAAGACCGCCTTGCAACGGTTCTTTACAACCTGACAGAGGCGATCACCATCGGCGCTTCCCTGTTAGAGTCATTTATGCCTGAGACTTCTGAGAAGATCCTGGCTCAGTTAAATACAAAGAAGAGAGAGCTGGATGAAATGGATACCTTCGGTCTGTATCTTTCAGGAAATAAGGTAACAGACAAGCCTGAGATCCTCTTTGCACGTATGGATATCAAGGAAGTTATGGCAAAAGTAGAGGAAATGCGCGCAGCTGCAGCAGAAGCTGCAAAACCTGCAGAAGAGGCAGCTGAGGATGATGGCATTGACTTAGAGCCAAAGGCAGAGATCACCTACGATGATTTTGCAAAACTGCAGTTCCAGATCGGTGAGATCGTTAAGTGCGAAGCAGTACCGAAGTCCAAAAAGCTTCTCTGCTCCCAGGTAAAGATCGGAACCAAGACCCGCCAGATCGTAAGCGGTATCAAGGCTCATTACTCACCAGAGGAAATGGTAGGAAAGAAAGTTATGGTAGTAACCAACTTAAAGCCTGCTAAATTAGCCGGAGTCGTATCCGAAGGCATGATCCTGTGTGCAGAAGACGCAGAGGGAAATCTGTCCTTAATGGTACCGGAAAAGAAGATGCCAGCCGGAGCTGAGATCTGCTAATGATCAGTAAATAAATGTATTTCATGTTTGTAATAGTAGAAATTTGGGCGCATATAATTGAAATATAAAGAGATAAAGGGAGAGGAAAAATATTCCCCTCCCTTTTTCGCGCATATACTGGACATTTTAAGAGAAAACTGCTATTCTGAATATAAGCAGGATTTCAAATATATTCTAAATATTCTATATTTCTAAGCTGTATCCAAAACAGCATCTTATCTGAAACTCTTTGCTTAAATCACAAACCAATGAAACAGGCAGAGAGTACAGAGAAAACTTTCTGCCGACTAACAGAAAGGACGATGCCTATGTCAAACAGTGTATGGGAACCGGAAATAACCGATCATGAGATGTAGCTGGAAAATAGGGAGTTTAATCTCTGTGATTTTGCCTTATTTTTATCTGTTATGAAAAACAAAACAGCACACAGAAATGTTTTAAGTATTATAACAGGGGAAAAAAATTTAAAACTGAAGGAAGTATATGTAGAAGAGGTGATCCTGAATAAGAGCGGGCAGCGGGCAATCCGTTTAGACGCAAGGGCAACAGACATTTCAGGACGCAATTTTGCAACGGAAATGCAAAATGATACAGAGCAGGATGATATGCGGCGCAGGGCGAGATTTTATCAGGGACTGATCGATACGCCTTTATTAAAATCGGGAAGAAAGACCCGGTATAAACATCTGCCACCTACGATCATTACATTTATCACCCAGAAGGATATATTTGGAAAAGGGCTGGCAAAATATACTTTTACAGAGCAGTGCGAAGAAATAAGGGACTTGCATCTGGAAGATGGAACTAAAAAGATATTTTTAAATATGACCAGCAAAAAGGGAGAGCCTGTATTAGTAAGCCTGCTGCAGTATATGAAACATACGACTTTGGAAAATTCTGAAATTTTAGTAAAAGATGAGCGCATAGCGCAATTAGATGAGATTGTGACAGAGATAAAGCAATCAGAAGAATGGGAGGCTGTAAGGATGAGCATTTTATCTATCGGTTTGGAACGTGGAATGAAGAAAGGAGTGGCTTGGGGAATAGCGAAAAGTATTTTGGATATACTTGAAGAAACTGGTCCCGTATCGGAGAAAACCCGTGAAATGATCTTGACTGAAACAGATGCAGAGCGTCTAAGCGCATGGGTTAAAAAGGCAGCCAGATCGAATTCGGAAGAGGATTTTTTAAGTAAGATTTGATGTGCCTAAAAGAAAAATAAGTGACATAGATTTACGCAAAACAGCCCCACGAAAGGGGCTGTTAAGTTTGAAGTATGTGTTGAAAGTTATCAACAAAATCTCTTTACAGTCGGAACCAGCACTTTCTGCATAGGTTTCATCACTTTTCCAACTAACAGGGCGCACAGTACAGTTCCTTCCCGTATTCCCTGAAGTTCTCCAAGGAAAACAAAACACAGGACAATACCTACAACAACTACCGTACAATCCAGGATCACTTTTACTTCATGAAAGGCTTTTTTAGGAAAAACAGTTTTATTCATGGCTGCGGTAAGGCCTTCCATAGGCATGACGATCAGGTCGGTGTCCAGATATAGGCAGATGCCAAAAGCAACGAGGAAAATACTGATGGCAAGCATTACAAGCCTTCCGGGATAGCCGGGAAGGCAGAAGCTTCCAAGAAGGGTTTCTGTCAGGTCAACGAAATATCCAAAGGCAAAGGAGCAGAGGATCTGGGCAAGATCCAGAGGGCGGAAAGCCTTTCTTAAAAGCAGGATCTGGATCAGGATATAGCCGATAAAGATAACGGTCACACAGGTTCCAAGGTCTTTTCCAAGGATCCGGCTTACCACATAGGGCAGTGAATTGACCGGAGATACGCCCAGATTGGAATTGACGGAAAATGCAACTCCCAGGGCAACGAAAAACAATCCGGCCAGATAGATCACAATACGTTTTACAAATTTCATATACAAACCACCTTATAAAATACAGGGCCCCAAACTGTACCCGGACTGGCACAGATGGGTCCCTGTTTGTCAGTTACTATGTAATATTTCAGGAGAGAATTATCAGCAATAAGTTTTAATGGTTTCCAGCAGGCTATTTCATTAACAGTGGATACAAAAATCCCAGCCATACGACCATCAAAGCACCGCCAATTCGTGTAGAGATAGAGGCAAATGCCAGAAGGTTCATACGGTCAGCAGCTGTTAAAACAGCCAGATCCCCGCTTCCACCGATGTTACAGCAGCAAAGACCTGCAGTTACACCTGCTTCGTAAGGGAACAGCCCCGCCAGTTTGGCAAATATCATGGCACCGATAAAAGCACCCAGGACGCCAAAGAAGATAACGGCAAAGACACCAGGGCTGAAAAACTTGGTCAGGTCGGTGATCTTTAAGGAATTGATGCCAATTCCTGCAACCAGCATAGGCAGGAGGGCTTTTAAGGCAAAATTCATGGAGTAAACACAATTATCAGCTATATCATCAGAAAGAATACCCGTACATTTAATTACAATCGCGATAATAATGGACCATGCCAGGCCGGCGATCACGCTGGTTCCCGGAAGTTTGCCTAAGATATCACCTAAGAGGTAGATCACCAGTGACATAAAAATGCCACTTCCCAGTTTTTTGTAGTCGGCACTGGTGCCGGCCCGTTTTTCTTCTTTTAATTCTTCTGCGCTCTGGCTTACCAGTATCCTTCCGCCACCGTTCCAGCCGCTCATTTTAGCAGTTACAGCGCCGCCTACAGCTGCCATGAGCACTGCAAGGATATTGGCGATAGAAGCGTAGCAGAGGAATTGTCCTGCCATACCGGTCATGTCCTGTCCGGATAAGGCGCTGTACAGAGAAGGAAGGGT
Organism: Clostridium sp. AM22-11AC; assembly: GCF_003473545.1. Classification (GTDB taxonomy): domain Bacteria; phylum Bacillota; class Clostridia; order Lachnospirales; family Lachnospiraceae; genus Enterocloster. The sequence goes on from NZ_QUCM01000004.1 coordinate 4,910, forward strand.
AGTAATAGCACCTGCGGAACCGCCGGACATACAGGGAGCGCCGATATAGAAAAGACCTTCTTTTGCTCCAAAACCAGTAATGGCACCGCCGATCATACAGAAACCAAGAGCAAAGACCTGGCTTCCGATGATGGTTGGCAGATAGCGGGCGGTTGCGCTTAAGATCAGTTTCCGGTCCATTACAAGAACAGATCCGATAAGGAGCATGGCAACGTACATATCCTGGAAACCGCCCTTCATGACCATGCGGACACCATTTGCTAAAGGTTCAGGTACCAGTCCCAGATAATTCATCAAAGAGGCACCAAGGAGTGGCAGAAGACAGGCTCCGCCTAAATAGTTATTTAAAATAGGAATGGTATTTCCAAGCCAGAAAAAGACACCGCCTACTGCCATAAGAAAGGCTACAGACCCGACAAATGTAGTTGCAGTAAAGGCACCTGCCGAATTGGAATAAATGGTCACAGTAGGCATAAATCCCAGATAGGCACTGACAAAAACAACGGCGAAAAACAGTACAAAATGCTTGAATGAAAGTCCGCATACATCAAAATTGATCTTTTTACGGTTGGAATTGCGTTTATTATGTTCTTCGCTGACGGAAATACCGAAACCAACATAGTCTACACCGGCAGCTACCGCATCATCTACACCACGCTTATTTAAAGAAAGACCGATGGTTTGACATCCCTTTTCTTTTGCATAAGGCTGTACCAGGGCAACCAGGTCCTTGGCATTTGCCATCTGTGGAACGGCTTTTGGATTGACGAAAGAAGTAACTTCGATCTTATCAGCGCCGGCATCGATCATTTTTTTCACATATTTTGCTTTTACCTCTGTTGGGATGATCATAGCTTTATGGTTCTGCCAGCCGTCTCTTGGGCCTACTTCTGTAATTTCAATTCTTTTTGGTAATGACATATGCGTTCTCCTCTCTGTATTGGATATACGATCCAGTTCCTGTTATCATTAAAAGCAAAAATGATGCCAAATTGAGAAAAATAAGAGAAAACGTGATTGTTCCAGTTTATGTGGGCGTAAGATGAATGGGAAAAATGGTAGAAATGCAAACTTTTATTTACATCAGTTTACATTTGCCGGCGAGCTGCAGATAGATATGACGTATTTTCTGCCATCCAGAAGAAATGTTAAATTGACAGGGGTTTTATTTCAGGTATAATATTTTGTGAAACGATATACAAAGATGGAAATGTCGAAGAAATTTGGCAGGATACAAAGAAATTTTAGCAGCATAAGCAAACACAGGAGGAACGATCATGCGCATCAGTTTGGAACAGGCATTGGATATCCTTATGGATCATGTAACACAGGGAAGAACAGAAAGAAAACCTTTGGAACAATGTCTGGGGCTGGTACTTTCGCAGGATGTATTTGCGTTACTTGATATGCCTCCTTTCAGTCGGTCTGCGCAGGATGGATATGCTTTATGTTCTAAGGACAGCGTGGGGGTAGATGCAGAGAACCCGGTTAAGTTAAAAGTTACAGGAAAGATCTATGCAGGAGATTATCTGGATATACAGGTCAGATCAGGAGAGGCGGTCCGCATTATGACCGGCGCTATGATACCTGCCGGTGCTGACTGTGTCCTTCGCCAGGAAGATACAGATGAAGGGGAAAATGTAGTACAGATCTATAAAGAAGTAGAGCCGGGAGGCAGCATTTGTTTTAAAGGAGAAGAGTACAAAAAAGGTCATATTCTGCTCCATGCAGGTACTAAGATCGATGCGGCTGCTCTGGCAGTTGCCAGTGGGAATGGTATTATGGAGCTGCCTGTGTATGAACGGGTGAGAGCGGCAGTTGTTTCTTCCGGCAGTGAAGTAGTAGAGCCGGGAACACCTTTGACGCCTGGAAAAATATATAATACGAATACTGTATACATGAAGGCACGTTTACATCAGTTGGGCGCTCAGGTGATGATGAGTCAGACTGTGGGAGATGATCTGGAGGTTATGACTGGGGCTTTAAAAGAAGCAGCCAACCAGGCAGAACTGGTGATCACTACCGGTGGTGTTTCCGTGGGACAGAAAGATCTGACAGAAGAGGCATTGCTTTCCATAGGAGCAAAGATCCTCTTTCATGGTATTGCCATGAAACCGGGAATGCCTACGCTTGCAGCTGAAAAAGATGGTGTTTTGTTTATAGGGCTTTCTGGCAATCCATTTTCTGCAGCAATTCCATTTGAAATGTTTGTACGTGAGATCTTGTCATTAAAAATGGGTGATCCAGAGCTGAAGCTGCGTCGGGAAACTCTTACTGCTGTAACCGGTTTCTCAAAGAACAGCAGGAGACGTCGTTTTTTAAGAGGAAAAGCGGTCGGAAAAGAGGTCTGGCTTCCAGACCAGCAGGCAAATGGGCAGATGCGCAGCATGGTAGGTTGTAACTGCCTGATCGAGATACCGGCAGGCAGTGGGCCGGTACAGGCTGGGGATAAGGTAGAAGTGCTGTGGCTGTAAAGAATGCGGACATTTTAAATGTAGGGGCATTTTTTGCTGTGATGAATACTTGAAAGAATAGGGGACGCTACTAGACATATCCACTTTCTTTGGCTATAATAAAGGTAACTTCATAAAGCAGATTTCATATGTATATCCCGGAGATAGGTCCGGAGTTTCTACCAACTGCCGTAAAGAGTTGACTACATAGTGCATGTAGCTGTGAGTACCTGGCTATGTGTTGCTGTGTGCGGGTTTGGTGACAGATGAAAGTGAATTTTAAAGGAGTCCCGCGCAGGCGGGGCTCTTTTTTCATTGCCATGCATCTGGAAAGGAGGGCAAATACGCACACCAAACGCAGACGGGCTGTTTTGTGGGTTTATGATCTGATGTTTACAAATCCTGATTGAGATCAAGGAGGAAACATATGGAAAATAAAACATTTGCTTTAAAGGGAAATATTGTATACACAAAAGATAAAAATGAATTATGCATCAATGAGCAGAGTTATCTTGTCTGTGAAAATGGAAAGGTCCGGGGGATTTATAAAGAGCTTCCGGACGAGTTGAAAAATGTCCCTGTAGAAGATATGGGAGATCAACTGATCCTTCCGGGACTTACAGATCTTCATATTCATGCCCCGCAGTATTCCTTCCGGGGTCTGGGAATGGATATGGAGCTTCTTGACTGGCTGGAGACCAATACGTTTCCAGAGGAAGCGAAATACAAAGATCTGGAATATGCGAAAAAAGCATACGGCATCTTTGCAGAGCAGATGAGAAAAAGCGCCGCTACAAGGGCATGTATCTTTGCAACAATCCATAAAGAATCGACAATTTTGCTTATGGATCTGATGGAAGAAAGCGGTCTTTCCACTATGATCGGAAAGGTAAATATGGACCGCAACAGCCCGGATTATCTGCGGGAGCCGTCAGCGAAAGACTCAGAAGAAGCGACCAGAGAGTGGCTTAAAATGGTGGCTGACAAAAATTACGACCATACAAGACCGATCCTTACGCCACGGTTTACACCAAGCTGTACCGATGAACTGATGGAGCGGTTAAAAGGAATTCAGAAGGATTTTGACCTGCCGATGCAGTCCCACCTGTCTGAAAATCCGGGAGAGATCGCCTGGGTGAAGGAATTATGCCCCTGGTCTGAATTTTACGGGGATGCTTATGACCATTTTGGACTGTTTGGAGGAGAGTGTCCTACGATCATGGCCCACTGCGTTTATTCCGGTGAGGAAGAGATTGCCCGCATGAAAGAAAGAGGTGTATTTATCGCCCACTGTCCTGACTCCAATACCAATCTTTCTTCCGGTGTAGCACCGGTGCGCCGGTATCTGGAAGAGGGAATGAACATAGGACTGGGAAGTGATGTGGCAGGCGGAACAAGTGAGAACCTGTTTGCAGCTATGGCACAGTCCATCCAGGCATCCAAGCTTCGCTGGAGATTGTTAGATGCTTCCTTAAAGCCACTGACCATTGAAGAAGCATTTTATATGGCAACCAAGGGCGGCGGAGCTTTCTTTGGAAAGGTGGGAAGCTTTGAGCCTGGCTATGAATTTGATGCAGTGGTCTGCGATGACAGCCGTCTGGAACATCCCCAGCCGCTTACTGTAAAGCAGAGGCTGGAGCGTATCATTTATCTGGGGGATGAGAGAGAAGTTGCCGGAAAATATGTAGAAGGCAGAAAGCTGTTTTAATCATGCGAAAGTAAGTTGGGTTCAGCTATTTGCATCGTATAAAAAGCAGTCGGATACAGGAAAATACAGCCTGTTCCGGCTGCTTTTCTTGTAAACCACCCGGCTTCATGTTATTATGTATACAACGATCTGTTGCAGAGCAACATGATCCTGTATCCGTGTAACAGGCTTGCAGATATAAAAGGAGTAGATCGATGATGTATTGATGTATTTGATCCATTTGGGATATCTTGGATATGATCAGGATGCGCAGACAGCATTTATCCCAAATGAAGAAATACGCCAGGAGCTGACAGCAGCAACAAGGCGCAATCCCAAGAACATCAGTGTATCATTGAGAAATTATAATAAAAATATTGCAGATAAAACTGTTCTGAGCAGCAGAAAGGACGAAAATACAATGAAATACGATTTCACAACAATTTTAGACCGAAAGGGAAAAGACTCGATTGCAGTGGAACCTTTTGAGGCTGACTGGATCAAATGGCCGGGGAAGACGAAGGAAGGTTTTGATATTATCCCAATGTGGGTGGCAGATATGAACTTTCCGGCTGTACATACGATCCCGGAAGCGATTATTGAGAGAACAAAACATACTACCTATGGTTACTTTTCTCCAAGAGAAGAATATTTTGACGCTATCATCAAGTGGCATAAGACCAGAAATGGCATAGAGGGACTGGAACCAAAGCACATTGGATATGAAAATGGTGTTTTAGGCGGTGTGGTCAGTGCATTAAATGTACTTTGCTCGAAAGGTGACAGTGTACTGCTTCATTCTCCCACTTATATCGGTTTTACAAAGAGCCTGACCAACAACGGTTATCACATTGTCCACAGCCCGTTAGTGAAGGATGAGAATAATGTATATCGCATGGATTTTGAGGATATGGAAAAGAAAATCGTGGAGAACCATATCCATGCAGCTATTTTCTGCAGCCCGCACAACCCAACCGGCCGTGTATGGGAGCGCTGGGAGATCGAGAAGGCCATGGAGATCTACAAGAAACATGATGTATATGTAGTTTCTGATGAGATCTGGTCTGACCTTCTCTTAAATGGACATAAACACATTACAACCCAGTCTGTATCGGAAGATGCAAAGCAGAGGACCGTAGCACTTTATGCTCCGTCTAAAACCTTTAACCTGGCTGGTCTGATTGGCAGTTATCATATTATCTACAATGACTGGTTAAGGGACCGCATTTTAAAAGAGTCCTCTTTAAGCCATTATAACAGCATGAACCTGTTATCTATGTATGCATTAATTGGTGCCTATAAGCTGGAAGGTTATGAATGGGTGGATGAATTAAAAGAGGTCTTAAGTGGAAATGTAAACTATGCCTGCGATTACATTGAAAAGCATTTTGAAGGAGTCAATGTTTCCAAGCCGGAAGGCACCTACATGCTTTTCCTGGACTGCACAGAATGGTGCAAAAAACATGGAAAGACTATTACAGAGCTTCAGGCAGCAGGCATTGAAGTAGGCGTGATCTGGCAGGACGGAGTAGCTTTCCACGGCCCATGTCATATCCGTATGAACCTGGCTCTGCCGCTGTCCAGGGTAAAAGAGGCCTTTGACCGCCTGGACAAATATGTATTTAATCTGCAGGAGGCATAAGCAACATGATATTTGATACACATGCCCATTATGACGATGAAGCCTTTGACGAGGACAGGGAGCAGCTTTTAGCCAGTTTTAAAGAAAATGGCATTGACGCTGTTACAAATGTAGCTGCCAGTCTTTCCAGCTGCAAGACTACACTGGAGCTTGCCAGAAACCATGATTTCATGTATGCTGCATTAGGTGTACATCCAAGTGAAAGCGCAGAACTGTCTGATGAAGGCTTAAAAGATATTGAGACCTGGTGCACAGAAAGACAGGACGGAAAAGTCCGGGCTATTGGCGAGATCGGCCTTGATTATTACTGGGAAGAGCCGGATAAAGAGATCCAGAAAAAATGGTTTGTGGCCCAGTTAGATCTGGCCCGCAGGTTAAAGCTTCCGGTGATCATCCACAGCCGTGATGCTGCAAAAGATACCCTGGATATTATGAAGGCAGAACACGGATCGGACATCGGTGGTGTGATCCATTGCTTTTCTTATACAAAGGAAATGGCAAGGGAGTACCTGGATATGGGATTTTTCCTTGGCATTGGCGGCGTACTTACTTTTAAAAATGCCAGAAAACTGGTAGAAACCGTAGAATATGCCCCCTTAGACCGCCTGGTACTGGAAACCGACTGCCCATATCTGGCACCGGTTCCCAATCGTGGAAAGAGAAATTCTTCCCTGAACCTGACCTATGTGGCAGACCAGCTGGCAGCCATCAAAGGTGTGGACCGGGAAACCGTGGAGAAAATGACCTGGGATAATGCCAGAAGGCTTTACCGTTTATAGATGCAGATCCGCCCGTCACTGGCGGGTGGAAGCGAAATGATATAAAAATAATAGAAACAGAAAGAAGACAAAAGCAGGTAAAATCGTAAATGAATGAGAAATTATCAGATCCGAAAAAAACAATTGAAGTCATCCAGAAATATCAGTTTGCGTTCCAGAAGCGCTTCGGCCAGAATTTCCTGATCGATGCTCATGTTCTGGAAAAAATTGTAAGCGCAGCAGGCATTACAAAGGATGACTGCGTTCTGGAAATCGGTCCGGGAATTGGTACCATGACCCAGTATCTGGCAGAAAGTGCCGGACAGGTGATCGCAGTGGAGATCGACACTAATCTGCTGCCTATCCTTGCAGATACATTAAAAGACTATTCCAATGTAAAAGTTATCAACCAGGATATCCTGAAAGTGGATATCAATGAACTGGTAAAGGAATACAACAACGGCAGACCGATTAAAGTAGTTGCCAATCTGCCATATTACATTACTACCCCTATTATCATGGGACTGTTTGAAAGCAATGTGCCAATCGACAATATCACGGTTATGGTCCAGAAAGAAGTGGCAGACCGTATGCAGGTGGGACCGGGATCTAAGGATTACGGCGCCCTGTCTCTGGCAGTGCAGTACTACGCAAGCCCATATATTGTGGCAAATGTGCCGCCAAACTGCTTTATCCCAAGACCAAATGTAGGTTCCGCGGTAATCCGTCTGACCCGCTATCAGGAGCCGCCGGTACAGGTAAAAGATCCGAAGCTGATGTTCAAGCTGATCCGCGCATCCTTTAACCAGAGAAGAAAAACACTGCAGAATGGTTTAAATAACTCTCCGGAGATCTCATTCTCCAAAGAAGAGATCACAAAGGCCATTGAGAGCCTGGGCGTATCACCTTCTGTCCGTGGAGAAGCTTTAAGCCTGGAGCAGTTTGCCCAGTTAGCTAATTACTTCGTGCAGTAAGTGGGCTGTTTATAAAAAGAAAGGCAAATGCCTATGTCAGATAAAAAAAGATGGATCCGGCTGGCTGTGGCTGCAGGTTTAGGCGCGGCAGCCGGTGCATGGACTTATCAGATACAAAAAGATAAAAAAGCGAAAAATGATGCCAGACTGGCGGTTGTGGAAGCAGCTGTAGTGCGCAGCCGAGATTATGGAAAGCAGAAGGCTTATATTATAGGAAATAGTTTAAGCTCTCTGGCGGCAGCAGTCTGGCTTATAAAAGACTGCCATTTTCCTGGAAGCAGTATTATGGTGTATGGGGAAAATGAGGAGGCATGTGGAAATGCAGGTCTTCTTGTAGTAAGCCGGGAAAACTGCGAAGATTTTCTGGAACTGTGTGGAAAACTGCCAGGTTCCGGGGAAAAAGTGTTTACGTTTCCAAAAACAGAAGGTGGAGAACGTCTGGGATGTGCAGACCTTCCGGCACTCTGGCGGCTGTTATGTACAGAAGAGGAAAGACTGGATGTTTTAAGTGTTGAAGACTGGTTCAGTGGGACACCTCATATATTTGAGACAGATCTGTGGCAGCTGTGCCAGTGTGTGTTTGGCCTGAAAAAAGACAGCAATCTGGCGGAATTTCGCAGAAGTTTATGGGAATTAAAAGGACCGTTTCTGTTTCTTTCACCGGAAGAAAGACAGGAGCTGATCCGTTTGCTGAAACAGTATCTGCGCCGCAAAGGCGTATTGTTGCTGGAAAACACTCAGGTAACGGATCTGGAGCTTGAAAATGGAAATGACAACGGAAGCGGAACCGGTCTGGCAGTGAAAAAACTGTATGTAAAACGCAGACTGCAGGAAGAAGAGACTGACCGGGAAGCTTTTGTATTTGAAAAGATAGATCTGAGATCCGGGGATGTCTGCATTATGGATAATGGCAGCGGTTCTGGAAAATTATGGAAAAAGGCAGCTGACCTGCATATTGCTCTGGGAGAACCGGAAGCCTTTGTGGGCGAAGAAGATAAACTTCAGCCCCTTCGGCCTCATCATTTTACAGACCGGCCTAAAACAGTTCCAACTGGAAGCAGAAATCTTGGCTTTGTGGGAGCATTTTCACGGCTGGAAGAAGGCTGCTGCCTTACAGGAAACTATGCTGTGGCAAGTGCCAGAAGTGCAGTGGATGAGCTGATGCATGCAGGAAGACGGGCAGCAGGAACAGAAGAAAAGAGGCAGTCCCGGATCAGAAAATGGATCACAGTTTACAAGGTGGTTTGTTCATTGTACCGTGCTGACTTATAATTTTTGTGTATGGTCATGCCGCCATCAGGCGGTCTGTTAGTTTCCATGCGTTTGAAAGAAACTGCCAGTGACAGTTTCTATAAAGTATTTGTTTTTAAAAGGAGGACAGCAATATGCTGTTTATCGGAGGTATCAGTCAGGGCCGGAAGCTGCTTAACTACGCAAGAAGCATTCTTTGCGGAAGCTGTGGCAGCACCAGCCAGTGTCAGGTCTTTATGACCTATATGTATTTCAGTTTTTTCTTTATCCCGCTGTTTAAGTGGAATAAGCGCTTTTATGTGCAGATGTCCTGTTGCAGCGCCATTTACGAGCTGGAGCCGGAGATCGGAAAAGCCATATTAAGAGGCGAAGAACCGGCGATCACATCCGCCGACCTTCACCTGGTCCAGGAAGGAAAATACACCCGCACCTGGCAGGAAGGTTCCGGAAATCCCCACAAGAAGTGTATGCGCTGCGGATTTGAGACAGACGAAGATTATAACTACTGTCCGAAGTGTGGGGGACGGATATAAGGAACGCTTAAGGAAAACAAGCGCCGCTTTAAGCGGCATTTGTTTTCCTTGCGTCCTTAACGAACAAACCGTCTGCGATAGCAGACAGTAGAGCGCGCCAGCGCGTGTTTGTGAGTGAACCCAACGCCTGCAAAATAAATATTAAATCTCCCCAAATGCGATCAATGGATCTTTGCATTTTACACCCAGACTCAGGGTGTAATAAAGTACAACGCCATCAAATGGAGCTGTACATCGGAAAATTTCATTTCCATAAATATCTTTCAGGGTGCCAAGAAGGGTGCCCTTTTTTAATTTCTGACCTGCATGTGAGACAGCAGGATACCAGAACCCATTTTTTGGTGCCTCTTCATAAACTGCCTGACAGATCTCTTCCTGGTGAAGGTCAGTATCTGAAAAAGGTCTGATCTTAAGATGAGCCATTAACTCAAAAATATTCCTTTTGCATGCTGTGACCTCATCTTCGCACCATAGCCCTCTTTCTCCCCGTTCTGCTAAAAGTGCCGGGATACCGCACTGAGCAGCCCAGCTATAGAGTCCGTTTTTTGCAGTAGAAGCGACCCGATATGGAATCGAGAGTGAGGCTGCAGCTGCAGAAGCTTTTGCGGCCAGTGCGTCAGAAACAGTTGTGGGAAAGAAGACCAGGGGAGTAAGAGCTTCGTTCACATCACCACCATGGAGATCTATGAGAAAATCAGCTTCAGGATACAGTGTTTCTTCAAGGAGCTTTGCAAGACGGCTGGAAAAAGTACCCTCAGGATCTCCGGGAAACGTACGGTTTAAATTTTGACCATCTGCAGGGATTATCTGTTTGGACCCCATGTAAAAGCCTTCTGGATTTACCAGGGGAAGCAGGATGATACGCCCTGAAAGATCAATGGGGTCCAGTTCCTTTTTCAGACGGTTCAGGGTTTCTATGCCTACATATTCACAGCCGTGGACACCTGCGGTCACTACAAGGGTTTTTCCGGGACAGCTTCCGCAGATAACAGTCATTTCTATGGGATAGTGGCTGGCAACTGGCAGTAAAAGGGTTTGCTTTGTATTGCTGCCGGCTTTTAAGTCAGACAGTCTCATATTTTTCAGATCTCCTTTAGTTGAATTCGATAATAGAAGCCAAAAGCTTTCTGGCATAGTCATCTTTTGTTTCTGCAATACGGGATACAGGAATGTGTTCAGTAATGCGGCCATGATACAGAAAAAGCACATCATCGCACAGATAAGTGACAGAAGTCAGGTCATGGGTAATGAAAATATAAGTCAGCCCCAGTTTTTCTTTCAGATCATGGAGCAGATCCATGATCTGAATCTGAGTATGGGCATCCAGAGAAGAGATAGCTTCGTCAAAAAGAATGATCTCTGGCTGGCAGGCTACAGCCCGGGCAATGCATACACGCTGCAACTGTCCGCCGGACAGCTCATGGGGATACCGGTTTGCATAGGAGGAATTCAGCCCAACAAGCTCTAACAGGCGGTTGATCTCTTCCAAACGGTTCAGGCGGATCTTTTGATTTCGTTCTCTTGCAGCCAGTCCTTCTGCAATGATCTCTTTTACACGGAAACGGGGATTGGCAGAAGTGGTGTAATCCTGGAAAACAACACTTAAGCGTTTTTGAAGGTTTTTCCGGCCATTTCTGGAGGCATAAACAGATACATCCTGGATCTTTACTTCTCCGGTGTCAGGCTTTAAAAGACCACAGATCACACGGCCAAGGGTAGATTTCCCACTTCCGGATTCTCCCAGTATTCCCAGACAGGTTCCCTGTGAGACTTTTAAGGACACATCAAACAACACCTGGTTTCTGGCAGTTCCGAAAATCTTTTCCTGGCGTTCACTTCGGAAGCTGACGCATACATTATTTACTTCAAGCATGGGATATCTCCTTTCCATGTAAGATGTCACGGTAGTGGCACATAACAGCAGAACGCTTTTCTATCAGCAGGCGGGTGTAGGGATCGTTTGCATGATTTCGGATATGCTCAAAGTCTCCGCTGTCTACGATCTGTCCGCTGTTCATAACAAGGATGCGGTCTGCTACTTTGGAGATGGCTCCCAGGTCATGGGTGATGAAAAGCATGGCAGTATTTTTATTCTTTTTAATGCGGACAAACTCTTCCAGGATCTCGTATTGAGTGACGGCATCAATGGCAGTTGTTGGTTCATCAGCAATGAGAAGTTCCGGCTGCAATGCCATGGCAATACCGATCATAATACGCTGGAGCATACCGCCGGAGAGCTGATGAGGATATTTTTCCAGAACTTCTTCTCCATTTAAGATCTGCATCTGGTCCAGGATCTTAAGGCAACAGGTACGTATTTCCTGTGCATTCCATGCAGTATGTGCGGCGAAGGTTTCAGCCATCTGATTTCCAATGCGGTATAAAGGATCAAAACAGGTCATAGGGTTTTGAAGTACCATGGTGATCCGGCTTCCACGGAGCCTGCGAAGTTCTTCTTTTGACTCTTTTAAAAGATCATGGCCATCAAAAACAGCGCTTCCGGAAACCTGGAAATTTTTATCTAACAGACCCAGGATGGATTTTACAGTCATGCTTTTTCCGCTTCCGGACTCCCCAAGGATCCCCAGGCATTCTCCTGGGTGGACTTCAAAGCTCACATCTTCTACCAGCTTTTTGGAGGCTTTACGATATGTCAGAGTTACATTCAGGTTTTCAACTTTTAAAACGGCAGACATTACAGCACCTCCTTTGGGTCTAACACATCACGGATGGCATCACCCATTAAGTTAAAGGCAGAAACCAGAATAACGATGGCAATACCGGGAACCAGCATCTGGGACGGATTACTGGTCAGGACATTTTTTGCTTCGCTTAACATAGCACCCCATTCAGGAGTAGGAGCCTGTACACCAAGTCCCAGGAAGGACAAAGTGGAAATATTGATAATGGCCCAGCCTACATCCAGAGAAGACAGGACAGCCAGATCAGCTGCAATAGATGGAACCAGGTGTCTGAAGAGGATAAAACGTTCCGGAGTTCCTACACAGCGGGAAAACTGGACAAAGTTCCGGTCACGGTACTGCATAACGCCCGTTCGGATCATACGGGCATACCAGGCCCATTTGATAAATACATTTGCCAGGATCACGTTCTGTACGTTAATGCCCAGCAGCGCAACTACAGCAAAAACCATGATCTGACTGGGGAAAGACAGCATTACATCCACTATACGCATGATCAGTTCTTCCGTAATGCCACGAAAATACCCGGCTAAAAGGCCCATCAGGGCGCCGAGACCGATGGTGCCTAACATGGTCAGCACAGCCAGGCCAAGAGTGGGACGGATCCCGTAGATCATGCGGGAGAGAATACAGCGCCCAAGATTATCTGTGCCAAGGGGATATTCTTTGCTGAAATGGGCAAATTTGTTAAGAATATTGGTGGCATAGGGATCATGTGGAGCAATAAATGGGGCAAAAAGGCCCATGAATGCCACGATCAGTACAATGGTTATTGTACCAACGGCAGTTTTATTATGAAGAAACCGGTGTAACATTAGTTGCTCTCCTTTCGCATACGGGGGTCAGACACGGTCTGCAGGATGTCAAACAGCAGATTGAACATAACAAACAGGACACCGATGAGCAGAACGTAAGTCTGGATCACGGGATAATCCCGGTTGAAAATGGAACTGATGCACAAGGTTCCCAGTCCCGGCCATGCAAATACATTTTCCACTACAATGGTTCCTGAGATCAGCTGTGGGATACTCATGCCAATGGCAACAATACAGGTATGCATGGAGTTTTTCAGGATATGTTTTACCAGAATGGATCTCTGCGGGAGACCGCGTACATTGGCATAAAGTACATAATCCTGTTTCATATTTTCAAGCATATTGTTGCGGATCAGGCGGATATAGGTGGAAATATAGCTTAAGGATACAGTAAAAGCCGGCAGGATCAGATGCCTGATGGTACCGTTTCCGCTGGTAGGCAAAAGGTCCAGTTTAATGGAGATCAGCCACATCAACAGAAGTCCGACCCAGTAAGGGGGCATGGCAGTGGTCATAAATACAAGGCTCCGCATGATCCGGTCAAACCAGCCATCTTTATATACAGCACAAAGAAAGCCGATAGGGAGACTTAAAAGGATCACCATAATAAGGGAAGCACCTGCAAGCTGTAAAGTAGCAGGCATACAGCGCAGCAGTTCTCCGGCAACAGTACGGCTTGGGTTTACATAACTGATGCCAAAATCACCGTGAAGACAGTCCAATACCCAGGTAAAGTAACGGACCAGATAAGGCTTGTCCAGCCCAAGCTGGGAACGGACCTCAGCAATGGCATCTTCCGTGATGATAGGTACCTGGCGTACACGTAAAGCTACTTCAGCCGGATCAGAAGGGATCAGGTTGATAAAAACGAAGCATACAAAGGAAATGATGAGAAGGAGCGGTATGGCAGAAAGGATCCGCTTGATAATATAGGGTTTCAAAATAATACCTCCCGTTGAAAAAATAAATGTAATAAAAGGATCCGACTGGAACAAAGCCGCCTCAGAGGAGACGGCTTTATACACAAGATTAGGTTTGTTTTGCCAGATTTAGAAAGAGAAATCCTGGAATGGAACCTCGTACTGAGTCTGGGTAAAGTGGAAGCCTTTCATATCAGAGCGGTAGATTGCCTTATTGCACTCATAGGTCAGTGGAATATAAACGGCATCTTCGTGGAGATGGGTCAGAACATAGGTATAAAGTTCCTGGCGTCTGTTTTCATCTGTGGTGATCAGGATCTCGGTAATGGCATCATCGATTTCTGCTTTATCATCCAGACCAAGCTGCGCTGCATAGTCACCATATACAGGAGCGCGCATGGCAGCAAGAGAGGACTGTGGATCGTATGGTGTACCCCAGCAGATATTGAATACCATATCAAAATTACCTGCTTTCATATTATCACGGTAGGACTGCTCCTCTTCCCCGTGGATGTTTAAAGAAACACCGATGGACTGGTATTCGCTCTGAAGATACTCTGCAATGGATTTTTCAGTCACGCTGTCACTATTATAGAGAAGATCAATATTTAACGGCTGTCCATCCTTTTCACGGACATTGCCGGAACCCATTTTCCAGCCTGCTTCATCCAAAATCTGTCCTGCCAGTTCCAGGTCGTAAACATATGGTTCTAGTTCAATATCACAATATGGAACAGTGGATGCAAACAGAGTGTCTGCCGGTTTTTCCAGTCCGTAAAAAATACCGTCAGAGATATTCTGCTTATTAGTTGCATGCTGGAGCGCAATACGTACATCCTTCTCTGAAAGAATGTCAGAGGAAGTATTCAGAACAATCTGTCTGGTAGAGGTTGGATCAGAAAGTTCCACGGTAAACTGATCGCTGTCCAGATACTGATTAATGGCATCTGCGTCGATCATATTTTTTCCGAAGATCATATCAATCTCACCTTTTTCCAGAGCCAGGATACGGGTCTGATTATCCGGGATGACTTTCACGGTGATGGTTTTGATGGCAGGCTGTTCGCCCCAGTAGTTCGGATTTGCCTTGAATACAGCATACTCATCGGTAACAAATTCATCCAGCACATAGGGACCGGTACCAATATAAGCTTCTACCCCATCTTTGGTGCTGCCGTTTTTCATGGCTTTCGGGGAGATCATGGCAAATGGTCTTGTTACACCAAGCTCTGTTAAAAGGGGATAATATGGTTCGGATAATTCAATCACAAAAGTGTTTTCATCGGGAGCATCTACACCTACCAACAGATGCATCATTTCCAGCCAGGTATGGCGGTCTTTATTTTCCAGGATTGCGTCAAAGTTTGCTTTGATGGCATATGCGTCACACTTTTCGCCATCAGAAAATGTTACGCCTGGACGAATGTGGAATGTATATACTTTACCGTCATCACTGACATCCCAGCTTTCTGCCAGACAGCCTTCAAAACCGTCAGAGGTAATATTGACCAGGCCCTCATATAACATTTCCTGGGCGTACATTTCGCCGGCATATAAATGTGGGTTTAAATCGCGGATATCGCGGTAGTTTACGAAGATCAGGTCTTCCTTTGTACCTTCAGCTGTGGTGGTAGTTTCTGAAGGATTGGACTCTGCAGCAGAAGATGCAGAGTCAGAAGCGGATGAACCGCAGCCGCTTAATAAGGCGGTGCCTAAGAGACCTGCCAGAAGCATTGTGCCCCATCTTTTTTTCATGATAAGTTTCCTCCTGTTGTAAAAAGAACATAATGTTGTTTATTCATTCGCCTGAGGCGAACGGTAGAAAGTATAACATGGGTTAGGCAAAACTTACTACTAATGAAATTGGAGGGGCTTAGTTATTCCAAAATGTTATAACCGGGCGAAAAAACTTATAAAATTTCCTTAAAATGACAGATAAACCATTCAGCAGCTTTACTTAATTTTGCATGATCCGGGCAGATGTAGCCGATGAGGAGAAAAGGCTCACAATTATTGATCCTAAGCTGGCGAACATTATATTGGCGGTACTGGTCATAGAGAAAATTAATGCCGAGGCTGCATATATCTGTGTTCAGTAACAGATTGACAGTCAGATGATCACTGTTGGTATAGACTGCATAGTGGAGCTGCTCTGTGCTGATCGCCCCAAGGCTCACATGGTTCAAATGGTGCTCTACAGAGAAAAAATCCCTTACACCCCGTACAAAGGAAAGAGAAGAAAGGTCCTGAAAGTCAATACTTTCATCATGATAGCGGGGATGCTTTGGACCAACGTAAACACAGGCTTCTTTGCTGTCAAGAGGAACGAATTTCAGCTTTTTGTGGGACAGGATATGCTGGAACTGGTGGAGCTGTTTCTGTGCAATATAAACGATGCCAATTTCAGAAAGTCCCTGGGCTACCCGGTTGCTGATCTCTTCCACCGTGCCTTCTAAATGTTCTACAATGTAGGAATTTCCCATTTCTTTATAAAAATCAGTCAACAGACGGGAGATCATATTGCTGGGATAAGTGGCCAGACTGAATTTTTTTCCCTGGTTGTGATCGGTCAGTGAGTTGATCAGGCTTATATTGTGCAGGATATTCTGGGCATATTCACGGACCGTTTCACCATAGGGGGTAATGTGGATCCCCCGGCTGCTGCGCTCAAAAAGAGGCCGTCCCAGTTCTTTTTCCAGGGAACTGATCACTTTACTCACATTGGGCTGTGTGGTATAAAGGCACTCTGCAGCCTGGTTAAAGCTGCCTTTTTCACATGTGATCATAAAATATTCCAGCTGACGTAATTCCATAAGATCCTCCTGAAGTACAATAAACAGTAAGTTAATGCTAACTACTATAACAGAAAAAAAGACAGTATACAACAAGGCTGATAAAGCAACAGCCGAAAGAAGCACTTATTGAGAAAAAATGCCGGTTATTCCAAAGGGGAATATCAATGTATCCGGCGCCATAAAGTGGTGTGTTTTGATAAACAACTTGACAATTTTTACCAATAAATGTTATTCTGAATACGAACAGGGAGCTTGTGAAGCAGGCTGAGAGGAAGTAATCGAACTTCGACCTATTGTACCTGATGTGGGTAATGCCAACGTAGGGAAATAATGTGTCGCATATTATATTTGCGTATCGTGCGTATATTTTGCGGTCCGTTCCTTATGTGGGCGGACCGTTTTTTTTGTTTCTGCGCAAATCCAGATGATCCACATATGCGCTAGAGATCTGTGCAGCAAATGTGGAAAACGTTCCGTCCAGGTACCCCTTCTGTGGAAAAATATTATTATGTGAAGGAGAAAGAAAATGGACTACACAACACAGATGGATGCTGCCAGAAAAGGAATTATTACAAAGGAGCTTCAGGCAGTAGCAGAAAAAGAGCAGATGGATACAGCCCGGTTAATGCAGCTGGTGGCAGAGGGAAAAGTAGCAATTCCTGCAAACAAAAACCACAAATGCCTGGATCCAAACGGTATCGGCTCCATGTTAAAGACCAAGATCAATGTAAACCTGGGAACTTCCAGAGACTGCAAAGACCTGGATATGGAGCTTCAGAAAGTAAATGACGCAGTAAAAATGGGCGCAGAGTCCATTATGGACTTAAGCTCCTGGGGAGATACCCAGAAATTCAGAAGAAAACTGACTGCTGAATGCCCGGCTATCATTGGTACTGTACCGATCTATGACGCAGTGGTATACTATCATAAGGCACTGAAAGATATCACCACCGAAGAGTGGTTAAAGATCGTGGAAATGCATGCACAGGACGGTGTGGATTTTATGACCATCCACATTGGTATCAACCGTGCAACTGCCCAGCGTTTCAAGAAAAATAAACGCCTTATGAACATTGTATCCAGAGGCGGTTCCATTATCTTTGCATGGATGGAGATGACCGGAAAGGAAAATCCATACTATGAGCATTTTGATGAGATCCTGGATATCTGCCAGAAATACGATGTGACCATCAGTTTAGGTGACGCCTGCCGTCCGGGATGCTTAGAAGATGCCACCGATGTTTCCCAGATCGAAGAGCTGGTAACATTAGGAGAGCTGACAAGAAGAGCCTGGGAGAAAAATGTACAGGTGATCGTAGAAGGACCGGGCCATATGCCTCTTAACCAGATCGCAGCCAATATGCAGATCCAGCAGAGCATCTGCAAAGGCGCTCCTTTCTATGTATTAGGACCTTTGGTTACAGACATTGCACCTGGATATGACCATATTACAGCAGCTATTGGAGGTGCCATCGCAGCAACCTACGGCGCAGCCTTTTTATGCTATGTAACACCGGCTGAACATTTACGCCTGCCGGATCTGAATGACGTAAAAGAAGGCATCATCGCTTCCAAGATCGCAGCCCATGCAGCAGATATTGCAAAAGGTGTTAAGGGCGCTTCCGAGTGGGACCGCCAGATGGGAATGGCAAGAAAGAAACTGGACTGGGAAAAGACCTTTGAGCTTTCCATTGATCCGGAAAAGGCGAGAAACTACAGAGCATCTGCGAAGCCGGAAAAAGAAGATACCTGCTCTATGTGCGGCAACTTCTGTGCTGTAAAAAATATGAACCGCATTTTAGACGGCGAGATCGTAAGTATTTTTGATGAA
The DNA here is from genome assembly GCF_003473545.1 of Clostridium sp. AM22-11AC. Taxonomy (GTDB): domain Bacteria; phylum Bacillota; class Clostridia; order Lachnospirales; family Lachnospiraceae; genus Enterocloster. The sequence goes on from NZ_QUCM01000004.1 coordinate 23,271, forward strand.
TGAAATGAGCCCAAAAGAAAAACAAGCGGCTGCGAAGCAGACATTTGTTTTTCTTGGGCCATTAACGAACAAACAGTCTGCGATAGCAGACAGTAGAGCGCGTTAGCGCGGGTTTGTGAGTGGATGATGGATATGAGAAAAGGAGAGAACCATGAAATTTGACAAAAGCCAGTTGTTGATCTATGCAGTAACCGACCGGGCCTGGACCGGGAAAATGAGTCTTTATGAGCAGACAGAAGCAGCCTTAAAAGGCGGCGCCACCATGGTGCAGCTTCGTGAAAAAGGACTGCGGGATGACAACGTGGAAGAATATCTGGAAGAGGCGAAGAAAATGCGCGCTCTCACAGAAAAATACAATGTTCCTCTCCTGATCGATGACAATATAAAACTGGCAAAAGCCTGTGGTGCAGACGGTGTCCATGTAGGCCAGAATGACATGGATGCCGGTCTTGCAAGACAACTTCTTGGACCGGATAAGATCCTGGGAGTCACAGCCAAAACGGTAGAACAGGCATTAAAAGCCCAGTCACAGGGGGCTGACTATTTGGGCAGCGGTGCCGTATTTGGCACATCAACCAAAAAAGATGCCCGCCCTATGACGATGGAACAGCTGCAGGCAATCTGCGCATCTGTAAAGATCCCGGTAGTAGCCATTGGCGGTATCTGCCTGGATAATATTGAAAAACTGCAGGGAAGCGGTGCAGCAGGAGCTGCCATTGTATCCGGTATTTTTGCAGCAGAAGATATTGAAGGGACTACCCGAGCCCTTCGTCAAAAAATGGAACGTATTATTTAGACGATGCCAAGTGGTTACAACTGGGATGTCCGTCATAAAAAGACATGATATTTCAAAAAATGAGAAAAATTCTTGATAACAAAGGGGACTGCCATAAGCGGTCCCTTTTCTATTTGTCCTGTTTTTAACAAATTCAGAAAAATCCTTTATTTAAGCCAATTCTGCGTTATTCTCACCAAACTATAACAATAAACTGATAACAACTTTTTTTAATGGAAATTTTTCCAATAACCTGCACGATTTCTTGTTGAAAAATTTTATCAAAATAAAACTGCCCCTCATAATTGACGAAAAAATTTCAGTTAGTGTATACTAATGCGGCATGCGAGTTAGTATGCATTAACTCACATGTTCAGTAATCTACAAAAGAGGAGTTTTGTACTTATGAGAAAAACAGGAAGAACAAAAGCACTGTTAGCCATGTTTCTTGCAGCTGCATCCTTGCAGGCAGGAACTGCTTTTGGTGCACAGGCAGCAATCGGGTCACAGCTGCAGGCGGGAACCTGGGTAAAAGAAGATGCAGGCTGGAAATATAGAAAGCCTTCAGGAGAAATGGCAACCGGATGGGTCCATACTGCAAGCGGCTGGTATTATCTGCAGCCTGAGACAGGTATTATGGCAACCGGCATGCTCCGTATTAATGACCGTACTTATTATTTTAATCAGACACCAGATGCTGTAGAAGGCAAAATGGTTACCGGATGGTACCAGGATGCAGCTGGCAAATGGTATTTCTTCAGCACTACTGCAGACAGCACTGAAGGTGCAGCAGTAACCGGATGGCAGTGGGTCGATGGCCGCAGCTATTATTTTGAGCTGGCAGCAGGAGAGAACACTGGAAAAATGTTTGCAAATGATGTAACACCAGATGGCTACAAAGTCAATGCAGACGGACAGTGGGTAGATGAAAATGGAAACATTCAGGTAGTGCCTGGAAAAGGATTTTCAAGTAATCCTGGAAAAGATACCAATTCTAAGACTACTGTAAGAGGCGGAGGTGGCGGTGGAAGCAGCCACAGCAGCTCCGGCAGTACAGATAACGGAAATAATAATGCCAATAACGGCAATACAAATAATGGAAACACCAACAACGGAAACACCAACAACGGAAACACCAACAACGGAAACACCAACAACGGAAACACTAACAATGGAAATACCAACGACAGTAATTCCAGCAACGACAATACAAACAATGGCAACAATTCCAACAATGGAAATAACCAGCCAGACCAGAATAAAGCAGTTTTTGTAAAGCAGGATCAGACAAAACTGACAGAGTTAAATTCCCTTGGCTGGTGGATCACGGTAGCATTTGAAGATGGCTATAATGCAGGCAATACAAAGGTCTATGCAGATGGCGTAGATGTAACTGCAGCTCTTTCAAATGTAACTGATGATGGAAGTATATGCAAACTGGCTGTTACAAAGGCACCGGCTGTTCTTACTGTAAGCAGCAATGATGACGGGGCACAGGTACAGACCGTTTCCTTAGATGATACTGCAGCAGATGGTATTATCTACACAGGAGACAGCTATCTTCCTGAAAAGATCATGACACACGGACCGGTATCCATCTGGGATTACTATCTGACCAACTATGCAGATGATGGTTCTGTAAGATATTCACCATCTAAGACAACATTCGCTCTTGGAGAAAAGCCGGTGGCTCATCCTGCTTATTCACCGGATGCAGAATTAAGCGAAGATGGAAAAGCAACTGTAACCATTATGTTCAATTACAATACCGACGATGAGAAAGAGTGGTTTGACGGAATTAACCGCCTTCAGCTGGTAGAGTACAATGAAAATAAGAACACCATCAACAGTGATCTTGTATTTGACCGTGCAAAAGATGTAGCTCATGGAAGTGGCCGCGTAGGCGAACTGACCATTAAGAGCGGACAGGGCAATTTCACAAACAACGGAAGATATTATGTCCGCGTAGAGTCCAAGGCAGGTACATCTGCTCTTGTTCCGATCCATGTAGTAAATGCCCAGGCACCTGTTCTGAAATTACAGGAAACAGCCCAGTCTGGCGTAAACCTGCATTTCCAGGTTGAAAACATGGTATACGGAATTGAGACACCGATCAGCCGTGTGGTTCTGGAAGGACCAACTGAGACGGTAGAATTAAACGAGATTGATGACTGGTTCCTGTTCAGCCAGGATCTGTTTGTCCTTTATAATGATAATGTAGATCATTTAAAATATAAGGGCAATTACAAGCTGACTGTATATGCAGACGGATTTAAGGCAACCTCTGTCAGCTTTAAAGTAACAAATGGTGAAAATGTTCCATCCAAGGATGAAATGGGAATTTCCCAGTATTCATTTGATGGCGTCTCCACAGCATCCACAGGTTCAGGCGGAGGCAGCAGCTCCGGCGAAAGCAGTTCCGGAAGCAGCGCTATTTCTGCAAATCTGGTATTTGATACCGACCTGCTGGTAAATGCAGAACTTCTGGAAGAAGCTGGAAGATCTACAGCTGAGTCTGAGGCAGTTGTAGACTGGTGGTACAACATTATCAAGGATGCAGTATTTGACAGAGCAGAAGGAAAATACTATGACTGGACCGATTATGTATCCAGCGTAGAAAATAAGAAATACGAAGACGATCAGATCCTTTCCTTTGAGGATTACAAGAGAACCGGTGTGACCTGGAGCAACAGTCCGGCAACTGCAAAGGAAGTTCTGGAAGATGGTCTTTTAGGTGAGATCCAGAATAACGGTGATTTTGCCCGCCCGGCAGCTGGTGCATTCACAGTAGAGCAGAACAAGGAAGGCGAAAATGTTGTTCTGAAGCATGAAAATGCACAGTATCTGGCTGCTATCAAAAATGTTGTGATCAATGACAGCTGGACCGGACTTGCAAAAGACAAGTATACAGTAGATGTTGAAAAGGGAACTTTAACTCTGGATCAGAGCCTGTTCACACCGGGAGAAGAATACAAGATCGCAGTAGAAGCAGACGGATACCAGATGAATGCATTTAAGATTACTTATGATCAGCTTCTGGAAGAGGGACTGACTCTGACTGTGAAGTATCCAGATGGCAAGAATGAGTATGCATCTGATAAGAGAACCTTTGGCAAGATCCAGGGATACTATGCAGACGCAGAAGTAGATGTAACCGGTTCTGAAGGCGGTTTCTTAAAGTATCTGACCTCTGTAGTTTTAGATGAGGATGATACCCTTTATACAAAGGGCTATGAAGGAAGCGATGCAGCATATTATGAGATATCTGCTGACAAGAAGAGCCTGACTATCGGAAACATCAAACCTGGAACACATACACTGACTCTTCGCGCAAAGGGATATGTAGATGCGTTAACAGCACAGATCGTAGTTGCAGAAGGTGTTGACGAGCCTGAGGTTACTTTTGTTCCGGTTGTAAAGAGCCTGGAGTACAAGGAAGCTGGCTTCTTCATGTCTCCTGCCAACTATTACATTACTTTCGAGAATGATACAGATACTGATGCTAAGAAGGTGCTGGCAGATTATCTTGACGCAGTAAAATCTGTTACGGTTGGTGATGTGACTTATACAAAGGCATTACTTGGACTTGGATATAATAATAATGAGTTCGCAGCTTCTGTTGTAGACAGTGGTTACGGTAGCATTAATGACTGCCTGCGTATGACTGTTGATACTGGATTTACAGGTGATACAGTTGAAATTGTTGTTGAGGCAGAGGGATATGATACCATTACTCTTACTGCTGTAAAGAACAGCAATGGCAGATATGTTCTGAAAGATGGTTCCGAAATTGTTCCTCCTGCAGAAGATAAGGATGCTCCAAAGCTTACTGGACAGCTTAATATCCAGCGAGGAAATGAATGGACACTGAAAGGTAATGCAGAGTATCTGAAAGCAATTACTTCTGTTAAGTATGGAGAAGAAGAACTTGACACAACAGTAAATGACACAGAGATTACCATTGATACATCTGAATTACCGGTTGGTACACATAAACTCACAATTGAAGCAGATGGATACAAGAGCCAGGTAATTGAAGTAATTATTGAGTCTGATGGTAATGCCGGAGAAGATGAGGGCGTTGAGGGACTTACCTTTGAGAAAGCTCATGTGAAATATTGGTTTGATGATTATGATACATATCGCTTAACATTTACTGATGAGAAAATTAACGATGTCAGCAGAGATCTTTACTTAAAAGCTATCGATTATATTGAGGTTGGAGATGTAAAATATTCTTATGGTACTCCAGATATTAGCAAAAACTCAAATAAATTTAAGCAGGGTGGCACTAATACAGAAACCGGAGAGCAGGAATATATCGATTTTACAACTGATATTGCTGATTTTGGTACAGACGGTACTCCGGTTAAAGTCACTATTTACTCTACTGCTAAAGCAGACTATGATCCATATGTATTCTATCTGAAAGCAGGCAAATTAGTTGCAGCACCTGGTGAAGATAATTCTGGAGATAATGGAAACGATGAAAGTGATAAGGATATCACTTTTGAAGAAGTTTCAGTAGATAGTTTCCTGGCGAAGTATGAAGCATATCGTTTACTCCTTAAAGTAGACACCATAAACGATATTTCAAGAGATACCTATCTTGGTGCTATAGATTATATAATGGTAGGACAGCATCAGTATGAAAGCTGTAGTTATGGTTCTATATCAGATCAGCAGTTTAAAGTAGGTACAACACCTGAAAGTGATGGTATGGGAAAAGGAAAAGATTACATTGATTTTGCTAAGGATGGTTTCGATGCTTACGAAACAGGTGATCTGATCAAAGTTACTATTTACAGTAAGAAGAGCGAATATGGTTCTTATGTATTCTATGTAAGAGATGGCGAACTGGTAGACCCAACCGAAGCAGAGGAAGAACTTTTAGATGAGCAGGAAATGAAAGAAGAGGCTCAGGAAGAAGTAACTGTTCCTGAAACAAAGGATGAAACAGTTGTTCCGGAAGTTCCGGCTGATAAGGATGCAGAAGAAGTTCCGGCAGAAGATGAAGTAACCGAACCTTCTGAGGAAGATAAGGAAGATACTGCAGAAGAGCCGGCAGAGGATAAGCCAGAGGAAGATGCATCTGAGGATAAGGACTCCGAAGATAAGGATACAGAGGAAACTCCAGCTGAAGAAGATAAAGAAGATGCTTCCGAGGACAATAACTCCGAAGACTCCAATGAAGATGTTTCCGAAGACAATGCAGCTGACGATGTTGCCGAAGATACAGAAGCAACCGAAACAGAAGGAGAAATCTAATTGAAAAAATGGTGTCTGGTGATCTTGGCACTGATGTTATGCGGATGCAGTGCATCTACAAAAACAGCTGAAACAGAGGCGGTCAAAAATGACCGCCCTGTTTTGCGTACAGAGACAGGATCCGAAGAAAAGAACTTTACCGTATTTGCCATGGACACAGTGATGCAGTTCCAGATCTATGGCGGAAATGATGACGTAGAAGAAAAAGTCCGGGGGAAAATAGAAGAACTGGAAGATACACTTTCTGTGACAAAAGAAGGAAGTCCCATGTGGAATTTAAACGAGAAGAAGAATGAGAACTTTGCAGAGGAATTTGCAAATCTGATGCTTCAGTCACTAAAACTTTGCAAAGATACAGACGGTGCCTTAGACATTTCCGCCTATCCCATTGTAAAAGCCTGGGGCTTTACCACAGGTGAACATCGCATCCCCGATGAGGAAGAACGCAAAGCATTAGTCTCCCGCGTAGATTACCGCAAGATCCAGGTAAATGGTAATACTGTATCCATAGAACCGGATATGATGGTAGATTTGGGAAGTGTAGGAAAAGGCTATACAGCAGAGGTCCTGGCAAACCTGATGAAAGAAGAAGGTGTTACTTCTGCTCTTTTCAGTCTGGGAGGAAATATCCAGACAGTAGGTACAAAGTCGGACGGGTCTGACTGGTTCATCGGTATCCGGGCAGCAGAAGAGGACCGTTATCTGGGAGGTGTTTCTGTAACAGATAAGGCGGTGGTTACTTCCGGTGGCTACGAGCGTTATTTCACAGGTGATGACGGTCAGGTCTACTGGCACATTATGGATCCTAAAACCGGTGCTCCGGCTAAAAATGGGCTGGTATCTGTGACCATTATCAGTGACAGCGGTTTCCTCTGTGATGGTCTTTCCACTGCCCTTTTTGTCATGGGTCCGGAAAAAGCGGCTGAACACTGGCGCAGCCACCAGAATTACGAGGCAGTCTTAGAAGATGATAAAGGCCAGATCTATATTACAGAAGGCCTGGAAAACACCTTCAAACCGGTAGATCTTGGCACAGAGCAGGAGATCCAGGTGATCCGCAGATAAAGACGGCTTGTAAAGACAAATGCAGCATGGTATCATGAGTGAAGATATGAATAAAAACACAGATTTTCAGGAAAAAGGCGGACATATTTTATGAACATCCAGATCTTCGGCACAAAAAAGTGCAATGATACAAAGAAAGCAGAACGCTTTTTCAAAGAGCGTGGCATCAAATACCAGTTCATTGACATGAAGGAAAAAGGCATGTCAAAAGGCGAGTTTAACTCCGTTGCCCAGGCAAACGGAGGCCTGGAAAATATGATCAACTGGGATGGGAAAGACAAAGATATTTTGTCCCTGATCAAATATATCGCAGAGGAAGATAAGCTGCAAAAAGTCCTGGAAAATCCCCAGGTGATCAAAACACCGGTGGTCAGAAACGGAAAGCAGTCTACCTTAGGCTATCAGCCGGATGTGTGGAAAAAATGGGAATAGATAGGTAATAGATAAAAATAGCAGAAAAATGCGTATAATAAAAAAGCAGGTCGCAGATATCACATTTTATGGAAATATCCGCGACCTGTTTTATATTTGCTGTGAGAACCAATAATAGGAATAGATCTTACGCGTTCTTCTGTGCGCAGAACTGATCCATTACTTCCACCAGATTTCTGTGGTCTTCCAGATGAGGCAGACCGGAGATCATGGCAACACCGCGGAACTCATCATTTACAATAATTGGAAATCCACCGCCGCAGAATGCATAGTGGGACTCGTCCTGCTGCCAGTTTTCCTTTACACCGTTTAATTCCCGCTCAACAGCTGCACGCAGAGAAGAAGTATGGCAGCGCTCAACCGTGTGCTGCTTGCGGTTCATCCACTGGTTATTGCTTTCGTCTGTTCCCGGAAGGAAGGACTGATACAGGATAATATCATCAAAAACAATACGGATGGCGATTGGCTTTGGAGTGGTCAGACCACGCTCGCGAAGCATGGTTCCCAGTGTGTAAGCATCATTGTAATCAAAAGAAGAAAAGTGGATACGCTCTTCCTGGCTTTTGATCTCTTCTAACATTTTTAAATCGTACATAAGAATACCCTCTCTATACTCATATTTTTCCAGAATTATTATAGCCTTTAAATAGAAATGTGTATAGTAAAAAAATAAAGTCCCCAAAACTGTTTCTAAAACTAACCCTTAGTTAATATTTTCCCTGAAGGAACAGCTGTATAGTTCAGATATACAGAACAATAGGATCAGTTTCATAATTTGTAAGAAAGAGGGAAAATGGATGTTTGGATTGGAAATAGCCACATTGCTATTGGGAATTAGTTTTATTGCAGCAGGCATGATCCAGAGCAGAAAGACGGGGCAGAAAAAATGGCGTATTTTAATGATCATTGGGATCATCCCGGTTCTGGTCAGTGTATTTTTATTGGTCTGCACATTCTGGCTCTTATATGGGATCCAGGTCCAGGAGCCGGTTGCAGGTCCAACAGAAAACGGAAAGATCATTACGGAAAACACAGATGCAGAGCCAGAACCAGGTTCCGGTTCAGATTCCAACATCCCTGGCAGCGACTGGCGCACTTACAGGGCTTATTCCGAAGACCTGCACCTGGATGATACAGGCGCTCTCATTTTCTGCCTTTCCCCATTAGATAATAGAAACGGCTATGCTGTATATGACAGCGCAAACGGTGCCAGAGTAGGAACTCTTTTATGGGGATCAGAAAAAGAAGCGGACTGGCAGGCTAAAGCACAGATGGAAGACTTAGATCATGACGGGATAAAAGAAATCGGCATATCCATGGCAGATGGAGAAATCCTGTGGTACCATTACCGGGAAGGTTTGGAGGATACCTGGCCGGAGAATAAATGTGGTTGTTTTGAAAAAGTTGATTAAAAAATTAACAAAAGAAAAGCCTGTAATTATGGGAAAAACTGTAAAAACTTAAGATTATAAACATTGACATTTCCATACAGAGTGATAAAATATTAACAGAGTTAAACAGAACATATATCTGGAAAGGGGATTTTGGTTATGGCAATGAATATTGATTTTACTGGAAAGACAGTCCTTGTTACAGGTGGTGGACGTGGACTGGGTAAAGAGATGGCACTTCAGTTTGCAGGATGTGGCGCAAACGTATATATTGCAAACCGTAAAGAAGATCAGGGCCTTGCTACTGTAAAAGAGATCGAGGCACTTGGCGTAAAGGGCGGCTTTACAAAATGTGATGTAGCTGTGGAAGAAGACGTTAAGAAGCTGATCGCTGACGCAGCAGCATTTGGCGGCGGAAAGATCGATGTGATCGTAAATGCAGCAGGCGTAATTTCCCTTCAGGATATGATGCATACAACTACAGAAGAGGTTCAGAGACTGTTCAATATCAATGTAGTGGGAACCGTACATATGATCAAACATGGTCTGGCACATCTGGAAGCAAATAAGGGCGGAAACATGATCCTTGTATCCTCTATTGCAGGCAGAGACGGTATGGGAATGCTCCAGACTTACAGCGCATCCAAGGCAGCTGTAACAAGCCTGATGCAGTCCGCAGCAAAACATGCAGCTCCTTACGGAGTCCGTGTAAATGCTATTCTCCCGGGAATTATCCGTACAGCAATGTGGGAAGAGATCCTGGAAGGCATGAACAATGGCTGGGATCCAGAAGTTCATAATGAACTGACTCCTGAGAAACGTGAAGAACTGTGGAATGCTTCCGTTAAGAGCATGATCCCGCTGGGACATGATCAGAAGGAAGAAGATATTGCCTGGGCAACCGTATTCCTTGCAAGTGACTTCGCCCGCGAGATCACAAGCCAGGCACTGTGCATTGATGGTGGTACTACCTCCGGAAGATAATCATATGACATGAATTGAAAAATTTAAATTAAAGAAATAAAGAGATAAAAAGAGCAGCCGCTTTTGGAAAATGAATTCCATTAGCGGCTATTTTTTTAATTCCATTCCTCTGCCAGTAGGAAATCCCGTATGTTGCGGTGTTTAATTCCGTTTCTGCTCATGTCGAATTCATCCAGAGAGACAACATATTTCGGGTAGTTATCACGGATGTTATCATATGCTCCAAACTCACGCTGGATGGTTTCATCGGATGCCAGCAAATAGGTAACCTGAACATACAGTTTTTCCCCGCGTTTGTCGCATACAAAGTCAATTTCCTTGTTTCCGGTTTTGCCTACTGTAACTTTATAGTCCCGGCGCAAAAGTTCCAGATAAAAGATACTTTTGAAAGCATTTCTGGATCGGTTCATCTGGCGCAATGGGGCGATACAGTTCCAGGAACTCTGCAAAGGAGAATGGATAAATAATAAACTCCACATAACGTCCGCCAAGATAAGTGGAAAGCTCACTGGAAAGAAGCTTTGCGTTTGAACCGGTGATATAGATGTCGCAGTCAAGGGATACACGCAGGGAGTTGATACACTTCTCCCAGTCTTTTACTTCCGGGATTTCATCAAAGAACAGATAGGCTTTACCGTTGATTTCTGTGGCTCGTTTTGTGATTTCATTATGCAGTGCCTTTGCAGTTTGCAGATATGCGTAGTTTAAATCCTCAAAATTAATAGAGATGAACTGAGCGGGACTGACACCGGACTCCATACCCGCTTTCAAAAATTGAAGTTTTTTCATTTCTCGAAACCGCTTCGCTGTACGTATTATACTGTCTGCTAATAGTATATGCAAGATGTCGCTTTCAAAAACGCAAATTTTTTTATTTTTTGAAAGTGGAAACTATGTAAAGGCAACCCGAAGGCTGCCCCAGGCATCAAGCCTATTCTGCTTACACAGGTTCATGGCAGTCTGCCGCCGTACACATCATAATCACTTATGAACCATTCTTCATAAGGATTACCAAAGTCATCTTTTGAACCGATTCCAATTCGTTCAAATACTTTTTGCAGATCTTCTGACGTGGTAGGAAACTTTACCCATTCGCCTACCAGCTCCCCTTCGTTATATTTTCCGAGATTCGTGATGTAAGCTTCAAATGGGCAATCGTGGTCATATTCATATGCCATGCTATTTCCTCCTGTTTCATTTTTCAGGTCGTCACCCGGTTTTCGGAATCAAAAAAAGCGCCATACCCATCACCATTCCGGCAATGAGCAGACGCTTTATATTTTGTCCGTATTCTTTTGCAAAAGAGAAACAAATGAAATGTAAGTTTGTAGCTCATGTCTCATTTGTCTATGATAATATTAGCACAGGTCAATTCTGAAAAAAAGAGGCAGAATGGTAGTAAAAGGATAGCAATTGGTAACAAAATGGGAGCAATACGGAAACATGCTGCACATTCCCCTATCCTCTGTCCACAGACTCTACACATATAATAATTCCATAAAAAAATCCTTCCTCTTCTTCTTGATTATTTATTCTGCTTTAGAAAACTGATCTTTTCCAACAAAGCATAATGGACATTCAAAATCTGCCGGAACATCTTCCCATTTTGTTCCTGGTGCAATACCACCTTCTGGATATCCTTTCTCTTCATCATATTCCCATCCGCAAACATCACATACATATTTCATGACCAGTTCCTCCATAGAATTTATTCTTTATAAAAGTATATAACAATAATACATGATAGTCAAGATAATAATAGTAATTATTATCATTTTTGCAATGAACATTTCTACGTTATGTTCTTCTATCACGATTTTACTTTATGGCTTTTCGTTCAAAAACATACTCTGTCTCCGATGACAGATCTCCTCTGAAAGTATATCCAAGTCTATCAAACTTTTTTATATCTACAGGATTTTCAATATTATTCTCTGCCATAAATCTAACCATTTCACCGCGGGCCATTTTGGCATATGTACCTTTTGTAACCAATTTATCTCCGGATAACTCACAAAATACAATCGTAATATATCTGTCCTGTGGTGTCAGATACTTTTCTATGCACTTTGAGTATTCTTTAGATGCCAGATTTATGATCGTTCTGCTATCATCAATCACTGAATGATATAGCAGGTCACCCCAGTAATCATATAGATTTGTTGTTTCTTCAATCTCAGCTTTTGCCTGCATTTCAAGACGATAAGGAGTCACACCATCCATTGGTTTTAAAATGCCATAAAATGCAGACAGGATTCTTAAATGATTTTGCAAATACTCAAACTGCTGGATTTCAAACACCGATGGTGCCATATATTGAAATGCAATCCCTTCATATGCTAAAACAGCCGGAGTAAGCCTGTTATAAAGATCCATATTTTCCAATCTGTTAAAGTTCTGCTCCGCAATCTTGTCATTACATTTCCAGATAGTTTGCAGTTCCTCTTTTGATTTACTTTTCATCCAGCTCAATATCTCCTCTGTCTTATCAATAAAGACAGGCAGTTCAACCGGTGCTATGTTATCTGTATCTACAATCATCTTTTTTGCAGGTGATAAAATAATCTTCATTATGACAGTTCCTTGAGCATGTTTTCAGGATCATCTGCCGCCTTGACTTTATCATTGGCTTTGATGATAACTCCCTGCTCATCAATAAGATATGTGGTTCTTACCACGCCCATAGAGACTTTTCCATAGTTTTTCTTTTCTTTCCATACATCATACGCTTCGATCACCTTGCGCTCCGGATCTGCCAAAAGTGTAAATGCCAATCCATATTTTTCCTCAAATCTCTTGTGAGAGGCTACAGAATCCTTACTTACCCCAAGAACAACTGCTCCTTTCTCAGTGAATTGAGGATAACGCTCGGAAAAACCACATGCCTGCTTTGTACAGCCTGCCGTGTTATCCTTTGGATAAAAATATAAAATTACCTTTTTACCTAAATAATCACTTAATTTATGCATTTCTCCGTTTTGATCCGGCAATTCAAAAGCCGGTGCTTTGGTTCCTAACTCTAACATTTATGATTCCTCCGCTTCTGTCTTTTTCACCTGTTTTCTCGTTCTCTTATTACCTGAAATCATTTTATGTCCAGTGTACATGGACATAATCATACATATAAGAGCGCTACACGCAAAATACCTATGACTTGATTTAGATCCTTTATATCCGGTATAAAAAGTTCCAATCATAGTAATTAACGCACCGACTGACCAATATTTATGTGCTTTCATGATATACCTCCAAATTGATTAAGCTATTTCCAATGTAAATATCTCTGGATCGTTAACAATATTATATCTTCCGTTCATCACTTTCTACAAGCAAGAAAAGAAAAATACTCAATCCATGTAGAGATCGATGCAACATTCACAGGTTTTAACTGCCGTATTGAAAATGTAATCTGCCATCTTATCAAATAACACAAAAGGATGTATCACGATAATTCTTTCATTACCTTGACGCATCCTTTCGTATTGTTATTTTTTGCTGTTCTTCTTAATGACAGCTATAGCTTCCACAGCCATGTTCTCCACATGTATGTCCTTCCCCGTGACTGTGCTCATGGTGAGAACACCTCACATCTGGATTATAATCAAGTGTTTCATTAATAAATGCTTCCACCGCCTGATCTGCATCACCGGAAACTCCGCCATAAAGCTTAATACCTGCTGCCGCTAACGCGGTCTGAGCACCTCCTCCAATTCCGCCGCAGATCAAAACATCGACATTTAATGCATTAAGAACTCCTGCCAATGCACCATGTCCGCTTCCATTCGTATCTACTACTTCTGAATGTACCACTTTCCCTTCCTCTACATCGTAGATCTTAAATGTCTCTGTGTGTCCAAAATGCTGAAAAATCTGTCCATTTTCATATGTTACTGCTATTCTCATGATACCTTCTCCTTTTTCTACCGCATATTTTTGGTAAATCTCCTGCTTGTAACATCCTCCAAGGCTGCAGTTACTGCTCTGACCATCACAGATTCTGAAATCTCCACCTTCAATTCTGAGCGGATGTCCATCAATGAGAGCATCTGCTATTTTCTTCCTGGCAATCTCGTAAATCCGTTGAACCGTTGTTCTTGCGACTTGCATAGATGCTGCACACTGCTCCTGACTATAACCTTTCTTGTCCAAAAGACGGATGGTTTCATACTCATCCACGGTCAAAACAATCGGTGTGCTTTTCTCAGTACCATCTGCCGGAAGAAACTCTAAAACATTCGGGAAATGGCAGACTTTTCTGCATTTTACTGGTCTCGGCATAAACTGCTCCTTTCTCTCATTTCCTATATATTAGCTCTATAAAAGGCATATGTCAATAAAGTTTTTGACATATGCCTATATGCATTAGCTAATGGTATTACTATTTTTCATTATTTTTTAATTTACAGATGCCTTGTGTCATTGTTCTCATTGGACAAAATGTACACCAGGTTCGTGGCTTATATAACACCATTACGATCAAGCCTAACAACAGAGATGTAAGCATCAAACTATAAAATCCAAAACTAAACTGTGCCACCTAATCAGCTACTGTTCCTGCAGTGTATGTCCATCCCCACGGAACACGGAATGCAAATAATAGTGTTATATACAGCATAAACTTCTCCTCACGGCACATATATTTTGACGGTTTTCCGCAAATTAACTATCGATAATGGCATAGAAAGAACAGTTAGTTTCCCAGGATCCTTTTTAATTTCAACAACATCAGGATTGCCCGTGATTAAAATTACAGGTGTTGTCCTGTCAGCACACCATGGCTGATTCGGTTGTCTCGTCATATCTTTGGTAACAATCCAAAGATCCGGCTTATGTTTGCCTAATTTTGTTTTAGCGCTTTTATCCCATGCTTTCTCATTTCATTATGGATCATGGATGCCATATCCGGATCAAAAGGATTCATCAGCTGCTTAGGCCGTTGGACAATTGTAACATCCATGCCAAGCTCCCTCAAATTTTCTGCCAGTTCCAGACCAATAAAGCCACCACCTGCCAATAAAGCAGATTTTGGATGATTCTTATTTATATATTCCTTTATCCGAAAAGTATCTTCTACAGTACGAAGTGTAAAAAGTTTATCAATGCCTACTCCAGGAAGTCTCGGCTGTGTTGGCTTTGCACCTGGAGAGAGGATCAGCTTATCATAGTTTTCTTCAAATATCTCACCGTTCTCCAAATTTTTCACCGAAACCGTTTTACGGTCCGGATGTATGGAAATAACTTCATGATGTATCTTCATATTGATATGGAAACGTTTAAAAAAGCTCTCTGGTGTCTGTAGGGTAAGTTCTTCCGTATCTATGATCACGTCTCCAATATAATATGGAAGCCTACAATTCGCATAGGATATGTATCCGGATCTTTCAAACACAGTAATTTCTGCATGTTCATCCAGTCTGCGTATTCTTGCTGCGGCTGTAGCTCCTCCGGCTACACCGCCTACGATTACTACCTTCATCTTATTTTTCTACCTTTCCTGTATAAGCAGCAATGCCGCCGATATTCTTTACTTTCATATATTCCATGTGCTGTAGCATACCAGTTGCCTGACGGCTCCGGACTCCTGAATAACAATATACAAATAATGGGATATCTTTATTTTTCACCACAGATACAATATTGTTAAGTTGCTGTAACGGTATATTTTTACTTTCTGGTATATGCCCTTCCTGATATTCCTGCGGGATACGAACGTCCAACAGAATTGCACCGGCAGTCGAACCATATTCCTCTATCCCTTGATTGATATCTTCCTGTTTAAAAAAATCAAAAAGACCCATAAACATATCTCCTTAAATCATTGTTAGAATGGCCTCCTTGGGTCTCGCACCCGAAACCTGTTGAACAATCTTTCCATTCTTCATCACCACCAAAGTCGGGATACTCATAATACCAAATTCACTTGCCAGTTCATGCTGCTCATCCACATTGATCTTTCCAACTTTGATATCCGCACGTTCATTTGCAATCTCCTCTCTTTTCCGTGATGATATCACCATACTACATTGTCTTAGCTTCTTGCCATACCGTCTACCCGTTTACTGCAAATTTTGATGCAGGATAAGCAAATCCACTTGGTTGTCCAGAAATATTCACCATAGAGGAGGTTGAAAGAATGACACCATTACCTTATCAAAAGTCTCCTCTACGCTGTAGTTATCTCCGTTCGGTACCAGGATTGAATTATTGCATTGGTACCCGTTAAGAAATTTCGGTGCTCGATATTTGCGTTTAAGTGTTCTCTCGGTGCTCACGAGCACCGGAAAAAAGAAAAAGCAGCAATGAGCTTTTACGATCATTGCTGCAAAAAATGCACGTTCCCAGGGGGAATCGAACCCTCAACTAGTGCTTAGGAGTTCATCCTAGTACAGAAAACAGCTTGCATTCTATGTCAATCAAAGTCATTCAAAGCCTTGATTTTACTGCTTTTTCTGTCAATTTCAGAAAAGATAAGAAAACCTGTTTTCATCTGAGGAATTACAGTTTGGGTGGAAAAATGGTGGATTTTCCACCATTAGGGTAAAGCCAACCTGTTCCTTCCAATTATAAATGATGACTACCATTACCTGACATTTTACAGTAATGATTATTTGGTTTTCTTATTAGATTTATATTTATTATACCGTGCCTGCGGTCAACTGTCGATAACAAATTGACCGCAAATGTATTATTTTTTCTTGCTTTTACAACGGATGACTCAAGCCTTCTACGCTTCAAATACCCGGAAATGTTTCTGCACTGAATCATATTTCCCAGTTTCGTAATTTAGTATTTTCTATACCGGATTTAATTGTTCATCCGTTAGCGGAGCAACCCGATTGTCTTTATCCAGCCATGCAAAAATTATTTGCGATATATCCATCAGCAAGATCCGTAAGACCAGACAGCAATAAGATTTCACCAGCTAACAGAGGATTTTTCTTTACACAATAACTCCATATAATTACCGGAATCAGACAAAGCCGAAAAAAAGAAAGAAGATTAGGAACCGTAATAATTCTATTCAAATTTTCTTCCTGATTCACTTCACTCTGCATGTACGGTCACCTCACTTTCCTTTTTTTTAGACATAAACCAATAAAATATAACACAAAATGCTAAAGCAAACACAACGCCAAAAACATTCTGAATCACTCTAAGACCAACTGCTCCTTTTAGTCCATAACGCTCTGTAGCAATAGCCAAAGCACCAAATGTGTTAAATACTGCCTGCCAGCCATATTTTGCAGAAAGTCCTACACCAATTCCACCAAGAATTCCTATATATGCATAGATTGACGAAGGAAGCAGAAAATATAATACTGTAAAACATATTACACCTGCAATATTTCCGACAATCCTTTTACGGACTCTGTAGTGCATATCTTCCATAAACGGCAAAATCGCGGACATGGCCGCAATACCAGCCCACATTGCACGTGGCATATTACAAAGTTCTGCAATGCAAAGGACAATCGGTACGCATAAAATCTGACATATCTGCCATTTTGTTCTGGAAGAAGTGATATCAAATTCTTGTATCAGATCTTTCAGATTTCTTTTATAAGTTCTGTTTTTATGATTTCGATAAAATACAAAGCAGGTAAGTGCTGCACCTAATGCCATTCCGGTTAATCGCATCTGATAACTTTTTCCTGTTACATCATATCCATATAGCAGCAGATACCCAAGAACCAATGTAGATTGATTAAACATGAATGGATTATGGCATCCGAACAGAATCAACACAGCCAGTGCCGCAATATTTAACAGCATTCCCAATACTGGTGAAAACTGATTTGCTAAATGCGGACATACAGTCATAATTACAAAGAACAAAGCCAAAAGCATCGTAGATTGTCCGGTGTGGATCCCCAGATCCGCATTCCGAAACACCATGAGACATAATAAGACTACTACACCTACAATGCTGTTCTCATTTCCAAATAGGATGCTAAAAATACTAACAAAGAAAAAACAAAATGCCATTGTAACAGCTATCTTCACCAGATATACCCACATATGATATAATTTTTCTTTCACTGTTTCACTCTTTTTCAACAGATTTTTAGAACCTGCCTGATTTAACTGCAATTCCTGATAAAATGTCATGTAATTCCTCCTCTATCTGTTTTTCTTAAACTTATATGGCCTCATCTTTCTGTATTGGAAGCTCTACAACAAATCTGCATCCACCATATTCCCGGTTTTCTGCCTTGATTGTCCCGCCAGCACTATCTACGATCCGTTTCACAAGTGCAAGGCCGAGACCATTTCCCTCTGCTTTGTGAGAACCGTCTGCCTGATAAAATTTATCAAATATTCTGGTTTTCACATCATCCTCTATTCCCGGTCCTTCATCTTCCAGAATAAACATTACAGAATCCTTTTCCTGCTTCAGAAACATCATAATTGTCCCCTTTGCAGGACTGAACTTAATCGCATTATCTAAAAGATTCATCCATATATGCATAAAAAGTCCTTCATTCCCAGTATATTTAACTTCCTCCAGCTCTACCTGGAAACCAATTTCTTTTTCTGTCCATTTTGTCTCCAGGGAAAGAAATGCCTGACGGATCTGTTCATCCAAACGATATTCTGTTTTTTTCATGGGTATGTTCTGATTCTCTAACTTGGATAACAGCAAAATATTTCCAACCAATCCGGAAAGCCTTTGGGTATTAAACAGGATTTTTTCTACATATTCCTCTTGCTCATGAGACAGTTCTTCTCCCTGAAGAAGCATTGTATACCCTTCAATGGCATTGATCGGGGTCTTAAACTCATGAGAAACATTGGAGACAAAATCCATCTGCAGTACTTCTGTTGCACGAAGCTCTTTTGTCATCACATTAAAACTCTGGTAAGATTCTCCAACTTCTGCGATACGGCTGTTCGTTTCCAAGTGCTGTTCAAAATCTCCCTGCGAAACTTCCTTCATTGCTTTACTGAGTCTGGTAATTGGTTCCAGCAACCTTGCATTGATAAAGGAAGTAATCAGCCCTGCAATCAATGTATTAAAAATCAAAAGCCAGCCAAGCACAGGTATGCTACCAGGCAGATTAAAAAAATGATTCAAAAAAGCAAATAATAACGCAGATATGACTGTTGAAAATACAAGTGCCAGCCAGATTGCACCAGTCAGACAGGATCGGATCCGCAATCCTTTTTCTTTCTTTTGTTCCATTATTTTTTCACCACCTTGTATCCAATTCCACGCATTGTTACGATTTCAAAATCAGGGTTATCTTTCAAACGCTCCCTGATTCTTCCTATATGTACCTCTATCGTATGTGGGTCTGCCTCCGTCTCGTATCCCCATACTTCATCCATTAACTGTTGTTTTGTAAATGTTCTGCCTGGCGAAGCTGCAAGCTTATATAAAAGCAGGAATTCTTTTTTAGGCAAAACAAGACTTTCCTTATCAGTTGTAACCGTCATTGCATCATAATCAAACTCTGTTGAACCGATCACAATTTTGTGTTCATTCAGTATCTGTGCACGGCGAAGCAGTGCCCCGACTCTTAAAACCATTTCATTCACATTTACCGGTTTTACCATATAATCGTCACTTCCCGAAAGAAATCCCTGGCGCATATCATCAAAGGAACCTTTCGCAGTGATCATAAGTACCGGTATCTGATATCCTGCTGAACGGAGTTCCGACACCAGTTCATAACCATCCATAACCGGCATCATAATATCGGAAATGATCAGATCAATATACTCTTTATCCAATATTTCTAATGCCAGTGCTCCATCCGATGCACTTTTGACCTGATATCCATTCTTCTCAAGCACTTTTTGGAATAGCTGGCTTAATTCTTTATCATCTTCTACAATTAATATTTGAAACACGATCTTCTTCCTCCTTTATCAGAACAGATATCTTGCCCATCCAAGCAGATGCTGTACCAAAAGTACGTTTCTCTGACGCTTCTTTGTCAATTCAATTGGCTCTACATAATACGGATCACGATAGGTTCCATCTTCCAATACCTGTCGGGACACTCTTTCATATTCCATCATGCCTTCTTCCAACTGTTTATTAATCTCTTTGCTACGTATTACAAGCATCAGTTCCGTATCCAGATACGTGCTTCTCATATCCATGTTAAAGGAACCGATTACGGATAGATCATCATCAATCAGGATGCTTTTTCCGTGGTAAGAATAGCCGCCTTCATACTCCCAGATATCAATTCCTGTATTTAAAATTCTGTTTCTGTTTCTCGCATAATCAGCAGAACCAAACGGATTTCCATTGTTGGCAACCGAATTGGTCATGATAGAAAAATCCGGAACTCTCTCCGCAATCTCTTTCCATGTATTATACATCATATCATTGCAGATAATATATGGTGTATGAATTTTCACGCGCTCTTTTGCATTTTTCATTAGTTCTCCCAGTTGATACCAGACTACTGGTTCCTTGGGACCTGTGTGGATAGGATTTGACACTAATGCAATCTTTTCTGTCTCAAAAGTTTCGTCCGTGTAATTGGTATCGCAGATTCTTTCCTTATTCTCTTCAAAATATTTCTGATAGCCGTTCTGCAGCTCTAAAACTGCGTTCTTTACAGATTTTCTATTTGCCAGTTTTTTATTGTCATGAAAATAACCACTGTCTTCTTGTTCCCATATCGTTTCAAAATACTCTAACAACTGGTTAACTGAATTTTCTTTCTCAGGTTCATCGCAAACCACTAACACATCTCTGTCATAGTTCTTATGTCCCAGAAAATCACCCAGGAAATAATTGTATGTATTTCTTCCACCAAGAATATATGTCTTACCATCTGCAATCAAATATTTATCATGCATTCTCCCCATCATCTTCCATGGTTTCAACGGATTGGCCTTATTATACAGTTTAATTTCAACATTCTTATGGGAAGATAATCCATAGAAATACGGATTGCCTTCCATATCAACCCAGCTCTCCATTCCATCTACTAACAGACGAACATGCACACCTCTGTCTGCCGCATCATGCAGTGCTCCTAAGATCAATTTTCCACTTTCATCTGATTGAAATGCAAAAGTAGAAAGAATAATGTCTTCTTTTGCATTTCGGATCAAACGCACTCTTTGTAAAAGTGCTTCTGGATTTTTTTCTATGATCACTGCTCGTTCCATATTCTCGCTGCGTTCGTTCCACGAATCATTTTGTGTTTCTTTTTTGATGGTATTAGACACTTCCGGCTGTTTTTTATATGCAATACAGATTCCAAATAATTCATAAAAAGCCACACATAAAAAAATTGACAGTATAACAAAAACAATTTTACATATCTTACGTTTTCCCATCGCACATCACCTGACTTTTTTTCATCCTATGTCTATACAATACAAAGTCAACCTCAATTTTACCTCAACAGAATTAATTTTATCCATGTAAATTTCCTGTACCGGCAATCAGACATAACAAAAACGACCTCTCAAAATCAACTATTTTTTGAAAGGTCGTTTCACTAAATTCTTATAACAATCCAGCAAATAATCTCATAAATAATTGTCCCAGTCGCAAATATGCACTGCGCCCAGTACAATATTGATCTGTTACATCACGACATTCTCCCATCGTTCTTATCAGATCATTTTTAATTTCCACAACTGCCTGACAATTTGCCATAAAACAGCCGTTTTCAAAATGATGATATAAGCTTCTATAATCCAGATTGATTGTTCCACAGGTTGCCATACAGTCATCCACTATACTCATTTTCGCATGGCAAAATCCTGGTGTCCATTCATAAACTCGCACTCCATGTTTAACCAATCCATGATAAAAAGAGCGAGTTATATTATAAATGAATTTTTTATCAGGAATTCCTGGTGTGATAATTCTTACGTCTACCCCTCGCTTAGCAGCCAGACATAACGCATGTGTCATTTCGTCTGTTATAATTAGATATGGTGTCATAAACCAACAGTAATTTTCGGCCTTATTTATCATACTGATATAAACTTCTTCTCCGACCTGCTCATTATCCATAGGACTGTCTGCATAAGGCTGAACAAAACCTGTTTGCTGTGCTTTATAATCGTAATGAATAATGTATTTACTAAAATCAGTATCATTCGTAGCTTTTTCACTAACAGCATTCCACATTTCTAAAAATGTCACTGTAAGTGACTGAACAGCATCTCCTTCTAAACGAATACCGGTATCTTTCCACTGCCCATACGGATGCGTATAATTAAAGTATTCATTTGCAAGATTATATCCACCTGTAAATCCAACTTTTCCATCAATTACTGTTATTTTTCTGTGATCACGATTGTTCAAAAATAGATTTAAGCCTGGCACAAATGGATTGAATACACGACAATGAATTCCTATACTCTCCATCTTTTTTACAAAATCTGTGTTAATAAAACCTATAGACCCCATATCATCATAGAATACCCTGACTTCCACACCGGCTTTTACTCTCTCTTCCAGAACATCTTGAATCTTATGCCAAGCTTCAGCATCTTCTATCGCATGATATTCCATGAAGATAAACTTTTGTGCTTTCGCAAGTTCTTCAAGCTGTGCCTCTAATCCCTTCACTGCTTCATCAAAATACTTGATATCCGTATTCTGATAGATTGGATACCACGAATTTCTTTGTATGTAACTTGCAATATTTCCTGCTTTCGGAATCTTTTCTTTTATTCTGCTTAAACACTCCTGATTGTCTGGAAGCATTGGTAACAATTTGCTATCAATTTCTGCATATCGCTCACGCATTTTATGCGTGCCACCATTCAAGCCAATCAATAAATACAGGCCTACACCCATAATTGGGAAAATCAGAATTAAAATGACCCAAGGCATTTTCATAGAAGATGTCTTATCTGACGCATACAATCTCAAAACTAAGATTCCACTTAAAATTCTGGTAAATAAATTTATGATTTCTGCATATTCATTCAAGCGTGTTACGATAGTAATAATAAAAATCACTTCCAGAAGAATGCAGATTATGGAAAAGCACAATCGTTTTATTCCATTTTTTGTTTTTGCTTTTCCTTCTAAGGTATCTTGCTTCATATGTATTCCACCTCTTCTTTCTACGTCAGCTCTATATTCAAAATACTATTTATTTTGATAATTGATTCGTTCCCCTTGAATTACTGGATAACAAATCAATTTATTACTTTCCAGATCCTCTGCATGCATATCTACCGCACTGATCTGATGATTTTCATAAGTATTATAATAATAGATACCTTTAATAACATTACAACAAGATGTATACAATGTGATTTCATATTTTCCATCAGTCACTTCGCAACATCCACGTTGCTGATCCACAGATCCAAGAATGTGAAAGAACTGACTAACACTTTCTTCCTCAGATTCACCTGAAATTGCATTTACCTTTGTAAAAGCCACACGCACAAAACGAGAAGAAGATGAAAGATCTCCCGGAAGACCTAAACTTCCCATACCTCTACTATATGCATCAAGAGCCAAATTTCCTCCAAAAGTGTTTTTTGGTTGCTTTGGGGATAAATACATATAATTATTTACTAAAACTTCCCACACCGATGTGGTGTGTTGAACCTTGAAAATTCAATATTTCAGCCAATAAAAAAGGCATAAACCTGTTCCGTTTGGTATAATGGAATTGACTAGAAACCATCTTTACAAAGGAGATTTATGCCATGTCCAGTATACCACAAAACCATTCTGATGAAAAAGCCCTAATTGACTGCGTTCAGAGATTTTTTTCTAAACACCATGTCGGCAAGCTTCTTGCCAGATGTAATGGCATGAAAGAAAAAGGCGTTTCTCCGGTTTCTCTGTTTCGTTACAAACTCAGTAACATTTTTGTCGGAAGAAGTATGTATATGCAGCAACAGACCGGCTCTTTTAAGGAAGCATTTTCCAAGAACACGTTCTACCGTTTCCTTAATTCTACAAAGACAAACTGGCTCCGTTTCACTTCTCTTCTTGCTGCAGATATCGTAAATCACGACATCAAAGGTCTGACGAATGACAGCAGAAAAAATGTCTTCATCATTGATGACAGTCTTTTTAACCGCACCAGCTGCAAGAAAACAGAACTGGGATCAAAAGTTTTTGACCACACGGATATGCGTTTCAAAAAAGGATTCCGAATGCTTACTTTAAGCTGGAGTGATGGAAATACATTGATTCCTGTAAACAGCTGTCTGCTGGCATCTGCAAAAACTACAAATATCATCGGTCCGGTAAAGGACTTTGATAACAGAACCCTTGCAGGAAAAAGACGCAAGCTTGCTCAGACAAAAGCTCCAGAAGCAATGATGGCTTTGCTGGACACTGCCCTCAGCGTGGGACTGAATGCTGACTATGTTCTGTTTGATTCCTGGTTTTCAAACCCGGTGCAGATCACAGCCATCCATTCAAAAGGCATGGATGTGATTGCTATGATCAAGAAGAGCAGCCGGATTAAATACTCATACGGTGGTAAACAGCTGAGTATCAAAGAAATCTATTCCAAGAACAAAAAGCGCCATGGCAGATCAAAATATCTGCTGTCTGTTGATGTTATGGCAGGAAAAGAAACTCCAATTCCGGCGAAAATCGTATGCGTAAGGAACAAATCGAACCGCAAGGACTGGCTTGCTTTTATCTGTACGGATACGACTCTTTCTGAGGAAGAAATCATCCGTGTTTATGGAAAACGTTGGCAGATTGAGGTTTTCTTCAAGACCTGCAAATCCATGCTGAACCTGATCGGAGAATGCCATAGCTTATCTTATGATGCGCTGACAGCCCATGTGGCCATTGTATTTACTAGATATATGTTGCTTGCAATGGAACAGCGCCAAAACGAAGATCAGAGAACTCTTGGTGAGTTATTCTTCTTTCTCATTGATGAAATGGCAGACATTACTTTCCGCAGGTCACTTTGCATCTTGATGGATGCCTTAATGGCAAGCCTTCAGGAGATCTTAAAGCTCAGCGATAAACAACTGACTGCTTTTACTGTTGATTTTGAGGCAAGATTGCCGGAATATCTGCGTAATGCACTTCATCCAGAGGTTGCAATAGCATAAAGCACTATTTTGTTAGCTGAAATATTGAATTTTCAAGGTGCGAAGCCCTGTTTTGGTGTGGGAAGTTTTAGTAAATTATTAAAATCCTTCTTTTTCTCCTCTTTTCCTACATAATAGACTTATGAATATCTTGCAAAGAATCTTTACTGACTATTTATGAGGAAATCAAATATACCCTCCATCCCAGAGATTCTGAGATGGAAAATATCGATAAAATGCTGAATTGTGGCGATCCTTCTTTTGGCGGTGCCATGTATGTCTGCACCACTTGCCACAACATGAAATTTGTTCCCTTCCGCTGCAAAAGCCGCTTCTGCCCTACTTGCGGTGTGAAGTATTCCCAGGAACGCTCTACCAGTATGGCCTTTAAGCTTGTTAACTGCACACATCGTCATTGTGTTTTCACAATCGATGAGGAACTTCGTCATTTCTTCCTGGAAGACCGTTCTCTTTTAAACTGCCTTTTTCGTGCTGTTCAAAGCGTCATCCTTCACATGTTTAATAAGATAAATAAGTCTCAAAACTTTGTTCCTGGTTTTATTTGTGTGCTTCACACTTTCGGTCGCCCTCTTGAATGGAATCCACATATTCACTGTATTCTTTCGGAAAGCGGTATTCACAAATCGAAACACCGCTTCAGTTTGCCATGCCCGCCTTTGTGCGGGCTCTTTTTATCAAGAGTTCGACGGAAGTCGAACTTTCCTATTGTAGTACAAAAAAACCCTGCGTGATTTCTCACGCAGAGTCTCAAAATACTTACATATTTTAATCAAATATTATTCGCATACATATGGCATGAGTGCGATGTGGCGAGCGCGCTTGATAGCTACAGTTAAAGCTCTCTGATGCTTTGCGCAGTTGCCAGTGATACGACGAGGAAGGATTTTACCTCTCTCAGATACGTATCTCTTTAATTTGTTAGTGTCCTTGTAATCGATAACGCCGTTCTTATCGCCACAGAAAACGCAAACTTTTTTTCTTCTGCGCATTCCGCCTGGTCTTCTCATCTTAGCGCCCTCTGGTCTGTCTGTTTTATTAAATGCCATTGGTGTTGTCCTCCTTTATTATTAACCATGGAACATGTCCGGCCTGATAGAGCCTAGTTGAACGGAAGTCCTTCGTCTTCAACTCCGTCCGGAATGTTCATAAACCCATCACCAATCGCGCTGGTAGGAGCCGGTCTC
This sequence comes from Clostridium sp. AM22-11AC, assembly GCF_003473545.1. GTDB lineage: Bacteria > Bacillota > Clostridia > Lachnospirales > Lachnospiraceae > Enterocloster. Next base: position 49,406 of record NZ_QUCM01000004.1, read on the forward strand.
TGAGATGGAGCTGACTGTCCATAGCCGCTCATATCAGATGCCGCACCCTTACTGTCTGCGAATTCCTGGTCATCAAGGATGACCTCGGTGGTGTATACACGCTGACCGTCTTTATTTACATAGCTGCCTGTCTGGAGCCTTCCGGAAACCAGTACACGCATGCCCTGACGGAAATACTTCTCTGCAAACTCACCTGCGCGGTCAAATGCTACACAGTTGATAAAATCTGCAGTCTGGTCATTTCCATCCTGACCTCTGCGGCCTCTTCTGTCCACTGCAAGAGTGTATCTGGCGATTGCCATAGAACGCTCTCCCTGTGAATATCTTACTTCCGGATCTCTTGTTAATCTGCCCATTAAGATAACTCTGTTCATACGGTCACACTTCCTTTTTTAACTCCGTTTTCACGGTCTGGGTATTCTTATGCCTCAACCTTAACGCATAAGTATCTGATCACTGGTTCCATAATACGAACGTGAGCTTCTACTTCGTTAGGGCATACAGAATCGGACTCAAACTGGATGAAGTAGTAGTATGCTTCATGAGACTTCTGGATCTCATAAGCAAGTCTCTTCTTACCCCACTCATCTACGTTGGTCACAGTGCCACCGAAACGGGTGATGTAACCTTTTACCTTTTCGATTGCTGCTGCACGCTCTTCGTCTTCAAGCTTCACATTCAGAACAACGGTTAATTCGTACTTGTTCATCTTGTTTTACCTCCTTGTGGTCTCTGGCCCCTGCTTTCAGTTTCAGGAGCAAGGATTTTATATGTCACGAATAGTTATTCTAGCAAAGAAAGCCTTTAAATGCAAGACCTTTTTGCAATTTTTTCAAGACTTTTTAAGGACTTTTTTGCGATAACGGCCGCCATTTGTCAACGGCACATACTTAATTTTTATTATTCGCAAACATTACCGCATATTCAATAGAATTTCTGAGGCTTAATTCACTTGCTGTACCGGTTCCGGCCTGGTCAAATGCAGTTCCGTGGTCTACGGATACGCGGATGATCGGCAGTCCTAAAGTGATATTTACACCTGCCACTGCATCCCATGCTTTCTTTTCATGGTTGTATACAAAACCTACTACCTTTAACGGGATATGGCCCTGGTCGTGATACATGGCAACTACGATGTCATACCAGCCGCCTCTTGCTTTGGAGAATACAGTATCAGGCGGTACAGGTCCGTCTGCATTGATGCCTTCTGCCTTTGCTGCCTCAATTGCAGGGATGATCTCATCGATCTCTTCTCTTCCAAACAGGCCGTGCTCACCACTGTGTGGGTTCAGGCCTGCTACGCCGATCTTTGGCTCCTTGATGCCCAGATCCTTGCATGCCTTGTCTGCAATACGGATCACGTCTAATACTCTCTGCTTCTTTACACGGTCGCAGGCTTCACGCAGGGAAACATGGGTGGAAACATGGACTACTCGCAGATTTTCATGTGCCAGCATCATGGTATAGTTCTTGGTGCCGGTCATATCTGCGTAGATCTCTGTATGTCCGGAATAATGATGTCCTGCCAGGTTTACAGCTTCTTTATTAAAAGCATTGGTAACAGTAGCATCTACCTTCTTATCCATTGCCAGTTCAATAACCTTTGTTACGTATTTAAAAGCGGCATCTCCGCACATAGCGGAAACTTCCCCTCTTTTTAACTGTGCCATGTCAACCAGACCCATATCCAGCACATCAATGGTTCCATATTCATATTTTGCTTCAGAAACATCCTTAATGGCATGGATCTTCATTTCTGTATGTCCTACAATAGGAAGTGCTGCTTCCATTACGCAGGCATCCCCTACTACTACCGGGTTACACAGGTCATATAAGGACTTGTCTGCAAATGCTTTTACAGTAATCTCCGGTCCGATACTGGCCGGATCTCCCATGGTAATACCTACGATCTTCTTTTCGCTCATATCTGCCTCCTGAAAAATGGAATAATAAAATTTTCTGTATTCAATATACCATACTTTATTGAAAATAGTATGTCATATGCTTAGATTTCCTACTCAGACACGCCCGCTGACGCAGGCGGTCGGCATTTCTGTAACAAACAGGACCGGATGCTTCCACCCGGTCCCACTTATCTTACAGCCAAACCAGCTGTACTTATTCTTTTATTATCTATTTACTTATTTTGCTGCTCTGCGCTTATCCTCAAGCTTATGGAGCCATGATACAAGGATCGGGCAGCAGATAGCGGTTACGATGATAGCTGCTGTGATCTGAGCAGTTGCTGCTTCAGATACTGCCAGTAAAGTTGCATCTACAGCTGCTACAGATGCAGGAGTTGCTGCTGCGTTTCCTGCTGTTGTACCAATAGCACCACCAACTTCCGGATGATCCATTCTTAACAGCTTGTATACAAGGTATCCAACCAGACCTGTAATAAGAGTACAGCCAACACCTAAAAGGATTCCAGGGCCACCTGCCTTGATCAGGTTCATGATGTTTAAGCCAGCGCCCAGAGGGAATGCGAAGAACGGGATCAGCATAGAAGCACCTGGTTCGCAGAACTTACGGATGTCTTCATCTAAGTTACCCATGATACAACCAACGATTACAGGAATGATACAGCCTACAAGTACGGACATTGGGATCTTTGCAACACCAGCAGCGCCTAAAGCTACCATGGTGAAGAAAGGACCATCGTTGATAGAAAGGATAGAAACAGCACCTACGTCTGTTGCATCACCGTACTCACCAGCTAATGCTGCGTACAGACCACCATTGGAGTTTGCCAGGGCACCTACGATCGCCAGTGTGGACAGTCCCAGGAAACCTGCTTCGCCAAACAGCTTACCACAGATCAGACCAATGATAATACCAACACCAACTTTGACAGCGGTAATTACAACGCCTTTATAAACGGTAACGCCTGCTTTTTTGAAGTTGATAGTTGTTGCATTACAGAAAATGAACACTGCCAGGATCGGCATTGCACCTGATTTCCAAAGGTATGTAGTAAATGTACCATCAAACATGGTCCAGATCGTACCGCCAAAAAATGTATTAATAATTGCACCTAACAGCAACGGAACTACCATTAAACCACCAGGAATTTTTTTCACGGTTTTCAGAATGTTCATTCTAGTATCCCCCTTATGTTAAATTATATTTTTTATTTTGCAGCGATCAGTCTTAAAACGTTATCTACTGTATAAGCCAGGTTCTCCTTGCTGTGATGACGGCTTATGGAGAAATCCTGAGGCAGACGGTTGATAGGGAATACGGCAGTTACACCCATTTCATATGCTTTATCGATCTCTGCATCATCTGCACCGCCTACAACAGCGATCACATTTTTATTCTGTTTCTTTGCACGCTCTGCAATACCAATCACAACCTTGCCGCGAAGACTCTGGGAATCCAGCTTTCCTTCACCGGTGATAATGTAATCAGCATCGCTGATCATTTCGTCAAACTTTACAGTGTCCAGAACCGTCTGGATACCCATCTGCAGACGGGAGCCAAAGAAGGCGATCATGCCTGCGCCCATAGCGCCTGCTGCACCGGTTCCAGGAACTTCACTGATATCCTTGCCGATGGCTTCTGTAATAGCACGGCTTAAGTTCTTGATACCTTCATCCAGTTCCAGTACCATTGCCTCATCTGCACCCTTCTGAGGTCCGAAGATGTGGGATGCGCCGGTTGGTCCGTACATTGGGTTATCAATATCACACATGGTAACGATCTCAACTTTATTTAAGATCTCTGCCTTGCCGCTTAAGTCGATCTTACAGATATCTGCGGTGGTTCCGCCGGTTGGAACGAATTCCTTTCCGTCTTTGTCATAGAATTTAACGCCAACTGCTGCTGCTGCACCGCAACCACCGTCATTAGTACTGGATCCGCCCAGTCCTACGATGATCTTTTCTACGCCGCTTTCAGCTGCTGCTAAGATCAGCTGTCCAACGCCATATGTAGTGGTCTTTCTTGGGTCCTTGCGGTCTTCTACTAATGGAAGTCCTGCGCAGGAAGCCATTTCAATGACTGCTGTCTTGCCTTCGTTGATCAGACCGTAGTAGGAGTCCATATCTTCAAAATATGGGTTTTTAACCTTTACAGTTACCTTGCTGCCGCCTAAAGCGGTAATAAATGCATCTACAGAGCCTTCGCCGCCGTCTGCTACAGGAACGCAGGCTGTTTCAGCTCCAGGAAAATGTTTTTCTACTTTTTCCTTTGCAATCTCGCAGATCTGCTCAGAACTTAAGGTTCCCTTAAATGAATCAGGAATGAGAACAAATTTCATGTCTGTCTTTCTCCTTTTTCTTTATATGTTCTCTCGGAATCTTTCTGTACCTGATCTTGCGAGAAAGACTCCGGGAGTACATTTATTTCATCTGTCTGGAAACACACCAGAAAGCCTGCTTCCAGACAATTCAGAGTTCAAAGTTGATCAATTACTCTCTGACGATAACAGATACACCATCCGGGATAACAGTTACCTTGTAGTCATCCTTCTTAACGATGGCTTTTGCCTTCTCCAAAGCTTCTTCCATGCTGTGTGCAGGAACCATATGCAGGTCTTCTACTAACTGGTCATCGCAGGAAGATACAAATACTACGGTTGCCTTTAACAGCAGTCTTGCAAAGATCTGGGACTGCCACTGGTCGATAATGGTCTCTTCCGGTTTTCTGTCAAGGAAGGTCTTCATCATACGGTTCAGATCCTTCTCATCACGGAAAGTCTCATGGAAGTATTTTCCGCCGTGTCCATCAGCTGCCTTGGAAAGCATGATGATAACGCCGCCTTCCTTTACAGTTGCCTCAGCTGCGGTCATACCCTTTACAGACTGATAAATGTTCTGGTCCAGAGGATATCCGCCGTTGGTGGAGATAACGATATCTGCCGGAATTGCATCTACCTGGCACTTGGAAGCTAAGAACTCACGTCCAACTCTGTGAGCCAGATCACAGTCACCAGCTACTGCAAAAATAGGATCATGTGCTGCATCAATAACTACATTTACGATGAAATCCAGTCTTGCTGCTCTTGCTGCATACAGCATATCATTGTGGATCGGGTTTCCTTCAACAACACCGGTACGTGCATGAGGATCATTAATAAATCCGGAGTTATGGTTGTACATAACAGTCTCACGGCTTGCAACACCAGGAAGAATACTCTTTCTGCCGCCGGAGAAACCTGCGAAGAAGTGTGGCTCAATAAAGCCTTCTGCTACTAACAGGTCTGCTTCTGCTGCCAGACGGTTAATGATCAGATTGCCGCCGGATGGAAGCTTGCCAAGGTATACCAGGTTGTCCTTGTCATCGCAATCATGAACTACGATCTTCTCATTTGCCATGATCTCAGGACCAAATTTTGCTGCCAGCTCTTCTTTGGTAGTTGTTCTGTGAAGACCGGTTGAAATAAGAATGGTAATATCAGCATCAGGATTGCCCTTACGGATCTCAGCTAAGATCAGAGGCATCATGATGTGGCTTGGAACAGGTCTTGTATGGTCAGAAGAAATAACAACTACCTTTTTCTTTCCAACTGCCATATCGCACAGTCTTGGAGTTCCGATTGGATGCTCCAAAGCATCCTGAACCAGCTCTGCCCCGCTCTTTGGCGCCTTGTAGCTGTGAAGTTCAGATAACAGCACACCTGCCAGATGCTCATCCTCGATCTTTGCTGTTAATTTTTCTTTTCCATAAGGTAATAAAAATTCTTTCATCTCTGCTTCCTCCTGTTTTAAATGAATGATTGGATCGTTAAGTTTTAAGTTGTTTTTATGCTTCTTTGATCTTACGCAATGCAAATGCAGCTGCATCATCAGCTCCAAAAGCACCTGCCTTTGTTACCAGCTTCATTCCTTCGTACTTTCCGCCTTTTACCCGGACTAACGGGATACCTACGCGGATCTCAGAAAGGATCTGTGAACCGTCTGCTTCAATGTTCATCAGCATTCCAAGGGCTGTATCACCACCTGTAAGAAATACACCGGAAACCTTTACCTGTTCCAGGATTTCCATTGCCAGACGGCCAACTATGGAACGTACCTTATCACCAGTCTCTACAGGGCCAAGTCCTAACGCCTCACCGGCTTCAAAGGAAAGCTCCAGTTCGCTTCTGTCATAGGCTGTATTAGTAAGAAGAATGGTATCTTTACCTGCCTTTAAAGAATCTACCACTTCTTTCAGATAAGACTCTGTATCCTCTTTTCCGGACAGAATATCATGCATCGGAAGCTTTACCATCTTGATACCCGCTTCCTCACAGTATTTCATCTGCCGGTTGGTCACGGTGCTTACGCTTGCAACTACTCCCAGTGCCGGAAGTGACGGACGTTCCAGTTCCATCAGGTTATCTGCCAGACCTGCGGTACCAATATAAAGTACCTTCTTTCCTGTCTTTGCAACTGCCTTTAAAACTTTCTTTAAGTCATCATTGCAGTCTGCATCGCATACATAAATGCGGCCTTCTGTAAAGTCAAGATCATCACTTCTCACATCCGGAAGTCTCTTTAAAATGACCTTTTCTTCATAATATCTTCCCAGCATCCGTACCAGATTATCTTCTACTACCGGGTTCTTAGGGTCGCTGGCAAGCTCCGTGCGGCAGATCTCTACGCCGTTTAAACACTGCACCCCATCTACAGTCGTTCTCTTTAAATCCGGAAGAGCCGGTGCAAAGATCATTAATTCCGGTTTGAAATGTTCATCTACTGCCTTGATCTCTGCTGCAATATTTCCTCTCATGGTGGAATCAACTTTTTTGATCACATAGCGGAAGCTGTCAAAATCCACATCTTCCAGCGCATGGGACACTATCTCATATGCATGATCAGGATGAACTGTTCTGGACTCTGTATCAATGACAATGGATCTGTCTGCACCCATCGGCTTTCCGCAAAACAGCACTTCTGTTGGAAAACCTCTTCTGCGCAGCTGGACTCCGGTATCATTGGCTCCGGTAAAATCATCTGCAATGATCAGGTATCTTTCTTCCAACCATTTCACCGCCTTTCTAATTGTTCATTTTTGAAACACTTTTGTGAGAGTTCATATTTTTTTTAGATTTTTTTCTCATTCGTTTTATATTCTACACGCTTTTGTCTTTCTATTTCAATGAATTTATTGTATAATATGTTTAAATTTGTAACATTTATAAATGTGAGGTGACTTAAATGATAAAAAAAATCCGTATACTGGGAGTTGCTCCCTATAAAGGACTTGCCACTCTTATGAAACAATGTGCCCTGCAATACCCTGAGATCGAATTTACCGTCTATGCAGGAAGCATGGAACAGGGACTTGCCCTTGCAAAACGCTACAGCGAACATTATGACGTTATCATCTCCCGCGCAAACACAGCCAAGATGATCTCCCAGTCTGTGCATATCCCGGTCATCGATATTGGTATTGGCTATTATGATGTACTGCGCTGTATTAAAATGGCCCAGAATACCGGGACCAAATTTGCCCTTTTAGGCTTTCAGTCTTTGACTGTCATCGCAAAAAACCTCTGCGATCTTCTCCAGATCCATGTAGATATTTTCTCCTTCTCCGTAGATAACTGGAAAGGCTCCGGCGATCTTCTGGACCGTATGAAGGAACAGGGCTATAAAACTGTAGTCTGCGATATGATCCCTTATGACCATGCAAAAATGATCGGACTTACGCCTATCCTTCTTACCTCCAGCGCAGAAAGCGTAAAACAGGCCATGGAAAATGCCATTGGCACCTGGCAGCAGTACCAGAAGCTGTGCAATTCCAATGCCATGATGCAGTCCCTGATCCGCAGCAGCTCCAACCAGTATCTGATCCTGGATCTGGAAGGCCGCTGCCATTATTCCACAATCAATGATGAAAAAGAGGAAGAATTTATCCAGAGCCTGCAAAAAGAGCTTGGAAAATGCCGCACTTCCTCCAGGTGTTCTTTCTTTGTCACACTGGGAAACCAGCTGTATTCCGTCCGCTCCAGCCTGGCTGAGGAAGGGGATTTCCCTTATATCATCTTCCGCATCATGTTATCCAAGATCCCTTTAAGCCACTCTAAATACGGCATCACCATTATGGATAAAGAACAGGCATTACAAAGCTTTATTGAAAGCTTTTACAGCAATACAGAACTATCCCGCAGCGCTGCCGCTGCCATGGATCAGTCAGGTTCTTCTTCAGTCCCTCTTATGATCACCGGAGAGATCGGTACAGGCAAAGACCGTGTAGCTTATCTCCACTATGCAAAGAGCCAGTTTAATGATGAACCGCTTTACGTTGTAAACTGTTCCATGTTAAATGATAAAACCTGGAATTTCCTGATCAATCATTACAACTCTCCTTTTACAGACAACGGAAATACCATTTACATCTCCAATCTGGGCGTTTTGTCCCACCCGCGGCAGAAACAGCTGTTATCTATCATACTGGACACCAACCTGCATATCCGCAACCGTCTGATCTTTTCCTGCACCCAGGCAAAGGACGGTCATATGCCCCATGCTGCATTGGAGTATACCAATATGCTTGGATGTGTGCCTCTTCCTATCAAGCCTTTACGGGAACAGAAAAATGACATTGTTCCTTCAGCCGCTCTTTATATTGATACGTTGAACCAGAATCTGGGCCGCCAGGTGGTAGGACTGGAAGACGGTGCCGCAAAGCTTCTTATGGAATATGACTATCCATGTAACCGCACCCAGTTTAAACGTATATTAAAAAAAGCAGTACTGGAAACCAGCACTGCCTATATATCCCGTGATACCATTGAAAAAATATTAAAAGAAGAATCTGCCTTTTTCCCGGATGACAATGAAGCGCATATGATAACACATTCCAAAGCAGCCACCGAAAAAGAAGGCTTTTCCCTGAACTTAGAACAGCCTCTTGACCGCATCAACCAGGACATTGTCCAGCATGTTTTAAACAGCTGCAATGGAAACCAGACAGCTGCAGCAAAGAAGCTGGGAATCAGCCGGACCACTTTGTGGCGCTATATCAACCGGTGATCTCGTCTTTTTTCTTTAACCCTTTTGTATTCTTCTCCACCAGTCTGCGGGCTACCATGATCTGGTGCCCGCAGCCGGTACATTTTAAGCGGAAATCCGCTCCTACTCTTAAGATCTCCCATTCACTGCTTCCGCATGGATGGGGCTTTTTTAATTTTACGATATCTCCTACTTCGTAGTTTAAACGTTCTCCTGGCATAGTTCTATTTCTCCTTGGATCTTCCTGATCCATTGTCATTTCCAACAACTGTTCCCAAAACCTTTCCGATGCTGTCAGAAATCACCAGATCTGCCTGGGAGTCCCTGGATGTTACGCTTTTATTGATCAGAACCAGCTTGTTGCCTCTGTAATAGTCAATAAGACCGGCTGCCGGATAGACCACAAGGGACGTACCTCCGATAATAAGCATGTCCGCGTTGCGGATATAATCAATGGACTTCTGGATAGTCCGGTCATCCAGTCCTTCCTCATAAAGGACTACATCCGGCTTGATACGGCCGCCGCAGGTGCAGGTAGGAACGCCTTCGCTGTTTCTCACATAGTCCAGATCATAAAACTGGCCGCAGCGGGTGCAATAATTTCTGTGTACAGAACCGTGAAGCTCCAGCACTTCTTTGCTTCCTGCCATCTGATGAAGGCCGTCAATGTTCTGGGTGATCACAGCCTTTAATTTTCCTTCCTGTTCCAGTTTTGCAAGGGCTTTATGGGCTGCATTAGGTTTTGCATCTGGAAACAGCATACGGTCTTTATAGAAGCGGTAGAACTCTTCCGGATTTTGTATGTAAAAGCTGTGACTGATGATCCGCTCCGGCGGGTACTTATATTTCTGATTATACAGTCCGTCCACACTGCGGAAATCCGGTATGCCGCTTTCCGTAGAAACACCGGCTCCGCCAAAGAATACGATGTTGTCGCTTTCATTGATCCAGTCTTTTAACTGCTGCCATTTTTCATCCATATGCGTTTCCTCCTACACAACCTCGTCCAAAAATACCCCTTGCAGCGTCCTCACATATTCTGTCCAGAACGGTGGCATCACACCTAATGTCTCTTCCAGCGTCTTGTACCCAAAGATCCACTGTGCCAACTCGTCAATGTTGATCTCCAACACTTCGCTGGAAGATGGGATCTGTTCTGCCTCATCTGCCTCTGTCTGCAGCCCCAGTCCCTTCATCCGTTCCAGAGTACTTCCATTTTTTCCCAGTTTCCACAACCAGCATCCTTCATTTTCCGAAATAATCGGATCTTTTATGGAAAGAACTGCCTGAAATTTATCTCCTGGCGCGTTTTCATTTAATCCAATGACTTCTAACAATGATCTTACATCTGTGATCCGGACCATGATCGCCGGGTGCATATCTGAAGGCTTTATTTCCGATATGCTGTAATAAAACCGCTCTTCTCTTTTTCCAAGTCCCCACCAGGCTTCCAAAGCATGAAGTTTTCCGTCTTTTTCATACAGCCCCGTCACTTCTCCTGCTTCACTTTCCAGCTCTTTTTTAAGAAGTTCCATATAAGCCCTGTCTCTCACTGCATAGACTTCATAACGTTTCTCAAGCCAGTTATTCAGCCAGTGAGCCAGCTCTTCTGACTTTTCCGCCAGATCTACAGGAACCTTTTCCAGATCTTTTTCCGGTTCATCCTCAGGCTTCCATACCGGCTGGTCATAGATAAAAGCAAACTGAAATGGCCGGTAGATAGCCTCTGCAGCAGGCATCAGGAAGCAGAACGGCTTTTTCTCCTGATTTAAGTCCCGGAGCATTTGATTAAGGACCTGGCGCATATAGCCTTTATGGCGCTGGTGGGCAGCTGTGGCTACACCAACGATATAAGGCAGTTCCCATTTTTTTCCATTTACAGAAATGGTATAGGGATTTAAGTGAGCCATGGTCAGAAGTTTTCCTCCTTCTATGGCAAGCACTTTACTGCCGGGAAGTTTTTCGGAAAAATAGTAATCTGCAAAGCTTTTTGAGTCTTCCGGAAATGCCTCTTCCCATAAGGGCCTGCATTTTCCATATTCACTTTTCTCTAAATATCGTACCATATCCGCCTCTTTCTGCCCAGTATCACAGCCTCATTTAATGGAATATTTCATCCTCATTTTCATGATCTTAGTATTTCTTCTTAACCGAATATTTTCTTGCAAAATCCATCGGATAATAGCTCATCTTCGCCTTGCGCAGTCCCGGCATACCTACATCATCTTCTCTGTTTACCAGGGCTACATCCGGGAATTCATGAACTAAAAACTGCTGATTGATAAACTGATACAGACCGTTGATCTCCGGATCAGCCTTTTCAATATGGATCACTGCCATATTTTCCCGCTCATTTAAGCTTCCTACTGTAAATGCCTTCAATTCCCCGTCAATGTAAACGCCTGCCATCGGCACATTGAAAGCAGAGCAGTTCTTTAAAATATCATGGATACCGGCTACCTCGTAATCCAGGGAGATCTCATTTTCATAAGACTCTACTTTCTGCTGTCTCCATTTTTCCATAAACTGCCATACTTCCTGACGGTCGGAGCAGCAGATCCTGCGGTATTCATATCTGCCTTCATAGGTCTTTAAAAAGCCGTTTAAGCGGTTTTTCTTCTTATGAAGCTTCTTTCCAGCCAGTGTACGCATGGCATTTCCATCATAAAGATAATCTTTCAGATCATCTAATTCTGTTACTTCAAACTTTTCCGGATCCAGGTTCAGATATTCTACAGCTTCTGCATCAGCCAGAGAAATATAGAAAGGTTTATGGAGTACATTGTCAAAATAATCTACCATCTGATAGAAGAAATATGGAAGATCTTCTTCCTTGCAAAGAGGCATGGCGCTTGAAAGTATGCCATCTTTTTCCATAAGCCATAAAACTGCCTTGTCTTCGCTGACTGCACATTCTACCTTGTAGTAATCTTTCCATAAAAAAGAGTCCAGGAATACGCTGTCACAGGTCCTGTTGGGCCTGAGACCATAAAAAGGGCGCAGCCTGGACATATCTTCAGCCTCTACAGGCCTAAAATTCAAATCCATTTCGTACCTCATTTCTTTTTTCGTTTGCGCACATCAGATTATACCATATTTCCTATCTATCATACATTACTTTTTTCTCCATATCACAGGCGGTCCACCTACACTCCCACCTCTTTCACCAGAAGCAGCCTCTGCCCCGTTTTTACCTGTTCACCTGGAAGTTCATTGGTGGTAACGATATTTTCCACTGTAGTATGAAATTTTTTTGCAATATCCCAAAGAGAGTCTTCCTCCTGGACAATATATCCGACGATCCCGGGAAGTTCCTGTAACTGTTTCAGATCCAGGGGTTCTTCCTTTATTCCGGTTATCACCGTTTCCTGTACCGGTTCCAGGATCATAAAGTCCAGGGCTGCCACACCTTTTACTTCCACCGTATCTGCTCCCGTCATTACAGCTGTCAGCTGATCTACTCCTGCATCCAGCTGATAAATACTCTTTTTGGTAATACCTGCTGCCTGGGCGCTGCATTTAAAAGGGATCTGCCTGGAAACAGACTGGATCGGGGCGCTGTCATCACTGGTGAGATAGAGAATAGTCACATCCAGGATCCCTTCTATATCCAGACTGTTTTCTTCCGGTTCGATCTCATCTAACTGTACCATTCCCTGGGTATGGCAGATCTGAAGGATCCGCTCCTGCTGCCCCAGATGTATTTTCTCCCCAATCCTCGGTCTGCATACATTTCTTGCGATCAGCCGGTCATATCCCATCTCATTTTTCTCCGGCGTGATCTGACAGCTGTTAGAATAAATATCTTTTAACAGCATTTCTTCTTTTTCTTCATACAGCCGGATATCCAGATCTAAGACTACATCCAGATCCAGTTCCCGCATCTGCCCGTCCGGATCCGGTTTCGCCTCCACTTCTCCATGAGCCAGGCGCAAAGATACCATGGGGATCTGTCCTTCATGTGCCTGGGCTATCTCTATATCACCTGAAAACGGGATCACCTCTTCCATCCACTGCACCGGCATATTTTCTTCTTCTGTTTCATAGATCACAAATAATGTAAGCTGTCCTTCCAGGTGCAGGCGGCCATCTAACGGCTTTACAGACTGGCTGCTTATGGAAATATCCTTCCACAATAGATTTTCTATATCCGGTCTTCCCCCTGTAAGGACCGTATTTTCCCGTATACGGTAAGTATCTTTACGGTGAAGAGCCAGTATAACAGGAGAAATACTTCCCATTTTCACTTCCGGGGGCATTTCTTCTGTCTGACTTGAAAAACTTCCGGCTGTTCCCGTCTCCTTCAGGTCCGAAGCTGCCATCTGGGATGTTTCTCCCTCTGTATGGATCTCCACCGTGATCACAGCTTTTACCCCCAGCTTCCTGGAATTGATCATATCCGTTTTCATGTCTTCCAGGATCCAGTTTAAACCTGTATGATCTCCTTCTGCCAGTCCCGGAACATTTACAGTCTCTTCAAAAGGAATGTTTCCTCCTAATGTTTCCAGTCCCCCATTTTCTTTTCTGTAAAGAACCTGAAATTCCAGTTTTCCTTTTACTGTGATCTTCTCCTCCTGGGTCTTTACATTTTCCCCCTGGATATGAGCCTGCTCCAGTATGACCTGTTCCATATCTTCCAGTGTATCAGGAACAATAAAATCTTCGTCCAGAGTGATCTGGGTCACTGCATTTCCTTTCCACCGGTTCATATGTATCTGCTTCTTTATTAATTCCATAAAAAACACCTGCCGTTCTCATAGTCTTTTACGAAAGTCTATGCGGACAACAGGTGTTTTATAACTTTACTGCTTATTTAACTTTTCTTTTAACTGGCGTATCTCCTCTTCCATCTGGAGCATACGCTCTTTCATTATTTCATATTCTTCCAGTGTCATGGTCTCTTTCCGCTTTGGAAGTGTAACACCATCTTTTTTTACAGGTCTTGCAGGAATTCCCACTGCTGTTACATTATCTTCCAGTGGTTTTAAAAGAACTGCATTGGCAGCAATGGAGCAGTTGTCGCCTACTTCAAAGGCTCCTAATATCTTGGCTCCGGCACCTACCATTACATTATTTCCAAGAGTAGGATGACGTTTGCCTTTCTGGGTACCAACACCGCCTAATGTAACGCCCTGATAAATCGTACAGTTATCACCTACAACAGCGGTTTCACCGATGACCACGCCGGAACCATGGTCAATCAGGATCCCATGTCCTAACTGCGCTCCCGGATGGATCTCGATCAGAGTGAAAAACCTGGCGATCTGTGAGATCAGTCTGGCAATAAAGAACATTTTATGCTTATAAAACCAGTGGGCAAAACGATGCCAGATCAGAGCATGTATCCCCTGATACAAAAGTAAAACTTCCAAAGCACTTCTTGCTGCCGGGTCACGTTCCTGTACTGCTTTGATGTCTAACCAAATGTCTTTAAATATCATAATACGGCTCCCTCATGGTGTATTCGCAATGCGTCACTCATGGACACGCACTGACGTGCTCTACTGTCTGCTTACGCAGACGGTCCATTCGTTAATGGCCCAAACAAAACAAATGTCTGCTGCGCAGCCGCTTGTTTTGCTTTAGGGCTCATTATATCATATGTTATTTTTCAAAAAAAGAGCGCATTTTTATTTTTCATGCATTTTTATTGAAACACAACCGGCAGATCCAGTAATTCCGTTTTCACCACAATATATGGACTGGAGCTCTCAACGCCTTTATCCTCTCCATTTTCAGGTCCTTTTAATTCCGTTGCTATTACAACAGAATTTCCCGTCAGATATAGCTCATTCACACAGATGCTGTATCCGCCGCCTTCCTGGGGCCCATATCCAACAGCTATGTACAGATTTTCATCTGTTGTATAGGTCATTTTAAAGGGTGCTGATGTTTTCTGTTTGATCAGCGTCTGCAGCTCCTGAGGAAGTTCGCTGTCGGAAACAGGTGTGATCGTGAGATCCCGCACTTTTTCCTCTTTTTTACCCAGAATGCTGCAGCCGGATAAAAGCAGGCAAAGTGCCACGATCCCGACGCAGACTGTACATAATAAACGCTTTCCGTTTTTCATCAAAAAAATCTCCCGGATATACTGTTACAACAATATATCCAGGAGATTTCATTTCTATGTTTGTCTGTTTGATATTTATTAGCAGATCTTTCTGATCCAGCCTTCTGGAGCTTCGATACGGCCCATCTGGATACCGGTTAAAGTATCATACAGCTTCTTGATCACTGGTCCCATCTCGTCCATACCGCTTGGGAAGCAGATCTCTTTGCCGTGGTCTACAACCTTGCCTACTGGGGAGATAACTGCTGCAGTACCGCAAAGTCCGCACTCAGCGAAGTCACCTAACTCAGACAGCTTAACAGGTCTCTGGGTAACCTTTAATCCAAGGTAGTGCTCTGCAACGTATACCAGAGAACGTCTTGTGATAGAAGGAAGGATAGAGTCAGACTTTGGAGTAACAACTTCGCCGTCCTTGGTTACGAACAGGAAGTTTGCACCACCGGTCTCTTCTACATAAGTTCTGGTTGCCGGATCCAGGAACATGTTCTCATCAAATCCATTTGCATGTGCTACTTCATGTGCATGAAGGCTCATTGCATAGTTCAGACCAGCCTTTACATGGCCTGTTCCGTGAGGTGCTGCACGGTCGAAGTCACTGACACAGATGGTGATCGGCTTAGCGCCGCCCTTGAAGTATGGTCCAACTGGTGTAACGAACATTCTGAACTGATATTCGTGGGATGGCTTAACACCGATTACAGGACCTGAAGCAAACATATATGGACGGATGTATAAGGTTGCGCCGCTTCCGTAAGGTGGAACCCATGCTGCGTTTGCCTTAACAACCTGATCCAATGCGTCTAAGAATTTCTCCTTAGGGAATACTGGCATTTCCAGTCTGGATGCGGAGTCCATCATACGCTCTGCGTTCATGTCAGGACGGAAAGTAACGATGCTGCCGTCTTCTGTTGTGTAAGCCTTTAAGCCCTCGAAACATTCCTGGCAGTACTGTAAGATACCTGCGCACTCGTTAATAGTAACATTGGAGTCAGCGGTCAGAGTTCCCTCATCCCATGCTCCGTCTTTATAGTTTGATACATAACGCATATCAGTTGGCATGTAGCTGAAACCGATATTTGCCCAGTCAAGATTTTTCTTTTCCACGATCTTGTATCCTCCGTTTCTTAATTCTTCTTACTGATTTTCATCATTTTAAATATGTACTTACCTTGTTGCTCATTATAGTCTCATTATTTCTGAAAATCAATGAAAATTTGTTTCATCTGCTATGCAATTCATGCATATCTGGTATAACCGCGGGCTTTAACAGCTGCCCCGGCTATATACTCTGGTTATTTTCCAGCGCCTTCTCCTGCAAAATATTCTTTTGTCAGTTTCACCACTGTTCCGGAAAGAAGGAACAGGGCGATCAGGTTGGGGATCGCCATAAGACCGTTAAATGTCTCTGCAATATTCCACATCAGACCCAGATCTGCAGTAGCCCCTAAAATAGCCACCAGTGAATATGCTACCATAAACGGCTTAATGACTTTTTCTGAGAATAAAAATTCAATACATCTTGCGCCGTAAAGTCCCCAGCCCAGAATGGTAGAGAATGCGAAACAGCACATGGCAACTGCAGTAAAGACAGATACCCAGTTTCCATAAACAGAAATAAATCCCTGAATAGTCAGCTCTGCGCCTGCTGCCTGTCCGTAACCTACCGGTACCTGACTGCAAAGGATAACAAGAGCTGTTAATGTACAGATCACAATGGTATCGGTAAATACTTCAAAAATACCGAACATTCCCTGCTTTACCGGTTTTCTGGTATCTGCACATGCATGGGCGATAGAGCCGGTACCAAGACCTGCCTCATTGGAGAAGATACCTCTGGAAACGCCTTTTTTCATACTCATAAACAGGCTTCCCACTGCTCCGCCTGTTACAGCTGCAGGTTTAAAAGCACCTTCAAAAATGGCCTGGATCACAGATGGAAGTGCCTGGATCCTAAAGAGGATGATACCTACAGATAACACAATATAAAGGAGCGCCATAAAAGGAACCAGCTTCTCTGTTACCTGACCAATACGCTTTACACCGCCTAACAGGATCAGAGCTACCAAAGCGGCAATGATGATACCCTGGATCAGGTTGGAAGTCTTTACTGCCCCTTCTGAGATCAGTCCACAGCTTAAGAGAGCAGAGTTCACAGCCGTTGTGATCGTATTGACCTGGGTTGCATTTCCTGTACCAAATACAGTAAGCACACCGAAAGCGGAAAACAGGACAGCTAAAAACTGCCAGTTCTTTCCAAGTCCATTTTTAATATAGTACATAGGACCGCCTACCAGATCCCCTTCTTTGTTTGTCTCACGGTAGTAGACAGCCAGAGTTACCTCTGCAAATTTGGTGCACATACCAAGAACGGCAGAAACCCACATCCAGAACACAGCGCCTGGTCCTCCAATGGCAATGGCTCCTGCTACACCGGCAATATTTCCTGTTCCAACTGTGGCCGCCAGAGCCGTACACACCGCCTGAAATGGTGTCAGCGCTCCGTCAGAAGCATTTCTCTTGCGGAACATCCTTCCGATGGTAGTCTGGATGGCATAGGAGAACTTGCGGATCTGCAAAAAACCGGTACGGCAGCTTAAATAAAAGCCAACGCCGATGATGCAGACCATTGCAGGAACACCCCAGATAAAATCATTCACAACCTGGTTAATCGTTTCAATGGTGCTGAGCATGGATAAATCCTCATCTTTCTAAATCAAAACTGATCAAAAATTAAAACTTGATTTCTTTTCCTTCCAGACGCCACTGTCTGAATTCTGCAGATGCAGAAAGAAGCAGGTCGGAAGAAGAGTTTAATGCTGTTTCTACAGAGTCCTGGATCACGCCGATGATAAAGCCGATACCTACGATCTGCATGGCAATGTCATTGGAAATACCGAAAAGTGAGCATGCCATAGGGATCAGAAGCAGGGAACCTCCTGCTACACCAGATGCGCCGCAGGCAGATAAAGTTGCCAGGATACTTAAGATAATGGCACTTGGGATATCAACTGCGATACCTAAGGTGTGGGCTGCAGCCAGTGTCATGACTGTGATAGTGATCGCTGCACCGTCCATGTTGATGGTTGCTCCCAGTGGAATGGTAACAGAATATGTATCCTTATCCAGTCCCATTTCTGCGCAGGCTTCCATATTAATAGGAATGTTTGCAGCAGAACTGCGGGTAAAGAATGCAGTAATGGCACTCTTTTTTAAGCACTTGAAGATCAGCGGATATGGGTTCTTACGGATGCACCAGAATACCAGGATCGGGTTGGTGACAAAGTAGATAAACAGCATAGAGCCTAAAAGCACTGCTAACAGTTTACCATATTCTGTGAAAGTTGAAAGTCCATTTACAGAAACGGTATTGTATACAAGACCCATAATACCAAATGGAGCACACTGGATGATCCAGGTTACGGTCTTTGAAAGAGCTGCGGAAATATCATTTAAAGACTGCTTGGTGGTATCAGATGCCTTACGAAGTGCGATACCGATAAGAACGGCCCATACAAGGATGCCGATGTAGTTTGCAGATACTAAAGACTGTACCGGGTTTGTTACCACATTCATAAGAAGTGTTCTTAATACTTCTGCTACACCCTGAGGTGCTGCCATATCAGTTGCCGCATCCACCAGTGTCAGTGTTACAGGAAATGCACTGCTTGCAGTAACTGCTACGATAGCTGCAAGGAAGGTACTGAACATATACATAATAATAACTGTACGGATGACGCCTCCGTGGCTTTTTCCTGCGTAGCACAGAGAACTGATAACTAAGAAAAATACTAACAATGGCGCAATGGCTTTTAACGCGCCAACAAATACATCACCTAAAATGGCGATCCCTCCTTCGGACGGAACAAACATTCCTAATAAAGCACCGATCACAAGACCAGCCACAATCCTCTGCACCAGGCTGATGCCGGTCCAGGCCTGAACTATCTTCTTCATACTCTTTTCCTATTCCCTTCTATTTGGTAAAGTGTTAAAAATACGCAACGGAAAACATTATACACAATATGTCTATAAAATACAAATGTTTTTTTCTGGCGGACACTTTTAGATGATTGTACACGAACCTGCATAAATTTCCCATTGTCCTAATATGATGTAAAAAACGTTCTCAAGGGGATAACCCATGAAAGATTATATTGAAGAACGAGCTGTCGCCATTGCCAATTACATCATAGATCACAACGCTACTGTCCGGCAGACAGCAAAACGCTTTGGGATCAGTAAGAGCACAGTACACAAGGACTGCACGGAGAGACTGATCTCCATCAATCCGGCTCTCGCCGCCCAGACAAGAGTAGTCCTGGATCTGAACAAATCCGAGCGTCATATCCGGGGTGGGATGGCTACAAAGGAGAAATATCAATACCAGCATCGACTTGCCATCTGCAGTCGGGAAGAGAAGTAACGTTTATTTTTGTAATAAGATAGGGTTCAGCCATCTGCCGCCTGCAGGACCTCTTTCAGCGTATCTTTAAATGCAAGAGCCGCTTTGGAATGGTATCTGCCAGGCGGCAGTGCTATTCCCAGATCAATAAAAGCACTTTCTGCACCCAGAGATAAAAACTCTGCATTTCTGAAATAATGTCTGGAACTGTAATAGGTAAATGCAAGTCCCAGTCCTGCTGCTCCCATAGCTGCTGACATAAGGGCTGACAGCTTGTGATTGCTGGCAATCGGTTGTATTCCATTCTTATTAAATATCTGCCTTGCTTCCCGGCCCAGGATCGTATCATAATCGCTGAGAAGATATTCATAGGAAAGTGTATCTTTTAAATTCACATACTGTGGTATCCTGGAGTCCGGATTATCCTCATTATTTCTTGCAAACTCCATGACCGGGTAGGTATGGCTGGTAATAAGGCATATCTCATCTTTCAAGACCCACTCTATATTCAGTCTGGGATCTGCCTCAGACATAACTAAAAGGGCAATATCGATCTCGCCGGACAACAGCTGCTGCTCTAATACCATGGAATTTTGCTCCACGATCTCCACTTTCACATCCGGATGCTCCAGGCGGAATGCATTTAACACTGGTGGAAGAAGATAAGAACCTCTGAAACTGCTGACCCCCATGATCACACGGCCGCTTTTTAACTGTTTCATATCTTTGATCTCGTTTTGTACAGACCGGTATTCTGCCAGTGTCTTATATGCATACTGGAGCATCAGTTCCCCTTCCTGGGTCAGACGCACTCCCCGGGAAGTACGGATAAACAGCTTACTCCCTACATTATTTTCCAATATGCTTAAAAACTGACTGAGGCTGGACTGGGCCATAAACAGCCGCTCTGCCGCTTTTGAAATACTCTTTTCTTCTGCTATGGCAATAAAATAATCCAGTTCTTTCATTTCCATGATCTGTATTTCCCCCTTTGTTTCGCTGATCCCTGCTGACCAATCTGTGTTTTCTTTATAGCTATCGGTTTTTCCGATATATATTATAGCATATTTTGTATTTTTTCGTTGGCAAAAGTAGATTATTATAATTACATAAGCGATAAAAACAGATCAATAAAATATTCTCTCAAATTGGAGGTTTATTATGGGAAAGATTTCCATGAAAGGTGTGTGCGATATGCACGTACATACAAATCCAGACTTAAGGCTGCGTGCTTATGATGACTTTGAACTGGCAGATGCAGCAGTCAGAGTCGGCGCCAGAGCCATTGTCATCAAAACTCATCTGGGCTTTACAGTAAACCGTGCTTATCTCACCAATCAGTACGTGAAAAAAGTATACGGTGAAAATACCGGTTTCACCATGTACGGCGGCGTTGTTATGAACAAGGTCATCGGCGGTATCAACCCGGAAGCCGTAGAAAAAGGCTTAAAGCTGGGTGCAAAAGAGATCTGGCTTCCTACCCAATCTGCAAAACGCCATTTAGAGAAAATGGGCCAGGATCCGGCTAAAGGCATCGAATTAGTGCGGGATGGGAAGGTAGTTCCGGAACTTGTGGATGTATTTAAACTGATCCGTGACTATGACGTAGTCCTTGGAACAGCCCATGTTTCCCCAGAAGAAGCATTTGTAGTGGTAGAAGCTGCAAAAGATGCCGGCGTTAAAAAGATCGTTATCACTCATCCGGAATGGTGGGTAGTGGATATGAGCATAGATGACCAGATCCGCCTGGTAAAAGATTATGACGTGATCCTGGAACGGTGTTACGCACAGAATATGGGCGGCGGTGCTTACAAGAGCAATCTCCCAGACAATCTGGAGCTTATTAAGGCCGTTGGTTATGAACACGTTATGGTAGATACAGACGGCGGACAGACCGAAAATCCGCACTGGGAGCTGGCTTTAGAGGAATATATGCAATATCTGGCAGATCACGGCATCCCGGAGGAGCATATTTACCACATGACAAGAACCATTCCTTACAAGCTTCTTGGAATTGAATAAGAAGCTTGCAGAATAAAAGCTTCAGGAAAATATAACACCTATCAGGAGGGGAACACATGTTAAGTATCATTATTATTCTTTCAATCGCACTGGCAATTTTTCTTGGATACAGGACCAAGATCAATACCGGTCTTTTCTGTATTGTATTTGCTTACATCATCGGATGTTTCGTTATGGGATTAAAGCCAAAGCAGATCATTGGTTTCTGGCCTACAAGTACCATGTTTGTTATCTTATCTGTTTCATTATTTTATAATTTTGCAGCGATCAACGGAACCCTTGAGAAAATGTCCGGTGCCCTGTTATACGCCTGTCGCAATTTTCCGGGACTTCTGCCTTATGCGCTGTTTGCAGTAGCAGTCATCCTTTCAGTTATGGGAGCTACTTTTTTCACCGTTCTTGCATTTTTAGCTCCGATCACTCTGGTGATCTGCGATGAGTCCAGAATGGACAAACTGACCGGTGCTGTTGCCATTAACTGCGGTGCTTTAGCCGGTGGTAATTTCCCAACCTCCAATCTTGGCGTTGTTTTCCGCGGACTGTCTGACACTGCCTATGAAGCTTCTCCTGAAATCGCAGCTGTAGACTCCTTTAATATGGAAATGAAGATTTTTGCATTTGCCATCTTCTTCTCCCTGATCCTGATCACTATCTTCCGTTTTGGCTTTAAAGAAAACAGAAATATTGGTAAAGGTGTTACTTTTAAGAAACCAGAAAGCTTTACAAAAGACCAGAAGACTACCCTTACCTTAATGATGGCTATGATGGCTGTTGTCCTGATCTTCCCTCTGTTAAACATCCTGATGCCGGGAAATGCTGCTGTTAAATATATCAGCGGAAAAGTAGATGTAGGTCTGGTTGCCATTATCTTTACTGTGATCGCCCTTTTATTAAAACTGGCTCCACAGAAAGAAGCCATTGCAAAAGTTCCGTGGAATACCATTATCATGATCGCAGGTGCCGGTATGCTGATCGCTGTTGCAGTAGAAGCCGGAACCATTGAAGCACTTTCTACCTGGATCGGTTCCAATGTACCAAAGCCTCTGGTTCCTATTGCTTTCTGCCTGGTAGGTGCCATCATGAGTTTCTTCAGTTCCACTACAGGAGTGGTTGCTCCGGCATTGTTCCCGCTGATCCCGAATCTGGCTGCTTCTGTAGGTTTAAGCGCGCCGGTATTATTTGCCTGCACGATCCTTGGTGCCCAGTCCAGCGCTATCAGTCCATTTTCTTCCGGCGGTTCCCTGATCCTTGGTTCCACCCCGAAAGAGGAAGAACGCAATGAGCTGTTTAACCGTCTTCTCATGGTAGCTGTTCCCATCAGCGTGATCACCTGCACTATTTATAACTTTGTGATTGCTATGGTTCTGTAAATATAATCGTGTTTCATTCAAACGGGTTTTCTGTCTTTCTTTGCAGAAGACCCGTTTTTATGTATAATGGATACAGAGTACATAAACAAAAACGGAGGAACCTCCCATGGCAAAAAAATCCACCCGCAACACCAGAGGCCGCATTGTAAGCGCAGCCTGGAAGCTATTTTATGAGCAGGGCTATGAAGATACGACAGTAGAAGAGATCATCGAGCTTTCCGGCACTTCCAAAGGCTCTTTTTACCACTATTTTGACGGCAAAGATGCCCTTCTTTCTACTTTAAGCTCTCTTTTTGATGAGAAATATGAGGAACTTACCGGACTTCTGACACCAGAAATGACTGCTATGGAACAGCTGCTGTTTTTAAACAGGGAACTTTTTCATATGATCGAGGACAGCATTTCCCTGGACCTGTTAGCAAGGCTTTATTCTACCCAGCTGACTACCAATGGGGAAAAACATCTGTTAGACCACAACCGGATTTACTATAAACTGCTGCGAAAGATCATCGCCAAAGGTCAGGCTGAAGGCCAGTTAAGCAGCCGTTCCAATGTAAATGAAATGGTAAAGCTGTATGCTCTCTGCGAACGGGCCCTTCTTTATGACTGGTGTCTTTGTGCAGGCGAATATGCCCTGACGGAATACAGCGCAAAGGTCCTTCCGGGTTTTTTAAGCAGCTTTCTTCCTTAAAAATGTACAACCTGCTGTGGATATTATTTTAATTCTTATTTTTTGTATATGTTTTATTTATTATAATCGTACAGTTATTTTTTCTATATAAACACTGGGTTTTTGTCACATTTCATTAATATTCGTACAGTATTTATTCTATACTTCATTCTGTATTGTAGTCTATTTTTATGTATGTTATAATCGTCCTCAATATTATGTTCTCCCGAAATCATTCTGCGCATGAAAGACTAGGGAGATCATTATTTCGAGGAGGAATAAGATTATGATTTCAGGACAGGCTGGTATCCTGGCAGCCATTGTGATCTATCTGCTTGCAATGGTGTATGTAGGATTTTATTTCAGCAAGAAAGGCAGCGGTGATTCCGCAGATGATTTCTATTTAGGCGGCAGAAAGCTTGGTCCCTTTGTAACAGCTATGAGTGCGGAAGCCTCTGATATGAGCAGCTGGCTGTTGATGGGTCTGCCAGGCGTTGCTTATCTCACCGGTATTGCAGACGCAGGCTGGACCGCCATCGGCCTTGGCATTGGTACTTATTTAAACTGGCTGATCGTAGCACAGCGTCTGCGCCGTTACTCGATCGTATGCAATGCCATCACCATTCCGGACTTCTTCTCCCGTCGTTTTAAAGATGACAAAAATATCCTGATGTGCATTTCCGCCATCATCATCCTTGTTTTCTTTATTCCTTATACTGCTTCCGGATTTAAAGCCATCGGAACCTTATTCTCCAGCCTTTTCGGTACCGATTATCACATTGCAATGATCGTTGGTGCAGTTGTTATCGTAGGTTATACCGTTATGGGCGGCTTCATGGCAGTTTCCACTACAGACCTGATCCAGAGCGTGGTTATGTCCATTTCCCTGGTCGTCATCGTATTTTATGGCATCCATATGGCCGGTGGCTGGAGCGAAGTTGTAAACAACGCTACTTCTCTAGCCGGTTACCTCTCCATAACCCAGCTTCATGACAGGGCAACTGCTTCTGCTGCACCTTACGGCCTGCTTTCTATTGTATCTACCGTAGCATGGGGCCTTGGCTACTTCGGTATGCCTCATATCCTCCTTCGTTTCATGGCTATCGAAGAGGAGAAAAAACTGGTACTTTCCCGCCGGATCGCAACTGTATGGGTACTGATCTCCATGTGCGTTGCCATTCTTATCGGTATCATCGGATATGGCGCTTCTGTAGCAGGTTCTATCCCAATGTTTACCACCAGCTCCCAGTCTGAGACTGTTATCATCCAGTTTGCACATCTTCTTGGACAGAATGGTTTCTTACTGTCACTGGTCGCAGGCGTTGTACTTGCAGGTATCCTGGCATGTACCATGTCAACTGCTGATTCCCAGCTTTTAACTGCTGCTTCCGGTGTATCCCAGAACCTGCTCCAGGACTTTTTAAAGATCAAAATGAGCACTGCCGCTTCCATGAATGCAGCCCGTCTTACGGTTATGGGAATTGCCATTGTAGCCGTTTTCCTGGCATGGAACCCGGACAGCTCTGTATTCACCATCGTATCCTTTGCATGGGCCGGTTTTGGAGCATCCTTCGGACCGCTGGTGCTGTTCGCCCTCTTCTGGCGCCGTACCAATATGCAGGGCGCACTGGCCGGTATGCTTACAGGCGGCGTTATGGTCTTTGTATGGAAGTATCTGGTACGCCCATTAGGCGGAAACTTCAATATTTATGAACTGCTTCCTGCATTTGTCCTTTCCTGCCTTGCTATTGTCATTGTTTCCCTTCTTACAAAGGAGCCTTCAAAAGAAATTTATGATGAATTTGATTCTGTTGGAAAATAAATCTTAAGCTATAAATCAAAGCTTCTTTATATAATAAATCTTCTCTTGACAAATCTTCTTATGTGTCATACCTTAGATTGGTATTAATGATAATTTTTATCAACAAAATTACCCCTGGTATATCCTTTTCTATAATATACCAGGGACAAAGGAGCCTAGTATGACACTTCGCGATCTACCCATTGGAAAAACTGCAACGATTTTGTCTGTTGGCGGAGAAGGAGCTTTGCGCCAGCACTTTTTAGACATGGGCCTTATCCCCAAAGGAGAGGTGACCATGGTGAAATATGCCCCTATGGGCGACCCTATGGAGCTGCGCATCCACAGCTATGAGCTGACCTTGCGCCTTGCAGATGCAGAAAAAATAGAAATTACAGATGTAAGGGACGGCGTTCTTCCCCGCCCCCAGAATCCGGACTTAAGCACCATTGAACAGTCCAAGCCTCATCCAGGCCTTGGTGAAGGCGGAAAATACCATATTAAAGCAACGGAAAATCCACTGCCGGATACAGAGCTGCTTACCTTTGCCCTTGCAGGAAACCAGAATTGCGGCAAGACCACACTGTTTAACCAGCTTACCGGTTCCAACCAGCATGTAGGTAACTTCCCTGGCGTTACCGTAGACCGGAAAGACGGTATGATCCGCGGAAAGAGCAATACCCTTGTAACAGACCTTCCTGGTATCTACTCCATGTCCCCTTATTCCAGTGAAGAGCTGGTAACCCGAAACTTTCTTTTAGATGAGCATCCAAAGGGCATCATCAACATTGTAGATGCCACCAACATTGAGCGAAACCTGTATCTGACCATGCAGTTAATGGAACTGGATATCCCTATGGTCCTTGCATTAAATATGATGGATGAAGTGCGGGATAACGGCGGTTCTATTATGGTCAACCAGATGGAGGAAATGCTTGGTATCCCGGTCATTCCTATTTCTGCTGCCAAAAATGAGGGCATCGACGAGCTGGTAGAACATGCCATCCACGTTGCCAAATATCAGGAACCTCCAAGAACCATGGACCTTTGTGATGTAAATGATGACGGCGGTGCTGTCCATCGTTGTCTTCACGCCATTATGCACCTGATTGAGGACCATGCAAAAGCCGCCGGTATCCCACTGCGTTTTGCTGCCTCCAAGCTGGCGGAGGGAGATTCCCTTATTATAAACAGCTTGAACCTGGATGAGAACGAGAAACAGACCTTAGAGCATATCATTACCCAGATGGAAGCAGAGCGCGGCCTGGACCGTGCAGCAGCCATTGCACATATGCGCTTTGATTTTATTGCAAAAACCTGTGATGCTTCCGTTATCAAGCCAAGAGAAAGCAAGGAACATCTGCGCAGCGTGAAAATGGATAAGATACTTACCGGAAAATATACCGCTATACCCTGTTTTGCAGGTATTATGGGACTGGTATTCTACCTTACCTTCGGCGTGATCGGAAGTTTCTTATCTGACCTCCTTGACAGCTGCATTTCCGCTCTTTCCACGCTGGTAGACCATTTCCTGATCCTTTGGAATGTAAACCCGGTGATCCATTCCCTTGTTATGGACGGTATTTTCAACGGTGTGGGAAGTGTATTAAGCTTCCTGCCGATCATTGTTACACTGTTCTTCTTCCTGTCTTTGCTGGAAGACAGCGGATATATGGCAAGAGTAGCCTTTGTTATGGATAAGCTGCTGCGAAAGATCGGTCTTTCCGGCCGCAGCATCGTGCCTATGCTTATCGGCTTTGGCTGTACCGTTCCGGGCGTTATGGCAAGCCGTACTCTTCCATCGGAACGTGACCGTAAAATGACCATTTTGCTGACCCCGTTTATGAGCTGTTCCGCAAAGCTGCCTATCTACGCCTTTTTTACCGCAGCATTCTTCCCGGAGCATGGCACCCTTGTGATGATAGCCCTGTATTTTGGCGGTATTATCATGGGTATTTTAATGGCACTTATTTTACGTGGAACTTTATTTAACGGAGAAGCTGTTCCTTTTGTTATGGAGCTGCCAAATTACCGTATGCCAGGTGCCAAAAACGTTGGTCTGCTGTTATGGGATAAGGCAAAGGATTTCCTTCAGAGAGCCTTTACCGTTATCTTCATGGCAACCCTTGCTATCTGGTTCTTACAGACCTTCAGCCTGCGTTTAAACATTGTTACAGACTCTAAGGACAGTATCCTTGCTATGATCTCCGGCCTGATCGCCCCATTAATGCATCCAATGGGACTGGGAGACTGGCGGATCGCCACTGCCCTTATTACAGGATTTTTAGCAAAGGAAAGCGTTGTTTCCACGCTGTCTATCCTCTTTGGAAAAACCAGCACACTGGTATCCAGTATGACTTCTCTGTCCGCTGCCAGCCTGTTAGTTTTCTGTCTGCTGTATACACCATGTGTGGCTGCCATTGCTTCTATTAAGAGAGAGCTGGGTGGAAAATGGGCACTGACCGTTGTGATCTTACAGTGTGTGGTTGCATGGATCGCAGCTTATATTGTTTATCTGATCGGAGGATTTTTCTTTTAAATATATTTTGGTCCGGCTTACCGGATCATCTCATTCACTGCACAAAAAAGCAGCCGCTCTGCCGGTTCCATTTATAGGGCCTGCAGCAGAGTGGCTGCTTTTTATATGCATATATATGTTTTTCCTGGACTGTTAACGAAGGTTCAGCCTGCGTTTATGATAATTTCTTATATAATAAGTTTCCTACACTCTGGATCACCTGCACAAAGATGATCAGCACAATACTGGTACTTATCAGATACGGCATTTTATAGGCCTGGTATCCATAACGGATGGCCACATCGCCCAGACCGCCGGCACCAATGGCACCGCCCATTGCGCTGTAACCGATCAGGCTGATCATAGTCAGTGTGATACCGGAAAGGATAGCCGGAAGAGCTTCTTTTAAGTATACGCGGAAGATGATCTGCAGGTCTCCTGCGCCGAAAGAACGGGCTGCTTCGATGAGACCATGGTCTACACTGCGAAGAGCAGACTCAATCACTCTGGCTACAAAAGGAATGGCAGAAATGGTTAAAGGCACTAAAGCTGCCTTTGTACCAATGGCCTTTCCTGCGATCATACGGGTAAACGGGATAACAATAACCATTAAAATGATAAATGGGAAGCTGCGGAATACATTTACAAGGATATCCAGGATACCGTAAATGATCTTGTTAGGCCGCAGGCCGTCCGGTGCTGTCACTGTAAGCACGATGGCCGGGATAAAACCTAAGATCACGGAAAAAATGGTAGAACCGATGACCATATATACAGTCTGCCCGAAGGCTTTCATAATTACATCATACATTTTCAAGCACCTCCCATAAAATACCTCTGTCTGTAAGCCATGCAGTTACACGCTCTCTGTCTGCTTCTGTTACATTGATCACCAGGCTTCCCATAATGGTTCCGCGGAAGTTCTCCAGCTTGCCCTGGCAGATACCAAAATTGATTCCCAGTTCATGCGCCAGGTGAGTAATAGCACTGTCGCTGGCAGTTTCATCGTTAAAGAACAGACGGACATTGACGCCGTCTTTTGGAAGGAACTCTACGCTGTCACCTACGAACTCCTGAACGTCCTTATTTGGCGCTACGAACAGTTCTTCCGGCTTTCCGGTAGCGATCATTTTACCATGCTTTAAGAACGCAACTTTGTTGCAGATCTCTTTTACAACTTCCATCTGGTGGGTTACCACAACAATGGTGATCCCCAGCTCTTTGTTGATCTTTAAAAGCAGTGCCAGAATACCTTTTGTGATCTGCGGATCCAATGCAGAGGTTGCCTCATCACAAAGGAGGATCTTTGGATTTAATACAAGGGCTCTTGCAATCGCCACTCTCTGTTTCTGACCGCCGGAAAGCTGTTTGGGATAGCTGTTTACCTTATCCTTTAAGCCGACCAGATCTAACAGTTCCATAATACGGTCATGATTTTCCTTGCTGTTCTTATTCTGTCCCCAGAATTGAAGAGGAAGGGCAATGTTATCATACACATTCAGACGGCCTAACAGATTGAAGTTCTGAAAGATCATTCCCATGTCCTTGCGCACCAACTGAAGTTCTTTCTGGCTGAGACCTGCGATCTCCTTTCCTTCTACTGTAATAGAGCCGCCGTTGTACTTTTCCAGTCCGTTGATGCAGCGCAGCAATGTGGATTTACCGGCGCCGCTCTGTCCGATGATCCCAAAGATATCTCCCTGGTCGATATTAATGGAAATATCCTCCAGCACCTGAAGGCTACCAAATTGTTTGCTTACGTGTTCAATATTGATCATAAATTTCTCCTTCTAAACAGATATTGAAACAGATATAAAACGGGCAAACGGCTGCTGCAAAATTTCCTGTTTTTCAGGTTTTTACAGCAGCCTCTGCCATCTCATAATCTCATATCAGGTAACATTCAGAAGTGGGGGATTTCCGGATGTTTCTGTCTGTTGCTATTGTATACAGGGAACGGTAACTGTATCCTAGAATGCCGGGATAACGGAACCGCTGTACTTCTCTTCGATGTAGTTCTTTACATCATCATTCTGTAATGCTGCGATCAGAGCCTTAGTCTTAGTGCTTTCTTCATTTCCCTCTTTAACAACCAGATAGTTAATGTACTTGTAGCTTTCGTCACTGTCTGCAAGCTCTGCTGCTAAAGCATCCTTCTCAGGATTTAAGTTTGCTTCCAGTGCGTAGTTTCCATTGATAACTGCTGCGTCTACATCGTCCAGGGATCTTGGCAGGTTTGCTGCATCCAGCTCAGTGATCTCGAAATTATGTGGATTTTCTGCAATGCTGGTCAGGTTGTAAAGATCCTCTGTTTCAGCCAGAGTGATCAGTCCATTGTCTGCTAACAGCTTAATAGCTCTGGATTCATTGGATCCATCGTTTGGTACTGCAATAGTTGCTCCGTCAGGAAGCTCTTCCAGGCTCTTGTAATTCTTGGAATAGATACCCATTGGCTCTAAGTGGATGCCTGCAACTTCTACTAAATGAAGTCCTCTTTCCTTGTTCTGCTCTTCCAGATAACGGATAGTCTGGAAATAGTTTGCATCGATCTCGCCATCTTCCAGGCTGGTATTTGGCTGAACATAATCATTAAATTCAACTACTTCTACATCCCAGCCAGCTGCTTCCAGCTTTGGAACTACTACATCATTTACGATCTCAGCATGTGGAACCGGTGTAACACCGATAGAAATCTTGTTGTCATCGCCTTCCGGAGCAGGAATTTCGCCTTCAGCTGCTGCCTCTGCCTTGGTCTCTTCTGCGCTGCTTTCAGCTGCTTCAGAAGAAGCTGCTTCGGTGGTTGCTGCCTCAGTTGCTGCTGCGGTAGTCTCTGCTGCCTTGCTGCCGCATCCTGCAAGAACGGTAATTGCTGCTGTTGCTGCTACTGCTAATGATAACCATCTTTTCTTCATAATATTTGTCTCCTCTCTTATCAGGCCCCGGTGGTCTGATCTCCCTTGTTTGTGTTTGTTGCTTGTTGTCTGTGTTTCTTTTGATAGTCTGAATTCTAACACATCCCCCTTGGTCTGTCTATTTCATAAAATCTTTATCTGGCTATAGGTAAAACCTATAACAGGCAATTTCTGATTATGCTATACTCTAATAAATATACCTATAAAAGAAAGGCATACCCCCCATGAGCGAAACAAAGATCATTCCCACAACCGGGCGGAATAACTGCGGCGGCCGCTGCATCATCTACGCCCACGTCTGTGACGGAGTTATTGAAAAACTTTCCACTGAAACAAAAGGAACACCGGAGCATCCTGTTCCCTTATGCGCCTGCGCCAAAGGCTTAAACTACCATAAAACATTTTTAGGCGAAGACCGGCTTCGCTGGCCTATGAAACGGGTCGGTGAACGTGGAGAAGGGAAATTTGCCCGGATCAGCTGGGAGGAAGCCCTGGATATCCTTACATCTGAATACATCCGCATCCGGGATACTTACGGTCCCGGTTCCCGCTATGTCAATGACGGCTGCGGCATCAGCGCTGTTATGCGTGGCGACCGTATGATGCAGCGCCTGCTGGCATTAGACGGCGGTTATCTTGGCTGCTATAACTCCTACAGCTCTGCCTGCATCCGCAATGCAACGGATATTACCTATGGAACCAGCGAGACCGGCACCCATCCTTCCGACTGGTTAAACAGCCATCTGATCATCCTGTGGGGTCATAATCCTGCAGAGACAAAATTTGACAGCAGCACCATGTTTTACTTAAAAAAGGCAAAAGCCGCCGGTATTCCCATTATTGTCATTGATCCCCGAAAAAATGATACTGCTGTTGCCTTAAATGCCCAGTGGATCCCCATCCGTCCTGCTACAGACAGCGCTTTGGCGGATGCCATGGCCTACGTTATTATAAAAGAAGGGCTTCAGGATCAGGAATTCTTAGATAAATGCTGTCTTGGCTTTGACGCAGCCCATATGCCGGAAGGCGCAGATCCATCCCTTAACTGCCTTTCCTATTTAATGGGCGAAACAGACAGTATTCCAAAGACACCTGAATGGGGTGAAAAGATCACCGGTATCCCAGCTGACACCATCCGTGAGCTGGCGATCCGCTATGCCACCACAAAACCGGCTGCCATTATCCAGGGATATGGCGCCCAGAGAAATGCATATGGGGAGCAAAGTGCCCGTGGCGCTATCCTTCTTGCCTGTCTTACAGGAAATGTAGGCATCAGCGGTGGTTCTGCAGCCGGTGCCGGTGACTGTTCCACCCATGAACTGCCGGGATTTCCGGTCCTTGATAATCCTTATAACAGAGCACTGCCAGTTTTCCTCTGGACTGATGCAGTGGATCATGGTAAAGGCATGAACGAATATGACGGCATCCGTACCTGCGATCAGGGAATCTTTGATGATCCAAAGGATATTACACTGAATTCCAATATAAAAATGATCTTCAACCTGGCAAGCAACACCCTTGTAAACCAGCATGGGGACATCAACCGCACTGCCAAACTTTTAAAAGACACTTCCAAGTGCGAATTCATCGTCTGCTCCGACTTATTTATGACCGCCAGCGCCAAATTTGCAGACCTGCTCCTTCCAGGAGTTTCCATGTTTGAGGAGGAAAATATTACAAAGCCGTGGAAATTTACGGAATTTCTGGGATTTAACAATAAGGTCATTGAACCTCTTTATGAATGTAAAACAGAATATGAATGGATCCGGGAACTGGCAAAGCGGATCGACTTAGAAGAAGAATTTACAGAAGGCCGTGATTACAGCCAGTGGATGCGCTATATTTACGATGACCTGCGCACCAGAGAACCGGAACTGCCGGAATATGATGAATTCCGTGAAAAGGGTATTTATAAATTTGAAGAAGGTCATTATCCTATTTCCTTTGAAAAAGAGGTAAAAGACCCGGAGCATCATCCATTCCCGACTCCAAGTGGGAAGATCGAGCTGTTTTCTACTAAATTGTGGAAAACTCCTATGAAAGACTTTATGCCGCCAATCCCCCGGTACGTAGCCCCGCCGGAAGGTCCGGAGGACCCGCTGACAAAGCGCTTTCCGTTGCAGTTATCCGGCTGGCACAGCAAATGCCGCACCCATACGGTCCATGACAATAACCTGGGGCTTCGCAGACTGGACCCACAAAAACTCTGGATCCACCCGGAAGATGCCGCCGCCCGTAGCATCCATGACGGTGATATGGTTCTTGTATACAATGACCGGGGGCAAGTAAAGATCCCTGCTAAGATCACCGACCGGGTAGCCAAAGGTGTCGCCACTCTTTCCCAGGGCACCTGGTATACGCCAGACGAAAACGGCGTAGATACACGAGGCTCCATCAACGTACTCACCTCCCAGAGACCGACTCCATTTGCAAGAGGGAACGGACAGCATACGAACCTGGTGGAAGTGAAAAAATTATAACAATATACGAAAAACAGGAGTTATCCGCAAAATATCAGTTCGGACAACTCCTGCTTTTAACTGAGTGCTCAATAAATATTATCTGTTTTATAATTACTGTTCAAGACGTAAGATTTCTTCACCTTTCACAGCAAACTCTTTTTCCAACAGCGTAAACATTGCTCCGCTTGAAAATACAACCGGTGATACCAGAGATTTTCCTGCGCCTGTCACCTGGTCCAGATCAACCTTTACCAGCACCTGTCCCTGTTTTACCTGATCCCCCTGTTTTACTTTTACATCAAATCCAGAACCATTTAATTCTACTGTATCCAAACCAATATGGATCAAACATTCTAAACCGTCTTCACGTTTTAAACCATAGGCATGTCCTGTAGGAAATGCAGCCGTCACTTCGCCGTCAAATGGAGCAATTACTTCACCATCTGTAAGTTCCACAGCAAAACCATCTCCTAGGATTTTAGAAGCAAATGTCTCATCTTCTACCTGATCGACCGGAATAATTTTTCCTGTAGCCGGAGATACAAATTCTGCTTTTTTAATCTCTGGTGCTTTTTTCAGCCAGCCAAATAATCCCATACGCACCTCCTGATCACTTTAATTCAGGCCAGTAATCCTTGTTTGCTTCAATCAGATCATCCAGGATCTGTTTTGCTACAGAAGCACTTGGAACTGTCTTTGATAAAGTAAGCGCCTGCCACAGTTTTAAATAGCTGTGTTCTACATATGCCTGTACAACCAGTTTTTCAACTGCAAGCTGTTCCTGCATCATACCTCTTTCAAAGGTTGGGATTTCTCCCTGGCACATTGGCTCCGGACCATTAAAACCTACAACACAAGGAACCTCTACCATAGCGTCATCATCAAAATTGCTGATGGCACCCTTATTTTCCACAATACACAGCATGATCTCATGTGTATTATAAGCCAGCGCTCTTGCCAGTGATACGATAAAAGCCGCATGATTATCAACAGTAAACTCACCGCCTGTAGCAGTTCCTTTGCGGATGATCTCTCTTGCTGCGCCAAATACTTCTTTCTCCCTGCCTTCAATAACCTCATCTGCACGGGTGTGGTTTGGATCTGTATGTTCTACTACATAATCCGGATACATATAGTACTTTAAGTATGTATTTGGTAAAAACTGTGGATCCAGGGCCAGAAGATCTTTCGCTTTTCTGTGTGTCGCCTGCCAGCTTGCATCCATATGCTGTGTTTCGATTGCTTTCTGGGTAAGATAACCGTTTTCAGCAACATATTTTATTAATTTAGGCATATAATCTTCGCCCGTTGTTTTATCCTTTACACTGGTCCACCAGCCAAAGTGATTTAAACCAAAATAGCGAACATCCAGATCATCGTACTCTTTTCCTACAATGTATGCCATTCTTCTTCTGGTACCTACCGGCATATCACAGATATTGATCACCTTTGCCTTTGGTCTTAATACACGGCAGGCCTCCGCAACGATGGATGCAGGATTAGAGTAATTGAGCATCCAGCAATCCGGAGAATATTTTTCCATATAATCAATAATCTCCAGCATACCGGTAATGCTTCTCATTCCATAAGCAATACCGCCCGGGCCACAGGTTTCCTGTCCAACAACGCCATATTTCATTGGGATCCGCTCATCCAACCTGCGCATTGCATATTTTCCTACACGGATATGTGCCATACAGAAATCCTTTCCTGTAAACGCTGTTTCTGGGTCGGTCGTATATGCGAAATGAATCTGTGGAGCCTCTTCTTTCATTAATATTTCAAGTGCTTCACCTATAACAGCCTGACGCTCTGCATCATTATCATAAAGTGTTACTGAATTCAGCGGAAAGTCTTCCTGATGTTCCAGCATCATTTTTACAATTCCTGGTGTGTAAGTACTGCCGCCTCCGGCAATCACTACATTAAACTTTTTTCCGTCCATTTTTATGATCTCCCTTCTATTACTGATCCAAGCCCAGTTCCTTGTCTACTGCCTTTCTTACCTGATTGATCTGAAGACCGTAAACTACCTGAACTGTCTCATTTTTCTTAAATACGCCTGCTGCTCCTGTTTTCTGCTTTAAAACCTCATCCTTAACAATTGAACTGTCTTTTACGATCAGACGTAAACGTGTAAAACAGTTATCTACTTTTTCAATGTTATCCGGACCACCTAATGCCTCTACGATCAGCTTTGCATTGATCTCCCCTTTTTCAGATGCTGCCGTTTTTTCTGTAGATGCTTTTGCAGTCTTTTCTTTATACTCAGCCTTTGTATGAAGTTTCATTTCCATTCCATTATCTTCACGCCCAAGTGTTTTTAAGTTCAGCTTGGTGATCAGGAAACGGAATAAGAAATAATAAATAACAAATTCCGCAACTCCTATTAAAAGATAAATTGGCCAATGTGTCTTTCCAATTCCTAACGGGATATTATACAGGAGGAAATCAATAAATCCATTTGGTCCGATGGCACGGCAGTTTAATATATTAAATACTACCATTCCAAGTCCGCTTAATACTGCATGGGCTACAAATAAGATCGGCGCTACAAACAGGAAAGAGAATTCAATTGGTTCTGTTACACCGGCAATAAAGGATGTAAATGCAGCCGGGATCAGGATTGCTTTGATCTTCTGACGGTTTTCGGGTCTTGCTGTGTGATACATTGCAAGGCATGCGCCAACCAGACCAAACATTTTTGAAAGTCCTCTTGCATCCCATACTACAGAAGAGGATAAGATCGGGATAGACGGATCTGCCATTTCCGCATAGTAAATATTTCGGCAGCCTTCGTATACCTGACCTGCAATCTGCTCTGTACCACCCAGTTTTGTGTAAAGAAACGGGGTGTAAACCAGATGATGAAGTCCTGTAGGGATCAGAAGCCGTTCTAGTGCTCCGTAAATAAAAATACCAAAGTTTCCGGTTCTGTTAATGAAATATCCCAGACTGTCGATCACCATCTGCACAGGAGGCCATACATAAGTAAGAACAACTGCAAGAATGATGATAACCGGGATCAGTACAATAAATACAAATCTTGCACCTCCATAGATCTGGAATGCATTGTTAAATTCCGTATCAATGAAACGGTTATGCACATATGCACTTACACATCCAAGAATAATTCCCAGGAATACACCCATATCCAGGATCTGAATTCCCAGAACTACTGCCTGGCCGCTTCCTCTCAATGCGTCTGCATCCACTAACATTCCTCTTAATCCCATGAATTTATTCATGGCATTGATAAATACCAGGAATGCAAGAAGTGCTGTAAATCCGGCTTCCGCTTTTTTCTTCTTTGCAAGTCCGATTGCAATACCAGTACAGAAAATCAGTCCTAGGTTATTCAGTATCGCTACCAGTGCGCCTGAAAGGATTGTTCCAAATCCCTTTGTTACCGGATTGTCAAGAAACGGTAAGATTTCCATCAGTCTCGCATTTGTCAAAACATTTCCCACGGCGATCAGAAGGCCTGCAATAGGAAGGATCAGCACAGGCATGAACATAGCCTTTGAAAAGGCCTGCATAGCACTCATTACTTTTTCTTTCATTTTACCTCTCTCCATTTTCCAACATAATATTCACTGTCTGTAAAAGATTATGTTTTTTATTCCACGTGGTGATATTTGGAATTATACAGCTTACTGAGAAAAAGTACAGATTTTCAGACCAAAAGAAAACGTGTTACCCAATTACGTAACACGTTTTTACCCAATTGCGTAACACGTTTCACAGAATTATATAAAATTGTATAAATACGCTCTTATTTTATAGAAATGCGATAATATTCATAGATCAAAAGTTCGATCATCATCATTGTTTTTGCAAAATAAAGGGTAGGTTTCATATTCCTGTCATCTAAAGGATTATCATCTTCTACCTCGATCACACAATCACTTTGCTCTTTCAAAGGACTATCCCCTGCATGTGTAAACCCTACTGTAAAAATAGAGTTTTCTTCTGCTGTCTTTACCCGGTTCAACACATGAGGTGAACGCCCCGATCTGGAAAACGCAATAAAAACACCTATGGACTCCATGTTATTTTCAAAAATACCAATAGAATCTGCCCCATCTGATAAAATACATTTAATACCCAAAACCAGAAGTTTTTTTCCCAGATAATTTGCCATCATAGAGGAAAAGCCCATACCATAAATAAATACAGTATCCGGCGTTGCGCAGATTTTTTCTGCCGCCCTGCGCAGGTTCTGGTAGTTTTCCAAAGATACAGCTTCCTTTCCGGCAAAATGGCTGACAAAATCTTCATTTACCTCATAACCACGGCTGACACCGCCCACTGCTCCCAGAAGTTTATAATACATCTCAATAAAACCATTATAACCCAGTTTACGCGAAAGTCTCATAACTGTGGATGTAGACGTAAAGTTTTCCCGGGCCACTCCCCGTACCCCTAATTTTAAAGCCTGATCAAGATGAGTCAGCAGATATTCCAATACATTCCGCTCTATATCTGTCAACTGTATTCCACAAGTCAGTTTCTCAATGTCAATCTCCATATACACAGCACCTCTTCATCTTCATTGCATTGTTCCTGAGTAAGCTAATTATTGTAGTATACCATTTTCATTTTGATTTTACAAATTCCACCAGTCGCTGTATACTTTTATTTTGAATAAACTGAATTTGTTGATTGAATATTGTAAAGGACATGTTGATTATGAAACCATTTGTAGATACCTGTATCCGCTTTTTTAAAAAAGAAACTGTATTATGTGTTGCCGGAATTTTAGCCTTTATTTCCGCATTCTTTGTACATCCCTCTGCCGCTTATATAGGGTATATCGACTTCCGGGTCCTTTCCCTGCTTTTCTGTCTTATGCTGGTGGTGGCTGGATTTCAGAGTATTGGTCTTTTTCATTTTCTCGGCTCTGCACTGCTTACAAAAGTACGGACTACACGGCAATTAATACTGGTGCTTTCCCTGCTGTGCTTCTTTTCCAGCATGTTCATCACCAATGATGTATCGCTGCTTACATTCGTGCCTTTTGGCATTATGATCCTGACTATGACCGGACAGCAAAAACTGTTGATCTCCACCATTGTTTTGCAGACTATCGGAGCAAATTTAGGAAGCATGTTCACACCTGTAGGTAATCCCCAGAACCTGTATCTGGCCTCTGCCTTTTCTGTTTCCACAGGGACTTTCTTGATGCGTATGCTTCCCCTTACAGCCCTTTCTCTGATTTTGCTGGTTGCGGCAGCCTGCATGCTTCCCTCTGCATCTGTAGACATAGCTTCCCAACCAGTAGAAGAACAACCAGAACCGAAAAAGCTGGCTGTTTACCTGGCTCTTTTTGTGGTCTGTCTGGGATGCGTATCCCACCTGATCCCATATCCTGTTATGCTGGTTCTCGTCCTCGTAACTTTGCTTTTTACCAACCGGGCATTGTTCCATAAAGCAGATTACTTTCTGCTTTTAACGTTTGTTTTCTTTTTTCTGTTCATCGGAAATGTGCAGAACATCCCAGCAGTATCTGACCTGCTCCACAAGCTGATCCGGGGACGTGAACTGGGCGCTGGGATCCTTTTAAGCCAGTGCATCAGCAATGTACCTGCTGCCATCCTGCTTTCAAGCTTTACAGACCAGGTCACACCTCTGCTGTACGGGGTCAATATCGGCGGCCTTGGAACTCTGATCGCATCCTTAGCCAGTCTGATCTCCTATCGTTTTTATGTGGGGACAGAAAATGCGCATACCGGGCGCTATATGAAGGTATTTACACTTTATAATGTGATCTTTCTGGTCATCCTGGCTTTGGTGGCATGGAAAATTCTTTAAAATATACAGCAAAAATCCCCGTCTGATCCGACGGGGATAACTGGCAGATTTTTAC
This sequence comes from Clostridium sp. AM22-11AC, assembly GCF_003473545.1. Lineage (GTDB taxonomy): Bacteria > Bacillota > Clostridia > Lachnospirales > Lachnospiraceae > Enterocloster. Next base: position 88,444 of record NZ_QUCM01000004.1, read on the forward strand.
TTTTTAATCCGCTTTAAACAATGTCATTACAAAGCTGCTGATCTTTTCACTGGTTTCCCGGCAGACCGCCTGAACTTCCTCACTGTCTGCTTCCGGGTCTTCCCCGCATACATCCACACCAATAAGCGTTTTATCCGGTGTCTGCTGCATATACGCATCTATAAAATGTAAAACCTGATTTGAAGCCACATTTCCCTGATCCCAGTTGGTCTTTCCTTCAGACTCTGATAAAATATCTTTATCAATGGAAATATACAGTGGCAATGGATCTTTTTCATCGGCTCCTAAATCATTTTCTTTGCACTGTCCACAAAGTTTCTTTATTCCATCCGGCTTTTCCACATTTTGAAGAAATTCTTCCTCAGAGATCCAGGTTACTTTCCTGATCAATTCTTCCCCGTCTTCCAAAAGCTCCCTTTTTGTTTCTTCCATGGCAGTTTCCGGTGGTCCCACCAGAATTACATGTTTTAAATTTTCATTGGTCTCCAGTGCTTCCCGGATCCAGCCACCGCAGGATAAAATGCCGCCAAAGGCCGGTCTCTGCATATCCGTATGGTGGTCAAATACTAACAGTTCAAAAGGTTCCTTTACCAATTCCAGCCACAGTTTTGTCAGATAATGGTAATTGCCGGAGTCTAAAAAATGCAGTCCTTCCGGACCAAATGGGACAATTCTCTTTTCGATCTCTTCCTCTGCCAGGCTATCACAATAGCAGTTAGTCCCCGGAATGTCCTGGCAGTCCAACTGGGAAATAATATGATTATTTGTTTTTCCTGCCTCCAGCACTGCCTTTAGGCCCTGCACTTCGTAAACTCCACTGAAATTCATGATCACAATGTTATTCTTCATATTTAAAACCTCTCCGTACCTGATAAATGGCCTTGCACCGCTTTCCGTTCTGCTCCAAACGCTTCACAGCCTGCAACGCGCCCCCGGGCGCGTTTCCCACTTCCATTTTAAGCGAAAAAAAGCTGCAGCTTCTAAGAAACTGCAGCCATTTTTATTTCACAACTATTACTTATTTCTCAGCGATTGCTTCGATCTCGCAAAGAACGCCCTTTGGAAGAGACTTAACTGCTACGCAGCTTCTAGCTGGCTTAGAAGTAAAGTACTTAGCGTATACTTCGTTGAATGCTGCGAAATCGCCCATATCTGCTAAGAAGCAGGTGGTCTTGATAACTTTGTCATAGCCGCTTCCTGCTGCTTCCAGGATAGCTCCTACGTTCTTGCAGCTCTGCTCAGCCTGTGCAGCGATGCCTTCTGGTACAGTGCCGTCAGCTGGATTTACCGGGATCTGACCGGAAGTATAAACAATACCGTTTACTTCAAAACCCTGAGAATAAGGTCCGATTGCGCCTGGTGCTTTTTCTGTGTTGATTAATTTCATTTTCAAATCCTCCTTTGAACTGTGATGTTCACATCATGTATCCAATATTATAGCCAACCTTTGTAAATATTGCAATGTTTTTATACACATACATCATTAAAATTAAGTAAAAACATACATGATTATTTTTTATTAACCTAAATAATTTTGTAAAACATAGTAACAAATAAATTTAAAAGCTGACTATTTATCTATAAATATACTCTGTGCTATTTTGCAAATCTATTAACTGTTTTATACTTTTAACATTCCAAGAAGGTATTCTCTGCTGTTCTTCTCCGGCTCTTCCAAAACCAGTTCCAGAAAATGATGCAATGTCTGCCCCACTTCTTTTCCCGGCTTCATTCCGGCTTTTATCAGGTCATTTCCGGTAACAGCAAGCATTTTTAAGGAAATGCAGTCACCGTCTGCGCGGATCTCATCCCGCAATGCACAGATCCGCTCTAACTGCCTTACCGCCACACTTTCGCTATCCTTGTCTTTTGCTGCCTCTTTTGCCAGACACAGCTTAATATTTAACAGATCATCAAATAATTCCGGTTCCATCTGGCTCATGACTTTACGGATCTGAGGCTTGCTTTCGATACCTGGCATAAATTCCAGTTCTGCTGCCGTTTCCAGCGTACACATTTCATCTGTTTTTCCATCTGGAAGAGCGATCTCCCCGCAAATGGATCTTTCGATCCAACCAGTCAGCACCTTTACCTGGTAAATAGTATCATTATCCAGTTTCAGATCCCGTAAAATGCGCACTGACTGCTCCGGTGTTCCTTTTCTTAAAAATAAAGCCCAACGAAGGGCCTTTTTTGCAGGAACAGTAATCGGCATATCTGCAAGCATTTCTCCCATTTTGTGAAATGTTTCAGAAACATAGGGGCTGATGCCTGTTTCATATACCAGCTTCATAGTCTGTGGCCGGTCACTTAAAAGCAGCTTGGTCAGTTCCACCTGGATACGTTCTTTGCTTACGTGGATCAGATTTGGAGCGATTTCTGTGATCGCCTGCCGTGTGGCATCTTCGATCTCAAATCCCAGCTGGGCAGAAAAACGGATAGCCCGCAGGATACGCAGGGCATCTTCTGTAAAACGTTCCGTTGGATTTCCAACGCAGCGGATCACTTTACGGTCAATGTCTTCCCTGCCGCCGAAAATATCCACCAGGCCTGTATTGTGATTATAAGCCATGGCGTTAATAGTAAAGTCACGGCGCTTTAAATCTTCTTCAAGAGAAGGGGTAAAAGTAACAGTATCCGGGTGTCGGCCATCTGTATAATCGCCGTCCACCCGGAATGTAGTTACCTCATATCCCTCTTTTCCAACCATAATGGTCACAGTGCCATGCTGTATGCCTGTATCCAGTGTCCTGGTAAAGAGAGCCTTGACCTGCTCCGGTCTGGCACTGGTGGTAATATCCCAGTCTCCCGGCTCTCTTTTCAGGATCATGTCCCGGACACAGCCGCCTACTACATAGGCCTCGTAACCATGTTCATTTAACCTGTCAATGATCTTTCTTGCAGGTTCCGGGATATTCATTTTCATATTAATATGCACGTCCCCAGTAAACCATCTTCTTAGCTGGCTTTCCGCAGCATACACACTTGTCAGACAGAGTTTCCTGCTCAAATGGCATGCATCTGGAAGTTGCGCCGGTTACTTCCTTGATCTTGTCTTCGCATTCCTGGCATCCGCACCACATAGCCTTTACGAAACCTGGCTTTGTGTTAATGGTCTCAACGAACTCATCCCAGCCTAAAGCGGTATAAGTGTGGGCATCTCTGTGCTTTCTTGCCTTCTCTAACATGTCATGCTGGATGGTATCAAGCAGTTCTGCTGCCTTTGCTTCTAACTCGTCCAGGGAAACAACGGTCTTTTCGTGGGTATCGCGGCGTACCAGAACAGCCTGGTTGTTTTCCATATCCTTTGGTCCGATCTCTACTCTTAACGGGATACCACGCATCTCGCAGTCAGCAAACTTCCAGCCCGGGCTCTTGTCGCTGTCGTCTACCTTTACAGAGAAGCCGGACTTGATCAGACGGTCTCTTAACTCGAATGCCTTGTCTAATACGCCTTCCTTCTTCTGCTGGATCGGAACTACCATGATCTGTACAGGAGCAATTCTTGGAGGCAGTACCAGACCATTGTCATCACCATGTACCATGATGATAGCGCCGATCATACGGGTTGTCATACCCCAGGAAGTCTGGTAAACATGCTTTAATGTATTGTCTTTATCAGTAAACTGGATATCAAATGCCTTTGCAAAGCCGTCACCGAAGTTGTGGCTGGTACCGGACTGTAATGCCTTACCATCATGCATCAGGGACTCGATGGTGTAAGTAGCCTCTGCACCTGCAAATTTCTCCTTATCAGTCTTCTGTCCCTTGATAACCGGGATCGCTAAAACCTGCTCGCAGAAATCAGCGTATACATTTAACATCTGGATGGTACGTTCCTCTGCCTCTTCAGCAGTTGCATGAGCAGTATGTCCTTCCTGCCATAAGAACTCTCTGGAACGAAGGAATGGACGGGTTGTCTTCTCCCAACGAACAACAGAGCACCACTGGTTGTATACCTTTGGAAGGTCACGGTAAGAATGGATGTCTCTTGCATAGAAATCGCAGAACAGAGTCTCAGAAGTAGGTCTTACGCAAAGTCTCTCCTGAAGTGGCTCTAATCCGCCATGAGTTACCCATGCAACTTCCGGTGCGAAACCTTCTACATGGTCTTTTTCCTTCTCTAACAGGCTTTCCGGAATGAAAATAGGCATGTATACGTTCTGTACACCTGTCTCTTTAAATCTGCGGTCCAGTTCTTTCTGGATGTTCTCCCAGATCGCATATCCAGCTGGCTTGATGACCATACAGCCCTTTACGCTTGCATAATCGCACAGCTCTGCTTTTTTAACCACATCGGTATACCACTGGGCAAAGTCAGTGTCCATGGATGTGATCGCTTCTACCATTTTTTTGTTGTCTGCCATGATTTTTCTCCTTATTTGTTTCTTTTTAAACCATGTACTTTCGGAACCTTTTTGTACTTGATTTTGCGAGAAGATTTTTTGTCAGTTGTGCTCAGATTTCTGAGGCGTACGCGGGGCGTACGTTGATGAAATTTGGGCGCGACTGGCGGAAAATCAGCCGCAAAGGCAAGTGCAGGAAAGGTTTCGAGAGTACATAAAATCAAAAGAGCCATCCGATCCCATGCATCAACTTACTGCAAGGGACCGAATGACTCGGCGGTACCACCCTTCTTAGTTCCTGCAAAAATGTTGAGGCAAATGACATTTTACCTCTGCAGAAACCCTCTTGTTTATCCTCTAACGCAGGAAATACGCTGCATTTATCATACAGAGCTCCAGGGCAGGTTGGGTCACGCTTTCGTAAGGAACTTCCACCAGTGTTCCTCTCTCTGTAACGGGCTGTCCGACTTAATGATCCCCTTCAACACCATTTTCATGGAATTTCATAGATTCTCTTTGATTTACGTCATTTCCTTTCGATTTTACGCCAGAACGGGATTTTTGTCAATGGGACATAAAACGGTTACCACCGTCTATCATAGCTGACTTATTTGTTTCATTATGCCTCTGTTCATCGTTCATAGGCTGCGTGATCAATAATTCTGTCATATCCTCGATCAACAATAACCCCAGCGGCCCCAGAAACAGCCCCGCGATTCCAAACAGCTTCAGCCCCACATACACTGCCCCCAGTGTCTCAAAAGGCGAAAGCCCCATCTGTCCACTCATAAGATGTACTTCCAGGAACTGCCGCATAAAAGTACAGATCAGATATAAACCGGTTAAGATCAATGCTATTTTCCAGCTTCCCATGGCAATCTCAATGACCGCCCACGGCACCAGCACCGTTCCTGTTCCTAATACCGGAAAGGCATCCATGATACCAATCCCCATTCCCACAAGGACAGGACATGGATTTCCCACCAAAAACATGCCTATTGTACACAAAAATGAGGTAAGTAAAAATATGATCCCCTGGCTTTTAAACCACACTTTCCCGGTGCTTACCAGCCTGTCACCGATCAGACGGAACTCCCGGCTGAAAACAGACCGGTCCCGCCGTTCTTTTAACTCTTCCATTTCCTGTAAGCTTAAAATGGCGCTGCAGAAAGAAAACAGGCTTATAAATCCAATACGACCTATAACTCCGGCTGTATAATAAGAGCCAGCCATCAAGGACGGCACCGATTTCTCTTTCACATACTTTGTTCCTGCTTCGATCATACTTCCTGCCACATGGATTCCCCAGCCGGGATCAAGGCCGAACCGCTTCTCAAGACCGGAACATTTTTCCTCGATCCAGAAATAAAGCCCATCCAGCCATACCGGAAGCTGGTTCATCAAAGTAGACGTTTCTTCCCACAGACGGCGGATGCCCAAAGTCAGCAAAAAACTTCCAAGCACCGCTAAGATCAGCAGCTGTACCGATACGATCAGTCCCAGTGACGGCTTCCATTTTTTTCCAAATATACGCACTGTAATCCGGTGCTGTAAAAACCGGGCCGATGGCCGAAGGAGCAGTGCCAGTGTATAACCCAATAAAAGAGGAACCACAAGTGGCAGCAGGTATTTAAGACCTGCATACACCATTCCTGTGATTCCTGTTATAATAAAAAATTTCTTCAGTTTCTTTCCCGGTTTTTCCATGGACTCACCTGTTTTTTGATCTGTACTTCCTTTGTACATTCTTATTATGAGTCTTATGGACGGGAATTATTCACGGTCTTTAATTGCATTCCGATATTTTTCTTTTTCCGTTATACGGTTTCTTTTTCGCCATCTTCCGGCTTTTCTTCATCTTTGCACACATCTTCCAGATATGCCAGAGCAGCTCTTAAACAGCCGTCAACGCCAACTAAACTGCTGTCCACGCAAAGATGATAATTCTGGGCTCTTCCCCAGGTATTTCCAGTATAATACTGGTAATAATCCCGGCGCTTGCGGTCAACAGCACGGATCTTCATTTCCATGTCTTTTTCGTTGATGCCTTCTTCCGGTTCCAGCTCCATCAGACGTTTTATGCGCTGTTTCATTTTTGAATAAATGAAAATGTTCACGCTGTCCTCCAGGATCATATCTGCGCAGCGTCCTACGATCACACATGGGCCATGAGAAGCCAGTCTGCGGATCACATTGGACTGGGCCACAAAGATCTGGTCAGACATAGGCACTTTATACAACTCCGAAAAAGAATGATGGATCTTGTGATCCAAAGGATCGTCCTCGATCACATGCTCATCATATTTGCGGAACGCTTCCTCTGCAATATTAATATCATCTGCTGCCATGGAGATCAGTTCCTTGTCATAAAAGGGAATCCCCAGCGCCTCTGCCAGCTTCACACCCAGTTCTCTTCCCCCGCTGCCGAATTCACGGCTCACTGTAATCACCTTGTTCATAATACTTTTCCCCGCCTTTCTCCTTGGTAACTGCTGTGCTGATAGTATAGCACATTTCCCGGGAAAATGGGGTTAATTTTATCTTAAACCGTATAAGTGGATCAGTGTTTTCAAAGCGGCATAGGTGTCCGTGCGATTAGAATAACTGCCAAAACAGCACCTGCAAACGCCGCAGCAGCAACAACTGCTATCACTTTCCTGCTGAGTTTCTTCTTTGCTGCCTTACAGATCAGCGCAGCACAAGCCACACAGACAACCGCAGCAGCCATGGCGATACCTATCATCTCCCATAACCAGGATAACTCGTATAAGAGTCTCATACATTTCCCCTCACATTCTGTTAATCACCGCAAAATACCTTTTGCCACAACATCATGATAATACCATAGCCAAAAGGCCAGAAATCTGATGCAAGCCTGCTTGCAGGAAGATTTCTGGCCTCAGGACACCGGTATATCGTTTTCGTAAATAATGTACCAGTATCATAACATTTTGACGTTGCTGTGTAAACCTGTAAATTTTACAACTCATTCATTTGTTTTTTATATAAACACTACTTATTAAAGCAGATATACTCAATTCCCACGATCTCGCAGAACATCTTCAAAACCTTCGCATACTTTCCATAAACCATATGCAGATGGTTTGAGTTGATCTTCTCGTAGAACTTTTCATAGTCTGCCTCTGCTTCTACGAATGCATGTGGATAGCAGTATGTAGTCTCTTTTAACTTCTCAAGAGGATACATCTTTGTGGTTCCTTCAAAGCAGCCTAATACATATTTCCCATTGCTGCGGAACAGTCTGGCAACCGTTACATCACCTGGTTTGGAGATAAACTGGATGGATGCACCACCTGCTTCCCCGAAGATATGAGGCATTAAAGCGATCTTCTTCATAGCTTCTTCTTTGTTGTCCGGATCAGCGAAATATGGTGCCACGCTGCCGCAGTTTGCCAGTACAAATTCCTTATCGTTTCCGTCAAAGAACTTGATGTCCAGCAAACAGGAAGGCTTTCCTTCTGCGCACAGATTTAAGATGCGCATGGTCATAGCACCATCGCAGTCACACTCGCAAGAGGTAGGAATCGGTGTCTTTTCGCCGTCTGCGTCATATGGGTTGTTTAATAATGCCACGCCCAGACACTGGAGAACAAAATGGTCACTCATATCCTGCTGGCACTTGATGCCCATGAAGTTATATTTCTTTTCCGCAGCCATATCCTTTAACGCCAGATAACTGCGTACCTGTAATTCCAGTGTTTTCTCTGTAAACTTGTCACCGTATTCGATCCTCGGGACATTTTCCTTTACCCACTTTAAATGCTTCTGGACACGTTCTTCGTCCAGTGCCTTTGCACGGTATACGATCTCATACTGGTCGCAGTGGTCAAACTCTACCCCAAAGGTACTCTGCCACTGGCTTGGATCTGCTACCGTAGTCCCAATACCAATACTTCTTCCGCCGATCATTCCATAGCTGGAACGGCGAATGCCTTCTGCCACATAAACACCTTTTACAAAGTTATCTACCTTTTCCTGGATCTGTGGATCTTCATAATCACCTGATACACGGATACACTTCTTTCCGGTCTGGTCCAACATACCCCCAACTGCCAACAGTGTTACAAGGCTGGACGTATTGCGCTGCAAATTTCCTAACAGCAACACCGGATAGGAAGTTCCATAGGCAATGCGGAATGCTAAAGATGGGGTTGCCCAGATAGGCACATGGATGATCACAGCTTCAATGCCCTGTTTCTTGATCTCATCAGAAATATTCTGTCCATCTTCTGTGTCAAATACAATAGGTGAGATATAAAGGTCATATTTATCCCCAAAGGCCTTTTTTACCTTTTCAATCTCGCTTGCTACAATTGCTTCTCTCTTTTTATAAAATTCGCGACGGCTGTCACCTAATGTGACGATCGCTACCTTCTTTTTCTCCATGAGAAATCCCTCCTTTAGAATTACATGTTAAAACCACTCTGGCTTAATAAGTTTCGGTAATGCAAAGGCGATATCCGGTAAAAATGCGATCAGCACTACTACTACTACAGAAACCATGATATACGGGATAACAGCCTTAAACGACTTTTGCACACTCATTCCGGAAATCCTTCCTGCGATCAGCAAACACAGACCGTAAGGAGGTGTTACCTGACCAACTGCCAGTGTGATAACGATGATCAGACCTAACTGTACTGGTGTGATGCCAAATGCGGTTGCAACAGGCATTAATACAGGAACGAACAGGATCATTGCAGGAATAGCATCCATAAATGTTCCAAGGAATAAATAGAATCCGATCACAGCCAGCAAGAACTGCCACTTATATGGGAAGTAGGTAGCGAACATCTGCTGAACGCTGGTACTTACATTGTAGTAGCTTAAAAGCTGTCCCAAAGCATTTGCGGTTGCCAGAGCAAACAGGGAAGTGGCGCTGGTACGCAGTGTGTCATAAAGTAATGGTTTTACATCTTTTAAAGAAAGGTTCTTAAATACGAATACACCAAGGATGATCGCGTAGATACATGCAATCGCTGCGGACTCAGTTGCTGTACACAGGCCTCCGATAACGCCGCCGATAATAATAACAGGTGTTAATACTGGAGGAAGACATTTTATAGCCAGCTTTAAAAAGTCTTTAAATGACATTGGATCCTGTTTTGGATAATGATATTTCTTATTTCCCATGAAAATAACAAACATCTGTCCAAGACCGATCAGGATACCCGGAACAACACCGCCTAAAAACAGAGCGCCGATGGATGCGCCTGCTACGGAAGAGTAAACGACCATAGGAATAGATGGCGGGATAACGATACCGATGGTAGAAGAAGCCGCAGTTACACCTACGGAAGTTTCCTGATTGTAACCTTCTTCCTCCATAGCCGGGATCAGAATAGAACCGATACCTGCTGTATCAGCCTGGGAAGAACCGGAAATTCCGGCAAATAACATAGATACTAATACATTTGCATAGGCAAGACCGCCTGGGAATCTTCCTACGATACCATTACAGAACTGGATCAGTTTCTCACTGATCTTAGCACGGTTCATAATGTTTGCTGCCAGAACGAACAGCGGAACTGCAAGCAGTGTAAAGCTGTTCAGGCCGGTAAACATTTTCTGTACAACTGTAATTAAAGAAATAGAATTTAACTGGGAAATACCAAGGAGTGCCACCAGACCCAGGATATAGGCAATGGGGATTCCTGCAAATAATAAAACTAAAAACGCTGCTACCAGTACCAGGATCATAACTCTGCCTCCTTCATTGCCTTTTCAACTGCATCTTCTACCTGGCCTCTGTCAGGATGTTTGATACAATCTATGATATTTTCTACAGAGAACACTGCTGCTGTAAGGCCAAAGATGGGAACACATAACCAGCTCCATCCTTTACTTACCGGCATAGAAGTCATTTTCCATGCTGCAAACTGCTGTACCAGCTTAATGCCGTAAATGCCAACCACCAGGTTGAAGATCAGGACAAATATATGTCCTGCCAGTTCATCTGCAAAAAGGGATTTTCCTTTTAATTTTTCGGTTAATGCTGTAAATTTAAAGTGTTCATTGGAGCGAACCATTGGTGCTGATCCGATAAAGCAGCACCATGCCAGAGCGGCGTTGGCAACTTCTTCTGTAAAAGCCGCCTGGAATCCGAATACACGGGAACATACCTGTACTGTGGTGCACACAAAGAAAACTGCAACAGATGCCATTCCTACGATATACAGAACTTTTTCCATCAGATCACATATCTTTTTCACGTTAAAACCTCCATTTTCAATGTTCTCCCGGAATCTTTTCACGGGATCAGGTGCAAAACATTCTGGAAAAACATATGAAAAACGCGTACAACTATCTACACAGCTATACGCGTTTTTCTTACAATGCCGTATCTGCTATGCCTGCTTATTTTGCTGCTTCATTTACCTTGTTGTAGAGATCAGTTACACCGATCTTCTCTGCTGCTGCCGCTCTTGCATCTGCACAAGCTGCGATCAGACTTTCTTTATCAACTTCATTAACGATACCGCCATTTTCCTTGATGGTCTTAAGTGCTTTATCGTTCAGGTCTTTATCAAATGCTCTCTGCTCTTTGCAGGCATATTCTGCTGCTTCATCTACCCACTGCTTCTGCTCATCAGTTAAGCTGTTGTACTTGTTAGCTCCGATCAGGAACATTCTGGTTGCAATGTCATGGTCAGTCAGAGATACGTAAGGACCAGCTTCATAGAACTTCTGCAGTAAGATGTTTCCAAGGTCATTCTCTGCTGCGTCGATTACATGGTTCTGAAGTCCGCTGTACAGCTCGTTATAAGCCAGTGTTGTTGGGTTTGCTCCCAGTGCGGACCATACGGAACGTACTATATCAGAGTCCTGGACACGGATCTTTACGTTCTTGAAATCTTCTACTGTATTTACAGGTTTAACACCGAAGTACTCTCTGGTACCGCAGCTCCAGTAGCCTAAGTTATGAAGAACGCCGCCTGCATTGATCTTATCTGTAATGGTCTGTCCAACTTCACCGTCTACAACTGCTGTCCAATGATCTAAGCCTGTGTAAAGGAATGGGATGGAGAACAGGTCTGCTTCTTTAACACCGGTGGTTGCTACGAAGTTTGGAGAAGCAACGATCATATCAACGGTTCCTGTTGCCATCTTCTCAACCAATTCTGCTTCATTTCCGCCTAACTCTCCATTTGGATGGATCTCAACAGTCATCTTTCCGCCGGATACCTCTTCCAGTTTTTCCTTCATTGCATCGAAACCAGCCTGATAGGAACTGTCAACCGTATTAACATGGGCACCGATCAGTTTTACCTCCGGTTCTGCTGCTGTTTCTGTCTTCTCCTCTGCTTTTGTTTCCTCCTTGGCAGGTGCCTCTGTAGCTGCCGGTGCTGCCGTGGTAGCTGCTGTGTCCATCTTTGTACATCCTGCTAAAGATGCTGCTACGCCTGCTGCACACATTACATAAAACATTTTTCTCATAATAAGTACCCCTTTCTAATACATAAAATGTTTTTGGTTTTATACTCATACAGTGTGATCACTGTACATAGCCTTGATTTTGTGTGGAAATCGTTTTCCACAGTGGGTAAAAAATATATGGAAATCGTTTTCCATTTTCCTGATTTTTTTGCACACCGGATGTGGTGTGCAAAACATATGTGACGATATCACCAAAAGGTAACTTGTCTGTTTATATCTTCTATATGGCCAACTTGTATTTAGCCGATCCTCTTTGTACTCTGGCGTACGATCAGTCTGGATTTTACCAGAACTTCTTCCTCGCTTACACAGGATTCTTTCACTTCCGGATGCTCTAGCAAAGAAAAATAATACTGTGCAAGCTTCTTTCCCCAGAGATACTGCTCCAGTCCTACTGTGGTAAGTGCCGGATCAACGGAGTCTGCAAATACCAGATCATCGAATCCGACAATGGAATAATCATCCGGCACTTTTTTTCCGGCTTCCCGGACTGCTTTGAAAGCACCTAATGCCATGGCATCGTTCATACACACAAAAGCAGTAACTTCCGGAGTTCTCTCTAAAAGAGCCTTTGTCAGATAATATCCTTTATCCGCGGATTCTGTTACATCAGCGACAGCATCACGTCCCCAGATATAAACATATTCTTCCCGATATGGGATCTTCACTTTTCCCAGCACCTGCTTATAACCGGTCAGACGGCTTCTTCGGATGGAATTATCCAGCTTATCAAAGAGCATGGCAACCTTTTTATGTCCAAGGTCCAGCAGATGCTGTACTGCCAGTCCGCACTCTTCCACCTTATCTACAAGGATGGTGTGCATATCCGGGATACAGATACCATTGGAAACAACATTTAAAGCAACTCCACCACGTTTTACCAGGCGAAACATAGCTTCCGGGATCTCATCAATGTAAATGCTGATAATTCCCTGAACGTTGACTGCCAGCATATTTTCAATACTGTAGTTGATCCGCTCTTTATCTCTGTCACAGCTTGATATGGACATGTGATAATTCCGGCTGACGATCTCATCTTCGATCCCTCTTACAATAGATGGATAAAAGGGATTCGCAATGGACGGAATAATGATCCCGATGGATGTACTTTTTTTGCTCTTTAAGTTTCTGGCCTGAAGATTTGGGATATATCCTAACTGCTTGGAAGCAAGAAGGATCTTTTCCTTTAACTCCGGCTTTACCGGATGGTCTGAGTTGTTTAAAACTCTGGAAACCGTGGCTGGAGAAACATTCGCTGCTCTCGCCACATCATGGATAGTTACTTTGTCTTTGTTCATATTGTTCCAATCTGCATAATGGAAATCGTTTTCCGTTTGCTTTTTTATACTAACATATTGATAAGATTTTTTCAAGTATTATTTAAAATTTATATAAAAAATATACCGAAACGTAGTTTTTAAGCCACTTTCCGGTATCTGTTTTGATCTCACTTTTATATTTTTCTGTTCAGACCCACTACCGTCTCAACATGACAACTCTGCCCAAACATATCGCAGCATCTTACCTTCTCTACCTCATACCCGCCATCTGCAAGATATCTTAAATCTCTTGCCAGCGTAGAGGAGTCGCAGCTGACATAAACCACCCGTTTCGGTGCCATTTTTAAAATGGTATCCAGGCAGACCTGGTCGCAGCCTTTTCTTGGGGGGTCTACTACGATGACATCGGCGTAGACTTTGTTCTTTTCATACTGTTCCGGAAGGACTTCCTCTGCCTTTCCGGTGAAGAATTCTGCATTGGTAATGTTATTTAAGGCAGCATTCCTTCTGGCATCTTCAATGGCCTGGGGAACAATCTCAACACCGTAGACCTTCTTTGCATTCTGGGCTAAAAACAGGGAAATGGTTCCTATTCCGCAGTACAGATCCCAGACTGTTTCATTTCCGGTCAGTCCCGCATATTCCAGGGCGGTTCCATACAATTTTTCCGTCTGCACCGGATTGACCTGATAAAAGGACAACGGAGAGATCTGATAGGTCACATTTCCAATATTATCAGTGATGTAACCAGGGCCATATAAATTTACGATCTCTTTTCCCATGATCACATTGGTCTTTTCCTGATTGATGCTGTAGGAAATGCTGGTCATGCCTTTCACCTGGCACAGTTCTTCTACCAGCTGTTCCTTTGCCGGAATATCTTTTCCGTTGATCACCAGACAGACCATGATCTCACCGGAATGGAAGCCTTTGCGGATCAGTGCATGACGCACTAAGCCCTTATGGGTCGTCTCATCATAAGGGCGGATCCCATGGACTCTCATAAATCCTTTGATAATGCCTAAAATATCCTTATTTTCTTCCACACCTAACAGACAGTCTTCACACTCAATAATGTCATGGGTACGGCCTGCATAAAATCCAGCCACAATATTTCCATTTTTATCCAACCCAAACGGAAACTGTGCTTTGTTGCGGTAACGCCACGGCTCTTTCATTCCCATGATGGGAAGCATGTGGATCTCATCTTCCTTAAACTTTCCGATCCTTAACAGGTGGTTTTTTACCTTACGCTCTTTAAATTTCAGCTGCTCTTCATAGGACATAGCCTGAAGCTGGCAGCCGCCGCACTGGCGGGCAACCGGGCACTTTGGCTCTACTCTTGCCTCTGACGACGTAAGGATCTCCATCAACCTTGCAAACCCGTAATTTTTCTTCATTTTCATGGCACGGGCACGGACTACATCACCGATCACTGCATCTTTGATGAACCAGATATAACCATCCAGTTTGCCGATCCCTGCGCCATCTTCACTTATATCTTCAATGGATACTGTAAATTCCTGATTTTTTTCCATATTTCTATTTTACTCCGTTGTTCTGCGGATATTAGAGTCTAAGAAACGGTTAAATCCCAACCATCCCTTGATTTCGCCACCAGCATTTAATGCCTCGATCATGGTCTCCATCTTTGCATCTGTCGTATCTGCAAAATTCAGTGCCAGTGCCTCAAGTAAAGCCGGCTTCTTAGGAGAACCGTATTCCAGCTCCCCGTGATGTGCCAGGATACAGTGTTTTAACTCAACTGCAATACTTGCCGGAAAGCCTTCGATCTCCTTCATACGGTCTGATATCATTTCCGTGCCAATGATGATATGGCCCAGTAACTGTCCGTCATCGGTATAATCATTTTCCGGGAAACGGGACAGTTCTTTTGTCTTGCCGATGTCATGGAAAATAGCCGCTGTGATCAGCAGATCACGGTTTAACTCTTTATAATATCCTGCGTAATAATCACACAGCTTTGTAACACTTAACGTATGCTCTAACAGTCCGCCTACAAAACCATGATGAACGGTCTTTGCTGCAGAATGGAACTGGAATGCTTTTGCAAAAGCAGCGTCATCTACAAAAAAGCTGGACAGCAGGCGGTTTAAGTACGGGTTCTTTACGCTCTTGATAAATGCCAGAAGCTCTTCATACATTTTTCCGATATCCCGCTTGGATACAGGCAGATAATCAGACTCTATATACTCTCCTTCTCCTGCCTTGCGGATGCGGCGTACATTTAACTGGTTGGAGTTCTGGAATAAGGTCACATCTGCTTCAATGCAAACATAATCCATGGTATCAAAGTCTCCAACACCAGGAGAATTTAAGTCCCAGATCTTGGCATCAATGGTTCCTGTCTTGTCCTGAAGGACCAGGTTGCCATATTCTTTTCCATTTTTTGTAAGCTGGATCTGCTTATTTTTACATAAATACACATCAGATACGTGCATACCTTCACGGAAGGTTTCGATATATCTCATTTTCTTACCTCATCTTTTCTAATTTTGATTTTTTCCATAAAAGAGAGCCCGGCACCTTTCCTACCTGGCTCCCACTGTTACTTCAAATTCAATCTCTTTGTACTCATCTTTTCCATTGTTTCTCTGGACTGTTACTGTAATGCGGTCTCCTACATGGAGTTTTTCCACCTGGGCCTGGAAATTCTTCATTCCCTCGATCTTAATATCATTGATCCCGGACAAAATATCACCAGGCTGAAGTCCGGCATTATAGGCAGGACTTTCGGCAGCTGCCGCGATCATATAAATACCAGATGGCATTCCATTTTTTTCCATTTCTGAAGTAACTTCCTGACCTTCAATGCCTAAATAAGGCACCTGGATCCCATTACTTAAAAGTTCCAGAGCTCCTTTATAATCAGAAATGGACATAAATGTTTTCATGCCTGTATCCACATCCTGCTCATAGCGGTCTGTGGCCCAGCCAACCAGTTCTCCCTCTGTATTAAACAGGAAAGTCCCTGCATCTGCCTTACTTTTGATATCCGCATACAGAACACGGGCATTTCCATCTGTCATCTGTACATTTTTAGCTATATAGGAAATGAAACCATAGCTGCTGGAGTGTACCATACCTGCCGGTGAACCCATGGATATAACCAGATCTCCCTGTCTGACCCCATAGGAATTTCCCAGTTTTACCGGTTTTATCTTCTCAAACTGTGCATCATCCAGTGAAGTAGCATCTACACGGATCATGGTCAGTCCCATCCGGGAGTCTGTCTGTTTTACGGCTCCAGGAAGAACGGCACTGTCTGAAAATGCAACTTCCAGAGAGTCTGCTGTCTCTATTGCTTCTGTTGGTGCCAGGATCAGAACTTCTTCTTTTCTGGCATCGATCACAACACCTGAAAACTGTCCTGTGGTTTCAATCGGGTTATCAAACCAGTCTTTTTCATGCTGGATGGAATGGATCGCAGCAATGGAACTATCTGCTTCTGATACCAGTGTCCTTAAATTTCCGTACATCTTGTTCAGATCTTCCAGAGAATATGGATATTTTTCCAGCTCTGAACGAACTTTCTCTTCTACCGGTTCTGTCTCTTCTGTTGAAGCTTCCTGAGTCTGCTGTACCGGAGCTGATGTTTCCGGTTCATCTTTCGGTATTGTAATGGAACGGCTTTCTTCTATTTTTTCCTGCCCCATTATCTTTCTGACTACCGTTTTCGTAACTGTAAAACAAACCGCCGATATGGTCCCAAACAGTACTGCACAAATAACAGTCAATATAATATATCTGACGATCTGCCTTCTTGATAACGGCTGACGCACGATCTTCTCCTGGATAAACTGCCAGGAACGCTCTTCTTTTACGTTGTCATCCTTATCTGTACGCTTATCCGCCATTGCGTTCCTCCTTGCGAAGAATCTTATTCCTATTATAAGGTTCTTCCTGCTATTATGCAAGATGTTCTATGGGATTCTTGAGCCAAAAGTGCCCGTCTTACTGGGTTTTCGCCCCGCACCACCTGAGAAATTTCCCATAGTCAAACATAGCTTTTATGATATAATATAAAGGCGCCAAGAAAAAACAAGCGCCACCAAAGGTGGCATTTGTTTTTTATGCGCCTTTAACGAACCGTCTGCGCAAGCAGACAGTAGAGCGCGCCAGCGCGGGGCTGCGAGTGGACCTTTCACACCCACTCTGCCAGAAACATTCCAGCGACACAGACCGCATGCGTCAGCACAGGTCTTATGTCGCGGACCTTATGCAACACTCGGAGGAACCAACATTTATGAACCAAAAAGCCTTAAAAACTTTAGAATATACAAAGATCATCGCCCAGCTGGAGTCCCATGCGGCTTCCCCACTGGGTAAAGCCCTCTGCCGGGATCTTGTGCCATCTTCTGACCTGGAAGAAGTTCGTACCTGGCAGGCGCAGACCACCGACGCGGCTGACAGAGTCCGCTTAAAAGGCACTGTCTCCTTCTCCGGCCTGCGGGACATCGGCAGTTCTTTAAAGCGCCTGGAGATCGGCAGTGCTTTAAGCATCAGCGAACTGCTTTCTATCAGCTCTGTTCTTACAGTTGCTGCCCGTGCAAAAGCCTACGGCCGTCAGGACGTCCCGGAAAACACCTTTACACCACGTTTTCCAGGTCAGCAGCCACCGAAACAGACAGCAGCCGAGGAATATGTGCCTGACTCCTTAGACCCGTTATTCCAGGCCTTAGAGCCGCTTACACCAGTGAATAATGAGATCAAGCGCTGCATCCTTTCCGAAGATGAGATCGCTGATGATGCAAGTCCCGGCCTGTCCCATGTGCGCCGTTCCTTAAAAGCCTGCGCAGACCGTATCCATACCCAGTTGAACTCTATCCTGAACTCCCACCGTACCTATTTACAGGACGCTGTGATCACCATGCGTGACGGCCGGTACTGTCTCCCTGTTAAATCAGAGTACAAAAGCCAAGTATCCGGCATGGTCCATGACCAGTCTGCCACAGGTTCTACCCTTTTTATTGAACCAATAGCCATTGTAAAATTAAACAATGAGATCCGCGAACTGGAGATCCAGGAGCAGAAAGAGATCGAGACTGTTTTAGCTTCTTTAAGCAACCAGACAGCTCCTCATATTGAAGAACTGCAGATGGACATGGCACTGTTAGCACAGCTGGATTTCATTTTTGCGAAAGCTGCACTTTCCCACCAGTACCGCTGCACAGCCCCAATTTTCAATGATAAGGGCTACATCAATATCAAGGACGGACGCCACCCATTGCTGGACCAGAAAAAAGCAGTACCTATCAATGTATGGCTTGGAAAAGACTTTGACCTGCTGATCGTAACAGGTCCTAATACCGGCGGTAAGACCGTTTCCTTAAAAACCGTAGGTCTTTTCACCTTAATGGGACAGGCGGGACTTCACATTCCGGCCTGGGAAGGTTCTGAATTAGCTGTATTCGACAATGTATTTGCTGATATCGGTGATGAGCAGAGCATTGAGCAGAGTTTAAGTACTTTCTCCGCCCACATGACCAATACGGTACGTATTTTAGAGGAAGCAGACTCCCGTTCCCTCTGCCTTTTCGATGAGCTGGGAGCCGGTACCGACCCAACAGAAGGTGCTGCCCTTGCCATTGCCATGCTGTCATTTTTACACAATATGAAATGCCGTACCATGGCAACCACCCATTACAGCGAATTAAAGGTATTTGCACTTACTACCCCGGGCGTGGAAAATGCATGCTGCGAGTTTAACGTAGAAACACTGCAGCCGACCTACCGCCTGCTGATCGGTGTTCCGGGAAAGAGTAATGCGTTTGCTATTTCCAAAAAACTTGGACTGCCGGACTACATTATTGAAGATGCAAAGAACCATCTGGAAGCAAAAGATGAGTCCTTTGAGGACCTGCTTACCAGCCTGGAAAACAGCCGTGTGACCATTGAAAAAGAACAGGAAGAGATCCGTTCCTATAAAGAGGAGATCGCCCAGTTAAAATCCCGCCTCACCCGCAAGGAAGAGCATCTGGATGAGCGCAAGGACAAGGTGATCCGCAATGCAACAGAAGAGGCACAGCGCATCCTTCGTGAAGCAAAAGAGACTGCCGACCAGACCATCCGCCAGATCAACAAACTGGCTGCTGACTCCGGCATTAACAAAGAATTAGAGGCCCAGAGGACCAAACTGCGTGAGCAGTTAAAGAAAACAGACGACAAACTGGCAGTAAAGGCCAAAGGTCCAAGCCAGCCTGTTTCTGCCAAGAAGTTAAAGATCGGTGACGGCGTAAAAGTCCTTTCCATGAACTTAAAAGGTACTGTCAGTTCCCTTCCAGACAGCACCGGAAACCTGTTTGTACAGATGGGTATCCTGCGTTCCAAGGTCAATATCCGTGATATTGAACTGATCCGTGAAGACGATATCAGCGCTACCTTAGGAGATGGTTCTTCCCGTTCCTACGGTGCTGTTTCCGGTGTAGGAATCAGCAAATCCAAAAAGACCTTTTCACAGGCAAAAGGCTCTAATTCCGGCTCCGGACAGATCAAGATGTCCAAGTCCTTCTCTGTTTCACCGGAAGTCAATCTGATCGGTATGACAACAGACGAAGCAGTTCCTACTATGGAGAAATACTTAGATGACGCTTATCTGGCCCACCTGCCAAGTGTACGCGTGGTACACGGAAGAGGTACCGGCGCCTTAAAGACTGCCTGCCACAAGCGTTTAAAACAGTTAAAATATGTAAAAGACTTCCGTCTGGGCGAATTTGGCGAAGGCGGAACCGGTGTTACTATTGTTACATTCAAATAGGAACATAATCTAACTTTTAGGGAGGTAAATTGTAATGGCAGAAAAACAGCGGATACTCATTGTAGATGATGATGCCAACATCGCAGAGCTGATCTCGCTTTATCTGATGAAAGAATGTTATGAAACCATGATCGTAGGCGACGGGGAAGAAGCCTTAAAGCGTTTCCCGGAATTTAAACCAAATCTGGTACTTTTAGACCTGATGCTTCCAGGTATGGACGGCTATCAGGTATGCAGAGAGCTGCGCTCCAGTTCCCAGGTGCCGATCATCATGCTTTCCGCAAAAGGTGAGATCTTTGACAAAGTCCTTGGTCTGGAACTGGGTGCTGATGACTACATGATCAAACCATTTGACTCCAAGGAACTGGTAGCCAGGGTAAAAGCGGTCCTGCGCCGTTATCAGGCTTCACCTGCAGCTGCCATCACAGAGCCGAAACAGCAGGGTGATTATGTGGAATACCCGGACCTGATCGTAAACCTGACCAACTATTCCGTCATTTACAAAGGTCATTCCATTGAAATGCCTCCAAAAGAGCTGGAGCTGTTATATTTCTTAGCTTCCTCTCCCAACCAGGTCTTCACCAGAGAGCAGCTGTTAGATCATATCTGGGGATATGAATACATTGGTGATACCCGTACAGTAGACGTTCACATCAAACGACTGCGTGAAAAGATCAAAGATCACGCCAGCTGGGCCATTACTACAGTCTGGGGCATTGGCTACAAGTTTGAAGTAAAGAGGTGATGTAATGGCCCGCTCTCTTTATTCCAAATTTGTCCTGGGCTACCTGATCTTCGGCCTTTTAAGCGTGCTTACCATTGCCACCTTTTCTTCCGGTATAACCCGGGATTATCTGATCAAGGACCGGGCAAATGCCCTTTACGATGAGGCAAATGATATTGCGGCTTCCTGCAGTCTTATGTATCAGGGCCAGCATCAGGATATGGATCTTTTTTCCACACAATTAAAAAATGTGTCCACCTATCTGCACACAGAAACATGGGTGGTCAACAAAAGCGGCGTTGTGATCATGGACAGTAAAAATGGCAGCCGCGTCCATACCACCATCCCGGATTTTGACCCCACGGCAACGGGAAACCGTTCTTATACCATCGGCACCTATTACAAGTTATTTGACCAGAATGTACTCAGTGTTTCCGCTCCTGTGACCGGCAATTACACTACGTATGGTTACGTGCTCATCCACCTTCCCATCAGTGAGATTGCAAATTCCCAGAGCCATATTTTGGACATTCTCTACATGACCTGTGCCATTATCTTTGGCCTGTCGCTGATCATCCTTGTAGTATTTACCATCACGGTATATCTGCCTCTGCGAAAGATCGCAGCCGGTGCCAATGAATACGCTGCTGGCAACTTAAACTACCGGATCAAGGTAAAGACCCACGATGAAATGGGCTACCTTTCCAATACCCTAAATTATATGTCCGATGAGCTGAATAAAATGGAAGAATACCAGCGCAATTTCATTGCCAATGTCTCCCATGATTTCCGTTCACCGCTGACCTCCATCAAAGGATATCTGGAAGCTATTTTGGACGGCACCATTCCGCCGGAAATGTATGAAAAATACTTATCCAGGGTGATTTCTGAAACAGAGCGCCTTCATAAACTGACAGAAAGCATGCTGACTTTAAACTCCTTAGATGCAAAAGGGTTTTTATCCAGAACTAATTTTGATATCAACCGGGTAATAAAAGACACTGCCGCATCCTTTGAAGGAACCTGTGACTCCAGACATATCCGCTTTGACCTTACATTTTCCGATAACATCCAGATGGTCTACGCAGACATGGGCAAGATCCAGCAGGTCCTTTATAACCTGATCGACAATGCCATCAAGTTCAGCCATGATGACTCTGTGATCTACATCCAGGCATCCAGCAAATACGAGAAGATCTTTGTCTCCGTAAAAGATACAGGCATCGGTATTCCCAGAGACAGCATTAAAAAGATCTGGGACCGCTTTTACAAGACGGATCTTTCCAGAGGCAAAGATAAACGTGGTACCGGTCTTGGTCTTTCCATTGTAAAAGAGATCATCCAGGCACATGGTGAAAATATCGATGTGATCAGTACAGAAGGGGTCGGAACTGAGTTTATCTTCTCCCTTCCAAGTTCTACCTCTTTATAAAAATTTTTAGACGACCGGCATATTTTAACTTTTCCTTACGATTTGCTCCAGAGCCCCTTTTTAAGGGGTTCTTTGCTTTAAAAAGGGGTGGAACTGTGTTATACTTTAATGAGCCAAGTAGAAAAACAAGCGGCTGCGTTAGCAGACATTTGTTTTTCCCAAAAACTGCTCTCAGGCAATTTTTTTAAAGAAAGGACGATGAATAATATGATCCGTTTAAAAAAAGTAACTGCCGTTCTTCTTTCCGCCCTTCTTGTTTCTTCCTGCATGGCACCCTGCACCTTTGCTGCAAGCAAAACAAAAGTGGGAAAGATCAATCTGACCATTGACACGGACATCCGTTCCGGAAGCAGCGGCGGCGAAGTAGAAGTAACTCCTACCGGTGACAACACAGAATATTTCTACATCGACTCCGTGGAAGTTACCAATGACGAAGGAGATGACTGGAGCAAGTCCAATCCACCGGAAGCTGAGATCCGCATTGGTCTGGAAGATGAAGATGAATATACCTTCTCCGGTTCCAGTTCCAGCAACTTTAAGCTTACCCTTGCAAGCTCTATTAAATCCCGTTATGACAAGGTAGAATATGTAAGCGCAAGAAAAACAGACGGCGGCGCTACCATCATCCTGAACATCCGCCTTGTATTTGATAAAGATGCTGATATGAGCAATGCGGCTGCACCAGGCAGTGTAGAATGGAGCGCTTCCTCTGAAGGTACTGCAACCTGGGGCGATGTTTCTTCTGCCAAATATTTCCAGGTACAGCTGTATAAAGACGGTAACCTGGTAACACCTCCAGATGGTTCCGCTTCCACTGTTTCCGTATATGAAACCAGCTATGATTTCTCCAGCTGGGTAAGCGCAGGTTCCAAATACACCTTTAAAGTACGTTCCGTAAAAGCCAGCAACAACGCAAAGAGCAAATGGGTATCTTCCAGCTCCTGGACCCCAGGCTCCAACACTTCCGATAACAATAATACCAACACCTTCCCAGAAGGCTGGCAGAAAGCTGCTGACGGCATCCGCTGGTGGTGGCAAAATCCAGATGGTTCCTACCCTGCATCCCAGTGGAAGGAAACAGATGGAAAATGGTACTATTTCGATGCGGAAGGCTACATGGCTACCGGATGGATCAATGTTGGCGGCGTAGATTACTGCCTGGCTCCTGACGGCGCCCTGTATGTAAGCTGCACTACACCAGATGGCTACAATGTAGACGCAAATGGTGCATGGATCCACTAATTCATTGCTGCGTGCTTTGCACTCCCGCAATTCAATTACATATGACCACAAAAAACCCGCTGAGTCGATCACATCAGCGGGTTTTACTTTATTTCAAATTTTCTTTATTTCAGTTTTTATTTATTCCAGATTTTAATTTTCTTCTACAGCACCAGTCTTGCAGCTCCATAAATACCTGCGTCATTTCCCAGTGTTGCCAGTCCTAATTTTGCCTTGTTTTCAGAGATTGGGGTAAAATGATCATAATCCTTCTGGATCATATCGATCAGGAACTGTCCTGCCTTTGAAACGCCGCCTCCGATAACGAAAATCTCAGGATCAACGGTCAGAGCTACCTGTGCCAGTGCAAGTCCCAGATAATGGCTGACTGTCTTCATAACTTCCAGAGCCATCTCATCTCCTGCTTTTGCAGCGTCCAACACATCCTTAGCACTTACATTATCCCCAAATTCACGAAGGGCAGAAGGCTTGTCAGATTTTGCCATGGTCCTTCTGGCTTCTCTTGCAATTCCAGTTGCGGAACTTACCTGCTCTAAGCAGCCTACACCGCCGCAGTTACAGTGTTCCCACTCATCATCCCGTACATGGATGTGACCGATCTCACCGCCAAGGCCATGTTTTCCTGCAATGATCTTCTGATCCAGGATCACGCCGCCGCCAACACCGGTTCCCAGTGTGACCATGACCAGGTCAGAATAGCCTTTTCCGCCTCCCTGCCACATTTCGCCAAGGGCAGCTACATTGGCATCATTTCCGCTCTTTACAGGAATTCCATCTAAAAGGCGGCTTAACTCTTCCTGTGGGTTTAAGTCGCGCCATCCCAGATTGACACATACTTCCACGTATCCATCTGGCATAACAGGTCCCGGAACGCCCATTCCGGCTCCTGCAACATCTTTCTTCAGATCCAGTCCCTTTTCATCCAGTTTTTTCCGGATGGAAGCAGCTACATCCGGAAGAATGTTCACACCGCCGTCTTCTTTGCGGGTCTTTACCTCCCATTTGTCCAGTAATTCTCCTGTTGTCTCAAAAAGACCAATCTTTACACTGGTTCCTCCTATATCAACACCGATACATTTCATCCCCATGGTATATATCCTCTCTTTCTTTTATTTTACCGTAAACTTACGCCCCACGCATTTGCGCTCTACTGCCTGCTGTCGCAGGCTGTTCGTTCGTTAATGGTCTACTTTTACTTTAACCGGATCTCTTCCATTTTCTGTGTTCCCAACACAAGAAGAGTTCCAGGGAAACGTCCGGACAATACTTTTGTCACTGTAAAATCAAAACTTCCGCTGAATTTTTCCGTTCCCGCCATGTTGTAAACACAGCAGGAATTATCATTATACAGTGTGACCAGATCTCCATCTATATCAAATCCTGTATACTGGTAACTGAACGTAGTCTCAAAAACCTGGCTGCCGTCAGGGCGGTAGACCCGAAGACAATATGGATCCGCACCTTCCCCGTTGTCCGTTATCACACCTGCATACTTGTCAGTATAGCTGATGCTGCGCACATTTTCATCTAACAGGATCTGATTGACAGATTCCGGAGAAGTTTCCACTCTGGTGGAGAAAAACTGCAGTCCCTTGTCTGTAAAGATCACTGCATGGCTTTCATCCATAAAACGGACTCTGCCGGCCATAGCATCGCTCAGATCTTCCGGAAGGAAAACTCCAACCACTCGCTTAGGATCATTTTTTCCAAGACCAAAGTTATAAAATACGATCTTGTTTTTGATCATTCCCTGATCCAGATACATAAAAGAAGTGATCCACTGGGTCCCTCCCGGTGAAAGGCTTACATCCACCGGATATCCATCTCCTGAAAGAAGGGATTTTACATAAATATCCAGAGCGCTTCCGTCTTTTTTATAAAGATAAATATAACTTGCTTTGGAGTCTTCCTGTACAGAGGCTACCACTCCTTTTGCAGATACAGATAAGGACAAAATAGGCAGCGCTGTGGTTGCCTGACCCTGGCAGCCGCTTCTGTCGCAGATATAAATGGAATTTCCCTGTTTGTCCCCAACGGCAGCAAATTCGCCGTTGACAGAAACAAATGGGGATTTCATTTCATAACTCTGGATCCAGATGGTCTTTCCCCTGCCATCAATATAAGAAGCTCCGTCTTTGGTGTATTTGATCACCCCATCACCAAAGTCTACATACTCGCAGAAACTTCCCTCTCCTTTTACTGCTGCTTCCTGATTTTCCTCTGCCAGGCTCTTCTCCCACACGACCTGATAATCGTAAAAGGAATGATAACGGTCATAATAATAAATACCAAAAGCAGCACCTCCTAAGAGCACTGCCACAACTGCCAGAACAGCCAGTCGCTTCCTGACTGTCTTTTTATGAGCATTGCGGATCGCCTGTTCACTTTCCTCTTCCGTCTGATACCTGGGAGGAACGATCTGACGCCGCAATTGTCTTTTTTTATTTTCACGGTTCATTAAACTGGAATTATCCATCCTTGTCTCCTGTGAAATGTTCTTTTCTTCATACTCGCTTAAGTATACAACATTTCACAGGAAAAATCGACAGCCAATCCTTGCAAAACAAAAAATCTCCGTCCTGATATATCTTAAGGAAGAAGCAGCTTCTGACCTGCATAAATACTGTTTTCATCTGTCAGGGAATTGATCTGGCAGATCTCCTGAAGTTTTCTGATATTGTGGTATTCCTTAAAACAGATCCCGTACAGCGTTTCCCCTTCTCCTACTACATATACTTTGTAAGAAGCCTCTGCATTGGCTGCCTGGGCCTGGGTGGTCTGGGCGGCAGTCGTCTGTGCCGGTTCTGATGTTGTCTGGACTGGTGGCACTGTCTGATCCGGCGTTTCCTTGGTTAAAGAAGCTTCCACTGTCCCTGCAGTAGATCCCCCTGGTGCCATTGTCTCCGGAATTACCTCCACTGGCGTTTCCCCGGTTGTCCTGTTTCCCGCAACAGAAGAAAGATTTCCCCTGGCTTCACGGATCACTGCTTCCGGATCTACAGAAGCCACCACCTGTTCCATTTCATGAAGCCGTTTATAATTATTAAACATGGCTACACCGCCTGCCAGCACCATGACTGCCAGCACACTGCAAAGCCCGGAAAGTACACTGACCGCACTTCTCTGGCGCACAGCCGCTGTTTTATGCTCGTCCATTTTCTTTCTGAAATCCCGGATCGCCCGGTCATCGGTCTTGCTTTCTTCCCGCAGGATATCTTTCCTTGCGATCATATAATCCTGCATCATCTGGTTGCGCTCATAGTAAATACTGTATCCACGCAGCTGGTAAAAACCATCGGAAGAGGTAATATAAATAGCTTCTTCCCCGTCCAGTCCACTGTTTAAATACATCAGCTGGTTTTTCCCTGTAAAATACTGGCTGTGCTGCCTCCAGTAATTTAAAGGGCTTAAGGTAACCCCTTCTCCGGCGCACAAAAACCAGCCCTGGACTGTTCTTCGTGGGAACATGGTCTCTACCTGCTGGTATGCCTTTTTCCACGCTTCCTCTGTAAAGACCACCTTTTCCCCTTCCTGGGAAAGGATCTCCATTTCCATTGCTCCATCTACAAACACATAAGGCATGTCCTCATGGATCTCCCGGTTGCCAAGGAGCAGTCCTACCCTCAGGTTCTGGCCTGCCGTAGGCTTTAACCGTTTTAAATATGTATTTACATAATCTTCCACATAAAGCCGCAGCACTGTATCGCGTTCCCCGATCTGCCGGATGTTCTTTGGCAGTTTGGGATAAAGTTCATATAATTCGCCCATATTTTAACACCCCTTTTGCTGTTCTTATCTGTTTACGTTCTCACCTAAGAGTAGCAAAAGGAATGCAAAAATTTTGTCATATTATGGCTGTATTTTCCCAAAATCGTTCGACAAGGGTAATGCTTTCGCAAATGCAGTCTGCCATTTTCATTACCATGGAAAGACGCACACTTTGTAACATCACCGGATCATGGCTTCCGGGACCTCCCACGATCCCTGTTATGGAAATGTCTCCTACTTCCATCAGTTCTTTGGAAACTCCCAGCCCCGGTTGAAGAGCGCCTTTCCCCAATGTTGCAAATCCAACGTGATCCGGACTTCCCACAGAAGCATCTATGGCCACGATCACATGATCCGGAAAATGAGTACGGATATAAGCTGCATAAACTTCCAGGTTCATAGCATGGACCGGTTTGTCTAACGTCCCGATCACAGCTGCTTTTTTTAATCTGCATTTTCGCAGCTTATGACCTACCAAAGGCCCCAGACTGTCTCCTGTGGAACGGTCCGTTCCAATACAGAGAAATATCACTCCGGCCTTCTGTTTTTCCGCCATTGCCTCTGCGATCAGCTGGTTTAAATTTACGGCAAACCGCTCCGCTTCAAACTCTCCCATTGTATCATAATAAGAAATCTCGTCCCTTCGCTGTACCCGAAAAGACTTCCACAATCTCATCGCCAAGTTCTCCACCCCGGTATCTGTTTACTATAAATGATAAATACTTTACCTGTTATCCTGTAACTGGTTTCGTTTTTATAGTATAGGCGGGGAAAGTTGGTTTTATTCTTTTCAGATATAAAATTCAGATACAAAAAAGAGCCTTCCATTGCGGAAAGCCCTTTTCTCATCCTGAATTTGATCCATTTGATCAATCAAATAATTTCTCTTTATAAACTCCGGCATCGATCAGACCCTTGATTGCGTCTACAACTGCCTGCTTGTCCTCTTTGTAAGTAACACCAAACCACTTATCTGGTGTATCCAGAACGCGGACTTTTGCCTTACCTTCATGTACTAATTTGTCGATGATCTTTGGAAGCAGGTATTCTGCCTTGATATCACCTGGCTTTAAGCTGTCTAAGAATTCCGGGAAGCCCTTTTCCAGCTCATTTAAGAAGCTTACTGGAAGTCCCCACATATTCATGGAAACAAGCTGCTCTGGCTGAACCTTTACAGGATTTCCTGCTTCGTCAGCTGCATGAAGTCCATCTTCCATCATACGGATATCATAAGTCTCAGTTACTTTCTTTAAGATACCGTTTTCCTCTTCGCAAACGCCTCTGGTAACAGCGCCGTTGTCGCTAAGGGTATTCTTTAAAATGAAACCGCCCATGCAGATGTCATATACATCGCCGTCCTCGGTCATTTCATTTACCATATATTCATGGATCTTGCGGAAGCCTTCTTTTCCGTAGTAATCATCTGCATTGATTACCAGGAATGGGCAGTCGATCAGTCCCTTTACCATAAGAACTGCCTGGCCGGTTCCCCATGGTTTAGTACGTCCTTCTGTTACTTCATATCCTTCTGGAAGAGCATTTAATTCCTGGTATGCATAGATAACAGGGATCTGCTTTTCGATCCTGTTTCCGATGATCTCCTTAAAGTCTTTCTCCAGATCCTTACGGATAATAAATACTACTTTATTAAATCCGGCTTCGATAGCGTCATGAATGGAATAATCCATGATGATCTCACCACTTGGTCCTACAGGCGCCAGCTGCTTAATGCCGCCGCCGAAACGGCTGCCAATACCAGCTGCCATGATCACTAATGCGGTCTCTTTCATAATTCTTCTCCTTGATTTCTAAATATAGTTCAGTCATTCGCCAAACTATAAGTTTTTGTATCGGTTACACTATAACACACTTTCCAGTAAAAGGCAAAATGTTCTCTCGGAATCTTTCTGTGCCTGATTTTGTGAGAAGATTTCTTGTCAGTTGTGCCCAAATTTCTGAGGCGTACGCGGTGCGTACGTTGATGAAATTCGGGTGCAACTGGCGGAAAATCAGCCACAAAAGCAGGTGCATGAAAGACTCCGAGAGAACATAAGAGGATAAAGGGGAATTTTAATGGATTTCTATCCAAACAATACGTTTTCTGCCAGTTTTGTTAAAACCTTCTGCACTCTGCACACATCTTCATAAGGAACAAACTCATTTGGTTTGTGCGCCAGCTCCAGACTTCCCGGTCCATAAGACATACAGTTATGGTTCATTAATGTTCCTGCGATCACTGCTGTGTCGGTATAGCCATTAAAGGAACCTACCACTGCTTCCTCTCCTGTTGTCTGCTTTACTGCTGCCTTTAAATTTGCTAAAAGCTTAGAATGATCATCTTTTTCCACATAAGGCCTGTCACCGGTAATGATATAACTTCCCTTTACTCCCGGTATCTCTTCCTCTGCTTTCCTGATTGCACGGTCTACAATGGCTTTGGCTGCCGCTGTATCTGTAGGCGGCACCAGACGCATATCGATCCATACTTTCGCGCTGTCCGGCACTACATAAGGACGGTAGCCGCCTGTGATCTGACCGAAAGTAACAGTAGAAATTCCTAGGTCATGATGCTTCGGGCATGCCTTGATCTCTTTTCTGATACTGCTGATGGCTTCTGCCATGGCTGCAATGGCATCAGCTCCCTTCCATGGATTGCTTGCATGGGCGGTAATTCCTGTTATGGTCAGTTCAAACCAGGTTCTTCCCTTGTGAGCCACCTGGATCTGTCCGTCTGTAGGCTCCGTATCCAGGATCCAGTCATCTTTTGTGACCCAGCCGGCCTTAATAGCAGCTTCTACGCCACGCATAAAGTCCTCTTCATCTACAGAGCAGATCATGGAAAATGGCTTCTCCGGAAGTTCGCCCCTTTCTCCCACTTTCTTTACCATGTTTTTAAAGGCAGTTAAAGCGCAGGCAAGACCGGATTTCATATCGCAGGCTCCGCGGCCATACATTTTTCCGTCACGTACCATAGCACCTAATGGGGAAATATCTTCATCCCAGCCATCACCCAGCATAACCGTATCCATATGGCAGATATAAATAAGTCCCGGTCCCTCTGTTTTTCCAGGGATCTTTGCCATTACATTATAACGTCCAGGCAGAACTTCCAGACGACTTACATGGATCTGGTCTGCCAGCTTACCTCCAAAGTCTGTGATCTGCTTTTTAAACCAGTCTGTGATCCACAGACCGATCTCCTCTTCATAGGCTCCCGGGTCTGAGCTGTCGATCTGCACCAGCTGTTTTGCCAGTTCCCAGGCTTCCTGTTCTTCTCTTTCCATAGTATTTATCTTCTCCTTCCTGAATGACTCATACCTGCGCGCTCCCGCGTATCACAGTCATTTTATTGTGGCAATGTTAGTAAAAAAGGTGATTGCACTTGTAGCTTTACCCTACTATTATAAGAGAGGGTTAAGAATATGAAAAGCCCACTTAATAAAATTAAGAAATATGATCAAGGAGCATTTAAGTCATTATGATGATGAAAGAAATAAAAAGTCCATTTTGGCGTACCATTTATGAATATGGATTAATTACCGTCAGCATCTGGATCATGGTAGTAGGAATTTATTTCTTCAAATTCCCAAACCACTTCGCATTTGGCGGAATTACCGGTTTTTCCACTGTAGTCAGCCAGCTTACACACTGGTCCGCCAGTGATTTTACATCTGTTACCAATACAGCCCTTCTGCTGTTAGGATTTTTATTCCTGGGCAAAGGCTTTGGATTAAAGACTGTATACGCAACCATGGTCATGTCAGTAAGCTTATCACTTCTTGAGCGTTTCTGCCCATTAAGTGCACCGCTCACCAGCCAGCCGCTCTTAGAGCTGATGTTTGCCATTTTCCTTCCGGCTGTAGGAACCGCGATCCTCTTTAATATTGGAGCATCCAGCGGCGGCACCGACATCATTGCCATGATCTTAAAGAAATATTCCAGCATGAACATCGGTACCGTGCTGATGTTAGTAGACATTGCATCCGTTGTTGCTTCCTACTTTATCTTCGGAGTAGAGACCGGCCTGTTCTCCACCATCGGTCTTGCAGCAAAATCACTGGTGATCGATGATGTAATTGAAAATATCAATCTTTGCAAATGTTTCAACATCATCTGTGATGATCCAAAACCAATCTGCGATTTCATTATCAATGGTTTAAACCGCAGTGCTACTGTATACCACGCAGAAGGCGCTTTCACCCATCACGATAAGACCGTTATCATGACCACCATGAAACGCAGCCAGGCATTAAAACTTCGCAATTACATAAAACGTGTAGAGCCAACTGCATTTATGCTGATCTCCAATTCCAGCGAGATCATCGGAAAAGGCTTCCTTGCAAATTAAGCCTCTTCTGTATTCAGTTCCTTTGCCACTTTTTCAAGGTCTGCCCTTATGGATAATCCCTGAGGACAGGCTTTTTCGCATGCCCCGCACTTTTTGCAAAGGTCAGCAGATGCATCCTGGACCTTCTGTTCTGCGTATGCTTTCTTCGCTTTTTCTTCCTCATCAAACATGGCACAGTTATTCCAGATGGAAAACATTTCCGGAATGTTTACCCCAAATGGACATGGCATACAGTAACGGCAGGAAGTACAGCCATTTTTCACCCGGCTGCGGATCAGGTCTGCTGCCTTCTCAACTGCTTCCTCTTCCGCTTCTGTCAGCGGCTGAAATTTTCCAAATGTTTCCAGATTATCTTCTAACTGTTCCATAGAGGACATTCCGCTTAAGATCACTTTTACATTTTCATGGCTTCCTACCCAGCGCAGAGCCCAGGAAGCAGCAGAACGGTCCGGATCTGCCTCATTTAAGGCTTCTTTTGCCTCTTCCGGCAGGTTTGCCAGACGGCCGCCCTTTACAGGTTCCATGATCACCATAGGAACGCCCATTTTTGCTGCAAGCTCATAGCCTTTATCCCCGGCCTGTACCTGGGTGTCAATATAATTATACTGGATCTGGCAGAAATCCCACTGACGGTAAGTAAGGATCTCTCTGAATACCGGGTATGTATCGTGGAAAGAAAAGCCCAGATGACGGATCTTTCCGCTTGCCTTCTTCGCTTCTGCCCATTCAATGATCCCTTCTTTTACCAGTTTTTCCCATCTGCCGGCATCTAAGGCATGAAGCAGGTAATAGTCAATGTATTTGGTCTGGAGCCTGGATAACTGCTCCTTAAACAGTCTTTCCGCATCTTCCACAGAATTCACCAGCCATACCGGCAGTTTTGTTGCCAGATAAAAGCTGTTTCGCGGATATTTTTTCAGGGCTCTGCCTAAAAATGGCTCGCTTTCTCCCTTATGATAAGGATAGGCCGTATCAATATAATTGATGCCTGCATTTAATGCTCTTCCGATCATTGCCTCTGCCTGCGCCTCATCAATGGTCCCGTCCTCATTTAAAGGGAAACGCATACATCCCAGTCCCAAAAGGGATACATTCTCCTCTCCTCCAATAAAGCGCATGGTTCTGTACTTCATTCTTTTTCCTCCTCCTGTTATTTTAAGCTGTTCTTAACTGTTTTTCTTCTTACATTTTACAGCTGCCTGCTTTCTTTATTATAGCAAATTATCTGCCGTATTACTATTAGATTACTGTCAGATAAAATCCCCGCCATTGTAGCCATTTTGGATTTATGTTATACTATAAGAAGCGCGTCAGCATGTGTTTGTGGATCAATTTATCACACACTAACCGAAAAAGAGAGGGAAACACTATGGATCTGAAACTACAGGTCAAACAGTCACAGGTCTTGTCACAACGTATGATCCAGTCTGCTGAGATCCTTCAGATGACATCACAGGAATTAAATACCTACATAAATGATCTTGCACTGGAAAATCCGGTGATCGACATTGTAGAACCGGCTGCCGGGGACAGCCAGAAAGAGTCTATTGAACAGCAGCAGTGGCTGAATTCTTTTAATGAGGAAAACTATTATTTATATCAGCGTCAGAATAATGATGACGACTACGACTTTAAAGACACCTGGAACATTAATACAGACGAAGGGGAAACATTAGCTGACTATCTATGGTCCCAGCTGATCAGTGAAGATTTTTCCGAACAGGAAACCGAGATCATCCACTTCTGTCTGGACAGTCTGGATAACCGGGGATACCTGACGGAAACACAGGAAGACATTGCCGCTTATTTTAAAACGGATACAGAAACCATCGACCGTATTTTAGAAGAGTTAAAATCCTTAGATCCTGCAGGGGTCTGTGCCTTTAACCTGGAAGAATGTCTAAAGCTTCAGTTAGAACGTAAAAAAATGCTCACACCTGTTATGGAGTCCCTGATCGACAATCACCTGGATATGGTAGCGAAAAACCAGATCCCGGCCATTGCCAGAGCCCTCCATCTTTCTTCCGGGGAAGCAGCCGGTTACTGCCAGATCATCAAATCCTTAAATCCAAAACCAGGAGTATCCTTCAGCAGCCGTGACCAGCTGCGCTATATCATACCGGATGTGACCATTGTAAAGTTCAAGGACCATTTTGACATTTTATTAAATGAGTCCATGTACCCGGGCATTGAAGTCAACAGCTACTACCGCCAGATGAACCAGGCACCTGACTCCCAGGAATTAAAAGAATACCTTGGAAATAAGATCCGCCAGGCCGAATGGGTCAAACAGTGCATCACCCAGCGCAGTAAGACCATGATGGACGTATCCAGAGTGATCTTAGAGCGCCAGGAAGCATTTTTCTCCCATGGTCCTAATTATTTAAAACCACTGCGTATGACAGATATCGCGGAAATCTTAGGGATCCATGAGTCCACTGTCAGCCGTGCAGTAAGCAAGAAATATCTCCAGTGCTCCTGGGGCGTATATCCCATGAATTTCTTCTTTTCCAGAAATGTGGGAACTTCAACTTCATCGACAGAGAAGTCCGACGATCCTTCCAAAGCAGTGACAGCCCGTAAGATCAAACAGCTGCTCCATGAGATCATTGCTGAGGAAAATAAAAAGAAGCCTTACAGCGACCGCCTTCTTGGAGAAAAGCTGACGGAAAAGGGGATCTCCATCTCCCGCCGCACCGTTGCAAAATACCGGGAAGAAGAAGGAATTCCCGATGCCAGCGGCCGGAAAGAATATACCTGATATAGCCCTCTGAAAAAGTTTTTAAAAAAGTTTTTAAAAATGCTTGACATTTTTTCTAAAAAAAGGTATGATATCACCGTTGTCGGTAATACAAATCATTGCTGACCGGGATGCCCAGATAGCTCAGTTGGTAGAGCAGAGGACTGAAAATCCTCGTGTCGTTGGTTCGATTCCGACTTTGGGCACTGTGCAGGTGTAGTTCAATGGTAGAACACTAGCCTTCCAAGCTAGATACGTGGGTTCGATTCCCATCACCTGCTTTGAAAATTAAATATTTTCAATTATGCGCGAGTGGCTCAGGGGTGGAGCACCACCTTGCCAAGGTGGGGGCCGCGGGTTCGAATCCCGTCTCGCGCTTTTTTTATTTTCTGAAGATCCTGGTTTTGCAGGATCTTTTATTTTTGTGTATAAAAATGAAAAAGCAGGCTCCGAAGAACCTGCCATTCATGGTACAATAAGATCGGCACCTTTTTCCTAAGCCAGCACTTTTCCTTCCGGGAACAGGCTTCTGAATACAGTTCTTACTAACGGTCCCGCAACGATCAGCTGGAAAGGCAGCGCCATAATAAAGTTTTTAGGAATGTTGGTAAGCCAGATGATCAGCAGCAGGTTCCACTGTCCGGAACGGACACAGGCTTCCAGTCCGCCATAGAAAGACATGATGATCACCATTGGAACTACCATACAGGTAGAGATAACGATCACTTTCTTTAACACACTGCTGTCTCTGTTTACAAAGAAACGGAAAGCAACTCCCTTAGCAGGTCCGGATACTACAAACCAGTCCATACAGAAAGCAAACACAACGGCAATTGGAAATCCCAGCCATCCTTCACGAAGCACCTCTGTGCTGAAGCCACCCATATGAAGGGTAACATTATACATGCTCATCCAGAGCACCATGGTAAAACACATCATTACACTGTAGATCAGACTTTCTCTTTTGTTCTGCGGCATTTTTCATTTCTCCTTTTTCATTTTCATGTACTTTTTTATGTTTGCATACGACAACCTGCCTGATCAGGCAGATGCGCATCGTCAGCGCAAAAAAAGAGACCATACGGGGACCTGGAAACATGTTTTCATGTTTCACGGTGACTCGTTTGATCTCTACTGCTATATCTCATATATTCGTATGCAATCTCACTGCGTCATACGCTTGCGCATTCTGTTTTGACAAAACACTATTATAGCGGCTCTTTTCCGGTTTCGTAAGTACTTTTTTTGTATTTTTTACATTTCGTCACTTTCTATAATACACTATATCTGTATACAGTATATTTTGTACGTCACTTACAACACCATTTTTTAGCCGGTCAGCCCCTTCTTACTGGTTCTGGTTCAGATATTCCATGATCCCCATATGTAAGGTCCAGGCCAGCCGGTCCTGGTACTCCTCTGTTTCCAGCTTTTTCGCCTCTTCCCGGTTGGATAAAAAGCCGCACTCTGCAATGACAATGGGTTCTTTCACATGAAGGAGGAGATAATAATTATCGTTGGCTTTTGCCTGCCTTTTATTACTATCTCCTAAAACATAGTCAAACCGTTTCTGCAAACTTTCTGCCAGTTTCTTTCCCCGGACAGAAGTCTTATAATAAAATACCTGTCCGCCCCGGATGGCCTCTTCATGGTAGCTGTTTTGATGGATACTGATCACCAGATCCGGCTTTGCCTCTTCGATCAGCTGGCAGCGCTTTTTCATATCCGCCATTTTTTTATGAGTATCTTTGCTGGAATACAGCCCGGTATCCACATCTCTGGTAAGTACCACCTTTACATCCGAAGCCTCCAAATACGTTTTCAGCTTTTTAGCCACTGCCAGATTAATATCTTTTTCCAGCTGACCATCGATCCCTACTTTTCCGGGATCTGTGCCCCCGTGTCCCGGATCAATTACAACAACCGCCTGTTTTTGCTCTCCGGGTCCATTTTCTGACTGTATATACTGCATCCCGGCTGCCGCCAGTCCTCCTGCCTGCCAGGATAAAAAAGCAACGGTTCCAAGAAGGACTACTCCCATAAGCAGCTGATAAGGAGACTGTTTCATGTTCCAGACCTGCTACCTTCTTTTTATCCAGTATATTCCCTTTTTCCTGAAATCAGTCAAAAATCCGGCCGGAGAATAATTAACGATCAATTTACTTCCAGATAGTTATAATCCTTTACTGCATCATCTACAATGTATTCCAGATATTCAAACAGCACCATAGGATAACAATATTCCTGCCACATCTTATATGCAGGTGTTGTCGTAGCCTCTTTTACCACTTCATAGGCTTTTCCACCATAGCAGGCTGCATTTAACTGTGCATATACCTCGGACATCTGCTCCTTCTGACGCTGGGTCAGTTTTACAAAAAGATCGCCTGTTTCCTCTTCCTCAGAGTCCTTCATTGCATCATAAGACTGGTTATAAAAAATGGTCCTTAATGCAGCCGGCGCATAGGTATTAAAATTCAACAGGTTCTCGTCTGTACTTTTATGCTTTCTGGCCCATTTTTCCATATCTACCTGTTGTGTGTGATAGGAAAAGCTTTCATCATCCCGGTATTCCAGCGCTCCGTACTGGCAGGGAGGTGTAGAAAGGGAACTGGTAACAATCTCATAAATACCTCTGTCTTCCTCATTCCTCATATAATGCTGTACATGGAGATGGCCGCTTAAAAACAACGGTACATTTTCCTCTTCCAGACGGTTTACCAGTTCTTCACTGTGTTCAATGGTGCAGTCTTCCACATAGATCTTACTTTCGTCTAACAGGTTGTGATGGGCAACAGGAAGAAGGATCACACCGTCATCCCAGGCTTCATCTAACTGGTCGTCGATCCAGTCATAGGTCTCTGTTTTTATCATTCCCCCCACTTTATTCGTAGGACTGTACTGACAGCTGTCCAGCATTAAAAGGCGCATATCCGGTCCAAGATCATAAGTATAACTTAGGGAAGCCGGATCCCTGCTCAGTGCCTCATCGTATCCAAAATCATTGTAGATCTCTGCAAACTCATTGGCAGAAACTGCCTCTGCCATCTGTCTTGACCTTCCATCAAAAGAAGCTGCATTCCTGTTATTGATATCGTGATTTCCCGGAATAACCACCACCTGGATCCCGTCTTTTTCCACCTGTTCCAGCTTCTTAGCCAGCTCCTTATGGCTTTCTTTTTCTCCGTTTAAAGTCAGATCCCCGCTTAAAATGATCACGTCCGGAGAAAGAGCTTCTACC
Organism: Clostridium sp. AM22-11AC; assembly: GCF_003473545.1. Classification (GTDB taxonomy): domain Bacteria; phylum Bacillota; class Clostridia; order Lachnospirales; family Lachnospiraceae; genus Enterocloster. The sequence continues at coordinate 125,801 of NZ_QUCM01000004.1, forward strand.
TGTTCAAAAGCAGCGTCTGTGATCTCCCACACATAGTTGGTCAGTTTTCCGTCCCCATGTTCTACCATGTACTGAAATTCTTCCCCTTTATCTGTAAGGGAATCTGCCAGATAATGAATATCCGTCATCAGGACAATGCGCTTTCCGTTTTTCATCGGTTCCGCTTTTGTCTCTTTTTCCCCGTGTGGAAATGGTTCTATATCTTCCGGATGGGCATCGGTTGGTTTCTCCGTTTCTTCTTCTGTCTCTCCGGTGGGCTGTTGTTTTGTTTCATCTTTTGTCTCTGTTTCTGCCTGGGAAGCATTTGCAGGCTGTGTTTCCTTATTTCCCGGATACAGGCTGCATCCGGCCGCAGACATGCAAAAAGCAGACAGCAGCGCTGCCGTCATTATAAGTCTCTTCTTTTTCATCCTTCATCCCTCTATTTCCTGTAGCAGTTCAGTCATGGCTGAACTGCTACTATTTTACTTCATCCATAATCGTCCAGATATCCGCTGTCTCAAATCCCAGCTTCCAGCAGGCAATTCCCGCCAGGTCATACTGATTGACCAGGTCTTTTTTCAGTCCCAGGGACTTTGCCTCTTCCATCCAGATCTTCTGGACCCCGTTTTCATTTTCAATTTCACCATAGTACTGGCCTACCTTGTCCTGCCAGGTCAGTTCTACATTATTTTCATCTACCCATTTTTTGGCAGCTGTCATTCCATAGGCCTTTGATGTAGTCTTTCCGTCTTTTTCCGTCCACACTCTTGTATAGAAGGGAACACTGTTGATCAGTTTTTCCTTTGGAACTTCCTTAAGTGTGCCGGTAATACCATTTTCCACATAGGAAATGGAAGCAACGGAACCTGCATCTCCTCCTGCAAAATGCTCATCATATCCCATGACGATCACATAATCAGCCACGATTCCCTGTTCTTTCCGGTTGTAGAATGCACTGTAAACAGCAGGAACATAATCATCTACTGACAGAACCAGTCCCTTCTGTCTGCATGATACGGACATTTCACGGATAAACTGTACATAGTGAGGACCTGCTGAGGATTTCAGGCTTTCAAAATCCAGGTTAAAACCGTCAAAGCCATAGGTATCTGCCTCTTTCATCAGATTTTCGATCAGCTTTTTTCTGGTCGCAGTAGAAGAAAACAATTTGCCGGAGTCTACATTTTTCACGCTTTCTTCTGTACTGATATTGTCAAACATGGCCCATACCTGAATTCCTAAAGCATGTGCCTTATCTACATAATCCTTGCTTGCAAGGGACGTATAATTGCCCTCGTTGTCTGTTATATTAAACCAGGTAGGCACGATTACATTCATACCCTGGGCCGTATCTGCAACCTTGTCAAAGGTAGCATTTGCATCCTTTGTTGTCACCTGATGAAAGCCCAGACGTACTTTTCCATCCATGGAAATGTTTGTATACACAGGCGCATTAAATTCGCTGACCGGTGTTTCTTCCTCCACTTTGCTTAAACGGCTGTTTGGCACATAGCCCATATAACCATCTTCTGTGCGCACTTTAGACCATTTATCCATCTGCTCTAAGATCTGCACAGAGGTTCCCTTTTCTTCTGTATTGATGATCTCACTGCGGATACCACCTTTTATCCGAAGAGCTGTTTTATGACGGAGTGTGGCTGTCTCATATGTATCCCAGTCCGTATCAATGAAAACTCTTTTGATCTCACTGGTAGCAAAAGCCTCTTCCCGGATATCCGTATAATTTTTCACAAGCCCTAAAGAAAGATAGGTTTCCCCGTCCTTTTCTTTTAAAAGAGGCCCTGCTTCCCCTTCTGTGGACTCATCCGCATAGACGATCTCCTCCGGAAGGGCATAAACTAAAAGTTTCTCCCCGTCATCCCAGTAAAAACGCTGGTTTACATAGTCATCCACCCAGTCTACCGGCAGATATACCTGTCCATCCTCGTAAATACCTTTTGCTTCCTGAAGCTCGTTATCTAAGATCAGAGCCACCTGATTCCCTTTGATCTGGAAAACATCCCGCTTATCTGCCATCACCGTTCCCGGTTTTAAATATTTTCCATATAAAAATCCGGCTCCACAGCCTGCTGCAAGAAATATAAAACCTGCAAGCAACGCCGGTCCGCAGCCGCCTTTTTTTCTTCTGGTACGTTTTCTGCTTCGTCCTGTTGGTCTGTTCTGCATATCTTTTCCCTTTTCATTCTGTATGTACTCTCAAAACCCTTACTGCCGTACTTTTATCTGTTCTGCTATATTTCCAACTATTATGCAGTTTATCACTTATTTTTAAACGTAACAACTATATATCAGAAAACTTTAAACGTTTTGAAACCATTTCCCGGTACAAAAAAATACCCGGTGGACAGCCATATTTGCTTGCAGGCCGAGATGGTTATTTTCTCGATTTACTGTCCACCGGATATTTTATCTTTTTATCTTTTTCTTTTATTTTCTCTTTTTCTTTTGATCTTCTGAAAGATATACCTTATCAAAACGGATCTCTTTTAAACCGCCTTTATCGGAACAGACATAGTCTCCCATATAAAAGGCTCCGTCTTCTCCCACATCAAAGATCCTGGTCCAGTCTGCTTCCCTGCATTCTTTTCCGTCAATGATAATAGGGATCCCCCGTTTCTTAAAACGTTTTAAACCATCCAGGTAATCTTTTCGATGTCTTGCATCTTCATTTCTTTTCTTGCTTTTCATACTGTAACTTTCCCCCACCAGACCGCATCCTGTTTCGGAGGCCCTGTGACATATATCTTCCAGGATACGGCCAGTTTTCTTTTATACCAATATATCCGCAAACCATTCCATGGTCTGAATGTCCACTGAAAATGCATCTACTGAAAGAGGGATCCGTTTCACAGAAAGGCGAAACTGTCTTTCTATTTCTTTTCTCACGATCTCGCTGCCAAAAGCAGTCAGGCAGATCCAGTCTTTTCCCGTTTTTTCCTTTTCTGTAAACAGCCCCAAAAATGACTCCAGTTTCCATTCTGACAGGTCTGCGATCAGGATCTTTTCAGAGCACCGAAGCCACTCCGGAAAGACCTCATCTCTCACTTCTCCAAAGTCAATGAGGATCTCCTGATATTTTTTTTCCATACACGCAGCCAGTACCTCCGGTCCGCCCTGACAATAAAAATCCACCTCCAGGACCCGGAAAGGTTCTTTCTTAAAGCGGCCTCCTTCTTTTCCGGAAGCCTCCAGAAAATTTCTCATCCGTTCTGTATCCTTATGGGAATTCCACTGGATCACAGCTGTTTTCCTCTGTTTCCAGCTGCAAAAATAATTAGCCGCCCGGATACTGAAATGAGTTACCCCGGTTCCCCTTCCAGCTCCTATGATCCCGGTTACTTTTACTGTCGAAACCACGAAAATCTCCTTTTTTTCATGCTCTGCTTTTTTTCCGCTTTCTGTATACAATCCCAGAGAGATCTTAAAAAGCTGACTCCCTCTGCTCCAGGTTCAAAAGGGCTTATGTATTCCGGCTCCAGAAAAAGAAAGGGCTTATGCCCCAAAGTCATATCTTTATTCTTCTTTCCCCGGGCATGCCGCCAGACAAGAGCCATCGGGCCCATATTTTCTTCTTTCGATCCGGTCATCTTCTCCAACATCATTTTTGCCTTCCCGTACTCCCACAGGTTTTCACTGATCACTGCCGTAAGAAAATGATCCTTCTCTTTTAATGTCTGTCCTGCCTCTTCCCAGTTTGTGCCAAAATCTTTTATAACCACTTCAAACTCTGTATTTGTATCCAGCTTCACAGCCGGACCGTACCAGGGTTTCATAAGACATCCCTGAATATGATAGATACCACGGCCATCAATCCGCGCCCCGCCTGTACTTTCTGCCATGCGCCTTACTGCTCCTGTTTGATTTCTTTCTTCATACAGGACTTTTATCCCCATTTTGGTAAGATAGACGCAAAGGCCAAAAGCCAGATGGGTAGCTCCGGCTCCCGGTGTACTGCCTGCGATCACAATATTCAGAGATGATACCGCATTATTATCTGCGCTGATCAGGCGCCCGCCCCGTACAGAACGCTCCAGTGCCAGTTCCAGTTCTTTTGCTGATGGATAGCGCTTTGTTCTGTCTGGTTCCATACATTTTTTAATGATGTTCTGAAGCGGCCCTGATACTGTGATCCCACAGTCTGTTTCTGCCCCTGCTTTCAGGGTTCCGTATAGCATAAACCGGAGGATGGCACCAATGGCATAAATATCCGTCCTTTGGTCTAAAAGCTGGTCAGTTGTATATAGTTCAGGTGCTGCGCAGCCTGCAGTACCATACCGTTCTTTTCTTAAACTGGCGCTGTCGCTGTCTCCGGCATGGTCAAAATCGATCAGCTGTACCGTGCCTTTCCAGATCATCAGATTTTTCGGTTGTAGATCTAAATGTAATATGGGTTTATCACAAGAATGATGTAAATATTCAACTAATGAACAGATCTGCCGCCCATAGCGAACGGCTTCTGCTTCCTGAAATGGTCCCTGATCTTGGATTAGGTCATACAGAGAATTGCCTTCAAGATATTCCTCAATAAGATAAAAGTAGTGGCTGTCCTCTTCCAGATCATAAACCAGTGGGATCCCCGGATACTTAAGTTCTTTAAGCACCAACGCTTCTCTTCTGAATTCTTCGTAATCTTTATGCGTTTTCGGTACGCACTTAATGGCCCGGTACTCGTTTAATCCCAGGTGAACTGCTTTCCATACAGTTCCCGTGCGTCCTGCTCCCACTGTTTGAATCAGCCGGTATTTTCCAAACAGGATCTCCCTTTCGTTTCACCTCTCTTTCGTTACAATATCATCTCCTTTGGCTATCTTATCTGATAAGCTGTTACTTGTCTATGGTCTATATAATGACTACACATATAGCTGGGACATGGTGTATACATCTTTTCATTCACATTCTTTCTTAGAAGTCAAAGAAAAACGCCATTTCCTGTGTTTTTTCTTTTATCTTCTGCTCATATAGCTCATTTCTGTTGATAAATGCACACTAAAAATTTTAAATATATATTATTGATATTTAATTGATATTTCCACCCATTATGTAGTATATTCTAATTGTAGAAGTTTATCTTCATAACACGTGGCACTAAAACACACGACAAAACACAAAGAGAACAGGAAGTGATCCTATATGAAAATAGAACGAATTAGTGACAATCAGATACGCTGCACCCTGACAAGCTTAGATCTAAGCTCACGGGGGATCAATCTGGCGGAACTGGCTTATGGCTCTGAAAAGGCCAGAAACCTGTTCCGTGAAATGATCCAGCAGGCAGCACAGGAAGTTGGGTTTGAAGCGGAAGATATTCCGTTAATGGTAGAAGCCATTCCTCTGTCTTCCGAAAGCATTATGCTTATTGTGACAAAAGTAGAAGATCCGGAAGAGTTAGATACCCGCTTCTCCAAGTTTTCTCCTTTTGCAGAAGCAGAGTCAGAAAATCTCCTTTCCCAGCTGGCAGATGAATTTCTGGAAGGCGCCGGTGACCTGGCTAAACTTCTGGGACAAAACGGAACAGAGGAACTTAAGGCAAATGTAAATACAGCTGCCGAAAACACAGGAACAGAGAATGCAAAAGCTCCACAGATCCAACTGCGCACTTTCCGTTTTGACAGTCTGGATCAGATCAGTGAAGCTGCAAAAGCTGCCGAAGACAGCTGTGATGACATTCACAACGCACTTTATAAAAAACCATCCACCCGTCAGTATTATCTGGTATTAAATAATAAGGACTGCAATGAACTGGATTTCTCCAGAGTCTGCAACGTGCTGGCTGAATATGCGGCCAAACTGCCAAATGAATATGCGGGAGAAGCCTATTACAAAGAACATTATGAATTAATGATCGGAGAAAAGGCTTTGCAGAAACTAAAAAATCTGTAAAAATTAACGCCCCGGATATCCGGGGCGCGTTTGTTTATTTGAAATAATCCGGGAATTCCTGACGGAATTTTCCTTCATTTAACTGCCACCGGCTCAAATGCTTTTCCATCTGGGCCATGGCATTTTCTTTTTTATGCTCGGCAATAAACTGGATAATTTTCCTGTGATCTTCGATAATGGTATTATCTTTCACTGTATTTACAGAAAGGCTGCGGATACGGTCATAGTGGATAGCCAGTTTCTGGCACATACCATAAGTCAGTTCTCTGTGGCAGATCATAAACAGCTTATGATGCATCTCATCATCTAACTGCATTACCATTTCCGGCCGGGAATTTTCCATATAAAATTCCTGCAGTCCTACATTTTCCTGCAGCCATTTTATATCTTCTTCGGTTGCCATTTCACAGCACATTCCCGCGATCTGCTTTTCTAAAAGCACACGCAGGGAACGGGCTTCTTCTACCAGTTCCACATCGATTGGCGCAATGCGCATACCGCGTTGGGGGAATATTTCTATAATACGTGACTCTTCGCTTAACTGGATCACCGCCTCCCGCACAGGAGTCCGGCTAACGCCTATTTTTGCCGCAAATTCCATATCATTAAAGGCTTCACCTGGCTTTAATTCCAGAGAAATAACCTGTTCCCGTATCATACGGTATGCGTATTCCCTGGCTGTTTCTCCTGATCTTTTTCCCTGTGCGTTCATGGTTTCATTTCTCCTGTTTTCTGCTTCTACTCCTGATGTGCGTTTCCATTCTGCTTTACGATTGCTTCCCACAGTCCGTTCAGGTAGCATGCACCCAACGCACGGTCATACAGGCCATATCCTGGCATGGAAACCTCACCCCAGATCGCTCTTCCGTGGTCTGGGCGGATAATGCCGTCAAAGCCGATATCATACAGCGCTTTCATGATCTCATACATATCCATGCTTCCGTCAGCTGATAAGTGAGCTGCTTCCTGGAAATCTCTGTAACCATTATACTGCAAGTTGCGCACATGTGCAAAATGAATACGTCCCTTTAAAGAACGGATGATGTCCGGGATATCATTTTCCGGATTGCTTCCTAAAGATCCGGTGCAGAGAGTTACGCCGTTAAATGGTGCATCTACTGCCTTCATCAGTTTTAAGAGGTGCTCCTTATCGGTAATGATACGGGAAAGACCGAAAACAGGCCATGCAGGATCATCTGGATGGATCGCCATACGGATATCGTACTTTTCACATACAGGCTGGATTGCTTTTAAGAAATATACCAGGTTGTTAAATAATTTTTCTTCATCTACATCCTTGTACATTTCAAACAGCTCTTTAATTCTTGCCATACGCTCCGGCTCCCAGCCAGGAAGTTCAAAACCATTGGACTTCTCACCCATGGACTCGAACATGTTTTCCGGATTGATCTTGTCGATCTCTTTCTGGTCATATGCTAAAACAGTAGAACCATCCGGGCGTACCTTTGCCAGATCAGAACGGGTCCAGTCAAATACAGGCATGAAATTGTAGCAGACTACATGGATATCTGCCTGTCCTAAGCGCTCCAGGGTAGTGATATAGTTTGCAATGTATTTTTCACGGTCCGGTGTTCCTACCTTAATAGCGTCATGGATATTTACGCTTTCAATTCCCATTACCTTAAGGCCTTTTGCTTCTACCTTCTCCTTCATCTGAAGAATGCGCTCCATAGGCCACTCTTCGCCTGCAGGGATATCATATAAAGTAGTGATAACGCCCTTTACTCCTGGGATCTGGCGGATCTGCTCTAAAGAAACAGAGTCAACTCCTTCACCAAACCAACGCAATGTCATATCCATAATGTTTACCTCCTGAGTGTTTAAAAATTTTAAATTATTTTTATTTTCCCAAATCAGTGTTGTGTTAATATACTAATATATTACTCAATATACTAAGTATCGGCCCAATTGTCAAGAGTGCTTTTGTAAATTAAACGCAAAAACCGCCTGCTGCAAAGTGCTTTTCAACTTGCACTTTACAGCAGACGGTTTTTTACATCGGGTCTTTACCCGTACATGTTCTCTTGTGGATAAACTTATCTGTCAGCCAGGATCTCATTCATCTTGGAAACCAGATCATCGCAGTCGATTCCATGAACCATGCATGCCTCTTCCAGAGATTCAGCCTGAGAAGCTGGGCATCCAAGGCAGTGCATTCCTGCACCCATCAGCATCTGAGGGATCAGCTCATCCATGTGGATCAGTTCACCGATCAGCATTGTCTTTTCGATCTTCATGTGTATTTCCTCCTTATATTCTATATACTATACGTAAATATGCTATACGCTTTTATCAGCATAATACATTTTGGATTTTTTGGCAAGCCTATTTCTTTTGTAGGTTTACCTTTAAACCCGCAAACCCTTGTATTTACTGGCGTTTTAGATAGTTTTGACTAACCATTTTGCTCCTAAATTTGTACAATTTATACAGCTTTAGGGGGTATTTTCCTCTTGAATAATTGTCCAGAATCGTTTACAATAAAGAAACAATAAACGAGATTGTTTTTGAAGTTTCAAAAACATCTAAATATATAAGGAGGTATTTTATCATGGCATATGTAATTACTGATGGTTGTGTAAGCTGCGGAACCTGTGCTGGCGAATGTCCAGTAGGTGCAATCTCTGAGGGAGATGGCAAGTACGTTATCGACGCTGATTCCTGCATCGAGTGCGGAACCTGCGCTGCTGCCTGTCCAACCGGCGCTATCGAAGGCTAATTATAAGCTACATAAGAAAACCACAGAGCATTTGCTTTGTGGTTTTTTTTTCTATCATATAATTAATGTCAAAAAGGACGTAATACACCATGACTCAAAAAAAGCCCATCATCGGCATCACACCATCACACAACACTGAAAATAATGATACCAGCCTCCGTCCTACCTATCCAAAAGCCATCGCCGCAGCAGGCGGACTGCCGATCCTGCTTCCGTTGGAATGCAGCGATGAGGATATAAAACAGTTTATGGACGTTTGTGACGGTTTTCTTTTTACAGGAGGACCGGACATTAATCCATTTCTTTTTGGGGAAGATACCCATTTAAAATGTGGAAATATATCTGCTGCCAGAGACCACCTGGAATTTCGCCTTCTTTCGGCTGCTATGGACGCCGGAAAGCCGATCTTTGGCATCTGCCGAGGTGTTCAGGTATTAAATGTAGGCCTTGGTGGAAGTCTGTATCAGGATATCCCATCCCAGACAGAACGGGAATTTCCTATCGCACACCAGCAGCCGTTTTACTATAATATCCCATGTCACCGGGTGAATATTACAGAGAATACTCTCCTTCACTCCATCTGCCACGGTGAGACCCAGATTGCTGTAAACAGCAGCCATCACCAGTGTGTGCATATTCCGGCACCGGGACTGGTAGTTTCTGCGGTTGCTCCGGACGGTATTATCGAGGCTGTTGAAAAGCCTGATTACCCGAATTTCTTCCTGGGAGTGCAGTGGCATCCGGAATATCTCTGGGACAGAGATGAGGCTGCTATGGGACTGTTTCAGGCATTTATGGATGCGTGTAAATAATATTTCCCTGCTGTCAAAACCGCAGTTTTCAACAGATATACTTCAATATGATTGCTTTATCCACAAACTGACATTTGGTTTTGCACATTGAGAAACTGAGATCTGCTTACTCCGCAAATTCCCAGTTCTCAACTTCATCTAAAGTCGGTACAGATGGTGCTGCCCCTGGTCTTGACACTGCAATTGCAGACGCTCTTGATGCCAAGTCCAGTGCCTCTTTTGGGCTTTTGCCCTTGCTGATGGCGGATACGAAGAAACCAGTAAAAGTATCGCCTGCAGCTGTGGTATCTACTGCTTTTACTTTATAGCACTTTTGTGGGATCACCTGGTCTTTGTCAATATAAACAGAACCCTGAGAGCCTAACGTAAGGACGACTGCTGCCTGCGGGAACATGGAGCGGAAAGCTGCCGCTGCTTCCTGTGTACTTTCCAGTTCCTTCTGTCCTAAGATCTGGGCTGCTTCAATCTCATTCACAAAGAACAGCGTTACCTTGTCCAATGGGAGCGCTTTTATTTTTTCATCCATTGGGGACGGATTTAACACGATCTTCATCTGTTTTTCAGCTGCTTTTTCCATCAGATAAGGCAGATTGCTGGTCTCGTTCTGTAAGACTAAATAATCTCCTGCATCAAACTGGTCTAATGTAGCGTCGATCTGTTCTTTTGTGATCCGCTGATTAGCACCGCCATAGAGAAGGATACAGTTATCTCCTTCTGCATCATTTTGGATAATGGCATGTCCTGTGGAACACTGGCTATCTAAAACTACCAGATCTGTGTTCACACCAGCTTCTTTTAACTGCTCTACAAGAAATTCTCCCCCTTTTCCGATCCTTCCTGCATGGAAAACCTGCGCCCCGGCGCGTCCTAATGCAGTAGACTGGTTTAAGCCTTTTCCGCCGCTGAAAATGTTCATCTGGCTGGAAGAGATAGTTTCGCCTTTTTGTACGAAATGGTCTACGCTGTATACATAATCGATATTCAGTGAACCGAAGTTTAATATTTTCATGTAAATAACCCCCATTTGCATTTTTTAACATTATAGCATACTTACAATCCCTGCACTAGCGTGCTTGTGCCGCCTGCGTAAGCAGGCGGAATTTTCTCATTTATAGCGCAAAAAAACGCAGCCCCATAAGCTACAGGACTGCGTTTTTCTTATACGTTACGCCGGCTCTCATCTTGCGTGACCTGTCGGTCCCACAAGATGCATCGGATGGTCATCCGATGTAAGATCCAGTCTTTTTTCGTTTTATTTCTGTGGGCCAGCTGCTACCAGTGCTTTACCAGCTTCGTTGCTCTCGTACTTAGCGAAGTTCTTGATGAATCTGCTTGCCAGATCCTCTGCCTTCTTCTCCCACTCAGCTGCATCTGCGTAGGTGTCGCGTGGGTCAAGGATTGCAGGATCTACACCTGGAAGTTCGGTAGGTACTTCGAAATCGAAGTGAGGGATCTTCTTGGTAGGTGCCTTTAAGATATCGCCGCTTAAGATAGCGTCGATGATACCACGGGTATCCTTAATGGAGATACGCTTGCCGGTACCGTTCCATCCGGTATTTACTAAGTATGCCTTAGCGCCGCTCTTTTCCATCTTCTTAACCAACTCAGCTGCATACTTTGTAGGATGCAGTTCCAGGAATGCCTGACCGAAGCAAGCAGAGAAGGTAGGTGTAGGCTCAGTGATTCCACGCTCTGTACCAGCTAATTTAGCTGTAAATCCAGACAGGAAGTAATACTGGGTCTGCTCTGGTGTCAGGATAGATACTGGAGGCAGTACGCCGAAAGCATCTGCGGACAGGAAGATAACGTTCTTTGCTGCAGGACCTGCAGAGATTGGGCGAACGATCTTCTCGATGTGGTCGATTGGGTAGGAAACACGGGTGTTCTCGGTTACGCTCTTATCAGCGAAATCGATCTTTCCTTCTTTATCCAGAGTAACGTTCTCAAGCAGAGCGTTTCTCTTGATTGCATTGTAGATATCTGGCTCAGAATCCTTATCCAGGTTGATAACCTTAGCGTAGCATCCGCCTTCAAAGTTGAATACGCCATTGTCATCCCAGCCGTGCTCATCATCACCGATCAGCAGACGCTTAGGATCTGTAGACAGAGTGGTCTTACCTGTACCGGACAGACCGAAGAAGATTGCGGTGTTCTCACCGTTCATATCTGTATTTGCGGAGCAGTGCATGGAAGCGATGCCCTTTAATGGCAGATAGTAGTTCATCATGGAGAACATACCCTTCTTCATCTCGCCGCCGTACCATGTATTGATGATAACCTGCTCACGGCTTGTGATGTTGAATACAACTGCAGTCTCAGAGTTCAGACCTAATTCCTTGTAGTTCTCTACTTTAGCCTTGGATGCGTTGTAAACAACGAAATCTGGCTCGAAGTTTTCCAGCTCTTCAGCAGTTGGCTTGATGAACATGTTGGTAACGAAATGTGCCTGCCAAGCTACTTCAACGATAAAACGGATTGCCATACGAGTGTCCTTGTTTGCGCCGCAGAATGCATCTACAACGTAAAGTTTCTTGTTGGACAGCTCTTTCTGAGCGATCTCTTTAACAGCCTTCCAAGCCTCCTGGGATGCTGGATGGTTGTCGTTCTTGTATTCATCAGAGGTCCACCATACAGTGTCCTTGGAGTTCTCGTCTACAACGATGAATTTGTCTTTAGGAGAACGTCCTGTATAGATGCCAGTCATAACGTTAACTGCTCCCAGTTCGCTGACCTGTCCTTTTTCATAACCTTCCAGTTCTGGTTTGGTTTCTTCCTCAAATAACATTTCATAGGAAGGATTGTACACAATCTCTGTGGTTCCGGTAATGCCATACTTTGTTAAATCGATTTTTGCTGCCATCTTACTAACCTCTTTCCTTTCGTAATTGATCATAAGGGATAGATGCGATTGTATTTTTTCGCATGCACTACAGATTATCCCACTAATTTGTTAAAATGTCAACAAAGGATAGTAGTAATATTTTAACGTATTTTTATCAGTTTTTACTGCATTTATTCGGCGAATTGTAAAAATTGTAAAAAAAGGATCTCCGTGTTAAAATAGTTGGGAATAGAGATACTGGGAACGAATACGAAAAAAGTAATTTTGAAACTGAAACATCAGGAGGATCTTACATGACAACTCTGCCGGAAAAAGGCGAAGAGATTTTTGGATATAAAGTGATGGACCAGACCACTGTTTCCATGTTGGGAGCCCGTATAACGGAACTCTCCCATGCCTGCAGCGGTGCCAGAGTCCTGTATATAGAAAATGATGACCGGGAACTGGGTTTTAACCTGATCTACCGCACGCCCCAGTTAGACCAGTCGGACAGCAACCACATTTTAGAGCATCTGATGCTGTGCTCCTGCTCCCGCTATCCCAGCCGGGATATTTTCTTTGATATGGACAGCAAAAGCTATTCTACCTTTATGAACGGCCTTACGGATAATACCTACACCTGCTATCCGGTGTGTTCCCAGAGTGAGGACCAGTTATTAAAGATAATGGATGTATTTTTATGCTGTATGGAGGAACCGGATGCCTTAAAAGAAGATTATTTCTTCCGTCGGGAAGCACTGCGCTATGAGCTGGAAAGTGAAGATGAGGAACTGTCTTTAGAAGGAACCGTCTTTAATGAAGACTGGGGGCATTTAACGGACATTCAGGAAAATGCAGACAGCTTTATGGCGGAAACTCTTTATGAAGGCCAGACTGCTTCCCATTTACTTGGCCGTGCACATTTTCATTACAAGGATATTTCTTTTGGGCGGATCAGGGAGCGGTTTGAAAAATTTTACCGTTATTCCAACTGCCTGATCGTTTTATACGGAAAAATGGATATTGCCCGGGTTCTGACTTTTCTGGACAAAGAACATTTATCCCGTTTTCCAGTTGCAGCGGGCATAGTGGATCATGATCTTCTTTCTTATTTCCATGAACCGGTAAAACAGGGATTTTTCAAACGTCAGGCGGAAAGTCCGGCTTATGAGGGAAATCCGGGAAATAATAACGGGATCATTGATTATGGCATCGACCTTTCCGGCTGCAGTGAGCAGGACCTGATTTTCTGGGACATGGTAACAGATATTTTGGATCAGGACACCTCTGCCATTCATCGTGCCGCCCGTGAAAAGGGTCTTAACAATGTGATCGAAGTTTATCTGGATACAGCACCGGCTCTCCCTTCTTTAAAATTCCGCCTGCACAATGCAAAACCGGGACAGGATGAGGAGTTTTTAGCTGCTGTAAAGACAGGTCTTAAAGAAGTTTCCGAAAATGGCGTTTCTTCAGATCTGTTTCATGCAGTTTTAAAAGAAAACCGTCTTTCTGACTGTCTTACCAGAGAGGCGCCTCATCTTGGGTTCCATATTTCTGAGGAGATCGGTAAATACTGGAGCACAACGGATAAGACCGGATATTTTACTCTTTATGAAAACTGTTTTGATACCTTCTTTCAGGATGAGAAACAGGATATTTTGCGCAGACTTGCTGGAGATGCTTTAACTCCTTCTTTAAGTGCCGTTGTCACCACTGTTCCCAAACCGGGTCTGGCGGAAGCCATGGAAGAAGAAAAGGAACAGTATTTGAAAGAAAAAAAGGCTTCTTTAAGCAAAAAAGAGATTTTAAAATTAATGGAGGACACAAAGGATTTCCAGATCTGGAACCAGAATGACCAGTGCAATCTGGACTTTCTCATACAGCCGGAAGATCTGCCCGGCCCGGAAGCAGAGCCGGTGATCTCTGAAACCGTTTTACATGATATACACTGCCTTTCCAGTGCGGTTTCTTTAAAGGGGATCGGCTGCTATCAGCTTTTCTTTGATATCAGCGGTTTGAAGCCTTCTGACTGGAATTACCTGACCCTCTATCAGATGCTTTTAACAGAACTGGATACCAGTCATTTTACAGTAGAACAGCAGAAAAACAAGGAACAGGAACTGCTTTATGACTGTACTTTTGATGAACTGTATCCGGAAAGGGAAGCTGGCAAGAACAGTCATCCTATGATGAGCGTGTTCTGGTATGGACTTACAGAGGATTTTGAAGAAGGTCTGGAACTGCTTTTGGATCTTATGGGCGGCTGCGATTATGAGGACTGTGAGACCATTTTACGGGTCATTGACAAGTATCTGCCGGATTATGACATGTCCAGGTCTGACAATGGTCCATCTCTGGCTTACAGCCTTACAGAGCGGTATATCAGGCGGGACAGTTGCTTCCGGTATCTGCTGAACCAGCCAGGTATGTATGACTTTTTGAAGGAGATACGGGATGTGCTGGAGCGGGCGCAGGAGGTTGAAAAGTCAGTCAATTCTACTGATTATACTGATATGCAACTCAGCAGCTCACATACCCCAGGCACCACTGAGACTGCGACTCTGGACGTCAAAGCCCTGGAAGCCGCAAAACAGATTTCTAAAAACCTGCGCCGGGTGGCTGACTGCATTTTAAATAAACACAGGCTTGTATTCCTTGCCTGTGCAGATGAAAACAGCCTGGCATCTATTCTGGAACATAGTACAAAACGGCTTTCAGCTCTTCATGAGGTCACAGAAGATGCACCTCTTCCGGACAGCATTTTCACCTGCCCACGCAGAAGTGCCGCTGCTATTGACAGTCCTTTGGAAGAAGTGCGTATGACCGGTGATTTTGGCAATGTTTCTGAATTTATGGGCCGTCATCTTCCATTTTTGCTGGCTGCGGCTGACAAATATATTAAACCTGCTATCCGCTATCAGGGCTGTGCCTATGACAGCGGTGTGGATTTTCTCCTGCCAAACCGGTATTTTACCTTGTGGAGCACTTCCGACTCACGGATCCGCTCTACTCTTGAAACATTCGCCTCTGCAGGAGAACAGCTTGAAAACCTGGCGATCAGTGAGGAAGACCTGCGGGGCTATATTTTAAGCGCCTATGCCCAGGCACTGCCACCGTCCGGCATGTTAAACGGCCGGATGCGTTTCCTGCGCCGCAGATTATTTGGTATTTCAACGGATCATATCAATAAAATGATAATGGATATCAGGAACAGTTCTTTGAAAGACCAAAGAACGGCTGCCAAGCTGATCCACAAGATCTTGCAGAACAGTCCGGCTGCCGTTGTAGGAAATGAAAAGTTGATCGAGGAAAATAAAGATTTATTTGATGAAGTGATGAAGTTGCATTCATAAAAATTTATAGAAGCTGCCACTGGCAGCCTTTGCCAGATCCATAGCAACATAACAGGGGACGCATTACTCACGCGTCCCCTGATCTAATTTAACATCTGTCTGGATTTTCTCTCATAAAGATAAATTCTGCTACAGAACGGTCAAATGTCTTAATATGTCCAAACAGCCAGTCAACTACGTTCTTCTGTACCAGTTCACTGAACTTGTCTGTAGGTCCTTCATAATCCTGAAGATATTCATACAGCTCCTGAATGGACTTCTTAAACTCTTCATGCTTCTCATGATGCTGTCCGCGTTCCGGATAACCGGCTTTTTCCTGAAGCTCTTCCTCTTCTTTGAAATGGAAGTCAGTGTACTCATCCAGATAATCTAACATTTTAATGGCTTTCACCTTGCTGTCACCATTCTGACAGGCTACTACGAAATTTCGGATACGGTCGATCAGTTCTTTGTGCTGTGTATCAATGGTATTATTTCCGGTTACTAAATTGTCATCAAAAGTAATGTTTAAATCGTAAGTCATAGTCTGGCCTCCATTTCTTTTATTTGCTGTGTTTAGCTTATCTTTCTCTTGTGTGTTTCAATGTCTCAGTGCTTTTCCCTGCTTAACCTTCAACAACTATGAAAACATCTTTTCCTAATCCACAAATCGGACATACCCAGTCATCCGGGATATCTTCAAAAGCAGTTCCAGGAGCGATACCTCCGTCCGGATCTCCTACTGCCGGGTCGTAAATATATCCACATGGTTCGCATTCAAATTTCTTCATAGTCAATTCTCCTTTTCGATTTTTATTTATTTCTGTTATCAGATATTCCACCGGATCTTCCGGTGTTTTGTTTTTATTTTGTTGCTTTGTTTTGTATGTCTGTATTATACATGATAATTCTTCTCTTGTCAATATTAGTAATCATTATTATTTTTATTTTATTTAATTTTTTCTTCAGTCTTTGCGCAAAACCAAATTTGCTAGTATAATGAAGCGTAGTGAAAAATAAGCGGCTGCGAAGCAGACATTTATTTTTTACAAGCCATTAACGAATGAACCGTCTGCGCAAGCAGACAGCGAAGCGCCTCAACAGACCGCAAATATAGAGCGTAAAGGAGAATGATCCATGAACCACAAAACCGTTGTTTTCAACGAAGCAAAAATGAACTTTGACGGAAATCTTGATTTTTCCGTTCTTTCTTCAGAAGTAGTCACCTACAGTGACACCACACCTGATCAGTTTTTAGAGCGCGTGGCAGATGCAGAAATCCTTGTTACTAAAGAAATGCCTGTAAGCCGTGAACAGATCCTGGCGCTGCCGGACAGAGTGAAGCTGATCTGCGAAGCGGGAACCGGTTATAACAACCTGGATCTGGATGCAGCGCGGGAAAAGGGAATTACTGTATGCAATATCCCGGCTTACAGTTCGGAGCGTGTAGCACACACTGCCATTATGATGATCTTAAATTTAAGTTCCACCATGCAGACCCAGATGGCTATGCTGGCAAAGGGAAACCATGACAATTTTACCAAAAATCTCCAGGTTCCTCATGTGGAAGTAAACGGAAAAACTCTGGGTATCATCGGCGCCGGAAATATTGGACGCACTGTGATGAAGATTGCAAAAGCATTGGATATGAACATTCTTGTGTATACAAGAACTCCTAGAGAAGAGGAGGAAAATGTACATTATACTGATCTGGAAACGGTACTGAAAAACAGCGACTATGTTTCCCTTCACTGCCCGCTGACACCAGCTACCAGACATCTGATCAATGCTGATACTCTGGTGCTGATGAAGCCAACTGCTTTCCTGATCAATACATCCAGAGGCGCTCTGATTGATGAACCGGCACTGATCAAAGCTTTACAGGAGCACAAGATCGCAGGTGCCGGACTGGATGTACAGGAAACAGAACCGCCTGTAGAAGACAATCCGTTATACACACTGGATAATGTGATCCTTACACCTCACATGGGCTGGAAGGGCCTGGAGACCCGACAGAGACTTTTAAGCATCTTAAAGGGAAATATTGATGGATTTATCAACGGAAAGCCTGTAAATGTGGTTTCATAAAACCGGTCATTTTATATTTACATTAACGAAGGGATAATAAAAATACTATGAACACACATTTATCTTTTGCCTGTGACTATATGGAAGGGACTCATCCGGCCATTCTTCAGAAACTTGTAGAGACAAATCTTGAAAAAACAGGTGGATATGGACTGGATCCATATTGTGACGCTGCCAAAGAAAAGATCAAAGCTGCCTGTGGCTGTCCGGAAGGAGAAGTTTTCTTTCTGGTAGGCGGCACCCAGACCAATGCTACTGTAATCGATGCACTGCTTAAAAGCTATCAGGGTGTGATCGCAGCAGAGATCGGACATGTAAGCGTCCACGAAGCCGGTGCTATTGAGGCAGACGGACACAAGGTACTCACTCTGCCACATGACAATGGAAAGATCAGCGCGGACCAGGTTCGCGGACTTTTAGACGGCTTCTATAATGATGCCAACCACGATCACATGGTCATGCCGGGAATGGTATATATTTCCCATCCAACGGAATACGGCACCCTTTACACCTTAGAAGAGCTGACTGAGCTCAGCAATGTATGCCACGAAAACCACATTCCTCTTTATATGGATGGGGCCCGTCTGGCTTATGCACTAGCATGCAGCGAAAACCAGCTGACACTGGCCGATATTGCCCGTTTATGCGATATTTTCTATATCGGCGGAACAAAATGCGGCGCACTGTTTGGCGAAGCTGTGGTCATTCCGAAACCAGGTCTGATCCCGCATTTCTTTACCATCATCAAACAGCACGGGGCATTACTTGCCAAAGGTCGTCTTCTGGGGATCCAGTTTGATACCTTATTTACAGACTCTCTCTATGAAAAAGTAGGCGCACCGGCGATCCAGGCTGCTGACCAGATACGAAAGACTTTAAAAGAGCAGAATTTTAGCCTCTGCTTCGGTTCACCTACCAACCAGGTATTCTGTATTGTAGATGACGCTCTTATGACCCGTCTGGAAAAACAGGTTGAATTTGGTTTCTGGGAGAAATATGATGATACCCATACGGTGATCCGTTTTGCCACCAGCTGGGCGACTACAAAAGAAGATGTGGATGCATTATGTAATCTGTTATGCAATTTATAAAAAAGGGGAGATTAGGTTGAGCCGGCAAGGCTGCCCATTTCGTCAACCCCGCCGGCTGTGTAATGTTCGATCGGAGTCTTCCATGCACCTGCCTTTGTGGCTGATTTTCCGCCAACTGCGTCCAGATTTTATCAACGTACGCACCGCGTACGCCTCAAAAATCTGAACACAGATGACAAAAAATCCTCTCACAAAATCAGGCACATAAAGATTCCAATCGAACATATTTTTCTCTATAGACAGATACCTCTCACTCTGCTGAACGGGTATCTGTCTTTCTCTATGTAAAAAGCTCTGACTGCTTGTTTATGTAAAAGAGTATACAGAAAAGTTGTGTCCTAAGTTTGAAGCAGTCATAAAGTATTTCTAAAAAGGTTTAAGAAAATATGAGGAAAATTATGATTTTACATTATCCCTGAACTGCTTTCGGTACTGAGAAGGGCTCATACCAGTCACAGATTTAAATACCCTGTTAAAATGAGTCAGGTTTGAAAAGCCTGTTTCTTTACTTATGTCTGTAATATTCTTACTTGTTTCCATAAATTTACGCTGTGCATTCATAATACGTGTTACATTAATATAGCGGATGATCGTACTATTGGTATTCTTTTTAAATTCGCGGCACAGATAATATGGGCTGACATAAAACATCTGTGCCAGCATTTCAAGACTGATCTCTTCCTGATAATGGCTGTGGATATAACGGATCACCTCACCGATCCTGCTTTTTCTTTCAGGCGCTTTTTCCGGTCTTTCTTCCCTTGCGATCAACAATAACAGCATATTTAATACCCCGCGGGCATATTCTTCGTGATATGCCCCTGGATTCTTCTGTTCTTTTAGGATAAGCTCCATTGCCCGGTGGATCTCCTGGCGTTCCCTTATACCCACTTTATAAATGCCGCCTTCCTCTCTTAATTCAGAAAGGATGGAGGGCCACAATATTTCCTCCTGTGAAAAATACAGCAGTACTCTTTTAAACGGCATATTCTCCGCTCCATAGGAATGATGCATTACATAAGGAGGAAAAATTATAAATTCTCCAGCTTCCATTTTATAAAGCTTGTCTTCTACCATATGAAAACGTTCTCCGGCTTCCAGATAATAAATCTCATAATATTCATGATAATGAGACTGGGACATATTGTCATTTACTCCCTGAATCCGCTCACAGGCTATTCCACTCCCCTGGGCCATCAGGATTCCTGCCTGATCTATCATATTCCATCCTCCTGTCTGTGCAATATTGTTTTCCTATATCTATTTATATGGTTATTTTTTAATGAAGTTGTGTTTATTGTATACAATTTTTATGTACTTATAACAATTTTTCTTTTTGTTAAATGTCCTTTTTCTCGTACATTATAGCAAGATATGTAAAATTTCCACCTGTAATATGCAATTTTTGTCTAGTTCTTATCTTGTTATTTTATTATCATTTCAATGCAAAACAACAAATAAATATCTTAGAAAATCATCATATCACAAAACAACCATAAAGTTAATTATGTTTAAGGAGGCCAAGATTCAT
The DNA here is from genome assembly GCF_003473545.1 of Clostridium sp. AM22-11AC. Lineage (GTDB taxonomy): Bacteria > Bacillota > Clostridia > Lachnospirales > Lachnospiraceae > Enterocloster. The sequence continues at coordinate 146,099 of NZ_QUCM01000004.1, forward strand.
GAAAGTATGCATGAATGCGACAACTGTAAAACAGAAGGAAAATTACTTTTCTGTAGCTACCAACTGCACAGAGATCCGGATTTTCTTCCTCACCGATTATATCATCCGTATCAGAGCCGGATTTGACGGTGATTTTGCAGAAGAATCCTACAGTCTTGTTACAACTGCCTGGGAAGACAGAATGGATCCGTTTTTAAAGGACTACCGTAAAAAAATCCAGACCGCTGACGCTGTTCTGGAAGATGGAACAGATCAGGCCGTGATCCAGGGAAAAGAACTGAAAGTAGTTATAGAAAAAGATCCTTTCCGCATCTGTGTTTACGATAAAGAAGGAACCATGATCCATGCTGATATTGTAGATCTTGCTTACCGTGAAGACAGCAACCACCGCAGGATCCATACCAGCCAGATTGAAGCAGATGATTGTTTCTTTGGTTTTGGAGAAAAAGGCGGTGAATTTAACAAAGCCCAGAAATACATGGTTTTAAGCCCGGGTGATTCCATGGGATATGACCCCAAAGAAACCGATTCTCTTTATAAGCACATACCATTTTATATTAAGTTAAATCAGACTACCAAAAAAGCAACCGGATATTTCTATCACAATACCTGGGAATGTGACTTTAACATGGGACGTGAAAAGCGCAATTACTGGCACCGTTACAGCAGCTACTCCACCAACGGCGGAGATATTGACCTTTTCCTGATCTCAGGACCTTCAGTCCGCCAGGTTGTAGAACGCTATACCGATCTTACCGGAAAGTCAGCCATGCTTCCTAAATACGCTTTAGGATATCTTGGCTCCTCCATGTATTATCCAGAACTGGATGCTGACTGCGATGATGCTATTGCAGAGTTCATCGACACTACCAAAGAAGAGGGAATTCCTGTGGATGGTTTCCAGCTTTCTTCCGGTTACTGTGCCATTGAAACAGAACAGGGCATCAAACGCTGCGTATTTACATGGAATAAAAAACGCTTCAAAGATCCAAAAGACTTTTTTGCCCAGATGAAAAAACGTGGCATCTGTGTATCACCAAATGTAAAGCCGGGAATTCTTCTGATCCATCCAAAACTGGATGAAATGAAAGCAAAAGGCATGTTTGTAAAAGCCAGTGAAACAGAAGAACCTGGTATCGGCACCTGGTGGGGCGGAAAAGGCATGTTTGTAGACTTTACCAGCCAGGAAACCCGCAATAACTGGAAGGAAATGTTAAAAGAGAATGTCCTGGATTATGGTACAAGTTCCATATGGAATGACAACTGCGAATATGACAGCATGGTTGATAAAGACTGCCGTTGCTCTTTTGAAGGAAAAGGTGGAACCATTGGCCAGTTAAAGTCTGTTATGTCCAATATTATGTGCCACATCACCAATGAAGCGATACATGAAACCTTTGACAATACCCGCCCTTACGTTGTATGCCGTTCCGGTCATGCAGGCATCCAGCGCTATGCTCAGACCTGGGCCGGTGATAACTTAACCTGTTGGGAATCTTTAAAATACAATATTGCCACGATCCTTGGTATGGGATTATCTGGTGTTGCAAACCAGGGCTGCGATATTGGCGGCTTCTACGGACCTGCTCCTGAAGCAGAGCTGTTAGTCAGATGGATCCAGAATGGTATTTTCCAGCCTCGTTTCTCTATCCATTCCACGAATATTGACAACACGGTTACAGAACCTTGGATGTACAGCAACTGCACAGAATATATCAGAACCGCTATCAAACTCCGTTACCGCCTGTTCCCATATCTGTATTCCCTTATGGAACGTGCTCATGAAACCGGACTTCCTATTATGGAGCCTATGTGCAGTGCTTTCCAAAATGACCCGAAGTGCTATGAAGAAGGCATTGACTTCATGTTTGGTGACTCACTGCTGGTAGCAAATGTAGTAGAAAAAGGCGCCACAACACGTAAGATCTACCTGCCGGAAGGAAATAAATTTTATGATTTCTATACAAGGACTCCTTACGATGGTGGACAGACGATTGAAATACCGGTAGACCTTGGAAGTATCCCTCTGTTTGTAAAAGGCGGCAGTATCATTCCAATGGCAACGAACCAGATGAAAAATCTTATGACCGAACAGCCAAACGGAATTTCTATTCTTTGCGCGCCTGACTGTGATGGTTCCTTTGTCCTGTATGAAGATGACGGTGTTTCTATGGATTATGAAAAGGGCTGCTATTTAAAAACTTTCATTTCCATGGCTGCTGGGGAGCGCACCGTTCTCACCTTTAAACAGGAAGGTTCCTATACTACCTCTGTAGAAACCATGTCTCTGGACATGATCCACAGAGAAAAAGCTCCATATTGGGTAACGGTAGATGGAAAGGAAATTCCACATTTTCTTCATAGAAGAAAGTTTGAGGAGACTGACTGCGGTTGGTATTACAGCCAGACTTTAAAGTCTGTACTGGTAAAATATCCTAATCCGAAAAAGGATTACCAGGTTGTCGTTTCCTTTGAGCAGTTCGATCTGATCGGTATGTAAGAAAGAAAGGGGATAAAATAAAATGAAAAAACTGGCAGCAATTATAGCCGCTGTAGGACTGTCTCTGTGCAGTCTTACAGGCTGTGCTCAAAGCGGAGTTAAAAACAGTGCACAAGCCACTGCTGAAAATCCAATGATACTTACACTTGCCCACGGTCTTAGTGAAACTCATACAGTCCATATTGCAATGACTGAGTTTGCAGATAAGGTAAAGGAACGTACAAATGGAAGAATCCAGATCCAGATCTTCCCAAACGGACAGCTGGGATCTGAAAATGAAAATATGGAGCAGCTGATGGCAGGCGTTATCTCCATGACAAAGGTATCCGCACCTGGTCTTGCTACTTATAATGAATCCTACCATACCTTCGGCCTTCCATATATATTTGACAGCACCGAAGATTTTTACCACGTAATGGATTCTGACCAGATGCATGATTTCTTCCTTTCATCGGAAGATGACGGCTTTGTAACGCTGACTTATTATACTTCCGGTGCCCGCTCTTTTTACACAAAAAATAAAGCGATCCGTAAACCAGAAGATTTAAAAGGCTTAAAGATCCGTGTCCAGGATATGAAGTCCCAGACAGATATGATGAAAGCTTTAGGCGGTATTCCAGTAGCTATGTCCTATGGTGATGTTTATACTTCTTTACAGACCGGTATTATTGACGGAACGGAAAATAATGAAACCGCTCTTACCACAGGTAAGCACGGTGAGATCTGCAAAGTATATTCAACAGATCAGCATGCCATGATCCCGGATGTTATGGTCATGAGTGCCAAAGTATGGAAAGAGATCAGTCCTGAAGACCAGCAGATCATCCTTGAAGCAGCCAGAGAATCTACTGAAAGTCACAAAATTGCCTGGGATACTGCAATTGACCAGGCGATTGAAGAAGCCAAGAACACAATGGGAGTTGAATTTGTCAATGATGTAGACAAAGAAGCCTTCCGTGAAGCTACAAGCGGCATGATCAATGATTACTGTACACAGTACCCAGGAGTTAAAAAGCTTCTTGATATTATTGATTCAGTAGAATAAGGGAGGTTCGTCATGAGAGAATTTTTAGCACTGATCAAAAAATGGATGACCCGCCTGTTAGCCGGCATCGCTACTGTCCTTCTATCCATTATGACACTGCTGGTTTTATATCAGGTATTTACACGTTATATTTTAAACAGCCCTGCTGCTTTTACAGAAGAACTGGTCCGTTATTTTCTGATCTGGACCGGCTTCATCGGAGCTGCCTATGCCTTCATCACCAGGGAGCACATGTGCCTTGTACTGGTACGTGACAGCTTAAGTCCTTCTGGAAAACGTATTTTAATGACGGTTATTGATATTCTAATCCTGCTTTTTGCTATTTTTGTTATCACCATTGGTGGATTTAAACTGGCTTTAAGTGCGCAGAAGGTATTCTCTGCCCTTTTAGGTATTCCAAGAAGCCTTGTATACGCTATGGCTCCTATATCAGGATTATTTATCATTCTGGCTCAGATCATTAATATTTATGAAGATGTAACCGGAATTGCAGTTGAAGGAGGGAATGAATCATGAGTATCGGACTTACAACCGTTGTCTTGTTTGCAGTTTTCGGAATTTTGCTGTTTTTAAGCTGTCCGATTTCTGTAAGTATTATTATTGCATCTATTGTCACTGCCATATCCTCTCTTTCATGGGATCAGATCACCTTTATCACCATGCAGAAGATGAACAGCGGTGTAGAAAGCTTCTCCCTTCTTGCCATTCCTCTGTTTATCCTGGCTGGAAACATCATGAATAATGGTGGTATTGCAAGACGTCTGGTAAACTTTTCAAAACTGTTTGTAGGCTGGATCCCAGGTTCACTGGCTCAAGCTAATATTGTGGGAAATATGCTTTTCGGAGCACTTTCAGGCTCCTCCGTTGCCGCTGCATCTGCTATGGGTGGCTGTATCTATCCCATTCAGAAAGATGAAGGATATGATCCTGCGTTTGCAACTGCCGTTAATATCGCATCTGCTCCTACCGGCCTCCTGATCCCACCTACCAGTGCGTTTATCGTATATTCCACTGTAGCAGGCGGTGTATCCATTTCAACCTTATTTATGGCTGGCTACATTCCTGGTATCCTTATGGGTGTTGGTTCCATGGTAGTTGCCTTTATTTACGCAAAAAAGCATAAATACCCTACTTCCGGAAAAACACCTATGAAAGAGGCGATCAAGGTAACCTTAGATGCTATTCCAAGCCTGCTTCTTATCATCATTGTTATCGGCGGTATTGTTGGCGGTATTTTTACCGCTACAGAAGGTGCTGGCATTTGTGTTCTTTACTGCCTGATCCTCTCTATCTGTTACCGTAGTATCACTGTAAAATCTTTTATGAAGATCCTTGTAAGCAGTGCTTGTACCAGTGGTATTATCCTGTTCCTGATCTCCGCATCCTCTGCTATGTCTTTCGTAATGGCATACTCTGGAATTCCGGCAGCTATTTCCACCGGTATTATGTCCATCTCAACGAATAAATATGTGATCCTTCTTCTGATGAATATTATTTTGATGGTAGTTGGTATGTTTATGGACATTACACCTGCAATCCTTATTTTCACACCAATCTTCCTGCCTATCGCCCAGAGCCTTGGCATGACGGATATCCAGTTTGGTGTTATGCTGATCTTTAATATGTGTCTTGGAAACATCACACCTCCTGTTGGTTCTGTTCTTTTCGTAGGCTGCGGAATCAGCAAGATCAGTATTGAAGAAGTAACAAAAACCCTGCTTCCGTACTTTGCGGTACTGTTCCTTCTGCTTTTAGCAGTTACCTATATTCCTGCATTATCATTAGGCGTACCGAAGTTAATGGGGCTGATCTGATCCTTTCAAAATCATTTCCGGGGCTGTTTAAAACACAGCCCCTTTTTTATATTTCTAAGATTTTATATCAAGGTGTTTCCATTGTTAATACTGTTACCGTTCCGTCATGCCGTCTTCTTGTTTCTTTAAAAAATCTCTGGTAATCTAACATAAAGTAGGCTATAATAAAGCGAAAAACATTTAGGAAACAATAAATAACCATAGACATAGAAACCTTAGGGAAAGAGGGTGAAGGAAATGCACAAATTTATGCGCACCATTGGATTTGGCGGCTGCGACAGTGATCTGGAAATGGATAAGATCATGCGTAAGCTTGCAAAGACAGCATCAAAAACAGCTGTATTAGAAAGAAATGACCATCCCACACTTTATGATCTGCGGGCGGAACTGGCACCGGGAATGGGAATTGCCATGATCGGGCAGATGACAGAAAAAGGGACTTTTAAGCGGGAATATGCGTTCCCTTATGTAACTGGCAGTGATATTTCATCTACTGCTGAATGCTCCATCCAGCGCCATGCGGAGCGGGAAACATATGCCGGTCTTTTAGATGAATACCGCGTAGGCATTTCCCTTATCTTTTATATGACCAATTCCATTGAATACAGGAGCCGCCGCAGTAAGCGTCTTCCAGTGCTGGCAAAAAATATCTGCCTCTCCGGACTTGCTTCCCAGGGAAAGATCCTGCTGCCGGTAAAAAAGACTCCCAAACAGGCGGAAGACTTGAAACAGGCTGCCAGAAAGCGTGGAAGCCTCTTAGAAGCCGCACGCCGGGGCGATGAACAAGCCATTGAAACACTGACCGTAGAGGATATCGACCTGTATTCCATGGTCACCAAGCGCATTATAAAAGAGGATATGTACTCCATTATCGAGACCTGCTTCATGCCAAGCGGTATCGAATGTGACCAGTATTCCATTATCGGAAATATCTTAAGCGTCAATCTGGTGGCAAATGATCTCACAAACGAAGAGATCTACCGCCTGCGTATAGAATGCAATGATATGATCTTTACAATTGCCATTAACAAAGCCGATCTCTTAGGCGAACCGGCACCAGGCAGACGTTTTAAAGGTCAGATCTGGATGCAGGGAATTGCTGATTTCGGTGTCAATGATATGTTGTATTAAACTTAAAATACCCTCGCAACCGCGGGGGTATTTTGCACTTTCTATTTCTCCCAGAAAGCTGCAAGCAGCTCTCCAATCGCTTTCTTTTCATCTACTTCCACTGCAAACTCCACAGTCTCTGCTTCAAATGGATGTTCTCTCATATCTGTAACGATCATTCCCCTGCAATACTGGCCTTCGCACTCTACTCTGGCTTTGCGGGTCTGTGTCAGTACCAGTCCCGGTACAGAGGCACACATGACAGCTAAAGGATCATGAAGAGGGCTGTCATCCATACAGTAGTTTCTGTCCTGGTTTCCCATGAAATACCATTCAAAGGCCTTTCCAAGATACTCTGCAGCCCGCTTTAACTCCGGTCTGCAATGTGTCTGGATCCAGTCCAGATAGGCGCGTTTAAAGCGCACCTTCATGGTCACGTCCAGTCCAACAGCTGTGATCTTCATTCCAGACTGGAAAACATAGTCAGCTGCCACCGGGTCACAGGCTACATTTGCCTCTGCCACCGGTGATACATTTCCACGCATGGAAAGTGTTCCACCCATCATGTACATATGTTTTACCAGTTTTACAAACTGGGGATATTTTTTAATGGTTCTTGCAATGTTGGTAAGAGGTCCTACTGTGATCAGGACCATTTCTCCCTGTAAACGTTCTGCGGTTTCCAGATAGAATTCTTCAATTCCTTTATCGAATGGCTTACGCTCACTTTTTGGAAGTTCTACATTTCCAAGTCCGTTTTCTCCATGGATAATAGACACGCGCCCGGCCCATTTTCCTGTAAGAGGTTCATTGGCACCGATAACTACCGGGATATCCGGCGCATTTACCAAATCCAGGATCTTCATGGTATTTTCTGCTGCCAGCCATGACTCCACATTTCCGTAAACACAGCCAATGCCCTGTATCTCATAAGCGGGTCTGTTTAATGCGTAGATAAGCGCAAGGGAGTCATCTACGCCTGTATCCATATCAAAAACGACTTTCATTAAGCTACCTCCAATGCACACCGGATCATGGTGTCCAGATTTTTCTCTCTTTCCTCATTTGTAAGGGCTTTGCTGCTGTGGATGCTGCTTCCTACAGTCAGCATGGTGAGCGCTTTCTTTCCTGCTCTGGCTGCGGTACAGTATAAGGACATAGTCTCCATTTCCTGTGCCAGAACGCCCATTTTCTCCCACTGGCCCTTTTCGCCTGCCAGATCCTCATAAAATACATCGGAACTGTATACATTTCCCACATAGAAAGGCGCTTCCAGGATTCTTGCCTGGTTGACCGCTGACTCTAACAGACCGTAATCAGCCAGAGGTGCAAATATTCCCGGCAGATGATACTGGGAAGCAAAATTGGAATTGCTGCAGCAGCCCATAGCCAGGATCAGGCTTCCTACTTCCACGTCACGGTTTACAGCCCCGCAGGTGCCCACGCGGATGATCTGATCCACGCCAAAGGTATTAAACAGTTCGTAGGAATAGATGCCCATAGACGGGATACCCATTCCGCTTCCCTGTACTGAAACTTTCTTTCCATTGTAATAACCGGTATATCCGTTCATCCCACGCACCTGGCTGTAGCAGATCACATCCGTCAGATAGTGTTCTGCAATGTATTTTGCGCGCATAGGATCTCCTGGCATAAGAACGGTCTTTGCGATCTGGCCCTCTTCTGCCTCTATATGAAATGTCTTCATTTTTTACTGCTCCCATCTGTTTTTATGTATATGTCCCTTATCTTTGGGCTCATACCTATCCGTTGGGGCAGTTTTATTTTCTGGTCAAATTCCCCAACGATGATTAATGTTTTTGAATGTTTCGGTCATTTCTGCGGTTAATATGCAGTTCATGCTGGTCCGGGGTAAAGAACAGTTTCTGGGAAAGGACCGGGGTATCATATTCGGAATAAAGCTCTTCTTCCAGAATTAAAAATGGCTCTCCTTCCGGGATATTTAAAATACCTGCCAGACGCTCTCTGGCATTTCCCAGACGCAGCTTTGTATCGCTGTAAAGGCCGCCGGAAGTCAGCAGTTTGGAATAAAACTGGTATACTGTATCCGGATTCTCTAAATCTACACTGCTCTTGTCTAATACCTCATATGGCATATATACCATGGCAAAACCAACGACTGTATCACCGCTGTAGTATGTAATATTGATCACAGCCACAATGCTGGAAGCCCGAAGCTTCAATACCTCCTGGTGCTTCTGTGTGGCCGGCTGGAAGCCTACGGTGGTCTCTACCTTATCTACTGGCTGCAGGCAGAAATCCACCAGCGGATTTTCGATCTTTTCCAGTCCTGCTTTTGCCGGACGCTGGGCGGAAAGTACAATATTTCCTCTTCCCTGCTGATTGACGATAAACCCGTCTTCCTGAAGAAGGAGCATAGCCTGACGCAGTGTTCCCCTGCTGACATTTAACTGTTCTGCCAGTATATTTTCGCCTGGAAGCTTATCTCCCGGCTTATATTTTCCCTCTTTTAACCATTCGCTGATGGTCTCATAAACAGTTACATACAGGGGGATCTTTACATTTTTTTCTTTAATAACGTTCTCTTTCACTGGCGGTTTAGCTCCTTTATGTCTAATTCATGTTCATATCTGCAATTATAACTAAGTATAGAACTAATCCACCAGTTTGCCAAGTGCTTCCGGTCCCTTCACACGCTTTCCAACTACTACCAGGACCACTAATGTTACCACATATGGCAGCATCTGTACGAACTGGGACGGGATCGCCTGACCGGTAAGATAGAACCTGGCTGCCTGTGCTACCGCGAATACCATTCCTGCGCCTAAGGAGCCAAGTGGCTGCCAGCCGCCGAAAATATTTGCCGCAAGACCCATGAAACCGCGGCCTGCAACCATGTCGATAACGAACAGGTTATTCTGGGAAATGGACAGATAGGAACCGCCCAGTCCTGCAATGGCGCCTGCTGTCATCATTGCCACATAACGGTAACGGTTTACGTCCACACCGGCTGTCTGCACTGCAAATGGCTGATCGCCGATGGCACGGTAACGCAGACCATATTTTGTCTTGTAAAATACCACCCACACGCCCAAAGTAATAAGCAGTGTCAGGTACAGATAAGGAGACTGTTCAGAGAAAAATGCTCCTAAAACAGGCACTTTACACAATCCCGGAACAGTAATGTTAGAGATAGACGGTACAGAACCGCTCATTCCCTCTGTATTCCAGATTGCCTTTAACATAACGGCTGTAATGCCGCTTGCAAACAGGTTTACACCGACACCAACTACAGACTGCTGGGCTTTCCATTTCAGACAGAACAGGCCATAGATCCAGCCCATTACTGCACCTAAAACAACGGAAATCACAGCTCCTGCCAGTGCAGAACCAGTAAAATAAGAACCAACGGCACCGGCAAAGGAACCGATGAGCATCATGCCTTCAACGCCCAGCATAACTACGCCGCCGCGCTCTGCAATGGTGCCGCATAAAGCACCTAAAATAATGGGAACAGATAACTGCAATGTAAGGGCAAGAAAATTATTGATCATTCCCATGTTAACCCCTCCTCTTTCTGCTCCAGCGGATCAGCTCAGGAGCAGCTACAAACAAGATGACCAGACTCTGGATCACCGTTACCATGTTAGTGGAAACAGCGGTTTCACGGCTCATACGCAGGGAACCCATTTCCAGGACACCAAAAAGTAAAGACGTTAAAAGAACACCTGCCGGGTGGTTCTTTCCAAGAATGGCAACCGCAATACCGGTGAAACCAAAGGAAGGAGAAAATCCTTCAATAAAACGATGATATTTTCCGAAGATCTCTGTAACACCGGCTAAGGCAGCGATACCGCCGCTTAAGGTCATAGCCATGATCAGATAGAAATTTACAGGAATACCCGCTGTTTTCGCTGCAGATGCATTGGCACCTACGGCTCTTAACTGGTATCCTACGGATGTTTTCCAGAGGAAAATGTACATAAGTACGGCTGTTGCTAACAGTAAGAACAGCGCCCAGGTCAGTTGGGTCTTTGGAAGCAGTCTTGCAAACCAGATGTTCTCCGGAAGCATTTCTGTCTGTGCAGTAGAACCCGGTACCTTAAACGGTCCGTTTACCAGCCATGATGTAAATAAAGTACAGACATAATTTAACATGATGGCTACAATGACTTCGTTTGTCTGGAATTTTGCCTTAAAGATACCCGGCACACTTCCTACTAACATTCCGGCTGCAATACCGGCTGCGATACTTACAACCAAAAGAATCGGCGCCGGAAGGAAACTCAGTGTCAGACCGGTCAGTGTAGCTGCCATGGCACCTGCATGAAGCTGGCCTTCTGCACCGATATTTAACATACCGCAGCGAGAACCTAAGGCTACTGCCAGTCCGGTAAACGCTAACGGGATACTTTTACTTACTGTATTGGCTACTGCCTGAGGTGTTCCAAGAGCACCTTTCAACAGGGAAGAATAGGCAGTTGCCGGTGACTCTCCAGCCACAAGGATAAACAAGGCTCCGATCACAAAAGCCAAAACGATTGCTGCAAGGGATTTTCCCAGTTCTGCAGCCTGTTTACTGCTGATCCATTTCATTTGCCACATCCTCCTGTTTTTTTCCTGCCATAAATAAACCGATCTCTTCTTTGGTGTACTGTCCGGCCTTAAACTGTGCGCTCATTTCTCCTTCATAGAGAACAGCGATACGGTCGCTTAAGTTCATGACTTCAGACAGCTCCGCAGAGATAAGAAGAATGGCTTTTCCTTCCTTTTTCAGCTGAAGCAGTGTTTTGTGGACACGCTCAATAGCACCGATATCCAGACCACGTACCGGCTGTGCAACCAGCATAAAGGACGGATCATGGCTTGTCTCACGGCCTAAAATGATCTTCTGCTGATTTCCGCCGGAAAGCTGTCCAATGTGCTGGCTTACGCCTGCGATCTTGATTTCAAACTGCTCTACCTGGACTTTGGCATCCTCTTCCAGTGCCTTGTAATCGATAAAGCCTTTTTTGCAGTATTTGGGATCTTCCTGATAACCTAACAGGAAGTTTTCTGTAATAGAAAAATCAGGAACCATAGCGTCTTTGTGACGGTCAGATGGGATATAGCCCAGTCCCATTGCCTTACGCTCTTTTACAGACAGGTTCTGGACTTCTTTTCCGTTCATGGAAATAGTTCCTTCTTCTGTCTTTCTGTTTCCAACGATCATTTCTTCCAGTTCCTGCTGGCCGTTTCCATCTACACCGGCAATACCGAAGATCTCTCCTGCATGTACCTGGATGCTGACAGTCTCCTGGGCGCGCTTGTGCAGACGCACATTTTTAAGTTCCAGGACTACCGGACCATGAGGATCTTCTGCCTTGGTAACAATAGACTCAACCTGACGGCCTACCATCTGGGTTGCCAGTTCTTTTTCGTTTGTATCACAGGTATCGCAGTTAAATACAACCTTTCCTTTTCGTATAACAGTGATACGGTCAGATAAAGACATGGTCTCGTTTAACTTGTGGGTAATGAAAATAATGGTTTTTCCATTTTTCTTTAACTGGCGGAGGATCTTAAACAGTTCCTCAACCTCCTGAGGTGTAAGAACGGCTGTTGGCTCGTCCAGGATAATGATATCTGCGCCGCGGTACAGTGTTTTTAAGATCTCTACACGCTGCTTCATACCTACAGAAAGGTTTTCCACTTTTTCATCCAATGGAAGCCGGAAACCGAAGCGCTCTACCAGTTCTTCTACTTTTTTGCGGCTTTCTTTTCTGTTTAATAAAAATCCGCCGGACTCTTTTCCTAAAATAATATTTTCTAAAACAGTCAGCTGGTTCACCAGCATAAAGTGCTGGTGGACCATGCCGATCCCTAAAGCATAAGCATCATTTGGATTTGTGATCGATGCCTTCTTTTCATTAATATAGATCTCTCCTGCATCCGGGTGATAAAGGCCGAACAGGATGTTCATCAGGGTACTTTTACCAGTACCATTTTCACCCAGCAGACAGTGGATCTCCTGCTGCTTTACGATCAGGTCGATACCGTCATTTGCCCGCACCGGCCCGAAACATTTTACGATCCCCATCATTCTGATCGCATCCATAAAAATTAAACCTCCCGCAATTATGCGTTTTGCTCACTTTCATTCATGGTAACATCACCGTCAGGTGACATGTGTATCTCATTCCTTATTACTTCAGTTCGTAAGGTACTTCGATCTCTCCGGAAATAACTTTTGCCTTTAAGTCATCTAACTGCTCTTTGATGCTGTCGGAAACCTGGATATTGCTCTTTTCAGTGGTAACATCAACACCGCCGTCGCTTAAACCAAGAACCTGGTTCTCACCGGTATAGGTGCCTTCAACAACGCTGGTAATTGCATGGTATGCGCAGGAATCTAACTTCTTTAACATACTTGCCATGATGTAATCTGGAGCGATCTCATTCTGGTTTAAGTTTACGCCGATGGCTACAAAGCCTTTTTCTTCTGCTGCCTGGAACATACCCATTCCTGATGCGCCGGAAGCATGGAAGATCACGTCTGCGCCCTTTTCAACGAAGGTATTTGCAATGGTCTTTGCAGTGGTAGGATCGTTGAAGCTGCCTGCATAGTCGATCAGAACCTGCATATCCGGGTCAATGTACTGTGCGCCGGCCTGATAACCTGCTGCAAAGTGGTTGATCAGTGGGTTGTCTACGCCGCCGATGAAGCCGATCACTTTACCGTCGTTTAATTTATCGTCGATTTTTTCCTGCTTTGCTAAAACAGCCAGAGCGCCTGCTAAGAATGCGCCTTCCTGCTCTTTACAGGAATAAGAAGCTACATTGTCTAAATCGGAGTTTGCGTCTAAGAGAGCGAATTTCTGATCTGGATAAGTAGTTGCTACGTTGGTCAGCGCATCTACCTGTTCAGCGCCTACGCAGATGATCAGGTCATATTCGCCGGAAGAAGCCATTTCGTCCTGGATGATCTCTTCGTCAGATACGGATTTTGGCTCAACTTCATCGTAGGTGATGCCGTAATCATCAGCAGCCTTCTTAACGCCCTCTAAAGCCAGGTCGTTGAAGGAGTTGCCGCTTAAACCAGCCTCAGTAAAGATGATGCCTACGTGAATGTCGCTTCCGTCTGCTGCTTCTGCCTTGCTTTCGCCTTCTGCCTCGACTTTGGTCTCTGCGTTTGCTGCTGTAGTGCTCTCTGTCTTAGAAGAGCCGCATCCTGTTAAAGATGCTGCTGCCATACATCCTGCCAGTCCGAAAGCTGCCGCACGTCTCATGGTTGCTTTGGTGAAAATGTTCTTTCTCATTGTTTTTTGTCCTCCCTTTGGATCATTAAAAATAATAAATTCTACATGTTTTTCATTCTATCTGTACATGTATATCAAGTTGTTCAACAAGTTGTTTCAAATGTAGCATATTTAATAATACTTGTAAATATGTGGTTGACAAGCTTTTATATTTTCGTTAATCCTATACAATTTATCTGCATTGTTTTTGTGCAACTTTAATTATCATTTTGGGAAAATTACCCAGAAATACAAAGGACTTGCATTTTTCATGGAAAAAGGGTAGAATATTTAAAGATTGTGTTTCTGTAGCTCAGTAGGATAGAGCGTTCGCCTCCTAAGCAATTGTTCAATCCTCACTATTTACAATTTCATTTGATATACGCGCCAATAGCTCAGCTGGATAGAGCGTCCCCCTCCTAAGGTTGTGCTCTACCAGCTGCCTTACGGGGAAAAGTGATCGTTGCCAGTCTCAATTTAATATAAGTCTCTGTAGCTCAGCAGGATAGAGCGTTCGCCTCCTAAGCGAAAGGCCGTGGGTTCGAATCCCGCCAGGGACGCCAGCAAACACGCCGAAAACCTTTGATTTATCAGGGTTTTCGGCTTTTCTTATTTCTGCGGCTTTTGTGGCTTTTTTGCAAAAAACCTTGGTTTGCTAACATTTGCTAACGAGATTTGGCCTTTTGCTAAGAAAGGCGGTAAGTCAGAGGTTCGATTTTTACCAAAGGAACTTGCAAACATTTGTTAGCAGAAATTAGAGGAAGTTGCAAACAAAATCGCGAATTTGCTAACATCGCTCAAAAATGCTTTCAGAACCTTGCTAACAAAAAAAGTGTTTGGTCACTGTGCAAAGTGGTTCAAACGAAGAAAACCTCTCACAAAGTGAGAGGCGTTCTTCTGAGGGAGGGACTTTATAAAGCTTTTGCCAGCTGCTTGAGCAGTGCGGCAGTTTCGGGATTTTTAAGCAGTTCCAGTATCTTCGCTGCATCACTTTCATCACTTTCAGTGACGGCAGTATCCGCAGTTTTAGGCTCTGTATCTTCAACAGGGTCAGGAGTCTTGGATGAGTAAAATGCTTCCTCCAATCGCTGAGCGTTTATGCAGCGATCCTCGTCGATGATGTGAGAGTAGACATCTGCAACCATTTTTACCTGAGCATGACCAGAGTCGCCTTGGACGGATTTCATATCGCCACCATTGAGTTTCAGCTTGTAGGTGATACTGGAGTGACGGAGAGAATGGAATACAACATGAGGCAGTCCGTTTTCTTTGATAAGTTTATTGAAAGCACGGTTAATCACCTGGCTTTCCATCGGACGGCCATTGCTGGAGCAAAAGACCAGGTTATTGTCGATGTATTCATCTCCAAACAGATCCATCAGCTCATCAATTTCTTTTTTTCTCTCTACCAGCATATAGGCAACTGTTTTCGGCAGGTACACGCGGCGAATACTGGTTTTGGTTTTAGGCTCTTTCAGGACCAGAGCAGTATGGGTACTGGCTATGCAAGGTGGAAACTTCTTAATAACACCTTTGTCGCTCAAATCGTCCAATGCACCTCGTGTAACCCGTTGCAGCTCTTTGTTGACGAATATATAAGCTGAACCATTTTCTATGCTCTGTGGTGCAATATCAATGCAGTCCCAGGTAAGGCCCAGCATTTCACCAATGCGTAAAGAGCAGGAGAACGCCAGATTTAAGGCAAGGGAGAGGATAGGATCATCACAGACTTCCATAGCCTTGCTCAGCGTTTCGGCAGTCCATATATCCCGTTCTTTATGTTCTTCTTTGGGAAGTGTCGCATTCAGGACAGGGTTACGGCTGATTAGTTCCCAACGCACCGCCTGATTAAAGGCACTGCGAAGTAGCTTGTGAATTTCTCTTACTGTATGCGGGGTCAGATATTCGCTTGTGGGTTTGCGGTTGTTGACGCTTACCGTTTTCACAGAGAGCAGATCACGGTAATACTTATCCATCATCCTTGGAGTGATGTCGGATAGTAACATATCTCCGATAATAGGAGTTATGTAGTTTCTCGCCAGACCACGGCGGCTTTCATATGTTGACATTGCCCAGGTATTTACACCATAGATGGACATATATTCATCGAGCAGATCGTTCAGGGTCTTTGCCGTAGGAATAAAGAAGGTTCCAGAGTCCTGCTCATACTCAATTTGCTTTTTTCGTTTTTTTGCTTCTGCATTTGTGCTGAAGGTTTCCCAACGCTGTCTGCGTTTTCCGTTTTCATCTGTGTAATCATACACCACAGAATATTTGCTTTTACGCTTCACGATAGATGCCATTTTCATTGCTCCTTTCTGAGATTTTCACATAATGAGTTTGCTTTTGATACCAGGCTTCAAAACTGCTGGTAATGATACGAATTCTTCGATCAATCAAGGTCGTCTCAAAATAGCCCCTTTTAACAAGGTCATAAGCTGTGCCAGATTTCAGCCCCAAAAGATCCGCCATTTCCGGAACTGACATCGTAGTATGCCTCCATTTCTCTCCGGGCGGTGTACCATCCACTTTTTTATAGTGGAACTGGCCGGCATACCAATCTTCAAAGCTATCCAGCATAACTCTCATTCGTCCGGCCACTTGAATTGTTTTGAAATAGTTCTTTTTAACCAACCAGTAGGATTCTACTTTACCAAGCCCAAGCATTTTGCCCATCTCTGGTACAGACATACTGGTCTTTACTCTTTGTTTTTGCATGGCTTTTGCCTCCTCTATAAAGTTTTTCTTGCTATGGCCTCATTGTAAGAGAAAGCAGAAAAAAAGTTAAGGATGTCGATTTGGAGATCGGCATCCTTGACAAATCATTCATCTGCGTGATCCAGCCAGTCATCAAAGCTCTTTTTGGAAATGCGGATATGACCGCCGACTCTGACGCTGTGGAATACACCCTGTTTTACCAGATTATATGCTGTGGGACGACTGATACCCAGAATGTCCTGAATCTCATCGACCGTATAGGTTCTTTTGTCATAGCTGACAGGATTTTGTTCATTAAAGCGGTTCAATTCCGCAATTCTTGCTTCAAACATAAAAACGCCTCCTTTATCCGGTAAGTGGCCTTACGGAGCCTCCATTTCCTCCGGAATATGAATATCTAAACTAACTTGCAGAGCATCATCAATCGCTCTCATTTCTTCGCGAGATACGCGCCCAATGTACGATAAAACACGCCTTTTATCAATCGTTTTAATTTGCTCCAGCAGAACAACAGATTTCAGTCCAAGCTCTGGAACGCTCTCCAATGCATAGTGTGTGGGCAGCTCCTTTTTCTTAATCCATTTACTGGTGAGTGGAGCTACGATCAAAGTGGGGCAGAAAAAATTCCCCACATTGTTTTGAAGAACCAGGACAGGACGGGTGCCGCCTTGCTCTGATCCAAAATAAGGGTTCAAATTGGCATAATATAAATCCCCACGCTTATAAATCCAATCTTCTTTCATGTTCATCCTCCTATGTTTTGAGATTTGATTATGTAAGAAGGAGGCTCTGCAAATTACAGAGTCTCCTTCAATTTAGCGCCTGTTTTATCCCTTACTTGTCCACGACACCCCAGGGATTTGGGTAATCATTAAGCCGCAGGTGGCTGGCCTGCTTCTCAGGAGTTTCACCTCCACTTCGTTTGGTCTTACCCATGGCCTGCGACGGTTATTATCACGCTCGGACTATGGCTGTAAGAGAGCTTTCCTCCTTGTTATGCCATGACCGGATGCCATCCGATGTATTCCAGCCTGATATATTTCTGATAAACCGAAAACTCATCTATACAGCAAAAATGGGTTGGCCTGTTATGCGAGTGGCAGCTCTCAGAAAATATACCGCTGATGTAGCGGCTATTACGCCCAAAGAGGATCAAACTTAATGATTCGTATATGAGGTTGTCAAGGTGCAAGTGAAAGGATTTCCCTCTCACTTGCTACTGCCACTTTTTTAGAAAATCGCAACCAACTTTTTTATTTTTTCTTCAATTTTTTTCAATCGCTTATCTGCGGCTTGCCGAGTAATACCATATCGTTGGGCTAAACAAGTTGCATTTGGTATTTTCATTTCATAATAGGACAATATAAAATCTCGTTCTGCTGGACTCAGTTTCAATAGAGCTTGGTGTAAATCCTCAAGAAGTAAATTCTGAATAGCTTGTTCCGCAGTATCAACAGATTCATCCACAAACAAATCTGTATCCTGATAACCTTCCTCTGTGCCGTCACGATCTCCCACATGAGAAGCCGGGAATATAGAGCGACTTTTCTCATGTTCCTGGAGATAGCGGCTGTGGCGGTCCTCCTGTTGGTATTTTTCAAAATCTTTGCGAGAACATTCCATGATAATGCGGTCATCTTCATCACGGAACATTTTGACTGTTTCAACAAAAAAGCGCCCAGTAAAGCAACCATTGCGGCGTGCCTTACTGAACGCTGAAAAACTGATTTCCTCCCATTCCTGTGGGCTGTTATTTTTCCAAATGAATACTCTCGTCATATCCTTTCCTCCGTTCAAATTCTTGGTAGTCAGCGAATTTGAACGGTGTCATGGATATTTTGCTATGTACGCCTCCCAGCGCATACCGGCCTCCTAATACCGGGCAAAGAAAAAGGCCGGAAGTGTTTTCACCTCCAGCCATGTTCCTGCCGCCATATTGCAGCAGGAATGAAAAAAGCCCGGTTAATGCCGGGCCTTATGTAGAAAAGTATTCAATTTAGCGCATTCCTGCCACTATAACAAGTATAGCAGGTCGGAAGTCGGAAGGGAGTAGGGATTAGGTCGGGGATTTGTCGGGATTTAGTCGGGATTTAGTCGGGATTTAGTCGGGGCAGCTCCTCCAGGACTTCTGGAATAGAATATCCAAACAAGCAAACAGAAAATAAATAGATGGCTTCTCGTTTTCGGTCATAAAAGACACTGCGCTCTATATTTAGTTCTTCCAGCAATTCTTTCTCTGTACTGTTGAACCGATAGATAAATTGCTTAGTCAAAATTTCATAGTAAAGTTCTCCTCGATCCGGATACCGTTTCAGACGAAGGAGTGCACGGTCAATAATATTGACTAGCATTTGATTTTGAACAAGGCAGCAAACTTTTTCTTCAAAGGCTTGCAGTTCAATATCTGGTGCAAAATTTTCAAGATAGCAGAGGCCAGACTCTATATCTTGTTCTCCCATAATCCAAGCAGTTTCTTGTAATTCTTCTGCCCGTTCACTCAGAACCCAGACTACATCACGGTAAATCTTTAGAATCAGCTTACTTCTATGAAACGCAGCGTCGCTGTTAAGCCCCAAAGCTGTTAGCCTGCTGTTACATTTTTGGATTGTTGTGCTTTCTTTTCTCATAGAACATCCCTCCTTGTTCGCAATATTGCGAACATATTAGGTACAAAATAGCATAGCAGAGGAGCGTGAGAGAGGGCAGTGCCTCTCTCTATTCCCCCATTTGGTTATATCAGGTTTCTGGATTTTAGACGAATCTGCATTGCTTGCTTGGAAACCTCAAAAATATTTGCCATTTCAGCAATGAGCTGTTCATCTGTCCGGCCTATTTTAAGCCGGTAAAAACATTTTTTGATCTGCGGTAAAGGCATCAGCAGAGCAGAAGCCAGAGTATCCGCCTGACGCTCAATTATGCCATGACTTTCGTCGGAAGAAACATTTCCGTTATAAGCAGCAACATCTCCAGTACCAGAGTACAACTTCTTATGTAGTACCCAATGAGCCAGCTCATGGGCACAGGTAAAACGGAGCCGCCCTAATTTTGACGGATCACAAAGCCGTTCATCAATTAAGATTGTACCGGCTCTTACTGCAATCATTCGATACTGTCTCTGTATCTGGTCATATAAGACAACAGCACCGTCATCGAAAATTGTTTCCCCTAATATCTTGGGGTTTTTTCTTAGTGTATGAAACTCCAGGATTAGATCAAACTTTGTCTCGATAATGGTTTCGATTGGCACAGGACATGGTTGCCCGGATAGCAGAGAGGGATCATATTCCATCAGGATTTTTCGCCCTACTGCCTCGATTGCTTCTGTACGGATTTGTGGAATTGACAAAGCTCTCCCCCCTATCGTTTACGCTCCTTTAGCATTTTCATAAATGTCTGCCATTCTTCATCGGTAGCATCTACTTCTTTTGCCACACGCAAGGCTGCCCGAACAATATCTTTTTCCATGATATAGTCTGGCAAATCAGCAGATACTGTATTGCGTGATTTTGCAGCCAGATCCAAAAGCAACTCATGTTCTGATTTATCCAAATTCAGAAAGGCAGAGATGCGTTCCACAAAATCTCCATTGGGTGCAGGACGGCGGCTTTGCTCAATATCACACAGATAACCGTAAGCAATATTCAAATGCTTGGCTGTATCGCGTAAATTGAATTTGTGCGCCTTGCGTTTCTCGGCTATAAATGATCCAAAAGTTATATTGCCCACAGCATTCACCTCTCATTTGTTCGACGAACTGCGAACATCTTGCTTATATTGTATATCGAACATCTGTTCACTTCAAGGATAAAAATTTCATTTGAAAAGAGGTGTTAAAAATCAATAACACCTCTTTTGCGCTATATAAATTCCTGAGCGATTTGCTGTATTTCTGTAATGCACTCTTTTGGGGATAGAATCTTTATTTTCCCCTTGAATTTGAATATCCAGCCATAAAAAGTTCCACTGGGGTTCACTTCAATTTTGGCTGTGAAGTGCCCGTCATCATACCTCTCAACAGGGACATCTTCTCCGTAATGGTCTATGATTACACGCATCAGTTCGTTTTCACATAACAGGGTTACTTCCTTCGATGACTCTGATGTAAACATATCAACCATTTTGTTTGTATAGGAGGCTACATCAAATCCCTCTACTGGCATAAAGCAAGTTTCAAGGTTTTCTACGCTTGTTAGCCGATCTACACGGAAGTGAGCAATTTTCTGATGCTTCAGAGAATATCCAATTAAATAATAGTGGTCATTTTTCCATTCCAGCGCATAAGGATTTACGACATAATAATATCCATCATGCTTTAAGATTTTCTTTTTTTCTTGAGTATATTCATAGTATTGGAACCGAATTTGCTGATGGTTTCCAATCGCTGTTTGGATATTGTCAATGATGTAGTAAACCTTTTCATTATGCGGTTTGACACGGCTGGATAAAGCAGCAAATTTTTGAAGCTGCTTTGCCTGATGTAGACTGGTCAGACGGCATAATTTCTGCACCAGCTCCTCAGACTTCTTGGCAGAAATGATCTTCGAGGATGCTACTGCGTCTGTCAGCATTTTCAGTTCTGGATACTCAAACAGGCGGTTTCCCATAAAATATTGGTTTTGGGTACTCTTAACCACCACAATATCAATCCCCGCATCGATCAGCGCATTGGTATCTGCGTAAACAGTCTGCCGCACTGCCTGAATTCCTTTTCCATTCAGATGGGCAATGATGTCAGATACTGTGGCGGGATGGTTTTCATCGGTCCGCTCATAGAGAAACCGGAGTAATTCCAGTATCCGCATATTTGTTGAATTCTGCATACTTCACCTCCTCGATTCTTAAAATGGCCTATTTTGTATGGTGTCCAGCCCCAAAGACCAGAAGCAGGGCGACAGCACAGAGAAGCAGGCCGATCCAATTTCGATCTATAATCAGCTTGATCACCGCCACAAGCAGAAGTCCGCCTACCAGGAGCACAACGCCATTCATTCAGCGTCCTCCCGAAGCATAGTTTCCCATGTTGATGTCCAGCACCCCTCTGGGCGGCTGGATCAAGGCATCTTCATATTGGCACTTCCACTGGATCTCCCGGCACATCTGGCCATCCGCCACGCCGTCTATGGTTTCCCCATCCTCAATGGGGTTATCATGCTCCAGAATATAGGACGCTGCATTATAGGCGTGGTTTACCACCCAGTTGGGGTCCATGCCGTGGAAGTGGTACTGGAGATCCGGCAAAAACAGGGTGCTCATGCCCACCGTGTCGATGAGCATATCCTCCGTGCCCTCGATGTTGAAGAAACGGACATTGACGCCAAAGCGGATGAACCGATCCGGCCCCTCAATCTGATGGGAGCGCACATCCTCTGCCAGAAACAGCTTGCCGCAGTTCTGGAAATAGAACGCCTCACAGGTGGGGTACAGCTCTGCCAGAGCCTCCAGAAAGTCGGCATCCAGGTTGGCACGCTCCAGCGCTGAAAGCGCCGCAGTCAGCATATCGGTGGCCACCACCTGATATTTGTACTCCCGGAAGATCCGGTCACGGTCCTCCTGGCAGTCCCACATCTGGCTCATCAGAAAGGCATCAAAGCCTTTGCCCTTGAACTTGTCGCATTTCATCACCATCAGCTGTACCGGGCACTTGCCGTCCTGAAATTCCGCGACATGATCCAGGGCGGCAAAGCCGGCCATTTTCTTATCATAACAGAAGCACTCTGTTGATCCGATGTGCTTCTCCATTATGGCAGTCATTTTTTCTTTATCCGGCATTTCTACCGGCTCTTTGAACAGCATCTGAATGAGATAGGGACCTCCGGGCTGGGGGCCTTTTTTGTCGTCCAGATTTTGCTGGAAAGCTTTATTGCTCATTTGGTTTCCTCCTTCTTTTCTGGGAACAGTTTCCACCGAAACTCCAGCTCTTTCTGGACAAACTCTTTCGGCAGGCCGCGGGGGTTGGCGATGAGATACCATACCCGAAAGGTGCGCTTCTTCGGATCTGTTTCCTGCCGGTAGAGCTGATAGCCCGCCTCATCCTCCTGTGTCCACTGTCCTGTCTGCCGCTTGGCCTGCACAAAGGGTTCCACCACCTGGTCCAGTTCCTCTCTGGTGCGGCTTGAGGCCCAGGCTTGATCCACATCATTGGCGTGGGAGAGGTGGAACAACATCGAACCCATCCAGTTCTTTGCCTTGTGTCCAGGCGTTCCGCGCAATTCCGCCTGACGGCGGTACCCCTCCATCTGCTCCGCCGTTCCGTACCGTTCCACCATCTGCTCCCGCACATAGATGAACCAGCTGTAGTCCTCCGCCTCGGTGAAGGGGGCGCAGACCGGCTGTAATGCCTCCACGGGGTCTGCCTCGAAGCGGTCGATGAAGTCGAGGTAGTTGGCTTTGACCAGGGGCAGAAAGGTGTCCAGCAGCCCGGTGTTCAGCCGCAGGTCCTCTGTCAGCATCCGAAAGAATGAACCGCCTGTTGTGGGTTCAATTCTGAAAGAGTAGAGGTAGTCATCTCCCTGCTTTATGATACAGCTGAAGCCCACCTCCACATTCCCATGGCCGATTTCGTAGTCTATGTAGTTGTAGCGGCTCCGGTCAAACCAGATCTGATAGGTCAGCCCGTTTTTCATTTTCTTTTTGAAGTCGCCCTTTTTCAGACGCTTCCAGCCCTTTTCCTCCAGGCCCAGGCCGTTCCACAGGTAGTCCAGAAGTTCCTGAATTATATCTGCCGGCCGTTTTTGTTCCACGGTCTCCACCCCCTGACGAATTCTCTTTAATAGTCAAGCAGGATAGGCACCTGCTGTTCCTCGGCAAACCGCATGGCCCGCCAGAACACGGAGAAGGCAAACTTGGCCAAGGATTGGGTGTCATATTGGGTGTGTTCTGGGATGTCTGCCTTGCTGTACTGTCCATCTGAGTCTATGGTTCCGTCTACCGGGTATCCTTCAGTGTCGGCCCAGCCAAGGATGGTGTCCTCATCGGCCTGCCATGCCAGCTGGTTCAGCTTCTCCAGTTCCTTTCGCAGACCGCCCAAAGTGGCGATCATCGTTTGATCATCGGTGGGCAGAGGGCCTTGGAATAGAAAGCTGTCGGTGAGGGGAAGCCACCAAGTCGCGCCCCGAAGCAGGGACCACACCCGCTCCTCGTCCGATGCAAGGCGGGCAATCAGGGGATGCTCCCCGAAGTCCCAGTCCTTCTCCACGGTGAGAGGCACCGGTTCCTCGTATGTATGACAGGCGGCCACCAGCAGCATAGCGCCAAAGGCATCCCAATCCGGCTTATCGGTGTAATAGGGCCGCTCGTTGTCCTCCGGCCATGGAGTGTAGGGCGGTTGGTTCGGCTGGGAAATGGCGGCTAAGATCTGATCCCGCCAGTCCTCCACTGCCGCCTGGATCTCAGCCGGGGACAGCTCCTCCTCGTTGTCGGCGGGTTCTCCATCCGGGGTGATCCGGTTAAAGGTGTATCCGTTTTCCTCCGCCCACTGCTGAACAACAGTTTTCCAGTTGTGAGAATAGTACCGGGTCAGCGTCCCGGCGTAAATGTCAAGTCCCATAAGTTTCACTCCTTTTTTGTCTATATCATTTCATACAGCAGGGCAGCGTCGTCCTGCACCAGTTCCAGATGGGAGCGCAGCGTTTCCAGTCCGCTTTGCACCGCCTCGGTGGGCAGGTCCCAGTCCGGGGCAATTTCAGCAGCCAGTTCCGGGAGGTCCCGCTCCCGCAGAGCTGCCAGCAGTTTAGACGCCAGCTCTCCCTCCAGCAGAGCGCAGTCCAGGGTGTCCTCGGTCTGGGGAGCAGGAAAACGGACATCCATATCCAGCACGCTCTCACACCAGTCCCAGATGGCCATATAGACCGCACCGGAGCAGTCGCCGTTGGACAGTTCCTGCCGCCGGTTATTTTTTATCAGATAAAAGGACGCAATCTGTGACATGGCAGTTCCTCCCGAATATATTTTCAGTGTTCATTGAGATACCTCGCCAATTTCTTCTCCAGCAGTTCTGTCATATCGTTGCAGAGTCGCTTGACCTTGTCCTGCTCATGGGCGTAGTACCAGATGGTTTCCTCTCCGGGGCGGAGCAGGAGCTGGTCGCCGTCCGCTTCTTTCCAGAACTCGCCCAGCACGCAATACCGCTCTCCGTGGATGGTCAAATTAAATGTTCCAGAGAGTTCAACGATTACGCCTGTGAATACATTGATGCCTGCGGTCAGCAGGAAAAACTCCCGCACCTGGGCCGGGAGCGTGAAGTCCATCACGCTTTCTTGATTCCCGATTTGCTCCTCCGTGGTGGCGGGCTTGATCTCATCAGAGGGGTCCAGCACCTTTGCCAACGCCTTGGAGAACTTGGGGTATCGGCCAAATAGTTCTGGGTGGCTGGCCTTGAATTCCTTTTGCTTTTCCCGCTGCACTCGCTTCTGCTTCTTGCAGAACGCATCCAGCTCCGCCAGATACCGCTCCTGGTAGAGATTGCTGGCCTCAAATGCTGTGCCGCTCTTTTCCAGAATGGCGATGGCTCCCTTTTGGCTGCCAAACACCGGGACCCACTGGAAACCATGCCGGCAGGGCTTTAGCTTCAGAAATTCGCCCCGACTCAGCAGGGTTTCCAGTTCCGGCTCATGCTCGTCCCACCAGTTCCGCCAACTTTCTGGTGTTTCCCGGCCTTCGACCAGGTCCAGGAGCTTTGCTGTCAATGATTCTGTGTTCATAGGTGTCCACGCTCTTTCTCCGCCATCACTTCCACATTACTCGGTAGCACAAAGCTCATTCATTTTTGGAATCAGTATTTTATCCATCCATTGACAAACAACCTCAAAGGCAATGTCAATTTTTTCTTCATTTCCTATATCAAGATATATTTCATTGTCTCTCAAACTGTAAAACAGTGGTTGTGTGTTGGCGTCTGGTTTGGCATAACCATAAGGGTCGTATGGACGGGTGTTGATTATATAGCAAACCTCTATGCTTATGCTATCCTTTGTGTTCCCGCCGAATGAGGAAAACGCAATCATATAGGTGAAATTTTTACTGTGCCTCGTAAGTGTTTTGTCGGATTTTTTATACTTGAATCCTAAATGCCCGTACTTTCCTTGCAACTTGGTTCCAAGCATTTGCATTGCTTCGCTAAAGTTCATTGTGCCCCCTCCATATTCTCATCATAGGTGCTCCTTATGTCTCATGCAAATCCGCATCCCGGTATCTCGGCCCGATAAATACAGAGATATGGACCCCAGCCTGATTCCACTCGCCCGGCAGATAGATCAGGCAAGTGAAACTATCCGCTGTCTGGCTGTTGGACGCTCGGAAATCATACCGTCCCAGTTCCTGCTCATTGGCAGGAATCCGCTCCACCTCATCCAGGCCAATGGCTCCCGCAAACGCCTGAAAGTGATTCCAGATCTGTTCTGTATCAGAGCGGTTCAGCGAAACGCCAGAATGGTAAGAGGGCCCGCTTGCGGTTCGCCTTCTTTTCTTGGAACCATCTGAGCCACAAACAAACACTCGCTTTTTCTCTATAATCCAGTCTGTGTTCTTTAAGGAAGGGATGGCATCCGAGAGGAGAACGGCAAATTCATTCAGGTGTTGCTCCCATAGTGCGATGGCCACTTCTAACGACTGGGGCAAGCTATGTTGATTTGATTTGTTCATGCCTTTCTCCTCCCGTGATGTTACTCAATCCCACCAGAAGTACCAGACAGTGGACTGCCACAGAACATCTGCTAAATTGCCCACCGTCGGGTCATCTTGCTCCTGATCCACAATGTCTGGGCAGAACCCATACTGCTCCGCGGCCAATTCCATGGCCTTCTCCTTGGAAACGGGGACCGGGAGCAGGAACTCCAGCTCGTCATGGGTCATAGCGGCAGGGACCGCTCCATGCTGTTCAAACCAGTATTTCGCCACCGCCATCAGCTCCGGCGTGTCGGGACACTCGTTCCAGTTTCCAAAGGGCAGGTAGGCGAAGATCTCCCAGGGGTTCTTGACCGGAATTTTGGCCAGAATGAGCGGATAGGTCATGTGGCTATCCGAATCCCAATAGCAGGAGAAGCGGTCATTGTCATAGCCGCCCTCCATCTCGCCCAGGACTTCCTCCTCCCAGTCCATGTCATCGTCCTCGGCTTCTTCCTTGCGCTGGCCGGTCAATTCCTCCAGAACCGCCTTTCCGTCCTTGACGGGAGCGGAGAGCATCTTCTTTCGATACTCCATTACCGTTTTGAGGTCAAATTCATAAAAGTCCGCATCGTTCTCCGGGTCGGCGTTCATCACCAGACACTCCAACAGCGTTTCATCATCCGCCTTGATGAGCACGGGAACAAAGCCCTCCCGTACCCCCAGCCGCTGGGCGTAGCTGTATGCCGACATGATGGGGTCATCATCTGCCATGGATGGGAAATAGGTACACTCGCAGTCCAGATACTCCATGATGGCCTGAGCAACCTCGGAAGGCTCCAGCGTGTCCTCGTCGAAGTCCTGTCCCTGCCAGTTTTCAAACCGTTCCCCGATCACCTCTGCCATAGCCTGATAGTAGTCCTCGTCAAAGGGGATGAACAGGTAGGCTTCATCCTGGAACTCATCAGAGTGATACCGCTCCGGGCCGAAGAAGCGGAGGGCATTGTCGTCAATGTCGGCGGGATAGTAGGGGCTGTCGCCCTCTCCATAGTAATAGCCTGCAAAAGCACGGCCTTGCTGATTGAATAGCACAGAGAACAGACAGCCGTCCAACTCATCCCGGATAAACTCCCGCAGATCCACACTGGCAGGATCAGCTTTGACCTGTTTGGCCACTTCGCTGTATTCTTTCAGGAAGTCCTCACCCATCAGGTCGTGCTCCATGCACCAGCGCAGGTAGATGGCCATGTGGTTATAAGCATTGATGGGGTCAATAGGCAGTTCCTTCTCCTCAATGCTCTCAAGGTGATAGGAAGCGTCGTCCATCTCACCGTCAAAATTATCATTGGAAAGGGTGCCACGGGTGATCGCATTCTGACGAGTGGGGTTTACAACAAAACTGATCCCCCTCATCTTGTTCAGCAGAGCGTCTACATCATGTTCCAGTTTATAGTCCAACTCGTCCTCATAAAGCGGAATGACCTGATAGAAGTTGACCTCCTCGCCGCCCGGCAGGGTGCAGACCTCGCCGCCCTCCTCTGTACTTTGGGGGCCGGTGAGAATGGCGGCACACAGCTTCGTATTTTCCGCAAAGTTCTCCTTGTTATCCATGGTATGTCCAAAGCCCAGCCAAGTGTCGCTGGCAATGGGCAGACGAGCTAAAACTTTCAGCAGACGGATAGGCCAGTACCACCGCTCATCCTGCATAGATTCCTGAACCAACTTCCAGTCCGCAGGCAGCGCGATAGCCAGCTCCGCCCGCTCCAGCTTATATTCCGCCAGTTCCTCCGGCACATTCATCCGGTGAGCGCCCATGCCCATGGTGACCAGGGTGCAGTAGTCCCGCTCCTCAGAGGGCGGCACCACGCAGATGTCCACATGGATGTCGGGAGAAACCAGCTCATGGAACACATTCTCGAACTTGCCGAAATACTGCTCAATGTGCTCCTCGACGGCTTCCATCTCCTCCTCGGTGTAGACTTCGGGATTACTGAATTCTTCCTCATCCTGCGTGTCATCATTGTCTGAGTGGTCGCAGCTGTCATCCTCCGGATCTCCCTTTATAGGCTCGTAACCGATCTTCAGGGTCATCTGTTCCTCCGGCAGGGAGACGCCGGGGCTGCGGGTGATGGTGTGCTTATCGTCCGCAGAAAAACCGATGGTCTCGCCGTCTTGCAGTGTCACATCACACGCCAGCACATAGGAGGCAAGGCTGGCCAAAAAGTCCCGCAGTTCCTCCGGCTCAGCGTCGGTGTTCAACACCTCCATTTCCTCCTTGCCAAACACATCCATGCCGTAGGTGTAGCCGTTTAGGCCCCCCTCGCTCCGGTACAGGCCGAACCAAACCCAGTTGAAGATGGGCAGTTCGTCCTCTTTGAGCATATCGGCAAGGCCCTCATAGAAACGAGGCTCAAATACCACGCCGCTGGTGTAGACACCGGTGGCATATTTCTGCTTGCAGCACACTGCCATCGCCTTAGTGAACAGCTTACCCCGTTCCAGCAGTTTTTCCTCCTCGCCCAATACAGCCACCACGATATGGGCCTTGTGCGCTTTGGCCACCTCTACGGCCTCTGGCCACATATAGTTGTTTTCGGCGTTGATCTCCGCTTCATTGTCCGGGATGTGACCGTGGAAGAGTGTCACGATCAGCATCATGCCGCCGACCCGCATTACCACAGCGTCATCGCTGTTCTCATCATCTTCGTCGCCCTCATCCGGCTCCTCATCTACGATGCCCCATTCTTCCCGCAGATCTCGAATCAACTGCTCCTTGTCCCATTCCGCTTTGGAGAGGAGCACAGACCCGGCAAAGGAGCCCTTACGGTCAGTTTTCTCCTCGTCGGCGTCATCCTCAAGATCCTCTACATCTTCATCCGGATCATAGAGGGATTCATGCTCCAGTCCGCGGACAAATTCCTCAAAGCTGTCTGCCAGATGGGTAATCTTGTAGTCGTTTTCCTGATCCACATGGACTACCGCAGGCTCTCCCTGGGGGCCACAAACCCGGTAGTCCAGGAAGATCATATCGTGTCCGGCGCTGGGACAGTCGCAGATGGCCACTCCGATGGCAGGATACTCCCACTCATCGATCATAAACTGGCTGCCCAGCTCTCCACAGAGGGAGCAGCTCTTTTCTCGTCCGATGCCGAAAATGCCGGTGATGGCCACATGATCATCTGACCAACAGGTAGGCTCATCGCAGGGATAGCAGGTGTTCACCGGAATGCCGCCGTTGTGCTGCTTCATCAGCCAAATGTAGGCGGCGGGCAGCTTGTAGCCCAGTTCCTCCTCCACGCTGGCAATCAGCTCATCGGAAGGCGGATCACTGACATATTCTTTCAGTGCATACCAATTATCATCCCAGAAGTTGGTGAGGTCGAAGCCCTCAAATGGGGTATCACCGGGCACGAATTTGGCCTTCTTCTTCCGGCTGCGCTGGCGTTTCCGGATCTCCGCCTTACACTCCCGAATTACCGCCGGAGCATTTTCATCCTCCGGGTCCAACTCTGCCCACCGCTGGGCGTAGGGAATGGCCTTTTCCTCCTGGCCGTAGAGATACTGATAGCCATAGGCCATCCGCATATTCCACTCCGCCTTGTCCTGGCCTTCCTCCCGGACGGACTCCAGCACCTCAATGGCCCTCAGAAGGGCTTTGTCTCCCTTGGATTTCAAAGTACCTTCGTCATGGTCCCCGATGATGGCGTAGTTCTCCAGTGCACGGGCCAGGGCGTAGGCGGTGCGGTAGTTCCTCCAGTTCTCCGGGATGGCATTCAGTGCCTGGATACAGCGGGTGTACTCGTCTTCGTCGTTCCACTGCTCCAGCTGAGCGAAGAATGCTTCGGCGTTCTGTTGGGTGTAAGGAATATAGTCCATGCCCGTCAGCGTTTCGTCCAACTCGTCATCCTGATTCTCAGTTTCTGTCCCATCATCTTGTTGCTTTAGGGATACAGAACCGGCTTCACGGCGGAAGGTGTGGAAGATGGCCCATGGGATGTCCGTGCCTTCAAAGAACTCTTTCGCCATGTTCAGCGCCTCTTGGATGTCCCAGGCGATGAAGTCCACATAGCCACAGTAGAGGCCGGTAGCCCCGCCGGTGAGAGTGAGCACTTCCGAACCATCCCCGCCGGTGAGCACTTCCTCCAGTTTGTCCCGGAAGTCGAAAATTTTCTGACTGCCTTCCTCCTCCCGCAGGGTATCCAGGGGATAGCAGAAGAAGCCCGCCACCGCGCCGTCGGCATGGAGATCGTCCATAAAATCATTGTCGGCATTCAGATAGCCGTTGATGAGCGGCACACAGCAGGTGGAACCGGCCATTACATCCAGCCGCCAATCGGCGTCCGGGTCCTGTTTGGGTTCCATTTTGTAACCAAGGTAGCTCTCCAGATAGGCTTCCGGGTCGGTGGAGAGCTCCAGGCCCTGCTCCCGCAGTTTGTCGGGCAGCTGGGACAGGAGGAAGGACGGCTCTGCCTTGGGTTCCTCCAGCACATCAAAGCTGTCTATGTATCTCATGTGGGAGATCTCGCCCAGCACTTGGTCGGTGAAGGTGGTGAGCATCCACCAGGCCCGGCCTTCTTCCTCCCGGAGCATAGGCAGCAGCTTTTCGCAGTAGGCGGAGATGGCGAAGCTGTTTTCACCCTGCTCCTCCAGCCAGATCTGCACATCCTCCCCGGAGATGTCCCAGCCATTCTCAGTACGCAGACCGATGTTCTGGAAGGGCTGACGGCCCACCAGGATGTTCCAGTGCTCCAGCACCTCCTTGGGGGCGTGCTTCTGGAAGTAGACCAGCTCAAACAGCTTGACCTTGTCGCCCTCCGGGGTGAGGATCAGCTCATGCTTTTTGCCGTTGAAGCCCATCTCGAAAGAGATCTCATCAAAGACCAGATTCAGGGTTTCCTCCATTTGGGCCACGAGTTCGGCACCGCGGGTGTGATCTTTGTCCTCATCCATCATCTGGCGCAATTCTGCTTCCATTTCCGCAAAGGTTTCCCACCAGTCCTCTGTCCGCTCCCGGAAGCACTCCCAGAACTGCGGCAGAGAAATACCCTTCTTGCACGAGTCAATTAGTTCCTCCATGTCCTGTCGGGTGTTGAGCTTCGGATCATCACCGGGATGCAGTTCCAGAGCTTTTTCAAAATACCGCAGAGCGCGGCCCTCCTGATCCAGATAATAATAGGCATACCCCATACGGAAATTCCAGGAATAAGTATCTCCCAGTTCCTCCTCATGGGACTGCATCAGTTCCAGTGCCTGGTGAAGCAGCTTCCTTCCCTCCGGCTCGCTGGGGTCCGCCAGATTGTTGTAGGCGCGGGCCAGCTCCATATCAATTTCCGGGGTACGCTCCTCGGCGGGGATGGCCTCCAGCGCGTCAACGATTTTCAGGTGTTTGTCCTCCTCATGCCACTTCTGGCACTGCTTCAAAATGTCCATATCAGGGTCCTCCTCGTCCTCATCCGGTTTCCAGTCTTTGATCTGCTGGAACACGCCGTTCTCATCCCGCTCAAAGGCGCAGGGGGCGGGGGTGTTCAGCAGAGGAATGATGTCGGGATCGTCGTTGCAAATTGTGTTCAGCTTGTAAATCCCGGCGTTGTTGGGGTCGTCCATGTACGCCTCGCTCTCGTCACCAGCGGTGAAGCGCCAGCCACTGTCCCAGCCGCCGTCCGGCTTCTCCCTGTAGCAGTAGCCAACCTTGCAGCCCTCCACTGTGATGCGGTTGGTGGCGATACAGCCATCGGCACCCTCCCAGTCGGGGAGCAGATCTTTTACATCTTCCGCCTTTACATGGTAGTTCCGGTTGCGGCCAGAGGCTTCGTACAGCTCCTTCCGCAGCATCTCCACCTGAGAAGCCATATCCGTGATCTCATCCTCGCCCATCATCTCGCTGATGTCGTATTCCAGCGGGGCATGGACAAAGTCCGCCAGGGCCTTGTCCATGGCCTCGTGCTCCTCCGGCGTAGCAGTGATGCGGATACGGCGGGCGGGGGTGTTGTACTCGTCCAGATCCTGAAGGTTTACACTGCCACTGACGCTGCACTCCAGCAGGATGGCGGCCAGGTCGGTGACCACATCAATGGCGAAGTGGAAGTCCATCTCCACGCCGTCCGAATGGGTGAACTCCAGATACTCCACGGTCTGGCGGAAGTCCCAGTTCTGCTTGTCCAGACCAATCTTGGCGAAAATCTCGCTGAGGGGGATCTCCTCCTTTTTCTGATCCTCTAAAAATGCCACAAGGTTCAGACTGTCATCGGAACCGCCAATAAAGTTGCCCCAGTATTTTTTGATATACATGCGTCATGCCTCCTGTTCCGAGATCAGCCGCTTGATGAGCCAGTCCAAATGCTCTGACCACACAGGAGCGATCTCACCGCTGTCCTCGTTCTTCCAAAGATCCACAATCTCACGGATGCCGTCCTCGTCCGGCACCTCGTTTTTGATGTCGGTGAGCTGCCGCAGCAGGAAAGCAAGGGCTTCTTTGGATGCTGTGAAACCGGTGACTTTATCCCATATAGCTTCTTCATAATCGTAGTCCAGCTTGCCATTATCCTTCCATTGGAAATACAGCTCCGCCAGAGCCATCGCAGTATTGTCAAAGAGGAAGTCGATTTGTGAGAAGTCAGCTCCCAGCATGACTTCCTCTTTCATCAGTTCGATCATCTCGCCCAGATCCATTACCGGATGCTCCGGTACATATTCATTTTTGAGGATGTCCAGTACATCCAACCCTTCGTCACGCTCTAATGCTTTTATGCCCCATGCTCCCATGTCGGCACCTCTCTTTCTTTATTTCGTATCAAGCTTCTATTGTCAATCATAGTTCTCCAACCGAATGATAGGCCGATAAAAGTCATAATCTCCGTTTAGTTCATTGTCCTCCTGCACTTCTGGCTTACAGTGGGGCGAACAGGGTAGGAAACCGAGAAATGGGCCCAGCCCACCGCAGATATTGCATCCGCCGTCACCGCCGCAGGTGGTAAGCCTATCAGCCTGCACCACTTCCCGCATATAGGGATCGTAGGCGATGGACAGGCCGAAGAAGTTGGGCTCCTCCATGTCATAGGGCCGGTTCTCATCCTCATCCATGTTCTCAAACCAGTGCAGACGCATGGAGTAGTCTAACCCATCTCCCCATGGAAACAGGGTCCGACACCCGCCGCCACACAGGTAGGCCCACTCGTCCGCCGTGGGCAGGGAGAAGCCCCTGTTTTCCAGCATGGCAAGAAGCGCATCGTAGTCTGTGTGGTTATAGATACAGATCTGAAAGCCCTTTTCCGTCCGCTCAATGCGGGCCGACTGATGCAAGGTAAGACTGCTGCTGTCACTCCAGGCAAAATCACGGAATTCCTTCAGCCAGTCAGGGTGGACAGTCAGTCTGGGATCATCCATTTTGACTGGCTCCCAGTTAATTTCCTCCAGCTCCCGGCCCACCAGCATGGGTCCAATGGCCGCCTGCCGAACAGGAGCCATGCTTTCCCGAATCATCTCCTCCGGGTCCCGCTCCATTTCCCATTCTCGGAACAGATACTCCAATTCCTCCCGGCTCTCCTGATTCAATCCCACGGCAAACTGCTCCCAGCCCAGGGTGACGGTATCGCCGGGGACAAAGACGAACTCCCGACCATCTTTCTTGAAGATGCCGGTGGTGCAGCTCTGGCCCCAGCGGTCAAAAGTATGTAGACCGAGAAAGGTCATATCATAACGGGCAGCCAGGCTCTCCATCAGCACCTGCTTCTCGATGTTTTCCATTTGATTGAATTGGGTGC
The DNA here is from genome assembly GCF_003473545.1 of Clostridium sp. AM22-11AC. Taxonomy (GTDB): domain Bacteria; phylum Bacillota; class Clostridia; order Lachnospirales; family Lachnospiraceae; genus Enterocloster. The sequence continues at coordinate 179,905 of NZ_QUCM01000004.1, forward strand.
GGAATAGTCTTTTGTTCATAACAAGTCCTCCTACAGCCTATCCAGGTTTTCCTGTAAATCGCCCTGCATCAAGTGCTGGGCAATGGCTTGGTTCAGTGCCTTATGGGGGTGATAGGCTGCCTGCTCTACATCGTGGAGGCACTCCTCCATCAATGCCTCCGGAGAAATGCCTTCCCGTTTGCCATAAAGATGGCCGAAGGCATAGCACACGGACTTGAGAAAGTCGAAAATATAGTCGTGATTTCCACGCATACTGGGCAGGTCGTTGAACGAGCCCATACCTCCGTATGCCCGAAGATGGTGGGCAACCTCCCGCCGCTGGTTCCAGTCCTGAATGTCCCGCTCCAACCAGTCGATCCAGTTTTGGAACTCTGGATGGTCTGCCAGAAGGATGGAGCGCAGACAGGTCAGAGCCTCGGTATAAATATCAGACTGTTTCATTGGCCATCGCTCCCCCAAATACCTCCATAGAGCACACCATCTTTTCCAAGGAACAACATCCGGCTGCGAAGCAGGCTGCACTGCTCCACAGCGACCTTGTTTCCGTCACAGGTGGGAATAGCCTCCTGTTTTTTCCCAAGGTGATCACCATGAGCGGTAAGGAAGTAGAATTTATCCCGTTGCTGGTATCCGCCTTGAAACAGGAAGGTATTGCCGGACGGGGCAACAGAAAAAGCTCCGCTTCCTTCGATTGGCAGTTCAAATACAAAGTCCTCTTTGAAGTTCGTCCGCACCAGCCGGAATTCATCGTAATAATAAAACCACAGGTTTTCTTCTTCGTCCAGGCTGATGGCGTAGCAGTCATAGATGGAATAGTTCTCATTCTTCCAGAGAGGAGTTCCCTCCGATGTCCATGCAATCAGGCCGCAAGCACCCAGAGGTTCATCCCAACCGTAATTACCAAATACACCTTCGTCAAAGTAGCTGGTAATGATGGTGCCATCTTTTTTTACCACACAGTCTTGAATGCCATCCCCCAGGCAGAAACGGGACAGCACAGCTCCGTCCCGGCTGACGATCCAGGCGTTCTGGTCGGGGCCGTTTTCCCGATAGGCGCATCTTGCCCCCAGCAGGAGGAAGTGATCACCTGCGGGCCGCAAATAATGAAACTGGAACTTCAAGAGGCCAAGAGGAAACAGCGTCGTTTCCAGCACCCGCTGTTCCGCCCAATCCAGCTGGATTTCCACTGCGGTATAGGTGGAAGGAGTGCTGAGCCAGTCCTTACCCTGTGTTTCGGACGGCTGTTCCATGAGAAGATAGACTTTTCCATCCCTTGCCGTGAAAAAGTCTGTCACTTCTGTGCCCTCCAGATGTTTTTCCCGGCGCAGCTGGTCCAGGTCAATGATGGAGAACAACGGCAGATTTTTGGCTTTTATAGGTTTGTTCATAGTGTCTCCTCCTGGCTACTTTAACGCTCCATCATAGGTGTGGCTTTCCCAGGCGGCCTCAAATTCCGCCTGCTCTATGACGCAGGCGTGGAACTCCTCACCCCAGACATGGGCGTTCAATTCCTCCACGGTGGGGATCGGCGTGATCTCGATGGCGCCGTCGTAAAGGTCAGGGATATTGCGGGTGCGGCCATCTGCAAAGATGTCAATGGAGTGGAGGGCCAGCCGCTCATTTTCTGTATCCACTTCATAGAGGATCACCGACGGTTCTCCCTCCGGTGCGTCCTCCCCAAAAAGCTTGATGTACTCCATCATTCCATTTCCCTCATTTGAACCAATGCCACCCCGTCATGGTGCCGGTTACCTCATCTATCTGTATTGCAATATCATAATTGCCGCGACAGCCCAGCAAGGCCGCGAGATGATCGTTTTCCATAATCAAATCATAAAACTCAACCGCTATGTCTTGGAATTCCTTCGGAATTTCCAGTGCAGAGAAGAAATCCACTGATTGAGCATTTTGGAAAAATTCAATGGCCGTTTTACTGCATTTTACTATAATCCCTGTTTGAGTGGTCAAATCTTTCATGCTTTCGCAACCTCGCTCATGTTCAGATACATCCCCATCGTTTTTTCATTGTCACAGGCCGCCCGGATCATTTTGGACAGCAGCATCAAATCGTCGATGTATTGGGAGTACACGCAGAACACATCCTCGTCAGAGTCGAAGTGAAACAGATCCACGCCGCTGTTATTTTCCTCGAACTCCTGGATCACGCCCCGGACCAGCCGCTCCCAGTCTCCGCTGCTTCCAGTCAGTCCCAGCCGACGGAATACTTCCGTCCGGAATCCATTGTTGATTTTCAGCAGAAGGGAGAGCGCATAGGGGTGGTGGGGAATGAGAAAGAATGGCGCAATCTGCTCCGGCTTCACCCAGATTTTGAAAGGCGGACGCGGGTCAGGTATCCAGGGCAAGATTTCCCATTCGTCCTCCGGCCGGTTTCCGTATTGGCAAAGGTCTTTCATAGTGTTCTCCTTTGTTCTGTCACATTTTTAATCCTGCTCTCGATAACTGGCTTCAATGTCAATGAACCGCACATACACGGCGCAGATTTTGCCCTTGGCGTCATACCCGAAGTAGACAGGATAGTAACCATCCCCCCAGCCGGAGGCAAAGATGGGCAGGTTGCAGTCCGTGCCCGGCACTGTCCAGTTGAGCCAGTCGCCGCAGTCCCCCTGATATTTGGGGTAGGCTTTGGCGTTTTCTTCCAGAAGATCGCAGAACAGGTCGTTGTAGGGGTCGATGTCCGGGTCTTCTTCTAAACGCTTGGCCCAGTATGCCTTGAAGGCCGCCTGGGTCTGGATGTCCGCGACACAGCCCATCCCGGCGTCTACGCCAAAGCCAAAATACTCGTCCTCTCCCAGTTCCTCGTCCAGATCCTCGTTGCCCACCATGCCCAGTTCATAGCGGACAGGCTTTTCCTGAGAAACCTCCACCTTGACGCAGGCATAGCGGTCGCCGTATTGTTCGCTGGGCACCACGCAGATTTTTACGGGATAAGTTCCGGCGGGGATCGTTTGAAGGAACGGCAGAGTGTCCTCCAGTTCCACCAGCGGATCACAGGCGAAAATCTGCCCGGTGGGGAAATGGACGGTGCCGATGTCCAGCACATCCACCGCCATGTTCCCAATCACTTTCTCTGTGAAATGGGCCTCCAAGTCATCTTTACAGGTCAATTTATCCTTGATTGCTTCGTATTTGTTCAGCCATTCAGTTGTAGGCATATCAGTTTCCTCCTGTTGATTCTGTTTCTTGATGTACACACTCTTTGAGCCGTCCCAATAGCAGTTCACACACCGGCCATCCTGAAAATAATGGTCACAATTCGGGTAGCCATAGAGAACATGGGCACATTCTGGCACAGCCCCATCATCTGTGAGGAGCCTTTGAAAAACAGGCTTCCGCACTCATCACAAAGGGCCAGTTCTTTTTCTGCCATAGGGTTCACCAGTCCCGTTCCCGGATGGCCTCCTCGGTGTCAATGGGGATGCCAAACCACTCCAGAATGTAGGCCACGGTTGCCGCAATACATTCCCGCGCCACCGTTTCGATCTCGCTGTCGTTCTCGTCAAACTCCTCCTGGAGATCATTGATGCCGCAGACCGCCTCGTCCAGCGTTTCCTGCACCACTTCGGTGTCGGTTTCGCCACTCTCCAGCAGGGCGATGACCTTCTGAAGCTCGTCCTTTACCTTGTCCACCAGAAAAGCAGGATAGTAATCGTCCTGATATATCTCGTCCAGCAGCTTGTAATTGGGGTCAAATGCTTTCATAGGGATTGCTCCTTTCCTCGTGTATGTCAGTCACGCTCAGCTCTCATGTGTGATACAGAAAATCTCCTTGTTCAAATCAAAGTAGATTACCATCAGTTCGTCGGTAATCTCCGGGTTAAAGGACAGATCCAGAATGAAAACTTGCTGGTTCATCTCGCTATCCACCAGACTGCCGAACCGCTTGAGCTTCAAAAAGTCAACCATCTCAGCAAAGGACAGTTTGGCTGGGTCGGTTCCCGGAAAAAGTTCCGCCACAATATCCGGGCCTACATCGTCCCGATGGAACTCCATGAAAAATGTCACAACGCTATGGTAGCGGCTGTCCTCGTCTGCCAGCGCCGCTTTGATGGCGGCTTTGGCCTTCTCCGCCAATTTCTCCGCCTCATCCAGCATTTCTCCCACCGCATCCATGACAGCAGGATCGCCGGTCAGTTCTTCCTCTACATCGAAGATAAAGGGTAGTCCCGATTCCTCGGGAAAGTTGAAGATTTCCTCACCGGGTGTATATGTAAAATCAATGCGTTTACAATTCAGTTTCATAGATATACCTCTTATTTCAATTTCAGCACAAATCCCCAGATGCTCACCACGATCAAAAGGACGCCCAGCAGGAAGAACACCACCCGCCGGTATCCTCTGCTGTGGCGGTGGGCATCCCGCGTACCAGTGGGGTCGCAGAGCCAGTTCCAGTTGCGGATCGCCCCAATTAAAATCACGGCCCCGATGAGCACCGAGGCAATGTACCAATGCTCTTGCAAAAATGCTGTGATCTGTTCACTGTTCATTCTACTTCCTCCTCACGCAAATACCTGCTGGTATTTCTCTTTTCATACTCTTTTCAAACAATAAAAAAGCCCCACGCCGCACTGTCATAAAGACAGGCTGACGCAGGACATGAAGAAGCCGCGTTGAAGGAGCCGCATCCACCAGCAGATGTAGTTTCTTCAACAACCAAAATATTTTTTTCGTATCTTAAAGCAGCAAATTGCTGTCCAATATATTTGTTCATAGCGGCACCATTTGTTCTGAGCGTAGTTTTATATCTTATTATATCACAGCACCCCTTCAATGAAAATATTTTGTTGGAAATGCTAATGAAAAATTTTTGTGAATTTGTTAAGGCGCAGGGGCTGTTATCTCCATAGTGTCTGGATGGATCAGAGTGATTACTTTTCCCTGATGCAAGGCATAGTTGACTGTCTGTGCTGTACCTGAGCGCAGCTTTTTCTGATTATCAAACACACCGATAAGGTACTCTGCATGATCGACCATATAGTAATTCCTTTTTTTATAACTGGAAACATCCGCAGAATGTGAAATAACAATGGAATCGTTTGCGTTTTGGATCAGCTTTTTCAATCTATGTCTACTCTGATCCGGCCATTTAGAGTCATAACCGATGAAGGGAACTACAACGACAATTTTAATATCTTCGTATCCCGTTTGTGCCCTCAATGTCAGCAGCTGTTCTCCAGCCCACATATCCACACCAAGAGCACCGCCGACAAAAAAAGTACGGACAAATTTCTCGTCATGAAGTATCCGAAACTGCTCCAGGAGACATTCTTTTAATTTTTGGCATAGGGGATCTTCCTCATTATATCAAAAGCAAAATCTTGTTGGTCGGTGGCCGGTAATGGCGCAGGCATACTGATTCATATAAATCACCCTTGATAACTGCCTTGATTACGCATATAAAGCAAAAATAACGCAAATAATAATGCGTATAAAGGTTGTATTATAAAATTATAACACAATACATACGAAGTATCAAGAATTGCTTTCTGCTATGCTAAAAGTGCAGAGAGGTGAGCGTATGGACGAAGAATTTATCCGCAATCGGATCACAGAATTGCGATTGAAAAAAGGTGTTTCAGAATATCAGATGAGCATGGAGTTAGGGCAGAACAGAAGCTATATTCAGGCGATTTCCTCTGGGCGTTCTATGCCGTCTATGAAGCAGTTCCTCAACATCTGTGAGTATTTTGAAATCACACCGCTTCAATTTTTTGATGCACAGGAAAATAACCCTCAGCTTATCAAGAAGGCTTTGGACGGAATGAGAAAGATGTCAGATGACGATTTGATTATGCTGATTGGTTTTATAAGTCGCTTAAACACAGAAAACTAACGATAGGAGGCAGTAAGCGTCCCGTCGTTAGTTTTTTATTTTATGCGCAGCATATTGTGGCAAGCAATGCTTGTGGCTATCCATTTCGCCACAAGCTGCTTGTTGAGGGCAGCGCCCCCAAGCCCCTTTGAACACAGAATTTCATTCTGTGGCTGCGCGTTCTGCGAACGCTTTTGACCAGGACCAGCTTACCGCTGGCCGTGGTCTTTTTCTTTTTCAACATCCTGTTCTACCTCCATTTTCAGCACTCGGTCTACATTAGCCTTTGCCGTTAAAAGCTCCCGCATTTCTTCACGGGAACGCCGGTACTCGGCATAGGTCTTTTTCTTTTCTTCCAGCAATTTCGCGTACTCCGTCTGCAACTCTTTGACCTTGGGCAGCTTCTTGACGCCCATCTCATCAAAGGCATTCTTAGCAGCCTGGTGGAGCAGAATTTCTTCCTCATGTTCCTCCCGGAATTTCTTAGAGTAGCCGGCCTTGCGGTAGTCCACATAGACCTCACGGGTCTTGGCATAATTTACGATGTGAGTACGCAGAACAGCAATCTCTGCCATGCGCTTTTCAGCTGCTTTGATCTGTGCCGAAAGCTCATTGTGATGTGCCGTGGCAGCCGCAGCCTTTTCTTCCAAAACCGCATACTCCAGCAGGTTATGCTCTGATAGGTAGTTCATGGTCTGCGCCATTTGCTTCAGATTGAAAACTTTAGCCCATCGCGCATAGCCAGCACCTTTTCCTGCCTGCAATTTTGCCTGAATGTCCACCAGCAGATTGACCTTCTGCGTCTCTGCCTGTGTAACTATTTTCTTTCGTGGGGTATGCGCTTTCTTCCCGGAGAGAACCGCCTGCAAATCATCTAATCCATATCCTTCGCCCAGGCTGCCCATTCGGGCGGCTTTCTCCCAACCGGGGAGCTTCAGGCGATACGATTTCCCGCGCTTTGATACCTCACAGCCGGACTCTTGCAGCAGCCTCAGCAGCTCCTCAAAATTAGCAGGACTTTGTGATAATGCGTTGTCAATCGCTACACGCAGCAGCTCTCGGTGAGAGGGCTTTGCCTGATCGCCCAGCCATTTGTTATAGCTCTTTCCGTGAGGTTTCGGATTCTCCACAATGGACAGTCCGTTTTCGATGCAGATGGTGTCACTTAACTGTCGGACTGCCTTGGTGCTGCCCCAAAAGTTTCGGAATTTCCGGTCATATTCTAAGCTGACCGATGACCAGATAATGTGATTATGAATGTGCGATTTGTCTATATGAGTGCAGACCACAAAGGCATGATTGCCCTTGGTAAAACGCTTGGCAAATTCCACACCCAGCCGGTTCGCTTCTTCCGGAGTGATCTCACCGGGGCGGAACGACTGGCGCACATGATAGGCGATCACATCATCCGCGCCGCGCACTCGTCCGGTAGCGGCAATGTACTGCCGCTTTGCCAGAAGGAACTCCGCATCCACAGTCCGGCTGTCACACGCATAGCCGGTAATGAGTCTGCCGTCATCTGTTTTCTTTGGGTTGGCCACATAGTCGATGATGTCACTGATCGCCCGACTTTCTGTGCGGCCCTTGCCGACATGAAGCGGCATGATTCTCGTGGTTGCCATAGGTCAGACCTCCTTCCCGAAAAGAAAACGGCCTGCCATAGCAGACCGCTTTCACTATTCTATAAAACTTTCTTCATCGAAAAAATTGAACTCATCATCTTCTAAGTGTCTTGGTGGAAATCTCATTTCATATTGCTCTTGCGCCAATGCACGGACATCAGGCCGCCTATCCTTTAGTCGATTTTTCAGCCAGGACAACTGCTCTTTCGATAGCCTCCATGGAAGATTCAAAAGACGATTCAGTGTCATCAGTTCAGCCTGCGTTTCTGCTGGTAGCGAAGCACAGGATTTACAAATGTGGGATGCATGACCTTTGCCTGAAAATTTTTCGTTGGCTTTGTATTCACCACAAACTTTACAATAGTGTCCATGCTTTTTCATAAGCTGATGCCCTTCTCGCAAAGAACATATAACCTGCGAATTGCTTTCATAATCACATCCCATTCCAAATCAGAAGCATAAGAAAACTTTTTACGGTATGCCTCCCAAAGTTTTTGCATAACCGAATCATTTTCCACTTCGTCAAAAACTTCTTCAGCCTGGTTAAGATACTTCTCCGATCCCCGTTTATGAGCAGTTGCCAGAAGCGCATCATGTAAAATTTTCGGGTTCAGCGTGGTTCCATGCAGCTGTTCTAAAATGTAAATATCGTAGAAATCTCTCATGCGGGTATTGGTTGTGGTTCTGGTAATAATGGTTTCCAGTTTTTCTGCCAGCACAGTTTCTAAATTATAAGCCCAAATATCAATGGAGCGATCTTCCAGCATAAGTTTGAATGAATACCGAACCTCTCTTGGAGTGATTGCATCTCCCGTAGAAATATCAATTTTCAAAGGGGTCACTACACCATCGAATGTTGTACTCATGCTGACACGAATCCCCGGATACTCTGCTTCATCCATAATCTCCGAAATACTTTTCAGCTGAAATTTAACACCATCATCAATCGGAACAGTTACGATTGATGAAATTAGATTCTCAATATCCTCCACATTAACATTAGCTCCTTTTATGGTTGCATCCAAATCCATCGTAGAGCGGGCATCCAATCCAACCATAGCCGCTACCAACATACCACCCTTCAAGATAAACTTATCACGATACTCAGAAAGAGAAATACGCTCCAAAAAACGCTCCATCATGTAGTTCCTCATTAAAATCTGAGCATCTGCGGATTTTTCTCTGGAAAGGTTTCGTATTAAATCTTTAAGCTGCCTTGCTGTTTTTATCATAAAAGTACCTCCAAATACTGTCGTAAAATTTTTTCCACCTTGAACATCCCAGCATATTGCATTAAAGCTCGCAGGTTCTTATCTTTTCTACGGGCATACGCTTTCAGTGCTCCCTGAAAGGTCTGAATTTCAATTCTGCTACGGCTTCTGAGCAAATCACAGATCGTTCGCTCCATATCATAAACCGGCACAGTATGCCCGAACGGAGTTTTCGCTGTTGTAAGTCCTACATCATGTAAGTCTGCTTTAATCGTAAAAACTTGAATGCCTTCTGCTTTCATTTTGCTTGGATTGCATCCAGTTTTGACCGTAACTGTATATTCTATTGGTTCACGGTCTGTCAGATCGTGAAAAAATAAAGCTGTTTCATGTGAAAATACTGCTTGTTCAAATCGCAAATGAAGCAGATACATGGCATCCACCCAGGAATCTTTGGACAGATAAATCCCATGTGCAACTCTATCCAAATCTCGTGAACGCACATAATCATAAAATACCGGCTTTGAAATTCCAGAGGATACGACCTGTGATGTTCGCAGCATTCCTTCTTGTGCTGTTAGCATCTGATCCAGCTGTTCAAATTGTCCCATCATGTCACTTCCTTTCGTACTAATATTATATTCAATATTAGTTTAAAAGTAAAGTCGTGGATATAAAATTCCTTTTCCCAAATTTAACAGACGGTGTCTGGCATTTTATGGTTTTGCGTATTTTTATCCATAAACCAACTCCTGAATTGCAAATTTCAAACTCTGCACCTTACCCATCAGCCAGATTGCAGCCAGTGGCAGCCCCATCGGGCTAATCAAAAATGCCATGACCAGCAGAATCACACCATTCTGCGGGGAATAGGTAAGCAGCACAGCCACACCAAGCAGAGCAATCACGGTACTGAACAGGCCGAGCACCAGACCGGATATGTAGATCAGCCCCGTGCAGAGCCAGACAAAAAGTGTCAGAACCAAAATGACCGGTGCAGTTATAATCATCAAAAGCCCTTTCAAAATCTTCATGTCATTTCCTCCTTGCAGCGTTCTTGGTATCTTTTCTAATCATATTATCCGGCATGGGCAGGCAAAAGACAAGGATACCGATAAAAAGAAAAAGCGGAGAGAGGAGCAGCGAAGTAATGCCGTTCCTCCCTTCGCAAATGGAGTATCTATCCCTGTTATAAGAGTTTGGAAAGCTGGGTAATGATTTCCTCTACGCCCTCCCATAACTGTTCCTGCCGCTGGGATATATCCTCCAAGTCAGCATCATAAACCCGCCCAGTCTCATGCACTTTACGGGTCAGCTGGTTTAAGTTGTTGCTGCTTCGGCGCATCAGGGAAACAAGCTCCTTCAACTCCGGCAGCTCCAGCTTGACTACATACCCATCCAGCGCCATTTTTCTTAGATAGGCTTCACGGTTGGAGGTTCCAAACTGAGACATTTTTTGCTCAATCACAGCAAGCTCCTCCGCTGAAACTCTAAAGTTTAATTGCATATCCCGCTTACGCTTTGCCATAGTTATCGCTCCGGCTCCCGTTTCTTCGGGGCGGCAGGCTTATGGGCAGGCAGCTCCTGTTTGAGCTTATCCCGTACTGAGGGGCGGGACGGTTGCAGTTTTTCTCCCTGAGTACGGCTACGCTGCTGTTCTTCTCGCACCAGATCAATAAAGCCATCCAGCACAGCAGGGTGGCTGTTCAGGACATAACCACAACGGACGGTTTCGGGGTTCTCGTTGGGAATGGTCTTAGCCCATTCCTTATTGCGTCGGGAGTAGCGCCCATCCCAGTCCTGAAGCTGGACGGTGTTGGCCAGAACCAAAGCCACACGCTCCATGCCATAGGTCTCGATCACACCCTTTGCCGCATCGTGACTGAGATACATTCCGTCGAAGTATTCCCGCACCGCCGCTTCAATGGACTCCTTGCATTGGAGATTTACATTGTTGGAAGCTCGGTACTGCTCCAGTTCCCTATGTTCTCTCGCATAGGCGGCAGAGTGTGGATAGACCGGTGTTGTTCGCAGTTCCTCTTTAGCTCTGCACACATCGTCGGCACGGTTCTCAATACTGTCCCGGATCACATCCATATAGCCGGTCTCCAGCTTTTCAAAATAACGGTACACATCTTCCAGCGGCGAAGGAGATTCCAAAAGCGCCTGAGCCTGGGCGTCGGTCAGCTCCAGTTCCTCCATCGCCATCACGATGTCCTCACGGATGGTGTACTCATAAGTGTGGTGCAGGATTTCTTCCGGAGGCTGGCTTTTCAGCCAGTCCCTGTATTTGTCCTGCTCAGCGGCCATCTTTTCATAAAGAGCTGTATTCAGATCGTTGGTATTCATGTTATCGCACCTCCTCATGTTGTTTTGGTTTCTTGTCAGTACTGCGGGGTGGCACCGGGCGTTTCAGATGATCCAATACCGAAGGCCGTGTGCTTTTGGCAACGACAGCTTCATCGTGTGCCGGTCCCTTTCCGTCGATGTTGAGCAGGGTATCCAGCTCCACCAGACGGGCGTTTTTGCTTCTCAGTTCTTCTTCATAAAGGAATGGCTTTCCAACTTCCTCCTTTGCGGCAGCCTGCTGCTGATAGAGGTTATCCAGCTGGGCCTTTGCCGCCTCCAGACGCTGGGGCATCTGGGCGAGGGCATTGTCGATACGGGTAAGATTTCCGCGAGGGTCTGTACCAAGGGTTGCCCGGTGGGTCATCTGTCCTTTCAGCAGGAGCGTATATTCCTGTTTCCAAGCGGAAAATTCCACAGACATGGCATAGCCCCGGTAGCTGCCGATCTGCACCGGATCGGAGGTTTTGACCTCCTTGCAGGCATCCAAAAGGGCTGCGCCGGCGTTCTCCTTATCGGTCAGCAGATCGCCGCGGATTTCCATACCAGCAAAACCGTCCTCCGGGTGCGGGTGAGCTGCCAAAACCTCCAGGTCAGATTCAAAGCCTTTGATAAAGCCCTTGTGCTTTTCAATCTCCTCCGGGAAATATTTGAGCAACTGATCCTCCAAGCGGTACTGCTTACTCTGGTGGTCGGCTTTCATCAGCTTCAGGCGGGATACCTCCACATCCAGATCCATACGCTCTTTGATACGGGGGTCTCCGGCGCACAGAGCCTTGATCTCGGCAAAGGAAAGCGCCGTTTCGTCCACATCATCGCAGGAGCGCACCGGCGATTTAGAAGTCATGATCTGGCTGATGAATTTCTGCTTGTTCTCCACCGTCTGCCAGAGGTATGCGTCAAAGGTTCCCTCGGTCACATAGCGGTACACATGGACAAGGGGATTCTGGTTGCCCTGGCGCTCGATACGGCCCTTGCGCTGGGCAAGGTCTCCCGGCCTCCACGGACAGTCCAGATCATGAAGTGCCACCAGACGGTCCTGCACATTGGTGCCTGCGCCCATCTTGGCGGTGCTGCCCATAAGCACACGCACCTGACCGGTACGGACTTTAGAAAACAGCTCCTTTTTCCGCACTTCGGTGTTTGCTTCATGGATAAAAGCGATCTGGTCGGCAGGCATCCCCTGAGCAATGAGTTTCTGACGAATATCGTCATATACCGTAAAGGCCGGTTCCTGCTCCGGCAAAGGCACAGTGCTTTCCAGTGCGTGAAGCAGTGGATTATCCAGCGTTTTCGCCGCCTTGCTTGCAGGAGCTTTTGCCTGTGGTGTAGAAATGTCGCAGAACACCAGCTGGGTCAGCTTGTCCGCTTCGCCGTCCCGCCAGATCTGCATGATGTTGTCCACACACTGATTGACCTTTGTGCCGGGTTCATCCGGCAGCATCTGGTTGACGATCCTCTGGTCAAGCCCCAGCTTGCGGCCATCCGAGGTAATCTTGAGCATATTGTCCTGGGACGGGTCAACGGTTCCGCTGTGTACCAGCGATGCGCGCTCCGAAAGGGCCTTGACCATTTCCTGCTGATGTTCGGTAGGCTGCGCCACGATGTTGTGGTATTCCACTTCCGGGGTAGGTAGATTCAGCTGGTCGGCAGTCTTAATGTCGGCCACTTCTTTGAACAGGTTCATCAGCTCCGGCAGGTTAAAGAACTTGCTGAATCTCGTTCTTGCCCGGTAGCCGGTGCCTTCCGGTGCCAGCTCCAATGCGGTAACGGTCTCCCCAAATCGGGAAGCCCAGCAGTCGAAGTGGGTCATGTTCAGTTCTTGCAGGCGTTCATATTGAAGATAACGCTGCATGGTGTAAAGCTCGGTCATAGAGTTGCTGACCGGTGTGCCGGTGGCAAAGATCACGCCACGGTTTCCGGTGATCTCATCCATATAGCGGCACTTGGCAAACATATCGGAGGATTTCTGCGCGTCCGATGTGGAAAGACCAGCCACATTCCGCATTTTTGTGTATAAAAACAGGTTCTTGTAGTTGTGGGCCTCGTCCACAAACAGCCGGTCCACACCCAGCTGCTCAAAAGTTACCACATCATCTTTTCGCCCCTCGGCTTGCAGCTTTTCCAGTCTGGCTTCCAGAGACTTTCTGGTACGCTCCAGCTGCTTGACGGTAAAACGCTCGCCGCCGCTGGTCTGCACCTCTGCGATTCCCTCGGTGATCTCGTCGATCTGCTCATAGAGAAGCCGTTCCTGACGCTCCCGGCTGATGGGGATACGCTCAAATTGGCTGTGTCCCATGATGATGGCGTCGTAGTCACCGGTCGCGATACGGGCGCAGAACTTCTTGCGGTTATGGGTCTCAAAGTCCTTTTTGGTTGTGACAAGGATATTTGCGGAGGGATAGAGGCGCAGAAACTCCGACGCCCACTGCTCGGTCAGGTGGTTGGGAACCACAAAGAGAGATTTCTGGCACAAGCCCAGGCGTTTGGCTTCCATCGAAGCAGCCACCATCTCAAATGTTTTGCCTGCGCCTACTTCATGTGCCAACAGGGTATTTCCTCCATACAGCACATGGGCGATAGCGCTTTTCTGGTGTTCCCGCAGGGTAATGGCCGGGTTCATGCCGCCAAAAGTGATATGGCTGCCATCATACTCGCGGGGACGGGTAGAGTTCATTTCTTCGTTGTACTGGCGCACCAAAGTCTGGCGGCGCTCCGGGTCTCTCCAGATCCAGTCCTTAAAGGCTTCCCGGATAGCCTGCTGTTTTTGTGCAGCCAGGGTGGTCTCCTTGGCGTTCAGCACGCGGCGCTCTTTTCCGTCTGCGTCCTCTATGGTGTCATAGATACGGACATCTCGCAGGTTCAGGCTGTCCTCCAAAATCTTGTAGGCATTGGCACGGCTGGTTCCGTAGGTGGTGTAGGCTGCCACATCGTTGTAGGATACGGAAGATTTCCCCTTGATCTGCCATTCAGCGGTAAAGGACGAATAGTTGACCTCGATACTGCGCTGGAGATAAAACGGGGTGTTGAAGGTCTCATACATAAACTGCTGGATATATTCCTTGTCGATCCAGGTGGCACCAAGGCGCACCTCGATCTCCGACGCGTCCAGGTCTTTGGGCTGGGCGGCGGTAAGAGCTTCCACATTGACTGCAAAAGAAGGGTCCTGCTGCGCCGCCCGCTGCGCCTGACGCAGTTTGCGGCGTACATTGCCGGAAAGGTATTCATCAGCAGTCACAAAATGGGGTGTGCCGTCTTTCTCCAACTGTCCCGGTACACGGAAGATCACGCCTTGCAGCTCTCCGGCCAGTTCTTCTTTTGTTTTTCCGGTAAGCCGACTCATATAGCTCATATCTACGCAGGCCTTTTCCGAGATGGACACCGCCAGTGCTTCGCTTGCCGTATCCACAGTAACCACTGCCTGATGGGGCTTGATGGTCCGTTTGGTGAACATATCCGCCTTGCGCTCCAGCTTTCCGTCCTCGTCGATAACTTCCAGCGCACAGAGCAGGTAATAGGAAGAATCATCTGCATAGGCCAGCCGATTTGCACGGTCGTTGATGAGACCGTATCTGGCAGAAAAGCTATCATAGAGCCGGTTCAGTTCCGCCTGTTTTTGGGTAATGGTGCTGTCTGGAACCGCTGCATCCATCTGAAGGTCGATCAGCTCCTGCACACAATCACGCAGTCCCACAAGACCTTTCACGCGGGCTTCGGCGGTGGCGTTGAGGTCAGGGCGCACCATACGGCTGTTTTCCCGGTAGTACACCTGCCCGTCTACAATGGCATAGGAATAGTTCTTCACATTGGGGTCGGCGGGAATGGAGGTGTCGATGGCTTCGCCCTCACCCAGCTCCGGCAGCTCGGCTTCCTGGTAGGTGCCGCGAATGTACTTCACGGCATCATGCAGCTGATCGGCAAGCTCCAGCCCCTCAATGGGATTCACGGTGTAGTCCATGCCATGGGCGGTGCTTTCCGGCTCCTGTCGGCCCAGCACCATTTCCGGGTGGTCCAGGAAATAGCGGTTGATGGCAAAACCGTCCTCCGTCTGTCCGGTCTGGGTCCATTCCGGCACGATGTCCAGCGGGCGGTCCCGCTTTTGGAGGAAGATGATGTCCGATACCACCTCGGCACCGGCATTCTTTTTGAACGCGTCATTCGGCAGACGGATAGCTCCCAGCAGCTCAGCACGCTGGGCAAGATAGCGGCGCACGGTGGAATCCTTGGCGTCCATAGTATAGCGGGAGGTTACAAAAGCCACCACGCCGCCGGGACGCACCTGGTCCAGTGCTTTGGCAAAAAAGTAGTTGTGGATGCTGAAATTCAGCTTGTTGTAGGCTTTATCTCGAACCTGATACTGACCAAAAGGCACATTGCCGATGGCAAGGTCAAAGAAGTCCCGGCGGTCAGTGGTCTCAAAGCCGCCTACTGTGATGTCCGCCTTGGGATAAAGCTGCTTTGCGATGCGCCCGGAAACCGGGTCCAACTCTACGCCGTACAGATGGCTGTTTCGCATTTTCTCCGGCAGCATACCAAAGAAATTGCCCACACCGCAGGACGGCTCCAGAATATTTCCGGTCTCAAATCCCATACGGTCCACCGCTTCATAGATGGCCTGAATGACCGTAGGGCTGGTGTAATGGGCGTTGAGGGTAGAGCTTCTGGCGGCGGCATATTCCTCCGGGGTCAGCAGTTCTTTTAGCTGGGCATACTCTAAAGCCCATGCCGGTTTCTCCGGGTCAAACGCATCAGAGAGACCGCCCCAGCCCACATATCGAGAAAGAACCTCCTGCTGTTCGGGGCTTGCCTGCTGTCCGGCAACTTCCAGTTCTTTCAGTAAACGAATCGCATTGACATTTGCCTGGAACTTGGCTTTCGGACCGCCTTCGCCCAAATGCTCATCGGTAATGCGGAAGTTTTTTGCATTGCGGCGCAGGTTAGCCTTGTATTCCTCATAGGAGGCTTCCTCGGCAGCTTTGGCATTGGAGAAGGTCTCCCACTGGCCATTGACCTGAATGGAAACCGGGTGTTCGTCCAGCACTTCCTCAAAGGTTTTCTCCGGCTCAGTCACAGGGGCTGGTGGCTCTGGCTCCTCGATATGCAGTCGTTCCACCACCACATCATAAGGCAGATTGTTCTTATCGCCCGGATAGACGGCCATGGTCTCGGAATGGAAGGTCGGGGATTCGGTAGCCGATTGGGGCTGTTCCTGTCCAAAGCCGTCCTGCTGACGGGCATACATCCCGCGCAGCAAAGGCGCAACCTCATCCCAACGGAAATACAGCACAGCCAGACGCTTTTCCTCTGCATCCATGACTTCCAGCTCCATGCCCTGTGCCGTGGTACGGTAATCGGCAATATCGCCGGTCTCCAAATCCAGCGTCTCAATCTCACGAGGATAAGCCCTGCTCAGCCAGTAGGCGATCTCACTGTTGCTCCTGCCAGATTGAAGTAGCGTGGAAAGCTGCTGTTTATCTGCTTCATCCATCAGTCCATGGGACAATACATCCCGCAAGTCTTGATTTGCCTTGTCCGGGTCAATGGGAAGAAACTCGGTATAGTAAGCATTGCGGCGGTCTGCCCGAAGCAGCTGCTCGAACTGTTCTTTGCGCTCTGCCCGATAGATGGGATATACCATGCCGGTGGGCAGAAGCTGTACGGTGTCATCCCTCAGCTCGGTGATCTGATAAGCGTCATCCTCGATATACACGGTATCACCCACGGCATAAACCGGGGCGGCAGGGTCATAGGAGGTTCTTTGCGGAGTTGGGCGGCGAACTGCATCATATTCCTCATCGGAAATGAAAACATCGGAAGTCTGTTCTGTCTCGGCAGCTGCGATCTGCTCTACATCCGACATTACCTGCTGGATAAATGAGGAATTGTCCAGTTTTTCCGGGTCTGCCACCTGTCCGTTGACGATCCCTCTTTCTTCCAGAGCTTCCCGGATGGCGATTGGGTCGATGTCGTCAAAACGGTCCTGTTCTTCTTCGGTATAGAACCGGTCCTCCTGAATGAGCTGGGCAAGCCTGCGCTGTACCTTCGGCCAGGGCAGCTGCGTTTCCTCCGGGCTGCCGGCACGGACAACAAACAGGCTGTTGCTGTTACTGCCGCCGTATTCCTGAGCCAGCCATGCGGCGGTATCTTTTTCTCTTGCATGGTCTTTCATATAACGGACGACAGCGTGTTTACTCTCGATATTGCCGTTCCATGCACAAAGGGCAGTATCAATATCTTCCTGAGAAAGAGGGCGCAGAAGCTCATGGAGCTTTGGATAGGTTTCGTCGATCACTTCCCGGTGCAGGCGCTGGCGGAACTCCGGCACATCCGAATAAAGGCGGATCAGCTCCATATCCTTAGAGCCAAGAATCGCACGGCGCACAGCGGCATTGCCCTCGATGACAGCATTTTCACGGTCGGAATGACCGCAGGCATTGCGATATGCGGTATCCTCGTAAATGGCGGCAGTCACCACAGGCTTATACTGCTCAAACTGCTCCCCAAGGGTAGGCTTTGGTGTTCCTTTCTCCATCTCCGGCTGCTGTGCTTGAATGGCATCTTCTTCTGCCAGTTCCTTTTCAGCCTGGATTTTGTCATACTGCGCCTGTTCCTGTTCGGTAAGATAGCGGTCTTTCTGGACAAGTGAGGTAATGCGCTTGGCAACCTTTTCCCAGTTCAAGTGAACATCCGGGCAGTCCTGCTTTTTATAGTGCAGTCCTTTCCCATCGTGATCTTCGCCGCTGTGTGTTGCACCGGACAAGGCATGAGAGCGTCCGCCAATGCCATACTCGTCTTTGAGGAATCTTACTTTCTCCTTATCCGTATGGTTTTCCATGAAGAACGCATAGATACGGCCTTTTCCTCCGGCGAAACTGCTTCCGCCGGTCATGGCGGCGTCGATCTCATCCTCGGTAATAAAGTGCTGGACGGTTGGCACTTGGGAAAGCTCTGAAGAAAAGGTCCTGCGGGGCAGGTCAAGGTCCTTCAGGTTCTCCCAGATCTCCCTCGGTCTATGATAGTGAAAACGCAACAGGTCACGGTCCTGCTGATAGGCAGTCCAGAAGGCAGCGTATTCTTCCTTGAGGGTCTGGCGGACAGCCGGGTCACTCAGCTGCTCCGTCAGGCGGCGGGTCTCCTCTGGGAAACCATTGCCTTTGATCTCTGACAGGCAGGACAAATATCCGGCTTTTCTGGCGTCCTCACTGAGATCGTGATACAGATGCCAGAGCTTTTCCGAGAGGAGGGAGCGTTCATAGCCTGCCGCTTCTGCAAGCTCCACATTGGAGGCAAACTGACCACTTTCCAAAAGCTCCCCGATACGCTCTGCGGCGCGCTCCCAAGAAATGACCTGGGCAGACCTGTCATAACGGACAGACTTCCCGTGGGAAAGATGGATACCATCCTCGGCATACCATGCACTCACACTGCCAAGGCCGTTGCCACCGTGGTACAGCGTTTTCAGTATCTCGGCAATCTCAGCGGTGGTTTTCTGCTTTTCAAAGGCTGCAACCACACGCTCCCTTTGACGGTCTGTATTGCCGCCCAAACGCAGCACATGGTCGATGTCATTTTGGGCAAAAGAAAAAGCAGAGGATGTATGCGCTACATTCTCTGCTTCATCTATGGATTGGATCTGTTCCGCTTCGGAGAGGAGCAGGTTTAGGGTCAGCTGTTGATAAGCTCCGCCATCAGGATTTCCTCGGCCTGAGCTTTGCAGGTGTTCATCAGCCCCACCCACTTCATGGGATCGCTGGCTTTCAGTTCCTCGGTGGCTCCCGCTTCCTTCGCCAGCTGGGGCATCATCTGCTCCAGTCTGCTCTGGGCGGTCTCGTCGATCTCCAGAAGGTGCGGGTACAGCTTCTCGCTCAGCAGCATCTGGTTGTAGAGGATGGGACGGTGTTCCTTCAGGTAGGTTTTCCTCATCCTGCCGTATTTGCCCAGAGGTTTCTCCGGCTGCTGGCTCAGCTTCAGGTCGGGAATCAGATAGTCTCCGTTCTGGATGTAGGTCATGGGATTGTTCATCTTGTTTGCTCCTTTCTTGGTTGGCTTCGCGCTCTGCATTTCGGACGGTGACGCCGATCTGCCGCAGCACCTGCTGGTTGATCTGACTGACCGCTGTTCCCAGCGCCCCGATGGTGGACGGGGTGTTGAAATCAAAGATCGCCATGAAATCTTCGTGGTCGAAGTAGCGTTCCGGCTCCAGTCCACAGCGGGACATCAAAGCGTAAGTGATGCTGACGGTGGCGGCTGCCTTGAACTGCACTCCGATGTTATACTCATCATATTCCTCCAAAAAGGAACCGTCAACGATATAGAAGAAGTCCTGCTGATGCTCCGTCCAGTATTCCTCGGCCAGTTTTCCGGCTACCTCCGTGAGCTGTCCGGCAAGGTCATCACCGGAAACATCATAGGTGCGCTCCAGCATGGCCTGCACGGAATCCAGATGGCGCTCCTCCAGCTGCCACAGCCAGGGAGTGCGGGAATGTTCACGGGTTCCGGTGTCGGAAATATCAAAGACATAGCGCAGGCGTGGTCTGTCTCCGGAATCGTCCACCAGAGCGATTCCCTTGGAACCGCGCCTTACATAACGGCCCATCTTTTCATTCCACAAATCGTACTCCGCACAGGCGGTGGCGTCCGGTCGCTGGGCATAGATCATCAGCTGCTCATGGAACGGGTACTTGTAAAGGCGGGAAGCAGTAGTGAGAAACCCTGCCCATTCCTGCCAGCTCCCCGTGAGCTGTGTTGCCACCTTGTCCGCCATCTGTGCATATAGTTCAGCTTTGGTTAGCATGGTGTTCTGTCCTCCTTTCAGTTTTGGGGTAAAGAGGTGGGGTGGCAAATTGCCACCCCATCCCTGCGGTTATGCTGTTTACTGGTCAAAATCCGGGTACAGCTCCAGCTGGGCAAAGTCCTCATCGGTCATCGCACAGAGCTTCGTAAGGGCGCTGTCGGTTAGCTCCCTCAGTTCCGTTTCCTCCGGCGAAAGCTCGCCGCGCATCTCACGCAGGCTGTCGATCAATCCGGTGCGGCTGCCGGTATTGTAAATGCACATCAGGTTCATTTCCTCAAAAGTAAAGTTTCCCATATCAAATCTCCCTTTCCGCACTCTTTTTTGGTGCTGTCTTTTTGTGTTCTGTCTTGGGCTGGCCTTTCAGCTGCTCCATGACGGACTTTTTCTTTTCCCGTTCCTCCCGATGGGTGGCGGCTGCCAACTCCATCAGGGAAATGGGCTGACCGCTTCGGGCCTGCTGTTCCAGCTCTGCCACCGTAGGCTCTTTTGCGCCATTGTTGATGATACCGTCGATCATGCCATAATCGTCCTCCAGGGCCATTTCCGCATTTTTCAGCGGATTTTCCGGCAGGAATCCGGGGATCTGGGTAAAACCAACGCTGTCGCAGTAATGACAGGATACCTTACCGTCCTGTTTGATCGCAACGATGTCGCTGACGCTCATGGAGGGACTGTGAAAGTCTACGGGTTTTTCCAGATTGAATTGCTGATAGAGTTTTTCCAGCTGCTCCGGCACAGTGCCAGACTCACTCAGCGGAGCGGTGTAAATGAGGTCATAATTGCTGCGGTCTACGGAAACATCATGGGACTCTAACCAGTCCAGATTCATAAAGCGCACATTTTGCGGATCGTTACGGCTCACCTGGTAGATGGCAAAGCAGTTTCTGTTCTGGGAGAGAAATGCCTGTTCTCGTTCCTGCTGATGTTCCTGACGCTCCATGACCTTTTCGTGGAACTGAGGGCTTTTCTCCCATTCCTCGCGGTCCACACCGAAAAGACCGCCATGCTCCATGATTTCCTGCGGGTCAAACACCATGCTCTCCGTATTGTCCTCATGCAGCACATAGACGGTCAAACCGGCAGCATCCAGTTCCAGCGCCCGTTCTCTTGTAACAGGGAGCATCCCGTCATAAGAGTAACCGTATTTCTGCATATCCGGTGTGGAGACCTGCTCATCGGGCGTTGGGTATTCATCCAGCGCCTGCTCCTGTGCCTCCGGCAGCTGGGAAGAAGCGGCCATCTGACCGACCTCTGCCTGCATCTGCTGATAGGCAGCTTCCTGCAAGGTCTCGATCATAGACAGGGGAGCGTGTCTAAGTGAAGTGCTGTCCAGATCGTTGTCATCACAAATCTGGAGAACTGCCTTCATGCGGGAAAGCTCCGGCATATCCAGCTGACCGCCATCCAGCTCTTTCATGGACGCGGCATCGTAAAGGGTGTAGTCCCAGCCGCTGTCACAGGGCTGAATATGAAGATAGGTGGCATCGTCAATTAGAAACAAAGCCTCCTGCTGGTTTGCCTCCGCATCAAGAACCGCCATTTCCGGCTCTTTTTTTGCATTGGGGTCAATTCCACGCTCTTTGCAGATTTCCTTATAGTGGCGCTCAATGTCAGAGATCAAAGTGCCGGAGGTCTTATTGATGGTCTCCAAACTGGCTCTCAGCTCTTTCAGTTCCTTGCCCTGACTCCAGCTGGCAATATAGCCGAAGCTGTTTTCTCCGGTTTCAATGCCAAAATATTTGCAGACTGCATAGGAGATGCTTTCAGCCTCTACTTCTTCCGTGTGACGGTCTTTCTTCTGTTCCTGCAAAAACTGGGCGAGAGTAGAAAAGCCGCCAACAAAATTCAGTCCTTCTTCCTCGGTCAGCATCAGGCGTCCATTTTCCGCCAGCTCCAGCGGATCTGTCAGCAGAACGGAACCTGCATGGTTTACAACCACTCGTTCTTCTACACAGACCGGCTCTCCGGGGTCGTAGTCAGAACCGCGCAGGTCATAGCAATAAACGCCCTCCGGCAGATTATCACGGACAATCCGCCCATTGGAGAACAGACCGGGTTTATCAA
Source organism: Clostridium sp. AM22-11AC (assembly GCF_003473545.1). GTDB lineage: Bacteria > Bacillota > Clostridia > Lachnospirales > Lachnospiraceae > Enterocloster. Next base: position 201,772 of record NZ_QUCM01000004.1, read on the forward strand.
ACAGCTCGATCTCCTGATATTGCTCGTCATTGGCAATCTGAATCTTTTTCTGATTGTGGAGCTTGCTGTGGGCAATCTCGTGAACCGTGGCCGAAACCGTCTGCACCTCGCTCATGCCCTGACGAATGGCGATTTTCTGATGATCGGCAGAAAAATAGCCGTCCGTATCGGCGGCCATTGCTTCAAAAGTGATCGGCATCGGCGCACTGCGGCGCAGGGCCTCCATGAATGCCTCATAATTGGGCACATTGCCGGAAAGGGAGGAGGCAAGCTCCGGCAAAGGTTTCCCATCGGTCTGGCTCACATCAAAGACCTTGACCGGGCGAAACATGGGGATCTCGATTTCTTTTTCCTCTGTGATGATCTTTCCGTCTTTATCCAAAATCGGAGCCTTGGTATCCGGGTCCAGTTTCTGCTCCTCGATTTTCTTCTTGTACGGTGTGGGGGCGATGATGGTAATGCCATGTTCTCCCTTTTTAACATGACGCTCAAACTGGTCTTTCCACTTATTGTATCCGGCTACCAAAGTGGCGTCCGGCTTCTGCATATAGATGAGCATGGTGTTGTTTACCGAATAGCGGTGGAAGCGGGACATAACGGACAGATAGCGCATATACTTTTCACTCTCAAACAGTTCCTTGATGCCCTGCTCGATGCCGTCTGTGATTTCCCTTAGCCGCTCTCGGTTGGTGGGTTTGTTCTCAGCCATGATTTTCAATCTCCTTTCCAAGTGTGTGATTTCTGCTGTGTGTTCTGCAATCCATGCCTTTTGTTCTTCTTCACTTTCATAAAGAAAAAGATCCAGCAGGTACTCCACATAGATTTTCTTATGGATTGCTTCCACAAAGCGGGGGTGCGGTTTCTCCTCCGGTGTCCGGGGAGAATGGTCGGCCTCCCATTTTTTCAGCAGATAGTAGTAATCGGACAGTACGCGATAACACTGCTGCCGGTCCTCCCGAAACTTTTGTGCCTCGGTTTTCTGCCGGACATACCTCCTGCGGGGAGGGGCCTGACTGTCATAGATCAGGCCAAAGTCCTGTGCCAGTTTCTCCGCCGCTTCTTTTGGGGAGAGGTCAAAGAGCTTTGCGGTAAAGTCGATCACATCCCCATCTGCACCGCAGCCAAAGCAGTGGAACCGCTGATCTACCTTCATGCTGGGGTTCTTATCATCGTGAAAGGGACAGCAGGCCATACCATTTCGTTTGACCTCGATCCCATAAAACGCTGCCGCTTCTCTGGTGCTGACCGACTGCTTGACTGCTTCAAATACATTCTCTGCCATGTGCCTTTAACTGCTGGACTTTCTCACAGGGGGCTGGTATCCGGCAGCTTTCGCACGCTCACTGGCAGCTTTGCGACGCTCGGCGCTGTATGGCTCCCTGACTGATACACACCGCTTGGGGACGGTAAAGTTATGGGCGTCCTTTCGGGTGATCTGGTCGGGGTGCTTTTTTGCCAGCAGTTCCAGCTTCTCCATCAAACGGGGATCGTGGGTGTAGACCTCAGCCATTGGTTCTGCCTGGTTATAGAGGAGAATGGTTTCCCGTTCCGCTAAAGAGAGCTTCATCGGCTGCCTCCTTTCCGCTGGTCAAATTCCAGCTTGAAGTTGGCGTACTGTCCATCGTCCTCCAAAACCACAGTGGCATCGTAGGTCTTGCCGGTTTTCTCCGAATATAGGCCCGTTACACGGACACGGCCATCTTTCAGCAGTGCAGACACCACAGCCTTGGTCGGCTGTTTTTTCTTGGCAGCCCACCATTTGTTATTTTTCCAGATTGCAAATTTGCAAGAATCATTCTGACAGAAGAAGCCTTTTTGCAGTTCTGCAACTTCACCGCCGCAGCGGGGGCATTTGCCTACCACCTCACGGGGCGGGGAGAACAGGTACTCGGTTCCCTTGATGACCTGATAAGTCCCCACCAGGTCTCCCAACATGGTGCTGATCCCGTCCAAAAACTCCTCCGGGGCAAGCTGCCCGCGCTCGATCTCGCCCAGGCGGTACTCCCACTCGGCAGTCAAAAGCGGCGATTGCAGCTGTTCCGGCAGAACGGTGATAAGGGAAACTGCATCGTGGGAAGGGAGAAGCTGCACCGTTTTCCTGCTCTTTTTTCGTTCCAGAAAACCGGCAGATACCAGCTTTTCCAAAATACCGGCACGGGTGGCCGGTGTCCCCAGACCTTTTCGTTCGGCATCCTCCGGCATATCTTCTTTTCCGGCAGTCTCCATCGCGGACAATAGGGTGTCCTCCGTAAAGTGCTGGGGCGGACTGCTTTTGCCTTCTTTGACGATTGCCGCAGAAACCGAAAGGGTCTGTCCTTCGGTCAGCTCCGGCAGGGCTTTCTCTGCGCCCTCTTTTTTTGGCTCCGCATCCTTCATTTTGGCACGGTAAGCGTCCTCCAGTGCTTTCCATCCGGGGTGCTTCACTTTTTTTCCTTTGGCGGTAAACTCCCCACCGGCACAGTCGGCAATCACAACGGTTTCCGAATAGATATGGGGCTGGGCTACGGCACACAGCAGACGCAGGGCCACCAGCTCCAGCACCGCTTTTTCTCCCGCAGGAAGGGCAGAAAGGTCTGCATCCTTGAGATTTCTGGTAGGGATTACTGCGTGGTGGTCGGTTACTTTCTTATCGTTGATGACTGGCTGCGGATCACAGGTAATGGCGATCCCTTTGCGAAACGGCATAGCATTGGCAACCAGATTGACCAGCACCGGCAGGCTGTCTGCCATATCACCGGTCAGATAGCGGCTGTCAGTACGGGGATAGGTGCAGAGCTTCTTTTCATACAGGCTTTGCAGATAGTCCAGGGTCTGCTGGGCTGTAAATCCAAGCAAGCGGTTGGCATCTCTTTGCAGAGTAGTCAGGTCATAGAGGGCGGGCGGCTTTTCGGACTTTTCCTTGCACTCCACCTTTTTGATCGTGACGGCTGCACCCTGGCAGACTTCTTTCAGCTGCTCGGCAGCGGCCTTATCCGCCATGCGCTCCCCGGATACGGTAAGACCGGGTAGCTCCAGTGCCACGGTATAAAAGGGAACCGGCTTAAAGGTGTCGATCTCAGCTTCTCGCTGGACAATGAGTGCCAGCGTAGGGGACATCACGCGCCCGATGTTGAGGGTGCGGTGGTACAGCACGGAAAAAAGCCTTGTGGCATTGATCCCCACCAGCCAGTCGGCCTTGGCACGACAGAGAGCAGCATCCCGAAGTCCGTCATAGTCCGCACCGGGGCGGAGGTTTGCAAAGCCCTCCCTGATGGCGGAGTCCTCCATCGAAGAAATCCAAAGCCTTTTCATCGGCTTTTGGCAGCCTGCCAGCTCATAGACACTGCGGAAGATCAGCTCGCCCTCGCGTCCGGCATCGCAAGCGTTTACCACCTCCGTCACATCCGGGGCATTCATCAGCTTTTTGAGAATATCAAACTGCTTTTTCTTATCCTTTCCCACCACCATCTGCCAATGCTCCGGCAGAATAGGCAGGTCATCATATCGCCACTTGGCATACTTGGGGTCATAGCTGTCTGCATCTGCAAGCCCGGCCAGATGGCCCACGCACCAGCTGACACGCCAGCCGTTTCCCTCCAGATACCCGTCCTTACGGGCGGTTGCACCAATCACCGCCGACAGACTTTGTGCAACCGATGGTTTTTCAGCAATCACCAGCTTCATAATCTTCAACCTCCCATTCATTCTGCCAATTATCAGACAGTTTTTTTGCAATGCTGTGTTCTGAGGCAAGTGTAATGTCATAGCCAAAGCGATAATCATATCGGTACAACCTGCCAATCAAATCATTGATTATGATATTGCAGGCCATAATCACACGCTCTTTATCCACCTGCATCAGTTGATAGCGTTGATAATTGTTGTAATATTCTCGATGTCTGTGGGTTCTGCTGACCGTATCTTCCATCAGACAATCTATGGCATCTTTTTCACCATCTTCTTTGCTGCCCTGTGTATAAGACAACAGTTCCTTAACCATGGGAAAACTTTGTTCATCTACCGTTGCTTCTTCGCTCAAAAAACCGATATAAGCTTTTAGTAACAGGCTAACTGCTGTTTTTTCAGCTTCAGATAAAGCGTTCATGGTCTCCGCTGCATCAGGCAACAGTTCCTTTTCCACAAATTCATCTATCTCACCAGAATAAAGCATTCGGATTGAGTCCACACATAAAGAGCGTTTTTGGGGTGCGGTCTCAATTTCAAAATCATAAAGATCCAAGTCATCGTCCTTCTTTGATTTTTTTTGAACTTTGCTTATAGCAGTGAAAAGAATGTCTCCTCCAAAGTAAATTCCGAAGGCGACCAGATCAAAAATAATCAGAAAGTGTAATAACAAGTTCCAGGTGTTCATTGTGAGGTCCTCCTTTCTTTGACCATGTGCTGATTTTGGGTGTAGATTTGCAGTAAGAGAGTGAGTAGAGCAGCAGAGGACAGGAATTTCTCCCTGTCCTCTGTCCCTTATCCCGCAATGATTTGAAATATGCTACGCTCAAACGGTTCAATCTGTTCTATCACTTTCCTCATTAGGGTCAGAACCCTCAAAACCATCCTCAAGGACTTCCTCATCCTCAGTTTCCCATTCCTCGGAATCTTCCTCGCCATAATCATAATCGTCCAGACTGTCATTGCCCTTGGTCTTAGGCTTATTTTTAACGAGCTTCAAGTAGGCAAATACGCCACCGCCGCCCAGCAGAGCCAGCAGAAGGATCAGGGCAGCCGGGTTCAGTCCGGCAGGCTTCTCTTTTTCCGGCTCCGGTGTTTCTGCCGGAGGTTCCGGTGCTTTTCCCGTACATTTACTCTTATCAGTTACACAGACCGGGCAGGCCGTATTAACTGCCCCTGCTTCACATTTCTTCGTGCAGCTGCACACAGCTGGCGGCTCCTCTTTGGCATTTCCATCTTCCATCAGTGCCATCAGGTCCGCTTCATCCACCTGGTTCAGAAAGTGAACAGCAGTCTTTTTATCCTCGTTGGCCCTGTCGATCAGGATATAAAAATAGTTGCCTGCCTTGGTGGTAACGGTAATGAGCTGCTTGTTGCCACCAAAATCATCCACCAGAGCGGCGTTGCCATCCGGGGTCAGCGGAGGGGCTTTTTCCGTTTCTTCCACCACCACATTGCTGTCATTGGTGGTATCCTCTGCCGGGGGCGGAGCTGCGCCCTGGGCAAAAGCGGGAACGGTAAAGCCCAATGCCAGAACCAGCGTCAGGCAAATGGCGGAAAGTGTTCGGAGCAATCGTTTATTCCTCATAGCTGTTTTCCTCCTGTTCGTTGTTGTCATCAGCCAAACTGCCGGGAACTGTGCCTCCGGACAGCATGGCGCTCAGCTGAGCCGGGGTCATACGCAGTGCGCGCACCATCTGGACGATCTCCAGATTTTCTGCCTCGGTTTTCTGTGTCTCCAGCGCCTTGAGCTTTTCCTGATACTCTGCGATCTTCTCGCGGACCTTAGTAATCTCCTGGTCAATGCGTTCAATTTTGTTCTTTGCCATCGTCTATCACTCCTTCTAAAAAATCTCTGTTACCAGTTCATCAGGCCGTAGCCCTTGATACTCTGATAATTCAGGTCATAACTTTTGATCTTGCAGGCATCGCCGGAATTTCCCTCCACGGTATAAACACGGCTGCCATCGGTGCCGATAACAATTCCCACATGGTCTGCGGAACCATCCAGATCCCAATCGAAGAAAATGGCATCACCGGGGGCGATGTTTTCATATCCTCGTGCGCCCCACTGTCCATGAGACTGGAACCACGGAACACCCTGAGACTGACAACCAGCAAAGCGTGGTTCCGTTCGACCGGATTGACCATAGCACCATGATACAAAGCAGGCACACCATTCCACACGGGAGTCAAAGCCGTACCAGCTCCAATAAGGTTGTCCTCCCACATTGCCCACCTGACTTTTCGCCAGTTCCACCAGCTGCGGATTGCCGGGGCGGGTGCCATTGATAAATTCAACACCAGTCAAATCTTCAGAAACACCTGTATCGGGAGAACCGCCACCAAACAACAGCGGCTTATTGCCCATAGTCTGTCGGTAGACCTGGTACATCTCCATCTGCTCCGGAGTCAGTAGTTCTGGCGCAAGAGAGGCAATGGAACGGCTTGTTAAAGTTACATGGAGAATACGATATTCATATTCATGCTCATCCCCATCTTCGTCAGTGTAAGTGCGAATCTGAATTTCTTCTCTCAGCGTGAGCTGATACTGTGCATCAAACACACGCTCCAGCTCTGCCTGTGCGCTGTGGCGTGTATAGCCCTGCAAGACAGCAGAGAGAAACGCCGCAAGCTCATGGGGGTCATGGCCGATCATGCCAAGGTTATAGCGATACTCGTCATACCCTGGGTGGCTGCTTTCGATGTTGTCGATTTTCTCCTGCAACCGAGCTTCTCTGTCTGCATAATCTGCCTCCACCGCCAGCATTTCCGGGTCATCCGATGGATAGGTAGTGCCGGAAATTACAGAACCAATACTCTGTGCCATCATAGAGCAGGAGGACATGGTATTCATCAGCATACAGGCGATGAGGAAAAAAACCCCTGCCATCAGGAAGCCCTTCTTGTGGCGCATGACGAATGCCCCTGCCTGCTGTGCCTTTTCTTTTACCGTCCTTGCGGCTTTTCCGGTTTTGGACGCAGCCTGGGCGGTATTTCCGGCAGTCTGACCGGTGCGCTTGGCGACGGCATACTGCTTTTTGATACTCTGTTTTTGCTGCCAGCGGGAGAGAGGGTTGCTGGTAAACTGAGGATTTTCCCGTAGGGACTTCTGGTACAGGGCATTTACATTTGCCTTTTCCAGCTTCTGCTCGGCCTGGGCTGCTTTGCGGTACGGCTTCAGCTTGTGGCTGCGATAGCCCTCCCGCACCAGATAAGCGCTGGTCTCCACCGCCTCCTCGGACTTGTGGGCGCTTTCCACGCCCACATTGTCCTGTTCTGTTTCCCGGATCTCTTTGTGAAACTTGCCCGCGACCAGATGGACGGGAGCTTCCTTAACCCCTTGAGAAAGTTTGGAAGGTGGTTTTTTCTTGTCCTCAAAGGTCAGCTTCGAGGTCTTTTTCCCGGTGTCCGGGTCAATGACCGTCTGTCTGACTTTTTTCTTTGGAATATTGGCCTGCGCCTTATCTGCTCTGGCCGTAGCTTTCTCCGTTTTGCGGATCGGCTTTTCCAGTGCAGGGTCAGCCCGTTCCTCATCAGTAAAGCGCAGGCGCGGCTCTTTATTCAAACCAATCACCCATTAGGATAGCATCCATCATGTGGTGCAGCTCCACATAGAGGGCCAAACCTTCCGGATCATATAGCGGATGCACGGTGAGATACGCATGGACTTGCGCCAGAATCTCAGAGAGCATTGTGATAGGTCTGCACCCTACAATGGTTGCTGCACCAGGGGCACACATCATATTCGCCCAAATCGAAAAGAGACGGGCAAGACCAATTTCGCCATCCTCATTCAAGGTTTTGAGTTCTTTGTCAGCGGTACGACACTCAACAACAGCGGAGGCCATTACCGGAAGCAACATGAATTCGTGAGCCTCCAATGCCTCACGGAAAAAAATCATGGTATCAAGTTCGCAAATATTCTGTTTCATAGTTATTCATCCTCCTTTTTCAGTTCCTGGGGTTTGGTGGTCATAATGCGGTAAAGCTCAGTATTCTTCGGGAAGTGGTCAACGAAGGGCAGGATGGTGGAGCCATAGAACAGCAGGCCCTCGCCCTCACCGGAGTGGGTCACATAGCTAAGCTGGTGCGTGGAAATGCCCAGCTGCTTGGCAAGTATCTGACGGTCTCCGCCTGCCTGGTTGAGCATATACACGAAGTCGGAGTTTTCAAAGATGTTCTCTACCTCGCGGCTGCTCAAAAGGTCTTTGACATTCTGGGTGATACCTGTCGGAATACCACCCCATTTACGGAATCGCTTCCAGATTTCCACTGTATAGGCAGCGGTCTGTTCCTCCTTCAAAAGCAGGTGCATCTCGTCGATGTAGTAACGGGTGGACTTGTGGGCAGCGCGGTTGATGGTAACGCGGTTCCACACCTGATCCTGTACCACCAGCATACCGATTTTCTTGAGTTGCTTGCCCAGCTCCTTAATGTCATAGCAGACAATGCGGTTATTGATGTCCACATTGCTCTGGTGATTGAACACATTGAGGGAGCCGGTTACATAGATTTCAAGGGCCGTGGCGATATACTGGGCTTCCTTTTCCTCCTGTGCACGGAGCAGGTTATATAGGTCCTCCAGTATGGGCATATTCTCCGGGCGCGGGTCATTGAGGTAGGTCTGATAGACCAGACGCACACAACGGTCGATGATGGTTTTCTGCACCGGCTGCAATCCGTCCTTACCGCCCACGATCAGCTCACACAAGCTGAGGATAAAGTCAGACTTGAGGGACAGCGGGCTTTCATCATCCGAATAGTCCAGGTTCAGATCCATCGGATTGATGTAGTTGGTTGAGGTAGGCGAGATCTTGATGACCTGCCCATGCAGACGCTCAACAAGAGGTGCGTACTCCGCTTCCGGGTCACAGATGATAACATCATCATTGGTAAGCAAAAAGCAGTTGGCGATTTCTCGTTTTGCGCTGAAGGACTTACCGGAACCCGGCGTACCCAAAATCAAGCCGTTGGGGTTTTTCAGCAGCTTTCTATCCACCATGATGAGGTTGTTGGACAGGGCATTGATGCCGTAGTACAGGGCTTCCTTGCCGTTCTGGAATAATTCCTGTGTGGTGAATGGTACAAAGATAGCCGTAGAACTGGTGGTCAGCCCTCGCTGAATCTCGATCTGATTGAGTCCCAGGGGCAGACAGCTCATCAGCCCTTCTTCCTGCTGGAAGTCCAGTCTGGTCAGCTGGCAGTTATACTTCTGGGCAATAGAGCCTGCCTGAAAGATGTTGTTGCCAAGCTGACGGGGGGTGTCCGCTGTGTTCAGCACCAAAAAGGAGACCAGGAACATTCTCTCGTTTCGGCTCTGCAAATCCTGCAACAGCTTTTTCGCTTCGCTGCCGTAGGTGGCAAGGTCAGAAGGAATGATGTCCATGTCGTATCCGGCGCGGACTGCTTTTTTCTGTTCCTCAATCTTACTGCGGTCCAGATCGGTAATCTTACGCTTTACCGTTTTGATGGCTTTCACCTGATCCACCGACTGAATGTGCATACTCACAATGAGCGAGCTTTCCATATCCAGAAAATCAGCCAGCAGACGGTCATTCAGCTCTGGGGCTAAAATCTGCAAAAAAGAAACAGCCCCGTATTTCTTGCCCATACGGAACTGCTTGCCGGTGCGGAACTCAAAGGAGCTTGGTGCAATAAAATCTTTCGTGGACAGGCCGGAAGGAGCCAGCCAGTCCCATTCAAACTGAAACGGGAGCTGTTCATCCATGTGGAATACCGCATGAAGCTGGGAAAGCCTTTCCTTACCGTCCAATGTTCTGGCGGCTACACCAAGACGCTTGAAGTTATTGAGTATATCGGTCTCAATACGCTCCAGACGGGGCTTGGCGGCTTTGATGCTGTCAGCGTTGATACCAAAGGTCAGGTATTTGGTCTTGATGAGACCGTTGTTGCCTCTGACCAGCTGATTTTGCAGCATCGTGGTATATTCCTCACGGATACTGTCAAAGGCATCCCCCTGGGGCGGAATGGAAATGGAGTTGGCAAAGGTCTCCTCCGATGCCGCAAGGTTCAAAAAAGACAGCTGGAAGTGAATCGAGCTGTCGAAATAATTGAGGAAATCACACCAGCCCTCAAAGATCGCGGTCTTATCTTCATTTTGGGAGAGCTGATAGTTGATGTCCTGAAACTGAATGGTCTTTGTGTAGTGGCTGTCCGATACGCGGCAGATCCCGTCCGGCCACATTCGTTCATAGGGGATACTGTCCTGTGCCGATTTTCCTTTTTTGTCCGTGCGGTTGGCGCGGGCAATGGCCGCTTCGATCTGCTTCTTATCGGCGCGGGACAGCTTTTTCTTTGTCTTTACCGGATGCACGGTCTTTTCTTCCGGTTTTCCCAGCAGACGGCGCAGCCAGCTTTTCATTGCGGTGAACAATGTCATACACCTCCTTATCGAGCATTTCCTGCCGCTTTAATACGGCATAAAAGTTATTGGTCTGGTAGGGACGCTGCTTGGGACGGATCACAGCTACTTTGAGGATGTTGCCGACGATCTTTTCCAGGGGCTGTCCATGCTTTTCATACATTGCCAGCAGGAAGAAGGGCATCATGACCAGCATCATACACATGGCAGCCATGCTGTTTCCCGCAGGCTCACGGAGCCACAAGAACAGCGGTACACCTACAAGCGCCCCGGCGGTAAAGCAGACCAGCTGCCTTCGTGTCAGATTGAACATGACCTTGGTTTTGACTTTGGTTAAATCTTTGGGTACGGGTACATAAGCCATATTATCCACCTCCTTTATGGGAATGAAATAGAGCTGTCCACTTCATTTCCCCACACATCCCAACCGGGTGTGGATTGACGAGCAAACAGTTCTATGCGCGGGAGATCACCCATCAATGAGACAATGCGTTCTCTGGCTTCCTGCGGTTTTTTTGAATGTTCTTCAATGTGAGAGACAATGACCTGATGAACAGCTGCGTTTATACGCTTGGGATGTCCTTTCGTTGCGAGGATACAAAGTTCCACATTGGAGCGCGTCCAATATCCCATTCCCCAGAACAAGCTATCTGCCTTTCGATTTTGCTTTACCCAAACAAAGCCGACGGTTTTATAGGTAAATCCCCATGCCTTCAGAACTGAGAGACCTTCCAGTAAACATGGAATCGTGACCCATAAAAACAAGGCACAGTCTTTATCCGCCAAGTTGCCTACTGGCAGCGCACAAATATCCTCGATACTCATGGTCGGATAGTGACTTTCTGCACTGCGTCCCAATCCTTTCTTGGAATATACTTTGTAGTTCCATGGCGGGTCTGCGTAAATGATTTGATATTTTTTCATACAGAACCCTCCTTTAGTGCGCCTGAAAGACTGATTTTGCGAGACTGCCGGTTTTGAACAGCGTAAAGCACAGCAGTACGGTGTAGCCCACGCAGCTCCAGATTGCCATGATGATGTCATCTTCCAGAGCGATGTTCTGCACCAGCACAGCATAAATTGCCACGCAGACGATAATGAGAAACGCCTGAAAGCCCAGCGCCAGCAGGGATCGGAGGTAGTTCTGTCCCATACCGCCCCATTCTTTACCCATCATTGCAGCCATTGGAACGGGAGCCACCGAAGTCACAAGGTAGATTTCGATCATACGGCCATAAATAACGATAAAGATACAGATATATAACGCCCACATAGTAATGCCAATAAAGAGGGATTGGAACCACAGTCCGAACAGCGGTCCCAGATCCATTTCCATCAGCCTCGGTTCCAGATCGGTCATAACTGAGGAAATGTCAATGGACGCATCCGAATTGATAACCCCTGCCGCCTGCGCTACTACGCTCTGCGCCATATCAAAGACGCCCATCACGATATTCCATGTATTTGTGACAATGAGGATGGCAGCGGCTGATTTGAACACCCACTTGAAAATCATCCAGGTGTCCACATCATGCAGGTTGTTCTTGTCTGCGATCATCTGGATCAGGTCTACGGTCATCACGATAGCCAGGATCACGCCTGCAATCGGCACCATGATGGAGTTGGACAGATTCTCAATCATGCTGAAAATACTGCCATTCCATCCCTGTGGGGTCTGGCCTACCTGTACGGATATATCCGCGACCTGCTGGTTTACACTGTCAAACATCCCCGAAAGGTTGCTCATAATGCCGCCCACCAGCATTTCTTTCAGCCAATTTGTCAGGGCTTCAAGTAAGAAATCCATACGGTGTCAACCTCCTTTCCGCCGCCCCCGCAAAACTGCGGGAGCGGCAAGGATTTCATACGGAGACGCTTAGACAGAGAAAAGCCCGGAGAGCAGAGGTACAAGGACCATGCCTACCACGGCTACACCAGCACCGGCCATGAGCTGTTTTATCCCCAATTAGGTGTAAAACTCTGCTCGATGGCGGGCGGCGGCGTACAAAAAATCTATATGGTGTTTTTAAGAGAACCGTCCCGGCGGGACAGGTCAGGCAGTGACCTGTTCCACCTCCGGGATGGGTTTGAGATTAAAATGAATTTCGATAGAAATGTGTCTTGTTTTATCTTCGTCAATGCGTTCATGCACAACGATTTCTTTGATTAAGCGGTTAAGGGTGGCTGCGTCCAGCTCTGTGATGTTGGCATATTCCTGAATGGCTTCCACCCATTGTTTTGCGTCATTGGCAAGCTGGACTTCATCGGACAGCCGCTTTCTGCCCTCGGACACCTTTGCTTTAAGCTCCGTCTGCTCGGTCTGTGCCTTTTCCAGCATTGTGTTGAAATTCTGCTCACTGATACGCCCTGCAATCATATCCTCATAAAGCCGCATGACCATTTTGTCCAGAACCTCAATCCGTTCCTCGTCCCTTGTAAGGGAGCGTTCCATTGCTTCCCGCTGTTCCCGCTGCTCGGTTTCACAGGTATTGGTCAGGCGGTCGGCAACCGCTTCCCCGTCCATCAGGGCAGCTCTGGCACATTCCCTGATTTTCCGCAGCACATGGCTGCAAAGGGTGTCATAGTCAATCCGGTGCTGGGTGCAGTGGTTCTTTCCAAAGGCATTGTAGGTCTTGCAGGAATAAATCTGCTGGGGATGTTTTGCGTTTGTGTAGCGTATCGTCAGCGACTTCCCACACCCGCCGCATTTTATCAGTCCGGCAAACAGGCTGATTTCATTGGTCTGCCCCGGACGCTGGCGGGATTTCAGCTTGTTCTGCACAATGTCAAAGCTCATGCGGTCAATCAGCGGTTCATGCTGTCCCTCCACCACAATCCAGTCCTCCGGCTTCTTTTCTCCGATCGTGCCGATTTTGAAACGGTAGTCTTTTTTCTGGGAAGCAATCGCCCCGGTGTAGACGGGATTCATCAAGAGGTCTTTGATAACGGAGAAGTCCCACATATACCGTCCGTTTTCCGGGTCTTTCTTTTCCCATTTGGTGCGGGTATTGCGAAGCCCCCGTTCCCGGTTCCACCATGTGGGGCAGGGGATTTTTTCTTCCTCCAGCCGTCTGCGGATATAGTTCGGACCATGACCGTTTAGGGCATATCCGAAAATCAGCCGCACAATCGGGGCGGTTTCCTCGTCAATGAGCAGATGGTTTTTGTCCTCCGGGTCTTTCCGATACCCAAACGGGGCAAGACACCCGGTAAACTGTCCTTTCTGCGCTTTCAGAAGATAAGAGGAATGGACTTTCTTGGAAATATCCTTGCTGTACATCTCGTTCAGGATATTCTTGAACGGGGCAATATCGTTGTTATCCCGCAGGGTGTCGATACCGTCATTCATGGCGATATAGCGGACACCGTTTCTTGGGAAAAAGTCCTCAATCAAATGCCCGGTTTGCAGATAGTTCCGCCCCAGTCGGCTGAGGTCTTTCGTGATGACAAGGTTGATTTGCCTGCGCTCAATGGCTCTCAACATTCTCTGTAAATCAGGACGCTCCATATTAAGACCTGTGAAGCCATCGTCCTGATAGACTGCCACAACCTCCCATCCCTGCTTTTCGCAGTATTTTTCCAGCATATCCCGCTGGTTGGCGATACTGGCACTTTCGCCTTGCAGGTCATCGTCCTTTGACAGCCTGCAATAGACCGCCGCACGATAGCCCCCGGCAAGTGCCGAACCGATTGTTCTGTATTCCATTTCGTTCATCATAGCCATTTACCCACACAATCCAGACGGTATCTGGCTCTTTTGAACCTCATCTTCATTATACTTCAAATCTTTCTTTTTAGCAAGATATTCTTTTGAATTTGTCTTTCCATATTTCTGGGAAATCAGGCTGACGAACACATCGGTTGCGTCAAGCTCCCCGTCAAACACAGTAGTCACATGAATCTCTGTTTTGTTTTTTGCCATAGGCAGTTATCCTCCATACATGAAAATAGCCAGACAGAGGGAGTCGGCAACGAAGTCCGGCAACGGGCTTCAAAAGACCTTGCAAACAATCTCAATCTGGCGATGATTACTATTTATACTTTTCTTTTATTTTTCTGTTGTTTTGGTTGTTATAAGGGAGAAAAGTCCGCAGTTATGGGATTTTCCCCGGCAACCGGCTCGGCAACGGGATAGCAACAGGGGGTGCAACGGGCTGCCATTTTCAGAATGGAAGTTCCATCTGTTCTGTGACCTCCACAAAACCGTCCGTCGTTTTTTCAGACGGGTTGCCGGAGTCCGTTGCCGGGTTTTCACGCTCCCAGCCCTTTTGTCTGCCATATTCTGAAAACATTCTTGGGTTCGGGAAGTACCGCCAGCGGTCAATGCACTGGTTCATAATCTCGTTGATTTCCCGGATTTCCCATTGTTTCGGCTCGTCAAAGGCATGGTTCAAGGCTTCCTTGTAGAGCTGCTTGGAGCAGACCATGCTCCCGGTGTACTTATCAAGATACGCCTGTATCATCCCGGCTTTGGTGTCCTCCGGCATAAAATCCCGCTGGTGTTCTTTGAGATACCGCTGCATGGCGGGGCTGAAAGCCAGCTTGAACCTGCCGCTTCGGTAAATCTCCATCGCTTCTGCCCACATCTGCTCGATATAGGCTCTGGAAGCAGCTTCATCCTCCAAAATGTGAACCTCGGCTTGCTCCGGGTACACCATGACGGGGATAAAGCGGCGATTGCCGGAACGGTCAAGGGGAAGAAAATCAAGAGCATTGGAAGTGCCGCCAAACACGCACTGACGTGGGCGGTCTGCCGGGTGGGTTTCATAGGGTATCTTGTAAACCTCTTTCTGCCGGCTTAAAAACGACTTGATTTCCTCAATGCTCTTGGCGTTTGCGGTTGCCATCATTTCCGACATTTCGATCATCCAGTGACCTTGCAGCTTGCGGTACACATTGTCATCGTCCAGCTTCCGCAAATCATCGGAGAACCACTCGTCCCGGACTGCCAGCAGACGGAAGAAGGTGGACTTGCCAGCCCCCTGACCGCCTACCAGACAGAGCATGATTTCAAATTTGCATCCCGGCTGAAAGGCTCGTGAGATTGCACCCAGCAAGAACAGCTTCAATGCTTCATAGGTGTAATCGTCTGCGTCAGCCCCCAGAAAGTGCCGCAGGCAGAAACGGATTCGCTCTGTCCCGTCCCACACCAGGGAACTTAAATAGTCCCGGATGGGATGGTACTTGTTTTCATTCGCCACAATCCCGATAGCGTTATCAATCTTTTTCTCATTGGTAAGCCCGTAAGTTTCTTCCAGATAAAGAAGCAGATACTTCATGTCCGTATCGTTTAAGGCGGTGCTTTCCCTGTGGAAGCCGATGGGCCTTATGATGTCCTTGCGGTCGGTCAGGATGTTGTATGCGATAGCCCCGGAAAGCAGAGGGTCACGCTGGAATACGGTCAGGCAGTTCCGTATGCTCTGGCGGACACCGCCTTTCTCGGTGGTTTCCAGCCCCGCCTTGATTTCCTCAATGCTCTGGGGCGGCTGCATGGCGTTCATGGTGTTTTTTAGTTCTTGCTGCGTCTGCGGCTGCAAGCTCTGCCATTCGCTGTTCAAGCTGTATCACATCCTTTCCGTAGTCCGTAATCAAAGCCGCTTTTTCCTCTGTCTCCCCGAACAGAAGCACATCCAGCAGATATTCCACTTGGTCATGCTTCTGTAAGGCTTCCACAAACCGGGGATGAAAGGCTTCCTCCGGGGAGTGCGGGGCATATTCCTTTCTCCATGACCGAAGCAGATGGAGATAATCGGCAAGGATACGGAAGCAGCGGTTCTTTGCTTCCTGAAACTGTTCCTCCGGGGATTTCTGCCGGGGCTTGGGCTTTTTTGCCTTTCCCGGCGGCTTCCAATCCTCATAGGAAAGCCCGAAGTCCTGTGCCAGCTGTACGGCGGCTTCTTTCTTTCCCAGCCCATACAGGGCGGCGGCAAAATCAATCACATCCCCATCCGCACCGCAGCCGAAGCAGTGGTAACGCCGATCCAGCTTCATGCTTGGGGTTTTATCGTTATGGAACGGGCAGCAAGCCATCCCGTTCCGGCCTACACGGATTCCATAATTCTCCGCAGCCTGTCTTGTTGTGACGGACTGCTTCACAGCTTCAAATACATTCAAATCTATCCCTCCTTGAAAAAAAGAAAAGCACCTGACATTCTCAATCTGAAAATGGCAAGTGCCTGTTAAAGTTCCATATCCTGTTGTTTGTGTTTTGTCTGCACCGGGGCAGTTCTTTGTGCTTTTTTCTCGTCAGCCTTATCCTGCAAGACTTCTTTGATAGGCTGTTTCTTGGGCGGCTCTTTGCTTTCTTCTGTGCCGGGGGTGGCTTTCCGTACCCAGTAGCGAATGTCCCGCAGCTTCTTCAAATCCTCCTGTACCTCGGTCAGCGGTGTTTTCAGGGCTGCAATTTCTTCCAGAAGCGTTTCCTTCTCCTCTTGCAGCTCCTTTTGGGTGCTGTCCTTATCGTCCGGGTGCTTGGCAAGGTAGGCGGCGGCTTTCGCATACCGGGCAACCTCCTGGTGTTCCTGTTTGAATTTCTCCTTTGTTTTCTTGAAAAATATCTTCTGGTACTTCTCATAGACAGGCTTACATTCCTTGCAGTCTGTCCGGCTGGCAAGAATCCCGTCAATCACTTTGCTGCGGGCTTCCTTTGGCTTCATCTGACTGCGGTAATCTGCGGCTGATTTCCCGGAAGATTCCAGAAATACTTCTAAGTCCTCCACAGTAGAAAGCCCCTTTTGACGGAGATAGGACAGGGCTTCGCTGACTGCCTTTAAGTCCTGTGAAGTCCCCCGGTTCTGTCCAGCCCTCGTCCAGTCCTTCCGTTCTTCCTTTCGTATCTCCATATACTTCATCAGCAGATTGGGAAGAAGTGTCGCTTCCTCCGCCGCTTTTTGTGCAAGCAGCTCCTTCCGTTTTTCTCCCAGCTCGGTAATCCAGCCTTTGAGGTTTTGGATAAGCTGCCGGATGGACTTCATTAGGCGGTTGGCAGCTTTGATTTCCCGGTTCAGGTTGCCGATATTTGTCTGGATACCACGCTTTTCCATCTGCTGGACAGCAGCCCCCTCATGGACAGCAGGGATAATATCAAGCCCCTGTCTGGCATAGGAACGCAAGTCCACACGCTCCGGACGGTCATTGGCTTCCAGATAGCGGTTCTGGATGACCTCCCATTCATGCCGCCAGATTTCACAATATTTCTGGTCGTTCCAGTCCACCGTATCCTCCTTGTGGCTTTTCCACCTGCCAGATGGCAGCTTTATCCGTTCCCCATTCTCGTCAAGGTCATAAACCTTGCGGCTCTTGGGAAGCCATTTCCCATGCTCATCCATTGCCCGCATAGTCAGCAGGACATGGGCGTGGGGATTGTGTCCCGGCGGATGGGGGTCATGGATTGCAAAATCAGCAATCATGCCTTTGGAAACAAACTGCTGTTCACAAAACTCCCGGACAAGGACAGCGTACTGGTCGGGCGGTATCTCTCTGGGAATGGTAAGCACCCACCGCCTCGCAAGCTGGGAGTTCCATTGTTTTTCCACCGCTTCGGCGGCGTTCCATAAAGTATTGCGGTCTGCATACTCCGGCGGGGCATTTGCCGGAAGCAGGATTTCATTGTGGACGATACCACGCTTTTCCGGGTAGTGCTTCACTTGCTGGTCATATTCACAGAACAGTTTTTCGCCGCTTTGGTAAGCAGCGGCGGCAACCGCAGACTGTCGCTGGCTGCGCTGAACAATCGTGATTTCGTTGTGTGGGCAGGGCATTTCGTGTCCCTCCTTTCGGTAATTGGTGGATGGGGTGGCGTTTTACCACCTCATTTTGGCAGAAAAAAAGCAGGAGACCTTTTTCAGATTTCCTGCTCGGTGTGCCGCTGTGAAGGCGGCGGATATTTAGCTGTAAAAGTTCGGGACAAGTTGACCCGATGGGTAGATGGTACACTTAAAAATTATGGTTCTCTTGTCATTAGCTCATTAGCATAATGATTAAGAGCTTCACAAGGTTCATATTTGCATTTATAACCAATACCGTCAATTATAATAAATGGATTGTATGCTATAATCTCCACTTGAGAACCATCTGCCAAAGACAGAGTGAAAATAACTGCTTGTCCGGCATATTCTGTATATGAGTTGTCCTTATTGTAAATAACTACCTCATTGAGATATGATACTAATTCCTCTGTTTCTACTATCTGAATTGTTGTATCAGGTGGCGATAACCGAACACTTGCCGAAGTAATATCTGCTGCCTCTAAATCTTTGAATGGTCTATGAGCAGAAAACAAAAGAAAGCTAATACCTATACCGATTAAACATATCAGTGCAATTAACAAAAACTTTTTATGCTTCATTTGATTCTCCTTTACACACTACTATGAAATTTCTTTTTCATCATCTCTTGGTAGTCGGACATAACACACCATTTCTTTTTCACAAGCTCCGAATGTTGAGAAATTTAATTTTGCTTCTTTTAGTGTTATTCCATGATTAGAGTCGCTTGGTTCGTTATCAGAAGCAATGAACGGGTCATTCTCCCAAAAACAAACGGGACAGATATACCCACAATCTTCATTTGCCGGAACATTATAGGTAAAATATCCGCAGCAAGGACATTGGTATTTTTTCATATAAACCTCCCGTTTAAGCCTTGACCTCAAATTCCTGATTTATTTCTGACTTTATTATACTGCATCGCCTATCGAAAAGATATCGTATTTTATGAAACTTGTCGCCTGGGAACAGCTTGCAACGCAAGGTGTCCCCAGACGGCAAGTCCACAAAAGGGTAGCTGGCGGCAGCCAGCGCAGGGGAAGCGTAGCGTCTCCTGTATGATTTGGAGCAGACCATGACTGCGGAAAATCACAGCCCTCCGGCGAGGAGCCTTCGGAGAACGCAATGCACCGACCTCTGGGTGGTGTATAATTGCGCCCTTAGTAAACTAAGGGGTTTCCGGCTTCTCCCGTTCCAACAGTTTTTTCAATAGTTCCTGCGTGTCCTGCCTGTGAAAAATGAGTTTCAACAACAGCATGACATCATCATCTGTCAGGCGTTCCGGCTCTTGCAGAAAACTTTCCAGCATACCGCCACGAGTACAGAGCCGGTGTGTCCGTTCCTTTCGGGTAAGCTGCTTCAACTGGTGCTGCAATGCCTTTTCATCATTGATGGCTTTTCGCAGCTTCTTTTCACACTTTTCCAACTCCCGGTTGAGATTTTCCAGCTTTGAGGTATCAGGCAAGGGCAGCGTCCTCCTTTCCCGGTATCAGCACATAAATCCTGTTTGGTTCTCCAACGCCCTGACGCACCCGCATGATAAGTCCGGCGGTTTCCAGTTCATTCAGAGAACGCTTGACCGTCATGGGACTGCGGGACAGGACTGCGGCAATGGCTGTGACAGGGAAGCAGACAAACAGGATTCCGTTCTCGTCCTCTTGCCCTTTGGATAGCATAGCGTCCAGCATCCGGCAGTACATGACCTTTGCGGTGCTGCTGACTGGAAATCCTGTCAACGCTCTGGGAAATGGCATACATGGCGGCAATGGTGTGTCTATCATCATAAATTCAAAATTCATTCTGTGTGTTCCTCCTTTTTCTTTGCTCGTTTGGATAAGTAACGGGGGCAGTCAACCACAACCGCCCGGAAGCTCTGCTTGCACCCATGCTGGCATTTCCGGCACAATTCGTTGTAAGTGACACGCCCCCGGCCATTGAGGTAAAAGGAAAGCTCATGCTTCCTCTTTTTGCTCATTCTCGACATATTGCGCTTCCTCCCGTTTTAGTGTATGGTTTCGGGGCGATTTTCGGCAAAATTACGGTTATAGAGCCGCTTAAAATCTCCCGAAGTATCAGCGATAGAGTAGACTGTCCCCCTATCAGATTGTCGTGTTTCGGTATCATTTCGGTGTCAGTTCGCCAGTTCTCCCCGGTGTCGTTCCTCCCCTGAATCTCACAGCGGCGTATCGCTCCCTTTGGTATGCTCGTTTCGGTCAGGGTTCCTCCACATCCCTGCCAAAAGTCATGGCACTACATCGCCGGGGAAGCATATCCCACACAGGCTGGTCATTCGATTGGAATAATCCATCGATGAACTACCTGTATCATAGAACATTTTTGTGCCCTGTGCCGTATGTCCACAAAGTAGGAATTCGGGGTAAAAATCAGAAATTTCCACGATTGCGGAATTGATATGGTATAATCAATTCAACGGTTATAAATGTCGTTAGAAAGGGGGAGCTGCTTCAATGAACGGAGCTACTACAATACAGGAACGGCTAAAAGATTTACGATTAAACAAAGGATTAAAACTGGAAGAACTGGCAGAGCAAACAGGTATTTCAAAATCAGCTCTTGGAAATTATGAAAAAGATGATTTTAAAGAAATCAACCATGGTAATCTTATCCTGCTGGCAGATTTTTATGGGGTGTCCCTCGATTATCTCTTTTGCCGGACAGAGAACATGGTGGAGATCAACACGCCATTAAGGGAGCTGCATTTGAGTGATGAGATGGTAGCACTTCTGAAAAGCGGTCGGATTAACAACCGTCTGCTCTGCGAACTTGCCACCCATAAGGACTTTATCAAGTTTCTTGCGGATATTGAGATTTATGTGGATGGGATTGCCACCATGCAGATTCAGAACCTCAACGCCCTTGTCGATACCGTCCGGCATGAAATCATTGAACGGTATCGCCCCGGCGAAGATGACCCCCATTTGAAAGTGCTGCAAGCCGCACATATCAGCGATGATGAATATTTCAGTCACATGGTACGGGATGATCTCAACCTTATTATCCGGGATATTCGGGAAAACCACAAAAAGGACAGTGAGAGTGCGCCCCAGACCACCGTTGCCGATGAACTGAAAGAAAATCTGGAAGCGGTCGAAAACTTCAAGGGCAGCCGGGATGAAAAGCTCGTTGTCCTTTACTGCAAGCAGCTTGGTATCAACTATAAAAATCTGTCAGATGAAGAATTTCGCTGGCTAATTCGGATTCTCAAAAAGTCAAAGAAAATGGGAACGCCTATCAGCCAGAGGAAAAAACGGTAAAGAAAAACCGCTGTTGCATGGTTTGTTGGCTTCCATGTAGCAGCGGTTTTTGCTGGGATTATTCAGTTGAATTTTTAGAACGACAAACTTGAAATTGTATGTTATTCAATCCAAAGCTTCATATAATCGCCCTCTTGATATACTCGTTTGCCTGCTTCTTCTTTTTTCAATTACTTCAGTATCTGATAGCTCATCATAAAAAGAATAACCATCAGACCTAAAAATATCTTGACCAGTTTCTGATACATCGTTGTTGCCGGACTTATGAGTGGGTTCCAGGTTTCCTCTGTGCCAGGCATATTGTTTTTATTGCTCCAATTTTCTCCAGTTATCTTCTGGGCATAGAGACGGTTGGATGCATAAGAGAGCATTTCCTTAGCGGCTTCTGCCTCGTGTTCTGACAATTCAAAGGTTCTGCCATCTGCGAAAGAGAGCATTTTCCATTTGCCTGCTTTCTTTCTCGGAGAGGCCCATCCGCTGATGTCTGTGAGAAGCGGAAGATAGTAAACACCGGCGGCGTCCTGTTCGTCAATGATAAAATGATGAGTGACCGTGAACGATCTGTTGCTGGAAACTGGCTGCATGAGAAAATATTCCGTACAGAAAAGCTCTCTGATCTGCTTGCGCTGTCCCCATGCATCGAAGCAGGAAAGTGTCCGCATGACCGGACCAATGGCGATAAGAACGACAAACACTGCGCCTGTCAGCAGCAAAAAGACTGCGTATATCATAATCGACGAGTAATCACTGAAAGGCGATGCCGCTTCCCGAAGCATCACTCCACAAAGCGGAATCACCAACGCAGCTTCCAGCAGGGAAATCCCACGAAAAATGGCATTCTGGCAAAACAGATAATAAAAGCTGACAAAGGTATCAGCATTCTGCCCACTATGGTAGCGAAGCGGAATTCGCATAAGCAAAAGTTCAGACAAAAGGCCGACAAGCAGCACCACTTCCTTGCATACAAGGATATAAATTCCATACATCCATATATAGAGCCAGGTTCTGCGGGAGCCATAAAGGGCCAGTAAATCTCCAGCCTCCGCATTTTCCAGAACACTATTCAGGATATTTTCCCCGAAAAACAGGTGATAACCGATGCCCAATATCAGTATGATCCATGCAATATAATCAGGAATGCAGGACAGCACCCAGCGTTTGCGGCTGCCGTGTTCATGCCTCCTTTGTCGTAAGAGCCCGATTCCCCATAGAATCGGATAAAGAAATACAATAAGAAGCAGCGCAAGATTCGTTTGTGGCTGTATTGCCGTTATAAGCAGGCTCAGGCGTTTGGCCTGTGAAGCTATGCTCTGCAGATTCGGTACATGCGCAAAAATTGATAGCATCGACACGAAAATTACTGCAAAGACTCCTGGTATCGCCATCAGACTGAATGTTTCCGCTTTTGACTTGCGCTTCACCAGATTATATAGGTCGTTAAGATACAGACCTGCATTCAGATAAAGAAGTATCATTGTAAGCCAAAAGTCTGGTAAATAATCGGCATCCGCCGTATATAATCGAAAGAAATCCAAGAACGCCTCTATCATTTTCACTCTTCTCCCTATTGAGATTTATCCTGTTTATTCTTACGGAAACACCCTTGTTCATAGTCATTAAAAATGTCTCCTTTACAAATTCTAATTTGACATAATCATTCTACCATACCGTTATGCATAAATCATCTCATGCAAAATAATTTCTTCTGCCCGATTGTGGATATTATTGCACTGCCGCACCCATTCCATTTGACGGGTACGCTTCAAGTCCTCGGTCACGCCCTCGGCAGCTTTCATTTGCTCCATGATAGTGTCTAACCGTTCCTGTGCCTGTTCGTTCAGGTCTGCAAGATATGTCCATAGCTCTCCGGTCAATATCAATGTGTTCAATCTGGCTGGGTGGACTTCTCTCAAATATTCCCGGTGCATCCGTCCATACTTTCCAATGAGGCGGTGTTCCTCGGGCAGTTTCAAATCCGGGATATAGTAATCTCCGACAAGGATATAATCAATTCCGTTTTCCGTTATTCTTGGTTTCAATTCGCTCATGCTCCTTACCTCCTGTGGAAGCAGGCTCGTCTGATACTAACTCAATCACATCGGTAATCTCACAATTCAGCGTTTCGCAGATACGGGCTAATGTGTCCATACTGATGTGCTTTCCCTCTTTGCTCATGTTGGCAATCATATTTGTTGTCATACCGGCGGCAAGCCTTAAATCTTCTTTTCTCATATCACGCTCTAACAGTGTGTGCCAGAGTGGTTTATAGCTGATGTGCATATTGTTTTCCTGCCTTTCTATCCATACCACCGGGGCGGCTGCCCCGGCAGGAACTTTTCTCTTATTATAGCACCAATCTTGTGAAATCACAATTTATTCTTGTGGACTGCCGCTGATACCGTCTGGATTGTGCTTTTCCTTTCTTTTTGTTCCCTTTAATTAGCCATGAACTGCTTCATGCCCTGGCTCTTTGCTTATGTGTGATAAAGAAGTAATAGAAGTGTAAAAAATTTTGCCGTTCCTATCCGGCACATGAGGTATGTCGGATAGGTCGGGCGGTTAGGTGTCGGGCAGTTCTACCTTGCCGACAAAAGAATAATAGATTTCGATTTCCTGTCTGCGTAACTTGCCCCGGCGTTTCCCGTCAAGGGCAACGCTTTCATGGACAACGATTTTCTCCACAAACTCCCGCAGCAGAGTAGGGGTAAGTTCTTCAATGGTAGTGTGCCTGCGTACCACATTCATAAACTTTTCAGCGTTTGCGGTGGCTTCCTGCGCTTTGGAAAGTTCTTCCCGCAGTCTGGCGGCACGTTCTTTCAGTTCTTTCTGCTCGGCTTCATAGTCTGCCGACAGCTCTGTGAAACGCTCGTCCGATATGCGCCCGGTTACGCTGTCCTCATACAGCCGCTTGAAGATAGCAGATAACTCGGCTATGCGTTTCTCGGCGGCTTCCAGCTCCTTTTTCTTGGCGGCGTTCCTGCGTCTGTCCCCGTCCTCATTCTGCTCGATTAAAAGCTTCATAAACCGGGCTTCATGCTTTGCCGCATAGCTGGTAACTTTCCGCAGATTGGAGAGTACGCCAGCGGTCAAGAGGTCAGTGCGGATAAAGTGCGCTGTGCAGTCGGCGGTGCGTTTCTTGTAGCTTCCGCAGATATAACAGTCCTGCTTGCGCTTGTCCGTCTGGTATCGCTGCTGGTACATGACGCTGCCGCAGTCGGCACAAAAGAGTATGCCGGAGAACAAGCCCACTTCGTCATAACGGTTGGGGCGTTTGCGCTGCTTGCGTAACTCCTGCACCCGTTCCCACGTTTCCCGGTCAATGATAGGCTCATGGTGGTTCTCAAAAACCGCCTGCTTTTCCGGGGGATTTTCTATGCTGTGTTTCAGCTTGTAGGACGGCTTCTCGGTCTTAAAGTTTACCAGACAGCCCGTATATTCCCGGTTTTCCAGCAGATGAACCACGGTATTGGTCGCCCACTTGCACTCATAGCCGGGGTGGTAGCGGCGGGTGCTGCCCGTCCTGCGGTATTCCAGCGTCCCCGGCGTGGGGATTTGCTGCTCGGTCAGCATACGGGCTATCTTGGTCGGACCGTTCCCGGCAAGGCAAAGGCTGTAAATCTGCCGTACCACCGGGGCGGCTTCCTCGTCAATGATAAAGTTTTCGTCCTCGTCCATGAGGTAGCCATAGACGGGCTTGCTTGTGATGGGCTTTCCGCTCATGCCCTTAGAGCGTTTTACTGCCTTGATTTTCTTGCTCGTATCTCTCACCAGCCATTCGTTAAAAATGTTCCGCAGCGGGGCAAAATCATTTTCCCCCTGTGCGCTGTCCACTCCGTCATTGATAGCGATGAAGCGGACACCTTTCTGTGGGAAAATCATTTCTGTGTACATTCCCACCTGTAAGTAGTTTCGCCCTAACCTCGACATATCCTTGACGATAACTGTCCCGACTTTCCCTGCTTCAATGTCTGCAAGCATGGCTTGAAATCCGGGTCTTTGAAAGTTCGCACCGGAATAACCGTCGTCGGTGTACCAGCGCAGATTAGAAAATCCATTCTGTTTGGCATAGGTTTCCAAAATCCTCTTTTGGTTGGAAATGGAATTGCTCTCGCCTTGCAGCTCGTCCTCATGGGACAGTCTTGGGTAAAGGGCGGTAATGAGTTGCTGGGTGGTCTGTCTTAACATAAATTCCTCCGTTTCCGACAGCCAGCCCCACTATTCCGTACCTTGATTGTACCACATGGGGCGGCTGTCTGTATAGCGGCAAAAGCGTCAAATCTGCTTCTTTACGGTCGGTAAAAATGACGGTTTTTCAATCAGGCTTATCACAGGTCAAATATCCGGCGGCGGCTTCTGCTTCCAGCACTTTCATCATCTTGTCAGCGGCGGTGTCGGTCGCCCCCTCCTTGAAAAAGCCAGACACCACAAGGATTGTGTTGCCTATCCTCGTTTCGGTCACGCAGTCCGGGCGGCGGGCAGGGCGTTTGTTTCTCTGGGTGTCGGTCATAGGCAAATCTCCTTTCCGGCAAGCAGCCGTTTCAGCTGTTCCATTTTTCCCTGTGCGGCGGCTTTCCTCAAATTCTCCCCGGTAAAGCAGAGAGGGGAACACATTTCAAGCAGGCGGTCATAAATCCGGGCGTGGGCGGTGTCCTCCGGGTGCTGCAATTCCTCCAGCGTGAGGTTGGTCGTCACAATCAGCGGCTTCCTGCTCCGGTAGCGGCTGTCAATCACATTGTAGACCTGTTCCAGACCGTATTCTGTGCCACGCTCCATTCCAAAATCGTCAATGATGAGCAGGGGGAAGCTGCAAAGGCGGGAAATATATTCGTTCCTGCCCGCAAAGCTGGCGGCAAGGTCGTTTAATATTGCTGCAAAGTTTGTCATGCACACCGGGACTTCCTGCTCCATGAGGGCGTTTGCAATACACCCGGCAAAATAGCTTTTCCCAGTGCCTACCCTGCCCCACAAGAGCAGCCCGTAGTTCCCGTCCTTTATCTGTTCCCAGCGTGCCACATATCCGGCGGCGTTCTTCATCTGCGGGCAGCTGCCGTTATCGTTGGCAAATGTCCAGTCCTGCATGGTCTTGTCTGTAAAGCCCTGCCGTTTCAGCCGTTCCACCGTTTCAAGGTGGCTGCGCCGCTTCTCGGCGGCTTCCCGTTCCTTACGGGCTGCCCGCTGGCAGTCGCACTCTGACGGGTGGCGGTCACGCCCGAAAAAGGTCTTGCCCTCCGGGAAATAGGCTTCTTTGGGTTTCCGGCATTTGCCGCAGTATAAAAGCCCGTCCTCCCCGGTGTAATCCTCCGGCTCGGCTGTGGTGTCGGTCATAGGCAGTATGGTGTTGTGGATTGTATCGGTCATAGGCTTTCTCCCTCCTTGAATGAATAGTCCGGTATGCCTTTCTTTGGCTTCTCTTTGGCAGCGTCCTCCTGCGCCCACTTGTAAATGGTGGCTGCATGGCTCTGGTACTGCTTCCCGGTGGAAGCGATGTGGCAGGAAAGGCGGTCAAGGTAATACTCCCACTTGCCGGGGAAGTCCTGTTCCAGCTCCAAAAGTTCTGTGTCAGAAAGAAATACATTTTTATATCTGCCATAAGCGGCGGGGGGCTGCCCCTCACTCGCTCCTTTTGTTTGGCTCTCTATTAGGTTGTTTATATTAGTTTGGTTAGGGGACGGTTTTCCGACCGTCATAAGGTCAGTTTTCCGGCTGTCAGTTGGTCGGTTTCCCGCCCTTATGAGGGGCGGTTTTCCGTCCGTCAGTTGGTCGGAAAACTGTACCACTGGGATAGGCGGCACTTTCACATACAGACGGTTGGCGGCAGAAAAGCCCGTCCGTCTGCGTTCCAGCAGCCCGGCAGCGTCCAGTTCGTTCAGTGCGCCCTTTATGGTGGTGCAGCCTTTATCCAGCATTTCCGCTATCTCTGCTATGGGGTAGACAATGTATGTCCGTCCCTCGCTGTCCTGCCAGCCGTTCTTCTGCGAAAGGGTGGAACGGTCTAACAGCAGCGCATATAACTCTCTTGCGGTGTGGGATAGGTCTGTTTCCAGCAGGAAACGGGGGTAAGGCAGGTAAGCGGGCAGCTCCGTTCCTGCGGTCATATAATCAGCGATAGGGTTCACCTCCTTGTGGTGTCTGTCTGTGGGTTCTGTTACGCTTTTAGGGGGCGTTTTTAAGGGAAAAGGATAAATGTATCACGCACCCTTTGACACCCTCCAAAAAAGCCTTGATTTATGCGGGTTTGAAATGCCCTAAAGCGTGACATTTCTCCCTTTGTTTCCGCTTCCGTTTGGCGGCGTTTATCCGCTTCATGCGTCCGGCGCAGTCCGGGCAGTATTTCCCCCGGTTGGATTTTGGGAAGAAGAACGCCCCGCAGACAGCGCAGCGTTTCCGGCTTCCCCGGCGCAAGAGGGCGGCTTCCAGTGCTTCATCAAGGGGCAGGACAGCGGCGGTAAACCAGCGGCAGAGCAGCGAATAGCTGATACTCTGTACACACACGCAAGGCTCGCCGTCCTCCAACAGCAGGCAGTTCCCGCTGTCATAGTTGCAGCACTCATGCACAAGGCGGCGGGCTGCCCGGTACTGGCGGTAGTCCATGCGGGGGATATTACCGTTCATGGCTCTGCTCCTTTCTGCGCTGCGGCTCGCTCCGGCGTAAAATCTGGTCGATATTGCCCTTGACAGTCTGCAAGCGGCGGTACTCCTCCCGTTTTGCCCGGTAATCGTTGTAGCCGCTGTTTTTCTCTTTGATAAGGCTTTCAATCTCTGCTTGCAGGGATTTATAGCTCGGCAGCTTGGAAATGCCGTTCTCCCTGAAATAGCGGGCGGCTGCGTCTGCTATGATAAAGTCACTTTCATGCTTCTGACGGTAGGCTGCTTTTGCTTTGGCGTTTTTCTGCTGTTTCAGCCCGTCCCGGACAGGGCGGGTCTTGGAATAGGCAAGCACCTGCCGTTGCAGCTCCTTTTTCCCGTTCAGCGTCTTTTCCACCTGCTTCAACCACGCAAGGCTTTCCTGCATGGCGGCATAGGCGGCAGAACAGGCTTCGTCCAGTTCCTCCGGGGAGGAAAAGCCGTACTGCTGATAGGCGGTAACGGTAGCTGCCATTTGCTTTAGGTTGTGCTTTGCCGCCCAGCGGTCATAGCCCACGCCCTTGCCCTCGGCTCGCTTGGCTTCCCGGTCAACCATGCGCTGCAAGGTGTTGTCTGCCGGGGTGGTTTTTGCAGCTTTTTCCCCTTGTAACGGCTTTTTAACTGCGGCAGGGTATTCGGGTATGGCTTTGGTCTGTTCGGCAGCTCTGTGGGCGTTCTGCGTGAGCAGGGCAAGGACAGCAGCCTTGTCAAAATCGTCCCCCAGCTTTCGGGCTGTGATAGGCTTTGTCCTGTCCGGCGTGAGGTAGGAAAGCCGCCCCCGGCTCTCCTTGACGGTCACACCCTCCCGCAGCAAAAGGGAAGAAAACTCGTCAAAGCTGCCAGCTTGGGAAAGTGCCTGCCGTATCGTCCGGCGCAGCTTCGCCTTGTCCGTTTCAAACTTGGTGGGCTTGGTCGGCTGTCCGGCGGCTTCTCTGGCGGCGTTCTCTTTGTCAAGGGCAAGCTGCCCTTTCTTTGCCGCCCAGTATTCCCGTTCGGTTATCCGTTCCTTGCTGCCGTTCAAGAGGTCGATTTGGTAAAGCCCCTCCCGGTGGCACATTTCCATGACTTCGCTCTTGAAATATTCCATAGCGGCGTTGGTGCAGCGGTGCTTGCAGCCCTCCAGCGTGTCGGCTGGTCTGTCCATGTAGGGCAGAAGCGGGACTTCGTAAATCCGCAGGGAGTTGATGACGATATGCACATGGATATTCCCGCTGTGGTTATGCCCGTCCGGGTGGGTGCAGATTAGGGCTTGGTGTCCGGGGAAATGCTCCTTGCAGAACTGCTCGCCCAGCTCCTGCGCCCGGTCTACGGTCAAGCCGTTGTCTGTCCCGTCCCGTGGGTCAAAGCTGATGATATAGTGGTGGCTTTTCACATCTTCCCGTTTTTGGTTTTTCTCATAGCGGAGATTGGCTCGCATACAGGCAACAGCGAAATCCTCGCCCCCGCAGTTGAGGGAAGAAATGCGGTAATCCTCCCTCGGTATCAGCCGCCCGTTTTCATCAAGGGTGGCTTTCATGGTAAACTCGTCATGCTCAAATGTGAGATAGGCTTCCGCTGCGCCATAGTCGGCGTTTTTAGAGCTGATATGTTTGAATGTTGCCAACAGCGTCACCCACTTTCTGCAAGACTTCAAACTTTAGGGCAGCAAGGTCGGAAACCGCCGCCCGTACCTCCCCGGCAAGCTGCGGATAGGGACTGTGCCACTCGTTCAGCGTCCGGGCTATCTGGTTTAAGTTGCCGCCGATCCTCCCGTATTCGGCGGTCAGCTTCCCGACAGCGGCAAGCAGCTCGTCATTGATGGGGGAAACGGTTATGATGGGGCGTATGGCTGCCCCGGTTATGGCTTGCCGGATAAACTCGGCTTGGCTCATGTGGTAAGCAGAAAGCCGCTGGGCAAACTCGGCGTATTCTTCCTCGGTCATGCGTGTTTTGACTACCCGGCTGCGGTGCGGCGTGTTGTATCGTTTCATAGGTGGTTGACCTCCTTTCTGTGCGTGGTGTCCTCTCACTAATAGGAGAAAAACAGGGTGTGAAGCGGAACTGTTTTTGAAAAATCCGAAAAATATTTTGAGGGGTTTTTCAGCGGCGCAAGCCGCATAAGCAGGGTTTGGGGAAGGCACTCCCCAACAAGATTCCCGCAGGGGCAAAATGAGCGATAAGCGAATTTTGGCACCTCGGTAGAATCTTGCTCTAAGAAACTGCCGGCCTGCCGTTCACTTGCTACTGCCACTTTTTCAGAAAATCTATAACCAGCTTTTTTTATAAAAGGCTGCGGGCTGGCGTTTTTCCCTTACTCCCTACAAACCACAAAAGAGCAGAATGGACGGACTTTCCGGCAAGAACTTTTCCGGCGGCTCGGTCTTTCCCGACAATAAGGCGTTTCGGAAGCTGCGTTTTGCCCGCTGTCTGAAAAAAATGGCAGCCTTTTTTGGTTTCACTGTCTAATACGGAACTTTTGGAAATTTGCCAAAAATGGACGCAAAAAAAGCAGCAAATCTTTTTCGGATTTACTGCTTCATGTGCCGCTGCGGTGCGGCGGGATGGATATTCAGTTGAAATAAAAGAGGATGGTGGTACTTTAGTCTATCGACTCTTTACTAACTATTAGGTAATCTTGAAAGATTTTCCTTGAATTTATCTAAAGAATGTTCATTGTTTCCCGCAAAAATAAGTGGAATTGTATATTCATATGATATGCCATTTTCATAGTCCGATAATTGTATTTTTATAGTATCATCCCTCTCATCTTTAGGTGCTATATATATGAATGAATTTTTATTTATATCAGATATTTTCCCTTTTTCAGAAGAAACAGTATAACCCCAGTCTGTTAAATTTGTCTTTATTGTAACTTCTGTTTCTGTTTCTTTTCTAGTCTGCAATGCTGTTTTATCGATTTGGATATCAAAAGGAGTCGAACCTAACAATTCACTGTTTATATTTACAAGTTCTTCTCCATTTGTTTTAGAAATATTAGATTCATCTTCATAATTTTGTTGAGATTCATCTTTTGGTGTTTCTCTGTTACATCCTAATAAAAAGCATAAAATAATTAGTACTAATACAGAAAGTTGTTTTTTTTGCATTTATTTCTCCTTTCATATTATCAAAGAAAGCACTGAGAGTACTTTCAAGAAATTTTGAAATATTCTCAATGCTTTCTATTTTTTGATCATAAACTTGCCGGTAATGATACTATGTTAATTTATCTCTTTCGCGTAACCTTTGTTGCAATATACACATGCACCATTCACCCATTTGTGAGACATTTCAATCGTCTCAACTTCATAAATGCTTACTTATCCACAAATTAAACATTGTTTGTAATTATATACATGACGTGTCGCACATTTATCCCAGTCATCATATATACCAGGCATTTCATCTTCATATCCATAGTACTGGGGAGAACCCCAACTATGAGTATGAGCGGCAAATACAGTCATTGGAGCAGCTACAATTCCAGCTACTACTGAAAGTGCTAAAATAGATTTTCTTAAATTCATAAGTTCCTCCCTTTCCTTAAAAATACATAGCTCTTTGTTACATTGTCATTTTAACATAATAATTGGTAAAATGCAATAATTTATTTTCTATTTACGAGAAAATACTGTGCATATTATCTTATTTAGGAATAGTTAAGGCGGCTACCTAAATCTTTTTATTACTTTACCGCACATGAGCATTGGCGCCGGGGTTGTCGTTGCCGTAACCTTCCAGCAGGTTGATAACGCCCCAGATACCGAGACCGGCACCGAGCGCGATAACGAGGGTCTGAAGAACGGTGATTGCCTGTTCAAAAAATGCCATATAGTTTGTTAGCCGGAATCTGATTAAAAAATAGGTTTGTCATGTTTCATAGGCATACAAAAGCCGGAACAATCTGCCGCCCGGTTTCCGGGGGCATGATTCCGGCTGTCCTCCTTTTTCATTATTTTTTCTCGCGATTGTCCGCTTTGTACGCCAATGGCCCATAGAGGGCAGATGCGGCGAATAGATAAGATCACTCCCTTCTAAAGCGGAACGAAATTAAGCGCCCTTTGTGTCTACTTCATATACATCGCAGACCTCATTGGGCTTGAGTTTCAGCCTTGCGGACAAGAATGCTTCAATATCAAAAGCGTTCTTGTCATCCGCGTCGGCAGTGTACTTGAAATTGGGGTGCTTGGTGATGTCGTACTTATCCGAAAGGAAAGGACGCACACCGCGCAGCTGGAGGATACACTTGCCGCCATCCATAACAGCAAGCTCATCCTGGCTCATCAGCTCTTTGCCACATTGTCAAGTGATGAATTCAAGAAAACGGCAGCCGCAAAGAAAAATCTTTGTGGCTGCCGTTCTAATTGGCGGCTTGAAGCAAAAAAATCCCCGGTTGTACCAGGGAAATAAAAACTTTAGTATAGCCTAAAAGAGAAAGCTAGCGCCTTGAGGCGCGGCCAAGTAGAGTGGGCTTAAAGCCTGCGTCCCGAGCCACCCGTTTTACGGGTGGCAGCGACTCCTTGTCTGTTTATCTTATACTTGTCAATTTATATTATCCAATAATGTGAATTATAATATGACAGTACGGATGCATATTATAGAAACATAACTTTGAAAGAATCAAGCATAACCTGTGGAGTGACTCTTCAACGGATAAACTATTTTCACTTCATACAGTTCCGACATATGGAATAAGGAACACCAATCGCCCTCAATACAACTTTCTTTCTATTAGTTAAAAATGCACATAATCAAAAAAGAAAATCGACTTATTTTAGACAAATTCATTGACAAGTTCTGCTTTAGGTGATAAAATAAAAGTGAAAAGTCGAAATTTATATTGTTGGGAGGTAAGACCGATGATTTGTTTTAAGGTTAAGTTGCCTAACTTAATAATGGAGCATTTTTACCGACGCTGCCAGCCTTTGGAGGCTTAGAATTAAAATTGTTTCTATTTGCGCATAAGTTAGGCATGATTATTTGTCTACTTATGCGCTTTTTTATTTGAATTTTCAGTATTAGCAGAAAGGAAGTGTTATACATAGATAACATATGGCTTATCCTTTTGCTTCTATTAAGTTTTTTTATGATTTTTAAGCCGGAACTTTTATGGAAAATTGAACACTTCTTTTCTGTAAAAGGCGGTGAACCTACAGATTTATATCTTGGTTTGATGCGGGTTGCTGGAGTATTCTTTTTTATTGCATCCATCATTTGCATTATTGTTTTGGTTTTATAAGAGAAGGGGGGCTTTTAATGAAAAAGCTAACACGTAAGATTGTTGCACTTACTCTTTCCTTGGTTATGTGCATAAGTTTTTCTAACACTACTTTTGCTTATGCCGACAACGAGAATATCAGTTCTTCTGCTGAAGCAAGCAAAGTGAATTGGTGGAAGATTGGCTGGATTATCCTTTCAGATTATGTGGAAAAGCTTATCGATCTCGATGGACAGAGTGAAAAGGATAGTAGTTGGGCCTATCTTGTTTCACCTAGCATAGAATATAACACGGGTGATATGGGGCCTGAGGTTTATTTTCGTCCAGAAGTAGATAACAGCGTTGGTTCTATCCGTATGCATGGACATAGGATTATCTTTGTCGATATTTTTACACAGATTGCACTCATCTTGTCAGATGCCTCTGGTGATACGGTAAGTCAAGCAACTACTGGTACAAATCAGTATATGTTTTATACAAAGAAAGCAGGAGACAGTTCTGGTACATGGAAAGCACAGTTTGTTTCAACTGAGACATACAAATGGCAGTTGTATTATGCCCATTATTACAATGCCAATGCTCGTTCAAGTGTTCCTATGACGGAAGATGGATTTTACTTTGGGGATAATAACAGAGTTTATCAATTCTCTGTTGCAGAATCTTACAGACTTAATTCTCTTCCTCCAGAGGTTGTTGATATGACACAACTTAATGCTCAATTTATTAATCCTGCTGATGGAAAAACTGTAGATTATCTCAAAGACTTTAATGCTGGAGATCAAGTTCATTTCTCTGATATAATTATTGACATTAGTTATGATGCGACTGAGGATGCGACTACATTTTATTTTACCGAGGATACTTATGAGGAAAACATAGGATGGAAATTTGCAGGAAATCTTCTTGACCAATATTCCGCTGGTGATGTTCTGAATCTAACTTTTGATGTGTTGAATGTCGGAAACTATCAGGGCATTACTTTTGAAAGCCTCGACTACTTTGAAGCAGCTTACGCGCATAATAACGGTGCCGCTTATCCCAATATTCAAGATTACCAATAATTTGATTTTGACATAAGGACTTATAGAAGAGGGCGTGTTGCGGATAATTTTCTGCAACGCGCCCTTTTTAGTATGCTTTAGCAAAATAAAGTTATCCCTTTTACTCTGGCCAAAGGAATAACTTTATTGCCTGATAGCATTAAAAGAAAATTGTTGTATCACTTTTGATATAAATTAAAAGTATTTAGCGTCTAAATTCTACCTTGACATTTCCCCAACAAAATTGTAAATAATCTTAACCTCCTGTGTCCTCTGACCATCAATCTTCTTGATTTCTCCAATCAGAATCCGGCTAATGAGCCGGTTCAGCACCGCCTCGTCCAGTTCCTCGATGGCGGCATAGCGCCGGATTTCCTTGATAAAAGTGCGGACTTCGCTTTCTTGCGCATCGGCACGACCTTGCATCATTGCCAGGTCATGCAGGCGTTTCTGGTTGGATTCCTGCTCCTGTTCCAGCGCCGCCGTCAGCTTCACAAACCGCTGCTCGGTCAGGATGCCTTTGGCCTTATCGGTGTACAGGCTCAGGAACATCCCGTCAATTTCCTGATTTCGGGCTTCCAGCCGCAGGCGTTCCTTTTCTGTCTGGGAGGCGTCCACCAGATACCGGTGCTCCATCCGGCGGCTGAGCCGCTGGTAGAACGCATCGGCATCCTTCATAGCCTGCGCCGCCAGTTCCTGAATGTCTTTCAGCACCAGATTGTATAAATCCCTGGCCTCGATCTTGTGGCTGGAACAGACCTTGCAGCCCATGCGGTTGTAGGTCTGGCAGATATAGTACGCCTTGTCAATCGGCTCCCGCATTTCGCCGGTGAAGCGGTTCTTCCCGGTTCGGCCCACTTTCTCATACCGCACCTGCATGGACTTCCCGCAGGTGGCGCAGTAGACCAGACCGTGGAACAGATTATAAAAGGGGCAGGAATTCCCCTGAATGGTCGGCCTGCGGTCAATGAGTTCCTGCACCTGTTCCCATTCCTCCGGCGTCACAATGGCCTCATGGCAGCCCTCGATCACTTCCCACTGGTCACGGGGAATAATGTCATAGGTGTTGGAGCGGATGCCTTTCTGATGCGTCCGAAAGACCAAATGTGCGCCCTTATAGAATGGATTTCTCAGGATGTGACTGATTCTGGCTCCGCCCCAGAAATAATAGTTGGCGTCAAACTCCGTGTTGGCTTTGACATGGGTGATTGGGATTTTTTCTTCCATCAGACGTTTGGAAATCCTCATGCAGCCCAGCCCGTCAAGGGCATAGTCATAGATTTTGCGGATGATTGGCGCTGTCTCAGGGTCAATGATGAGATGCCCCTTGTCCTCCGGGTCACGCATCAGGCCGAAGGGCGGCGTCCCTCCGCAGAACTTCCCCTGCCGGGAGCGGGTGGTGATGCCTGCCAGCACCTTTTTAGAAATATCCCGGCTGTACATATCGTTCAGGATATTCTTAAAGGGCGTAATGTCCATCTCCTGACGGGTCAGGCTGTCCACGCCGTCCGTGATGGCGATATAGCGTACATTGTGTTTGGGGAAAAAGATTTCGATATAGCTGCCAGCTTCAATATAGTTCCTACCAAGCCTGGATAGGTCTTTGGTGATGACGCAGCCGATCTTCCCCGCCTCAATGTCAGCGATCATGCGCTGGAAGGCAGGGCGGTTGAAATTGCGGCCCGTATAGCCGTCATCCACATAATATTCATACTGGAACATTCCATGCTTTTCAGCAAAGTCCCGAAGCATGATTTTCTGGTTGCTGATGCTCATACTCTCGTTGTCGCCGCCGTCATCCAGAGAGATGCGGCAGTAGAGAGCGGTGATTTTCTCATAGACTTGTTTTTTCCTGCTCATAGCGTTCTCCTTCTATGAACAGGGACACGATACCATTATAGTACCATGTCCCTGCCCCTGAATCAACCGTTTTTACGCAGCGTTTTCGGCCATTTCCCGCTGCTGACGCCATTCCTCGAAGTGTTCGCAGGTCTGACGCTCAATCAGCTGCTCAAAGGCTTCCCGCATGGACTTCTCCCCGGAGAACTCCCGCACCACCACAAAACGGACTTTATTTTTCTGCTGTTTGCTTTTTTCCATAGGCTACCTCCATAGAGTAGCAGGCCAGACGGCAGCACTGGCAACGAAGTCCGGCAACGAACCTCTGAAAACCTGTAAACTACCGTCTGACCTGCAAATCTTACTTTATCAATTTTCTTGAAAAATCTCGTTGTTTTCGTTGCCGGAGATAGAGATAGATATTAGAAAATACCTTATTTACAGGCTTTTTCCGTATCCAGACCGGAGAATCCCCGGCAACAAACCCGGCAACCAAGTGGCAACCATCCCGGCAACAGACCGCTAATTTTATGCGATCCACTCCTTCGGCAGTTCCAGCTGGCAGCATTCTTCCTCGGTCAGCTCCACAAATCCATCTTCGTTGCCGGGCAGTTCGTTGCCGGAAACGTCCCGTTCCCAGCCCCTCTGCCTGCCATATCCGGTGAACATCCGGGGATTGGAGAATGGTTTCCAGCCCGTCACCACCGTGTTCATGATCTCGTTGATATTGTGCAGCTGCCACCGCTTCGGCTCATCGTAGGTGTGGCCCAGCGCCTCCTTGAACAGCTGTTTGGAGCAGACCATGCTGCCGGTGTAGTGTTCCAGAAAGCCCTGTATCTGTCCGGCCTCGGTGTCCTCCGGCATGAAATCCTTCTGCACCTCCACCAGCTGGCGCTGGATGGACTTGCTGAACTTCATAGAGTAGTGGCCGCTGCGGTAAATCGTCATGGCCTCCGCCCAGACCTGTAAAAGATAGGCTCTGGAGGCGTCCTCGTCCTCCAAAATGTGAACCTCTGCATTCTCCGGGTAAATCATGATCGGCAAAAAGCGCCGATTTCCGGCCCGGTCAAGGGGCAGGAAGTCCAGTGTGTTGGACGAACCGCCGAACACACACTGCCGCAGCCGGTCTTTGGGCTGGGCCTCGTAGGGCGTCCGGTAGGTTTCCTTCTGGCGGCTGATAAAGGAGCGGATTTCTTCAATGCTTTTGGCGCTGCTGGTAGCCAGCATCTCCGACATTTCGATAATCCAGTGTCCTTGCAGCTTCAGATACACCCTGTCATCGTCCAGTTTTTTCAGGTCGTCACTGAACCACTCGTCCCGGATCGCCAGCAAGCGGAAGAAGCTGGACTTGCCAGCCCCCTGACCGCCCACCAGACAGAGCATTTCCTCATATTTGGAGCCGGGGCGGAATACCCGCCGGATAGCCCCCAGCAAAAAGTGTTTCAGCATTTCCTCCACATAGTCGCTCTCGTCCGCACCTAAGAAATGATGGAGACAGGAGCGGATGCGGGGCGTCCCGTCCCAGACAAGGCCGTTTAGCACGTCCTGTATGGGATGGTAGCAGTTCTCATTCGCCACGATGGAGAGCGCCGCCGTCATCTTTTTCTCACTGGTCAGGCCATAGGTCTGCTCAAAATAGAGAAGCAGATATTTCACGTCCGTATCCGTCAGGGCACTGGTATTCCTGCGCCAGCCTAAATCCTGTACAATGTCCACCCGGTCAGTCAAAAGGTTCAGGCGGATCGCCCCACGCAGGAGAGGGTCATGGCAGAACACCGTCCGGCAGTTGCCGATGGTGTTGGCGGGCTGGCCCTTCTCGGTGACGGACAGGCTTTCCCGCACCTCATCAACGCTCCGCTCCGGCGCTAAGGCTTCGGCTGCGCTCATGGCGGCCTGCCGGGTGGCTAGCGGTAAACTCTGATATTCGCTGCTCAATCTTCCTCACCTCTTTTCCATACTCAGCGACCACGGAAGCACGTTCCTCCATGCTGCCGGACAAGAGAATATCCAGCAGATATTCCGTGTACGGTTTCTTTTGCAGGGCCTCCACGAACAGCGGATTCCACGCTTCATCCGGCGTCTGCGGGGCGTATTCCTTCTCCCAGCGTTCCAGCAGATGCAGGTAATTGCACAGCACCCGGAAACATTTCTGCTCCGCCTGCCGGTAACGCAGTTCCTCGCTGATTTTTCGCTTGACCGGCCTCCTGCGGGGCGGGTCATGGCCTTTGGCGTCATAGTGGACAGAGAAATCCTCCGCCAGCTTCAGCGCCGCCTCCTTACTGCTCAGACTAAACAGACGGGCGGTAAAATCAATCACATCCCCATCTGCCTGACAGCCAAAGCAGTGGAACCGATGGTCAATCTTCATACTGGGATGTTTGTCATCATGGAAGGGACAGCAGGCCATGCCATTCCTGCCAACCTGCACCCCGTAATATTCCGCAGCCTGCCTTGTGGTGACAGACTCCTTCACCGCTTCAAATATATTCGATTTTCTCACCTCCAGGCAGAGAAAAAAGCACCCGTTTCCGCAGAAAATCAGGTGCCTCATAACTCCATATCGTGTTTCTTTTTCGGAGCAATCCGCCCCTCACGTTCCCAGCGTTCCCGGTTATCTCGGTCAGCGTTCAGCCTGCCTTTCGCCAGCTTCTCCCGGATGGATTCTCTGGCCTTCTCCTTAATCTGCTCCTTACCGGCCTTCTTGACCTCCGGCTGCATGAGAGTTTTCTGGATTTTTGCCAGGGCGTTCTGCATGACCCGTTTGATTTTGGTAATCACTCCATCCAGACGGGCGGCAGCGTAGTCACGCTCCTTCTTCGGGGCCTTGCGCTCCGGCGAAAGCACCCATTTTTTCGATTCTTCCACCAGACGAATATCTTCCTTGTGTGTCTCCTGCCGGACGGTATCGGTCACCACCTCCACCGCCTTGTCATAGGCCGCATCGGAAACATCATCTAACAGCGTCTCCACGTCCTCGATTTTGAGCGTCAGTTCTTCCAGCTTCTGCTCCTGCGCCGCAAGCTGCTCCTTCTGCTTCATCAGGATATAATCCTGTTTTTCCAGATAGTCCCGCCCGCCGTAGGACGGCTCCTGATCCAGATGCAGCCCATGCCGTCTGGCGATGTCAAACAGGATCGTCCGGCAGACCGCATCAAAGGTCTGCTTGCGGTTGTTGTTCCGGCCTTTGGGCTTCTCCGGGTTGGGGAGAGGGATGCCAAGTTCTTCCAGCGCCTTTTCCTGCTGGGGGCACAGTTCCCCATAGCGGTTCTCACAGTCAAAGACGTGCCGCTCATGGATGTGGGGCGTCCCCTCGTCCAGATGGAGCGCCCAGTCCAGGATGTGGATATGGGAACCGAAGCGGCGCTCAAATTCCTGATAAAACTCATTGACGATGGAAAAGAGCGTATCCGGCGAGACGGATTCTCCCATCGTGCCGATCTGGTAGATACTTTCCTCCGGGCAGGTCTTGTTGTTTTTCAGCAAGTCCTCCACAGTGCGGTTGCGCTCGGTGTGCCGGGTTTTCTCATTCCGGGCGTTCTGAGCTTCCACATAGCCGCCGTAATGCTCGTAGTAATACATCCGCTCGATTTCCTCAAAGCTGAAATCCGGCTGCTCCGGGTTCTCCCGGAACTCATGGGTGGTAAAGCCCCGGTAGCAGTCCCAGTAGACATTTTGCCTTGCCCGTTCTGCGTCAATGTGTTCGCTGTTCTCCACATCGAACCGGCGGTCATTGTGGCGGGGATTATAGGTGCCATGCTTGCCGGAGCGTCCATTGTGTCGTGTCAGTTTCAAACAGATTTCCTCCTTCCTGCGAAGATGTTCTGGGGCCGGGGAAGGGGCGGCGAAGCCGCAAATCCTGCGAATTTTGCGTCAGGTAATACCCAATACAAGTTGACGCAGGCATCAACTTTCCCTGGGCAAGGCGTTTCACCCTTGACCCGATGGGGCGGCTGCCCTCAACCTGCCAAGGCACTTCGTCCTTGACCCGATAATGGCTGCCGCCCTTAACCTGCCAATGGGCGTTGCCCCTTGACCCCAGCAGTGCGCTGCCGCCCCTGCACCCCGCCACAAAGGGCTGGCCGCCCTCTGTACTTCCGCACCGGCGAAGCTGGCTTCCACCGCAGGAACGGTGTTTGCCAGTTTCACCGGCTCCGTATCCACACATTTGCGCCCATAGGCGGGGAGTGGATACGGAATACGCCTGCGGGGATTGCCGGTCAAAACATCGGGTGCAGACCCGTCATTTTTCCCGTAAACACCCCGATTTTAGGCGATTTTTTCTTCCGTTACCACCACCTGAAAGCCATGCTCCTTTGCGTACTCCCTTGCGGCGGCTTTCCGTTCTTCGCTGTACGGAGGCACCAGCCGGATCGACAGCCGGGACTTGTCCAGCACATAGGTCACGCTGCCCTCCGGCGTGCTGCGCTCCAACCGGCACAACAGTGGGTACTTCCGGCTGAAATCAGCCAGCCTGCGCTTCAAGCTGGCGTTGAAGGTGTAGACGCTGGCAAGGTTCTCCGCCTCGTTCCAGTTGATGATGGTTTCTTTCTCATACTTAGACAGCTTCTTCATACAGATCCTCCTCATAATCGGTGTAAGATTTCAGCACACGCAGGTTGCGCTTGAGACGGCGGTACTCGTCCATCTCCATGCGCAGATGGTGATAAAAATCCTCGTACCAGCTTTCGTTCATCTCCGTCTCCACCTTCCGGGCCAGCCCCAGCATCCGGCGTTTGGCCTCCGGGTCAACCGTCAGAGCCGTCAGCCATTTCAGCCGTGTCACCGTATTGTGGTGGCTGAGACAGCCGTAAGCGTAGAGAATCTTCTTTTCTTTCATACTCAGTGTCATAATGATTTCCTCCATTTCTTTGCTGCGGAGCCATGCGCCCCGCATGATAAACTTGTTTCCTGTCCGCCGGTCTGCCTGCAAGCCGCTCCTGCCCGGAATTTCTCCCGGCGTATCGGCCTCTTTGGTGTGCTCGATTTCTGTCCTGGCGTCACTTCCCCGGAGGCCATACCCCTTGCAGCCGGTCATTCGATTTTCAAGGTTCTGTGCCTGTCTGCAAGAACCAGTTTACCGAAAAAAGAGGCCCTTTCCCGTATATCCAAAACGTCGGAAAAACGCTCGAAATCCGCATATTTCCACGCTTATGGAATCGTGCTATAATGGGTGTAATCACTGAAAAAGATAACGAGAGAGGGGGCTTTGGATGTACGCAAAGCTGACAATCCCGGAGCGGCTCAAAGACCTGCGGGTGGTGGACAAGCACCTGACGCTGGAACAACTGGCGGAGCAGACCGGCCTGTCTAAATCCGCGCTGGGAAAATACGAAACCGATGACTACAAGGACATCAGCCCGTTTGCGATTGCAACGCTGGCGGACTTTTACGGCGTGTCCACCGACTATCTGATGGGGCTGACGGAAAATAAAAATCACCCAAACACAGAACTTCAATCTCTGCATCTGAGTGATGATATGGTGGAACTTTTGAGCAGCGGCAAAATCAACAACCGGCTTCTCTGCGAACTGGCTGCCCACCCGAATTTCCGGCGGCTGATGATAGATATGGAAATCTGCATCGACCAGATCGCCAATATGCGGGTGGAGCAGATGAATCTGGTGTTGGAGGCCACCCGGCAGACCGTCATGAGCAAGTATGCGCCCGGAGAAGATGACCTCTATATGCGGACGCTGGAACTGGGGCAGGTGCAGGAAAGCGATTTTTACAGCCATGTCATGCACGATGATCTGGACAGCATCGTCCGGGACATCCGGGAAGCACACCGCAAGGACAAGACCACCGCCGACCCGCAGCCCACGCTGGATGACGTCAAGGAAAAGTTTGAACAGGCGCTCGAACAGGGCAGCCAAGAGGAAGTGGTAATCCACGAATTTTGCGACAGAATGCAGATACCCTTCGAGAAGATTTCCTCAGAGGACTTCTCTGCATTTTTGCGGATACTGAGCCTGTCCAAAATGCTCAAAAATCCCAACAACATGAGAGGAAAGGCCAAGCCGCAGCCGTACTATGCGCCCAAGCGGAAGAAACGCAGATAACAGGAAAGCCGCCCAATCTGTACCGTTGGACGGCTTTCGACCCGTTTGTGGGCGGAATAAAATATGTGGTTATACATCCGTTAGCTGACCGTTTTCATCAGCTTTTTCATAAACTTCCAGAGACGGATGCCATCTTTGAGGCCCAGCCGGTAAAAGAAGCACTCGCTTTCTGCACCAGAATCGAAAATAGAATCACAGTAGTGTCTTACAGCGTCCTTCTGTTCCTCAGACAATGCGCTGATTGCTTTTTCATACTCGTTTTCCAAGCGAAGGCAGTCCTCTTTTTTCTCCGTGCCGGTTTCTGCCTCCCGCCACTTAGCAAACTGGCTCTGCATCCGCTCCTGAATCATCAAATCAACCAATTTTTCTATATCTGTACCCATAAGCGCCCCTCCTTATGCTGGGCGGATATAATTCCGGTATGTTTCCAGGACGGAATCTGACACACCGCTTTTATATACTTTGCGGATGTCGGAGATTTCCTCTTGCTTCAGCAGTTTCAGCCATTTCAGCAGCTCAGCCCTGCCGTTGGCAAAGTTACAATAACGCCCATCGGCGTATTCGATACGGTATCTCATAGACAGGCACCTCCTTAAACAAAAATCATCTCAGAGAGGATGATTTCCTCTGCTCGGCTGCGAATGCTGTTCATGCCCCCGACCCACGCAAGCTGGTCACGGGCTTTCAGTTCCTCGGTGACACCCTCCGCCTCCTGCATCTGCGAGACGATACACGCCAGCCGGTCAGCGGCCTGTTCGTTCAGGTCAGCAAGATATGTCCAGAGTTTTCCCGACAGAAGCAGGGCATTGTACTGGCCGGGCCGGTGTTCTTGCAGAAACGCTTTGTGCATCCGGCCCCACCGCCCAATGGGGCGGCTTTCCTCCGGTAGCTCCAGATCGGGGATGTAGTAGTCTCCCACCAGCGTGTAGCTGATTCCGTTTTGATGGATTTTCTTTGGTAAATGCTCCATGTTCGACCTCCTGTATTCAGTTATTTCAGAATCCAGTTGATCGTGTCCCTGTTCATGATAAATTCAAGGCAACTGAACTCTTCACGAACAAGTATGGCATATCTTTCCCCAATTTTTGATAGTTGAGTGAATGGGATGTTTCCCTCCCACGGCTCTCTCCGGTGTTGTAGGTGTCGATGGTTTCCTTACCCAGCACGGCGGCCAGCTCCTTGAGAGTGGTCGGCTCCTTACCGCCCAGAAAGATGGAAGTATCCATGTTTCCGATAATGGTATCTGCGTTATCCTTATAAATCGCCTTGAGCTGACTCTGCGCCTGCAACACCAGACAGGCGGAGATCTCACGGCTTCGGATGGTGGCCACCAGCTTTTCCAACTTGGGTATCTGGCCAATGTTGGCGCACTCGTCAATGAGACAGCGCACATGGACCGGGAGCCTGCCGCCATACACATCGTCGGCTTTTTCACAGAGTAGGTTGAAAAGCTGGGTATAACACATAGATATAAGGAAATTAAAACTGTCATCAGTGTCACTCATGATGAGGAACAGGGCAGTTTTCCTATCTCCCAGAGTGTCCAGCTCCAGCTCATCATAAGCCGTGACCTCACGCAGCTCTGCAATGTCGAACACGGCAAGACGCGCACCACAGGAAATCAGGATCGACTTGGCTGTTTTTCCAGAGACGAAAAGTCAAGGACTTTTTCATCAAATTCAAAAAGAAGTCACATTTTGCGGACTTCCTCACGAAGCATACGCTTGATTTTGTCCTCCATCGTCTCTTTGGCGGTCTCGCTGAAATGGACACGGACGATATAGGTGGTCTTGCCAATCTGCTTTCTGACAGTCGGGCAAGTGGCGGTGTTGGTTGCGGTATTGTTCATTCAAAATCCTCCTGTAAATGAAAAATGCCCGGTGACTGTTCATCATCGGACGGTGTCGGTATGAGGGAACAAGGCAAGGCGGCAACATTAAGGTATCTATAAAAACCTTGCCGTCTTTGCCACGCTTGCCGTGTTCCTGCTGTCAGTCTCGGAGATAGCAGACCCATGCTGTGCCGTCTTTCTCGGTCACAAGCTTGTCCCCGATACGGCTCTTTGCCGTTCTCATGGTGCGTGAGGAAATCCCACGCTCATTGACTGCCTTTTCCAGCTCTGCGCTCGGCATACGCTTTCCGTCTGCAAGCAGTTCCAGAATGAGCATTTGCGCCTGTGCGGTCTTGCTCTCGGTCTTTGCGGTGTCTGTCCCGGCAAGAAGCTCGTCAGCGGTAATGTCATAAGCCCCTATCCACTCAAAGCCTTTCTCGTCTCCCAGAGAAAAGGCAAGGGACTGTCCGGGCGGCGCAAGGGAACTTTTCTCATGGATAAGCACCCTCGTTGTGGGGCTGTCCTTCAGCTTGCCGATAAAAAGCAGGCTGCGGACTGCCGCCGTAATGTCGATAGACCCCAATCCCCGGTAGGTGCTTTGCGTTCCTGCGGCTTTATTAAGGTGTCCAATCAGCACGATAGCGCACCCGGTAGCCTGTGCAATGTCTCCCAGACTGCGGAAGATGGGACGGACTTCATTTGCCCGGTTCATGTCCACATCTGCGCCCAGAAACGCCTGTACCGGGTCAATGATAACAAGCCTTGCGTTGTTTTCCCGGATTGCCCTTGCTATGCGTTCATCGGCAAGGGTCAGCGGCG
The DNA here is from genome assembly GCF_003473545.1 of Clostridium sp. AM22-11AC. Classification (GTDB taxonomy): domain Bacteria; phylum Bacillota; class Clostridia; order Lachnospirales; family Lachnospiraceae; genus Enterocloster. The sequence continues at coordinate 246,270 of NZ_QUCM01000004.1, forward strand.
TGTCTCTATCGTCAATGACAAGCACTCGTTCAAGGTCTGCGTCTGCTTCTATCAGTCGGGGCTTGACGGTATCACCCAGACCGTCCTCGGCGGTCTGATAGATGATATTGAAAGGTTCAAGTGTCTCCATACCGGGCAAAGGCTTTCGATTGGTGCAAGCCGCCGCAAGGCGCATGGCAAAGTAGGTCTTGCCCTCGCCGGGATTGCCCTGGATAATTGTCAGCTTTCCAAATGGGATATAGGGAAACCATAGCCATTCCACGCTCGTCAGCTCCACATCAGCCATACGGAGCATTGGGACAGGCTGGGCGGTTGGCAGCTCTCGCAGCGTGATTGTCTCGGCTATGAATTTGCGGCTCGGAATATCCCCTTGCTGGCGGAGAACATCGTTCCAGTCTTTCCTTGCCGGGACAAGGCGAATGACGGCTATCTCGCAGGGAATGGACTGTGCCAGTCGGGTACAAGCTTCATTTCCTGCGGTGTCGCTGTCAAGGCAGAGGAACACTTTTTGGGTGTCCTTGCGCTCAGAAAGAAAACGGTCAAGGGCTTTTCCCGAAACGCCGCCCAGGGCAAGATAGCTCCTTGTCTGCCAGTCCTGCGGATAAAGGCAGATGAACGATAACAGGTCAATCGGCGCTTCAAAGACAAAGAGCTGATTGCCATTACCCTCGTGTCGGAACGGATAGGATTTGTCAGACCCGGCAATGTCCTGTCTGAATGGGTCTGCCGTTCCTCGCACATGGGCGTATCTCGGCGTACCGCTTCGGTCTCTGCCGACAAACACAACATTGTGCCGCTTTGCGTCCTCGTAAATATCCCCGGAAAGAAGAAAAGCCTCAACCAGTTTCGGGTTGAGACCTCGGCTTTCGCAAAGATATTGAATTGCTCTGTCGGCTGTTCGGTTGTGCAAGGGCAAGTGGAACGCTGTGGGCGGTGCTGTGGTGGCTTCGGTCTGTCCTTCGCCGCTTTCGCCGGTCAGGAGCTGGACGGCTTCGGGAAAGGACTTGCCGTAAAACTCCATGACAAAATCAATGGGATAGCCGCCCTTGCTCTGGCTGTGGCGAAACCATTTGTTTCCCCGGACGGTCAGGCTGTCATGTTCTTTCCAGCGGTATTCTCGTCCGCTTTTGATAAGCGTCTCTCCCTGTGTACGGAGAAAATCTTCCAGACTGACGGCGTTCGCCCGGTCAATCTGTGCTTGGGTGTAATTCATCGGGATAGTTCCTCCTTTTTGTGTTGTGTTTGGGGTCGATTTTGGAGCATTTGTTCCTCTGTGCGCTCGTTAAATCGGGCGGCAGTATCTACGCATGACTTGACCTTCCAAAGGCGGTGTAAATCGTCTCTGACAGCCTTAAACTCGCCATAGGTGGTTTCGTGCGCCTGTTCCAGCTCGTCATACTCGTCGGACAGCTTTTTCATATCCACCTTGCCATCTGGGAACTCCCCGGTCAGCTTTCGTCTGGCGGCGTAGAACTGTTTCAGTTCCGCTTCATGCTCTGCCTTGTACTTGGCTCTGGGCTTCTCAAACTTGATTTTCTGCAAGCCGTCATAGACAGGCTTCAAGCTCTGGAAAGCAGCGGAGCTGTCATAGAGCTGCTTAATTGCTTTCATTCGGGCAGTCTGTTCGTCCAGCGTTTTCTTCAAGCTCTCTGTGGCAGCACTGTGTTCGCTGACACGGCTTTCCAAATCTTCAAGGGAGTAAATGCCGTTTGCCCGGAGATAATTGAAAGTCTCATTCATCTCCTTTAGGTTGCTGATTTTACCTTTCTGGGAATACGCCCCGGCTTTGCGCTGGGTGTAATAGGCGTTCAGCAGAGAAACAAGGTCGGGTGCCTGCGGCTTGGCAAGCTCCGCTTTTGCTTCGGCAATCCAATCGAACAGGAGAGCGATTTTCTTCTTGATGTCTCGGATAACGGCATTGGTTGCCTTGATCCAGCGATTGAACTCGCCCTTTTCGGTGCGTATGCCTTTCTTCTCCATCGCCCGGACGGTTGCGCCCTCATGGACGGTGGGAAGAAGCTCTACGCCCTGACGCTCATAGCTCCGGTGGTCGATACGAACATCAATACCTTTTTCCGCAAACTTGGCATTGCATAGCTCCGCCCATGTCTGCCGCCAATGTTCCAGCGTTTTGGGACTGCCCCAGTCGGTAGTGGGAACTGCGTTGAACACAAACTTTCCGTCTGCGTCTCGGATACGGTTGCCGTCCTCGTCCAGCTCATACACCCGGCGTTGCTTTAGTCCCCATTTGCCGTTCTGCTCGATGGGGCGGATGGGGCAAAGCACATGAAAATGCGGGTTTGGTATGCCGCCGTCCTCCCGGTCTGGCTGGTGTACGGCGAAGTCAACCACCATGCCCCGGCTTACAAAGTTCTCCAATAAAAATTGCCTTGCAAGAGCGATGTTTTCCTCAAGGGAAAATTCATTCTGCAAGGCAATGTCAAAGCTGTATGCAAGCTGGGCGTTCTTTCCACGCTCGGCTTTTTCCACGGCGTTCCATAGGGTCTGGCGGTCTGCGTATTCGGGCGGTGCATGGGACGGCAGAAGAATGTCAGAGCAGATCACGCCGCCCTTTCTGGTGTAGTCGCTGTGTTCGCCGTAATACTCGCTATACAGCTTTTCGCCGGAACGATAGGCGGCAGAAGCGATAGCGGACTGTCCTGCGCTTCGCTTAGTCTGTGTGACACTCAGATGAAATAGCGCCATTGGCTTTCAACTCCTTTTCTCTGTTTGCTTGCTTGATGTGGGTAATCGCCATGTGACGGACGGCTCGCTGGACTTCGGACAGAGAAAAGATGTGTTCCATCAGCTCGGTCATTTCGGTGCGTGTGAGATTTTTGACCTCCGGGGCAAGGCTCTCAATCGTGCCGCCCAGATTGCAAAGGCGGTGGGTACGTTTCTGCCTTTCGCCTTTCTCCAGATATTTCTTTCTGTTCTCCAAACGCTCCAGTTTGTGCTGTTCCTGTGCAAGCCGCTTTTCCACTTGCTCTTTTTCAGCTCGAAGCTGTTCAAGGCTTTTCTGTTTTGCCATTTTGGTTGACCTCCTTTTTTGAAAATGGGTATAAAAAAGACCGCCAACTTTTCGCACATTGCGACCAGTCAACGGTCTATTTTTCGGTATTCGGTTGTTGTATTCAGTTAGATAATTTATTTGCTATCCTTACCGAAAAAACCAATCGTAGCCATAACAAAACCCACGATAATTAAAAGAAACGACACCCACAGTGTTCCTACATATATCACCTTTAATCCTGCAAGTATCATTATAGCAATACCCAATAGCATTAAACTGTTTCCAAACATAATCTTTTTCATACGCTCACGCTCCTTTGTTAAATTATCGTTTACTATTTTCAAACTTGCTGGCGGCGAACGGTTTGTCAAAACCGTTTGCGGACGGCAAGTCCACATCAGTTGTTGTGTTCAGTTCGGTAAATTGAAGTTGGTCAAAGTTGTTGGCGAAGATATTCCACAACATTTCCATTCGCATCATAGAAACAGATGTTTCCTACATTTAGGGGCAGGACAATGGCGAAAGGCTTGCCACTATCAATATCAATCACCTGAATGCCGTTGCCATCATCTACTTCAAGTCGAACAATATTTTGGGTATTCATTGAGATAAATGCCCTTTCGTTATTTCCCTCAACAACAAACTCTGCAATGTAATCATCAACCTCAACTATATCTCCACCACCACGGAAGAAATATCCAAAAGACAAGCCAGGGCGATTTACATAGACAGAAAAAGTGTGGTCTGTCTTGTCCTGTGGGTAAGAAATAAATGCAGCCATTGTGTCGGAAATGCTTCCATCAACAATCCAATCATCCAAAATTTTTTGAGATTGGCGAATGTCTGCTTCTAAACTGTTTGCGGTTTTACCAATGTCATTGTTTGCATAAAGGAAACCGAAAACCAACACACAAGCCAAAATAACACCCAAGAGGATTATGGGTAATTTCTTTTTCATAGAATCACACTCCTTTATCAAATTAAGATTCTTGATTTTCAAACTTGCTGGCGGCGAACGGTTTGTCAAAACCGTTTGCGGACGGCAAGTCCACAGGGGATAGCCGCTTTAGCGGCGCAAGGGGGTGTAGCCACCTTGACGGAACGAAGTGACGCAACATTCTCGGTCATGCAGTTTTCTTCTGCTGACGGAGAATGAAGCTCCGCAGGACGCACTACTCTCGACAGAGAGTATAGAAGTGCGCCCTTTAGTTCCTAAAGGGGTTTGCTCCGGCTTAATTTCTCGACAAACTGCAATTAGTCATTTCAGTAAGTATTTTCCGAGTCCTATCTGAATCAAATATAGGACAAGGATATGTGCTGGATAAAAAACATAGAAGAAGTATTTTAGCTTCAGTTTACCACGCTTTCCGTTGTATAGCAGAATAAGCAAGCAGGCAAGAAGCGTACATAAAGGCGGTTGATTCCCCGTTGTCCCCATGTAAGCCAAAAGGAACAGCAACACTTGATAGATTCGGTGATTACGGCAAATATAAAATGCTGATATGAATAAGATCCCCTGCATACCGTAGTCACAATGGATTCCTTCCGCAATGCCGGAAAAAAGCACTACACTGAGAACTTGCAGGACTGCTGATTTTATTCTATCCACCGGTAGGTCTGATTTACACGAAAATCTTTCAAGGCATACCAATGTCAATAAGCCTAAAAACAAGGTGAAAAATACATTTTGATACTTCAAGTAAAACGGAAATGTATCTTCCATTCGTGAATACGCACTAAAGAAACCTATGTCAAATGGAACTTCCGAAATAAGGGCAAATGCAAGCATCAACCCAATATAGCGTTTTTTACTTCTTGTGTGTTGGAATCCTTCTGCCAGCAAAAAACAGAATAGCGGAAAAGCAATCGTCCCAATGCTTTGCAAATCAAACCGTATGAAATAATCTATCTCTCGGAATCTCTCCCACGACATTTGCCCGTTATCTGCCATAGCCCCCCAGTAGTTTGATAGCAGCCATTGCAGCACAATTTTACATAGATGGTCAATAAGCATTGTCAGTACAGCAATAACCTTTAGCGAATTTCCTGAGAGAAATTGAATGCGATTTATTTTCCTATCAAGGCTCATAAAGCAACCTCCTACCAACTTCCAATTCTACGATTTTTCGCATTCAAATTATACCATAAAACTCGTGAACAATTCTATCGCAACTTTGGAATATAATCGAGTAGGAGGGAAAATTAAATAAATTTTCCCGACCTCTCACACCACCGTACGTACGGTTCCGTATACGGCGGTTCAATCAACTTAACAAGTAACACACCTTTCGGCGTAGTAATCCATCATTGAGACTAATCCAAATCTGGTTAGTCTCTCATTGCTTATTGCAACGTTCACAGCACCCTTGTTGCATACATAGGCAATCCTATCCCCTGCATATGCAACTTTCCATGCTGTATATTTGTTAATTCCAAGTTTTATCAAGTTCTTTGCACGATTTTGTGGTGTCTTCCATTGTTTCCATATACACATACGAAGTCTGTAACGAATGTTTGAATCTAATTGTTTGCAGAGTGTTTTCATGTTTCCTATTTTGAAGTAGTTAATCCACCCTCTAATGAGCTGGTTAAGCTTCTCTACTTTATAACTGTTGCTGACACCCCAACTACGACAAGTGAATTCTTTCATCCTTTTCTTAAACTTTGCTACCGATTTTGCATGTGGTTTCGCCTTAAACTGATGCGCTCTTGAATCAAAGTAAAAACCGAATCCAAGGTATTTAAGTCCTTGTGGTTTATCTACCTTGCTCTTGCTCATGTTGACTTTGAGCCCTAGCTTCTTTTCAATGAATCGTGAAATATTTCTCATGACTCTGTTGGCAGACATTTCGCTTCCGACCATAATAATACAGTCATCCGCATATCGTACAAAGTTAAGCCCTCGCTTTTCCATTTCCTTATCAAGTTCATTCAGCATGATGTTTGCCAATAATGGCGAGAGATTTCCTCCTTGTGGTGTCCCCACAATGGAATCCTCATATTCATCATCTATCATGATTCCGCTGACAAGGTATTTTCTAACGATAGAGATGACATCTCCATCTTTAATGGTTCTGCCTATGATAGTCATAAGCTTGTCATGATTTACTGTGTCAAAGAACTTTTCCAAGTCGATGTCTACAATCCAGTCATTACCGTCATTCATCCTATCAAGTGCTGTTAGGATTGCTTGTTGTGCACATCTATTCGGTCTGAATCCATAACTTTGGTCATGGAACTGTTCCTCATAGATTGGTGTTAATACCTGCGCAATGGCTTGTTGTACAAATCTGTCTGTTACTGTTGGTATTCCTAGGTTTCTGACACCGCCATCAGGCTTTGGTATCTCCACTCTTCGTACTGGCTGAGGTTTATACTTTCTTGTCCTCAACTGTTCCTTGATGATTTCGCCGTTCTTTGCAAGATGTTCCTTGAGTTCTGTGTACTTCATTCCGTCCACTCCCTCTGCACCTTTATTTCGTACGACTTGCAGGTATGCTCTATTGAGGTTATCACTAGATAATATCTGCTCCATTAGACTACTTGTGTCCATGCGTTCTTTCCTTTCCGTCTCGCTTGATTTGACCACCCTTTTCCCGATTGGTTACGGCAGATGTTGCCATTTCTGCAATTCAAGACATACTCAAACTTATTGATTGTTCGCCCCTTTGCTCCATCTCCATTACAGAGACTTCTTCACTACTATGGGCTCGGCTGACTTCTCACAGTTCGTTGTTACTAGGCTAATGGAACCTCTGTGAGACCTCCACGCTTAAGGTGCACGCTCTTTCTCTCCATATATCCGCCACATTTACTCTGCTACTACAAAGGTGATAGTTATTAGACTTTGTTGCTTTCAGCCAACTTATCTCTCGCAGCCTAGCCTTCTATGTGATTTCTGTCCGTCGGACCAGAGATTTGCTTACAGCTTCCTTCAGATTCCACCTCGCGATGGACACCCTTGCTGTTCGGCTATACACTTCCCACTATCTGGGCGTGTTCGGGACTTACACCCGTTAGAGCGCGCCCATGGCGCGCAAACTGAGAAAAGTCCGAACAGTTTTCTGCCCGGACTTCCTCACTCAATCATAAATCAATTCTGCTTTCACAACTTCCTCTGCCTGTGCCTTGCAAGCGTTCATCTGCCGCACCCATTCCATTTGATTATCGGCTTTCAGTTGCTCAGTCACACCGTTTTGCTCTGCCAGTGACCGCACGATCAGCTCCATGCGGTTTCGTGCCGCTTCGTCAATCTCGGCACAATGTTCAAAGAGCTTGTCGGATAGCACCAGTTCATTGAACAGTATCGGGCGGTGCATTTCTAAATACGCCTTGCGAAGTCTGCCGTAGTGTCCGATGGGCTTGGTCTTGCGGATAATGATGTTCGGGATAAGATAATCGCCGTTCCGTGTGTAAGTGATATTCATGCTGTTTGTACTCCTTTCATCGGCTCTCTCTGCGGTAAACTGCTGGCGGGAACGAACACGCCCTTTGCAATATCCTCCGCACGAATGGCGGCTTTCTTGGCTTCGATTTCTGCCTTTTTTCTCCCCTTGATTTTGTCCTCGTATCGCTTCTGCGCTCCGCTGGCTTTCCGCTTCAAGTAGTTCTGATGAAGCCTGTCTTTGCGTTCCTCACGCTTGCGGATTTCTTCTAATTCCTCTGGGGTAAGCTCCACTTCTCCAAACGCCGGAGGAACGAATCGCCCGACAAAATTGAAGTAAATCTCGACCTCCTGTGTGGTCTGTATACTGCCCTTGCGGTCACGCTCATGTACAAGGATTTTCTCGATAAACTCGTTGAGCATGGCAATGGTCAGCTTGTCGAAGTTCTCATATTTGTCAATCAGAGCGATAAAACGGTCAGCGTCCTTTTCGTGCTTCTCATAGCTCTTGACAGCCTTTTCCAGAACAGAGATTTCAGCGGTAAGCTCGGACTGTTCCTTTTCGTATTGAGCGTCCAGAGTGGCGTATCTGCTGTCGGACAGCTTGCCTAAAATGTTGTCCTCATAGATTTTGCAGAGCAGGACTTCCAGCTCGGAAACTCTCTGCTTTGCTGTGGCAAGGCGTGTGCGCTGTTTTCTGACCTCTGCCGTCTGCTGGCTGGACTGCGCTTCCTGCACCACACGGACAAACTCGGCTCGGTCATGCTTGGCATACTCGGCAATAGCTTTGAGCATTTCGGAAACAAGGGACAGTACCACATCTTCATTGATACGGTGCTGTGTCGTGCAGAGCTTTCCAACTGGGACTTTGCTGTATTGGGAACAGGTATATTGAGAAATACGCTTGCCGTTGTTGGTACGGTGGACATACATCTTGCCGCCGCAATCGGCACAATAAAGCAAGCCTGTGAGGGGAGCTGCTTCGCCCCAGCCGTCCGGGTAGCGTCTGACATTCCCACGGATTTTCTGCACAAGGTCAAAGGTCTGCTGGTCAATGATAGCTTCATGGGTATTCTCGAAAATCGTCCATTCGTCCTCCGGGACATAATGGCTTTTCTTGTCCTTGAAGTGCTTTCGAGTCTTGAAGTTGATGGTGTGTCCCAGATATTCACGCTTTTCAAGAATGTTGCAGATGGTGGAAGAACCCCAGCCGTACACATCTTTGAAAGTCTTGTTTTTATTCACACCCTCGCCGTGCTGGGCAAGGTAAGCGGACGGAATGAGGATTTTTTCTTCTTTCAGCTTGCTGGCGATCTGATACGGACCGTAGCCCTCAATCGTCATGGCAAAGATGCGCTTGACCACATCAGCGGCTTCGGGGTCAACCAACCATTGGTCTCTGGCTTCATTCCAGAGATAGCCGTAAATGACCGTGCCTGTGAGGTGCTTGCCGGACTTGCCTTTGGACTGGAAAGTGGAACGGATTTTACGGCTGGTGTCTCTGGCGTAATACTCGTTCATAATGTTGCGGAAAGGGGTAAAATCATCGTCACCTCTGGCACTGTCCACGCCGTCATTGATGGCGATAAGGCGAACGCCACGCTGACGCAGGATTTCCATAATCTGACCGACTTTCAGATAGTCACGACCCATGCGACTCATGTCCTTGATACACAGGTACTCCACATTCCCGGCTTCCACTTCTTTCATCATTGCCAAAAATCCGGGACGGTCAAAGCAAGTACCACTAATGCCATCGTCCGTGAAATGGACAATGTTTGTAAAGCCCTGCCGTGCGGCGAACTCCTCCAACATTGCCTTTTGATTGGATATGGAGTTGCTCTCACGCTGTTGGTCATCATCTTTGCCAAAGTCATCACGGCTCAGTCGTTCGTACAGTGCTGTGATTTTCTCGTTTTTTCTCATAACTTGCGCTCCTTTCTTCGGTTTTAGGTTATGTGTTCTAAGAGACTTCCTAACCGCTTGATTAAGAAGTCTTTTAGAGCATACAACACCTGCCGCCAGCTTATATTTCTTATACTGGCGCACCGCAAAGTGGTTTGGCTTTTCTGCTTCCAATGCGTCAAACATCAGATCCACGGGGTTTTTGAACTCCTCGTCATCCTCCCGGACTTCCATGGCGTTGATGAACTCAATAAGGGTGGAAAAATTCTGTTCCTCCACCGGAGCCTCATAGTGGATATAGCCAATGAGCGCACAATAGAGAAGCGTTTCTGCCTTGACCCAGAAATCGTCTCCGGCCTTGCCTTCGCCTTTGGTGTTGGCGATCAGCGTTGTGACCAGCTTCAAGATGTCCTTTTCGCTATGGATATAGGCGAAAGGGTTATAGTGCATGGATTTCTTGAAGTTGATGGTATTGAGGACCTTGATTCGGTACGGCTCATAAATGACCTTGCCGTGCTTATCCTTCATTGGCTTTCCGTCTTTCCCCAGCTTGGGTGCGCCCCTTTGGAGCATTTTTCCGCACTCCACCAAAATGGTTCCCTTCGGGTCTGTGACCACATAGGAACTGTGCATCTGCATCAGATTCGGTTTGAGCCAGAAGCGGGTCTTACCGGAACCGGAGCCGCCAATCACCAGCACATTTTTGTTTCTGGCGGTCTTTGGGTCCTTGGGGCGGCTGTTCATTGTCAGGCTCTCCGTTTTCGTCAGAATCACATTGTTCTGGAATACCGGGTCGATGTAGGGTGTAATGTCCTCATGGGTTCCCCACCGGGCGGAACCGTATTCCATGCCGTGCCTGTACTTCTTGGCGTTCTTGCTTTTCAGGTACACAGCCAGCCGCAGGCCGCCGCCGCAGCACAGGCCCACCAGCAGGTCCAGCGGGTGCAGGCTGGGCCACCAGCTGGCCAGCGCCACCGGCAGCGTGGAGAAGAACGAGAGCATTTTTGCCGAAGCGTCCGCACCCACGGCCATCCGCCACGCTTCACCGAAGTTGGTGGAGAAAAGCCCCATCAGGATATACGGCAGATTCAGCAAAATGAGCTTTTTGATGTTCAGCTGCTTTTTCATCGTTCCAGCTCCTTCCGCTTGTTCCGGTCCACGACGGCGTGTTTTACCAGTTCTTTGAACTGGCTCAGCTTTGCCAGCACGGACGGGCGCTCGGATTTCTCCGCCTTTCTGACCTTTTTCCCGGTGTACTCGGTAAAAGCAGCGGTCAGGGCATCCGCGTCCCGACCCTTGAAAAAGATCAGGTACTTGGGTGGGGAGCTGCTGCGGTCCTTCTTCACCGCATAGTCCACGCCGTATTTCCGGGCGATCTTCTCAAACTCCTTGATGGAGGGGTCGGTGATCTCGATGTTGGAAACCCCTTGGTTTTGACCAATCAGCTGTTTCACCGTCTGCTTGCCCTGGGGCTTCACAGGCGCGTCACGGCTTCTCTGCTTTTGCAGCTTCTTTTCCTTGCGGTGGGCAAGGTACTTGCTGATGGCGGCTTTGAGCAGCCTGCCGGTGAACTTTGTTCCGCTGACAACCAGCGTTAAAGTCCTGTTTTCCACTTCTTCCTGCATTTTCATCGCCTCCTTTCCACAAAATGTGCAGGGGTGGTGCATTTATTTCTAAGGCGGGACCACCAGCCGCCGGAGAAGGTATTTCTTCATCGAACCGCCCTCAACGAATTTGCTCAGAACGGTCATAGAGCAAATCTCCATTTCTGACCTTTGCATGACTGAGAATCTTGATCTGTCCCTTTGCCTGACTGTCCAGAGCTTTTTCATAGCCCTTATCTGACAAAAACAGGCGGGTTCGTTCACCTTTCCAGCCCACCGGGGAGTCATGCGTCAGCACATCAAAAATAATCATGTGCCGGGTGTTCTCAGCAAATCGCTGGAGATCCATGTAGTCATGGCCGTGATAGTTCTGCGCTCCAGCTTTCTGGCGCATTTCTTCCATCAGCTGACCGATTGTTTTGCCTTCTGGCATAAAACTCACTTCCTTTCCCACTCTCATACAACCATCAAAATCATGTCTCTCAGCTGAGCAAAGTAGAGTTTGCCTTGCGGGGTTATCAGCGTATAGGAGCCGATATGCCCGTGATTGCAGTAGTCTTTGACACAAAACAGTCCTTCATTGGCTGGCTTTGCATAGGGCAGTACATTACCGGATGCGGTGCGGTACACAAAACGCTTTTCCAGAAGGAAACGGACAAACCGACGCTCCGGGACAAGCAACTCTTTGGCGGTGGTGCGGAGGTTGGTACTGTGATTGAGGTCGATGAACAAATCATAAAAGGCTGCCTTACTCTCCAGCAGGGCATTTTCCTCTCGTAGCGACGCATTTTCTTCCCGCTCAGCAAGCAGCTCGGAGCAGAGCTTTATCAGAGCTTCCGGAGAAGTGGCTATCTCCCACAACTTCTCTTTTGTGAGATAGGCTCCGTGCTTGCGAATGGCAGGTAGAACTTCATCAAACACCCATTGTTCAAACCGTTCCGCTGACGGCAGTTTACTATGGGCGATCAGACGATATAGATCACCTTCGGGGATAAAGAGCATTTCGACCATTTGTACCGCGGGGCTTCCATCTGCCTTTTTCCCAGTCTGGACCCCTATGGAACATTTCGTTCCACCCCTGGTATGGTCGCGGACGGCTTTGCGTGGATTGGTATATCCCAGCGCTGTTGCCACATCTGTACCGCAAAATAATACTTTGCCATTCTGTTCCAAAGTGCGAATGCTTCCGAACTCTGGACTATTGAAAATTTCAATCTGATTCATGCTGTGCCTCCTTTGGTGTAATACAAAAGCGGCTGATTACCAGCCGCCTGCGTGCATATCGTGATTTACCAGTGAAGTGTAGTGGTTATTCATGGTGGTAGGAGCGTTGAACAGCACTGCAAGCAGGTACTGCTTGATGTTGTGTACCTGGGTGGTGTTCTTTTGCAGACAGTCCATGACAAACTCGATGTGAGAGCTGTCCAGCTTCAAAAAGCGGGAGCGTACAATTTCATGAGGAAAGTCCGCACCAGAGATCCGGGTGGTCTTTCGTTTGGCACAGACCGTTTCTACCAACAGCTCTACGATCTCATTCAGGTCATCCAGGTAGAGAGGATAACGCTGCTTCAGACAATCATACTCGATATTCTCCAAAATCAATTCCCGATAATTTTCTATCTCTGTGACAGACATCGCATCCCTTCCTTTCCGTTCCGGCGGTATTACCGCCGCTGTTTCCCGGAAGGGAATGGAATCGGTATTTGATCCATGAGTATTTTGTTTTTGGGTATTTGATTTCTTAGTATTTAATTGTGTTGGATTTTCCGGTAACGGATTTACCGCTGACGGGTTTACCGTTATCGGGTTTTCCGACAACGGCTTATCCAACATCGGTTCTCCCTCGATGGGACGCTCAAAAATGGTATACTCATTGGCTGCGAATTTACCAGAAGCATCAGTTGTCTGTCTGCGCCGAATGTATCCGGCTGTTTCAAGCTCATTGACAGCAGAGCGGATTGCATCTTTGCTTTCTCGATTGATATAGCTGAGTCCTGACAGCGTATAATCCCAGTCATCAGGCAGAGATAACATTTGCGACAAGAGACCCTTTGCCTTCAAAGAAAGTCGTTTGTCTTTTAGATGAAAATTGCTCATAACCGTGTAATCGCCAGTGCGTTCTACACGAAAAACAGCCATTTACTTCACTCCTTTCATTTCTCAGGTATGAAAAAAGCCGCAATTCATAAAAGAATTGTGGCAGCGGTTAGGGTCTGTCTGTATCTTTTTTCTTGCGTCGGTAGGGGCGTTTTGGCATTGGTGGTTTATCAAACAGATCCCTTTCCTGAGAAAATGGTAAGGTTTGAAAAACACGGTCAATCTCGGTGGATTCCATATCACGCTGTGAGCGGCAATCTTCTTGAATAGCTTCTCGGATTTCTCTTACAGTACACATATTCATTCCTTTCCTTTCGTTGTATCGGTTATGAACGACGGTGTTTTTTAGGCTTGAAGTCGAGGATATGCCCCTCAATAACATGGGCATATCTCTTAATTTTGATTTCTCGACGCTGCTGGCTTTGCAGAGCTGACTGATACCCGTCCTCTGTGAGAAAAAGCCTCATTTCGTCACCAGGTTCTCCATAAGCAGTAGGGCGCAAGACAGTAAACTCAATCATCCAGAAAGTGCTGTCCCAAAATCGCTCCACTGCAAGAATGTTGTGGCCTTTCAGTTCCCTTGCTGCAATATCTTTCATAGGCTCTCCCTTCATCGTTCCTGATCTCGTTGGCGTTTTTTCTGCCATTGTTCCAGCAGTTTAATAATGGTTTCCTGCATTTTGGCCGGTGTATAGCTTTTGGGGAAATACTTTCGCAAGGTATCGCTGCTCAAGGTCACTTTATCCAGATCACCCTTTTTTTCCTCTGACATGATGGCAAGCATCACATCTTCTGACAATTTCCCTTCCTGGCTGAACTTTTTCATTCGCTGAGCCTGAGAGAGAGAAGGGGTAGCCTGCTCATAGTCCATTGTTTCCACCAGCATTTGCTGTTCGTCCGGTTTCAAAAAAGAGAGTTCATAGGCTGGGTTAAATGCGATTTTCTTTTCATCCACCATATCCAAAAGCTCTGGAATCAGTTCAGTCAAACGAACATATCGCATTACCTGGATACCGCTTCGTTCACCGGCTTCTTTTGCTACCTGGTCTCTGGCGCTCAACTTCTGTTCAACTTGAACAGAAGTCAGGTCTGTTCTTGCTCCTTGATGTTTAATGGCTTCCAGCTTCATTTTGTAGGCAAAAGCCCTTTCACTGGGGAGCAGATTTTCTCGCTGCAAATTGCTGTCAACCATAATAATTGTGGCAGCATCGTCATCCAAGTCGCGCACAATGACAGGCATGGTTTCTTTTCCGGCCAATTCGCTGGCTCTGCGGCGTCTGTGACCGGCTACCAGCTCATAACCGCCATCAGGCAGTGGTCTGGCAATCGCAGGAACCAACACACCATACTTTTTGATGCTGTCTGCGGTTTCTATCATTGCATCATCATCCTTGACCTTGAAGGGGTGATCCTTGAACGGATGCAGTTCAGATAGGGGAATTTCCTGAATTTTTTCCAGTTGCTCGTCTTGCCGACTTTCTTCTGTAGAAAACAGGTCATCTACTGAGGCCAGCTCTATTTTTTTCGCGCTGCTTTTCAAGTTTCAATACCTCCTTCGTCAGATTTTTGTAGCCCTCAGCCACTTTGCCATTAGGATCATGGGCATAAATGCTTTTTCCTTCAGCACTGATTTCTTTAGCCCTGACAGAATGAGGAATTTCTGATGTAAACACCTTGATCTTACTGCCATAGGTTTCGCGCAGAAGAGCGGAGATTTCTTTGGCAAAATTGGTTCGGCTGTCTACCATCGTCAGCAGAATCCCATCAATTTGCAGCTTGGGATTGATTTGTCTGCGAACCTTATTGATAGTTTGCAAAAGCTGCTCCAAACCTTTAGCTGGAAGATACTCTGCCTGGACGGGGATTATAACCCTATTAGCGGCAGCCAGTGCATTGACCGTAAGCATACCCAGGGAGGGCTGGCAATCAATAAGGATATGGGAGTATTGCCCCTTCAGCGTGTCCAGATATTGTCGCAGAATGGTTTCTCGGCTCATAGCGTTTACCAGAGATACCTCCATACCAGATAGCTGGATGTCCGCAGGCATCAGGTCTACGCCCTCAGGGTGGTGCAGGATACCCTCGCCGGGACGAATTGGTTCATCCATCAAAATACGGCCCATAGCGTCTGACAGTGTAAAGGGCAGCTTATCAGGCTGAGGATTGCCCAAGCTGATGGTCAGGCTTCCCTGTGGGTCTCCGTCAATCAGAAGGACTTTCTTCCCGGACTGCGCCAGACCAATTCCAAGATTGGCACAAGTGGTTGTTTTGCCGACACCACCTTTTTGGTTGGCTATGGCAATAATCTGTGTATTCATGATTTCACCTCATTTCTTTCTAAGTTTAGATATGAAAAAAAGTGCCTGCTTTACCTTTCCTGAGAAAGATAAAACAGGCACTTTCACTGGCTCAATACCTCTTGTAATGAACCTCTATGTATGGTAAACTATGTCCACGATACCATGAATATAATTAAGTCTCGACGGGAATTGAACTTTTGGCTAACGCCAAATTTCGCGCCTTTGCAAACAGAGTGCAAACAATAGGGGGCTAAAATCCTTTGTTTTTGCTTGATTTTGCTTGTACAAGGTTTATAGAGAACATGGAGAAAAGCCTTGATATAACTGCATTTTCTTTATCCCTGTTGATAGGGAATATATGCACTGGGTCCATCTCCTAAGGGGAAGGCCGGGGGTTCGAATCCCTTTTGGCGCGCCAGATAATAACGCCGAAAACCTTTGTTTTCAAGGGTTTTCGGCTTTTTTATTGAGCAGTAAAAGAAAAAATAATCAAGCTTCGCTTGGAGAGGTTTTTCTCTTTTATTGCTGCAAGGGAATCATGGTTCGGGTGTTTCGTATCGCTTATATTATACAGTAAATTCAGTGGTTTTCCCGTCTTTAGGATTTAGCACTTTATTTTTTGAGAGTTAATGAAATATATTTTATCCTCAAGTCAGCATATTTGCTGGCTTTTTTCTTTGTTTTAAAAACTTGACAAATTTTCTTTTTTATACTTGCTTTTATGGTGCTATGGTGCTATACTATAAGAGGGTGACTTTTATGGCATATTTTCTTAAAAAAACTAACAACAAAAATTGTATCTGGGGCTGGCCGTCGCGCTAGCGACTTGGTACAATATGATGATATGGCATTTAATTATATCATCGCTGATGCGAAGGGGAGATGGAAACAATGATGATCATGGATAGCAGCAAGCCGCTGTATCTGCAGGTGGAGGCAGATATTAAAAACCGTATCCTGTCGAAGCAGTACATGCCGGGAGATAAGCTTCCGACGGAGAACGAGCTAAGTGACCAGTATAATGTGAGTAAAATCACGATTCGAAAGGCGATACAGAATTTATCCGATGAGGGATATGTCAATAAGGTCCAGGGAAAGGGCACCTTCATCAATTTCAAGAAGGACAAGCTGTATCTGAATAAGACCAGCGGCTTCAAGGAAAGTCTGTCAAGCCTTGGACACGCGTCCAGACACGATATCATCCAGGCATCGTTCCTGAACGCGGATGAGGATATCGCAGAGAAGCTGATGATTCCGATGGGGACGAAGGTCGTCTACATCGAGCGTCTGGTCTGGCAGGATAACGAACCGATCGCGATCGATAAGATCTACATCGAGGATGCCCGCTTCCCGGACTTCATCACGACACTTTCGAAAGATCGCTCGTTCTACCAGGTGATGGATGAGTGCTATCATATCCGGCCGAATCATTCCGTCCTCGAAATCGACGGAAAGGCTGCGCAGAGCCACAGCGCAGATACTCTGAAGTGCAACGTCGGCGACCCGCTGTTTTCGATTCATAAAATCAGCTATGATCAGGATGGTAAGCCGATCCACTACTCGCTGACGACGGTCCGCTGTGATCGCGTCACCTATGTCGTTTCCACAAACGACTCCACGGTCATGGACGAGAAGATCAAGTCGAACTGAGCTTCGATCCACAACAGAAGGACGCTTCAGCCAGAACCAGCACAAACACAATCACAGATTTATCTCCATAAAGTTCAGAAGGGGCACCGACACATCTCGTGTGGTTGCCCCTTCGCTTCGTTTATTTATCGTTTATTTATCTTCTGTTTTTCGTGCTATGAACGGCGTTACGCCATCTCACAAATCTTACTGCGCACGCTGAGCACCATAGATGGTGCGACACTCAGCTCATCGATGCCCATCTCGACGAAACGCTCCGTCAGGGTCGTGTCAGCACCGAGCTCACCGCAGATGCCGGCCCACTTGCCCGCCTTATGCGCGCCATCGATGGTCATCTGAATCATCCGAAGAACCGCCTCATGATGTGGATTATAGAACTCGTCCAGCTTCTCATTCTGGCGATCGATCGCAAGTGTATACTGCGTGAGGTCGTTGGTGCCGATGCTGAAGAAATCGACGAGCTCTGCCAGCTCCTCACAGATCATCACTGCTGCCGGCGTCTCGATCATGATGCCCTGCTCCGGAATCGCATACGGGATTTGCTCCCGCTTGAGTTCTGCCGCCACCTCTGCGACGATCTCACGGATCCGAAGCACCTCATCTACGGAGATGATCATCGGATACATGATGGCGAGGTTTCCGTACTTCGCCGCACGAAGCAGTGCGCGGAGCTGTGTCTTAAACACATCCGGCTGTTTCAGACAGATACGGATCGCGCGATACCCCATCGCCGGGTTATCTTCCTTTCCGAGTCCGAGGTAATCGACGTTCTTATCCGCACCGATGTCGAGCGTTCGGATGATCACCTTCTTTCCGCCCATCGTCTGTAGCACCTGACGGTACGTGTTAAACTGCTCAGTCTCATCCGGCAGCGCGGTCTTTCCGAGATACAGGAACTCACTGCGGAACAGGCCGATGCCCTCCGCGTCATTTTCCTGTACATATGCGACATCTGAAACACTGCCGATGTTTGCATATACGTTTACCTTCCGGCCACTCTTCGTCACCGAAGGACGTCCCTTGTAGTTTGCAAGCAGCCGCTTCTGCTCTGCCGCCCTCGCCTGCATCTCGTGTGCAGCAGCGATGGTTGCCTCATCCGGATCCACGCAGAACACGGCATCCTTGCCATCGACGATGCCCATCGTACCGGAATGGAGACTGTCGAGCTCCACCGGCACACCGATCAGCGCCGGGATGTTCATCATACGCGCGAGGATCGCGGTATGGGAGTTCGTCGAGCCATGGACGGTGACGAACGCAAGGATCTTACGCTTATCCATCTGCACCGTTTCACTCGGTGTCAGGTCATCCGCCACGATGATGGACGGTTCCATATGCGCCCAGTCGAGCTCCTCCTCACCACTCAGATTCCGGATCAGACGATTCGAGATATCCTTCACATCCGCGGAACGTGCCTGCATGTACTCATCATCCATATTCGCGAAGATCTCGGCGAAGTTATCTCCGGTGACCGCCACCGCGTACTCAGCATTGAGCTCCTCCGTCTCGATCATCGAGTGGATCGCATCCTGGTAGTCCTCATCCTCGAGCATCATCTGATGCACCTCGAAGATCTGCGCGTTCACCTCGCCAACCTCCTGAAGCGCCTTCTCATAAAGCGCGCCGAGCTGGGCCTGCGCCTGTTTCTTCGCATCCTCGAGACGCTGGAGCTCTGCCGCTACATCCTCGACATGCTGACGCTTTACGATGCCATCACTCTTCTTCAGAACATTGATCGGACCGATCGCCGTTCCCTTATAAACGGACTTTCCGATGTATTTTTCCATTTCCTGTCCCCTCAGATTCTATATCGATCGATGAATTACAGATTTTCCTGGAAGAACTTCTCGAGTGCCTCGAACGCAGCATCCTCATCCGGACCCTCGACCTGCACGGTCACCTCATCGCCCTGCTTGACGCCCATGCTCATGATGGCGATCAGCTTGCCGGCAGCTGCGGTCTTTCCCTTCGCCGCGAGCGTCGTAGCGCTCTGGAACTTCTTCGCTTCCTTCACCAGCAGTCCGGCTGGTCTCGCATGCAGTCCGAGTTCTTCCTTGATCACATATGTAAATTCTTTCATCTTTATCTATCCTTTCTTTTCACTGCGTGAGCTCATACGTAAGTCCCCTCTGCAAATAAGCGGGATTCCTGCATACGTCACCATGTCATCTAAGTCATCATGTAAATAAGTTCTCATTATAAACAAAACTTCCCGCACGGTATAGTACTTTCCGGATCTCGAATTCACTATGCATGCAGGAAGTCTGGATATTTTTTCAGGGGTATGCCACAGTGCCCTGTGGTATTTTAAAGAAGTGTATCGCTCTGTTTAGAGAATGCCCAGTGCACCCATGACCATGCCGAAGAGGACGATGCCGATCAGCAGGACGTTGGTATTGACCTTCTTCTGAACGAGATTGTAGATGCCCAGCGTAAATACGAACGGAAGCATCTTCGGGATGATGGAATCCAGCATATCCTGGATGACCAGATTCGTACCACCGGTGGAGAAGGTAAGCGGCGTGGTGACGGACACCATGCTGGCTACCATACCGCCGACGACGGCGAGACCGACGATGGATGCGAAGTGCATTACGCGATCCATAAGTCCTTCCTGGTACAGCTTTGCGAGGTATTTATTACCTGACCTGTAGCCGAAGAAGGTTGCATTGTAGGCAAACAGCAATGACGGAATCGCGAACAGCAGTACTGCGAGAATCGGTCCCAGGATGCTGCCCTGCTGTGCGAACGAAAGGCCGATACCGAAGGTGATGATTCGGATGGTTCCCTGGAAGAAGCTGTCACCGATGCCGGCGAACGGCCCCATCAGACTGGTCTTGATCATGGAGATCGACTCGGTCTGGAACTCACCCTCTTCTGAATTTGCGTTCTGCTCCTCCATGGAAGCGGCGAGGCCCATGATAAACGGTGTCAGCTGCGGTGTGCAGTTAAAGAACTCCATATGCCGCTGATACGCTTCCTTTTTTCTCTCCTCATCATCTGCATACAGCTTGTCAAGCACCGGTGCCATGCCATACATGAAGCCCATGTGCATCTGACGCTCATAGTTCCATGAGCACATAATCGCGAGGGAATGCAGGAAGACCTTACGTAAGTCTTTATCGCTTACCTTCTTTAATGCTTTCTGATTTTCCATTATGCATTTGCCCCCTTTCCATACAGAACCTTATCCAGGATGAATGCCAGGATCGCGGCGAACATGGTCACACCGATCAGGCTGAGACCGGAATATGCGACGATCAGGAAGCCGAGAAGGAAGTACGGGAACATCTTCTTCGACAGCATTGAACTCAGCAGCATCGCAAATCCGAGGGCCGATAAGAGGTTACCAGCGACTGTGAGGCCGTTCGTGATGACCTGCGGAATCGCAGCTACCAGGTTCGTAACTAGATCCGTACCGAAGTAAACGGTCAGGAAGATCGGGATGAAGTAAACCAGCGCGTTGAAGCCGAAGGACCACCAGAGGTGGATATGAATCGCCTTCTTGAACTGTCCGTTCTCGATGGCCTTATCCGCTACATGAGAGAACTGCGCGATCACCATACGCATGATGACACTCAGGAACTCGCCAATGACGGCGACCGGAACGGCGATGGTCAGTGCCGCTTCCGTGGAGGCACCGGAAAGAATCGCAAACGCAGTGGCGATGATACTTCCGAACTGCATGTTTGGTGGTCCGGCTGCTCCGATCGCTACAAATCCCATGGAAATAAGTTCCAGGGATGCACCTAAAATTACACCCTGTCTGACATCGCCTAATACGAGGCCTGCCAGTGTACTCAGGATCAGTGGTCTGCCGATGTTCTGACGTCCGATCAATCTGGAGTCGATGACACCGACGATACCAACTAAACCGAGTAAGATCGCTTTAATCAGCATACGACATCTCCTTTTTTAATTCTCAAATGATGCATGCTCGATCGGGGAGGATGGCACCATCTGAATATAGATCTTCTTTCCCATCGAAATCAGTTCCTGGGTGGCCTTCAGCTCTGCTTCATTTAAGTACACGGCCTTACCGTACTCCTTCGAACCGGCCTTCTTCGCCACACCGCCATAATTGATTTCGGTCACCTCTGGAAGCTCCTTCGCAAGCTGAAGTGCTTCTGCCGGTCCCTTTACGATGATCATGATATTCTTGCTGGCATTCTCATCCACCAGCTTCCGAAGCTGTGAAAACGGAATGATACTAAGCTCACAGTCCACCGGCTTCGCGATGCTGAGCGCCATCATGCTGATCGGATCATTCGGAACCTTATCATCGGCGACGATGATATAGTTGGTGCCTACCTGCTTGGTCCAGGAAAAAATCACCTGGCCATGTAAAAGACGATGATCTACACGAACTAACTTAATCATACATTTCCTCCATTTAAAAAGTTGTTGTACAGTACGATGCTCTGGGCTGCACTCTTACAGGTATCATCGAGGTCCAGCTCCTCCCATGTCGTACCGCTCTTCTTCATTGCCATGATTTCCAGTACCAGCGGGAGATTTACACCCGCGATCAGTTTTCTCGACGAGCTCATGAATGGTAAGGCGGTATTCGCCGGCGATCCTCCCGGAAGGTCCAGAAGGACGACCAGATTCCGATCCTTATATCTCTCCTCGATCGTCGCACGGATTGCTTCTGAAAAGTCATCCAGTGACTCTCCGTTTTCGAACGACAGCGTCCCGAAATCATCCTCGTCGATATCCAGGATCAGCTTCAATGCATCTGCATATCCCTTGCACAATCCTGCATGTGTAATCATCAGCACATCAAATGCATCTTTCATGTTTCGTACCATCCTTACTTAATTCTTCTATGATTGGAACAGCCTCTGATAAAGAGGCGATAATCTTTATGGCCTGTCGCTTCTGGACTTCCGTCGGCGGCATCAGATCCGGCACCATGATGACCGGGATCCTGGCATTCCAGGCTGCCTGGACGCCCACCTTCGAGTCTTCGAAAACCAGTGCATCCTCCGGTGCTGTATTCATCTTCGCAAGCACCTTCAGGTACGCTTCCGGCGAAGGCTTCCGCTCGACGACCTCATCACCACAGCAGATATAGTCAAAGTACTGTATGAGCTGTAAGCGAGTCAGGCGCTCCTCCGTCAGTGATCGACTGGTGGCGGTCGCTACCGCACACGGAAGTCCGGCCTTTTTGATGCAGTTCAGGAGTTCCACGGCACCCGGTTTTGCGGTGAGCTCACGCTCCAGACGCTCTACTCCATGCTGACGGGCGACTTTCATGAATTCCTCTGTGGAGCAGCGTCCACGGAACAACTCTTCCATGTAATCATACACCGGCTGTCCACTGCGACCAACCACATTCAGAAAGTCCTCTCTCTTCCAGTCGTCGATCCCGAAGTCTCTTGCCGTATCATACCATACATCCTGCCATACCCTCTCTGTATCGAGCAGCAGTCCATCTACATCAAAAATAACCAGTTTAAGCGACATATATTTTCCTCTTCGTACTGTATCTTAGTACTGCATCTGCCACATATAACGACGAACATCGAGTGAGTGACCACGCTCGAAGGCGATCGCCTCTACGAAGTGACGGATCACCACGCCGGTAAGGATGGCTGCAACATATGGCTTCGCCTCATCAGCTACCGTAGAAAGATCGAGATCCTTCTGATCGAGTACGAGCAGATCCTCTGTAAACTTCTTTGCGAAGTTCTCTACACGCTCATCGAGGTGTCTGGTGTGACCGATGGACTTTACAAGCATGAATGGAACATCATAATCGGTTACCTCGAACGGGCCATGGAAGTACTCACCGGAGTGGATGCATCCGGAGTTGATCCACTGCATCTCCATGAACCAGCACATCGCGGTGGAGTAAACCTCACCATAGTTGATGCCGCTGCCGATGGTGTAGATGGTCTTCTCACGCTTGTTGCGCTTCGCCCATGCCTTCGCCTGTGCATCGTACTGTGCCTTCGCCTGTGCAGAAAGATCGGTCAGCTTCTCGAGCTCCTTCAGGCATACATCCCACTTCGCATCTGGAGCGAGTACGGAAAGAAGGCTGAAAAGTAAGCCGTAAAGGATACCCTTATTCTTATCAGAATCGCTTACTTCCTTACCCCAGTCATAGTGAACAGGATACTCTGCTGCCTCCCAGAGTGGAGAACCCTCGAGGTTGGATAAGCAGATCGTAAGGGCGCCCTTGGAACGTGCAAGCTTCGTTGCCTCTACGGTCTCCGGTGTGTTTCCGGAATGTGAGCAGGAAATCACGACGGAGTTCTCATTGAGACGCTTCGGCGTATCATATACGAACTCGTTCGCGGTGTATACGTGGGAAGGGATCGAACTCTCCTTATCGAACATATACTGTCCAGCCATAAGCACTGCCTGGGATCCGCCACAAGCGACGAAATAAACCTCATTGACCTCCTTTCTGGCTTTCACTGCCTCAACTGCGGCCTTAATCTGTGATGCATGTAAGTCTCTCATAATTCCTCCTTAAAAATGATAATTGATTATATATCATTATATGATTTTATAAGTCTTATTATATACATGTAGCACAAATTTGCAAGTACTTTTTTCTTTTTTGTCGGGAGTTTTACACTTCTTTTTTTAGTGTTTTAATACAAATCCTTTATTTAAGCCATTTACGGCTTATTTTTTTGTCAAATTTTATGATTTTTATAGTGCCCGTCTTTAGGATTTAGCACTTTATTTTTTGAGAGTTAATGAAATATATTTT
>NZ_QUCM01000040.1 GCF_003473545.1 Clostridium sp. AM22-11AC
ATTGAATTTTCAAGGTTCAACACACCACATCGGTGTGGGAAGTTTTAGTAACTTAACTTTAAGTCTCCTTCTTTGACCCAGCCGATCTTCTTTAAGAACATATTGATGATCGGGCAGATCACTGCAGGAAGGATAATGGATACAAGAAGCAGTCCAGCCCAGTCACCTGTTGTAATAGCTGCCTTGGTTCCCTCAGAAACGTCTTTGACCCAGCCTGTATACACGCCGATCTGACCAACCAGACCACAGGTACCCATACCGGAAGAAACAGCAGCTCCGTTCATTTCCATATGGAAGAGACAGGTTGCGATCGGTCCTGTAATAGCGGAAGTAACGATCGGTGCGATCCAGATCTTAGGATTTTTTACAATATTTCCCATCTGGAGCATGGATGTACCAATTCCCTGGGATACCAGACCGCCCCATTTATTCTCCGGGAAAGACATAACTGCAAAACCTACCATTTGGGCACAGCAGCCTGCTACTGCTGCTCCGCCAGCCAGTCCTGTAAGACCTAAAGCTGCGCAGATGGCTGCGGAAGAAATCGGAAGTGTCAGGGCAATACCTACAAATACAGATACTAAAATACCCATTAAGAATGGCTGAAGCTCTGTTGCCCACATGATCACATTTCCCACCTTCATGGCTGCTTTTCCAAGAGCCGGTGCAAGAAGTGCAGATAATGCGATACCTACGCCAATGGTAACAAGAGGTGTAACAAGGATATCCACTTTTGTCTCTTTGGAAACAGCCTTACCTGCTTCTGATGCCAGAACTGCTACAAACAGAACTGCCAGAGGACCACCTGCGCCGCCAAGTGCATTGGATGCAAAACCTACGGTGATCAGGGAAAATAATACAAGGGGCGGGCAGTGAAGGGCATAGCCAATCGCTACCGCCATAGCCGGGCCACTCATGGCAGATGCAAGGCCGCCTACTGTATAGGCTGTATCATTGACTGTTGCTACTGTCATAGTCAGAAACGGAATATGAAGCTGACTTCCCAGTGTATTGATAATGGTTCCGATCAAAAGGGAACAGAACAGTCCCTGCGCCATTGCACCAAGAGCATCAA
Organism: Clostridium sp. AM22-11AC; assembly: GCF_003473545.1. GTDB lineage: Bacteria > Bacillota > Clostridia > Lachnospirales > Lachnospiraceae > Enterocloster. The sequence continues at coordinate 1,076 of NZ_QUCM01000040.1, forward strand.
TGCCATACCGTTTTACACTGATCTCAATGTCTTTCCGGTGCAGAAAATCTTTTAACTTTTCCATAATGCCTCCATAACATAATCTGTTTTCTTTTCATCATTTAACGTCCCCGCAATTTTAACTCTGTTTTTCTGTCTTGTCAATTACTTTTGTCATATGACAAGACAGTTGACTTTACAAAAACAGTTCAAAGCAGTCTGCACACTTTTACACATACCAAAAAGCCAGGAGTTAAACTCCTGGCTCTCTGGTGTAATGCGAATAGGATTTCATTGTTTGTCTGCCGGAAAGCCTTTCCCGAACAGCTTGTATAGATTTTAGCATACTTTTCATATAAATGCAACTCATATTTAACAAAACAAGGCCTTATAGGGAATTTTTGTAACTTTTATGTAAAATTTCACCCTGCAAACATGACTCCATCCAGTACGCTTTCAAGTTCCTCCCCATTTATTTTCTGGGGCCAGTCACTGTTATACATAGATACCTTTCCGTACTGATCCCCATCATAACGAAAGATCACGTAACTTTCATTATCTGTCATGTAAAAATACAGTTTTGTTCCCACAGGGATCACTTCTGTTTTTCCATTTTCTCTTCCAGAGGCATCTGTCTTTTTTACAGTCAGTGCCTTTTTTACTGTAACCACTATTTCTGCCGGGCCTACCACATAAGGATCTCTGCTTTCTAAAAGTCCAGAGCTTCCTACATGATAATGTCTGCTGCCGGAATAGGTACTGAATGCGTTCATAGTCTTTTCAAGGTAAAGAGCACCTGGATCATTGTATGCAGCCACATCCTCGCTGTTGGTAAAAAGACTGTTCTCATTATAATTATACTCATATCGTATCAGTGCCGGAGTTCCCTCTACATATCCCAGATCATGGATCTGCCCATTTGTGATCTCATATACATTATCCGTAGTCCAGTCATTTTCTGCATGGGTCAGAACATGGAGAAAATGTCTGTCTCCTGATCTCACATAATATGCGTCCAGATTGAAATAGTACATATCGTTGAAATCCTGGCTTGCGACTTCTTCCTCTTTATTTTGGATCTGGATACGAAGGGCATTGTTTGCAAACCCATCTGCTCCGTAGGGATAAACACTTACATCAACAAATGTACCGTCATTATAAATATCAGCACTGTAATCTGCATAAGCTGCGATCTTTACAGCATAATCTGCAGGTGCCGCCTGGTATTCTTCTTTTACCAGGTCCGGATACTTTTCAAAAGGAAGACTGATACTGATAAGACCTAAAGCCCAGGAACCAATCGTATAAGGATTAATCTAAATTATATATGTCTTTTTGACTATCTTTTTATATCTTCTTAAATGTCCGCAAAGCCTTATTTTATCGGCTCTACGGGCATTTTGCTTTTGTGGTAAACCTCACATATCTAGGTCTATCTTCTTATATTTTCTCTATCAAACGTGGTTAAAATCGTGGTAAATACTTCTATGCAATTAGACGCTGAACCTCTGATTTTGCGGTATCTATGGACGCATGAGCGTACCAATTCATTGTGATACTAATGTTTGAATGCCCCATGATATACTGTAAATCTTTTGGGTTCATGTTCTTGCTTGCCAGCCTTGTGCAGAACGTATGGCGTAGCGTATGCGGTGTGATATGTGGCAAGGGATTGTCTTTGTGGTGCTTGTTGTATTTCTTTACCATACGGACAAATAAGGCGTTGTAATCAATCGCAACTTTTGGCTTGCCTTTCTGATTGACAAATAGGAAGTTGCCCCGTCCGTCTATCACAAATGGTTCTGCCTTTGGGCGTTTCTTCATAACCCGTTGAAATGCCTGTATCGTTTCTTTGCTTAATGGCACTTGCCTTATTCCGCTTTTTGTTTTAGGCGTTTCAATGTAATAGCCTTGTTCCTTGCTCTTTAATAACTGGTGGTCGATAATCACAACTTCATTCTTGAAATCAATGTCGGCTACTGTCAGTCCGCACAGTTCCGAGATACGAAGTCCTGTTTTTAATAATATCAGCATATCATCATAATATTTGTGATACACATTGTCCGTCTTGATGAATGAGAGTAAGGCTTGTTCCTGTTCCTCTGTCAATGCGACTTTCTCTTTGGTATCATTTTCTATGACTTCACTTAACTTGAAATCAAAGGGATTTTTCCTTACACAATCGTCTTGTATGGCGATATAGAATGACGCTTTTAACGAGCGTTTATGGTTGTTAATGGTATTGTAGGAAAAGCCTTTGTCTTTCATGCGTAACGCCCATTCTTTAGCGTCAGAGGGTTTGATTGTATCAATGCTCCTAGCACCCAGCTTGTCCTCTTTCAATAACCGCATGAGTTGTTCCCGTTGTTTTTGTGTGCTTTTCTTCACATTTGCCCTCTGTGCGTTCTGTTTGGCATAGAGTTGGCAAAGCGTCATTTTCTTGCCTGTGCTGTCGATACCGTCCTCAATATCCCGTCTTATCTGCTGTTCCAGTTCTCGAAGTGAGGGTTTTTCCCGTTTTCCCTTTGGTGTCGGGTCTGTGGGTGTCAATCTCCAAGCATACACATATTTTGTGTTTCCAAATGCGTCCACATATTTATATAAGTATTTTCCGTCTGTTCGTTGGCTCTCTCCAGTATGCAGGATACGTCCTTTGTTATCCCGTCTTTTTTCTTTCATGGTGTCTGCTCCTTTCCTTGTTGGAAAGAGCCTTGATATGACTTGTGTTCATCATAACACATACAAGGCTCATTTGCACTAGATAGCGTCCAATTTGTCAATGACCTGTTCAAACTGTCGGCGTTTAATCTGTATGCGGTTGCCATTCATAATGAGCCAGCCAGCGTCCTTGTTTTCCTCTGCCAATCGTCTTAACTTGTTTTCTCCGATACGGAAATACTTTGACGCTTCTTCAATGGTAAGGGTGTATTTTTCCCATACGGGAATATCGTTGTTATTCATCAGATACCCCCTTTCCCATGTTTCGTGTCATACTGGATATAGGGGATAAGGTCGGTGCGGTTTATCCTCTGTAAATGGGCGGTTAATTTACTGGAAAGGGAACTGCTGTATCTTGCCTTATCAAGCATAGTTCCTACTTTTTCCAGTCCACCTAATGCGTCATGTTCTTCTAAGAAATAAAAACTTTTGACAGCGGAAATCACGCCACCCTCTGTGAGCCATTGCTGTGTTTCCTCAAGGGAATTTTGCTGTTTTGGTACTTGCAGTTTCAAGACTTCCACAGCCCCTAAAAAGCGTTCCCAAAATCTACACGTTTTCCACCTGCTTTTATTACTTTCGTTTCTGTTTGGCACGACAAAGCGTAGGTTGTTTGCCAGTAGCCCGAAAGCCAGTTCCCCAAGTTCCAGCGGTCTGTCCTTAAATGTCATGGCAAAAACATGAGCCTTATCATCACGCAGTTGCATTTCTGTCCGTTTCCAACTGCCGACTTCCTCAAGCGTCTTATTATGTTTTGAACAGACTTCCTTATCCTTATCATAAAAGCGGTAGGATAATCCAGATTTTCCAGCACCGATATAAACAGTCTTTGCGGTGTCGAAATCGTCAAACTTGCTTTCATCAAAGTGGTAGCCCTCACTATTGGAGATAAATTCCTCTTTTTCGCATTTCTTCTTTATCTGCTCTATGGTAAAGAATGGCTTTTCGTTCCTATCATCAATGGCAATATCAAGTCTTGTGAAATGGAAGTTATCCAGTCCGTATCTTCGCTCGCAACGTCGGAACATATCCCCAAAGGTATAATTCCTACTGTCGAGAATACGGAAAATATCATCACAACCTCTGCCAGTCATAACAAGATAACAGCCTAACCCTTGTGGGTTGTCCTCTGTTTTTCTTGCGTCCCCCGATACATAAATATCTCCAATCTGCCAGCGTGCTTGATAGGTCTTGAATTTAACGCTTGCCGAATAGACATTGAAAATGTCAGTCGGTAAATCTAAAATGTGCATGATAACATCTTCTGCGGTTGCAGTATCAAATACAATGCTGATGTAATCAATCTTAACGGATAAATTTTTGTGTGTAGTTATAGTGCATTACTCCTTTCGTATGCCCCGTTTTTTTGCGGGGTAAAAATAGCGTTTTGTCCTTTATTTATCACAGTTTCTAGGTACTATGACATGTATGCGCAGGGCGGTGTTACATGTATGCGCAGGGCGGTGTTACATATACGCCCTTTACGAACGCCTAAAGGCGTTCCCTTTCCAAAAGGAACTGTCTGTCCGAACACGTCTGGGGGACGTGCCCCGTCCAGCCAGCCCCTTTTGGAAACCACTATTTTCGGTCTGACAGTCCATGCTTATTCATGCTATCAAAGTGAAAATATATCTTCTCTATGCTTACTCAAGCGTGTGATTGACCCTAGCGTGCTTAATCACTCCATCTAATACGATAATAACGCCATTAGAATTACTTGTCAAGAAGTTTTTGTTGACTTTTGGATATATATTAAGTATGATATGCTTATAAATACCAAGAGAAGCAACGAAAGGAGCGGTTATACTAAGTTATGGAGCATTATGAAAAGAAAATCAGTTTCTTAGGAGAAAACATACAGACCATAAGAAAACACAGAGGAATGAAACAACAGGAACTTGCGGACAAAATCGGTATCAATATGCAGAGCCTTTCCAAGATTGAACGTGGTGTGAATTATCCTACCTTTGATACATTAGAGAAGATAATGGACGTGCTGGGTGTAACACCCAATGAATTATTGTCGGGAGAATGGAAGTATATCGACCATACCGAGCCATATATTATGGATATTATCAAACGGGAACAGGACTTCAATGTTTCCTTAGATTATCTGTCTGAAAATGAATTCTTTGATAATGAAAACGAATACAAATTCTACATGGAAACCATATTGATTAGATACATCAGCAATTATCTTTCTAATGAGGTTGTAGAAATTGAAGAACTTATGGAAATCAAACAGTTGATACAGCGTCAAAAAATAGAACGTATGATGAAAGTACACAAGGAAATGCGAGGGTTAGACCGATACAGAGAACAACCAAAAGAATACAAATATCACAACCCTTATGATGATTGGATATTCCGTCAACTTGCAGATATTGACAACAGAAAAAACATTCCTAATACTTCTCCACAAGTAGACTTTAATGAGGGAGATTATGAAGATTATCTAAAGGCGAAATGGAACAGAGGTTTTTAATTTCCTCTTGCATGGAAGATACAGCAAACAAAAAGCCCAGTAAAGAGTGCAAAGCACCACCAATGGTGGCAAGGCTCTTGACAGGGCTTTTTCTTTTCTGTGATTGGTAATCAAGAGGAAGAAAGGAAAAGTGTGCATTTTCAATGCAGAAAATATTTAAAGGGTATGCTGATTTTTATTGTGGTGGATATATGGAACTGTTATAATATGAGTATGAAGAAAGCGACAAATTGGAAGTTGTAGAGGTATAAAGAATTATGAAAAGTTTAATTATATATGGTAGTCAATATGGAACAGCAAAAGCATACGCTACAAAACTTTCAGAGATAACAGAAATTCCTTGCATAAGTTATGAAAACATAAAGGATATAAAGGATTACGAGCAGATAATTTATTTTGGGGGGTTGTATGCAGGTGGTGTAAAAGGATTAAAAAACACATTTAGACTATTGAAAAATAGCAATATCAAAACGATTCTGGTTACTGTAGGGCTTGCAGATGTAAATAATAAAGAAAATACTAATAACATTAAAGCCTCCCTTGAAAAACAACTTGAAAAAGATATTTATAAAAACTCTTTAATCTTTCACTTAAGAGGTGGTATAGACTACAGTAAATTGAATTTCAAGCACAAGACTATGATGAAAATGTTATATCATTCTCTTAAAAACAAGCCAATTGAAAGCCTTACGCAAGAAGATAAGGCACTGATAGAAACCTATAACACAAAAGTAGATTTTGTTGATTATGATTCGCTAAAACAAATTGTAGAGGTGATTCAATAAATCTCAGTTTGAAAAGGGGAAATGAAAAAGTGGCAATTTCAAATATAAATACAATTATTAGTAATGATTTTCAAAAAGTTTGGAACATTGTTTTAGCTGTTGATAAATATAACTCATGGCGAAGTGATTTGAGCAAAACAGAAATAATAAATGACAAACAATTTATTGAATACACAAAAAATGGATATGCTACTACATTTACCGTCACCGTTGTAGAACCATATAAACGCTGGGAATTTGATATGGAGAATAGCAACATGAAAGGTCATTGGATTGGTGTTTTTATAGACAAAGGGAATGAAACACAAATAGACTTTACAGAAAATGTGATACCTAAAAAGTGGTTTATGAAACCTTTTGTAAAAACCTATTTAAAAAAACAACAAAAGCAATTTGTTCTGGACTTAAAGAAAGCATTGGAATAATAAAATTCAAGATTGGAGGGTTGGAAATGGCTTCAAGTAAAGATTATTTACAATTTGTTTTAGAACAATTATCAGAATTACAAGAAATAACATATCGTGCAATGATGGGAGAATTTATTATCTATTATCGTGGAAAAATCATTGGCGGTATATATGATGATAGGTTACTGGTAAAACCAACAAAGTCTGCAATTTCTTATATGCCAACAGTTACTTATGAAATTCCATACGAAAATGCCAAAGAAATGTTATTGGTGGAAGAAATTGATAATAAAGATTTTCTGACGGGGTTATTTAATGTGATGTATGATGAACTACCAACGCAAAAACCTAAAAAGAAAAAATAAACAGTTTTTAACTTGACAATTTCATATCCATACACACAAAGCAGTTAGTCTTAGGATTGACTGCTTTTTTCTTACCAAAATTATAGATTGGAGTGATGAAATGATATACTCTTAGAACTTTTTAACAAGATTATTGAAGCATAAAATTTTGTTGTAGCGCTTATATGTGAATGGTATAATCGGGGTATGAAAAAAGATAAAATAGATTAGGAGTCAAGTTATGGATTATATCATAAGGGAAATTAAAAAAGCAGAATATGATTTACTCAATGACTTTTTGTATGAAGCAATTTATATTCCAGACGGTGTTGAGCCACCACCTAAATCAATAATTAACTGTCCAGAATTACAAGAATATGTTTTTGAATTTGGAAAGCGAAAAGATGATAGGGCTTTAGTTGCGGAAGTTCAAGGAAATGTCATAGGTGCTATTTGGGTACGAATAATGAACGATTACGGACACATTGACAATGATACACCGTCCCTTGCTATGTCTGTTTTTCAAAAGTATAGAGGACAAGGGATTGGGACTTCATTATTGCAACAATTATTGTTAGTGGAAAAATCTTTTGGTTATTCAAAAATTTCCTTATCTGTTCAGAAAAATAATTATGCAGTAAAAATGTATAAGAAAGCAGGTTTTCTTGTTGTTGATGAAAACAGCGAAGAATATATTATGACTATAAATCTATAACAGACAATCTAGTTTACAATTTCATATCCCTACATACAAAGCAGTTAGTCTTATGATTGACTGCTTTTTAAAAAGACACCATTTAGGTGTAATGATGTCTTTTGGGTGTTATTTTATAGGAGCCTATGAAACTTTTTCTGTAAAATAACCTAAGTAAGGTCCTTCTATGA
>NZ_QUCM01000041.1 GCF_003473545.1 Clostridium sp. AM22-11AC
CCTGTTGACGGAGCCTTAAAAGTTCTTCATTAAGCGTCATGGCACTTTGTGGAGTCTGTGAGCCAGCTCCAAGATCAAGATTGCCAAGACGGTTCGCATGTACCCGGCCATACAGGGTATTCCTTGGCACTCCCAGTTCTTCAGCTGCCTTAGCTTGTCCGATTTCTTTAGCGAGTTTCACCGCCTGTACTTTGTATTCATGGTCATATTGTCTGTTTCCTGCCATTTTGTCCACTCTCCTTATCCTCTTGATTATATCTCAAATCCTTGAGAATGAGGTGTCAACTTTTTTATACCACATCATAAATTCAAGCACTGCTTCTTTCGTCGGAATCGCAGGGATTCCACCTCTCTTTTGCACACACAATCCGGCAACTGCATTTCCCAAAACAGCACACTTTCTGATCTCTTCCCATTCCATCTTTTCTACGGGCTTGTTTATAGAAAGAATACTGCATAATACGCCTCCCCAGAAGGAATCACCCGCTCCGGTCGTATCGACTGCATTGGTCTGAAACGCTTTTATGATTTCTTTTCTGTTTTTTGCTGCCATAAGAACACCCTGTTCTCCCAATGTAACGGCAACCAGCTTCGGCCCCATAGCAAGAATTTCTTCTGCAGCCTGCTCATAACTTTTTGCCCCTGTCAGGAGAATACTCTCTTCATCCGATACCTTCATGACATCTACCAGTTCTACAACAGATTTCATTTTTTTCACTGCACGCTCTTTACTTTTCCACAGGGATGGACGGTAATTCGGGTCGTAGGAAATAAGTACACCCGCTGCTTTTGCCATTTTTACCGCTTCGATCGTTGCGCTTTCTGCCGGTTCGTCTGTCAGCGATAATGATCCAAAATGAAAAATTCTACATCCGGAAATTAGCGTCTGGTCCAGTTCTTCTTTTTTTAACTGTGTATCTGCACCCGGTTTTCTTGCAAAAGAAAAATTTCGTTCTCCATTTTCACCGATTTCCACAAATGCCAACGTTGTAAAATAACCCGGGTCTTCAACAATAGCATCTGTATTGATTCCTTCCTTTTGCAATGTCTTCTTTAAAAATTTACCATGCATATCGTTTCCAACTTTTCCAATAAAAGATGTGTGATACCCAAAGTGGCTTGCAACGGTTAGAAGATTTGCCGGAGCACCGCCGGGATTCTGTTCGAACAATTTTCTCCCATCCTGACTGTGTCCTGCTTCCGTAAAATCAATCAGCAATTCTCCCAATGCCACGATATCAACTTTTTCTTCCATTTTTCAGTTCCTCCACAATCTCGTTATAACGTTTTTTATTTAACCGGTAGAAAAATAATACAACCGCAGTCACAATCCAAAGTGCACCTGGAATCGTCGTAAATGCATGTTTCATAATTGAAAGTACAGTTGCATTTTGTGTCTGATTTGCAATATAACCATATTTTCCAAGTAATCCTGCTAAAAGTGCTGTTCCAACTGCCATTCCGATTTTATTTCCAAGTGAAATAAATGCATACTGAAAACCATCATTTCTAAGTCCGGTTTTCCACTCCCCATATTCCACACAGTCTGGAATAATTGCATAGATTGCGGTATTAAATCCAGAGAAAAAAAACTGTGTGAGACCAGATAATGCATAAAAAATAGCTGGTGATTCTTTGGCATTGAAGAAAAACATAGACAACATTGAAATTCCTGTAAATAAAGCAAAGAGAGATGCTGTTCTTCCTTTGTTATTCAACTTGCGGAATACTGGTTGAAAACAAGCTGCCCCGATAATAGACGGAATAATAATGCACATGGAATAAGTCGTATAGTAAGTGGCATTTCCTTCCACATATGTAAAATAATACAGAATATCTGCGTTTCTACCATATAATGTAAATCCAAATAATATCTGTCCTGCCAATGCAAGAAGATATGGTCTGTTCTGCATGACTGTTTTCAACTGTACCTTTACAGAAATTTTTTCTTTTTCCGGAGTGATCACTGCCTCTTTCGTCTTCGCAAAGCAGAAGAAATGACAGGCTGTAAAAATGCATCCATATATGACCGCAACCGTCAGATATCCTGCCTTTGCACTGTGACTGCCAAATTTGCTGATCAGTGGAACTGTGATAATATTTAACACACCAATCGCTATCATCGCTGCAACCGAACGAGATGTATTTATTTTTGCACGTTCATCAATATCCTGTGTCATAGCACCACATAGGGTTCCATATGGAATATTTACACAGGTATATCCCAAAACCAGCAGACAGTAGGTAATTACCATATAAATGATCTTGCCATTCTGCGGCCAGTCAGGTCTTGCCCAGAATGTCATAACAAGAAGAACCGCTGTAATTGGTGCCGCTACTAACAGCCATGGACGGTACCGTCCCCATCTCGTTTTTGTTTTATCCGTAAGTCCCCCGACGATTGGATCATTGATTGCATCCCAGAATCTTGAAAAAAGCATAAGTGCTGACACAGCAGCCATACTGATTCCAAACACATCTGTATAAAATATCATCAGAAAATTACTAACAAACATCCAGCTGAAATTACATCCAACATCACCAAACCCATATGCAATCTTACTGATCAGCGGTACTTTTCCATTTTTGTTTTCGCTTCCCATATGTCCCTCCTGTTTTTATCAGAGTTTCTGACAGAACTCTATTCTTTCCTCATTTGGGCCTTTAATCATAAAAAACTTCACACCATTTTCCCAAAATGGCAGTTCTTCGATTCCGTCTGTAATAACCGTGTATTTTTCATTGCAGATTTTCTGATACATACTTTCAATGTCTTCCACATCAAGTGCAACATGCTGGTATGCACCGTCTGACATTGCCGCCTGTCTATTTTCAAAGGTCTCTATACAGTAATTTTTTATCTGTAAAAATGCCACTTTTTCCCCTGCTTTTTCATTATATGTCTGCATAATTTCTTCAAATCCAAGACTCTTATAAAACTCAACTGTTTTCTGTAAATCGTTTGTCGGAAGCCCGACATGGGCAACTCCGACAATTCCATATTTATTTTCCATATACGCTCCTTACTTTTCACTGACATTGATAATTACTTTCATCGTTGTCTCACGGTTATCATCAATATACTGGTATGCCTTCAGATAATCTTTAAAAGCAAATGTCTTTGAGATAAGCGGTTTCAAATGAACTTTGCCCTCATTTACCAGTCTGATTCCATCTATATAATCATCATGGCGGTACATCATCGTGCTCTTAATGTCAAGTTCGTGGTCATTTGCCACTGCAAGATCTACTTCTGCCATTCCTGCAAAAACAGCCACCAGTACAATCGTGCTTCCTTTTCTTGCATATTTAATTGCCTGTCCCATTGTGATATTGTTTCCAGCACAGTCGTAGATTACATCCGCCTTATCCGGTCCAAATGCTTCAATCATTGCCTCACCAAAGTCTTTATTTTTGGTATTCACACACACATCAATCCCACATTCTTTTGCCTTTGCCAATCTAAGATCACTGATATCTGTGATCATCACTTTCGCTGCCCCCATTCCTTTTGCTGTCTGTGCCACGAGATTACCGATCGGTCCTGCGCCAAGGACTGCAATATTCATGCCAGCCACATCACCCATCTGTTTTACACCATGAACTGCCACCGCAAGAGGTTCGATCATAGCTCCTTCTTCATAGGACATATCTTCTGGAATCGGTGTTACTTTCGATGCATCCACTGCAAAATACTCAGATGCTGTTCCTGTCGTCTGAAATCCCATTACTTTTAATTCCTCACAAAGATTATACTTTCCATGACGGCATGGATAGCAGTGTCCACAATATACCTGCGGCTCTATCGTCACCTTCTGTCCAACATGAAACTCTGTGACATTTTTTCCAAGTTCTGTGATCTCACCTGAAACCTCATGTCCCTGTGTTACCGGATATTTTGTAAACGGATGTTTTCCATGATAAACATGAATATCTGATCCACAGACACCAATATTCATAATCTTTACCAACACCTGATTTTCCTTCACCTCCGGAACCGGAACCTCTCTGAAAATAATTTCTCCTGGATTTGTCATTACCTGCTGTAACATAATTGTTTCCTCCTTTTTATATTGTTTTATCTTATGTTTTATAAAACGTTTTATTAAAGTAATTACATTATTACCCTGTAAACACGATTTGTCAATATGTTTTTTCATAATTTTATATATTTCATAATTTCAAAATACATTTTTTGTGTATTTTTCACAATCAACACGCAAAAACGGAAAGGAAACCGTAGTTACTGTTTTCTTTCCGTTTTTTACTATAATATCTTTTTCTAATTTTACACAACTTCTCGTTTTTCACACATATAAAGCGGACATCTGCATTCGCTTTGCAACCTGTCAGTGGGAGTTTTTAACTCCAACCGACTAAACATCCCCTTGCCCTACGCACTAGATGCGGTGGACTGCTTATCTGCGTTCAAAAAATTTACAATTCTACCATATGTTTTGTAAAAAAGTATTTCGCGGCTCCAACAGCCGACGCTTCTTTCTTATACGAACAATTTTTCAAGTATGAAACATCATGCTCAAAGCCATTATATGCCATCACTTTTTCTCCCAGTGGTATCATATAATCTGACAATACCCCTCCCACATCACCTCCTAGTATGATATCCATATCATATGCCATCCGCAGATTTGATATCAAAACAGCAAGATGATCCAGATACTCATTCCATGTCTGCAAAATTTTTTCATCACCACTTTCAATTTTTTCCATAAATGCATCCAGTGACTGCCTGTTATTTTGTGTCAGTACACTTGCAGCACAATATGCATCCGCACATCCTGATTTACCACAATAACACTTTCTTCCACCGGGAACGAGTATCATGTGACCAAACTCCCCTGCTTTCTGGTTCTGCCCTCGAAACAGCTTTCCATCTATGCAGAATGCACCTCCTAAGGTGTGGTTCAAAGACAGATATATCGCATTTGGATACTTTTGCTTTTTTTCTGCAAGCATTGCAGCATTAGCATCGTTTTCAAAATATACTGGAATTTCCAAAGCCTGCTCTAAAAAGCGCAGACTATAATTCTCTATACCTAAAGCATGGGATTTTAAAACGATCCGTTCTTTCTGATCAATAATTCCTGGAATCGCCACTCCAATCCCAAGTAGCGTATTCTTCGCTAATTCGCCTTCAAGAAAAGTTTTGACCTTTTGTGCCACCTCTGTACAATAGGATAATTCTGCCGTAAATTTTAAACGGATGCGATCCTTTTTTATAATCTCATCTCCAAGATTTACTAATACCATTTCTATATGATTCGCTGTAATCAAAATTCCCATTGCATGACAGTACGACTTATTAATCCCTATACTTTTTGCCTTCCGTCCACCGGTCGAAGCATATTCCCCAGTTTCTTCCAACACCATTTTTTCTAACAAGTCATTCACATTTGCTAATACAGTCGGCATACTCAAGTTTAACTCTTTTGCGATTTCTGCCTTGGATGTGACATGATTGTTCAGCACATAATTAATTATTTTTTTTCTTGTTATATTTCTTTTATCTTTATTTTCCGTTTTCTTATCCTCTTTTATTAAATATTTTATAAAAGAATTATATGCTTTTTTATTCTTCTTGTAAAGTAATGTTTGCTATTGTCCTCTGGCAGATGGCAGCCATTGCTGTCACAACACATTCCCTGATATTCTTTCATGACCTATTTTTCTCCTCGTACATATGTGGGCTTCTTACTTCGCCCTGAAATTGCATTACTTTGTAATCCAGTGTATTTTTCTTTGGCATGGCACGTTTGGCAGTCATATCATTTACAATAATTTTCATGCACTGTGTCATATGTACGAATTTGGGATTAAATTTTACTGATACCGGATGATAATGGTTCATTAAAAGTGTCAATGCTTTTTCCTTTTCTTCTTCCAGTACGATCTCTACACGTCCCGTACCAACAACACTTTCATAGCGGAAATTGCAGGACATATTGCTCTCACGATAATAAAGCTCGTGATTGCAATCCATTTCAAACGCAATATTGGGATTCTTTGCGAGCAGATCATTCTTTTTTCCTTCATAGTCGGTATGAATGTAGAAAACAACCTAATCACCTATAATTTCTTCTCCAAAATTAACCGGGACAATGTATGGATATGGCTCATCAAACATAGCAATCCGAATCGTGTCACATATTGAAATAATATCAAACTCTTTTACTTCATTCAGTTTATTTCTCATCACTTGTCTCCTTAACTGGTTGACTTATCTTTGCTTTAATTATATGATATACATAAATAAACAATAAGTACATGCATTAAAAATATATACTATCTCAAAATAGAGTGTAATGATGTATAAAGGAGAATTGTCAAAATGGAAAATGAAGAACAAAATGATTTTCGTCTGGAAGGAACCGGATTTGCCTATACACTATCGCTGATCAATGGCAAATATAAAATGCCAATTCTGTATTGCCTTTCCAAACGTGAAGTCGTCCGATATAACGAAATGAAAAGATATCTTGGGAAAGTAACCTTTAAGACATTAACGGATTCGCTAAAAGCATTAGAAGAAGATGGATTAGTGAACCGTAAAGAATACCCTCAAGTGCCCCCGAAAGTAGAATATAGTCTTACTGAAAAAGGAAGATCTCTGATACCTATGCTTACGGCTTTGTGTACATGGGGAGAAGAACATAGGAATTAAAATTTATTGTAGTTCGCATAAACATACAAGCAGGAGCACTCTCTATAAGTTATCCTGCTTGTATTTTATCTAATAATATCCTCTTGTTTCCCGCCAGCCTTTCACATACCATCTTATCCCGACATATATTACCTGTACCAATAACAAGAAGAATAGGAGATTAAAAGGCAAAACTGTCTTTATCCAGTCCCCGAAATAGATTGCTATCGCCATGCTTATAAATGTTACCAGTATGGTAATTATGTCCCAACAGTATTTCTTATATAGCCTTGCAATCTTTATTCCGATGAATGCTACAAGTATTCCCGCACCCACCATACATCCACCACAAACCAGTATTCTTATCAGCCAGTATATAATTCCGGCAATGACTGGATTGGATATTCCATCACTAATTTGTGCCATGTTCTTTCCTGTCAGTACAACCCAGCCAGCAATGGTCTGTGTGAAAGTTTCGATTGTATCAAAGAATACCACGCAATCAGAAATAAATATTTTTAACCGTATCATCTGAAAAAGAGTAGTTGATACGGAATACCATATCAGCAGAAACATCAATGCTTCACACACTCTCAGAAGAAGCTCCTGAGGATTACAATGAAATTTCCTTTGTCTGCTTAAGACCTGATGGCTGTCTGGAATTGCCAAGTACACTCGGCATTGTGTGTCGGTCAGTTTCCAATAGGCTTGATGGATTTGAAGGATTTCATTTTCATCAGTTACGACACACCTACACAAGCAACCTGCTTTCTAACGGAGCTGCACCAAAGGATATACAGGAACTGTTAGGACACTCAGATGTCAGTACCACAATGAATGTCTATGCCCACTCCACCAGAAAAGCTAAGCGAAATTCAGCAAGGCTTCTCGACAAGGTGGCAGGCAATGACTAAAAAGAAATTTCCCTTATTTCCCTCACGATTATCTCACAAGGGCAAAAATAATGGAAAATACATATCATTTCATCATACAAGGCTCTGCAAGCCTTGAAAAATGGGGAAAGTTCAAGAAATCTCTCCACAGTCGAGTAGACTTACACCTCACAATGTAAGCCCCTCACAGAACCGTACGTGCGGCTTTCTCGCATACGGCTCTTCATAATTGATTATTCCGGGGCTCTCTGAGCCACCTGTCCGGACTTTGAGAGCCACC
>NZ_QUCM01000042.1 GCF_003473545.1 Clostridium sp. AM22-11AC
AATTTTCAAGGTTCAACACACCACATCGGTGTGGGAAGTTTTAGTAATTTATACTCAGATATAAGTTCTAAACAGGACTCTTCGTCCTCAAAATCCACAAACTCACTCATTATCGTTGCCGGACTTTCATCTGACTTTATAAAAGCAAGTTTTTCCAAAACCCTGATCGCTGGAAAATTTCTCGATAATGTTTTCGCATATACTTCATCCGGTGTGACCTTACACCCATCTCCATCTATCTCTATGTTTTCAGCAAATAACAGCTCTATCAATTTCTTTGCTGCCTCTGCACAATATCCTTTATTCCTGTATTTCCTGGACACATAAAACTCAAGTTCATATCGTTTTTCATCCCTGTTTCCCCGGATGCAACTTGTATGAAATCCCGCATATCCAATAAATTTTTCAGGATCCTCCTTTGGAAACAAAGAATAATAACAGCGATTTCCATGCGTAACCTCAAAATAATCCAGAAAATCATCCCGATACTTCTCAGAATACTCCACTCCTGTAAAGATCCGGAAGTCTCCCTCTTCTTCCAGCATCATCAAAAACTTCCAACCATCTCTGTCCTGGTCACTATGGCGCAATATCAATCTTTCTGTACTTATTTCTCCTACCCTCATCTTTTCCTCCGAAAAATAATGCCTGCATATCAGCCAGGCGGATCACCTGAAGCCAGTTTAGTCCTGCTTAAACCGTTCCCCTGGTTTTTTACCATATTTCACACAAAAATATATAAATAATAAACAAACGATAAAACCAGAAAAGATCCACAACAAACGAATGATCACACAAAAGAAACAAACCATATTTTTTCCATAACAGGGATCGAACCTGTTCAACATGATTAAGAGTCATGTGCTCAACCATCGAGCTCTATGGAGAAGATATCAGTGTCCCAAACACTGCCTTCATACGGCTGCATTTACCCCTGCAGCTAAGGGGGACTAAAGTTTCAGATTTTCGATATACAGGCATATTCTATTTTTCTTCTATGAATTTTTAATAATGCCTGCATGGCAGCCCGGAGGATACCTGGAGCCAACTCAACCGCACTCAAAACCTTATTTCCGGGTTTTTTACCAATACTTACGAAAAACATTGTAAAGTAAAACCAGATAACACAACCAGAAATCTTATTTGACAAAACATCTATCATAAAAAAGAAATCAGACTCTTATGATTATACAGGAATCGAACCTGCTCCCTACGGTCCATACGCCGTATGTTCAACCGTCGAACTCATAATCAGGATTTCCAATCCTTTTTTTGCTACGTTTACCCCGTAGCGGGTGGCTGAGGTTTCAGTTTTCGCCATGCAGGCATATATTTTAGAAGTTTACCTGGATCGTAGTCGTTGCATTAGAGATCTTGACTGCTGTATCCAGTTCCTTATACAGATCCTCCCGCTCCTCTTTCAAAGACTGTAATTTATCAGCCAGGCTTAAAGGATCCACAAGCTTGTAGCTGTTTTTCTTCAGATATTCATCCACAACAGCTATGGAAGCGGAGTCTTTCTTTGCCTTATCTCCGCCTAAAATGCTGTTACGCATTCCTTCGGCAGAAGCTTCCAGCGCCGTCTGAGCATTCTTAAGCTTTGCCATAATGTCGATCATCTGCTTCTGCATTACACCGATCATTTCAGACTCAAAGTCCTTCTTCAAGTCAAGATTTTTATCCAGAAGAAGAGCTGCTTTATTAATATCCCTGCCACTGGATAACTTCAATCTCTGCTTTAATGCAATGGCTGCTGCCACTGTATAGTTACCATATTTCGTCTTTACGACGGTTGTAGCATTACTGGCTATGATCGCAGCATCAAGCTCATCATAGTTCCTGATCAGATCTTTGATACTCTGGAACTCATCTTTTACCTTATCGCAGAACGCCTTCTCCTCCATAAGTGTTTCTGCGGTTCTCTCCTCACACTGCTTCTTGTAATCAAGAAAAGTGATCTTACCTATTTTTCCAATAATCCTGGACCTGAGTAAATCTCTTTCATCAAGAGCATGGATCATTAATAATTCTCTCATTTCTGTTCCTCCTGTATTTTTATTTCATATAATCTTCATACTTAATTTCATAGTTTTGTCTTGCTTCCTCAAGAGTCATTAATGGTTTCATATTTTGAAGAAGCTGCAAAGAAAGATACATATAATCCTTGACACGTCTTTCACTTGGCAGCAGTCCTTCTCCCCATTGATTGTCCTCTCCAAAGCCTTCATAAATACCCATCAATGTATCACATCCGCAGCAGCTCCCGTATTTTACATAGCAAAAGACACAATCTACCACTGTCGGCTCATCATAATATTCATTTTTTCGAGGGATCAACCAGATATAATCTCCCTGGTAATAATCCGTCAGGTCCCTCTCAATGATCCGTGTTTCATCCAGGATTTCTTCCGGATCATTGATAATGACTTTTATGATTGTCTTCAACATATCTGTGTAGTTCTGCCCATACTGTTCCTGGGTATGTGTTTCAAAGTACTTCTTCAGTTTGTCTCTGTTTCTGAACCAGGCATCCACATACTCCTTGATCATCTCGCTGCCTCCATTCCTTCTCCTACAAAGATGAGTTTCTCTATGTATTCTCTCCCTTCTCCCTTAAAGATGGGGATTTCCCTATCAATCATCCAGTTAGGTCTTCCGGCTTCTTCATTTTCCTTACGGATACAGCAGCTTCCTCTCTTTAAGTGCGTCGGAAAATCATTCCAGTTAATATTTTTCTCCTGCATCAGCATATCCTGGATCTGACTGCAAGATTTACCGTAGATCTGCTTGTGTGAAAAATTTGACTGGCCTACCATTTGTATGGAGTTCCTGGTCGCATCCAGCTGCCTCCAGTACAGTAAATTGGCAGCTTCTTCTTTGGGAATGTTAAAACAGCGGGCATCGAACATAGCCCCTCTCTGTTCTGCTTTTTCCAGTGCAAAACGGTATTTTTCATCTTCTGTCTGTGAATTTTCTACATTTTCACGGAAGAACTTATTGAATGCCATCGTAGCCATACTTGCTGCTATGGAACACATTTTCTGGACTTCATAGTCAAAAAATGCAGCTGAACTGAATTTCTTGTAGTCTATAAGCAACAATGTGATCTCGTCCGACTGGCAGTATCCCATTACTGTCCCCTGCACATTCTCACACAGGTACTGCATGGTCTGCTGCATGGTCTTTATTAAAATCTCATCAAAAGGCCTCTGCATTCCACGTGTGAATGTATGGAATGACTTCCCATCCACTCTGATGGCAACCGGCGTCCTCCGCATTAACTTTGTCTTTGGTATCTCCTCATAGAACTCCTTCATCCGAGCTCCAAGTTCATCCTGTAATGGCATTTCATTTCCTCCGTTCTTATATAATTTTCAGGGCAGGTAGTGGGAATCGAACCCACCTCCTCAGCTTGGAAGGCTGATATTCTACCGATGAACTATACCTGCGTGTTTGGTTTGATCTGGAACAATGCATTTTGTTCTTTACGTTTTCTATTATAAAGCATGAAAACCAAATTCCCTTTCCAGAAAAATTTTCTGGAAGGATACTCTGATTAAAGCTACATCTGGTACAACTAAACTTTTACTGTAAATCCTGAATGTACCGCATCAAATCATCATACTGTGTTGCTGCCATCTCCCCAGCATCATAAAGTTCCTGAATATGATCAGCGATATCATCAATATCTGTATTATCATCTCCATTAATGATATCTATAATCTTGTGCTTTAAATCCTTATATTCCATGCAATAAATGTGGTTATCGTACATGATAAAGCCCTCCTCATATGATTAAGTATTTTTACTGCTCTTTTGGTAGTATAGCATATTATTAAGGACACTATTTTCCAGAAAAATTTTCTGGAAAAATCGTAAGCGCATAAATTCTGGGTAGCTTTTCACCTGCCGCTTTATAGTCCATAATGATGATAGTAAATAGATTTTTACTATACTCCGTTGATAGGAGATAGAAATTCACTACATATGGAGGTTTCATTATGGCTGACAAACGTGCCCCAGGGCGTTCCCTGGATGAGTGGATGGATCTGATAACCGAATGCAGACAAAGCGGTCTGACGGATGCTGCATGGTGCAATGAACATGGGATTTCTCCCAGCTGTTTTTACAATGCGGTTACCCGTCTTCGTAAAAAGGCCTGCCAGATACCTGACCCAGCTGGAAAAGCCAGCACTCTGGATCTTACATCCCATAAACAGGATGTGGTCCAGATCGCCATAGAGCCGGAGACTTCTCCGGCAGAACTGCTTCCGAATGCGAGAAACAGATCCATGTACCTTGACAATTCACATACGATTGAAATCGAAGCAAAAGGTCTGCTGGTACGCATGAGCAACGATGTACAGCCTGTTCTTTTGAAGCTTCTGTTAGATGCATTAAAGGAGCCGTTATGTTAGCGGATATTTCCAGTGTTGATGCGATCTATATCGTCTGTGGAAGGACAGACATGCGCAAATCCATTGATGGATTGTGTGCCATTATCCAGGATCAGTTTTCCATGGAAATTGACCATGCACTTTTCCTTTTCTGCGGCCGTAAATGTGACCGAATCAAAGCTATTTTGAAAGAACCGGATGGCATTGTCATGATCTACAAACGACTGACTGCCCAGGGCTCCTACCGATGGCCAAGAGACAGATCTGAGGTCCGCAATCTTACTTGGCGTGAGTTCTACTGGCTGATGTCAGGCATTGATATTGAACAGCCTAAAGCCATAAAGACCACATGATTTTCGCGGAAAAAGATGCATAAAAAAGGCCTTACATTCCCGGTATTTTCGGCATTTTCAGGTGCTGAAAAACCGCCAGGGATTTCGCTTTTAAGATAAAAAGTTCCCCGTTTTGTCAGGAATTCATCTGGCAAAGCGGGGAATTCTCATATTGAATTAAAAGTTACTGTTTTTTCTGTATAAGCAATCAAAAAGGACACCTTTCATTGTGATGGTGTATAAATAAAGTTGACAGCCTATTCTCAGGGATTTCATAGTATAATCAAGAGAATGAGGAGGTGCCCAACTATGGCACGAAGTCAACGTAAATACGATCACGAGTACAAAGTGCAGGCAGTTAAGCTTGCAAAAGAAATCGGTGGTGCGAAAGCCGCTAAAGAATTAGGAATTCCTGAAGGAACTATCCATACCTGGCTTAAAGCCGTAAGAACCGGGCAACTGGATATTGGAGAGGGTTCCCATACCCCTGAATCTGCCATGAGCCTTGCCGAGGAGCTAACCATGCTTCGAAAACGCGTGAACGATCAGGATAAAGAAATTCGCCGTCTGAAAGAAGAAAACGATTTTCTGGAAGAAGCCAGCGCTTTTTTCGCAGCGAGCCGTCGGAAGTCTCTAAGAGCGAAAGAATGAAATTTATTGCGATTAAGACTGACGATGGCACCGTCAAGGGAAAACTGGCTTTTTACTGTCGTATGCTACATGTGAGCCGTCAGGGATTTTATAAATATTTGTCCGTAAAAGACCGTCCATGGAAATATCAGACGCTTGCAGATACCATGCTTGAAATCCATGCTGAGGACATCTGCAACGACACCTATGGACGTGTACGTATGTTCCAGGCATTAACGCTTAAACAGCCTGATGGCATTCCTATCCCCAGTGAGCGTACCGTTTACAGAGTCATGGAAAAAATCGGCCTCAGTCATCGTCCTAAGCGTAATCCGAAAGGAATTACGAAAGCCGACCGTGAGGCTCGTAAATCGGATGATCTTCTTAAGAGAAATTTCACATCAGAAAAGCTTCTTGAAAAATGCGTGACAGATATCACTGAAATCAAAGCAAAAGATGGAAAACTCTATGTTTCAGCAATCTTCGATTGTTTTGATTCAGCAGTACTGGGACTGGCAATGGAAACCACGATGAAGGCAACGCTTTGCCAGCATACGGTGGAAAATGCTTTTATCGCATATCCTGAAATTCGAGGTGCAGTGCTTCACTCCGATCGTGGTACCCAGTACACCAGTGAACTTTATCGCCGCACCCTGAAGAAATATGAAATCACCCAAAGTATGAACAGTGCTGGTGGACGATGCCATGACAACGCTCGTTGTGAAAGCATGTGGGCGCGTCTAAAGACAGAATTATTGTATGACCGATACAACAGTGAAAAACGGACTGTATCCGAACTGAAGTCTCTAATCTGGAGATACTTTATCAGTTATTGGAACAATCGGAGGATTTGCACCACCAACGGTGGTCTTCCTCCCCTGATCAAGCGACAGAGATACTATGATTCTCTACGTATAGCAGCATAGTCCTTGACGTCCTTGAGAAAAATGTGTCAACCAATCTTGACAACATCAATCTTATGCCATGGTCCCCTAAACTGCCAATATCCTGCCGTAAGATAAAACAGAACATTTGGAGCCGCCTCTTTGAGGCGGCTGATTTTGGTGGCAGGTGCATGGTTTACCATTTACGAACTGTTCGTTCCGTAGCGAGGCGGTAATCCATGTGGAAATGTTGCCTACACTGCCCTCGGCATTAGGCTTATCCTTTGGAGATCGGACGCGTGCCGGAATAATGGCGGTGCCATAGTGTTCTGCCATTTCCTGATATACGGCATTGATCCGTGGATCATTCCAGCTTTTATTATTATAATCCACAGCAGTGCGACAGTTGTCCGGTACGAGGATCTTTGCAACACCGCCAAAGTACTCATACATGTGAACGTGTGCTGCAATCCATGACGCCTGTTTTTGATCCATAAAGGCTTCCACGTATGGATACTGACTGTAGGTCATAACACCCACGAAAATCTGAGCATCCAGAATTTCGCCGGTATCTGGGTCGATGATGTGCGCCGGATCACCTGCCCAGTCGACCTCGACCTGTTCTGCGGGCCTGCGATTGATATGCATGGTAGCGCGGCGCTTCTGCTCATCCTGCTGGATGTAGTAGCAGAACTGAGAGTACATAAGTGGTTCTTCTTTGGAGAGACGGCATTCTTCAAGATACTCTGTCCAAAGGAGCTTCTTATTCACTCCGTTCCGAAGAAGCTCTTTGCGGACATGCTCGAAATCGGGCATCCGCTTTGAAGTAGCTGGCTTTGCCTTCACTTCAGGGAAAAGCAACTTGCCTAAGACTGGATCGCTAAGTTTAGGATCCAGAGGCCAGACAAGATTTTGCTCTCTGGCTGCCTTCAGCACCTTGTTGACAGTTGTCTTGGATGCATTGCAGCTAAGGGCAATGTTGGTTTGACTGAGATTCAATCCGGCAAGCCGGATGATCTCACGATACTTGGTCATAAATGGTGACCTCCTTCGTAATGAATTTACGCCGCAAAGCGTATGAATTCATTATAAAGGAAACGGTACCCTCTGACCGGAACCTCGGTATCCGATTCCCGGAATCGCGGTATCGTTGAAAATGGAACTGCGGTACTGCATCACCGGAATGGCGGTTCAGAATCGCCCGGAATACTCATTCATAGGCTGGGTCAAGTAACTTAATAAATTCGTCCATATAAATATCCCTCTTGGTAAATATGTTTTTAATGTATTATATAACTTTAACACATCAATTTCAACCAAGTGCGGAAAGATCCATTTATGCGCTTACGAAAAATCCGACAAAAATATTAAAATAAAATAATACGTTTTAGGGATTTGTCAAAAGAATTATATAAAAAGGCAATGAACAGTAAATGGTAAACCATGCACCTGCCACCAAAACTAGCCGCCCCTTTGAGGCGG
>NZ_QUCM01000043.1 GCF_003473545.1 Clostridium sp. AM22-11AC
AGGGCAAGTCTTGCATAAGGTCCGCGGATGAATTATAATAAAACCTCAGAACGACAAAAAATATGTGAGGACTATCAATGGATATTATTAAAGCACTGGCAGAAGAACTGAATATTGGACGCCACCAGGCAGAGGCAGCTGTAAAGCTCATTGACGAAGGCAATACCATTCCGTTCATTGCCAGATACCGTAAAGAAGCAACCGGTTCATTAAATGATGAAGTTTTAAGAAATTTAGATGAACGTTTAAAATATTTAAGAAACCTGGAAGACAGGAAAGAGCAGGTCATCAGTGCTATTTCTGACCAGGGAAAAATGACAGCAGAACTGGAAAAACAGATCCGTGAAGCGGCAACTTTAGTGGCAGTAGAAGACTTATATCGTCCATACAAGCCAAAACGCCGTACCAGGGCTATGATCGCCCGTGAAAAGGGCTTAGAGCCTTTGGCAAATGTGATCCTTTTACAGAATTTAAAAGAACCTGTGGAAAAAGCGGCAGAGGCCTATATTTCTGTTGAAAAAGGCGTAGAAAGTGTTCAGGATGCCATTAACGGTGCCATGGACATTCTTGCAGAAGGCATTTCTGACGATGCAAAATACCGCACCTATATCAGAAACATTACCATGAACAAGGGACTTCTCCAGTCAACTGCAAAGGATGGGGAAAAGCAGTCTGTTTATGAGACATACTATAATTACGAAGAACCGGTGAAAAAAGCAGCCGGACACCGCATCCTTGCATTAAACAGAGGAGAAGATGAGAAGATCCTTACTGTAAAGGTGGCAGCGCCAACAGAGCAGATCTTAGGATACCTGGAAAAACAGGTGATCACAAAGGAAAATCCATATACCACACCTGTATTAAAGGCAGTGATCCAGGACAGCTACAGCCGTCTTATTGCTCCTTCTGTAGATCGTGAGATCCGCAGTGAACTGACTGATAAGGCACAGGAAGGTGCTATCCGTGTATTTGGAAAGAACTTAGAGCAGCTTCTTATGCAGCCTCCAATTGCTGGTAAAGTAGTATTAGGCTGGGACCCGGCATTCCGTACCGGCTGTAAGCTGGCTGTAGTGGACAGTACCGGCAAAGTATTAGATACTGTAGTTATTTTCCCAACTGCCCCACAGAACAAGGTGGCAGAGTCCAAGAAAATATTAAAAGACCTGATCCATAAATATGGCATTTCCCTGATCTCTGTGGGAAACGGAACTGCTTCCAGAGAGTCTGAACAGATCATCGTAGAGCTGTTAAAGGAATTAAAAGAGCAGGTACAGTATGTGATCGTAAATGAGGCCGGTGCTTCTGTTTATTCTGCAAGCAAGCTGGCAACAGAAGAATTCCCGAAGTTCGATGTAGGACAGAGAAGCGCAGTTTCTATTGCAAGAAGACTTCAGGACCCACTGGCTGAACTGGTAAAGATCGATCCAAAATCCATTGGTGTAGGCCAGTATCAGCATGATATGAACCAGAAGAACCTGGGAGAAGCATTGGGCGGCGTTGTAGAAGACTGTGTAAATAAAGTAGGCGTTGATTTAAATACAGCATCTGCTTCCCTGTTAGAATATGTTTCCGGTATCAACAAGACTCTTGCAAAGAACATTGTGGCATACAGAGAGGAAAATGGTGCTTTTAAGAACCGTAAGCAGCTGTTAAAGGTAGCAAAACTGGGTCCAAAGGCATTTGAACAGTGTGCCGGATTTATGAGGATCACAGGAGGCGATAACCCATTAGACGGTACCAGCGTTCATCCGGAAAGCTATGAGGCAGCAGGAAAGCTGTTGGAGAAATTGGGATACACAGAAGATCAGCTGTCCCATGGCGGTTTAAATGGTATCAGCAAAAAGATTGGTGATTATAAGAAAATGGCCCAGGAAATGGGCGTAGGTGAGATCACACTTCGTGATATTACCGCTGAACTGGAAAAACCGGCCAGAGACCCGCGAGATGAGATGCCGCGTCCTGTTTTAAGAAGTGACATTATGGAAATGAAAGACTTAAAGCCGGGAATGGTATTAAAGGGAACCGTGCGAAATGTCATTGACTTTGGTGCGTTTGTGGATATCGGCGTTCATCAGGACGGCCTGGTACACATTTCCCAGATGACAGACCGTTATATTAAGCATCCATTAGAGGCAGTAAGCGTAGGCGACGTGGTAGATGTGAAGATCTTAAGCGTAGATATGGACAAGAAGAGGATCGCTCTTACAATGAAGGGAGTAAAGGATGGTAATTGATACTTGGGGTCCGGAGGAAACAAGGGCTTTTGGAAAGAAAATGGGACAGGAAGCAAGACCGGGACAGGTGATCTGCTTAAACGGTGACCTGGGAGTGGGAAAGACTATCTTCACTCAGGGATTTGCAGAGGGACTGGGGATCGATGAGCCGGTAAACAGCCCGACATTTACCATTGTCCAGCAGTATGATACAGGAAGACTGCCGCTTTATCATTTTGACGTATACCGTATCGGTGATATCAGCGAAATGGACGAGATCGGATACGAAGACTGTTTCTACGGAGACGGCGTTTCTCTCATCGAATGGTCCCAGCTGATTGAGGAGATCCTTCCGGAACATGTGACAGAGATCACCATTGAAAAAGACCTGGAAAAAGGATTTGACTACAGAAAGATACGGGTGGAGGAAAAATAATGAAAGTTCTTGGTATTGAAAGTTCATCTTTAGTAGCCAGTGTGGCACTTGTAACAGATGACATTCTCACAGCAGAATATACAGTAAACTTTAAAAAGACCCATTCCCAGACACTCCTTCCCATGTTAGATGAGATCGTAAAAATGCTGGGACTGGACCTGGAGACTATTGATGCCATTGCAGCAGCAGGGGGCCCGGGCTCCTTTACCGGTCTTCGTATTGGCGCAGCTACTGCAAAAGGACTGGGACTGGCATTAAAGAAGTCTCTGATCCATGTACCTACAGTAGATGCTATTGCTTACAATATGTGGGGGGCATCCGGTCTTATCTGCCCTATTATGGACGCAAAAAGATGCCAGGTATATACAGGACTGTACCACATGGAAAATGGAATTGAGACGGTTATGGAGCAGTGCCCTATGGATATGGGAGAACTGATCGAACAGTTAAATAAACAGTCTGAGCGTGTGATCTTCTTGGGAGACGGCGTACCGGTATACAAGGCCATGATCGAAGAGAAAATGACAGTTCCTTATGTATTTGCACCTGCCCAGATGAACAGACAGCGTGCATCCTGCGTGGCAGCTCTTGGTATGAAAGCTCTGACAGAAGGCTATACAGGAGCAAAAGTCCAGCCTGCAGACGAATTTGTACCGGATTACCTGCGTAAATCCCAGGCAGAAAGACAGCGGGAGGCAGAGGCTTCACCAGACGGACAGGCAGGAAAACTTCCGGGAGATTATTGATCACTGTTTATTACAAGAATTGGGAGAAAGAGATAAATGTGTGTAAATGAGGCTGGATCGATCCGCCTGATGGAAGAAAAAGATGTAGAACAGGTGGAAGAGCTGGAAAAACAGTGCTTTTCTGTTCCCTGGTCTGAAAATATATTAAAAGACGGGCTCACCGGCAGGTTTGATACCTACCTGGTATGGGAAAAAGACGGGATCGTAGCAGGCTACTGTGCTTTAAGAGTTCTTGCAGATGAGGGAGAGATCCAGCGTATTGCGGTCCTTCCTTCCTGGCGCCGTCATGGAATAGCCAAAAGCCTGATGGAAGCCATGATACAGGTATCTAAAGAAAAAGGGGCTGTTCAGATGTCACTGGAAGTGCGGGAAAGCAATACAGACGCCAGAAAACTGTATGAAAATTATGGTTTTATCCAGGAAGCAGTCCGCAAAAATTACTATGAAAACCCGGTAGAAAATGCCTGCATCATGTGGAAACATGAGTTGTAAGAAACTACCAGTAAAAACAGGAATAAAATCCGTATATAATGGAGAGGGACGGGAGACGTTCCTCTCTTTCGTTTATGGTAAAGTCACGTTTCGGTGACAGGTCCGCTTACGAAAAGAGGCAGAGAAAGGCGAGGATACAAATATGAGAAAAATAGGACCAGACGGGCAGTTGGAAAGGATGATATGCAATGCCTGCGGTAAGAAACTGGCGGTCAGACAGGGGATCGTGTTAGAAGGAGCTATAAGCATTGACCACACATGGGATTATTTCTCGGAAAAAGACGGGCAGGTGGATCATTTTGACCTGTGTGAAGAGTGCTATGATCAGCTGACAGCCACTTTTAAAATACCGGTAGAAACAGAAGAACAGACAGAGTATTTATAGCCATTCTACAAGGACAGGCTCAATTTTCCTCAGCACTTGATTATTAAGCTGCAAATGTGATATGATTTGGAAAGTTAAATGTATGATGTTCCTGCATAGAACATGCAACGGGAACATAATGAAAGAAAATGAGGAAAAAATATGTTAGATATATGTTTACTTGGAACAGGCGGTATGATGCCTCTTCCTTACCGGTGGCTTACATCCATGATGGCTAGGTGCGCAGGCAGCAATCTTCTCATTGACTGTGGAGAAGGCACCCAGATCGCGTTAAAAGAAAAAGGATGGAGCCCGAAGCCGATTGATGTGATCTGCTTTACCCATTACCACGCAGACCATATCAGCGGCCTTCCAGGGCTTCTTCTGACTATGGGAAATGCAGAGCGCACAGAACCGCTGACACTGATTGGACCAAAGGGATTAGAGCGTGTGGTAAATGCTTTATGCATGATCGCTCCGGAACTTCCATTTGACCTTAAATTTATTGAACTGACAGAACAGGAAGAAAGCTTACAGATCGGTCCTTACATGATCGATGCGTACCGTGTGAACCATAAGGTGATCTGCTATGGATATTCGATCCGTATTCCAAGAAAAGGCCGGTTTGATGTAGACCGTGCAAGAGAGCAGATGATCCCTCAGAAATTCTGGAGCCGTCTCCAGAAAGGGGAGATCATCGAAGAAGATGGACGGACATTTACTCCGGATATGGTACTGGGAGCAGACAGAAGAGGCTTAAAAGTTACTTACTGTACAGATACACGCCCAGTTCCGGTGATCGCACAGTATGCAAAAGACGCAGATCTTTTTATCTGTGAAGGCATGTACGGTGAAAAGGAAAAGGCAGCAAAAGCAAGGGAATATAAGCATATGACCTTTTATGAGGCTGCAAACCTGGCAAAAGAGGCTCAGCCTGCACAGATGTGGCTGACTCATTACAGCCCGTCTCTTACAAGACCGGAAGAATATATGGAGGAAGTAAAACAGATCTTTCCAAGGGCAAAGGCTGCCAGAGATGGCTGGACTGTGGAACTGGAGTTTGACGAGGAGTAACAGGTGCCCGGAGAGGACATATTCCAAGAGCACATATAAAGGATAAGGTGGAAATATGAATACAACTGCATCAGAAGATGTTTTAATACTGGCAATTGAAAGCTCCTGTGATGAAACAGCAGCTTCCGTTGTGAAAAATGGACGTACAGTACTGTCAAATGTGATCTCATCCCAGATCGCGACCCATACGGTATATGGAGGCGTAGTGCCGGAGATCGCTTCCAGAGAGCATATAAAGGCGATCAACTATGTAATAGAGAGGGCGCTGACAGAGGCAAATGTGACTCTTGAGGACATTACAGCTATCGGTGTTACCTATGGACCGGGATTGGTAGGCGCATTATTAGTAGGCGTGGCAGAGGCAAAGGCCATTGCTTATGCTGCCCATAAGCCATTGATCGGCGTTCATCATATTGAGGGCCATGTATCTGCCAATTTTATTGAAAATCCGGATCTGGAGCCGCCTTTTGTGTGCCTGATCGTATCTGGTGGACATACCCATCTTGTGATCGTAAAAGATTACGGAGAGTTTGAGATTATTGGAAGGACCAGGGATGATGCTGCAGGTGAAGCTTTTGATAAAGTAGCAAGAGCAGTAGGCTTAGGCTATCCAGGTGGTCCAAAGGTAGATAAGGCAGCAAAAGAGGGAAATCCACATGCTATGGAATTTCCGCGGGCAAAAGTAGCAGACTCTCCTTATGATTTCAGTTTCAGCGGCTTAAAATCTGCAGTGCTGAACTATATTAACCATGCAAAAATGACAGGGGAAGAGATCTATGTGCCGGATCTGGTAGCCTCTTTCCAGAATGCAGTGGTAGATGTCCTTGTAAGCAGGGCTATTACTGCAGCTAAAGAATATGGCTATAAGAAGCTGGCTATTGCAGGCGGAGTGGCTTCCAACAGCGCTCTTCGTGCAGCTATGAAAGAAGCCTGCGATAAGAACGGTATTACATTTTATCATCCATCTCCTATTTTTTGTACCGATAATGCAGCCATGATCGGTGCAGCGGCTTACTATGAGTATAAAAAGGGAAATCGCTCCGGATGGGACTTAAATGCAGTTCCAAATTTAAAATTAGGGGAAAGATAACAGGGAAACAGGGGTAAGAAGGAATGAAAGAACATTGCACAGCGGTCGTCCTTGCAGCAGGCAGAGGCACCCGTATGGGAACACAGACAGCAAAACAGTATCTGGAATTACAGGGTAAGCCTATTCTTGTATATGCACTGGAAGTCTTTGAACAGTCAGCGGTAGTGGATGATATCCTGCTTATGACAGATAAAGACCACGTAGAGTACTGTAAAAAAGAGATCTGTGAGAAATATGGTATAAAGAAAGTGTCAGCTGTAGCTCCAGGCGGAAAAGAACGCTATGAGAGTGTATGGAAGGCGCTGTGCATTTTAAAAGAACGGGGACAGTCTGGCTTTGTGATGATCCATGACGGTGCAAGACCTTTTATTACAGATGAGATCCTGAAACGGGTATACGAGCAGGTGCAGGTACAAAAAGCCTGTGTTGTTGGTATGCCGGTAAAAGATACCATAAAGCTTATCAACAAAGAAAAGCAGATCAAAGAAAGCCCGGACCGCTCTCTTGTATGGCAGGCCCAGACTCCCCAGGCTTTTGAGCTGTCTCTTATTGTAGAGGCCTTTGAACGTCAGCTGAAGGAGGATTGCAGCCATATCACAGATGATGCCATGGTAGTTGAAAAACAGATGGGGGTTCCTGTTTATATGGTAGAGGGAAGCTATAATAATATAAAGATAACCACACCGGAAGATCTGGTCATTGCTAGGGCATTTTTGAATGTTTAGAAGGGTCTGAAAAAGAACCTGAAAAAGTTTTTGAAAAAATATAAAAAAAGTGTTGACATATACTTCCAGCCATGATATTATAACTGAGCTGCTGATGAACAGCAACAAAGTAAGAAAAAACAAGAAAAAATAAATTAAAAAAACTCTTGACAAAACGTTTCTTATCTTGTATAATCGAAAAGCACGTTTGGAGAGATATCGAAGCGGTCATAACGAGGCGGTCTTGAAAACCGTTTGTCCGAAAGGGCGCGTGGGTTCGAATCCCACTCTCTCCGTTTAGGGCAAACAAAACAAACTGCCCTTACAAATAAATATTTGTTTATGAATCAACCAAGCAGAAGTACCCAAGTGGTTGAAGGGGCTCCCCTGGAAAGGGAGTAGGTCGTTAGTAGCGGCGCGAGGGTTCAAATCCCTCCTTCTGCGTTACGAAACGTAAGTTTCGATGTACCTTTAAAATTAAAGACTGAATAATACACAAACCCTGAAAATTCTAAAATAAAAGGTCTGGTTTAGACCTTTGAATTGAGAAAATTCA
>NZ_QUCM01000044.1 GCF_003473545.1 Clostridium sp. AM22-11AC
TCATAGAAGGACCTTACTTAGGTTATTTTACAGAAAAAGTTTCATAGGCTCAACGAATCAGAATATATTCAACAAAAACGTCATTCTTTTTTAAATCGTTATTATAATGGTAAAATAACAGCTATGATATCCTCTTATCTCGAAGATGATGCATTACCTACAACAGAAATAGAGGAACTCCGTTCCATTCTCACAAAAATGTCACAAAAAGGAGGAAAGTAATATGAGTGATTTTATGATACGCTTTCTCATTTGTAATTTATGGATTAGCTGTATCATTGGAATCCTTTTAGTAGTTAAAAAATTATTCAAAAAAATTTTAACTAGCCGTATGCAATATAATTTATGGTTCTTATTATTTATATTGTTGTTAATCCCTTTTGTACCATCAAAGCCAACAAAATTTTTTTCCATATTTGCGTTATTTAGTAACATTCCACAATCAGAATTACCAAATAATGATATTGTATCACATACAACCAATGAAACAATTTTTGAAAATAATATGAATTGGATGAATGACTTTACACTTTCTATCACTCAAGATACATCATCAATATTTGGATTGATTTTAGGAGCTGTTTGGATTATAGGTGTACTAACAATGATTATTTTGGTTACAAAATCAGTTTTACGCTTACATATGTTAAAAAAATCCGCTCTATCTTTGCAAAATGTTGAAGTACGAAAAATTTATTATAGTTGTTTAGATGAGATGAATTTAAAAAAGGATATCCCCATTTACAGTACTGCTTTTTTAAAATCTCCCATCATCGTTGGTATTTGGAAACCATGCATTTATTTGCCGATACATTTGATTTCTGATTATAATACTTCTGATTTACGATATATGTTGCTACACGAGTTACAACATTACAAATATAGGGATAATATTACTAACTATTTTATGATTCTTATTAGAATTATTTATTGGTTTAATCCTATTGTATTGGTTGCGCTAAAAGAAATGTGTCATGATAGGGAAATTGCTTGTGATAGTTCTGTATTAAAAATGCTTGAATATAAGGACTATATTAACTATGGAAATACATTGATTAATTTTGCTGAAAAAATTTCTACCACTCCATTTCCATTTGTAGCTGGACTTGGCGGAAATATGAAGCAAATTAAACGCCGTATTCTTAACATTGCTTCTTATGAAAATCCTACCTATTGGAAACGAATAAAAGGATTGATTGCTTTTTTAATGACAGCTATTTTACTTTTTGGTTGCTCTCCTATGTTGTCCACATATGCATCGGAGGAATGCTATACTTGGGATACTTCCTCAAAAAAGATTACGCTTGTAGATCTCTCATCATATTTTGATGGGTACAAAGGAAGTTTTGTGCTTTACGATTTACAGAAAGATAATTGGAATATATACGATATAGAACAGGCAACTATACGAATATCTCCCAACTCTACTTATAAAATATATGATGCTCTATTTGCTTTAGAAGAAAATATTATTACTTCAGAAAATTCTTTTATTTCCTGTCCTCAACAGAATTATCCATTTGAATCATGGAATGAAGACCAAACTCTGTTTTCTGCAATGAATTCTTCTGTTACTTGGTATTTTCAAGCTTTGGATGCAAAGTTAGGTAAATCTAATTTGCAATCTTATATTGAACAAATTGGATATGGAAATCAAAACATAAATGGAGAACTTTCTTCATATTGGATGGAATCCTCCTTAAAAATCTCTCCTATAGAACAGGTAGAACTTTTAACGTCATTATACTTTAATGATTTTGGATTTACGCCAGAAAACATTCAAACTACAAAAGAAAGTATCCAGCTATTTTCAGATGTTAATTGCACAATTTATGGTAAAACTGGTACTGGATGTATTGAAGAAAAAAATGTAAACGGTTGGTTTATAGGTTTCGTGGAATCTAAAAATCATACATATTTTTTTGCAACAAATATTCAAGCTATAGATAATGCAACTGGCAGTATTGCATCTGAAATTACACTTTCTATATTATCTGATATGAATATTTATAAATTATAAAAGTAACAATCATATAGATAGGAAAAAACAACATAACTCAATCAGTTTAGTTCAACACAATTCTTTAAATTGATAAAAGGATGGTACACAAAAAGATAAACTACCCATATTGTGTGGACAGCATATAAAAAACATTCTTGTTAAGATAATAATATTTGAGTTAAAAACAGGAGTGGCAATGCCACTCCTGTTTTTAACTGGACATACTTATGGTTATAAAAAATGACTAACAGATATAAAATATCCTGTTATATATACATATAAGAAATATCTATTACCCATTTTCTGTGTCAGCAACTTTCTATCCATATTTCTTCATAAATTGCATGATTGTTTTCGAAAATCATAATATCCACAGCAAGATACCTAAAAGAAATGATACATCATTGATAATGTATCGCATACTCTGTGTCTGTATATAACCTCATATTGCACCTGTACTCTCACATCCGTTCTTCTAATCGCAGAAAATTCCGTAAAAGTTCATTTTTCATCTTCAGGCACTCAATTTCTTACTGATATTCTCTGATACTAGCTGGTTCTGTCTGTTTTTTAGGACGTCCTCTGTATTTTAGCAGAAGCCCAGCAATAAGACGAGTCTATTCCCGATTATAGTAATTGATTCAGTTTTCAATTTGTCGAATCTCTAATTAAAAGTATTTTACAAGCTTACGGATTGGTTTTTCCTACTTTACACATAGCAATCAGCTTTGGTTCAATTATTTGATATGCGTGTATTTACTTTTTGCTATAACAAAACCTGCTCATATAATCAAGTGTTTTTTGTTGAAACCACAGGCTCCTTATGTGATTCTATTATTTTAAATAAGGGGGCTTTTTGTCATTGTCCGTTTTTATTGGTTCAGTTCACTTTTTATGCTCAGATACAATAGGAAAAATTATTTTAAATTTTGCTTGACTTTTAAATATTACTATTGTAATATTTAAAGCGTGCTTCACACAATAGACTTATTGCTATATTTTCTCAACTAAAATTTTATATTGACAAATACATATAGAATTCATTTTATTTATAAAGAGAGGTGACAAAACATTTTCAAAATCTTAATACAAATATGTTGAGAAAAGATAAACTATGTTGGATTATAGTTCGTAAGCACAACTAAAATGAATGGTTTACTAAATTTAACCTAAATAAAGAATTATATATTGTGACAAATACAACTCTCATATCCTTTAAAATGTAAATACTACTATTTTATTATGGATTTGCAATGAAAAACTTGAAAGGTGGAGATAATATATTACAAATGCATAAGTTAGCTATATGAAATGATATAAATGCTTCAAAAATTCAAAATTCTATGTATAATCTATATTTTAGGAGGATAAAGTTATGAAACACAACAAAATTACCATAAGTATTTTAATGATCTTTGTCATATTATTATCTGTTGGATGTAGTAATAATCAAGAAAACATTTCTGATGGCAATGAAAATGTTAATGCAGATTATGATTTTCTATTTCAAGAACTGGAAGAAAAATATGATGCTACATTAGGAATTTATGCACTTGATACAGAAACTAATAAAGAAATTTCTTATAATGCAGATGAAAGATTTGCATACTGTTCAACATATAAAGCTTTAGCTGCCGGTGCCATTTTAGAAAAATACTCTATTGAAGAACTTGATAATGTAATATATTTTGAAGAAGAAGATGTTTTATCTTATGCACCAGTTGCAAAAGATAAAGTAGATACTGGAATGACTATTAGAGAAATATGTGATGCTGCAGTTAGACAAAGCGATAATACTGCTGGAAATCTACAATTTACTCTTCTTGATGGACCTAATGGTTTTAAACAATCATTAAGTAAAATTGGTGATACTGTAAGTGAGCCTTCTAGAATAGAAACTGAATTGAATGATGCTGTACCTGGCGATATAAGAGATACTAGTACTCCTAAACAATTGGCTTTAAATTTAAAAGAATATGCAACTGGAGATATATTGTCAGATGATAAAAAAGAGATTTTTATAGATTGGATGTCAAATAATGCAACTGGTGATGAATTAATTCGCGCTGGTGTACCAAGTGATTGGATTGTGGCAGATAAAAGTGGTGCTGGTTCTTACGGAACACGAAATGATATCGCTATTGTAACACCCCCAAATAAAAAACCTATATTTGTAGCTGTACTTTCAAAAAAAGCAGAACAAGATGCAGAATATGACAATAAACTGATAGCAGATGCCACAAAAATCATCTTTGATTTAATATCATAAAAATTGATTCACTCAAAAATAAATTAATATACCAAAATACAATTACAAAAGTTTTATCTTAGAAACTCTCAAAAAGAACCATAGATAAGATTCTTCTATGACGATATAGGTGAAATACTTGAATTCAAGCATTTCACCTTTTTTGTAAGGATATGTAGAAAAGTCTATAAATAAGGATGCTTCTATAACAATTTGGAATACTTAAAATTAGAGATTTGAACCTTATGTTATAAATACTATCTATCTAACGGGTATCGATAACAGGCGGCTTTTCAAACATTTTAACCAAGATATTGATTTACTCTGAAATCCTATTTCATATATAATACTCAGTTTATCATAGTTCTGCGCTCAGTTCCGAATGGTATTAGTTTACCTTTTGCTTGCTTCGAAAGTAAAGCAATATAGTATCTTTAGCAAGGCAGTATTGATTTGAAGTACACTCCTTTGCTTATTTAGCTTTCTATAGGTCGCATTCAAATATTCCACCTTGTTTGACGACAGATTTCGGCATAATAGGTTTGATGAAAAAGCCTTTAAACACATTTTAAGAGGTCTAAAAATTCAAGTCGTTAAAAAAGTGATAGTGATAATAGATAACACCAATTAAAATGCAAAAAAACTTTATCTTTCTTTCGTTTTTTATGTTTTTTATTCAACCGGAGAAATTGATAAAGCTGGATATTACTACAAATTAGAAATATAAATCTAATCTATCAAATATGGAGGAATGACTATGAAAAAAATATTTGCACTTGCTTTTTGTTTTGTAATGAGTAGCTTTGTTTTGGCGGGCTGCTCGGGAAAAGCGAACCTTTTGAGAAAAAAAGTTTTACGCCGGATACAAAGGTCAACGAAATAAATCTTGATGTGAGGGACAGAGAAATTG
Organism: Clostridium sp. AM22-11AC; assembly: GCF_003473545.1. Classification (GTDB taxonomy): domain Bacteria; phylum Bacillota; class Clostridia; order Lachnospirales; family Lachnospiraceae; genus Enterocloster. The sequence goes on from NZ_QUCM01000044.1 coordinate 5,161, forward strand.
AAGTAACACTATCTGACGACGAACAGGTGCATATCCAATATTCTGAAAACAGCAAAGAGTATTATGATATTTCTGTTTCCGATGGAAATGTGCTGACTATGGTAAATGCCAACAACAAAGAATGGACGGATTATATCGGGGGAAAACCCTCTACCAAAGATCGGAAAATCGTATTACAAATGCCGACTACACTTCTGGATACTGTTACGCTATCTACGACAAATGAAGATATATCACTTCCAGTATTGGCTGTTACGGGAAGCATTGATATTTCGACTAACGACGGAAACATCACTTTTGAGAGCTTAGATGTAGGAAATACCTTGACTTTGACCGTTAAAAATGGGGATATTTCTGGCATGATTGGAAGCAGGTATGAGGATTTCGTCATTCAATCAGAAGTCAAAAAAGGTGATAGCAGTTTGCCAAAACATAAAGATATTGGTAAAAAAACACTAAAAGTACTTTGCAATAACGGTGATGTTGATGTTACGTTTGTGGTATAAATAAAAAAATATAAAGACAGGAGAAAAGATAATAATGATAACAAAGAATAAATTTTATTTGAAAATGATATTTACAGCATGTATATGTGCAATTATTTTAACTGGCTGTGGTAGTAAGTATACTGTAGAGGAAAAAAGCTTGGTTGAAAACCAAAAAGAAAATCAAGAAACACTGGAAAATGGAGTAAACAGAACTTCTATGGAAAAAAGTATGGAATTTTCCGATGAAAGCACAGAGAAAATACCAGAAATAGTAGAGGTAGACTGGTCAGAGTATTTTAATGGATTGAATGGAACAGCAGTTATATATGATGCATCCAATAAAAAATATACAATTTATAATCGTGATCTTGCAATTACAAGAAGTTCACCATGTTCGACATTTAAAATTATTTCTTCTTTGATTGCCTTAGAAAACGGAATTATTGAAACGGAAAACTCTACTAAAACATGGAGTGGTGAAATATTTTGGAATGAAGATTGGAATAAAGATATTGATTTTCAAGAAGCTTTTCGTACTTCTTGTGTATGGTATTTCAGACAGGTCATTGATGATATTGGAGAAGATTTAATGCAGAAGGAATTAGATAAGCTCCAATATGGTAATTGTGATATTTCTGATTGGGAGGGACGATTAAATACAAATAATAGTAATAGAGCTTTGACGGGCTTTTGGATTGAATCTTCTTTAATGATTTCACCCAAAGAACAAGTGGAAGTAATGGAGCATATCTTTGGAAAAGAATCGAATTATTCAGAAGAAACACAGAATACATTAAAGCAAGTTATGCTTTTATCAGAGGTTGATAGTACTGACATTTCTATATATGGAAAAACCGGAATGGGAAAAGTCGATGGTATTGTTGTTGACGCTTGGTTTACAGGGGTTGCGGAAAGTAAAACAGGAGATGTGTATTTTTGTGTGCGTCTTGGAAGAACTGATGGTATGAATGTATCCAGCACATTGGCAAAAGAAATAGCAATCGATTTGGTTCAAATAACATTACAATAAATACAAAATGAAATATAGTTAACTAGATAGTGTCTACACGAGTTTATGCCAAAATTGCACACCAATGGCAATGCAATAAATTTGCACTACTGCTAGAAATAATACTGTGCTTTCGCACAAAAACACCTCACTTCACATGTAGATAATCTAATTAAAATCAAATACGAAATGCTAAACCAAAATGCTACAATTACTGCAAGGAGCCTATGAAACTTTTTCTGTAAAATAACCTAAGTAAGGTCCTTCTATGA
>NZ_QUCM01000045.1 GCF_003473545.1 Clostridium sp. AM22-11AC
AAATCACGCCGGAGCAGGCACACAGGAACGCCTTACAGCTTGCAGAGAATACGTCGGCATGGAAAGGGTTTGAGGTGCTTGTGGCTACCCATAAGGACAAAAAACATATCCATACGCACTTTATCGTCAATTCCGTCAATTTTGAGGACGGGCACAAGCTGCAGTGGAGCAGCGCCGACCTGCAGGAGCTGAAGGAGCGGTGCAACGCACAGAGCAGGGAGCAGGGGCTACACGTCTCAGAAAAGGGAAAGACCTTTGAAGGAGCGGAACGTGAGGAAACAGTGGCATGGAAAAAAGAGACGTACCAGCTTCTGAAGCAGGCGGAGCAGGGGAAAGTGAAAAGCTATGTCCAGGACATTGCCCTGGCAGTCCTGGACTGTAAGGAAACAGCGACCAGCCGGGAAAGCTTTATTCGGCTGATGAATGAAAGAGGGTACGGAGTGGACTGGCAGGACAGCCACAAATACATCACATATACCGACTTAGCAAGGAAGCAGGCAGGAGAAAAGGCTTGCAAAATTCGTAATAATAAGCTGGAAAAATACTACAACATGGGTTTTGGAAAGGAGGAACTGGAGCATGAGTTTGAGAGAAATGCACGAACAGCAGAAGTCAGAGCAGGCAAGTCCGAGAGAACAGCTCCAAGAACTGAACCGACAGAGCCGGACAGAGCTGGAGAACAGCCTGCTGAAGGAAGCCTTAGCTTTGTCGAGCGAGAGCTGCGAGGAATTGATGAAGCAGTCAAATCAAGGACAAGCAAGGGCAGAGCAGAACAGGCAGAGAGACGCCGAGCTGAGCAGGCAGCTCATCAGCGAGCTGAAGAAGCAAGTCGAGCAGTTAGAGAACAGCAACGAACTACTTCAGAACGCCATATCAGCCGGAATTGGGAGCCTGAGAGATGAGGTCAGAGAAAGTACCGTCCAAGAGGTAAAAAAGGCGTTACAGGCGAATATAGAGGCGGTACAGAAGGCAACAAAAGCTCTTGAAAAGCAGTCTGATACGCTTACAAGCGTAATGAAGCAGAAAGTCCGGGAGCTGGAGGAAAGCAAAAACAGCTTTTTCAGATATGAGGGCTTGAAGATATACCTGTTTTGGGGCGGTATGGTCTGTAATATTGGGACGTTTTTGATAGTGTTATATTATTTATTTGTCAAGTAAAGTTTTATAAAAATGTTATATATAATTAATGTTTTTTTGTTGAAAATATAGTATAGTAAAACAAAAAGGAGGGGATGCCAATGTACTTGTTGCTTTAGATGCTATAAAAATACATTGACATAGGAGGAAAATTAATGAGAAATATTCGCAGATCTGTAGCGTTAGCTTTGGCAGCAATAATGATGATGGCTATGAATATGGTTAGTTTTGCAGCAGATACAGCTCCTGCTGAAACCGAGGCGGTAGAATCGGTGACTCGTTCAACTAATGGAGAATCTGTTTTGCTGGATAAAGTATATTTTGCGTGTGATGGAAAAAACACAATTTCTTCTCGAGAACCTATTCCTGCTACAGCTTTAGATATTGAAAATAGAATTTTAGGAAGTATGGAGTATTTTTATGATGGTTTAGATTCATCTGGAAGACCGCAGTACACAGTTAAGGCATCTATGACGTCTAATCCATTAAAATTAAAATCCAGTAAACTTGTAACAAGAGCTGAAGGAGTAAATAGTTGGCATACAAATGAAGAAGATCATAATGGGTATACAGGAACTAATTCTCGAAGCTATGTATATACGACTCCGAATCCACCATCAAATCCATATTGTGAAGCAATATTAACCGCAACTGATGAGAAAGGTGACGAATACGCAGTATGGAAAGGAACTCTTCGTGATGCTAAGTAGAAAATACTGAAATATTGGTAAGAGTAGTGATGAAAATAAGAGGGAGTGAAGTGAGGATGAGATATTCTTAATTCACTCCCTTTTTTTAGAGGTCAAAAAGGTGCAATAAATTCATTGATAAGATAAGCGATAAGGGCGAGAGGGAGTGAGGTGTAGATATTGACACCAAAAAGGCACTCCCTTATACTTGATGGAAAAAGGTAAAATACTTCATTGATAAGATAAGCGGTGAAGGCGAGAGGGAGTGAGGTGTAGATATTGACACCAAAAAGGCACTCCCTTATACTTGAGAGAAAAAGGTGCAAAAATCTATTGATAAGATTAGCGGTCAGGCGGAGTAAGGGCAGTATATTATATAATATATCTAAGTAGGAGAAAAATATGCGTAGAAATACAAAAACAATGTATGAGTGGAGAAAGGTATATAGGGATAAAGAGGAGCTGATGTTGGAGAGAGGTTTTCCAGAGGTCAGCCCCCATGAGTTCTATCGTGACTTGTTCCCAGAGGGGAGCTTACAGAGTGCAGAGCATGACGGAAAAGGAAATGTGATTGCAACCCAGATAAGACCATCTGGAAAGGGAAGAACGAAGCAGTGGGTTATAGATGATAGTCTGAATATGCTTGATAAGGTCATAGGGGACGAGTTCGGACTGATACCGCCTATCACGTTCTATGGCAAGACACACACGAAGCAGAACGCACATGAACTGTATGCGGTTGCAATAGATATTGATTATGTCGGAAAACAGCAGTTGAAGAACCTCTTGAAGCAATTCGGGAACGGAGTACAGCTCCGACCGACCTACCTTGTGAGTTCTGGAAAGGGTGTCCATGCCTATTACTTTTTGAAAGAGCCAGTACAGTTGTATCATAATCTGGAAGATACCCTTGCGGAGCTGAAAGAAGCATTTATCCGCAGACTATGGAACGATACGAGCAGTATCAGACCAGACAGCCCAGATATAACAGGTATCTATCAAGGCTTTAGGTGTGTTGGGAGCCAGAGCAAGCTGGGGGCAGACTTCCCAGTGAAAGCCTATAAGATGTCGGATAACCGCTATACTCTGGAAGATATAAAGGACAGCATACCGAACTGTAAGGTTGATTTATCGGTACTTACAGAGAAGCCGAAGAAAGAAAAGAGTAAGCTGTCACTGGACGAAGCAAAGAAGCTGTACCCAGAGTGGTATCAAGAGCGAGTTGTAGAGGGCAGACCGAAGAAAAAAGGCACATGGGTGTGTAATGAAGCCCTTTATGAGTGGTGGAAGAACAAGATTTTTACCGAAGTAAAGGTAGGCGGTAGGTACTTCTCAATCATGGCATTGTGTGCGTATGGCTTGAAATGTGGCATATCTGAAAGACGAATAAGGCAAGATGCCTATTCATTTTTGGAGCATCTGGAGAGCCTTACAGATGATGAGGACAACCATTTTACAAGGGAAGATGTAAAGGACGCATTGAAAGCCCTCAAAGCTGATAACAAGCTACTTTCGACTATGGCAAGCCGAGAATGGATAGAGAAGCAGACGAAAGTTGTCATACCGCCAAATAAGAGGAACGGCAGAAAGCAAGCCACGCACTTAAAAATCGCACGTTTTACCCTTGAAACAATGAATGAGGACAGGGGCAAAGCTCTACAAGGGAGACCAGACAAGGCGAAGATTGTCGAAGAATGGAGAGAAAGCAACCCTCTGGGAACAAAAGCGGACTGCATCCGAGAGACAGGACTTGCAAAGCATACGGTTTATAAGTGGTGGAAGTAGGGCATACTTGAAATGCTGAAAGGCATATGCTATAATGCCAGTAGGCAAGAAAGACGAAAGTGCTCATTGTGGCACGCAAAAAGCCCCGGAGTTGCGACCTCCGGGGCTTTTCTATTCCGTTGTGGCAAGGTGGCTTATGCCTTAGGCTGGCTACCGCCTATTTATCTCCGTCCAGCCATTTGCAGATGTAGTAGGCGACTACACTTGCCAAGACAGAGAGTAAGAAAGACGAAAATATACTCATGGTGGCACACCCCCTTTCTGTACCTGTATAGGGGTGGTAGCGTTGCCCATTATACCATAGTGGCAGAAATGCCACAAGAAGCCATTTCCCCTTGTTTATTATCAGAGCCATAAGGAAAAGAGTGTCAAGGGCGGTCGAAAGACCGCAGCGTTTACCCTTGATACTCTTTTTTGTTGGCTATCATGCCGGAGGGGGAAACGGCTGTCCGTCCGTTCCGTCACTTCCCCTTGTGCTTCATTGTCTGTTCCGGCGGAAGAAAGTAAAGGGTGGTCTGCGACCATTTTTTATCTGCTGCATTCGCTGATCGGCAAGCCGAAGCTCATACTGCAGATAAAAAACAAGCCCTTGACTGTCTCCCTCCTACACTTCCAAAGTCGCCCAAGAGGAAGTAAGCTCCACTGTATTTCTGGCGAAATCCACGCACGAATATATCCGCTTGACAAGTGGCTATCACTATGCTATATTATGTGTAGCGGATATATTGCAAGTTCCCTAAAGTGATAGCCTAACGGCTACACTTTAGAACTTGTGAGGGTGGCAAAGCCCCCCTTCAATCCCCCTTTGAGTGACCGCAGATATGCGGTAAATTGTTGAGTGATAGCCAAGAAGAAAGAGAGGTAAAAGCATGAGTTGGGGCGAGGAACAGCAGAAAGAAATTGAGACAATCAGAGAGAGAAAAATCACAGTGAAATTGTCGGACGCAGATTGTGACCGACTGGCGAGAAAGTGTGGGAAGCATGGTCTGACAATCGGAGAGCTGATAGAGAATTTTGTCGGAGATTTGGTGGGCGGTACTTACTCCAATGGAAGTGATGAAAGAGATTATGCTGACCAGTGGTTCGAGCGTTGTTGGTTCGGAATGTTCCCAGAGCCTACACTGCTGAATCACTTATTGAATTTGGGTTATGAACCAGAGCATTATCTGGATATGTTGGAGAACGTAGAGACAATAAAATCCGACATTGAAATTACTAAACAGAACATAGCAGAGCCAAGTGATGAATGGAAAGACATTGTGTACCACAAGTATAATGATGATTTTACAAGCTATGAGTGTGTGCCTTGTTACAATAGTGTTGATGAATATATAGCAAGCGAAAAAGAAGATTTAGAAAGCTATAAGGCAGACTTAGAAGAAGCACTGGAAGAACTGAAAGACATGAGAGCGGACTGGAAGCCAGAGAAAGAGCCGAACATGAACGAGGAAATCGAACTCATTAAGAAGTGGGTAAAGGAAAGAGAGGACTTCATCAATGAATAGGACAAGACCGAAGCAGATAGTTATAAGAGTGTCAGAGGAAGAACTTGCACAGATAAAAGAAAAAGTAGAGCAGTCTGGAAAGAGCCAACAGCAATATATCATTGAAGCCCTCACACAGTCGAACATTGTCAATCTGGACGGACTGAAAGAGATATATCCAGAGCTGAAAAGGCAAGGCAACAATCTGAACCAGATAGCCAAGAAGCTGAATGAAAATGGATATGTGGACTATAAGCAAGAGCTTCCTAACACCATGAAAGAGGTGAGAGAAGTATGGCAGTTATTAAAGCAGTATCTTCAAAAGCAGGCATAGGGCAAGCACTGGACTATGTGACAAAAGAGGAAAAGACAGAGGATAAGCTTGTCAGCGGTCTGCACTGTGAACCAGATACAGTAAAGGACGAAATGCAAGCCACCAAGGAACTATGGGAGAAAACCGGGGGAAGGACATACAAGCACTTTGTCCAGAGCTACCATAAGGACGAGAAAATCACGCCGGAGCAGGCACACAG
>NZ_QUCM01000046.1 GCF_003473545.1 Clostridium sp. AM22-11AC
CCCCTATCTCGTCGGCTATCTGCCGTATCGTTTTCATACTTTCACGAACAGGCCCACAGGACACACACCCTTAAACCCAGGCGTAGATATGTACCAGCAAGCAGGGCCTGTCGGCTCCCAGGCTACTTCAAGGGTAATCTCGTGCCAGCCATCTGGAAACAGAGCTGTAAATCCCTCTCCTGCGTGTATGCCGCGCCCTTCCAAGAGCAGACGAGGGTGCGGATCATCGTCTGCCGGATCGGGAAGCTGTATCTGCGCGATCCTCTCTTTATCCCAACTCATAGACCTTTCCTCCTTCCCCTAAAATAAATCGCTATGCGATCCCGTCCGGGTGAGATATAAAATCAGCTCGTCCCCGTCCACTTCGTAGATCAGCAACCAATCCGGCGTAATGTGGCACTCACGACACCCCGCATAGTCCCCGGAAAGTTGGTGATCCCTGTTCTTCTCCGGCAACGGCTCCCCCGCAGCCAACTTTTTAATAATATCGGTCAGCAAAGAAATATCAAAGCCGCGCTTTTTCACGCGCTTCAAATCCTTCTGAAATTTTGTGGTTGGTCTTATGTTATACATCGGCAAGTAGCTCCTCCATCATCTGATCGACATTGGAATAGGTCTTGCCGAGGCTCGGATCGGCTTTCATTCTCTTTACTTCCTTGATTGCCTCGACGGTTTCAGCGTTCGGCACATCGCCGCTGATTTCAAAGGGTATTCTATACTCCCTCACAGCCTTACGCGCAAAAACATTGAACGCCGTTGTCATCGTCATTCCCATATCAGCACAGAACGCCTCAAACTGCCGCTTCAAGTCTGCGTCCATACGAATGTTAATATTTGTATTTGCCATAGGTAGCAACTCCTTTCGCTCTTATTATATCCATTGTATAACTTTTTATTTACAATGTCAATATTCGTTCCTGGCCGTTTACCCAAGCACCGCCCCTTAAACTTCCACCCTGGTATGTACGCATTTAGGGGGCAAAAAAGCCTTGATTTATGCGGCTTTCCAGGCGCGGTAGAGAGGGGGCCTGTATATTTACCCTCGGAGGGCTGAAAACGGCTTCTAAAGCGTAACAGGGGCCTTTCTGGGCCTTATTCCTGGCCCCCATCGTGCAGCGCGTCCAGGAGCCAATCGCTCAACTCCTGGGAAGGGGACACCCGCACCGTTATATGCCCATTTTCAAAGCGCACCGCTGGCGGCGGGCAATCCCACCACTTACGGACGGTTTTCGGATCAAGGCCAGTTTCCCGGTGACAGTCGGCCTTGCGCCCCTCCGGGTGCTGCTGCCGCCATTCATAAACCCGCGCCTGGGCCGTTCCGCTGCCTTTGGGCCTTCCGTCCTTATTGCGCCAATTCTTATTACCATTGATCTCGTCCCTAATTAAATTCATCAGCTTGATATGTTCTGACTGTTTGCGCCAGTTCCGCTTATTGACAGGCATAGTCAGGCCGGAGAGCTTCGCTATATCGTCCCTGGGGAATGTCACATAGTCCTCATTGAACATTTCCAGGGCGCACACCACATCATCTTTTGTAAAGCGGTTTATATCCTCAACACTCATATCATCGTAGGGCCGGAGCAGCGCAAAAGCGTCCCGGCGCAGCTCGTCCTCGTCTATCCCGCATTTTTTCGCATAAATCGCCAGCGTCATAATGCCATAGAAACGATGGCCCACCCGGATTTCATCGGCGATCCGGTGCAGCCACCAGTCGTAAAGGTCACGCTTGACCGTCCAGCGGCCCCGCCGCTCCTTTTTGACGATCCGCCGCTCATACCAATCCGGGTACTTCTCTTTCGCCTCGGCCAGCGACAGGCGGCTCTTTCTCATAAGCCCCTCAAGCCGCTGCTGCTCCCAGTTGCTGTCCGGGATATAATCAAGCAGCCGCGCCAGCTCCACCGGCCCACCGAGCCGGAACGCCCTCACAGGATACTCACGCCCCAGCTTTGAGCCGGAGCCGACCACCCGGAAGCCCTGCAAAATCCCCTGCATTTGCGGCTCCTTAATGGTAGAGGTAAACTTATTCCAAATCTGCCGAGTGAGGGAATATTTCAGCTCTTTCAAGCATTTCTGGTTGTGCGGGTACATAGGCACCGGCTCTTTCAGCACATAATACAGGTGAAGCCCTGTCCCACTGTTTACGACAAAGGTTGCCTGGGGCAGAATATCCTTGTCCATCTGGTGCAGCGTGTCCCGGAGCTGGGGCATACCTACCCCGTCCAGGTCAAACACCAGAGCATAAAGATACCTGGCATTTTTGCCGCACCGCCGCCGCCCAAAATAAGAGATCGGTGACATAATCGTGAAATCGGTGTCTTGCAGCTCCCGCAGCTCGTCCAGCTCGTCAGTGATGGTACAGCGTTTCGCTTTACCGTCCCCCTCGATTTGCAGGGCGATCCCGGTTGCCTTGTCAACCTCACCTTTCGGCACCGTCACCGCGATCCCGTTTCCCTTCCTGTCCTCAAAATGGCCCTTCCTCTCAAAAGATCCTTCCGGGAAGATCTCACGATAAAATTCATACGGCTCCACCGGCTCCAAAAACTTCTCTAAATGCTCGTTCTTCTCCCTATAAAGTTCCCGCAGCCGTTCCAATGCCGCCTGCTGATCCTCCATTCCTTACACCTCTTTTCGTACATTCTGCAAACCCACAGGGGGAAAAGGGGGAGCCAAAGAGCGGCCCCTTCGGGGCCTTAAAGAGAAAGTCACCTCCCCCTTTTCCCCCTCGCTCTGGGGCATGGAAATGATGGAAAACCTTTCAGGTTTACCACATTCCCACACCCCGCCGCTCACCCCCATAACCCCCTCCGACTTTCTCCCTGTCCGAGAGAAAATATTTTATTATTTTTTCCCTGGCCTAAAGGCCATAGGGGGGCATATATTATCAATGAAGTTAATTCCCTATTTTACGACAAACCAACCCCCTGCTATCCCCCCATACCCATAGGGGGGCATATATTATCAATGAAGTTAATTCCCTATTTTTACTGTTATTATAGCCTGTCCGGGCGGCTCTTGCAAGGCCCCCGGACAGGCTTCTTTTACAGCTCCATACCGCCCCAGGTGTGGCCCCGTTCCTGCTCTCTTTCCGGCTGCTGCACCTCTGGCACAGGTAGTAGCTCCCGCGCCTTTTCGACCAGGGGCCGGAACTGCTCCGGCAAGTGCCGATCCAGGAAATCCAGCACCGCCCCGATCCCTTCCCGGAGCCGCGCCGAAAACCCGCGCTCCCGGCTCAAATCTTCTTCCAGGTATTCCACCTGCACTTTGAGCTGCCGGTTTTCATTTTCAAGCCGCTGCCGCTCCTGGGCCTCCTTCAGCTTTTCTTTCGTCGAAGGGATTTTCTGCTGAAGCTGTTGGTTTTCTACCTTCAGCTCCCGCACCTTCTGCTCTGCCGCCGCGCCCCGGATCACCGCCGCCTTCAGCTCCTTCACCTGCTCCACCGTCACGCCCTTGACGGCCCCTGTCAGCGTCTTTTCCGGCTGTATTGCGTCCAGATCGGGCTTGACCTTCTCAACCGCTTTCAGCAGCTTCACATTCCCTTGCAGGGCCTTTCTCTGCTTTTCCAAGGCCGCGATCTCCTGCTCTGCCGCTATCACCTGTTCCTGGACAGCTTCAAGCCGCTGGGCCGCTGCCCTGTACTCTGGCAGCTCCATATGAGGGCGGCCACCGCCCAGGCTGATGATCTCAAACTCGTGCGCCTGGGCGATTTCCGTTAGGGCTTCTTTCTCCCGTTCCATCCAGGCTTTCCATTCCGTCTGCTTCCGGCCAAGCCCCTCAAATCCTTGCTGCTTTAACGCTTGTTTCATTGATACCCTCGTTGAGAGGCCCCGGCTCTGCTCCGTTGCCACCGGCACGAAGTCCACATGGAGGTGGGGCGTGGCCTCGTCCATGTGCAGCACCATATTGAACACCCGCAGATGAGGATTGCGCTCCTGGAAGGACTCTGCAAATTCTTTGAGAGCTGCCGCCGCCCGTTCCCCTCCAGGGGAGCCGCACCCGCAGTCCGTCAAGTTGCCGATCTGAAAGATAGCCTCGTGAAATAGCTTCTCCTGCTTGCTCTGCCGGATATGCTCATAGTAGTCTGGTATCTTGTCCCTGGTCTTTTTCTTTTTGGCATTGTAGGCGGCCAGGGCTTCATCGAAAAGTTCGTGGTACACCTTCTTCAAATCCTCGTTGCAAAAGGTGACATTCTGCCCCGACCTGCTTCGGTCTACATTCGCCGCTGAAAAGCTCCTGTTGTTGTGCCGGATACTTCCCCGGCCCGTCATTCCCGAAATGGTTGTACCTATAAAATCACCCGTCCCTTTCCTGCAAAAGCCTATATCCTACTACTCCTATTTTACCATACCAGGCCGCAGGCCACAACCTCTTTGTTACTTTCTTGTGAGAAAGTAACGCAAAAGCACTTTCACACCGCCGCCCCTTTGGGGCTGGCAGTATGAAAGTGCTTTTGCGCGCTCCCGCGGGGGATTGCCGGAGCTGCCAACCGCTACGGTTTCCCGCTGCTTTCGGGCGGCTCCGGCTGGGGCTTCGGCCACACTGTCAAATTACTGCTTTATGTTCTGCAAAATTTCCTCAACCGTCGTTCTGTACAACTTTGCCAGCGCAATCAAATTAGAGGTACTCGGATCACATTCTCCGCTTTCCCACTTAGATACTGCTTGCCGACTAACCCCTATTGTTTCTGCTACAAATTCTTGAGTCATCTTATTTTTAGTCCGCAAGTCTTTCAATACTTCACCTAAATTTTGCTTAAGGACGCTCTTTTCAGCTCTTACATCTTTAGACCTAATATATTTCTTCAAAGCTCGAATAATTAAGATAACCAGATAGATAAATAGCCCGAAAAGACCTGCATAGATGATCAAAGAAATAACCAGCATTGGTGACGCTATACTCATATTTGTTCCTCCTTTCTGATCATCATTTTAGCAATAACTTCTCGGTTGCTACCATCAATTATTGAGCAACTTTAAGTTGCTTTCTACTTTCCAAACAGTTTACTAAACCACCCGCGCTTTTGCTCCGGCTCCTGGCCCTGCTGATCCGCTCCGGCCTCCCCGGTAAGAAGCTGCTGCTGGATTGTCCCCGCGTGAAGGGCCTGGGCCGCCGCTGCTGTCTGCTGGGCGGCAAGCAGCGCCGCGCTGACCTCTGCCAGCCTTGCGTTTAGTTCCTCAATCTGCCGGTCTTTCACTTCAAGCTGCCCCTGCAGCGTGTCGATGGTGGCCTGCAAAACTGCTACCACTCCGGCCTCTTGCGACTGCTCCGGCACCGCTCCAATGGAGCGCTCCGTATGCGTATCCGTATGCGCTCCATTGGAGCGGTCATCTTTCAAAAAATCTTGTTTTATCAGGGTTTCAGCCTGCTCCGATAGATACAATACCCCCTGCTCCGTATGCGTATACGGAGCGCAAACCGTATGCAGCTTGCCTTTGTATCGCTTATAGACCGCCTGCTTTGATACCCCTATCTCGTCGGCTATCTGCCGTATCGTTTTCATACTTTCACGAACAGGC
>NZ_QUCM01000047.1 GCF_003473545.1 Clostridium sp. AM22-11AC
AAATCACGCCGGAGCAGGCACACAGGAACGCCTTACAGCTTGCAGAGAATACGCCGGCATGGAAAGGGTTTGAGGTGCTTGTGGCTACCCATAAGGACAAAGACCATATCCATACGCACTTTATCGTCAATTCCGTCAATTTTGAGGACGGGCACAAGCTCCAGTGGAGCAGTGCCGACCTTCGGGAGCTGAAGGAGCGGTGCAACGCACAGAGCCAAGAGCAGGGGCTGCACGTCCCGGAAAAGGGAAAGACCTTTGAAGGAGCGGAACGAGAGGAAACAGTGGCATGGAGTAAAGACACCTACCAGCTTTTGAAACAGGCAGAGCAGGGAAAGGTCAAAAGCTATGTGCAGGACATTGCCCTGGCAGTCCTGGACTGTAAGGAAATAGCGACCAGCCGGGAAACCTTTATCCGGCTGATGAATGAAAGAGGGTACGGAGTGGACTGGCAGGACAGCCACAAGTACATCACATATACTGACTTAGCCAGGGAACAGGCAGGAGAAAAGGCTTGCAAAATTCGTAATAATAAGCTGGAAAAATACTATAACATGGGTTTTGGAAAGGAGGAACTGGAGCATGAGTTTGAGAGAAATGCACGAACAGCAGAAGTCAGAGCAGGCAAGTCCGAGAGAACAGCTCCAAGAACTGAACCGACAGAGCCGGACAGAGCTGGAGAACAGCCTGCTGAAGGAAGCCTTAGCTTTGTCGAGCGAGAGCTGCGAGGAATTGATGAAGCAGTCAAATCAAGGACAAGCAAGGGCAGAGCAGAACAGGCAGAGAGACGCCGAACTGAGCAGGCAGCTCATCAGCGAGCTGAAGAAGAACGTAGAGCAGTTAGAGAACGGCAACGAACTGCTTCAGAACGCCATATCAGCCGAAATTGGGAGCCTGAGAGATGAGGTTAGAGAAAGTACCGTCCAAGAGGTTAGAAAGGCATTACAGGCGAATATAGAGGCTGTACAAAGGGCAACAAAAGCCCTTGAGAAGCAGTCTGATACACTTACAAGCGTAATGAAGCAGAAAGTCCGGGAACTGGAGGAAAGCAAAAACAGCTTTTTTAGGTATGAGGGTTTGAAGCTGTACCTGTTTTGGGGCGGTATGGTCTGCAATATCTTAGTGTTTCTTATGCTGTTGTATGGTATGATTGGTAAGTAAAAAGAAAACGACAAATCGGAATTTTAAAAAGGAGTGTGATGACCATGATTTTTGATTTTGAGCCTTGGCAATTAGATATTGATATTGACTTAACTAAACAATTATATAGAAGTTGTAAAGGAGACTTTGTATGGGTAGAAAAGAAATAACAACAAAAGAAGATTTAATGAAAGTAATAGAATTATTCGAAAATACTGGAATTACATACTGGTTGGATGGCGGATGGGGTGTAGATATTTTAGCTGGTAAACAAACAAGAATTCATAGAGATATAGATATAAATTTTGATGCTCAACATACGGAAAAATTGTTAAATGTGCTTTTGAATCTGGGCTATAAAATTGATACAGACTGGAAACCGGTTAGAATAGAGTTATATAGTGATGAACTTGGTTACTTAGACATTCACCCGTTCGTTTTAAATGAGGACGGAACTTCAAAACAAGCTGATTTAGAGGGTGGATGGTATGAGTTTGAAAAAGATTACTTTGGTAGTGTTTTTTTTGAAGGCAAAACAATTCCTTGTATATCTTTAAAAGGCCAAAAAGTTTTCCATTCAGGTTATGAATTAAGAGATAAAGATAAGCATGATATTTCAATTCTTGAAAGTTTATCAAAATAACATTGCTGTAATTTCTAAGATAAATTTCAGTTTGTCGGTACGAAGAAAAAGGTAAAATACTTCATTGATAAGATTAGCGGTCAAGGCGAGAGGGAGTGAGGTGTAGATATTGACCCCAAAAAGGCACTCCCTTATACTTGACGGAAAAAGGGAAAAAAAACTCATTGATAAGATTAGCGGTCATGGCGAGAGGGAGTGAGGTGTAGATATTGACACCAAAAAGGCACTCCCTTATACTTGACGGAAAAAGGTAAAAAAAACTCATTGATAAGATTAGCGGTCAAGGCGAGAGGGAGTGAGGTGTAAAAAGACTATGGCAAAATACACCAAAAGGAGAGATAAAAGAGGGTATGAGTGGAAGTCTGCTTATCGGGAGAAAGAAGCCCTTATGCTGGAGAGGGGATACCTGGAAGTAAGTCCTCATGATTTCTATCGGGAGTTGTTTCCGGCTGGCAGTCTCCAGCAAGAGCCGGAGGACGGAAAAGGCAATATTATAGCGACACAGATTAGACCGTCCGGTAGGGGAAGAACCCGGCAGTGGGTAATTGATGATAGTCTGAAAATGCTGGATAAGGTCATAGGGGATAGGTTTGGGCTGATACCGCCTATTAGTTTTTACGGAAAGTCACACACGAAAGAGAACGCTCATGAGCTGTTTGCGGTGGTGGTGGATGTGGACTATGTAGGCAAACAGCAGTTAAAGAACCTGTTAAAGCAGTTTGGGAATGGTGTGCAGCTTCGTCCGACTTATCTTGTCAGCTCCGGCAAGGGGGTACATCTTTACTATTTCTTGCAGGAGCAGGTTCAGTTGTATCGAAACAGGGAAGAAGTGCTTGCGGAGCTAAAAGAAGCTCTTATCCGGCGGCTATGGAATGATACTAGCTCTATCCGTCCGGACAGCCCGGATATAACCGGTATTTATCAAGGTTTCCGGTGTGTGGGGAGTCAGTCGAAGCTGGGTGCAGATTTCCCAGTAAAAGCCTATAAGCTGTCAGAGAACCGTTACACACTGGAGGATATAAAAGCCAGCATACCGAGCTGTAAGGTAGACCTTGCTCCGTTGTATGAGAAGCCGAGAAGAAAAAGTACCGTTACGCTGGAAGAAGCAAAGGAGCTGTACCCGGAATGGTATGAGAAGCGGATCGTGCAGGGAGAGCCGAAGCAGAAAAGTAAGAAGCAGGGCGGTACGTGGGTATGTAATGAAGCTTTATATGAATGGTGGAAACGGAAAATAACCGAGGAAGTGAAAGCTGGAGGGCGTTACTTTTCCATTATGGCGTTATGCTCTTATGGCTTGAAGTGTGGCATATCCGAGCAGAAGATACGGAGAGACGCCTATGCGTTCCTGGACCATTTAGAGAGTCTTACCGAGGACGAGGACAACCATTTCAGCCGGGCAGATGTGAAAGACGCTCTCCGGGCATTGAAAGGGGACAGAAAAAGGCTGTCAACGATAGCAAGCCGGGAATGGATAGAGGATAACACAAAGGTTACGATACCAGCCAATAAGCGGAATTACAGAAAGCAAAAAGACCATGTAAAGGTTATGAATACTATGAAAGCTTTAAAAAAGCAGTTAGGAGAAGAAGTAAAAGAGGGTAGACCAAAAGGGAGTGGAACAGCGGAGCAGACAGTCAGAGAATGGCAGGAGAGCCACCCGGCAGGAAAGAAAGCAGACTGCATACGGGAGACAGGATTGAGCAAGCCCACCGTTTACAAGTGGTGGAAGTAGGGCATACTTGAAATGGCTATCTGAATATGCTATAATGGCGATAGCTAAAAAGGATATAGTACCACGAGTACACAAAGCGAAAGCCCCAGAGTTGCAGCTCTGGGGCTTTCATTTAGGTTAGTTGTCACTGTCGTCTCCGTCTAACCATTTGCAGATGTAGTAGCTGGCTACGCCTGCCATAACGGAAACCAAAAAGGATATAATAATTTCCACGAGTACACCCCCTTTCTGTTGCCAGATTGGGTGCGACAACGCTGGATATTATACCACAGAGGCAGAAATGCCACAATAAGCCATTTTCCCTTGTTTATCATCAGAGCCATAAGGAAAAGAGTGTCAAGGGCGGTCGAAAGACCGCAGAGTTTACCCTTGACGCTCTTTTTTGTTGGCTATCATGCCGGAGGGGAAAACGGCTGTCCGTCCGTTCCGTTACTTCCCCCTGTGCTTCATTGTCCGTTCCGGCGGAAGAAAGTAAAGGGTAGTCTGCGACCATTTTTTATCTGCAGTACTCGCTGATCGGCAAGCCGAAGCTCATACTGCAGATAAAAAACAAGCCCTTGACTGTCTCCCTCCTACACTCCCAAAGTCGCCCAAGAGGAAGTAAGCTCCACTATATTCTTGGCAGAATATACGCACGAATATATCCGCTTGACAAAAGTGCTACCACCATACTATAATATGTGTAGCGTATATATTGCAAGTTCCCTAAAGTGTTACCACTTTAGAACTTGTGAGGGTGGCAAGCCCCCCTTCAATCCCCCTTAAATCAGAGCCGGAAGGCTCGTCATGCGGTGGTGTTACCATCGGGAAAGTGAGGTCATCATGGACAAGAAGTATATCGAAAATCAGTATCATCTGGCAGTGCTGGATTTTCAGACAGCCCGTAGTGAAGAAGCACAGTGGGAGGCAAGAAAGACCATGGCAAGGCTGGAGCAGATAGCCGCACAGGAATATGGTTTTGAATACGCAGATGATTTGCACGAAAGAGAATTAGGGGGGAAAAGGGTATGAAAGTAGGAGCGTTTCAGATTGGCAGATACCACGCCATTATCAAAAAGAGCTATGCCGACGGAAGTGCCGACTATGAAACGTCTTTTTCAGACGAAGCAGACCTCATGGAAAGCGTGTACTGTATTAAGTTATGTGTCGGGAAAATGGTAGGACTTGCAACGGACACCCCGAAAGTCCTTGCCGATGTGCAGGTTATCCGGGGAAAAGAGAACATTGTCCGGGAACTGGAGGGAAAGCAGCCATGAACAAGACAAGACCGAAACAGCTATCTTTCCGGGTAAACGAGGAAGAATACCAGCAGTTGCAGGAGAAGGTTTTCCAGAGCGGGAAGAACCAGCAGGAGTATATCCTTTCCTGTGTGCTGGAGAAGCAGATCGTGAATACGGACGGTATCAAAGAACTTATCCCGGAGCTGAAGCGGATCGGGAACAACCTCAACCAGATAGCAAAGAGGTGTAATGAGGGCGGAGTGCTGCCAAGTGAAGCCGAGGTGCGGGAACAAGGGGAGGAGCTGAAGCAAGTATGGCAGTTATTAAGGCGGTATCTTCAAAGGCAGGCATAGGACAGGCGATTGATTATGTGACGAAAGAAGAAAAGACAGAGGAGAAGCTTGTCAGCGGTTTGCATTGTGAAGCAGAGACAGCAAAGGAGGAAATGCAGGCTACCAAGGAACTATGGGAGAAAACCGGGGGAAGGACATACAAGCATTTTGTCCAGAGCTACCATAAGGACGAGAAAATCACGCCGGAGCAGGCACACAG
>NZ_QUCM01000048.1 GCF_003473545.1 Clostridium sp. AM22-11AC
AATATTGAATTTTCAAGGTGCGAAGCCCTGTTTTGGTGTGGGAAGTTTTAGTATATAATTAAATGCAGAGGGGGTACTGATATGGCATTTGATTTTGGAAACGCAAATGAAGCACAGAGAAGTGCTATTTCTACAACAGATGGTCCGTTGTTAATTATTGCAGGCCCTGGTACAGGAAAAACATATACATTAGTAAAGAGAATTGTTTATCTTATAACTGAAAAAGATGTGCTTCCTGAGGAAATAATGATTGCTACATTTACAGAAAAGGCTGCGAAAGAACTGATTACACGTATCACAAATGAATTGTATGCAATAGGAGTATCCGTAAATCTGAATGAAATGTATATTGGTACTTTTCATTCAATTTGTTTGAGAATTCTTAAAGATCATCTTGAATATACAAGGATTAAGAAAAATTATAGGATGCTAGATAATTTTGATCAGCAGTATATGGTGTTTCAAAAGATTAATAGATTTAGGAACTTGCCTTATTTTGATGTTATATTTGATAAAAAGCAAGGAGCTTGGAGACAAGCCGGAGAAATAGTTAAGTATGTTAATAATCTTGCTGAAGAATTGGTTGATATTGATAAAATGCAGGAAGACTCGGATGAACATATTGTGGCTGTTGCAAATATTATGAAACAGTACAATATCCTGATGGAAGATGAGAATTTAATTGATTTTTCAAGTATTCAAACAGAAGCATATAAATTATTGATCGAGGAACCAAGCATATTGGAAGAAATACAGCAGAAAATTAAATATGTGATGGTGGATGAATATCAGGATACAAATTACATACAGGAATTACTTGTGTTTTTGATTGCCGGAAAAAATAGAAATATATGTGTTGTGGGAGACGATGACCAAGGTTTGTATCGTTTTCGAGGAGCAACAATAAGAAATATATTGGAATTTCCAGGCCATTTTGCAGAAGGAGAATGTAAGCAGGTTAAACTTGTTACAAATTATCGTTCAGAGAGACAAATTATTGATTTTTACAATAAATGGATGAGCACAACAGATGGTAGGGCATATGATTTTATGTGGAAGAATTTTAGGTTTGAGAAGAAGATTGTTCCGCCGGAAGGGAAAAAGGATGCTAAAGTAGGTGTTATTAAATGTTCAGGAAAAGATTTGTTAGATGATTGGTATGAACAAGTGTATTCATTTATTACACAATTAAAAAGTAGTGGTGTACTAACTGATTACAATCAGATTGCAGTTCTTTGCAAGTCTGTAAAAGGGGATAAAATCATAGGTATGGTTGAATATCTTGAGGAACATGGTATTAAAGTTTATTCACCTCGTTCGGAAATGTTCTTTGAAAGAAAAGAGATAAAGCAGGTAATAGGGTGTATGATCTTATGTTTCCCAGAGTATGTTCGTAAGTTACAACAAAGAGATTTTTCGTATGATTTTGAAAATCTCTATAATTATTACGATACTCAATGTATAGCTGCTGCAAGAGAGCTTATTTTACAGTATAGAGATACATTGGGAAAATGGATTGCAGAGAAGATGCAGAAGCATGCTAATCTAAGAAAGGATAATGCAGATTACGCATTTACAGGATTACTGTATCAGTTATTACAGTTTGAACCATTTAGTACATACTTAGGGATAGATATGAAATCAGGGGTGATAGATGAAAGACCTGCAAGAAACTTATCAATTTTATCTTCAATTTTGGGAAAGTACGAATATCTACATAGGATAGATGTCTTCACGGAAAACAATATTGTAGAGTCAGTAGAACGTTTTTTTAATATGTATTTTCGCTTCTTATTTGATGGAGGAATTACAGAGTATGAAGATGATTCGGAGTATGCTCCGAGTGGGTGCGTTTCATTTATGACTATACATCAGTCAAAAGGAATGGAGTTTCCGATAGTGATTGTTGATTCATTAAATGGAACACCGAGAAGTAGTGGAAATCATTTGCTAGAAGAAATAGAAAATAAATATTTTCATAGAAAAGTTTTTGAGACAAGGGAAGATATAAAATTCTTTGATTTTTGGCGATTATATTATACGGCATTTTCAAGAGCACAAAATTTATTGGTACTCTCTTGTTGTGAAAAGAAAGGTCATGGAGCCACACCAAGCAAATATTTTGAAGAGTGCTATGAGAAGCTACCTGCTTATGAAGATGTAAATCTTTCAGAAATAAAGTTGGAAAAGGTAAAGCCTGTAAATATAAAGGATACATATTCTTTTACTTCTCACATCGCTCTGTATGAGAATTGTGCATTACAGTATAAATTTTTTAAAGAACTTGGATTTACGCAGGTAAGAGTAGGTGCAACACTCTTTGGAACTTTAGTGCACGAGACAATAGAAGACATTCATCGTGCAGCTATGCGTCATGAAGAACAGACAATAGTGCCGGAAACAATACGAGAGTGGTTTGATACAAATTATATGACATTATCGAAGTGTGAGCATTCTTATTTAGGACAACCGCAGATAGAAGCTGCGTATAAACAGGTTTTGGGGTATGTTGAGAGAAATCAGAGTGACTGGAGTCGAATTCAAGATGCAGAGGTGGAAGTAAGTTTAGTAAAGCCTGATTATATATTGCTTGGAAAGGTTGACCTTATCAGGGGCGAAGGTGATACAGTAGAGATTGTTGACTTTAAATCCGAGAAGAAACCAGATGTTTTAATTGAAACAGCGGAGATGAATCGTTATAGGAGACAGCTTGAAGTGTATGCTCATCTTATTGAGGAAAAGACAGGCAAAAAGGTAAGTAAAATGCATTTGTATTATACAGGTGAGGATAATGGTGTACCAACAGTAACATTTAATAAGTCAACGGAAATGATTGATAAAACAATAAAAGAATTTGATGAAGTGGTTGAAAAAATACAACATAAAGATTTTAGTGGCAGAGCTAAAGATAAAAATCTTTGTGCCAACTGTGATATGAGACATTACTGTAGAAGAAAAGGAGATTGCTAATGGATGGACAGATTTCATTTGAATTTGAACAAAGACAACCAATAAAAGGATATCCGGAGTTACATTGGACGGGGAAAAGGCCTTATACATCAACGCGGTATTATCCTGCACAGCTTAAGGAATCCTATGGAGAGCCTAAGGATGGTTGGATGAATAAGATATTTTGGGGAGATAATCTTCAAGTTATGAGTCATATGCTTAAAGAATACCGTGGAAAAATAGATTTGATATATATTGACCCTCCATTTGATAGTAAAGTTGACTATAAAAAGCAGATTAAAATAAAATCAAAAAAATTGCAGGGGATATCTCGTCATTTGAAGAAAAACAGTATAGTGACATATGGACAAATGATGAATATTTACAATTTATGTATGAACGTTTAGTTATAATGAGAGAACTATTGAGTTCAACAGGCACAATTTATGTTCATTGTGATTATCATAAATCGATGTATATACGATGTATTTTAGATGAGATATTTGGATTTGATTGTATGAAAAATGAAATCACATGGCATTATGAAAAATGGACAGCACCATCAGGAGATAGTTTCCAAAAAAATCATGATACTATTTTTATGTATTCAAAAGGAAATAATAAATTTAATACAATTAAAGAAGTAACTGATAATTTGAAAAGTAAATATGAAAATGGTTATCTTATTGGTGGTGGATATGGATCAAATGGATTAGTAGTATATGATAAGAATAATCCCAAAGTAAAAGAAATGATAGCTTCAGGAAAGTATCAAGTTCATTATGCAGATATGGAGGGAAAACCTATAAGTGATGTATGGGATATTCCATTTATTAATCCTCAGGCAAAAGAAAGAACAGGGTATCCAACACAAAAACCGGAGAAATTACTAGAAAGAATTATTACGGCATCTACAGATCCGGGAGATTTGGTCTTTGATTGTTTTATGGGCTCAGGAACATTATGTGCGGTAGCAGGTATGTTGAATAGAAAATATATAGGCGCAGATATTAATTTAGGAGCAGTACAGGTTACTACAAAAAGATTATTAGGATTGCAAAATAATAATAATTTTGAGGTGTATAATGTGAATAACTATGATTTCTTTAGAAATCCAGTAGAGGCGAAAGAATTAATTATTGATGCATTAGGTATTCAAAAATTTGATTCATCAACAGTATATGATGGAGAATTAGATGGCTGGATGGTTAAAATCATGCCTACAAATCGTATTGCAACAAAGGCTGATTTAGAGGAACTCAAGGCTAATTTACCGTATCATACATTTGAAAAGCGCAAGGAAGAAAATCCGAATGGGGTGGTGGAGAAAATTAAGATTATTTGCATGGGACATGAAGCTGATTTGAAGGCATCGTTGGAACAGGAACTTTCTTCGTATAATTTGGAAATAGAGATAGTTGATATCCTTAGGGATAAGAAAGATTTACAATTTAAGAGGGAAGCAGATGCCAATGTTGTTAAAGAAAACAATCAGATTATAATAAAAGAATTTTATCCTATGAACCTTTTACAGAAATTAAGTATGCAGAAAGAATCTGTTGAAGATTGGAGGCAGTTGGTAGAATCTATCTATATTGATTGGAATTATGATGGTCAGACAATGAGACCGACAATTTGTGATATTCCGACAAAAGATGAGTTGGTATCTGGTATATATAAAATTCCAGATTCCGCAGGTAAAATTAAAATAAAGATAACAGACTTGTTATCTGAGTCACTTGAGCTGGAGGTATAGATATGGCAAAAGAAGTTGGAATGGAATTTGCCTTTTTTGAGTTCCTTCGTTCATTTTATGTAGATAATAGAGGAATTATAAGAAATAGGTATCGTGAAATAACTAAGAAATATCTGGATTACAATGACAAGGAAAAGAACCCAGACGCATTTTTACGAACCCCACAGTTTGAAGCCTTAGAAATGTATGTGTTTGTAAAAGAATTTATGAATAATCAACAGATGTATCAGATGTTTGATGACTGGTCAAAGAGAAATGGTGTTTTTTCAGATAGGCGATTCTATGATGAAGCTGGGCAGATGACATTATATGATGTTTATTCACCAAAACAGTATCATGATTACTTTTTACAAATAAAGAAATATGCGGAAGATTATCCAAATTATATTTTTGCATTAACTATGGGATTAGGTAAGACAATTCTCGGGAGTATCCTAAAGTTTGTGTAAACCTCCAAACTGATGTAAGATAAAATTA
>NZ_QUCM01000049.1 GCF_003473545.1 Clostridium sp. AM22-11AC
AAAGCGGACAGGGAAGCCAGAAAATCAGAGGATCTGTTAAAGCGTGATTTCCACGCAGAAGAACCGCTGACAAAATGTGTTACAGATATGACAGAGATCAAAGGCTGTGATGGGAAACTGTATGTTTCAGCCATTTTTGACTGCTTTGATTCCAGCGTGATCGGTTTGGCAATGGATACAAATATGAAAGCCTCTTTATGTAAAGAGACGCTGGAAAATGCTGCTAAAGCGTATCCTGGTATCCGTGGAGCCATTATCCATTCAGACAGGGGAATCCAGTATACCAGCCAGCTTTACCGGGAAGCGATACAGAAATATGGAATACAACAAAGTATGAACAGCGCAGGTGGCAGGTGCCACGATAATGCCCGGTGTGAGAGCATGTGGGCAAGAATGAAAACAGAACTGCTATATGATCGTTATGATACAGAGAAAATGACTACGGATGAACTTAAGACAATCATCTGGAGATATTTCACCAGTTACTGGAATAACAGGAGGATCTGCTCCACTAATAGAGGTCTTCCCCCAATGATCAAAAGACAACAATATTACGTTTCCCTGAAGGAAGCAGCATAGGGTTCAAAATCCTTGAGGAAAATGTGTCAACTAATATTGACAATATCAAGATATAGGTAATGTCAGAACACCAAACTGCATTTGGCCGTTCAGGATCAAATTGTTCATCAAGGATATTTTGAAGTTTGCTACTGAAATCGGAGTCTCTTGTGGTGATTGTCCACGGCTTTACCCACTGAGCCTTAATGCCCATTTGTTTCATGTACTGCCCAACAGTACGCTCGGAAATGGTTTCTCCTGTTTTGCGCAACACTTGCGTGATTTTGGGAGCACCGTAATTCTGTTTAGATTTATCGTAAATATCCTTGATTTTGGCTTTTACTGATTCCCGACGCTTTTCAGCATTGGAAGGAACATGTTTCAACCATGCACGATAGCCAGAACGTGAAACGCCAAGTATTTTCAACATTCCGGAGACAGAAACACGGCGTTTAGCCTTGCGGGCTGCTTCTGCCTTCTCAGTAACTTCGAGGTAAATGGCTTCCGTCATTTTCCCAGAATGTTGATGGCTTTTTTTAATACATCAAGTGCATCCTGTGCATCGCGTAGTTCACGCTTTAAACGTGCAATTTCCTTTGCTTCATCAGAAGCATAGTTGCCAGAACCACGGCTCTCAATGTCTCCGGTATCACGCAGTTCTTTCTGCCAGCGAGACAGTGTCTGATGACTGATTCCTAAGTTTGAAGCGCAACCCTGCAATCCTAATTCTCTGTGATCATGATAATACTGGATTGCATCCAATTTAAATTATTTGTCATAGTGCTTTGCCATAATGAGATCCTCCTTCAGTGCGGTAACTACATAGTACCATAAAATTTGTAATTAGGGATTCTCATTTTGACTTGTACTATTTATATTCTAGCACCAATCCGCGCGGTGCTGTGATGGAAGAGCTGGCGGCATTCTTCATACAGATATTCAGGCAGGGATTTCCCTGCCTTTTTAAGCTTCTAACAGGCCTGTACTATTCGGGCTGCGGGGGGGACGAGAGCGGTGCGGGCTTTGCTTCAGGGAGACATTTTCCTGAGCATCCAGTACCATTCCCTGGTTTTCTACGCTGCTGTGGTAATCGGGGCGGAGCTTGTGAGCCGGGTCATTTCCAGGGCAGCAAAAAACCCCAGACTGTATCTGGGGCATGAAGCATTTTTCATATACACAGCAACTGGCCTTGTGCTGGCTAACTGGCTCTTTAAGAATTACATGCTGGCAGTGCGGGGCATTGACCTGCTGCCTGCATTTGGCTGAACCTGGAAAATGCTCTTACAGAGCGTGGAACAGGAAGGCGGAGCCTGCGGGCGCGGCCTGCTGCATCTGCAGGTTGATCTGTTAGCCGGTTGATGAGCTCGTTAATCTGGGGGCCCATGACCGGATCGTTTAAGGCATCGTAAAAGGAAATCAGGGAGTAGAAGAAAAACATGGTTAGGCCGATGGCTACGCTGCTTAAAATGATTCCCATGACCGCCCGGCCCAGGAAAGCCTTTTTGGGGCGAATGTCCGCATTCTTGGACATAAGCGCAAGTACAAGTCCGATCACGCCGCAGATAAGCCCGGTGGGGTAATTGCTTCCGCTGCTCAGGGAAACTGGCAGGTAGAGGAAGCTGCATATAATGCCCGTGATCCCCGAGATCAGGGAACAGGTGGCAAGACGTTCTGCGGATGTGGATGAGTTATTTTTTTGACTGTATTCATAGTTTGGATAAAGCTGCCTTTCTTTTGCATTGAATGATTCATTGTTATTTTCTCATTCTATCACGAAAAATACAGACTGTCCAGATGAAGGCCAAATCTAACCAGAGATGAAAATTTCAAAAGTAAATTCCACCGTCCGCATGCCCTATCCAGAGGTCTCTTTTCCATGTCACAAACTCAGATATTTTATGAGAAGTTAGCTTAATTATACCAGTTATCTAAAGATTTTGCTCATTATAATTCAATAAAATCAAGGAATTTTAATGTCCGGTGGAATTTACCACTGCACTGGAATTTAAAATTTCAAGTCAGCATCTAACCAGAGATGTCATAAAAACTCCATTAATACTCTGATATTGTCCATTCCCTTTTTAGTGAATTTTTAATAATATGAGGAAAATGGAAAGGAGGAAAGTGATGGAGAGAAACGGTAAAGGTTCTTTTGTGCATCAGTATTATAAGCCAACAGAAATTATTTGTGGAAGGCAAATGAAGGAGTGGCTTCCGTTTTCAGTTAGCTGGTGGCATAATTTAGGATCACAGAGCATGAAAGGGCAGTTCAAGCATACTTCTGGAATATTGTACGAAGCAGAAAAGGCGGAGCTGGCTTTTGAGATGATGAAAAGGCTGGATATTGAATATTTTTGTCTGCAGGGGTCAGGAGGCTGCGGTCCGGCAGAGAATTTGCTTCAGACAGAGGAACAGCAGAAGCGGTTGAATGTTATAATTGAAGAAAAGATGAATAAATATAACAGTAAACTACTTTGGGGGGCTGGAAATTATATCAGTTTGGAACAGACAGAGTTGGGGGCGGGCACTTCTCCGTCATTAGACGTATTTTTACAATCCCTAGCATTGGAGAAAATAAATGTGGATACAGTTTTGCAGCTCAATGGAACTGGAATTATGTTTTGGGGAGGAAAAGAAGGTTATCAATGCATGGCAGATACGAATCTTCGGCTGGAATTGGATAATCGGGCAGAGTATATCAGAAAAACAATTGAGTATGCAAGAAAAAAAGGATTTAAAGGACAGTTCTATCTGGAACCGAAGCCAAAGCGTCCAGGACGCTTTCAATATCATTTTGATGTGGCGGCCGCGGTATTGTATTTGAAAGAGCATGATTTGGACAAAGAGGTAAAACTTTGTCTGGACTCTTATCATGCGGCTTTGGCCGGACATGAGTTTGATTATGAGTTTCGGATGGCAAAGTTATTTCAGACAGTTGGAACTATTGATACAAGTCCGGATCGTTTTTTGGATACAGCTTTGTCTGAGATAGAACAGGTTAAAAGGTGGGTTCTGGTCATGTATGATCTGATTGAACTTGGCGGTTTGAGTGGTGGTATTAATTTTGATCCGAAGGATTATAGAGAAAAATATACAGAAGAATTTGTTATGAAGGCTCTGTTTTGTGGTCAGGAAACGCTCTCCTGGGCTTTTCGGGCAGCAGCCTGGTTATGGGAGAATGGAAAGCTGGAACATCTTAGAAGTGTACGTTATGAAGAAATAAGCAAAAAAGAAGCGAATTATAACATGGAAGAGGTTTGGGAAAGAATGAAGGGGAAGCATGTCAAATTGGAAAGGCGATTTTACACAGAAGAAAGGGTAAACCTTCTCTTAGAGGAGGCTGTGAAGGCAGTGTATATTGCAGACTGAAACGGTAAGACAGCCTGTTAATAATCAGGCAAGGGTGTAAAAATTCTTGTGTCTATGGAAAGTAAATCTTTCTGATAAGAAATAGATATGTAAAATTTTGCTGTCGAATTAATGATTATGCGGCTGTCGAATATATCTTTGTACTTACAGTATTGCCATGTAGGAAAATTATATACATCATTTTCGATTTTTTTGCATGACAAGTAAGGCATCATGATTATTGCCTTTTGTGGGCTCTGCCCACACCCGACCTCTGGAATAGGATCGGAAATTTCTGGCAATATTATAAATGCCGAAGGAATAGACAGAGAGCAGGAATAAGGGGCTTAAAAGAGCTTCCCCATTCCTGCTTTTCTTTTGAGCCTATGAAACTTTTTCTGTAAAATAACCTAAGTAAGGTCCTTCTATGA
>NZ_QUCM01000005.1 GCF_003473545.1 Clostridium sp. AM22-11AC
GTAATGCATGGAGCTGACTGATACTAATCGGTCGAGGGCTTGACCAATAAGGTCTGAGAGAGCGGCGGAAGGATTACAGAGGAGACCGTTGAAAGTTTACTTTCATAAGGTCGGATCTGGAAGACTTCAGACATTGGCGAAGTCAATGACATGAGGAAAATCGAAGATTTTTCGAATGACCACCGCAGAGTTGGATAACAAAGGTTGTAAAGTATTCGGAATGATGATCATTAGTCAATATGTGGTTTTGAAGGTATGTATAGATGTAAGGGAACCGTCGGTTTGTGTCTGATGGTTCCCTTTTTTGTCTTTAAGCATACCAAGTATATCGGACCATGCGCCTGTATACTGGAAATGCTGTCCTCTGTTAAGCCGCAGAGAAGGGGTGTTTCAAAGAGAAAAATACCTGATGTACATTCTCCTGTGCCAGGTAAGATTGGAGGAAAAAATGGAGAAGAAAAAGTTTCAGATGCCCCATACTTATATCATCATTTTTGGGGTTATCCTGGTAGCTGCATTGCTGACCTGTTTCATTCCGTTAGGAAAGTATGATACAAAAGAGATCACCTATACGGTTAATGGATCAGAAAAAACAAGAACCGTTGTTGATCCGGACAGTTTCCAGTATATTCTGGATGAAAACGGCAACAAGGTGACCCAGGCTGCACCGATCTTTGGTACTGAAGATTTTGGCGGCCGCGGCGGTATCGTCAACTATGTATTTGAAGGTATGACTGCAGGAAGCAGGGGCGGCGGAGCCGTAGCCATTATCGCATTTACCCTGGTAGTGGGCGGTGCTTTTGGTATCGTTCTCAGAACCGGTGCTGTTGAAGGTGGTATCATGCGTGTTATCAGCCTGACAAATGGTAAAGAGATCATCCTGATCCCGATCCTGATCACACTGTTCTCCTTAGGCGGTGCTGTATTTGGAATGGGCGAAGAGGCGATCCCATTTGTTATGATCCTGGTTCCTATGTTCATTGCTATGGGATATGATGCAGTTGTAGGTATCATGTGCAGTTACGTGGCAACCCAGATCGGTTTCGGTAGCTCCTGGCAGAACCCATTTGGTCTGGCAGTTGCACAGGGCGTTGCAGGTATCCCTGTTATGTCAGGTGCATGGTTCCGTATTCCGTTATGGATCTTCTTTACCGGTTTAACCATTGTATTTACCATGCGCTATGCA
Source organism: Clostridium sp. AM22-11AC (assembly GCF_003473545.1). Lineage (GTDB taxonomy): Bacteria > Bacillota > Clostridia > Lachnospirales > Lachnospiraceae > Enterocloster. The sequence continues at coordinate 1,187 of NZ_QUCM01000005.1, forward strand.
GTAAAGGTTAAAAAGAATCCGACCATGTCTGTTGCATATGAATCTGACCGTGAATACAGAGAAGATTTTAAAAATAATGAAAACGAAGAAAAGCCATTTACTTTAGGTCACAAACTGGTTCTTTTAGATATCCTTGTATGTATGATCTGGACTGTTTGGGGCGTTGTAAAAGATGGATACTATATTCCTGAGATTGCTTCCCAGTTCTTCGTAATGGGTCTGGTTGCCGGTGTGATCGGACTGATCTTCCGTCTGAATGATATGCACTTAAATGATATCCCGGCAGCATTCAATCAGGGTGCAGCTGATCTGTTAGGTGCAGCAATGTGCGTAGGTATGGCACAGGGTATCATCATTATCTTAGGTGGAACCGATGCTTCCTCCGGAACTGTATTAAACACCATTCTCCACAGCCTTAGCGGTGCAATGCAGAACTTCCCGCCAGTAGTTTCCGCATGGCTTATGTACGTATTCCAGTCCGTATTCAACTTCTTCGTTGTATCCGGTTCCGGACAGGCAGCACTTACCATGCCGATCATGGCACCTTTGGCGGATCTGGTAGGCGTAGAGCGTCAGGTAGCTGTTCTTGCATTCCAGCTTGGTGATGCATTTACAAACTTTATCGTACCTACTTCCGGCTGTCTGTTAGGCGCATTGGCTGCAGCAAAACTGGAGTGGGGGAGTTGGGCAAAGTTCCAGATCAAGTTCCAGGCAGTCCTGGTTGTATTTGCTTCCCTGGCAGTGGTCCTTGGCGTTGTCATCGGACTGTCATAATGTTACAGTTCAACTGTAACGTCATAATTGCCATAACAAAAGCTTAACTTGCTTATCCATTTTACTGAGATTATAATATTCCTTAAACGTCCGCAAAAGGCGGAAACGTGAAAGGAGTGCAGCAAAATGGAGTTGATGATCATTATTGTTCAGGAACAGGATTATCCAAAGCTTTCAAGTACTTTTATCCACAATCGTGTGATGGCAACGAAGTTTAGTACAGAAGGACTGTATCTGAATAAGAAAAATATCACATTGATGGTATGCATTGAAAAAGAGCGGGAAGAGGAGATCCTGGATTATATCCGCCAGAGCTGTACAGAACGAATGGAAGAACGTCAGGTTTGCGAATATAATGGAATGACTATGGTAGATGTTACCAAAGGCGTAAAGGTAGGCGGTGCCATTGTATTTTTCCTGGATGTTGACCGGATGATGAAGTATTAAATTATAAATAGTGAAAGAGAGATCCACCTTGCGAGGCTGTTGCAGGGTGGATTTTTTTGGCACCGCTTGTTTTTCTCCTGCACTCATTATATAATGTTACCAAAAAGTTGTAAAAACAACGAAAAGCGAAAGACTGCGAGGAAAAGACACATGGAAGAAGCATTAAGTTGTATTGGGAAGATGCCTATATTTAGTGGGATCAGGGAAGAAGAGCTGTATACACTGATCAAATGCTGTGACGGACAGATGGCAGTATTTGAAAAAGACCAGTGGATCTTTCAGGCAGGAGAAGAACTGGGATATATCATGGTTGTTTTAAAGGGACGCCTGGCGATCATTCAGGAAGATTTCTGGCATCAGCAAAAAGAGACGATCCATATTATGCCGGGAGAGATATTCGGTGAAAATTACGCCAGCGCAGGCAGTAAAATATTGCCTGTAGGTATTAAAGCAGCAGAAAACAGCGAAGTCCTGTTTTTAGATTATGAACGTTCCCTTACTTTCTGCACGATGGCATGCCCGTTTCACAGCATGATGGTCCATAATCTGATCAGGATCATGAGTGCAAACAAAGGCCGTGCAGAAGAAAAATTGGAACATATATCCCAGAAGACTACCAGGGATAAACTGCGTTCCTATTTATCACGCAAAGCTTTACAGGAAGGCAGCTACAGCTTTGATATACCCTATAACCGTCAGGAACTGGCTGACTATTTAGGCGTAGACCGCAGCGCCATGTCCAGTGAACTGGGAAAAATGAAAGCAGAAGGGATCCTGGAATTTAAGAAAAATCATTTTATATTAAATAAATTAAAATAAGATCGATGCATAAAAATACCCCGGAGCGATTGGATCATTCAGATCTCGCTACGGGGTATTGATTTTCATATTCAGATCAATTCAGACCAACTGTATGGCATTTGCCTGACAGTAAAATTACTTCTGATTATTCTCTTTCTTCAGCTCAGCTAACTTCATAGCGCGAACCTTTAATGGAAGTCCGAACAGAGTGATGAAGCCGTCTGCATCGTGGTGGTCGTAAAGGTCACCGGTTGTGAAGGATGCTAAGGACTCGCTGTATAAGGAGTATGGAGAAGTGGTTCCGGCTTTGATGATGTTGCCCTTGTAAAGTTTGAACTTAACTTCACCGGTTACATATTCCTGGGTGGACTCTACGAATGCCTTTACAGCGTCGCAAAGAGGAGTAAACCATTTTCCTTCGTAAACGATCTGAGCCAGCTTATTGCCCATATCCTTCTTAACTTCCATAGTAGCACGGTCAAGAACCAGCTCTTCCAGCTGTCTGTGAGCTGCCATTAAGATAGTTCCGCCTGGAGTCTCATAAACGCCACGGGATTTCATACCTACTACACGGTTCTCAACGATATCTACAATACCGATACCATGCTTTCCGCCCAGCTCATTTAACTTGCGGATAATATCAGAAACTTTCATCTTAACGCCGTTTACGCTGGTAGGAACACCTTTTTCAAAGGTCATAGTAACATATTCATCCTCATCTGGTGCCTGTTCCGGGGTGACACCCATAACCAGCATGTTGGAGAAGTTTGGCTCTAAGGAAGGATCTTCCAGTTCCAGACCTTCGTGGCTTACATGCCAGATGTTGCTGTCACGGCTGTAGCTGTGGCTGTGGTCAAATGGAAGGTCAATGCCATGCTGTTTGCAGTATTCGATCTCATCCTCACGGGACTGCATGGTCCATACGTCAGTCATACGCCATGGAGCGATGATCTTGATGTCCGGAGCCAGTGCCTTGATAGACAGCTCAAAACGGATCTGGTCATTTCCCTTACCGGTAGCACCGTGGCAGATGGCAACAGCGCCTTCTTTACGTGCGATATCAACCAGTCTCTTTGCGATTGCAGGACGAGCCATGGAAGTACCTAATAAGTATTCATTTTCGTAAACTGCATTTGCCTTTACACATGGCATAATGTAGTTGTCGCAGAAATCATCTACTAAATCTTCAATATATAATTTAGAAGCGCCGGACAGCTTTGCTCTTTCTTCCAGTCCCTCTAATTCTTTTCCCTGTCCACAGTCGATACAGCAGCAAACAACATCATAGTTGAAATGCTCCTTTAACCACGGAATGATAGCGGTGGTATCCAGACCGCCTGAATATGCTAAAACTACTTTCTCTTTCATCAGTACATCCTCCTGAAAATTGCTTTGATATTTGTTTTGATCATGTTTTAATCACTAAGCTTTCATAAATATACAACATAATACAGGAAAATGCAAGCCTTAAAATAGAAATTTCAAAAAAGTATTGCATATTATGCATTGGAGATGTATAATTATGAAATCTTATACAGAGAAAAAATAAAAAACCTTATGAAAACACACTTTTCAATTAAGGAAAAAGTAACTATAATAAGGTAACAGGCTTTAGCACTGTAGTAGGTTGCAGTTTATAAAAATGACTAAATAATGAAAATATATACAGAGGAGAGTAAGGATATGATAAAAGCAGGTATTATCGGATCTACAGGTTATGCAGGCGGGGAACTGGCAAGGCTGCTGCTGCAGAGAGATGACGTAGAGATCAAATGGTATGGTTCCAGAAGTTATATCGATCAGAAATATGCTTCCATTTACCAGAACATGTTCAAGATCGTAGATGATAAATGTATGGATGATAATATGAAGGAACTGGCTGACCAGGTAGATGTAATCTTCACTGCAACGCCTCAGGGCCTTTGCTCCACATTAGTAAACGAAGAGATTCTTTCTAAAGTAAAGATCATCGACTTAAGCGCTGACTTCCGTATTAAAGATGTAGCAGTTTATGAAAAATGGTACAAGCTGACCCACGGATCACCAGAATATATTAAGGAAGCTGTATACGGACTTCCGGAAGTAAACAGAGAAAAGATCAAGAATGCAAGGATCATTGCAAATCCGGGATGCTTCCCAACCTGCTCCTTCTTATCTACTTATCCTTTAGTAAAAGAAGGTCTCATTGATCCAAACACCATTATCATTGATGCAAAATCCGGTACCTCCGGCGCAGGCAGAAGCGCGAAAGTAGACAGCCTTTTCTGCGAGGTCAATGAAAATATCAAGGCATACGGCGTAGCTTCCCACAGACATACACCGGAGATCGAAGAGCAGCTGTCCTATGCAGCAGGAAAGCCGGTTGTGATCAGCTTCACCCCTCATCTGGTTCCAATGAACAGAGGCATCCTGGTAACTGCTTATGCTTCCCTTACAAAAGAAGTGACCTGGGAAGAGGTAAGAGCCGCTTACGACAAGTATTATAAGGATGAATATTTTGTACGTGTTCTGGACAAGGACGTAGTTCCTCAGACACGCTGGGTAGAAGGAAGCAACTTTGCAGATGTAAACTTCAAGATCGACCCAAGAACCAACCGCATCGTTATGATGGGCGCAATTGACAATATGGTAAAAGGTGCTGCAGGACAGGCCATCCAGAACATGAACTTACTGTTCGGTCTTCCAGAGAATACAGGATTAAAGCAGATCCCGATGTTCCCATAAGATAAGCAGCCGGAAAGGAATAAAAATGGCAGGGACAATGGATATCCTGGTTCGGGAAATGACCATGGAAGATTACGATCAGGTATATAAATTATGGACGAAGATATCAGGCTTCCGTATCCGGAGCATTGATGATTCAAGAGAAGGGGTGGAACGCTTCTTAAAGCGAAATCCGACCACCAGCGTAGTGGCAGTCCAGAACGGGCATATCGTTGGAAATATCCTCTGCGGACATGACGGACGTACCGGCTGTTTCTATCATGTATGTGTGGAAGACGGCTACCGTCATCATGGAATTGGCTACAAAATGGTACGTGCAGCCATCAAGGCCATGCAGAAAGAGGGAGTGAGCAAGATCTCCCTGGTGGCCTTTAAAGACAACCACATTGGAAATGCGTTCTGGCAGGGCATCGGCTGGACAGAGCGTGAAGATTTTAACAGTTATGAGTTTATTTTAAATGAAGAAAATATAATTCGGTTTGTGAAGTAAAGTGGCGCAGAGAAAAACAAACAGTTGCGAAGCAGAAAAGAGGGAATAATATTATGAACGAAAAGATAAAAATGATCGAAGGCGGCGTTACCGCAGCCAAAGGCTTTATGGCAGCATCTACAGCAGCAGGCATTAAATACAAAAACCGTCAGGATATGGCGATGATCTACAGTAAAGAACCTTGTAAAAGTGCAGGAACCTTTACCACCAACCTGGTAAAAGCAGCTCCTGTAAAATGGGACAAGAACCAGGTGACAAGCGGCGCTGACGCACAGGCAGTGATCATTAACGCAGGTATTGCAAATGCATGTACCGGTGAAGAAGGAATGGGCTACTGCGCACAGACGGCAAAGGCTGCAGCAGAAACCTTAGGCGTGGCAGCAGACGGCGTTTTAGTTGCTTCTACCGGTGTCATCGGTATGCAGCTTCCAATCGACAAGATCGCAGCAGGTGTAAAGGCCATGGCGCCACTGCTTGGTGACAGCCTGGAGAAAGGCACCGAGGCTTCCAAGGCTATTATGACTACCGATACAAAGAACAAGCAGGTAGCAGTACAGATCGACATGAACGGAACCACCGTTACTATTGGCGGTATGTGCAAAGGTTCCGGCATGATCCATCCAAATATGTGTACCATGTTAAGCTTTGTTACTACGGACGCAGCCATCAGCAAAGAACTGCTTCAGGAAGCATTAAGCGAAGACATTAAAGATACCTACAATATGATTTCTGTAGATGGTGATACTTCCACCAATGATACCGTTCTCCTTCTGGCAAATGGCCTTGCAGGAAACAAGGAAATTACAGAGAAAAATGAAGATTACGCATTATTCTGCGAAGCATTAAACTACATCAACGAAACTCTGGCTAAGAAAATGGCCGGTGACGGAGAAGGCTGCACCGCTTTATTTGAAGTAAAGATCGTAGGCGCAGAAACGAAGGATCAGGCGAAAGTTTTAGCAAAATCTGTTATCACATCCAGCCTGACAAAGGCAGCTATTTTCGGACATGACGCAAACTGGGGCCGTATCCTTTGCGCAATGGGCTACTCAGGGGCACAGTTTGATCCGGAAAAGGTAGATCTGTTCTTTGAAAGCGCAGCTGGACATATGCAGATCATCAAAGACGGCGTTGCAGTGGACTACAGCGAAGAAGAGGCAACCAAGATCCTTTCTGAGCCGGAAGTTACCGCCATTGCAGACATTAAAATGGGTGATGCCCAGGCAACTGCATGGGGCTGCGACCTGACCTTTGATTATGTAAAGATCAATGCAGATTACCGTTCATAAACAGTTTTGATATAAAAAACACAATAAAAAAGCATCCCGAAATGTACCCCATGAACATTTGGACGTACACAAAACATACAGGAGGAACCAAACATGAACCTTGAACCAATGCAAAAAGCAGCGGTGCTCATTGAGGCACTGCCATACATACAGCGTTTTAACCGAAAGATCGTCGTTGTAAAATACGGCGGCAGCGCCATGGTAGACGAAGAATTAAAGAAAAAAGTCATCCAGGACGTAGTACTGTTGAAATTAGTAGGATTTAAACCGATCATCGTACACGGCGGCGGCAAGGAGATCAGCCGCTGGGTTGGAAAAGTAGGCATGGAGCCACATTTTGTCAATGGTCTTCGTGTAACCGATGAGCCAACCATGGAAATTGCAGAAATGGTATTAAATAAAGTCAATAAGAGCCTGGTACAGCTGGTAAATGAGCTGGGCATCAAGGCAGTAGGCATCAGCGGCAAAGACGGCATGATGTTAAAATGCCACAAGAAGCTTTCCAAGGGAGGAGATATCGGCTTTGTAGGGGAAGTAGATGAGGTAGATCCTCAGGTCATCTATGATCTGTTAGAGAAAGATTTCCTTCCGATCATCTGCCCAATTGGATATGACGAGAATTTCTTAAGCTATAACATTAACGCAGATGACGCAGCCTGTGCCATTGCAAGAGCTGTAAAAGCAGAAAAGCTGGCTTTCTTAACAGACGTAGAAGGGGTATACAAGGATTTTGAGGACAAGAGTTCCCTTATCTCTGAAATGACCGTAGAAGAGGCTCAGGCCTTTGTAGACAGCGGAAGCTTAGGCGGCGGCATGCTTCCAAAGCTGCAGAACTGTATTGATGCCATTGAAAATGGTGTTTCCAGAGTACATATCTTAGACGGACGTATTCCACACTGCCTGCTTCTGGAGATCTTTACAGATAAAGGTATTGGTACTGCTATTTATAATTCAAAGGAAGATGTGAGGTATTATCATGGCTGATGAGAAAATGATCGATCGGGCAGAACATGTCCTGTATAAAACATATAACCGGTTTCCTGTAGTATTTGACCATGGAAAAGGCATAACCTTGTGGGATACAGAAGGAAATGAATACCTGGATTTTGGTGCAGGTATTGCAGTTATGGGACTGGGATACTGTGATGAAGAGTATACAAATGCAGTAAAGGCCCAGATGGATAAGCTGACCCATATCTCCAATCTGTTTTATAACCAGCCTTCTATCAGTGCGGGCGAAAAGCTGTTAAAGGTATCCGGAATGGATAAGGTATTCTTTACCAACAGCGGTACAGAGGCTATTGAAGGCGCATTAAAGATCGCAAAGAGATATCATTATAATAAACTTCATGAGACCATGGGAGACGGCTGCGATGGCTGTGAGGAAAAAGAAGTGGACATGACTGGTGAGATCATTGCCATGAACCATTCCTTCCACGGAAGAAGTATAGGTGCTTTGTCTGTAACTGGAAATGCACATTACAGAACTCCGTTTAATCCACTGCTTCCAGGTGTACGTTTTGCCAACTTTAATGATCTGGACAGCGTAAAGGCACAGATTACAGACAAGACCTGCGCTATCATTATGGAGACTATCCAGGGCGAAGGCGGAATTTATCCTGCAACAGAAGAATTCTTAAAGGGTGTCCGTGCTCTCTGCGATGAACATGATCTGCTGCTTATCTTAGATGAGATCCAGTGTGGTATGGGACGTTCCGGAGAAATGTTTGCATGGCAGAAATATGGCGTAAAACCAGATGTAATGACCGTTGCAAAGGCTTTGGGAAATGGTGTTCCGATCGGTGCATTCTTAGCCTGCGGTAAGGCAGCTACTGCTATGGTCCCAGGTGACCATGGAACTACCTATGGCGGAAATCCACTGGTAACAGCTGCAGCAGACGCAGTTCTGGATATTTTTGAAAAACGCCACATTGCAGACCATGTAAAGGAAGTTGGTGCTTATCTCTATGAAAAGCTGGAAGGCTTAAAGGATAAGTATGATGTAGTAAAAGACCACCGTGGTGTTGGTCTGATCCAGGGTCTGGAATTTACAGTTCCTGTAGGTCCGATCGTGTCCAAGGCATTATTAGAGCAGAAGCTGGTGCTCATCAGTGCAGGCGCCAATATTATCCGTTTCGTTCCGCCGCTGATCATTGAAAAGAGCGATGTAGACGAAATGGTTAAGAGACTGGAAGCTGTGATCAAAGAAATGTAGTGAAAAAGTTCTCATAACGAACGCAAAGAGTCCGGTAGTTGAGAAAAAGTGGCAAAAATGCACGAATAATGAACTACATAGTTCAGAAAATACGACAAAATAACAAAAAATACAGTTTTTTCCCCTCCTGATTTCTGGTAGACTTAAGTCAACAGAAAAGACAGGAGGGTTTTTATTATGAAGAAAAAACTTGCATTGTTACTGGCTTGTACCATGGCGTTAGGCCTGACAGCATGTGGCGGTTCCAAACCTGCAGCAGCTCCGGAGACAACTGCAGCAGCAACCGGAGCAGCCGCAGAAAGCAGCGAAGAGAGCAAAGCTGATGAGAAGACAGAAGCAGCCGGCGGGGATATGGATGCTCTGATCGAAGCAGCTAAGGCTGAGGGCGAATTAACTGTATATGGTTCCTGCGAAGAGGAATACTTATCAGCAGCCTGCCAGAACTTTGAAAAACTCTACGGAATTAAGACAAAATACCAGAGACTTTCTACTTCAGAAGTTTACACCAAGGTTTCTGAAGAAGCTGGAAAGCCTTCAGCAGATGTATGGTTCGGCGGAACCATGGATCCTTACAACGAAGCAGTTGCAGCTGGTCTGCTGGAACCATATGACGCGATCAACGCTGTAAACCTGATCGGTGATGAGTACAAAGATTCTACCAACTGCTGGTATGGTATCTACAAAGGCATCCTGGGCTTCATGGTCAATACAGAAGAGCTGGAGCGTTTAGGTCTGGAAGCACCTAAGACATGGGATGATCTGACCAAGGAAGAGTACAAGGGCCTGATCATGATGTCCAACCCGAATACCGCTGGTACTGCTAAACTGATCATCAACACCATGATCCAGATGAAGGGCCATGACGAAGCTATGGAATACTTCAAGGCTCTGGACAAGAACATTGCCCAGTACACCAAGTCCGGTTCCGGTCCTTCCAAGATGGTTGGCCCTGGCGAGTGTGTAATCGCTATTGGTTTCTTACATGATGGTATTTATCAGATCCTTCAGGGATATGACAACATCCAGCTGATCGTTCCAGAAGACGGAACATCCTTCGAAGTTGGTGCAACCGCTATCTTAAAGGGCGCTTCTCATCCAAATGCAGCAAAACTGTGGATCGAGTATGCATTATCTCCTGACTGTGTAGACCATGCAAAAGAGAATGGTTCTTATCAGTTCCTGGTATTAAAGAACGCAACTCAGCCAGAAGAAGCTGAAAAGTTCGGTCTGGATATGACCAATACCATTGACTATGACTTTGAAGATGCAAAAGAGAACAGTGCTAAGTATGTAGAAGACTTCTTCGAAGCATTAGGAAGCACATCTGAAGGCGCTGACTCCAGCCGTTTCTTAACTGAGTAATCAGAATAATAGACGGACTGCAAAAAGTCATTCTTAAAAAGAAAGTAAAGCTTATATAAAGTAAGCTAAGCAGAAAATGCTGCGTAATGGAATAAACATTGCGCAGCATTTTCAAATCAAAGACAGAATTGGTTGTAAAATTCATAGTAAATTATAAAAGGGGGTCTCGCAATGGCCGGAAAACAAAGTGCACAGCTGGAACGGAAGAAATTTTTTGCTGACCCGATCATGGTCTCAATGATTGTTGTCCTTCTGGTTTTTTTGGCGCTGTTTATTCTGTATCCGCTGTTAATGCTGTTAGTAGACAGCTTTTATGCAGAGGGAACCATTACACTGGATGTATTTAAGCGTGTTTTAAATCTGGAACGTTTCCGCAATGCGTTTAAAAACACACTGACACTTGGATTTATCGTAGGTTTTGCTTCTACAGCCATTGGTTTATTATTTGCTTATGTAGAAGTATATGTTAAATTGAAAACAAAGATACTGGAAAAGTTATTTGGTCTGGTATCGATGCTTCCTGTTGTATCTCCGCCATTCGTACTGTCTCTGTCCATGATCATGCTGTTCGGACGAAGCGGTATCATCACCCGTTCCCTTTTAGGTATCTACGACTCTAATATTTACGGACTGTTAGGTATCTCCGTTGTTCAGACACTTACATTCTTCCCTGTATGCTATCTGATGTTAAAGGGACTGTTAAAGAACATTGACCCGTCACTGGAAGAAGCGACCAGAGATATGGGAGCTACCCGTTGGAAAGTATTCACAAGCGTAACTTTCCCGCTTCTGCTTCCAGGTCTTGGAAATGCATTCCTGGTAACCTTTATTGAGTCTGTAGCAGACTTTGCAAACCCGATGCTGATCGGTGGTTCCTACGATACTCTGGCAACTACCATTTATCTGCAGGTAACAGGTGCTTACGACTCCACCGGTGCAGCAGCCATGTCTGTGGTCCTGCTTTCACTGACTGTTATTCTGTTCCTGATCCAGAAATATTACCTGGAGAAGAAAACAGCTGCTACTCTTACTGGTAAAGCTTCCCGTATGAGAATGCTTATCGAAGATAAGAGCGTAACCGTTCCGCTGACTATTTTCTGCGGCGTGGTAGCAGCTTTCGTACTTTTGATGTACATCATGGTTCCTTTCGGCGCACTGTTTACCCTTTGGGGCAGAGATTACAGCTTAAGCCTTAAATGGTTCCAGTACATGTTTAAGACCAGCGGACTGAAGGCATTTAAAGACTCCTTTGTTCTGTCCCTGATCGCAGCTCCTCTTACTGCATTCTTATCCATGGTCATTTCCTATCTGGTTGTTAAGAAGCGCTTTAAAGGAAGAAACTTCATTGAATTCGTATCTATGTTAGCAATGGCTGTACCTGGTACGGTTCTTGGTATCGGATATATCCGTGGTTATGCAAACGGTCTGTTCCGAAGCGGCTTTATGAGCGGCCTTTATGGAACCGGCGCTATCCTGATCATTGTATTTATTGTTCGAAGCCTTCCTACCGGTACACGAAGCGGTATCTCCGCTCTGCGCCAGATCGATAAATCCATTGAAGAGTCTGCCTACGACATGGGTGCAAACTCAGCAAGAGTATTTATGACTGTTACATTACCCCTTATTAAGGATTCCTTCTTCAGCGGCCTGGTAACTGCGTTTGTCCGCAGTATTACCGCTATTTCAGCCATCATCCTGTTAGTAACTCCTGACTTCCTGCTGATCACCTGTCAGATCAACGAGCAGGCAGAAAAAGGAAACTACGGTGTTGCCTGCGCTTATGCAACCGTACTGATCATCATTACCTACGGTGCAGTGCTGATCATGAACACGCTGATGAAATTCTTCGGAGTCAGCAGAAAAATCAAAACGGAGGAATAGGTTATGGAAAAGCAGAAAAAAGGTGTTCGTCTGGAACATATTTCTAAAATATATAATGATCCTAAAACAGGAAAAGAGTTTTATGCAGTCCAGGATACCACACTGGATATTGAACCAGGTACATTTGTTACCTTACTGGGACCTTCCGGCTGCGGAAAAACGACTACACTGCGTATGATCGCAGGTTTTGAAAGCCCGGATGAAGGCGAGATCTACTTAGGTGATGAGGCCATCAACAGCCTGACACCAAATAAACGTGATACTGCAATGGTATTCCAGAGCTACGCTCTGCTGCCACATTACAATGTATTTGATAACGTAGCTTACGGCTTAAAGATCCGCAAGGTGCCAAAGGAAGAGATCAGAGAGAGAGTTTTAAACATCCTGAAACTGGTAGAAATGGACGGAATGGAGTCACGTATGACCAACCAGCTTTCCGGTGGACAGCAGCAGCGAGTTGCTCTGGCCCGGGCTCTGGTCATTGAACCAAGTGTTTTGCTTTTTGATGAGCCTTTAAGTAACCTGGATGCAAAGCTGCGTGTGACCATGCGTACTGAGATCCGTAAGATCCAGCAGAAGGTGGGAATTACCGCTATCTATGTAACCCATGATCAGTCAGAGGCAATGAGTATTTCTGACAAGATCATTATCATGAGCAAGGGCAAAGTAGAGCAGATCGGTACTCCAAGAGAGATCTACTATCATCCAAAGAGCCGTTTCGTAGCAGACTTTATTGGTGAAGCCAACTTCTTAAAGGCAAAAGTTAAGTCTGTGAATGGAGAAAAGGCTGTGATCGATGTAATCGGTGAAGAGATCGAAGTCAACAACTATGGTGAGAAGGTTGCTGGTGAGGAAGCAAGCCTGGTTCTCCGTCCGGAAGCAGTTGTTCTTTCTGAAAAAGGACTTCTGGAAGGAACTGTTACACTGTCAACCTTCATGGGTTCCTATCAGTATTACCAGGTAATGGTAGGTGATATGGAGATCCAGATCACAGACTACAATCCTGTAAACCGCCGGATCTATGAAGTAGGTGAAAAGGCATATCTGGACTTTGATCCTCATGGTGTTTATATCCTGTAAAATAGTAATCTAGCGACTTATAAAAGCGTATCCTGAGAAAATATAAACTTTGGATACGCTTTTTTATTGCCACCCCGAATTGCTATGTATCTAAAAACATGATAAACCTGATATATATTTTCTGAAATCTGATAAATATTAAAACAGATGGTTTTTCTGTATAATAAGAACTATCAAAGAAATCAGAAATATTAATAAATGTCCTCTCGAAGTCTTTACTGCACCTGCCTTTGTGGCCGATTTTCCGCCAGTCGCACCCGAATTTCATCAACGTACGCACCGCGTACGCCTCAGAAATTTGGGAACAACTGACAAAAAATCTTCTCACAAAATCAGGCACAGAAAGATTCCGAGAGAACATAGTAAGAAGGAGGAAATAAAGTATGTTGAAAAAGTCATTGGCAATAGGGCTGAGTGTGGTTATGGCGGCAGAGGTACTTACCGGTTGTTCCGGCGGCTCTGGCACAACAGAGACCAAGGCAGCTGATACTGGAAAAACAGAAGCAGCAAGCGAGGCAGCAACAGAAGGCGGTTCAGGAGAAGAAAAGACTCTTACTGTGTTCCACTATATGGGACAGTCCGTGAAACAGCAGGGTCTTGAAAAACTGGAAGAAGAATTTAAGAAAACACATCCAAACATTACCTTTGAAAATATCTTCTATAATCAGGGAACCGATTACTTCCCACAGTTATCCACAGCTTTGGCATCTGGAGAACAGCCTGATATTATCATGGGTAACCCGGCTACCTATCCGGATCTGATCGAAAACGGATATGCAATGGATCTGACGGATAATGATGTGATCAAGAATTTAAATGTTTCCCCGGAAGATCTAAATGATGCTTCCGCAAACGGAAAAGTATATGCAGTACCTATTGACTTTAAGGCATCCGGCTTTTTCTACAATGTAAAGATGTTTAAGGAAAATGGTCTGGAACTTCCAAAGACCCTTACAGAATTTGACCAGTTAGTTGAAACATTACACAGCAAAGGCATTGATCCATTTATCGACCTGTACGGAGAAGGTTCTACCGGTGATATTGAAACAAGAGGTATCATTGTTCCAAGAGCTGTAGCTGCCGGTGATCTGGATCTGTATGAGAAGCTGATGAGCGGTGAAAAGAAGCTGACGGATTACGATTACATGGATGAAGCATTAAGCGTATGGGATAAGAGAATGACTTATCCACGTATGGATGCAATGGCAAACAACCAGGATAAAGCTCTGGAGCTGTTCGTAACCGGACAGGGGGCAATGATCTTTACCGGAAACTGGAATATTGGTGAAATGCTTGCTAAATCCGAAGGAACTGATTTTGAATTTGATTTCTTCCTGCCTCCGATCGACGATGAAGGAAGCGCAAAGCTGTGTACAATGGTAGACCAGTCCTTTATGGTGAATCCAAATTCTGATTGTGCAGAAGAGGCTGTTGAATTTTTAGAGTATTGGGTAACAGATGGTGCTTTAACGTGGTCTGAAACAACCATGATGCCTCTGATCACCGGTGAGTCTTCTGATAAGCTTCTTCCGGTGGTTAAATCCATGGCAGAATTGAAGGCAAACAGCTCTATTTCCCAGGGAATCTTTACAAAACCATTTAACACAGAATTTGTAAATGCATGGAGAAAAGGACTTATCTCTTATGCAGAGAGCGTATGCACAGGCAAGCCGATGACTCACGAAGAGTGTCTGAACAATATTCAGTCCCTGTTTGATGATATTATCGCAACAAGCAAATAAGTAAAATAAGCAGAAAATAATAAGTGTAGATGCTAAACAGGGGCTGCTGCAGGATCTTAGGAGATCGTATTGCAGCGGCCTCTGTTCAGAAGAAAGGAAATCTTACATGGATAAAATAGAGAGAGTGACAAGGGCATTTAAAGGGGAAGAGGTGGATCATATTCCGGTGTGTTTGTGGAAACACATTCCGCCTACTTTATGGAAAGATGAGTTGTTTATCAAGGCGCAGATGGATTTTTACAAGGAAACAGATGTTGATTTTATCAAACTTTCCGCAGATAAATATTTCTGCTGGCCGGCACCTGTGTTAAAAGATATCCAGTCTGCAAAACAGCTTTATGATATAAAGCCGTTGGGAGCCCATCATCCACACATCAGAGGCCAGATCAACCGTACAAAGAAGATCATGGAAGAGATCAATGGTGAGTGCCTGGCATTTTATCTGATCTTCTGCCCGTTATCTTATTTACGTCTGGAGATCGGATATCCGAAAATGATGCAGTTTATGGAAGAAGATCCGGAAGCTGTATTATATGCGGAAAATGTGATTGCCCAGGATGTAAAGGTCCTTGTAAAAGGGATCATAGAAGAGGCAAAGGTTGCAGGTATCTTCTACAGCGTACAGAATGCAGAAGAAAACCGCTTTACATATGAGACATACAGAAAATACATCACTCCGCCGGAGAAAGAAGTTTTAGATTATGCCAATACATTAAGTGATATGAACGTGCTCCACTGCTGTGGATGGGAAGGTATTCCAAACCGCTTAGAGGACTGGGCGGACTATAAGACAGCAGTAGTAAGCTGGGCAAGATATATTGAAGGTCTGGATGTAAAAGAAGCAAAAGAAAAATTCGGACGGACTGTATGGGGCGGCTTTGACAACCGGCCGGGAAGTCTGATCTACACAGGAACAAAAGAAGAAATCGAGGCAGAAGTAAAACGTCTGGTTGAGGCAAGCGGCAAGAGAGGCTATATTATCGGACCGGACTGCAGCATCCATGATGAACTTCCGGAAGAACGCATTAAATGGATCGTAGACGCAGCAAGAAAGCTCTGATAAGTTCTTAAAAAGTATAGATATAAAAAGGAGAATTTTATGTATTACGTTGATGAATATAAGGCAGACAGAAAAAGATATGAGACCATGCAGTACAATCGCTGCGGCAAAAGCGGACTGAAGCTTCCGGCAGTATCTTTAGGACTGTGGCACAATTTCGGTTCCAAAGATAACTATGACATGATGAAGAACCTTTGCTTTACAGCTTTTGACAATGGTATTACTCATTTTGACCTGGCAAATAACTATGGCCCAATCTACGGATCTGCAGAGGAAAACTTTGGACGGATCATGCGTGATTTTTTACGTCCATACAGAAATGAACTGATCATCAGTACAAAAGCCGGATATGACATGTGGGATGGCCCTTACGGAAACTGGGGTTCCAGAAAATATCTCATTGCCAGCCTGGATGAGTCTTTAAAGAGAATGCAATTAGACTATGTGGATATTTTCTACCATCACAGAATGGACCCGGAGACACCATTAGAGGAAACGATCCTGGCTTTAGATCAGATCGTCCGCTCCGGAAAAGCATTGTATGCAGGAATTTCCAATTATGACGGGGAACATGCAAAGAAGGCATTAGAGATCGCAAAAGAGATCCACCTGCCGCTGATCATCAATCAGAACCGTTACAACATTTTTGATCGTACAGTGGAGAAAAATGGCTTAAAAGATTATGCACGTGAGTCAGGAATGGGTCTGATCTGCTTTAGTCCTCTGGCACAGGGAATGTTATCAGAAAAATACATTAACGGTATCCCAGCTGACAGCCGTGTGGCAAGAGACGGAAGATTTCTCCATGCATCAGACATTACTCCGGAAAAGATCGAAAAGATTAAGAAGCTGGATGCTCTTGCAAAAGAAAGAGGACAGAGCCTTCCACAGATGGCACTTTCCTGGCTGTTAAAAGACAGTGATGTTACCAGTGTACTTATCGGTGCGTCTAAGCCGGAGCAGATATTAAGTAATATTGGAATTGTGGGACATACAACATTTGCAAAAGAAGAACTGGATCTGATCGACCAGATCTCCAAAGAGCAGTAAGTGATCAAGCAGGAATAAAAAGAGAGGCGGGGAAAAGATAATGAAACAGAAAAGATCGGTGAAGAAGTTGCGAACTCATGCAGGGAATTTCTTATTTCTTTTTCCCGCCATGTTGTTGTACTGTTTTGTAGTGATCGTTCCATTTATACAGGGTATTCCTTATTCATTTACAAACCGTGCCAGTGTAGTGAGCCAGAGTTATGATTTTGTAGGTCTGAGAAACTACATGGAACTGATCACAAACAAGTATTTCCAGCAGGCATTTTTTCATACCGTCCAGTTTACCGTTATCTATGTGATCGGGGCCAATGTGCTGGGACTGGCATTAGCACTGATGCTATCAAGATCTTCCAGGTTTAATAACCTGGCAAGGACCATTATGTTTATTCCATTTACAGTAGCCCTTACCAGTGGTGCTATCGTATGGAGTTATGTATTTACAGATGTATATTCTCCTCTGTTTCAGAAAATGAGTCCTTTGGGACTTTCTTCCCAGGTAGTTCCAGCTATGGCCATTATCGCCATCTGGAGAGATATGGGTTACTGCATGCTGATCTATCTGGCTGGGCTTCAGTCTATTTCCGGAGAATATTATGAGGCAGCAAAAGTAGACGGCGCTACCTGGTGGCAGAGAACAAGACTGATCACCTTCCCCCTGATCCTTCCGGCGATCGTTTCTAATGTGACACTGCTGATCGCCTGGGGCCTTAAATGTTTTGATTATCCAATGGCAGTAGCAAGAAATATGGAGGCAGCACAGACTGTATCCATGTATGTATATGATTACATATTTGGCTTTAACAAGGCAGGCATTGGTCAGGCAGCAGCGATCATCATAACCGTAGTGCTGGTGGTCATTACCCAGTGCATTACATCCATAGGAGCTAAATTGGAGGTGGATCAATAATGGGAACTACGAAAAAAAGACATTTATTATCTGTAATACAGAAAGTTCTGATCACATGTGTCATGCTGGTCGTGATCTCACCTTTTTATATCAGTATCGTATATGCGCTGAAAAATAAAAATGACCTTACGATCAACCGCCTGGCATGGCCGACACATCCTACCTTGATGAATTTCCAGCGTGTGATCACGGAAAATGACCAGTTCCTTACAGGATATAAAAACAGTATCCTGACTACGGTGCCGGTAGTGGTCCTTCTGATGCTGATCACATCCATGGCAGCTTATGTGCTGGCACGATATACGACCAGGGTATATAAATGGATCTATCTTATTTTTATATCCGGTATGCTGATCCCGATCCAGTGTATCATGCTTCCATTTTATATTAACTTTTTCAAACTGAACCTTACAAACTCCAATTTAGGCTTTGTGATCGCAAGGACCGGACTGCAGATCCCTATCAGCATCCTGGTAGTGACCGGTTTTGTGAAGGCGATCCCCTTAGATCTGGAAGAGTCAGCAAGGATCGATGGATGTAACCGTTTTAAAATGTTCTGGAAAGTTGTTTTCCCGTTAATGAAGCCGGTAAATGCAACCCAGCTGGTATTAAACACACTGTTTGTATGGAATGATTATACAACAGCCATCATCCTTTTAAGAAAGCCGTTTGCCAGAACACTGATCCTTGCCCAGATGGCTTACTTTAATGAATATACTTCCGATCTGAACCTTGCATTTGCCTTTTTTATCCTGGCGACATTACCGATCCTGATCGTATATTTCAGTATGCAGAAGTATGTGGTAGGTGGTATAATGATGGGAGCAGTAAAAGGGTGATGACAGGATAAAGGGAGAAAATATGGCCTATAAAGCAGTTTTGATCGACGATAATAAAAATACGGTTCTTTCCCTTGAATATTCCCTTGAATGGGAAAATTTGGGGATCGAACTTGCGGGAACTGCTTATGATGGAAGAAGCGGTAAAGAGCTGATCGAGAAAACGGATCCGGATATTATCATCAGTGATATTAATATGCCATATCTGGATGGATTTACCATGGTGGAGGAGTCCGGTAAGGCAGAAGACAGGATCATAATTGTGATCACGGGATATGATAAATTCCAGTATGCATCCCGCGCCATTAAACTGGCTGTATTTGATTATATTTTAAAACCCATTGATGATGAGGAATTAAATGACAGTTTGAAGCGGGCTGTGCGTAAGCTGGATAAAAAGCACAGCCTGGAAAACCAGAAGATCAATACAGTAAAGGCAATGATGACAGTAGCCATCACAAACCACCGGGATGATACGGTGGGCAATATCACAGAAAGTGAAAAGGAACCAGTAAAAAGGGGCTTGGTGATGATCGGCGCTCTGAAAGGAGAGCCATCCAAGGCCCTTTTGGAGCGTGTTGAAACACTGACTTTATTATCTTCCGGAAATGCTTATTCCATTGTAACAGAAGAACGGATCATCCTGTTAGTCACGGAAAAAAGGGAAAACAGTGGCTGGCAGGCAGAAATAGAAAAATTAAAAGAGAAGTTAACCACGTTGGAGGAACTGTCTGCCCTTGGTATCAGCAGTGAGAAAGAGGAGACAGCTTCCTTCTATTCGTTATATTTAGAGGCATATGAGGATCTTCTGAAGAAAAGTAAAAAAGAAAATCATATGCAGGTCTCTGATCTGCAGGAAAATGCCCTCCGCCTTGCAGACAGTATAAAAGGAATGGAAGATTATGAACGGATCATCGAAGAATTCCTTATGTGTACCTCAGGAAGCTATGTTGCCATACAGATCATGGCTCTTTTCTTTTGCGGCCGTATTATGGAGGAACACAAGACCTGGAGAGGGGAATTGGATCATCTGTCCTTTGAGGTGGCAGGTATTACTTCACAGAAAATGTTTGCCAGCTGGTTAAAGACGTTTCTGGCAAAGATTGACGAGATCCGGGAAAAAAGCAGCGGAAAGTCAGAACTGGTACTGCTGGCAGTAAGATATATAAAAAATCACTGTCTGGAAAGCCTGAGGCTGGAAACTGTGGCGGAAGAACTGGCAGTCAGCCCCAATTATCTTTCTACGATCATAAAGAAAGAAACGGGGATCACATTCCAGCAGCATATGATCCAGGAAAAGTTAAATATAGCAAGAAAACTTTTAGATGATACCAGAATGACCATTGATGAAATATCCATAGCAGTGGGATATGAAAACTATATCAGTTTTTATAATGCTTTCCGCAAAAATGTGCATATGACACCCAGTGAATACAGAATGAAAAAAGGAAATTGTCAATGAACCAGTTAAAAAGATATGAAGACCTGCCGTTTCAGAAAAAACTGTTTTTTGTATTTGGGTTCAGTTTGGTATTTTGTATTGTAGTAGCTGTGTTTGTGCTTACGGATTACTGTACCAGGATCCTGGTGCGCAATAATATTGATAATCTTACCGTGATCAGCCAGCAGGCCGGGATCGATTTTAACCGGCGGGTGTCTGATACAGAAAAACAGCTGTTTAATAATATTACCATGTTTCAGATCCCGGACAGTATAGCAGCCTGTGATGCAGATAAAAGTGATTATAAAAAGAGAGAACTGAAATACCGTTTAAACCAGATCGTTGCGGAAAATACATATTTTGATTATGCCTGTCTGGTTACAGATGGTGGCTATACCTGTGATACCATTGAGAAGATAGGAAAAAACAAAGGCGAGATACGTACATTTTCCCAGGATGCTTTGGAGAATTATAAAAAAAATACCATGAAAAACGGGTATGTATGGATCTCAGATGAAGATAACCGTATTTATCTGATGCACAGTGTCAGGCAGAGAAGTACATTAAAACATGAAGGATATCTGATCGTGCGGATCAAGGACCGGGCTTTTAAACTGGCAGAAGTCTTAAGTCAGGGGATCGGACTTGTATTTTACGACAGGGACCAAAACTGCGTCCATGTGGAGACAAACAGTGAAGAACTGGCAGACAAGATCCGGGAAGATGGGCTGGAAAACGGGTATCAGAAGATAGCCGGACAATCCTATTATATTGTAGAAAACAGTATAAAAAACAGTGAATGGAGTGTGATCGGTATTACGCCCATCAGCAGCATTTATCATATGCGCCTGAAAGTACAGATCGTTGCGGCAGTTCTTACAGTAGTCACTTTAATTTGTGGCTGTATATTAATGCAGTATCTTACCAGAAAAGTAAGCCGACAGATCAATGCCCTTTCAGATACCATCCAGAATGCGGCAAAAGGTGAGATCGGCATCCAGGCACCGGTCTATATGAATGATGACATTGGAAAAATAGCCAGACGTTTTAATGAAATGTCCCTGCAGAATAAGAAGCTGATCGAAGAGCTGGTGCAGGCAGAGGCACAGAAAAACAGCGCAAAAATGGAGGCAGTGGATTACAAGTACCGTTTCCTCCATACACAGATTAATCCCCATTTTATCTATAACAGTCTGGAGACTATCAATGCCATTGCAAAGGTGAACCATACACCGGAAGTCAGCCGCATTGTACAGCTCATTGGAAAATATTTCCGCAATATCACAAAATATTCAGATCATCAGTTTATTGCCCTGGAAAAAGAATTTGAACTGCTGCAGTGTTTTATTGATATTTATAAAAATATCAGAGGCAGCAATATTGAGATCCGTCTGGACTATCCCCAGGAACTGAAAAGTGTGGAGATACCAACTATGCTGCTGCAGCCAATCGTGGAAAACAGCTTCGTCCACGGTATGCGGGGAATGGACGAATTGTTTATTGTCTGCCTGTCTGCAAAGGGGATCAGGGATGAACAGGGAAAACTTTCAGAAATGATCCTGTCAGTGGAAGATAATGGGATCGGAATGGATGAAGAGGCAGTAGAAAGGCTGACAAAAGGAAAACGGACAGAGCCGGATGAAAAGGACCGGAAGAAAGTATTTCGCAATATCGGAGTTCCAAATATCATAGAACGTCTGAAAATGCTTTATGGAGACCGGGCGAAACTTACCGTTACAAGCGGAGAAAATGGAACGACCATCCAGATCCGGCTGCCGGCAGACGGTGAGAAGAAAGAGATCATTTGAATAGGATGAAAGAGGGGGATAGGGAATGTTTAAAAAAGGTCACAAAAATAAAAGAATACATTTATTACGTCTGGCAGTGATGGCAGCTTCCCTATCCGTTTGCCTTTTTGGATGCAGTGGGTTACATGCTGTGAAAAACCGGGGAAGAAGCGCTGAAATGGATACAGACAGCCTGGTTGTATACAGCCCTCATCCTTTGGATTTTATTAACCCGATCGTATCTGAATTTGAGTCCCAGACAGGAATTCCTGTACAGGTGCGTACCGGGGGAACCGGAGAACTTTTAAAGTGGGCGAAAGAAGGGGACGAGCCGGTATGTGATGTGTTCTGGGGCGGTTCTCTATATACAGCGGGAGCAGGAAAAGACATATTTGAGCCTTATATCAGTGAAAATGAAGAATATGTCCGGGAGGAATTTAAAAACAAAGAGGGAAATATGACCCGTTTTACAGACATCCCCAGTGTGCTTATGGTCAATACCAATCTTCTTGGAGGTATGAAGATCCAGGGATATGAAGACCTGTTAGATGAACGGTTAAAGGGAAAGATCGCCATGTGCGACCCGTCCACTTCTTCATCTGCCAGTGAGCATCTGATCAACATGCTTTATGCTATGGGAGATGGTGATCCGGAAAAAGGCTGGGATTATGTAAGAAAGTTTTGTGAAAATCTGGATGGTGTGCTTTTAAAAAGTTCCTCAGAAGTTTACCAGGGAGTGGCAGAGGGACGATACGCAGCAGGTCTTACCTTTGAAGAAGGCGGTGCCGGTTATGTGTCAAAGGGCGCGCCTGTAAAGCTGGTTTACATGAAAGAGGGAGTTATTTCTACTCCGGATGTGGTATGTATCGTAAAAGGAAGCAAACATAAAAAAGAGGCAGAAGAATATGTGGATTTTGTTACAGGAAAAGCTGCCCAGACTGTGATCGCAGACAGCCTGGACCGCCGCTCTGTGCGAAAGGATGTAGAAGCAGCTGCCTATCTTCCGGATAAAGAGGAGATTCATATGATCACAGCGGATGAAGCACTGGTCAATGAAAAGAAGGAGCAGTGGCAGAACAGGTTTGTAGATATTTTCAGGGAGGTGTCCGGGAAATGAAACGGGAACGTTATTTTCGGGATGAATTATGGCGGATGTTTGCCATTTATGCCATCCTTCCAGCAGTGCTGTTTACATTTTTCTGCGGGATTCTTTTTATGGCAGTTCTGCTTCATGGGAGAGAACGGGCCAACCGGGACTATCTGGCTTATGTGACTGGACGGGTAAAACAGACAGTGGAAAGCTGTGAACAGGGGATTGAAACGCTGGCAGAACTTCCTCAGGCAGTATCGGGCCCAGGTTATGTACTGGAGCGAAACCGCATTTTCCAGATCTTTTATGGGATCTCTGAACAGGCGGGATATGAACCGGAACTGTATTTAGTAGACCAGAGAGGAAGGCTGCTTTTATCGAATAAAGAGAAACTGCCCTCTTATCTTAACAAGAGACAGGAAGTAGAGTGGGGAATTTATGCAGCTATGGATGCCAGACCGGGACAAACGGCCTTCCGGCTGATGAATGGCTGGGACAGCGGGGCAAGTACAGCTGTTTTCGGGCGCTGGGTAGGTTCAGAAGATGGAAACGGACGTTATATCATTCTTGCAGTTCCGGGAAGCGGGCTTTTAAGGACCCTTGCCCGGTCAGGAGAACAGGTGGCAGTGACAGACCGCTATGGCTGGGCGTATTTTTGCAATAATGGCCTGTTCCTTACAGACAGCAATCAGGTACGGCCGGCAGTAAAAGAAGCAGGAGCTTACATGCGCTTGGACCAGAAGACTTATTTTACATCACAAAATAACCTGGAAAACGGCCGTTTTCATATTTATGTTATGTCCGATGTGCAAAATGTGCTTACATCTTTGGTCTTTGCTGGTATACTGGTAGCAGTGGCCTTGCTTTTGATGACTGCCTGGGTACTGTTCCAGTCCAAACAGGTGACAGAGCGAAAGACGGAAGATCTGTATAAACTGTTAGATGGAATGGAACTTGCCAGACAGGGAAATCTGGAACGGACAGGAGCTATTGACCGTGACAATGAATTTAAGATGATCGCGGAAGCCTACAATGAGACCATTACCAGCCTGAAAGAGCAGATGGAGAACAACCAGAAAATGACAGAACTTCTGGCTCTGGCCCAGACAAAGCAGCTGGAATCCCAGTTTAATCCCCATTTTCTCTATAATACACTGGAAAATATCCGGTATATGTGTAAACTGGAACCTGCAACTGCAGAACGCATGGTATTTTCATTATCCAAGCTTTTGCGTTACAGCCTGGATGGCAGCAGGGAGCAGGTTACTTTGGAAGAGGACCTGGGACATTTAAATAATTATCTGTCCATTCTGGAAATGCGTTTTGGAAGCAGGTTTGAATATAAGATCGATATTGCGCCGGAGTGTATGCAATGTCTGATCCCAAAGCTGGTGTTGCAGCCTATGATCGAAAATTCTGTAAAATATGGCTTTGGCAATCAGTTAAATCTTCATGTAGAGTTAAAGGCATACATCCATGAGGAAAAACTGATGATGATCTGCCGGGATGACGGAGTGGGAATGAGTGCTGCTATGGTTGAAAAACTGTGTGCTCTTATGAACCAGAAAGAAGCGCCGGGAAGACATTCCGGACTTTATAATATACACCGCAGGATCCAGCTTCTCTATGGATATCCTTATGGTGTGGAAATACGCAGCCTGGAAGGCCATGGAACCACTTTGGTAGTCACACTTCCGGCAGTAGCAGAAAAAAATGTGCATTCAGTACAGGGGGATAATAACGATGCTTCGGGTAATGATAGTGGAAGATGAGGACATGATACGAAAGGGTCTTGTATTTACCATAGACTGGCTTTCCATGGACTGTGTGGTAGTGGCAGAGGCTTCCAATGGACAGGAAGGCTATGAACGGATCCTGGAGTACAAGCCGGATGTGGTGATCGCTGATATCTGTATGCCTTTTATGGATGGTATTGAAATGATACAGAAGGCATCAGAAAAAGTAAAGTTTAAAAGCATCCTTCTTACCAGCTATGCAGAGTTTGACTATGCCAGAAGGGCTATTGAGGCAAGAGTCTGCGAGTATCTGTTAAAGCCGGTAGATGAAGAAAAGCTGGCCCAGATCATGAAAAAACTGGGAGAAGAGATCACCAGCGTGCGTCAGGTAGAATATGCCATGGAACAGGCAGAGTTAGAAGGCGGCAACCTGAACCTGGAATATTATATGAAACTGGACCGTTCAGAAAATGGTTATGTTTCAAAGCTGTTGGAAGCCATCCGGACGCGGTATGGAGAGAAGCTGAGTATTGAGTCCATTTCCGAAGAAATGGGAGTCAGCGCCAGCTATTTAAGCCGTAAGTTTAAAGAGATCACAGGACAGACCTTCCTTGATTTCCTGAACAAATACCGGGTACAGCAGGCGATCACCCTGTTAAACACCAAAGAATACCGGATCAGTGAGATCTCAGAAGCAGTGGGATTTTCCGATTATAAACATTTCTGCTCTGTATTTAAGAAATATACCTTAAAATCACCTACAAAATTTGTAAAGGGAGGCTGACGTATTCATCAGTCTCCCTGTTTCTTATCTTTGTCTTTATTTTTCTTTTTGCTCTTCTTTTTATTCTTTTTATCGCTTTTTTCCGTTTTGTCACTTTTATCCGGCTTTTCACTTTTGGTGACTTTTTTAGAAGGAACCGGGCTGGTCTGATCCGGCTCTGGGTCAGGCAAATGTTCTCCGCCATCGGGTATGTAGGTAACAATATCTTCAATGCGGCAGGAGAGCAGCCGGCACAGGGTATCTAAAGTCTGGGTGGAAACGGTCTGGTTATTTTTCAGACGTCCGATCTGTCCGGCACTGAATTTCTCACGTTTGATCAGATGATACTGGGTAATGCCCCGCTTTTTCATTGTTTCCCATAAACGTTGGTAAGTGATCATGGTAAGCCTCCTATTCTTTTTCCTGCTCCTGTTCCTTTGTTACAGCAGCTTCCAACAGTTCCTGCGCCTCTTCGGTTGCATTGGAACTTCCAAGTTCTTCTAATTTAAACTTAAGTTCTTCTTCCACTGCTGTCCGGATCTCGTCTTCCTGTTCCGGATCCATATTTGGAAGATCGCTTAAGGTACCAATGCCGAAGCGGCGCATAAATTCTTCCGTAGTGGCGAAGAGCGCCGGACGTCCCGGTGCATCCAAACGGCCTGCCTCATAAACCAGGTTGTATTCCACCAGACGGTTGACTGCGTGGTCCGATTTGACGCCGCGGATCTTCTCAATCTCCAGCTTGGTCACAGGCTGACGGTAGGCAATGATGGAAAGTGTCTCTAAAACAATATCAGAAAGCACCTGCTTTTTAGGGGCAGAGGCAATACGGATCAGGTTGGAGTAGTATTTTGACTGGGTACACATCTGGTAGCTGTCTTCTAACTGTAAGATTTCCATGCCATGTTTGCCGGTCTGATAGCGTTTCATCAGCCGTTCCACCGCTGCTTTTGCTGTTTCTTTATCCTGTCCGATGGCAGTAGCCAGCTGTTTTAATTCTACGGCGCTGCCCATGGTAAACAGGACGGCTTCAATAACGGCTTCCTGGTCTTTTTCGTTGGTTACAGGTGTATTGTCTATGGTTAATTCTTCCAATTTATGTCCTCCTGGGGCAGATATCTGTTGTGTGGCAGCCGGGGATTGCGGCGCTACACAAGGTCGCTTACCTGCTCTAAGTTTAAGTCTTCTTCCTGACCTTCCGGTTCTATGGTCTCAATGTCCATTTCCCCGAAAGTTTCTTCCTGGGTTAAATGGATCTTTCCAATTTTCATTAATTCAAGGACCGCTAAAAATGTAACGACTACTTCCAGTTTATCCGTCTGTTTCTCAAGAAGCTGGCGGAAACTGAAACGGCGGGCTTTTCTTGCATAATCCATAACAGAGGTGATCTTCTGTTCCAGACTGACCGGTTCCCGGTGAATGGTGCCGAATTTGCTTCGGATGGGGTCTACTTTGTATTCTTTGCGCTTCATTGCCTGCTCAAAAATACGCTGTAATTTTGCAAGGGTAAGACCATCAAGCAGTTCATCTAAATCTGTAGGCGGCCGGTATTTAGCTACTTCCGGCGGAAGAGAAGATGCCTTGTAAAAATGACCGGCAGCGTTTTCCTCACGGTCTGCCAGTTCTTCTGCCAGTATCTTATAGCGTTTATATTCTAACAGGCGGGCTACCAGCTCTGCACGGGGATCCACTTCTTCTCCTTCTTCATCCACCTCTTTTGGAAGGAGCATTTTTGCTTTAATATCTAACAGTGTGGCTGCCATAACAAGGAATTCGCTGACGAGGTTTAAGTCTTCCCGTTCCATGTTACGCACATATTCCAGATACTGGGCGGTGATCTCTACAATGGGAATATCGTAGATATCCACTTTGTTTTTCTCAATCAAATGAAGGAGCAGGTCCAGAGGACCTTCAAAATGCTCCAGTTTATAGGTAATGGTTTCCATTTTATAATATCCTTTTCAGGGTGGGCTTTGCACAGCTTCCCTCTTTTGGGTGACAGATGCGGATCACTAAAAGCTGTGGCCGGTTGTTTAAACGTATGTTGATGGAATGGGTTCCAAGACCGCGGCTTACTGCCATGTAATGCCCCTGTTTTTCAAAGATCCCGGCGCACCAGGGAAGGAAAAACTGATATTGAGGGGTCATAACACCGCCAAGTCCGGGAAGCCGTATGGTCCCTCCGTGAAAATGGCCTGACAGGGTAAGATCAGCGCCCCATTTTGCACAGGCATCGAAATATAAAGGAGAGTGGGCTAACAGGATCTGAAAATGATCCGGGTCCGCTTTTCCAGCTTTTTTTTCTATGTAATCAGAAGGCATGGAAGGAAGAGGATGGAACAATGCTTTTCCATAAAATGGATGATCCAGATCCAGTCCTGTTATTTCTATCTCATGGTCAAATAAGGCAGACTGGTCTTTCAGGCAGATAGCCCCTGCTTTTTTTAATTCCTTCCGGTATTGGCTTCCGGATACACCATAAGTTTCCGGCTCCCAGTCGATCCGGTTTTCATGGTTTCCTTCCCCGCAGTAAACAGGATAGCGGGTGGCAAGTTCTTTTATAAGGGAAAGGGCATGCCTGGTCTTTGCATGTTTTCCTTTTGTGACAATAAGATCGCCGCCGTTTAAGATAGCATCCGGCCGTATTTTATCAATAGCCCGGATCAGTTTTTCATTGTCCGGTCCAAAGGTGTTTTCATGGAGATCGGACAGAAAAATAAAGGTACGGTCTTTGGATACTTTGTCACTATAAAGGTTCATTTCCTCCACAGACAGAGCCTTCTTTTCATATTCTGATCTGCCAAGGCATATGGCAGCAACTGCACAGGCGGTAGCAGTCAGATAGGTGATCAGCATGTTGTCTCCTTACTCGTTTTTTGTTTTGCTCAGTAAACTCACAAACCCCGCGCTATCGCGCTCCACTGTCTGCTATCGCAGACGGTTTGCTCCTTACATTATATCTTTTATAGTTATTATTTTCAAGAAAATAGTGAAAACGTGGGTCTTGACGGACGGAAACAGGCATGATACGATAACATACGCGAGAAAAGATATATAGTATATAAAAGATAAATGAAACACAATATATAGTATACAAGCAAAAAAACAGACAGGAAAGGTGAAAGAATGGACTGCAGTAAGATAAAGGTTGTAAAAAAAGACGGTACCAGGGAAGATTTTAATGTGCAGAAGGTGCTTTCTGCTATCAGCAAGTCAGCAGAGAGAGCCATGATCACATTTTCAAGGGCAGAGCGGAATTTTATCTGTGAATTTGTGGAAGAAAAGGCAGAGGAGATGGACCAGGAACTGATCCCCATCGCTCAGATGCACAACATTGTAGAAGGAGCGCTGGAAAAGGTCAATCCGCTGGTTGCAAAAAGTTACCGGGACTACCGCAATTATAAGCAGGATTTTGTGCGGATGCTGGATGATGTATACAAGAAAAGCCAGTCCATTATGTACATTGGAGATAAGGAAAACAGCAATACAGACAGTGCTCTGGTTTCCACCAAGCGCAGTCTGATCTTTAATGAGCTGAATAAATCCCTTTATCAGAAGTTTTTTATGACAGTAGAAGAACTGCAGGCGTGCAGGGAAGGTTATATCTACATTCACGATATGTCTGCCAGAAGAGATACTATGAACTGCTGTCTCTTTGATGTAAAATCTGTGCTTACCGGCGGTTTTGAAATGGGAAATCTGTGGTACAATGAGCCGAAAACACTGGATGTAGCCTTTGACGTGATCGGTGATATTGTTTTAAGTGCAGCCAGCCAGCAGTATGGCGGTTTTACAGTGCCAAGTGTGGAGAATATCCTGGCGCCTTATGCAGAAAAGTCTTATGCAAAATATCTTGAAAAGTACAGAAAATTGGGATTGCCGGAAGAAAAAGTAGAAGAAGTTGCCTGGGCAGATGTACAGAGAGATATGGAACAGGGATTTCAGGGATGGGAATACAAGTTTAACTCCGTTTCTTCCAGCCGCGGTGACTATCCGTTTATCACAATGACTGCAGGTACAGGAACCAGCCGCTTTGCAAAAATGGCGACCATGACCATGTTAAAAGTGCGAAAAGGCGGACAGGGAAAAGCAGGCCACAAAAAGCCGGTACTGTTCCCGAAAGTGGTATTTCTCTATGATGAAAAGCTTCACGGACCAGGCGGTGAGTTAGAGGATGTATTTGAGGCAGGTATTGACTGCTCCAGCAAGACCATGTATCCGGACTGGCTTTCCCTTACAGGAGAAGGCTATATTGCCAGCATGTACAAAAAATACGGAAAGATCATCTCTCCAATGGGCTGTCGTGCGTTCCTGTCACCGTGGTATGAAAGAGGGGGCATGCATCCGGCAGATGACAAAGACGAGCCCGTATTTGAAGGACGTTTTAATATCGGTGTAGTCAGCCTTCATCTTCCTATGATTCTGGCAAAGGCAAGACAGGAAAACCGTGATTTTTATGAGGTTTTAGATTACTATCTGGAACTGATCAGAAGGATCCATATCCGTACCTATGCATACTTAGGTGAGATGAAAGCTTCTACCAATCCGCTGGCATACTGTGAAGGCGGATTTTACGGCGGCCATTTAGGTCTTCACGACAAAATAAAACCATTATTAAAAACTGCTACTGCTTCCTTTGGTATTACAGCGTTTAATGAGCTGCAGCAGCTGTATAATAAGAAGTCTTTAGTAGAAGACGGTCAGTTTGCACTGGAAGTATTGGAGCATATCAATAAAAAGATCGATGAGTTTAAAGAAGAAGACGGCAATCTCTATGCCATCTATGCAACACCGGCAGAGAACCTTTGCGGCCTGCAGGTAAAGCAGTTCCGTAAAAAATACGGCATTATTGAAAATGTATCTGACAGAGAGTATGTAAGCAACGGCTTCCACTGCCACGTAACCGAAGATATCACCCCGATTGAAAAACAGGATCTGGAATACCGTTTCTGGGAGTTAAGCAACGGCGGCAAGATCCAGTATGTAAAATACCCCATCAGCTACAATAAAGAAGCCATCCGCACCCTGGTGCGCAGAGCCATGAGAATGGGATTTTACGAAGGCGTAAACCTGTCACTGGCTTACTGTGATGACTGCGGCCACGAAGAACTGGAAATGGATGTCTGCCCGGCCTGCGGCAGCAAAAACCTGACGAAGATCGACAGAATGAACGGATATTTAAGTTATTCAAGGGTCAAAGGCGATACAAGACTAAACGAATCCAAAATGGCCGAGATCGCAGAGAGAGTAAGCATGTGATGAACGCAGAAGAAAAACAAGCGCCGCCGAAAAGGCGGCATTTGTTTTTCTTGCGTCATCAACGAGCAAACTGCCTGCGATAGCAGGCGGTGGAGCGCGGTAGCGCGTGTTTGCGAGTCTAACGAACGATCCGTTTGCGATAGCAGACAGTAGAGCACGCTAGCGCGTGTTTGCGAGTGGACCGTACACGAACAAAAGTACACAAGAAAAAGACAGCCCGACAAAATCATCGGCTGTCTTTTTCTTTCTCTTTTTTATTCCTTTTCTTCCGATAAGACCCGTCAGCCAATCCTTCCAGATAAGATTCTGCCCGGATCTTATTAGACGGACCAAGCTGGTTATAAAGGTCAAGTACATATTTCTGTTGCTTGTTTAAGATCGTCTGGCTGCCGTCTGTACTGTAAAACTCTCCCATGGAGATACCGAATACCTGGCATATATGGCGGAGTGTAGGAATACTGGGCACAGTGGTGCGGCGGAAAAGATTTCCTATGCTGTTTGGGGAAATATCCATTTCCTTTGCAAGGCGGTAATGGCTCCAACCACGGTCATTACACAGCTCCTCTATGCGGTCCAGTTCAAAACTCATAGCTTCTCCTTCTGTCAAGTACGATTATATTAGTATTTTATCCCAGTAACACAAAAAACATTAGCTTGAAAAAGAGTGTATAAATTATGCATTAAATAGTGCATACAGAGCACATACAGGAAAATCAAGTGGAAAAATCCCCTGGATTATGATAGACTGATACCAACAGCATTACTGTAAATGAAAATGGAGGCGGGACAGATGAAAAAGTTTTTGGAAGAATTCAAAGCGTTTGCATTAAAGGGCAACATGATCGATCTGGCCGTAGGTATGATCATTGGCAGTGCATTTACATCAATCGTTAATTCCCTTGTAAATGATATTTTTATGCCGGTATTAAGTATTTTCACTGGAAAGATCGATTTTTCCAACATGTTTATTGCCTTAGACGGCAACAAATATCCAACACTGGCAGCAGCCAATGAAGTGACAGCTACCATTAATTATGGTTCTTTTATCACCCAGGCGATCAATTTCTTGCTGATGGCTTTTGTTGTATTTATGGTCATCAAGGCGATCAATAAACTGGAAAAAATTGGAAAGGCTTCGGAAGCACCAAAAGCGCCTACAGAGAAAGAATGCCCATATTGCAAGAGCATGATTCCTATTAAGGCAGTTCGGTGTCCACATTGTACCTCAGAACTGGAGAAGTAAGATATGCGTTACCATAACATAACGAAAGACGATATGCTCAATGGAGAAGGGCTGCGGACTGTGCTTTGGGTGGCAGGCTGCAGCCATCATTGTCCTCAGTGCCATAATCCTGTTACATGGGATATTAATGGCGGACTGGTTTTTGATGAGCAGGCAAAAGAAGAATTATTTGAAGAACTGAAAAAAGACTATGTTTCCGGTGTGACTTTCAGCGGCGGCGATCCCTTTCATCTGGAAAACAGGGAAGAGATCGGGGCACTTGCAAAAGAGATCCGGGAAAAATTTCCAGATAAGACCATCTGGCTGTATACCGGTTATGAATGGGAAGAGATCTGCCATCTGTCATTTCTTTCCAATATAGATGTGATCGTAGACGGGAAATTTAAGATCGAAGAAAAAGACAATAATCTTCACTGGAAAGGCAGTGCCAACCAGCGTGTGATCGATGTAAAAGCATCCCTTCGCGCAGGAGAGGTCCGTCTTTACCAGGAGTAATGAAAAGAAGAAAAGCAGCATAGAAAGACAGGAGTAAACACACACATGGAAAGAATTGCAAAATTTCATAAAGTAAGTTATGAACAGTTTGAAGGTGACTGGAAAGATACCTTCGGTCCCATTGAAACAGAAGAGATCAAAAGAATTTATGAAGGGATCCGTCTGCCTGCAAGGGCAACTGCAGGATCCGCAGGTTATGATTTTTATACACCGGTAGCTGTGACCATCCGTCCGGGTGAGATCGTTAAGATCCCTACAGGCATCCGTGCAGAGATGAATGAGGGCTGGGTACTTGCTGTATTCCCAAGAAGCAGCCTTGGATTTAAGTACCGTCTGCAGTTAAATAATACAGTTGGCATCATTGACAGTGACTATTTCTTCTCTGATAATGAGGGTCATATTTTTATCAAACTGACCAATGATACAAAGGAAGACAAGACCGTAGAACTGTCAGAAGGTGCAGGATTTGCCCAGGGAATTTTCTTCCCATTTGGAATTACAGAAGATGATGACTGCAGCGAACAGAGAAACGGCGGTTTTGGCAGTACAGACAGTAAAAGAGGTTAGTAATATGGGAAACAGACCTGTAAACAGAAGCAGGAGAAGCGCAGGGAGAGGAAGATATTCCAGTGGAAGGAGCAGATCCAGTACCCTTAGAAGGCGCAGAAGGAACAGGCGCCTGAAAAATGTTCTTATTGGACTTTGCTGTATCCTTTTAGTGGTCCTTCTGGTATTTGGCGTTGGAAAACTGGTGGAAAGATTTGCCGGTCCCGGAAAGACACAGCTGAGAAAAGAGGGAATTGAAAAATTAAATTCCGGTGACTTAGAAGGCGCTGTGGCTGATTTTGACCAGGCTCTTGAAAAGGCAGGAAACAAGTCAAATAAAGCCTCTGCATTTAATGCAGATGTGTTGTGGTACCGGGCAGAAGCGGAAATGTTTCTGGCAGACTATGAGGCAGCTTCCCACACCTATGACCTGGTAGCAGAGCAGGGCGGAGATAAGATCTCCAGCCTGTATATGAAGGCGGTCTGCGCAGGAAAGTTAGAGGACAAGGATCAGGCAGTTTCTTATTACAGAGAAGCACTGGGAATGGAAAAAGAAGGCGTCCGTTCACCGGGATATGAAGAGGCACTGATTGCTGCAGGTTCTGCCTGCGTAAAGGCACAGGACTCTGAAACAGCAAAAAGTCTTTATGAAGAGGCATTAAACAGTGGAAAAACGGGAGAAAAACTGGAAAGCAGGATTTATAATCAGCTGGGTCTATGCCAGATGGCTGAAGAGGATTATGAAACAGCTGCTGATACGTTTGACAAGGGATATAATGCCCTGATCACCGGATATAAAGCAGGAACCGGGGCAGAACTGGATCAGGCAGCTGCTGCGATCCCGAAAGAAGATACCCAGGGACTTACACTTTTAAAAGAACTGGCTTATAACAAGGCAGTCTGCCTGGAATACAGACAGCAGTACCGTCAGGCACAGGCAGAATTTGAGACTTATATCAAGGTATTTGGGGATGATGAAGACGCCCGGCATGAGATCGACTTTTTAAAGACCAGACAGGAGGAATAATACACCGGTGATTGATTTAAAGGAACTGGAAGAACGGGTAATACTGGCAGCAGTAAGTACCAGTGAAACAGATATGGCAGAACGCTCTTTAGATGAGTTAAAAGAACTGGCAGATACAGCCGGGGCAAAGACTGTAGGCCGTGTGATCCAGAACCGGGAAAGCGTTCATCCGGGAACCTATCTGGGAAAAGGAAAACTGCAGGAACTGCGGGAGATGCTTTACGAAACAGGGGCTACAGGCGTGATCTGTGACGATGAACTTTCCCCTGCACAGCTCAAAAATCTGGAAGATATACTGGATACAAAGGTGATGGACCGTACCATGGTCATCCTGGATATCTTTGCAGCCAGAGCCAATACAAGGGAAGGCAAGATCCAGGTAGAACTGGCCCAGTTAAAATACCGTGCCATCCGTCTGGTGGGAATGCGTTCCTCTCTTTCCAGACTGGGAGGCGGTATCGGTACAAGAGGACCTGGTGAGAAAAAACTGGAAACAGACCGCCGTCTTATTCACCAGCGCATTGGTCAGTTAAAGAAAGAGCTGGAAGATGTAAAACGCCACCGGGAAGTGACCAGACAGCAACGTGGAAAAGACCATGCGTTGACAGCTGCGATCGTAGGCTATACCAATGCAGGAAAGTCCACGTTGTTAAATCGTCTTACTGGAGCGGGGATCCTGGCAGAGGATAAACTTTTTGCTACGCTGGACCCAACGACCCGCAGTTTTACACTGGGAGACGGACAGCAGATCCTTCTTACAGATACCGTTGGTTTTATCAACAAACTGCCCCACCATCTGGTAGAAGCATTTAAAAGTACCCTGGAAGAGGCACGCTACAGTGATATCGTCCTTCATGTAGTGGACTGTTCCAATCCCCAGATGGATATGCATATGCATGTTGTAAAAGAAACTTTGCGGGAACTGGGGATCACAGATAAGACCATCGTTACTGTGTTTAATAAAACAGACCGTTTAGAAGAAAGCGGCCTGCCGATTCCAAGGGATTTCTCCGCAGATTACCAGGTGCGTATTTCTGCTAAAAACGGGGATGGTTTAAAAGAATTAGAGGAGATACTGGGTAATATCATCCGCAGCAGGAGAGTTTATCTGGAAAAGACCTATTCTTATTCCCAGGCAGGAAAGCTGCAGACCATCCGCAAATATGGACAGCTGCTTTCAGAAGAATATACAGAAGAGGGGATCAAAGTAACGGCCTATGTGCCGGCAGAACTGTTTGCAGGACTGTATGGGGATGGACCGGAAGAAAAGGAATGATGAGAAAAAGGCTGCCGCAAGAGGAAGAAGATCTTTGCGGCGGCCTTTTTGCAGATTTTGGATAGGTTTGTGCCGGTTTTTCTTATTCCCTGGCTTTTTCAAGGGCATTGTCTACTGCTTTTAAAAGTGTCATACAGGTATAACGGGAAGACTCAGGGAACGTAAGGTCTTTGGTAGACTGGGTGTTTAAGATCTGGGGCGCAAGTTCATTCATAGAAGGCTGCATTAAAGGGTACATGGTTGAAACTGCTTCGTTTAAATGGACCAGGCTTACATCCAGGATCTGGTCAGCGTCTACAGTGACTTCCACATTTACATGTTCATTTCCAAGAGTGAGGCTGGCACTGTATTTGCCGGGTATGTACGTGCTGGCAGAAGGATCGGCCTTTTTTTCAGGACGGAACATAATAAAGCACAGGATGAGAAGAAGGATGGCCAGACCTACGAAAATGGCAGTGTAGATCACTTCTTTCATCCGCAGCACTACGATTTTTGTCTTGGAGCTCATGATCAGGACCTCTGGTAGAATTTGTTACAGCATATGAAAGGAAAGGTGAAAATATGTCATTGCAGTTTATTGCAGGGGGCAGCGGCTCCGGAAAAACAAGGTATCTTTACGAAAAGGTGATAAAAGAGTCCGAAGAACATCCGGACATACAGTATCTTTTTATTGTGCCGGAACAGTATACCATGCAGACCCAGAAAGAACTGGTGCGCTTACACCCCAGACATGGACTTCTTAATATTGATGTTTTAAGCTTTAAACGTCTTGCATACAGGGTTTTTGAAGATCTGGGAGTACAGCTGCCCCAGGTTTTAGATGATATGGGAAAATCCATGGTCATCCGAAAGGTAGCGGGAAAACTGAAAAAAGAACTGAAACTGTACGGAGGCCATCTGGAACAGCCAGGCTTTATCAACCAGTTAAAATCCCAGATCTCGGAGCTTTGTCAGTACGGGGTAAGCGTAGAAGACCTGGCAATGGTAGAGGAAGAAACAGACCGTGTGCTGTTAAAAGATAAACTGAGGGATCTGAAGACGGTTTATGGGGGATTTAAAGATTATATTGAGTCTCATTATATTACGGCAGAAGAGATCCTGGATATTCTGTGCAGAAAACTGCCACAGTGGGAACCTTTAAAAAACAGCGTGATCCTTTTGGATGGTTATACCGGTTTTACGCCGGTGCAGTACCGTCTTGCAGAACTGTTTATGATCCACAGCAGGGAGGTGATCTGCTGTGTTACTGCAGATCCAAGGGAAATGCTTTATAAAGAATGTACCATGCAGCATTTATTTTACATGGGACGGCATACTGTATGCAGGCTGAGAAAAATGGCAGAGGAACATCATATTCCTGTTTTAAAGGAAGTATGGTGTGATAACCGCCCGGCCTGGCGTTTTAAGGAAAGCCCCCAGCTGGATTTTTTGGAGCAGAATTTATACCGTTATAATGGGAAAATATGGAAAAATGATCCTCAGGACATTCAGATCTTCC
This sequence comes from Clostridium sp. AM22-11AC, assembly GCF_003473545.1. Classification (GTDB taxonomy): domain Bacteria; phylum Bacillota; class Clostridia; order Lachnospirales; family Lachnospiraceae; genus Enterocloster. The sequence goes on from NZ_QUCM01000005.1 coordinate 38,009, forward strand.
GGGGAAAAAATCCGGCAGAAGAGACGGAATATGTGTGCAGCTGCATTAATGAAAAAGTGCAGAAGGAAGGCATGCGCTACCGGGATCTGGCAGTAGTCACAGGAGATCTGGCTTCTTATGGAAAAGAGATCGCCCACCGGTTTGATGAGGCAGGGATCCCGTATTTTCTGGATGATAAAAAGAGTATTCTGGAAAATCCTTTTATCGAGCTTATAAGGGCTGCGTTAGATGGTGTAAAAGATGCTTCTTACGAAAGCATTTTCCGTTATCTGAAAACAGGTTTTGTCTATGATGAAACCTATTCCAGGGAGGAAGCACAGGTTCTTACAGACCGGATGGAAAACTATGCAAGAGCCCTGGGGATCAAAGGCTGGAAAAACTGGGATATGACCTGGGAAAAGCCATGCAGAGGCGGGGAACGGCTGAGTCTGGAAGAACTGAACCAGTACCGTCAGTGGATGTTAGAACCTTTAAAGGTCCTGCGCCAGGCTTTTAAAGAGGAAAATGCCACCATTTCTTCTGTTACCACGGTTTTGCGCCAGGTCCTTGAAAGCATGAAGCTGGAAGAAAAGCTGGAAAGTTTCAGCAACTATTTTCTGGAGCGGAAGGAACCGGGAGATGAGAACCGGGCCAGAGAATACAGCCAGGTCTATGAGCGGGTCATGGAGCTGTTAGAACGGTTAGAGGGCCTTTTAGGGGACGAAAAGGCGGATATGAAAAATTATATCCAGATCCTGGATGCAGGTTTTGAAGAGATCAAGATCGGTGTCCTTCCTGCAACAGCAGACCAGGTGATGATCGGAGATATTACCCGAAGCCGTCTGGAGTCTGTAAAAGTATTATTTTTCACAGGTGTGAACGAAGGCATTGTTCCTCAGAGAAAGGCGGGAGGAAGCCTGTTAAATGACGGGGACAGAGAAGTGTTTAAGAGCCTTCATATGGAACTTGCACCTACTGCAAGGGAAGAGGGCTGTATCCAGAAATTCTATCTGTATCTCATGCTTTCCAAGCCTTCCAGGCAGCTGGTGATCACCTATGCGGCTATGAATGGTCAGGGCAAAAGCTGCCATCCTTCCAGTCTGATCGGGGAGATCCGCAGACTGTTCCCGGAAATGGTGCCAAGGGAAAAGCGGGAAGAGGAATGGCCGGTATGGACAGCGGAAGATGGTTTAAAAAAGCTGATGGCAGGACTGCGGGAAGCAGGAGATAAAAATCTGGAACAGTTAAAAGAAGCCCAGGGAACCTTTCTGGAATTGTTCCGTCGTTTTTATGGACAGGAAGAGTACAGGAAACTGGTAGAAAAACTGACAGATGCAGCCTTTTTTGTTTATGAAGATAAGGGAATCGGCCGTGCGGCAGCCAGAGCCCTTTACGGACAGAAACTTCAGGGAAGTGTTACCAGGTTAGAGCAGTTTGCTGCCTGCGCCTATGCTCATTTCTTGAAATACGGTCTGGAATTAATGGAACGTCAGGAGTACCAGTTAGAGGCAGTGGATATGGGAAATCTGTTCCACCAGTCCTTAGACCAGTGTTTTGAGGTGATCCATGAAAATGGGATGGACTGGAGCAATATTACAGAAGAAGAACGAAAAGAACTGGTGAAAAAATGTGTGGACCAGGTGACATCCCAGTACGGAAATACCATTATGTCCAGTTCTGCCAGAAATACTTATCTGGCAAAGCGTGTGGAGCGGATTACCGACCGTACCATCTGGGCGCTGGCAGAGCAGGTGAAGAAAGGGGATTTTGTGCCCTCCGGTTTTGAAGTGTCCTTTTCTGCTATTGACAATTTAAAGGCAATGAAGATCCGCCTGTCAGAGGATGAAGAACTGCTGTTAAAGGGCCGGATCGACCGTCTGGATCTCTGTGAAGATGAAAAACATGTGTATGTAAAGATCATTGACTATAAATCAGGAAATACCTCCTTTGATCTGGCAGCACTGTACTATGGCCTGCAGCTTCAGCTGGTGGTATATATGGATGCGGCCCTGGAAATGGAAGAACGGAAAAATCCGGAAAAAACCGCAGTTCCGGCAGGAATTTTCTATTACAATATCAAAGACCCCATGATCAAAAAAGAAGGGGAAATGACACCGGAGGAGATCGAAAAACAGATCTTAAAGCAGCTTCGTATGAACGGACTGGTAAACAGCGATCTGGAGGTGATCCATCACCTGGATCGTGAGATCCAGAAGGAGTCAGACGTAATACCCGTTGCTGTAAAAGACGGTTATGTACAGGAAGCAAAATCCAGTGTGGCAGGAGAAGCACGTTTCCAGGCTCTTCGCCGATTTGTGGGAAAACGGTTAAAACAGTCCGGACAGGCTATTTTAAAAGGTGAAAATGGACTGGCACCTTATAAAGACGGAGACAGAACGGCCTGTGATTACTGCCCGTACCATGCAGTCTGCGGTTTTGATACGAAAACGGCGGGCTATGGTTTCAGGCGGCTTCACTCTATGAAGCCGGAGGAAGTATGGCAGGAAATCGAGGAAAAGGGTGGCATGAAGGAAGATAAAAACGGGGAAGGGGATGAATAAAAGATGAAATGGACAGAAAAACAGCAGCAGGTTATAGACAGCAGAAACAGAAACCTGCTGGTATCTGCAGCAGCAGGAAGCGGAAAAACAGCGGTGCTGGTTGAAAGGATCATTTCCATGATCAGTGAAGGAACCCATCCTTTAAATATTGACCAGCTTCTTGTTATGACTTTTACCAATGCGGCAGCTTCTGAGATGCGGGAGCGGATCGGGGCAGCTGTGGAAAAAAAGCTGAAAGAAGATCCTGGAAATGAGCACCTGTGGCTTCAGTCAGCCCTGATCCCCCAGGCAAAGATCATGACCATTGACAGTTTCTGCCTGGATCTGATCCGGAACCATTATAATGCACTGGATATTGACCCGGCTTTCCGCATTGGAGATGAAGGAGAACTGACTCTTTTAAAAGGGGATGTAATGGAGCAGGTCTTAGAAGAATGTTACGAAACTGCAGATGACGGCTTTTTACAGTTTTCGGAGCAGTTTGGAAGTGGAAAATCAGATAAGGCAATGGAAGATGTGATCCTTCAGGCATGGACCTTTTCCCAGAGCCATCCCTGGCCGGACCAGTGGTTAGATCAGTGCAGACAGCAGATGGAAAAAGAAGCAGAGGGGGATCTGGACTCCAGTGAGTGGATGAGATTTCTTTTAAGGGATATCAGCCTTCAGATGGGAGAACTGGCTGCCCAGGCAGAAGAAGCCCTGGAGGTGGCAAGGGAAGAAAATGGTCCTTTTGTCTATGAACCGATGCTGATGAATGATGTGAGCCGGTTAAAAAAGATCAGGGAAGCAGCAGCTTCCGGCTCTTATGAGGCTTTTTATCATGCAGTATCAGAACTGACCTTTGACCGTCTGGCAGCAGCCAGAAGCAAGGAAATCGATCCGGAGAAAAAGGCCTATGTAAGTGATCTGCGCATCAGGGTGAAAAAAGCGGCAGAAAAATGCAGGGATACCTATGGAAGCCAGTCACCGGAAGCAGCAATAGAGGGGATCAGAAATACCAGAATTGTAATCCAGGTTCTTTTAGATATGGTAAAGCGTTTTGACGCAGCCTACACAGAAGCAAAAAGAGAGCGGAATGTGCTGGATTTTAATGACCTGGAACATCTTACGCTGCAGGTGCTTACAGTAGAAGAGGAAGATGGGACCCGGGTTCCTTCACAGGCAGCCGGGGAGTTAAGCGGACAATACGAAGAAATACTGGTAGATGAGTATCAGGACAGCAATCTGGTACAGGAGACATTGATCCAGAGTATTTCCAGGGAACGGCTGGGCCAGCCAAATGTATTTATGGTCGGTGATGTAAAACAGAGTATCTACCGTTTCCGTCTGGCAAGGCCGGAGTTATTTATGGAAAAATATGATACTTACAGCAGGGAAGAAAGCAGTCATCAGATGATCGAGCTGCAGCAGAACTTCCGCAGCCGTGCCAGTGTACTTACCTGTATCAATGATATTTTCTATCAGATCATGACGAAAAATCTGGGAGGCATCCGTTATACAGAAGAAACGGCCCTTTATCCGGGAGCTGCGTTTGAAGAGACAGAGAAAAAAGCGGGGATCCCGGTCCAGTTTCTTGTGGCAGATACGGGAACAGAAGCTTTTAAGCAGCTAGACGAAGAGGCAGCAGATTATACAGCCAGGGAACTGGAAGCAAAAATGATCGCAGAACAGATCAAAAGCTTTACAGATGAAAAAAACGGTCTGTATGTGTGGGATAAGGACGGGCAGAGTTACAGAAAAGCCTGCTATAAGGATATGGTGATCCTGCTGCGCAGTATGAGTGGCTGGTCTGAGGTCTTTGTAAATGTTCTGATGAATGAAGGAATACCGGCAACTGCCCAGACAAGGACCGGATATTTTGCAACAGCGGAAGTGGAAACCGTACTCAGCCTTCTGTCTGTGATCGATAATCCTATGCAGGATATTCCTATGGCAGCTGTTTTGCGCTCCCCTATGGTCGGGATGACGGATGATGAAATGGCATGGATGATCGCTGCCTATAAACGGTATCTCCAGAAAAAACAGGACCGTGGGGTATATGGTGCCTGGAAATTGTGGGAGGAGATCTATCCACAGGCTGTTTCTGATGAAAATCCGGATGAAGATGAAAAGAAAGATCCGGAAACAGAGCAGATCCGGATCGGCCAGGTAGAGATCCCGAAAGCAACCGCTAAATCTATCTGGAAAAAACTGGAATATTTTGCAGCTTTTACAGAAGAACTGCGCCAGGACAGCCGGTATCTGCCTGTCCATGAGCTTCTTTATCAGATCTACCGGAAAACAGGATATTATGATTATGTGTCCTCCATGCCGGCAGGAGAGACAAGAAAGGCCAATCTGGATATGCTGGCAGAAAAAGCGGCAGCCTATGCTTCCACCAGCTACAGAGGCTTATTTCATTTTGTAAGATACATTGAAAAGCTGAAAAAATATGATACAGACTTTGGAGAAGCCTCTTTAGGAGATGAAAGCAATTCTGTGCGGATCATGAGTATCCACAAAAGTAAGGGTCTGGAATTTCCAGTTGTATTTTTAGCCGGAATGGGAAAGAAATTTAACAAGCAGGATGCCTATGGCCAGCTGCTTTTAGATGCAGATCTGGGGGCAGCTGCAGATGAAATGGATCTGAACCTGCGCACCAAGGCGCCTACTCTTAAAAAAATGGCCATCAGACGGCGGATGGAACTGGAGTCTATGGGAGAAGAGTTGAGAGTTCTTTATGTTGCCATGACCCGTGCAAAGGAAGTGCTGGTCATGACAGGAACAGACCGTTCCCTAGAAAATAAACTGGAAAAATGGGATCAGCTCTCCTTAACAGATGGACAGATCCCCTATACAGTCCTGTCCGGGGCAAATTCATTTTTAGACTGGGTGCTTATGGCAAAAGCAGCAGTTCCCGCTGGACATATGGAAGTAAAACAGGTGCAGCTTACCCATCTGATCGGCAGAGAACTGCAGCGGCAGCTGGAAAAGAAAAATGTAAAAGAAGAGTTGTTAAAACTGGATACAAAACAGGTTTACGATGAACAGATGAAAGAGCAGCTGGATCAGGCGCTAAGTTATGAGTATCCTTATCTGGAAGATACAGGCCTGTATACACAGATGTCCGTGTCGGAACTGAAAAAACAGAGTCAGATCGGGCGTGAAGAAGAAAATATCGGAACAGAACGAAAGGACCTGTCCGAAGTCAGACTGGACCACGAACATGAAATGGAACCGGAAAGCAGTGAAGCAGAAGATGGCAAAAAACAGACAGAAACTGGAAAGAAAGGTGCATTCAGAGGAACGGCTTATCACCGTGCCTTAGAATGTCTGGATCTGCTTGCTGTTACAGACCAGAGAAAACTGGAAGGGGATCTGTTAGACCTGTTTCAGCGAGGCTTTCTTACAGAAGAAGCCTATGAGTCCATCTTTCCATGGGATATATGGAAATTTCTGGAAAGTCCTCTGGGTAAGCGGATGAAACAGGCTGAAAAGGAAGGAAAACTTTACAGGGAGCGCCAGTTTATGGTAGGTATCCCTGCCAGTGAAATGGGAAAAGGGCTGCAGTCTGAGGAACTGGTGCTGATCCAGGGAGTGATCGACGCTTATATAGAAGAAGCCGATGGATTTATCCTCATTGACTACAAAACAGATTATGTACCCAAAGAAGATACACAAAAAGGAGAAGAACTGTTAAAAGAACGGTATCAGGTGCAGTTAGATTACTATGGAAGAGCCCTGACCCAGCTCACAGGAAAGAAAGTAAAAGAAAAATGGATCTATTCCTTTGGATTAAGAAAAGCAATCCAGTTGGGATAGTAAGATGTAATGGTTAAACAGTAACGATAATAGAAAACCAGAAAACCGCCCTGTCATCTGAATGTAAAAGATGGCAGGGCGGTTTTAGACTGTAAGCCTAACGGCGTATTTTTAAATTGCTGATCAGATCGCTACAGGAACTTTATGATCAAACGGATGATACTGGTAATTTTCCAGCTTGAAGCTGTCTGTTGTAAACTGGTAGAAATCTTTTACCTCCGGATCGACCCATAAAGTTGGTCCCGGCAAAGGCTCTTTTTTCAGAAGTTCTTCTACCATAGGAATGTGGCGGTCATAAATATGGGCGTCTGCGATCACATGGACCAGTTCTCCTACTTTTAAGCCGCTTGCCTGAGCGAACATGTGCATCAGGACTGCGTACTGGCATACATTCCAGCTGTTTGCAGTAAGCATATCCTGGGAACGCTGGTTTAAGATACCGTTTAAGGTATCGCCGGATACATTAAAGGTCATGCTGTAGGCACATGGATACAGGTGCATTTCGCTTAAATCATGGTGATTGTAGATATTGGACATAATGCGGCGGCTTAAAGGATTGTGCTTTAAATCATAAAGGATACGGTCTACCTGGTCGAAATCCCCTTCTTTATAATGATGCTTCACGCCCAGCTGGTATCCGTAGGCTTTTCCGATACTGCCGGTCTCATCAGCCCAGGAGTCCCAGATATGGCTCTTTAAGTCATGTACATTGTTGGACTTTTTCTGCCAGATCCACAGCAGCTCATCCACTGCGGATTTAAAATAAGTGCGGCGCAGTGTGATCACCGGAAACTCTTTTCTTAAGTCGTATCGGTTTACAATGCCGAATTTTTTAATGGTGTGAGCCGGAGTGCCGTCTTCCCATACAGGGCGCACTTCATGGTCAGTATCCCAGACTCCGTTTGTAAGAATGTCTTTGCAATTTTGTATAAAAAGCTGATCTGCGTAACTCATGTGGTTTTGTGTCTCCTTTTGCGATGGCATAGAATATAGACTTATGGACACGCGCGGGCGCGCTCTGTTGTCTGCTTACGCAGACGGTCCATTACCTAGTATAGCAAATCTCAGACATGCAGTACAGCAAAACTGTAACAAATTTCAGCAAAAGGTATCTAAAAGGTATTGGTATCTTCCAATTTTAAAAACTACGTGTTATAATTCTTCTGGTAGTTAAAATATAAACAAGGGGTTTGGACATGAATTTGATCGCAGCAGCAGATGAAAACTGGGGAATTGGAAAAAATGGCGGACTTTTAGCCCATATTTCCGGTGACATGAAATATTTCCGTGAGACTACAAAAGGAAAAATAGTAGTCATGGGACGAAAGACTCTGGAAAGTTTTCCAGGGGGAAAGCCATTAAAGAACCGTGTGAACATTGTCCTTACCGGAAATAAGGATTTTGTGCCGGAAGGTGTGGTCATCTGCCACAGCGTAGAAGAGACACTTGAAAAATTAAAGGAATATCCCAAAGAAGATGTTTTCATCATTGGCGGTGGCATGATCTACAAAGCCTTCCTGCCATGGTGTGAAAAAGCGTATATTACCCACGTTTACCATACATTTGAGGCAGATACCTATCTGCCGGATTTAGAAAAGCAGGCAGGCTGGAAGTTAACATCTGTCAGTGACAGATATACCAATGAACCAGAAGGCGAACAGCCTGCAATGGACTATGAATTCAGGATCTACGAAAGGCAGAATGGATGAAATTTCTTGTAACAGCTGATAACAATGGGGCTATTGGCAGAGGAGCACAGCCCTTAGTGACGATTCCGGCTATGCAGCAGAGTTTCTTAAAAGAGACTCAGGGCAAAGTAGTGGTCATGGGACGAAAGACTCTGGAAGGACTTCCCGGTGGACAGCCTCTTGGAAACCGCGTCAATGTGGTACTTTCAGAAAATCCGGCCTATAAGATAAAAGGCGCTGTTGTATGTCACAATATTGATGAAGCACTGGAATATTTAAAACAGTTTTCTTCTGAGGATATATATGTGATCGGCGGAGAAAGCATTTTCCGACAGTTCCTGCCTTATTGCAATACCGTTTATCTGACTCATATTGATTATGAATATGATGCAGATGTAAAGTTTCCTGTAAATTTATGGAAATCCCAGGAATGGGAGATGGTGGAAGAAGGAGAAGAACAGACTTATTTCAGTCTGTGTTATACACCGGAAATTTTTGTAAGAAAGCAGGTCTGATGTAAAAATTTGATATTGGGGGGAGAAAAACATGAAAAGTGACGGCAGCGTGTTTACACTGGAAAACGAAGAACTTCTGATCATGGTTGAGCGTCATGGTTCTCAGCTTTCCAGGATCTATGATAAAAAAGCAGACAGGGAGATCCTGTGGAGCGCAGACCCGGCAGTATGGAACCGTCATTCACCTATCCTTTTTCCATTTATTGCCAAATCTGTAAATGGAAAATACCGCTATGAGGGAAAGGAATACAATATTTCTTCTCATGGATTTGCAAGAGATATGGACTTTGAGCCGGTCCTTTGCGATATGGATGAGTGTACATACGTATTAAAAGACACGCCGGAGACAATGGAAAAATATCCGTTCCATTTTGAACTGGAGATCACACACCGTTTAAAAGGACGTACCATTGAAACGTCCTGGAAAGTGACCAACTTAAATGGAAAAGAAATGCTGTTTATGATCGGTGGTCATCCGGCATTTCAGGTTCCGGAAGGAAAGAACATTTACGATTATACCCTTGTATTTAACAAAGAAGGGGTAAAAGCAGGGGAACATCAGGACAGTCTTCATTATCAGGCTCCTAATGCAGAGGGATATGAGGACCGTTCTCTTCAGGGTGATCTGAAACTTACAGATGGAAAAGTTCCTGTAACACCAGGATTTTTCGATACAGCACTGACTTATATGTTCGATCATGAGCAGATCAGCAGTGTAGGACTTTTGACAGATGGAAAGCCATATGTTACAGTATTATGCGACGGATTTCCTTTTGTAGGAGTCTGGACCATAGAAAAGACACACCCCTTTGTATGTCTTGAACCATGGTATGGAGTATGTGACTCAAAGAATTTTACCGGAGAGTTAAAAGAAAGACAGGGCATCCAGAGCTTAAAAGCATGGGAGACCTGGGAAAAAGGTTACAGCATCAGGATAGAGTGATCTGCCTGGTCTATAATAGAAAAAATAATGTCCACTGGACATAAAACATTTTAGGAGGGAAAACATGTACAAGATTGTAAATGCAGAATGTCTGGCAGACAAGATCTATCTGATGGATGTGGAAGCACCCCGTGTAGCAAGAGCCTGTCAGCCAGGAGAATTCGTTATCGTTAAGATGGATGAAGTAGGAGAGAGAATTCCCCTTACTATCTGCGATTTCGACCGTGAGAAGGGTCTGGTAACCATCGTATTCCAGATCGTAGGTGCTTCTACCATGCGTATGGCAGAACTGAAAGCCGGAGATTATTTCCAGGATTTCGTAGGTCCTTTAGGACAGCCATCTGAGTTTGTAAAAGAAGACTTAGAAGAAGTTAAGAAGAGAAAATACCTGTTCGTAGCAGGTGGTGTTGGTTCTGCTCCTGTTTACCCGCAGGTTAAGTGGATGCATGAACATGGCATTGATGTAGATGTAATTGAAGGTTCCAAGACCAAGAGTCTTTTAATTCTGGAAGATAAGTTAAAAGCAGTTGCAGGAAATCTGTACGTAACTACAGATGATGGTTCTTACGAGCGTAAGGGCATGGTAACTGAGGTTATCAAAGACCTGGTTGAAAATCAGGGTAAAAAGTACGATGTATGTGTTGCCATCGGACCAATGATCATGATGAAATTCGTATGTAAGCTGACCAAGGAACTGGGAATTCCAACTATCGTCAGCCTGAACCCGATCATGGTAGATGGAACTGGTATGTGTGGAGCATGCCGTGTTTCTGTAGGCGGTGAAGTGAAGTTCGCATGTGTAGACGGACCTGAGTTTGACGGACATCTGGTAGATTTCGACCAGGCTATGAAACGTCAGCAGATGTATAAGACAGAAGAAGGCCGTGCGATCCTGAAATTCCAGGAAGGCAAGACACATCACGGCGGATGCGGAAACTGCGGAGGTGAAGAATAATGGACGTATTAAAGAGAGTACCTGTAAGAGAACAGGATCCAAAGGTAAGAGCTACTAATTTTGAGGAAGTATGTCTTGGATATAACCAGGAAGAAGCACAGGAAGAAGCAACCCGCTGCTTAAACTGCAAGAACGCACAGTGCGTTAAGGGCTGCCCTGTATCTATCAACATTCCAAAATTCATTTCAGAAGTAAAAGAAGGCAAGTTCAAAGACGCAGCAGCAACTATCGCTGAGTCCAGTGCACTGCCAGCAGTCTGCGGACGTGTTTGTCCACAGGAGAGCCAGTGTGAAGGAAAATGTATCCGCGGCTTTAAGGGCGATCCTATTTCCATCGGTAAACTGGAGCGTTTCGTAGCAGACTGGTCCAGAGAGAACGGCGTTGTACCGGCTAAGCCAGAGACCACCAATGGTATCAAGGTAGCTGTGATCGGTTCCGGTCCTTCCGGTCTGACCTGTGCAGGAGATCTTGCAAAACTGGGCTACGAAGTAACCATTTTCGAGGCACTTCATGAGCCAGGCGGCGTTCTTACTTATGGTATTCCTGAGTTCCGTCTTCCAAAGACCAGAGTTGTACGTCCGGAAGTAGAGAACGTTAAGAAATTAGGCGTTAAGATCGAAACAGACGTTATCATCGGCAAGTCCGTTACCATTGACGAACTGATGGAAGAGGAAGGCTTCAAGGCTGTATTTATCGGTTCCGGTGCCGGACTTCCTAAGTTCATGGGTATCCCTGGTGAGAACGCAAACGGCGTATTATCCGCAAATGAGTACCTGACCAGAAGCAACCTGATGAAGGCATTCCGCGATGACTATGACACCCCGATCTACTTAGGCAAGAAAGTTGCCATCGTAGGCGGCGGAAACGTAGCAATGGATGCTGCAAGAACCGCTCTTCGTCTGGGCGCAGAAGTACATGTTGTATACAGAAGAAGTGAAGCAGAGCTTCCAGCCCGTGCTGAGGAAGTTCATCATGCAAAAGAAGAAGGCGTTATCTTCGACCTTCTGACCAACCCTGTAGAAATCTTAACTGATGAAAATGACTGGGTAACCGGCATGGTAGTACGTAAGATGGAACTGGGCGAGCCAGATGCTTCCGGACGCCGCAGACCAGTAGAGGTAGAAGGTTCTGATTACACCATCGACGTAGATACCGTTATCATGTCCCTTGGTACTTCTCCAAACCCACTGATCTCCTCTACCACAGAAGGACTGGAGACCAACAAGTGGAAATGCATCATCGCTGATGAAACCAACGGCAAGACCACCAAGGAAGGCGTATACGCAGGCGGCGACGCTGTAACAGGCGCAGCAACCGTTATCCTTGCAATGGAAGCTGGTAAAGCAGGCGCCAGAGGTATTGATGAGTACTTGAAAGGCAATAAGTAATATTTTCTAAATCCTATTTGAATTAAAAACAGATATCCCTTTGCAGTTGATCGTTAAGAGGCTGCAGAGGGGTATTTTTTTATTTTTAATTTATAAAATTTAACAGGATTTTTATATTTTCAACAAGTAAAGATTGTGCTAATATAAATACATAAAAAGCGGCTCTTAATACGGGGGCGTACATAGGAGGTAATGTGTATGGGAACTAACATTATTGTAACGGCTATTGTGGTCGTGTATCTTCTGTTTATGTTATGGATCGGCTGGTATTCTTCCACCAAGATCACAAGCAACACAGACTTTATGGTAGCAGGAAGACGATTAGGTCCCCTTTTAATGGCAGGAACACTGGCTGCAACGGAGATCGGCGGTGGCAGTTCCCTGGGTGTTGTACAGAATGGTATGTCCGGCTTTGGACTGAGTGCTTCCTGGTATATTACCACCATGGGTATTGCCTTTGTAATCTTAAGTTTTATTGCACCGAAATTCCGTGCGGCTACTGTTAAGACCGTTCCGGAATATTTCCGCAGACGTTATGGCAAGGAATGTGGTCTGATCACAGCGATCATCATGCTGCTTCCTTTGGTAGGACTGACAGCAGGACAGTTTATTGCCTCAGCGGTTATCCTTTCCACCATGTTAAATATTGATTACCAGGTGGCAGTTGTGATCGTGGCAGTGGTAGTTACTGCTTATTCCATTATGGGCGGCTTGTGGAGTGTTACACTGACTGACTTTGTGCAGGTATTCCTGATCGTCATCGGTATGATCATTGCAATTCCTTTCGCATTAAATTACGCAGGTGGCTGGAGCAGCGTAACTGCAAACATTGAGCCGGGAACATTGAGCATGTTTAAGGGCTATGATGTATTTGGCATTATTTCCCTGGTTGTTATGTATACAGCAACCTTCTCTGTTGGACAGGAAGCAGTATCCCGTTTCTATGCTGCAAAAGATGAGAAAGCAGCAAAGGGCGGCGCATGGCTGGCAGCTCTTGTAAACTTTATTTACGCATTTGTTCCTACTATTTTAGGTATCATTACACTGGCACTGATCAACATGGGCAAGTTCAGCGCAGATAAATTTGCTTCTGTAGGCGCCCGTTACGCCCTTCCGGTACTGGCTATGAACACCATGCCGGCACTGATCTGCGGTCTGCTGTTTGCAGGCATCATTTCCGCAACCATGTCCAGTTCCGACTCTGACCTGTTAGGTGCCGGATCTATTTTCGCAAATGATATTTACAAAGCAGTATTAAAACCGGATGCTTCCAGCCAGTCTGTTATGAACGTAACAAAGATCGTTATGTGTCTGGTAGGCGTTGCATCTATGTTTATTGCACTGTTTAATACCCAGAGCATTGTTTCTATCCTGATGTTCTGCTTTACCTTACGTGCAGCCGGTTCCTTCTTCCCATATGTTATGGGACATTACTGGAAGAAAGCTTCCAAGGCAGGAACCATTGCATCCCTGCTTGCAGGAACAATCGTTGTTGTTTATCTGGAGCATATTTCCGGAGGCGTGCTCTTTGGCATTAAGTTCAGCCAGCCGATCATTCCTGGCCTGGTAGCAGCTTTCATCGGATTTATCGTATTTTCTAAGATCATGCCTCCTGAGCATGAGACAACGGAATTAGCACCGGAAGAGGATGACTAAGGTATAAAAATATCCCCCGTCTGTGATCTGCAGGCGGGGGAAAATATATGAGATTTGTTTGAAACCGCCACTGGCGGTTTTTGTGTTTTAGAAGGGTTATTTCGCAGCTTTTACAGCGATCTGGATCGCTTCTGCCATTACTTCAGCAGCCAGAGTTCCAGTCATATTTACATCTGCAGTCACTCTTGGGCCGCAGGAAGCAGCGTAGATAGAGTCGCCGTCTGCCATGGTTCCTACCGGGTTGATACAGCGTGAATAGGCGCTGCGGGTCATGGAAGCGATCTTATTTAATTCAGCCTTGGAGAAATCACCATTTGTGATAATAGCACCAATGGTAGTATTGGAATTTTTAGCACGGAACAGATCGGTCTGCTGGCTCAGTTTGTAAAGTGCTTCTCTGGAGTCTGCAAAGCCGTCCATACCAGGAAGTTTTGGTCCTGCGATCTTTTCGCCGGTAGATGGATCATAAATATCACCCAGGGCATTTAAAACAACGACAGCGGCAACTTTCAGGCTTCCTGCGCTGACAGCATAAATTCCAAGACCTGTTTTTGTGGCATATTCCCGTCCACAGATCTTTCCAACACTGGCGCCTGTTCCTGCGCCGGTGATACCGCTTTCCGGATGGTTCTTTTCCGCATCTTCACATGCCGCATATCCCATGGCAGCATCCGGCCGCACATCTGCCCGGCCGATCCCCAGGTCATAAATACAGGACTGGCATACTAAGGGTACTTTTGCAAAGCCGGTATCATAGCCAATTCCATGTTCCTCCAGATAACGCATAACACCGTCACTGGCAGCCAGTCCAAAAGCAGAGCCGCCGGATAATACAATGGCATTAATGGGATTATCAGCAGTAACAGGAGAAGTAAGAGGTGTTTCCCTGGAAGCCGGACCACCGCCGCTGATATCGCAGCCGGCCTTGGCTCCCTCATCAAAACGAAGCACAGTGACACCAGTCATGGCATTTAAGTCCTGGGCATTTCCTATGCGGAGCCCTTCAATTTCGGTAATAGAAATCTCTTTCAAAGGCGGAAATAATTTCATAATAAACAAATCTCCTTATACATCTTTATAATATTTTTCCCGGACAAAACTGCCCGGGAAATCGTATTTTCATGTTAAATTAAGTTATTTCTTTAAAGCAGCTGTCAGTGCTCTGGAAACAGCACTTCCAAGAATGGTGCATACAACAGCTTCAATAGCACCCTGAATACCTACAAACAGGACAACAAAGAACAGTGGATTGGAAGTTCCAAGCCCGGAAGCAATGTTCTGGATGTATTCTGTATGGAAGAAGAACAGTACCAGGGAACTCATAAACAGCAGGGTGTTTAACAGCGGGCAGGAAAGGCTTGCAATAACGAAAGCTCCGTTTTTGGAAACTTTCTTAAGAGCAGCGAAGATCAGGCCGCACAGCCATCCCTCCAGGATACGGGGAACTAATAAAGTAAATAAAAGACCAAATGGGTTGATCTGTAATAAAGCTGCGCTGAAAGCAGAACCACCGGTAAGAGCCATAATGGCACTGGTCAGACCAAAAGCGCCGCCGCAGATGGCGCCGGCTGTTGGACCAAGGATAATGGCGCCTACAGCAACAGGCACAGTTAAAAAGGTAATGGTAAGTCCCGGGGTACGCAGATAACCAAGAGGTGAAAATGCCATGACAAAGATAATGGCAACCATAAGAGCTAACTTCACCATAAAAGTGGTCCGTGAACGGGACATCTCAGAAGTTACGGGATTTGCAGTTGTTGTTTTCATTGTGTTCTCCTTTTTCGCTGATAAAACGGCACTGGTTCTATCTGCATATCTGCAGTTTCACAGCTCCCCCTGTTTTTCAGCCTTTATTTAGTTTGTTTTGGGGATACAATGAACGGAAACTTAAGAGTAAAAAGCTCAGTTCCAGACCATAAGATCATAGAAAATCAAGTAGAATAAAGTTGTATACATGATACAGGTAAAAAGCATCTGGTTACAGCCATAAAAGGTCTGCACGGGCAAATTCCTGCAAAGTATATAATTTATAAAAAGGTCTGATCATGATACATTTTCCTAAGAATAACGTTCAAATTTAATATAGCATAAATCTGGAAAACAGCAAGTTTTTATGCAGGTACAAAGGAAAAAAGCATAAAGCTGGCAGTACATTTGACAGAAAATCCAGTAGCATTTCAGGGTAAATGTGGTTATAATGTAATGGGTGCCGAAAAAAACAAGCGCCGCGAAAGCGGCATTTGTTTTTTTCAAGCCCATTAACGAACAACCCGTCTGCGAAGCAGACAGTAGAGCGCGTAGAAAGGACACACCATGTATCAAATAGATTTCACCACCCCGATCCACATCCATTTCATCGGCATCGGCGGTATCAGTATGAGCGGTCTTGCTGAGATCCTCTTAGAAGAAGGCTTCACTATTACCGGTTCCGACTCAAAAGAGTCCCCTTTAACCCGTCACCTGGAAGAAAAGGGCGCCAGAATTTACTACGGCCAGAAAGCCTCTAACATTGAAGCCGAGCCAGGCATCCAGGTTGTAGTCTATACTGCAGCTATCCACCCGGACAATCCGGAATTCAAGGCAGCAAAAGACAAGAACATCCCAATGCTTACCAGAGCAGAACTCTTAGGCGAATTAATGCGCAACTACAAAGAGTCTGTTGCAGTTTCCGGAACCCATGGAAAGACAACTACCACATCCATGATCACAGACATCCTGTTAGCAGCTGATACAGACCCTACCATTTCCGTAGGCGGTATTTTAAAAGACATCGGCGGCAACATCCGTGTAGGCGGACCGGACCTGTTTGTAACAGAAGCCTGCGAGTACACCAACAGCTTCTTATCCTTCTATCCAACCATAGAAGTGATCTTGAACATTGAAGAAGACCACTTGGACTTCTTCAAAGACATTAACGACATCCGTCATTCCTTCCGCTTATTTGCAGAAAAACTTCCAAAAGGCGGACTTTTAGTCATCAACAGCAGTATCGAAAACATAAACGAAATCACATCCGGCTTACCATGCCGTATCGTAACCTTCGGAAAAGACCTTTCCAGCATGTATACAGCCCAGAATATCACCTATGATGAATTTGCAAGACCTTCCTACGACCTGGTTGTCCAGGGTGAGATCGTCAACCGCATTACCTTAGGTGTAACAGGCGAGCACAATGTATACAATTCCCTGGCAGCCATTGCAGTAGCTATGGAACTGGGCATTGGCTTTGACGCTATTATGTCCGGTCTTAAAAACTTTAAGGGAACAGACCGCAGATTTGAGAAAAAAGGTGAGATCGGCGGCGTGACCATTATCGATGATTACGCACACCATCCACAGGAGATTGCGGCTACACTGTCAGCGGCTAAAAATTATCCGCACAAGAAACTGTGGTGTGTATTCCAGCCACATACCTATACCCGTACAAAGGCATTTTTAGACGAATTTGCCCAGGCGCTTTCCGCAGCAGATGAAGTGATCCTGGCAGACATCTATGCAGCCAGAGAGACAGATACCTTAGGTGTAAGCTCTGCTGATATTGCTTCCAGGATCGAAAAACTGGGAACACCAGCCCACTATATCCCATCTTTTGATGAAATTGAAACATTTATCCTTGAACATTGTATGCAGGGTGATGTGTTGATAACTATGGGGGCCGGAGATATCGTAAGAGTGGGAGAAAAGCTCCTTGGAGAGTGATGTACTCTCGATTTGTCCACAATATCCACAGCGTTTTCAACATTTTTCAGAACGAAAAAATGTGGATTTCCAGATTAACATAATATAATGTCGCACGATTTAAAAACATAAGGTTTTATGCGGAGAAGACAGGTGTATGTCAGTGTGGCAGCAGGAAAAACGGAAACCGCTGTCCACATTATCCACAATATCCACATTTGTGGATGTGTAAAAATGCACCTGTTTTCTTTTTTATGTGGATGTGTTATGATGAAAACAATGAGGAGTGGTAAGGATGAGCAGGATTTTTAAGGACCGGTTAAGTACAGGTGTGACCCCTGTAGCCGATGCATTTATTGATAATTATATGGCAGCTGCCAACGGGGAGTATGTAAAAGTTTATCTTTACATTCTTCGCCATCAAAACCAGGAAGATCTGACGTTAGAACAGATCGCAGATGCCCTAAACCATACAGAAGCAGATGTAAAAAGAGCCATTAATTACTGGCAGAAGGCCGGGGTCTTAGAAAATGTACAGGATAATACCTTGGAAGGTATATCAGCAGAACAAAATCGTACTAGCTGGTCTATAGATATAGAAGTACCCCCGGCGGCATCAAAGGAAACAGCTGCATCCCAGGCACCTGTTTCAGCTCCTGCCTATTCTGCAGAACAGGTAAGCCGTTTAAATAAGGATGAGGAATTTTCACAGCTTTTATACATTGCACAGAAGTTTTTAAACAAAGCGTTTACGCCCAGGGATTGTCAGGTATTTGCCTATCTTTATGACACTCTCGGTATGAATATCGGCTTGTTAGAGTATCTGGCAGAATACTGTGCCCAGAATGGCCATACATCGGTGCGCTATCTGGAAACAGTAGCCTTAAACTGGCATGAAAAAGGAATACGCACAGCCGAAGAAGCCCAGGAATACAGTACTGCGTATACAAAAGACGCTTTTGCGGTCATGAAAGCTTTTGGTTTAAACAGCCGCAAACCGGCAGTCCCAGAGCAGAAGATCATGGAAAAATGGTTTAAGGATTATGGCTTTGACCGTGAACTGGTCTTAGAAGCATGCAGTCGTACCATTAATGCGATCCATACCCCAAGTTTTCAGTATGCAGACTCCATTCTTACAGACTGGAAGAAAGCGGGCGTGAAAACCTTAGCAGATGTAAAGGGAATGGATGCCCGCAGGGCGGAACGTGCCCAAAATGGTGCTGTTAAGCGGCTTCAGAGTTATGGAAACGGGGCAGCAGCACAAAATAACAGAAAAACTTCCCAAAATCAGTTTCACAATTTTAAACAGAGGGATACAGATTATGACGCCCTGATGCTTCAGAATGTGAAAGAATGGATGGACAGTCCGGAATAATAAGGAGACAGACTTATGGCATTGAGCAATTCTCAGTATGACGCCATTATGAGAGAATATGGAAAACAGCAGATGGAAAACCAGCACAGTCAGGAAGCGCGGAAAAAAGAGATCTATCAAAAAGTTCCGGCTGTAAAGGAATTAGAGGCAGAGATCGCGGAGCGGTCCGTTGCCTGTGCCAGAAAACTTTTAGAGGGAAATCAGGAAGCAATCTACGAACTTCGGGAAAAGCTGGCAGATCTGAAGGAACAGAAGGCCCTTCTTATCAAGGCAGCTGGTTATTCGGATGATTATTTAGAACTCCATTACCGCTGTAAAGACTGCAGGGATACCGGCTGGGTGGATGGCCACAAGTGCCATTGCTTTTTGCGGGCCCAGATGAAACTGCTTTATGCCCAGTCTAATCTGGAACGTGTGCTGGAACAGGAAAATTTTGATCATCTTACATTTCAGTATTATGATAACAGCCAGATCATTCCGGAGATTGGTATGACCAATGCAGATTATATGCGCCGGGTGGTAAAAAGCTGTATGGAATTTGCACAGAATTTTGACAGTCACCAGGACAACCTGCTTTTTACAGGAAGCACAGGAGTGGGAAAAACATTTCTCACCAACTGCATTGCCAGAAAGCTGATGGATACCTATCATTCCGTGATCTATTTTTCTGCCAGTGATCTCTTTGAAGTGTTTTCAAGAAACAAATTTGATTATGATCAGGCAGAAGAGATGAAGGACACTTACCGGTATATCCTGGATTGTGACCTTCTGATCATTGATGATCTGGGAACCGAATTAAACAACAGTTTTACTTCCTCCCAGTTATTTTACTGCATCAATGAGAGAATGAATATGAACCGTTCCACTATCATTTCCACCAATCTTTCCCTGACCCAGCTGCGTGACTCCTATACGGACCGTGTGACTTCCCGTATCATGCGTTACCGTATTATCCCTCTTTACGGCAGGGATATCCGTCTGTTAAAAAGATAACCCTTAAGATATCTTGACGGATACAAACGAAAAATGGTATAAAGATATATGCTGGCATTCGTATGAGATAACAAGGCAATGCCGGTTAAAACAGGAGGATAAATATCATGTTATATGAGGAAAAAATCATTGAAACAATTCCGGTAGGTCCTTTAGGCCTTATTCCTTTAAAGAGCTGCACAGGTCTTGGAAAAAAGGTGGACGATTATCTGGTAGAGTGGAGAAGAGAGAGAGAAAGCGAACATAAGTCAACTATCGCATTTTCCGGATATCAGAGAGATTCCTATATTCTGGAAGCAAACACACCAAGGTTTGGTTCCGGTGAAGGAAAAGGAACAATTGAAGAATCTGTCAGAGGTGATGACCTCTATATTATGGTAGATGTATGTAATTACAGTCTGACCTATTCACTGTTTGGAATGACAAATCATATGTCTCCAGATGATCATTTCCAGGATCTGAAGAGAATTATCGCTGCAGCAGCAGGCAAGGCACGCAGAATTAACGTTATCATGCCATTCCTGTATGAAAGCCGTCAGCATAAGCGTTCCGGAAGAGAGTCCTTAGACTGTGCAATGGCTCTTCAGGAACTTGTAAATATGGGTGTTGAAAACATCATTACTTTCGATGCACATGACCCAAGAGTACAGAATTCAATTCCGTTAAAGGGATTTGAGACTGTACAGCCGATCTATCAGTTCTTAAAGCATCTGTTAAAGAATGAGCCGGATCTGCAGATCGACAGCGACCACATGATGGTCATCAGCCCGGATGAAGGCGGTACCAGCCGTGCCATCTACTTCGCAAATATGCTGGGACTGGATATGGGTATGTTCTATAAGCGCCGTGATTACACCAAGATCGTAAACGGCAGAAACCCGATCGTTGCTCATGAGTTCTTAGGTTCCAGCGTAGAAGGAAAAGACGTACTGATCATTGATGATATGATCTCTTCCGGCGAGAGCATGTTAGATGTTGCAAAGGAATTAAAGCGCAGAAAAGCAAGAAAAGTATTTATCTGTGCTACTTTCGGTCTGTTCACCGGCGGACTTGCAAAGTTTGACCAGTATTATCAGGATGGTCTCATTGACCGTATCCTTACTACCAACCTGGTATACCAGACACCAGATCTGTTAAGCAGACCATACTATATTGATGTAGATATGAGCAAGTACATTGCCCTTATCATTGATAACCTGAACCATGACGCATCCTTAAGCGATCTGCTGACACCTACCAAGAGGATCAACAAGCTTCTTGAAAGATATAAAGAGCAGCAGGCAGCTAAAAACAGCGAAAATAATGCTTAACCAGGAGCGCTGATCCAGTTATATAACATATAAGTTTACAGGGGCTGTGACAAAATAGCAGGAAACAAGCTGTTTTGCATGGCCCCTTTTGGCAGAAAGTTGGAAAAAAGATATGAGGGAAAAATGGTTTCGGGAACATATCTGGTGGATGAGTTTTATCCTCAGCCTGATGGTGGTATGGGTCCATTCTGAAAATACAGAGTTGTTTTTAGGGGAATTAGGAAGGGAAACAATGGTTTACAGGCTGGAGTTCTTTTTCGCTCAGACCTTAGGACAGATCGCAGTTCCCGGCTTTTTCATGATCTCTGCCTATCTTTTTTACAGAAATTTCCAGTTTTCAAAAACAGTTTCCAAATGGAAGAGCCGGTGCAAAAGCCTTCTTCTTCCTTATGTTTTGTGGAATATTCTTTATTATCTGGGTTACGTTGTAGTCACAAGGCTTTCTTTTGTGAAAAAGATCATTGGAAAAGAGCCGGTTGCTTTTGGTTTAAAAGAACTGTTTCAGGCGGTAGCATATTATAAATATAATCCCGTGTTCTGGTATCTGTTCCAGCTGCTGCTTTTAGTGGTTCTGGCGCCTTTTCTGTACTGGATCATCTGCCGGAAATGGAGCGGTCTGTTATGGTTGCTCCTTCTTATAACTGCTCTGTGGAAAAATGTAAGTTTACCCATCTTAAATCTGGATGCTCTGTTCTACTACAGTGCAGCCGGGTATGCTGTGCTTTTTTCTGAAAAGGTGGAAGGAGAAAATACATCTTCCGGGAAAAAAATCTGGTTTGCCATTCTTATTCTTTGCTGG
This sequence comes from Clostridium sp. AM22-11AC, assembly GCF_003473545.1. GTDB lineage: Bacteria > Bacillota > Clostridia > Lachnospirales > Lachnospiraceae > Enterocloster. The sequence goes on from NZ_QUCM01000005.1 coordinate 59,650, forward strand.
CTTACCCTATGGTTTCTTGGAAGACCTGGAGCAACTTTACATTTTACACCGGTCCATACTGTTCTGACCCGTTTACTGGGAGTGCTTATTTTCTACAGTATTTTAAAAGAAATACCCTTCAGACCAGCCACTTCTACAGTAAAAAACAGCTTTTTCCTTTATGCCATCCATTTTCCATGGGCCCGTTTCTTTAACAAAGCCGGAGCTGTACTTTTTAAAGGAAATCAGGGGGCTGCAGCAGTATTTTTCCTGACTATGCCTTTTCTGATCCTTGGTATAAGCAAGGTCCTGGGAGAGCTGTTAAAACATACAGTTCCCGGAATTTATGAAATTCTTTCCGGCGGCCGCGGACAGTAAAATGCCTGATATTGTGCATTGATGATAAATTTTTTATATAAGAAAGATGAAAGGTTGTACTTTTTTTATGAATATGTTAAAATCAGTATAAGATGTATTATAACAACTATGTTCTTGTTACAAGGACAGAAATGAGGGAATGATATGGCTATTAATAAAGAATATTCTACTCCATTGTATCAGCAGCTTGTGGATTCAGTAAAAGCACAGATTAGAGATGGCATTTTAAAAGAAGATGACCGTTTAGGCTCAGAGCAGGATATCAGCAGAGAATATAATGTCAGCCGTATCACGGTGCGTAAAGCATTCGAGATCTTGGCAGACGAAGGCTATGTAACAAAACGTCAGGGAATCGGAACTTTCGTTTCAGCCAGGAAATTAAATAATTTTAACGAAGGGCAGATGAGAGGATTTACAGAAATGTGTATTAAGGATGGTAAGGTACCGTCTTCAGAATTGATATCTGCAGGATGGGTCAGTAATTTGCCGTCTATCAGCCATCACCTTCATGTTCCAGAGGAAGAACCGATTTTAAGAGTGCTTCGTGTACGCAAATGTGATGGGGTACCTGTGATGGTGGAAGATGGTTATTTTCCGAAACGTTTTTCTTATTTGATGAGCGAAGATCTTTGTGGTTCTACGTTTGAAATATTCCGTCGACACGGGACGGAACCAAGCCATTTTAGTAAAATTATGGATATTTGCTATGCTACAAAGTTCGAGGCACAAAAGCTGGAAGTGCGTGAACGTCAGGCATTGATTTTACAGAAAGATATGGCATTTGATCAAAATGGGGATGCGATTCATTATACAAAGTTGGTAATCAATCCGGAACGGTATAAATTAACAATTATAATGTGATCTTTATAAAATAAAAATAAAGGTGAATTTAGTAAAGTAAAAGGAATAGATATCGTAAGTTACAAAATTGATAACTTTACGGTATCTTTTTTTATACCTTGACACTGCAAAATGCACAAAAAATAATAATTAAATACCACAAAAATCACAAAAATGTAAAAACGCTATTGCCAAACATTATATAACGTTATATAATGACATCAAGCTGATACGAGATGTATCTAGAACAGAAACAAGATGTTATAAAAAGAAAGTGAGGGTAATATGGTAAAATTTGCAGCAGCAGGTTATGTATGCGTTGATTATTATCCGGATTTTAACAATCGTTATTACATAACGGGTAATGGGGTAGATGTGCTATTCAATCTGCTGGACATAAAAAAAGGAAAAGATATGGAAGCATCCATTATTTCCGCTGTATCTGATGATGAATACGGAAAAGAAGCGGTAAAAATGTTCCACGAAAGAAATATCGATTGCTCTCATCTGGAAGTAATACCAGGAGGTATGACACCAAGAGTACCTTTACATTTGGTGGACAATGACCGGGTACACGGAACTCCTGTACGGGGGATCATGCAGGATTATGAGTTTTCAGAAGAAACTCTGGAATATATCTGCCGCCATGATATGATGCACAGTGATTTTACGGGACGTTTAAATCACAGGTTGGGAGATATACGAAAAAGTGGTACAAAAGTATTTTTTGATCTTGGGAATAATCTGAAACATCCTGATTTGGAAGAGGTGATTCAAAATATTGACTGTGGTCTGGTATCTTTTGGGAATGACTTTGAAGAAGGAAAAGCATTTCTTAAGTATGCACATTCAAAAGGTGTAAAACTGATGATCGCTACATTTGGAAAGCTTGGTTCTATTGCCTATGACGGTTCAACATTTTATAAAGGCGAGATCGTTCCCGTGGAACATGTTGTAAATACGGTAGGTGCAGGTGATTCTTATTTTGCAGGATTTATAAGCGGCATAATAGACGGAAAGAGTATACAGGAATGTATGAGAAGAGGCGCTGAACAATCCGCAAAAGTGATTTCTACATTTAATCCATATCTGTAAAAAATATGAAAAGGAGTATAAATTTATGATTATTGATATTCATGCCCATCCTGTTCTGCTTGATGTAATTAATGAAGATCCGGAAGATTTGAGCTTTCGTAAGCAGCAATTTGGAGTATTCAAATCAGGACGTAATCCTATTGAATTTGAGAAACTTTTAATTGATGATGCAAGGATTGATAAAGTTGTATGGCTTCCGGAAGACTATTCCACTCAGATGGGAAGACCCATTGTCAGCAATGAAGAGATGGAAAAGATCGTAGCTTCCTGTCCAGAACGTTTTATCGGATTTGCAAGTATAGATCCAAGAGATCCAAAGGCAAAAGAAAAATTAACATATGCTTTTGAAACACAGAAGCTTTTCGGACTTAAGTTAAATCTTTCACGCCTTCACATGTATGCAGACGATCCGCTGCTGGCACCGCTTTATGAAGTTTGTGAGGAGCATAACAAACCAATCATGTTCCACGCTGGTTACAGTTGGGAACCGGATACTCCTTCCAAGTATTCAGAACCGATCCTTTTTGAAGATGTAGCAGTCAATTATCCTAACCTTCGCTTCTGTCTGGCTCACATGGGATGGCCATGGTGGGAAGAGACCATCATGATGTTAATGAAATATCCAAATGTATATGCGGATACTTCTATGGTCTATATGGATTCTCCAAGGAATTATTATAGTCATCTGTTTTCTGTTAATATGAATTTAAACTGGCTTCAGAACTGCTTCCAGGATAAGGTTATGTTTGGTTCCAACAATCCACGTTTCCGCCATGTAAGAAGTCTGGATGGTATCCTGAACCTGCCGCTTCGTGAAGATGTAAAAAAAGCTATTCTTGGAGAAAATGCAATTCGCTTTTTAGGACTGGAGGATTAACATGGTAAAACTGTATGAAAACGAAGTTGTGACAAAACATGAATTTGATATGATCAACATCACAAATGAAGTGAAAAAAGCTGTAGCAGACAGCGGAATCAAAAACGGAATGGTTGCTGTTATCACCAAACATACAACTACCGGAATTATGATCAACGAAGCACTTCCTTGTGTAGAAAAAGATATAGAAATGCAGCTGGAACGCATTGTTCCAAAAGATTTTCCTTACGTACATACCCATATGCTTCCAACTTATGGAACCTGTTCAGGAAATGCCCCGGGTCATTTAAAGTCCATGCTGGTAGGAAATCACTGTATTTTCCCGGTGATTGACGGGAAAATGATGACGGGCGGAGAACAGAACATATATTTTGCGGAACTGGATGGTTTACAGATCCGTCATTATTTCATTGAGGTAATGGGGGAATAGCATTTTTGTAAGGAGTGACCAATATGATCTTTGGACTGAATTTTACATTTTTATCAAAATATTGGTTCTATTATATGGACGGCTTAAAAGTAACGCTTCAGCTGGCATTCTGGACTTTGATCCTTTCCAGTATAGTTGGTGTGATCATGGGCATGATCCGTGTGCAGAACTATAAAATCATAAGTACGATCATTGACTGGTGGATTAATTTTATCCGCGGTGTTCCTATTATGGTACAGATATTCATTGTGTACTACGGGATCGCAACGTCGCTTCCACAGTTCTGGGCGGCAGTTGTATCTTTGACAGTTAATAGTTCTGTGTACATTGCAGAACATACAAGAGCCGGAATGCAGGCGGTAAACAAAGGCCAGATGGAAGCTGCCAGATGTATTGGAATGTCCAAACTACAGGCGAACTTTTACATCATCATTCCACAGGCAATTAAAAATGTACTCCCGTCCCTGTGTAATGAATTCATCCTTCTTATTAAAAATACGTCCATTGTATCCGTTATTGCACTTCATGAGCTGACCTATACATCAAATTCAGTACGTGCTAATACGTTCCTGGCATTTGAGCCGTTGATCGTAACTGCCTTTATTTATTTTGTGATCACCTATGTCTTAAAGAAACTGGTAGGAATACTGGAGAGGAGGCTGCGTGCACATGACTGATCAGAGAGAAGCCGTGATCCAGGTAAAAGGATTAAAGAAAAATTTTGGAAGTCTTGAAGTGTTAAAAGGCGTAGATATGAAGGTTCTGAAAGGGGAAGCAGTGGTAGTGATCGGTCCGTCCGGCTCCGGAAAATCCACATTGCTGCGCTGCTTAAACCTTTTAGAAACACCTACAGGCGGTGATATCCTGTTTCACGGACAGTCTATTTTAAGAAAAGATCTGAAGTTAGATGAGTATCGTGAAAAATTTGGAATGGTGTTCCAGCTATTTAATCTGTTTGAAAATTTAAGTGTACTGGACAATGTGACCATCGGTCTGCGAAAAGTAAAAAAAATTCCCAAGGAACAAGCTGAAAAAAAGGCTATGGAGCTTTTAAAGCAGGTAGGCCTGGAAAGCAAGGCAGATGTGTATCCATCCAAACTTTCCGGTGGCCAGAAGCAGCGAGTAGCCATTGCAAGAACACTGGCAATGGATCCGGAAGTTATCCTTTTTGATGAAGCAACTTCTGCGCTGGATCCGGAAATGGTAGGAGAAGTTTTGAAAATCATGCGCCAGCTTGCGGAAAATGGCATGACTATGGTAGTAGTGACCCATGAGATGGGATTTGCCAGAGAAGTAGGTGACCGGCTGGTATTTATGGATGGAGGATATATTGTAGAGGAAGGTAATCCTAAAGATGTGATCACAAATCCACAGCATAAAAGGACGAAGGAATTTTTAAGCAAGATGTTATAAAGATAAAGAAAATATTATGACAAGATATTATTTAAGGAGGAAATGACTATGAGGAAAATGAAAAAAATGGCGGCTCTTTGTATGGCGGGCATGATGGCACTCTCTCTTGCAGCATGTTCTGGCGGTGCCAAGGAAACGACTGCAGCTGCGCCTGCGGAAACTCAGGCAGAGACTGCTGCACAGACTACAGCAGAAGAAAAAGCCCAGGAAACCACATCAGGAGCTTCCTCAGGTTCTGTTTCTCCGGAAGAATTTGCAAAACAGGAGCATGGTCCGATCTTTGAAGATATCATCAAAAACGGAAAATTAAAAGTGGGAATCATTGGAAATAATCCTACATTCTGTTTCCACACAGTTAAAGATGGCAAAGATGAGCTGGTGGGATTTGAAGTAGAAGGAATGTATGAGATGGCAAAACGTCTCAGTGATTACCTGGGGCGTGAAGTGACAGTTGATTTTTATGAAAGTGATTTTACAGGCTGTATGTCCGCACTGCAGGCAAACCAGGTATATTTTGTAACACGTCTGTCTCCTACTGATGAGCGCAAGAAGACCTGGCTGTTTACAGATGTATATCATAAATCTGATGAATGTTATGTTGCAAAGAAGGACAATGAAAACAGTGATATGTTTACCGGAACATTAAAAGGTGTTAAGGTTGCGGGACAGATGGGATCCATTGATATTACAATGACAAAATATCTCTATCCAGATGCTGAGATCCAGGAATTAGATAATACTCCGAACATGCTTCTGGCTGTTAAGAACGGAAAAGCAGATCTGGCTTGTATGAATGCAGTTTCGGCAGCAATGTCTGTAGCTGCTAATGATGATCTGGTAGTAGTGGATAAGCTTACATGGGAACCAACGGATGAATTTGATAAAGGCTGTGGTCTGTGTATGGCGTACGGAAATGAAGATTTTGCAAACTGGTGCAATGGCTTCTTCTCTGATATTAAGGCAGAAGGCTTATGGGATCAGATGCAGTCTGACGCAGCAGCAGAACTGGATGCAAAGGCTCTGGAAGACTTTATTGCACAGTAATTTTGTTATACAATTCTTTTATTTCGCTCAGTTGTTTTTTCATATAGCCGTGGTCCGGGATCTTTTCCGGGCTGCGGCCTTTTTAAACCCTTTTAATGCATCTTGCAAACAGAAAATAAATATGTTATTGTAAAACCAACTCCCGCAGGTATTCACACTGCAAAGACATTAAAAACTCCCTTCCAGGGGCATTCGCCCGCTTTTACCAAAAGGATTTACAAAGTAACTTTACAAAGAAGAAATTACATTACAAAGAAGAAATCGAAAAGCAGGTTGACAATTTTTAATAACTGTACTATGATTATGGTACACGACAGAACACTTGTTCGCATTTATTTTCTCGGGAAGATGTATTAAGAAATGTCTTGCTAACTATAGGGTAGAACCTTGTTGGCTGTAATTGAGTAATGGTTTAAAATCCACAAAAACCAAGTGATAAACAAATAAAAACTAGGAAAGGAAAAGCTATATAGATGAAACCTATATCTATCAATGAAATGAATTGATAGGTATGTACCAATGGCTTAGTTGGGAATTTACGACTGTGGAGTGTACAAGAACTTGTGAGTAGCGTGTTGCTTGCGACCGCCAAAGCATACACATTGAAGCAGTAACTACAAATCGTGAGATTGTAGCGGATCATCTAGCATATACACAGGTGTATATGTTTTTAGTAGCAGGAAAACATGGGCAAAGAAGAAAAGATGAGCGTGAATAGAGATATGAATAAAGAGGAAAAGTTAAAAGCATTAGATGCTGCTTTGACTCAGATTGAAAAGGCATACGGCAAGGGCTCCGTTATGAAATTAGGTGAGTCCGGTGTAAATATGAATATTGAAACAGTTCCTACCGGTTCCATCAGTCTTGATATTGCATTAGGACTGGGAGGTGTTCCAAAGGGAAGGATTATTGAAGTGTACGGTCCTGAGTCTTCCGGTAAGACTACCGTTGCCCTTCATATGGTAGCAGAGGTACAGAAAAGAGGCGGTATCGCAGGCTTTATCGATGCAGAACATGCCTTAGATCCTGTATATGCAAAGAATATCGGTGTAGATATTGATGATCTGTATATTTCACAGCCGGATAACGGGGAACAGGCTTTAGAGATCACAGAGACTATGGTACGTTCCGGTGCAGTAGATATTGTGATCGTGGACTCTGTAGCAGCCCTGGTTCCAAAAGCTGAGATCGATGGTGAGATGGGTGACTCCCACGTAGGTCTTCAGGCCCGTCTCATGTCCCAGGCATTAAGAAAACTGACTGCCATCATCAGCAAGTCCAACTGTATCGTTATCTTTATCAACCAGCTGCGCGAAAAAGTAGGCGTTATGTTCGGAAATCCGGAAGTTACTACCGGTGGTCGTGCCCTTAAGTTCTATTCTTCTGTCCGTATGGATGTGCGCAGGATCGAGACATTAAAGCAGGGCGGCGAAGTAGTAGGAAACCGTGTCCGCGTAAAGGTTGTAAAGAATAAGATCGCTCCGCCATTTAAAGAGGCAGAATTTGATATTATGTTCGGAAAGGGAATTTCCAAGGAAGGCGATATCTTAGATCTTGCTGTAAAAGAGAATATTGTAGAAAAGAGCGGTGCATGGTTCGCTTATGATGGCTCCAAGATCGGACAGGGACGTGAGAACGCAAAGCAGTACCTTCTTTCTCATCCTGCGATCTGTGAAGAGATCGAAGCCCAGGTACGTGTAAAGTACAATCTGCCAGGTGCTGAAGAAGCAGAGGCACAGGCAAGAGAGGCAGCTAAGAAAGAGGAAGAACTGACCGGTTCCATTCTTCCGGAAGGCACAGAAGAAGAGCTGATGGCTGGTGAGGCTGAAGAAGAATGATCGTTAAGGCAGTTGTGCCTGTAGATAAGAGAAAATGCAAAGTCTTCCTGGAGGGAGACTTTGCATTTGTTTTATATAAAAGCGAAGCAGCCCGCTTTCATATAGAAGAGGGAAATGATCTTCCTGCAAAAACATATGAAATGATCGAAGAAGAAATACTTCTTAAAAGAGCCAGGGACCGGGCATTATATCTTCTTCAGTCACAGGGCCGTACACAGGCGGAGATGATAAAGAAATTAAAAGATGACGGTTATCCACAGTCAGTTACGGAGCGTGTACTTTCATTTCTTCAGGAATACCACTTTATTGATGACAATGCCTATACAGAAAATTATATCCATGTAAATAAAGGAAGAAAGAGCAAACGGCAGATCACCTATGAACTGCAGCAAAAGGGAGTAGACCGGGATCAGATCCGCCAGATGTTAGAAGAAAATCCTGTAGACGAGGAAGAAACAGTCCGTGCCCTTTTAAAAAAGAAGACCGGGGGAAGAATCCCGGAAGATAAAAAAGAGATACAGAAGCTGGCAGCTTTTTTAGGACGGAAAGGCTTCTCCTTTGAGGTGATCAGTCGAGTTTTGAGGGATGTGGCAGATTATTAAAGAAGACCCGGCTGTCTTTTGTTTATGTTGTCGGTACAACGGGAAAATAAGAGGAATATACTTGACACAATTCTGAAAAAAGTATAAAATTAATATGTTGTATTTCGTACAATGAAAACTAAATATAAGGAGGTGCTCCTGTGTTGCAGATCATAATTCCTGTTTTGATCGGCGCGGTAATCGCGGCTATTATTGCTGGTTTTATTGCACATTCTGCAGGCCGTTCCTATGAGCGCAAGCAGTATGACAGTAAAGTAGGAAGTGCAGAAGAAAAAGCCAGAGAGATAATAGATGAAGCATTAAAGACTGCAGAAACAAAGAAGCGAGAAGCTCTCCTGGAAGCCAAGGAAGAATCTTTAAAGACAAAAAATGAGTTGGAAAAAGAAACCAAGGAAAGAAGAGCAGAACTTCAGCGTTACGAGAAGCGTGTATTAAGCAAAGAAGAAAACGTTGAAAAAAAGGCAGATGCCCTTGAAAAGAAGGAGGCTGATCTGGTCAGAAGGGAAAACATTCTCGGTGAACGTACCGCAGAAGTGGAAGCCCAGTATGAGCAGGGAATACAGGAACTGGAACGAATTTCCGGTCTTACCTCCGAACAGGCAAAAGAATATCTTTTAAAATCTGTTGAAGAAGACGTAAAGCATGATACAGCAAAGCTGATCAAAGAACTTGAGAACAAGGCAAAAGAAGAAGCTGATAAGAAAGCCAGAGATTTAGTTGTAACTGCCATCCAGCGGTGTGCAGCAGATCATGTGGCTGAGACGACTGTATCTGTAGTACAGCTTCCAAATGATGAGATGAAGGGACGCATTATTGGTCGTGAGGGACGTAATATCCGTACTCTTGAGACTTTAACGGGTGTGGAACTGATCATTGATGATACTCCTGAAGCGGTTGTTTTATCCGGATTTGATCCGATCCGCAGGGAAGTAGCAAGAATTGCACTGGAACGTCTGATCGTGGACGGCCGTATCCATCCGGCAAGAATCGAAGAGATGGTAGAAAAAGCGCAGAAAGAAGTGGAGAACAATATGAGGGAAGAGGGCGAAGCTGCCTGCCTCGAAGTTGGTATCCATGGCATCCATCCAGAACTGGTAAAACTGTTAGGACGGATGAAGTTCAGAACAAGCTATGGTCAGAATGCATTAAAGCATTCGATCGAAGTAGCACAGTTATCAGGGCTTTTAGCTTCTGAGCTGGGTGTGGATGTACGTCTGGCAAAACGTGCCGGCTTACTCCATGATATTGGAAAGTCTGTTGACCATGACATGGAAGGTACTCATGTACAGCTGGGTGCAGATCTTTGCAGAAAGTACAAGGAGTCTGCAGTTGTTATCAACGCTGTAGAGTCTCACCATGGAGACACAGAACCAACCAATCTTATTTCCTGCATCGTTCAGGCTGCAGATACGATCTCTGCTGCAAGACCTGGTGCAAGAAGAGAAACACTGGAAACATATACAAACAGATTGAAACAGCTTGAAGATATTACAAATTCCTTCAAGGGCGTAGATAAGTCTTTTGCTATTCAGGCAGGACGGGAAGTCCGTATTATGGTTATTCCTGAACAGGTCAGCGATGACGATATGGTATTGCTGGCAAGAGATATTTCCAAACGTATTGAAGACGAACTGGAATATCCGGGACAGATCAAAGTCAATGTGATCCGTGAATCCAGAGTAACGGACTATGCTAAGTAAAAATCATATGAAAAAGCTTCATCATTGCGATGGAGCTTTTTTTAACCCCATTTCCTTTAAACTTTCTGATAAAATCGTAAGGAAAACTTTATTGACAGTATAAGGGAAAACAGATACCCTTAGAGTAGAGAGAGAAACCTGTTTGAACAGGTGTGTGCATTAAAAATTTGTTTTGATGCATAGATGGTTTGTGAGAAAAAGGAGGAATAAAAATGGCATACAGCAAAAAAAGACTGATCGCTGCTGCAATGGCAGGCGTACTTGCAATGATGAGTGCTTTTCCAGGTTATGCAGCCAGCAGAAAAAAGATCACATCTGTATCAGTGAGCATTAAAGCGGATATTGAACCGGAGACTGATTTTGGACAGGAGATCATTGAGATCGAAAGCAGCAGCAACCGCTATAGTGTGGATGGTTACGAGATCTTAAATGAAGGATTTTACTGGACAGAAGATATGACACCGGAGATCCGGATCACCCTGACAGCAGATGATGATTATTATTTTACAGCCCTTACAAAGGATAAAGTTACATTAAAGGGCGGCGCGGAATTTAAAAAGTCCACCAGACAGCAATCCAGCTCTGTTTTGCTGTTGGATGTTACCCTTTCTTCTCTCCAGAACAGCTTGAAAGATATGGAAGGAATTACTTTATCAGATAATGGAATTGCTACATGGCCGGCTATCAGTACAGCAGGAAGTTATGAGGTTCGTGTATACAGAGAAGGAAAGATCGTAGGAACTTCTTTGGAGACCAATACCAATTCCGCTAACTGCAGGGAACGTATGATGAAACCAAATGAAACCTATATGGTAAAGGTACGTGCGGTCAATAAGTACGATCCTACTGTAAAAGGTGACTGGACTGAGTCAAACAGCGTTTATATCAGTGGAGAAAAAGTAGCACAGTTTAAGGCAGATCCCAATGCATCCAATGTAAATACAGCTTCCGGTACTACCGGTGAATGGAAACAGGGAGCGGATGGAAGATGGTGGTATCGCAGAGCAGACGGCACCTATCCTGCAAATAAGTGGGAAGAATTAGGCGGAAAGTGGTACTTCTTTGATGAAAACGGTTATATGAAGACCGGCTGGATCGACTGGGAAGGAAAGAGCTACTACTGCTCTGAAAACGGTGATATGCTCACCAACTGCATGACACCGGACAATTATCTGGTAGGTGAAGACGGAGCTTGGATCGCCCAGTAAGTTTTCGGTAGAACATATTATTAAGAAGTTTAAGCCGCTGCAAAGTGTAAAAAGACATTTTGCAGCGGCTTATTTTGTGTTATTATAAATGCAGCATTTGAGATAGATGTGTTCTCATACAGAGATTAGAAGAGTACATAGAAGAAAGAGGACAGAAGAATGAACAGTTTAAGGGAATGGGAAGAAGCCTTTGGACAGGCTGTTGATGTAAAAAAATCTTACGATCTTGCAAAAAGAATGGAAGGACCAAAGACCAATCCGGTGCTTGGATACCGCACAGCCGGCTCTAAAGCAGAGTGGGAGACAGGAGAACTGCTTTTAAAAGAAATGCAGGAAATGGGCCTTCAGAATGTTCAGAAGGACAAGATCAAAGTGGACAGCTGGGACTTTCATCACGCAGTCCTTCGTTACCGTGATAAAGAAGGAAAAGAATACGAATTTCAGTTAGGTGCCTACCAGACCGATTTCCATACAGAAGGTTTTCAGGAATTTTCTATGGTCTACTTAGGACGGGGCACAGCGGAAAATTATGAAAATATAGATGTAAAAGGCAAACTGGTGCTCATCGATATCAACCAGAGAGAAGAATGGTGGATCAATTTCCCTGTTTACCAGGCTCATTTAAAGGGAGCAGCTGCGCTGATCGCTGTCCAGGATCAGGGATATGGGGAGATCCATGATACTTCCTTAAATGCCCAGGACATTGCAGGTCCCAAAGAAGCGGCTGCTTTCTCCATTTCCCAGGCAGATGCAGCTATTTTAAAAGAAGACATGGGAAATATGGAAAAAACTGGAAATTATACAGGAGATTTTAAGGAGATCCAGGTATTATTTGATGCCCAGTCTACAGTGATCCGTGACCGGGAGTCTTATAACATTACCGGTATGATCCCGGGAGAAGAGCCGGAGCAGATGATCATGCTGTCTGCCCATTATGACTCTTATTTTACTGGTTTCCAGGATGATAACGCAGCTGTTGCCATGATGCTTGGAATTGCAAGGACCTTTATCGATATGGGATATAAGCCAAGAAAAACTCTTGTATTCTGTGCTATGGCAGCAGAAGAGTGGGGTGTGGTAGACTCCAAATATGATTGGTCCACCGGTGCCTACGAACAGGTATTTACCGCCCATCCGGAGTGGCAGGGAAAGGTGATCGCAGACTTTAACTTCGAGCTTCCGGCCCATGCCCATGGAAAGAAGGATGCAGTCCGCTGTACCTATGAATACGCTTCCTTTATGAAGAAGGCAACCGAACATATCCAACCGTCTAAAGAGGCATACCCGGAAGGCCTGGAAGTCCACTTCCCCATCCAGACCTGGTCCGATGATTTTTCCATTGCCATTGCAGGTATTCCATCCTCTGTAAATGAGTTTAGCGATGGAGAGTTTATGGAGACCCATTATCATTCCCAGTTTGACAATGAAGATTTCTATGATGAGCCGGTTTACCGCTTCCATCACAATCTTTATGGAAAGCTGGTGCTGGCATTTGACCATACAGCAGTAGTACCTATGGACTTTGAACGGCTGTTTGCAGCAGTGGAAGACAGCGTGGACAGAAAGCTGTGTGAAAAGACAGAGGCAAATGAGACGGTCCTGTTAGAACGCCTGAAAAAGGCAAAAGAGCTGGGACGTCAGTTATATGACCAGATCCAGAAGATCAATGAAACTTACAAAAACCTTCTGGAAGCAGGAAAATATGAAGAAGCAAAGGCCATGGCAGCCGAATATGCAGCCTTAAACAGCTCCCTCCTTTATATCTTCCGCAAGGAACAGGACTATTTTGTCCGCTTAAACTGGCATGATGATGTACTGTTCCCTCAGCAGGGAGTAGGGGAGAACCTGAAAGTCATTTACAAGGCTCTCGGCTGCTTAAAAGAGGATGACCCGGAAGGCGCTTTGGAAGCCGTTTATGAGATCGACAACAACCGGTATGCCTTCCTGTTTGACCGGGAAGTATTCCGTTATTTTACAGAGTATGTATTAAACCAGCCTGCAGACCGGTTAAAATGGGGCTATGGCCGTATTATCCACCACGAAAACCTGTATGATCTGGTAGTAAGCTTAAAAGAAAAGAATAAACTGCAGAAAGCAGGAGAAAGACCGGATCAGGAAGAAGAGTACAAGATCCTGCTCCAGGCGGCAAATGCCCAGGAGCAGTGCTACCGGGATGATATTGATTATATGGCATCTTCTGTGGAGAAGCTTTTAGCTGCCATGGAAGGCTGCGTTCAAAAACAGTAAGGAGAATAGACATATAGTATGGAAAGTCAGACGTTATACAGAGTAAAGAAAGAAGACCTGCCAAAACTGGAAAAGCTGTTGGTGAAATGTTTCGCCCATGACCCTTTATACTGCAAGCTGATACCGGAAAAAGAGACCAGGGAGCGGCTGCTGCCGGAGCTTTTTAAGTGTGATCTTACGGAATTTATTGAAACCTGTGAGATCTATTCTGACAGCGAGGAAATGAATTCCCTGTTGGTGGTATCGGATGAGTCAGAGCCTTATAATCCCCTTACCTTTTATCTGACAGAAGCCTGGGCCAGCTTGAAAACAGATGAATATCTGATCAAAGAGGACCCAAGCCTTAAGACCTTGTGGAATTTTATGAGAGGCCGTGATTACTTAAATTCACGCTGGACAGACCAGCTTCACCAGGAAGAACGTCTTCATGTGATCTACCTGGCAGTGGATCCTGACATGCAGCATCATGGTCTGGCGGCCATCCTGATGGAAGAAGTGATCCATTATGCCCAGGAGCATCATCTTATGGTTTCACTGGAGACTCACAACCCGGACAATGTGCCTATGTATGAACATTTTGGTTTTAAACTTTTTGGCATTGTCCAGAAGCATTTTGATTTAAAACAGTACTGCCTGATCCGTGAGATCCAGTAGAAATATGATTTAAAGTTATACCGGCAATTCCAAACATGTATATTTTGTCATAGGGAAAATGACCTGGAACAGTTGAAATGAAGCCCCAAATGAGATATGATTGATAGAAATTACAGTTATTACATAATGTATAACCAAAAGGAATAATAAACAGAGGGGATAATAATTATGAATTATAATATCGTTGCAATTCCAGGAGATGGTATTGGCCCTGAGATCGTAAGAGAGGCTAAAAAGGTATTAGATAAAGTAGGAGAAGTTTACGGACATAAGTTCAATTATACAGATATTTTAATGGGCGGCTGCTCCATTGATGCATATGGTGTTCCGCTGACAGATGAAGCCCTGGAAACAGCCAGAAATTCAGATGCAGTGCTGTTAGGAGCTGTAGGCGGTGATGTTGGCAACTCCAGATGGTATGATGTAGCACCTGAGTTAAGACCGGAAGCAGGACTTTTAAAGATTCGTAAAGGTTTAGGACTGTTTGCAAATATCCGTCCGGCGTATCTTTTTGAGCAGTTAGCAGATGCGTGCCCATTAAAGAAAGAGATCATTGGAAACGGCTTTGATATGGTCATTATGCGTGAACTGACCGGCGGTGTTTACTTCGGAGCAAGAAGCACCGAGGAAAAGGACGGAGAACTGTACGCAGTAGACTCCATGCCATACAGCGAGCATGAGATCCGCCGTATTGCAATCAAAGGTTTTGAGATCGCTATGAAGCGCCGTAAAAAGCTGGTAAGTGTTGATAAGGCAAATGTGTTAGACACTTCCCGTTTATGGCGTAAGGTTGTAAATGAAGTTGCAAAGGATTATCCGGAAGTAGAAGTAAGCCACATGTTAGTTGACAACTGTGCAATGCAGCTGGTTATGAACCCGGGACAGTTTGACGTAGTTTTGACTGAAAACATGTTTGGTGATATCCTTTCTGATGAAGCAAGTATGATCACCGGTTCTATTGGAATGTTATCTTCAGCAAGCTTAAATGAGTCCAAGTTCGGTCTGTATGAGCCAAGCCATGGTTCCGCACCGGATATTGCAGGAAAAGACATTGCAAACCCATTAGCAACTATTCTTTCCGCAGCAATGCTTCTTCGCTATTCCTGTGATCTGGACAAAGAGGCACTGGCAGTAGAAGCAGCTGTACGTCAGGTACTGGCAGACGGATACCGCACCGGCGATATTATGTCAGAAGGCTGTACCAAGGTTGGAACCACCCAGATGGGCGATCTGGTTGCAGAGCGTATCCACTAATTAAGTATTCAGAGAAAAGGGCATATTTTCCCG
This sequence comes from Clostridium sp. AM22-11AC, assembly GCF_003473545.1. Taxonomy (GTDB): domain Bacteria; phylum Bacillota; class Clostridia; order Lachnospirales; family Lachnospiraceae; genus Enterocloster. The sequence continues at coordinate 75,242 of NZ_QUCM01000005.1, forward strand.
AAAAGAAAACTGGAAAATGTGCCAGAATTTCAGGAGGATAAAAAATATGAGAAGTGATGCAGTAAGAAAAGGGATGCAGCAGGCACCTCACCGTTCTCTTTTTAATGCACTTGGTATGACAGAAGAAGAAATGAACAAGCCATTAGTTGGTATTGTAAGTTCTTATAATGAGATCGTTCCGGGACATATGAACCTGGACAAGATCGTAGAAGCTGTAAAATTAGGCGTTGCCATGGGCGGCGGTACTCCGGTTGTATTCCCGGCTATTGCAGTCTGTGACGGTATTGCCATGGGACATGTTGGCATGAAATATTCCCTGGTTACCAGAGATCTGATCGCTGACTCTACAGAATGTATGGCAATGGCTCATCAGTTTGATGCGTTAGTCATGGTTCCAAACTGTGACAAGAACGTTCCTGGTCTGTTAATGGCAGCAGCAAGATTAAATATCCCAACTGTATTTGTCAGCGGCGGCCCAATGCTTGCAGGCCACGTAAAGGGATGTAAGACCAGCCTTTCCAGTATGTTCGAGGCAGTTGGCGCCTACGCAGCAGGAAAGATGACCGAAGAAGATGTAAAAGAATATGAAAATAAGACCTGTCCAACCTGTGGTTCCTGTTCTGGTATGTACACCGCAAACAGTATGAACTGCTTAACAGAGGTTCTTGGTATGGGACTTCGTGGAAACGGAACCATTCCAGCTGTTTACTCTGAGCGTATCAAGCTGGCTAAGCATGCAGGTATGCAGGTAATGGAGATGTTAAGAAGAAACATCCGTCCAAGAGATATTATGACAAAAGAAGCATTTATGAATGCTTTAACCATGGATATGGCTTTAGGATGTTCTACCAACAGTATGCTTCACTTACCGGCTATTGCACATGAGGCCGGCGTTGAGTTAAACGTAGACATTGCAAATGAGATCAGCGCAAGAACACCAAACCTGTGCCACCTGGCACCTGCAGGCCACACCTACATCGAAGATCTGAACGAGGCAGGCGGAATCTACGCTGTTATGAATGAGATCAGCAAGAAGGGCCTGTTAAATCTGGACTGCATGACTGTTACAGGAAAGACCGTTGGAGAGAACATCAAGGACTGTGTAAACAAGAACCCGGATGTCATCCGCCCAATCGACAATCCATACAGCCAGACCGGCGGTATCGCTATCTTAAAGGGCAACCTGGCGCCAGATTCAGGCGTTGTAAAGCGTTCTGCAGTTGCTCCTGAAATGTTAAAGCATGAAGGACCGGCAAGAGTCTTTGACTGTGAGGAAGACGCTATTGCAGCTATCAAGGGCGGCAGGATCGTTGACGGTGATGTTGTTGTGATCCGTTATGAGGGACCAAAGGGCGGTCCTGGTATGAGAGAAATGTTAAACCCAACTTCTGCTATTGCAGGAATGGGACTTGGCTCTACGGTAGCACTGATCACAGACGGACGTTTCTCCGGAGCTTCCAGAGGCGCTTCCATTGGACATGTTTCTCCTGAGGCAGCTGTAGGCGGCCCGATCGCTTTAGTAGAAGAGGGAGATATCATTTCCATTGATATTGATAATCATCAGTTAAACGTACTGGTTTCTGATGAAGAAATGGCAGCCAGAAAGGCTAAATGGCAGCCAAGAGAGCCTAAGGTAACCACCGGTTATCTGGCAAGATATGCTTCACTGGTAACTTCCGGTGACAAGGGCGCTATCCTTCAGGCAAAATAAGGACAGCATACAGGATTATTTCGTAAAGGAGCACAGGACAAATGAGTAAATTGACAGGTGCGGAAATCGTTATAGAATGTTTGAAAGAACAGGGGGTAGACACCGTTTTCGGATATCCGGGCGGTGCCATCCTGAACATATATGATGCGCTGTATCAGCACCAGAATGAGATCACCCATATCCTTACATCTCATGAACAGGGCGCTTCCCATGCAGCAGACGGATATGCCAGAGCAACCGGAAAGGTAGGCGTATGCCTGGCAACTTCCGGCCCTGGTGCAACCAACCTGGTAACAGGTATTGCTACTGCATACATGGACTCCGTTCCAGTAGTGGCTATTACCTGTAACGTGGCAAACAGCCTCTTAGGTAAGGACAGTTTCCAGGAGATCGATATCACAGGTGTGACCATGCCGATCACCAAGTACAATTTCATTGTAAAAGACATCAACAGGCTGGCAAAGGTGATCCGCAGAGCCTTCGTCATCGCCCAGAGCGGAAGACCGGGCCCTGTTCTTGTAGATATTACCAAGGACGTAACTGCGGCTACCACGGATTATGAGTATCAGGAGCCGGAGAAGATCGAGCCTCAGACTGATACTATCAGAGAAGAAGACGTGGAACGTGCTTTAGAGATGATCCGCAAGGCACAGAAGCCATTTATCTTCGTAGGCGGCGGCGCTGTTATCTCCAATGCGTCTGAAGAACTGCGGGTGTTTGCACACAAGATCCAGGCGCCGGTTGCAGACAGTTTAATGGGTAAGGGCGCATTTGACGGTACTGACGAGCTGTATACAGGTATGGTTGGTATGCACGGAACCAAGACTTCCAACTACGGCATTACAGAGGCAGACCTGTTAGTAGTAGTTGGTGCCAGATTTAGTGACCGTGTGATCGGAAATGCATCTAAATTTGCGAAAAATGCAAAGATCTTACAGATCGATATTGACCGTGCTGAGATCAACAAAAATATCAAGGTTGACGCAAGTATCATTGGAGATGCCAAGACCATTTTACGCCGGTTAAATACCCATCTGGATCCGATCAACCATGACGAATGGATCGCTCATATTGAGCGTATGAAAGATATGTATCCTCTGCGTTATGACAAGAACGTACTGACCGGTCCTTTCATTATCCAGACTGTAAATGAAGTGACCGACGGGGACGCTGTGATCGTAACCGAGGTTGGACAGCACCAGATGTGGGCTGCCCAGTATTATAAATACCGTCAGCCGAGAACTCTCCTTACTTCCGGCGGACTGGGAACCATGGGATACGGCCTGGGCGCTTCTATTGGCGCTAAAATGGGCTGCAAGGATAAGACGGTCATCAACATTGCAGGTGACGGCTGCTTCCGTATGAACATGAACGAGATTGCTACAGCTACCCGTTACAATATCCCGGTGATTGAACTGATCATCAACAACCATGTATTAGGTATGGTGCGTCAGTGGCAGACTCTGTATTACGGAAAGCGTTATTCCCAGACTGTACTTAACGACTCTGTTGATTATGTAAAGATCGCAGAGGCAATGGGCGCAAAGGCTTACAGAGTGACCCAGAAGGAAGAACTGGCTCCTGTATTAAAAGAGGCCATCTCCTTAAATATCCCGGTTGTTATCGACTGCCAGATCGGCTGCGACGACAAGGTATTCCCAATGGTATCTCCTGGAGCACCGATCGCAGATGCATTTGATGATACAGATTTGAAAATTAACTAAATAATTTTCAATGATTTATTTAAAACTAAAAAAAGTTTCAGATAAATTTAGCTTGAAAAATAAAATGAAACGTTGTATAGTAATTTCTAACACCTTGGAACGTTACCATGTTATTGGTTTATACTGATAAAGTAAGAAAAAAGATAGGATTACTTATACAAGGGCGTATATACACAGGTGGCTTCTCTGTGTGATGCAGGAAAATTTTCCCATTTGCATCATGCAGGGGAGCCGCTTGCATATATAGATAAAAGGGTGCACAAAAATTAAAAATAATAAGCACCAAATATTCCAAGAGAATTCCAAGAGGAGGAAAACTATGAGCAGAGTTTACAACTTTTCAGCAGGACCGGCAGTTTTACCGGAAGAAGTCCTGAACGAAGCAGCAGCAGAAATGCTGGACTACAGAGGTACAGGAATGTCAGTAATGGAGATGAGTCATCGATCTAAGTCATATGAGACCATTATTGAAGATGCTGAATCAGATCTGCGCGATCTCTTGCACATTCCGGAAAATTATAAGGTGCTTTTCCTTCAGGGCGGCGGTTCTACCCAGTTCGCCATGGTTCCTATGAACCTGATGAAGAATCGTGTGGCAGATTATATCATTACCGGACAGTGGGCAAAGAAAGCACACAAAGAGGCATCTATTTACGGAAAGGCAAATGCCATTGCTTCCAGTGCTGACAAGACTTTCAGCTATATTCCGGATTGCTCCGATCTGCCTGTATCTGAAGATGCAGATTATGTGTACATCTGTGAAAATAATACAATTTACGGAACCAAGTTCTGGACTCTCCCGAATACAAAGGGAAAACTGTTAGTAGCAGATCAGTCTTCCTGCTTCTTATCTGAGCCTGTGGACGTATCCAAATACGGCCTGATCTTTGCAGGCGCACAGAAGAACGTAGGACCTGCAGGTACTGTTATCGTTATCATCCGTGAGGACCTGATCACAGAAGACGTATTAGAGGGAACCCCAACTATGTTGCGCTACAAGATCCATGCAGATGCAAAATCCCTTTACAATACACCTCCTACCTACGGTATTTACATGTGCGGAAAGGTATTTAAGTGGTTAAAGGCAAAAGGCGGCCTGGAAGAGATGAAGAAGATCAACGAGGAGAAAGCAAAGATCCTTTACGACTTCTTAGACGAAAGCAAGCTGTTTAAGGGCACTGTAGTAAAGAAAGACCGTTCTATCATGAACGTACCATTTATCACCGGAAATGAAGAACTGGATGCCTTATTTGTAAAAGAGTCAAAGGCAGCAGGTCTTGAAAACTTAAAGGGCCACAGAACCGTAGGCGGTATGCGCGCAAGTATCTACAATGCAATGCCAAAGGCCGGTGTAGAGAAGCTGGTTGAGTTTATGGCTGACTTTGAGAAGAAGCATCTGTAAAGAGGAGAGAGTATTATGAAAAAGATCCATTGCTTAAATCCAATTGCAGCCTGCGGAACGGACCTGTTCCCGGCTGATTATGAAATGACCGACAACAAAGCAGAGGCAGATGCCTTTTTAGTACGAAGCGCTTCCATGCATGAAATGGAGCTGCCTGAGGGACTTCTGGCAGTAGGCCGTGCAGGCGCAGGTGTAAACAATATCCCGTTAGATGAGTGCGCAAAGGCCGGTGTAGTTGTATTTAACACACCAGGTGCTAATGCAAACGGCGTAAAAGAGCTGGTTCTTGCAGGTATGTTTTTAGCATCCCGTGACATTGTAGGTGGTATTAAATGGTGCCAGGACAATGCAGAGGATGAAAACATTGCAAAAACAACCGAAAAGAGCAAAAAGGCTTTTGCAGGCTGGGAATTAAAGGGCAAGAAGTTAGGTGTTATCGGACTTGGTGCTATTGGTGCTGAGGTTGCCAATGCAGCTACCCATCTGGGAATGGAAGTTTACGGCTACGACCCATACATCTCCGTCAACGCAGCATGGAGACTTTCCAGAAATGTAAAGCACATCACCAACGTGGATACTATTTTCCAGGAGTGCGATTATATCACCGTTCATGTGCCGCTGTTAGAGTCTACCAAGGGCATGATCAACAAAGAAAAACTGGATATGATGAAGGATGGCGTGGTGATCTTAAACTTTGCAAGAGATACTCTTGTAAATGATGATGATATGGCCGCAGCACTGGAGGCTGGAAAAGTTGCCCGTTATGTCAGCGACTTCCCAAATCCAAAGGTAGTACATATGAAACATGTGATCCTGACTCCTCATCTGGGCGCTTCCACAAGAGAGTCTGAGGACAACTGTGCAGTAATGGCAGTACAGGAGATCACAGATTATCTGGAAAATGGTAATATCAAGAATTCTGTTAATTATCCGGCCTGCGATATGGGCGTATGCCAGGCAGCAAGCCGTATTGCCGTTCTTCACATGAACATTCCTAACATGATCGGACAGATCACTGCCATCCTGGCAGCCCAGGGCGTGAACATTTCTGATATGACCAATAAGAGCCGTGATAAGTATGCTTATACCTTATTAGATCTGGAACACAAGCCGGAAGAGACTACTGTAGAGAAATTAAAGGCCATTGAGGGCGTTTTACGGGTACGTGTAGTGAAATAATGTTACAGATGTCATGACCGAACTGTAACAAATAAAGGTGATCAGAAGGAGAAGAAAGTGGCAGTAGTAAAACCATTTATATGTATCAGACCTGCAAAGGAGAATGCAGCTAAGGTTGCAGCTCTTCCTTATGACGTATACAACCGGAAAGAGGCATGTGCGGCAGTAGCGGGAAATCCTATTTCTTTCTTAAATATTGACAGGGCAGAGACTCAGTTTTCCGATGATGTGGATACGTATGCAGACTGTGTATACGAAAAAGCAAGAGAGCTTTTAGATACCCAGATCGCAGAAGGGGTATATGTTACAGATGCAGGAGATCATTATTATCTGTATGAACTGACCATGGATGGACGCAGCCAGACAGGTATCGTTGCCTGCAGTTCCATTGATGATTATGTAAACGGTGTGGTCAAAAAGCATGAGAACACCAGAGAAGACAAGGAAATAGACCGTATCCGCCACGTAGATACTGTAAATGCCCAGACAGGCCCTATTTTCCTGGCTTACAGACAGAATGAGACCTTGAAGGCCATCGTAGCAGAAGAGAAGGCAAAACCGGCTCTCTATGATTTTGTATCTGATGACGGCATCCGCCACAGAGTGTGGAAGATCAATGATCCGGCACAGACAGAAGCCATTGAGGCGGCATTTGCGGCAATTCCGGCTACCTATATTGCAGACGGACACCACAGAGCAGCTTCCGCTGTGAAGGTTGGCTTAAAGCGCAGGGCGGAAAATCCTGGATACACAGGAGAAGAGCCATTTAACTACTTCCTGTCTGTTTTATTCCCAGATGAGGAACTGATGATCCTTCCATACAACCGTGTAGTGAAGGACTTAAACGGGCTGAGTAGGGAGCAGTTCTTTGAGGCTGTAAAAGAAAAATTTGAACTGGAAGAAATTGGAAAAGAACCATATGCTCCAGCTGAAAAAGGAACCTTTGGCATGTACTTAGACAACACCTGGTATGCTTTAAAGGTACTTCCTCAGTACAAGAGCGCTGACCCGGTAAAGGGTCTGGATGTTTCCATTTTACAGGACCAGCTGTTAGGACCGGTACTTGGCATCGGTGATCCAAGAACCGACAAGCGTATCGACTTTATCGGCGGCATCCGCGGTTTAAAAGAGCTGGAACGCCGTGTAAGCGAAGATATGGAGATTGCCTTTTCCATGTATCCAACTTCCATTGAAGAGCTTTTAGCAGTAGCAGACGCAGGCCTTTTAATGCCGCCTAAGTCTACCTGGTTTGAGCCGAAGTTAAGAAGTGGATTATTTATCCACAGATTAAGTTAAATAAGTTGATTTGAGGCCGGCCGCACGATTGTGCGGCTGGTCTTTTTCTATGCAGTGGGAACATCTTTCGTCTGATATACCCGCCTCCATTCTTTGGTGCCCTCTACTTTTACAGCTTCACACTGGTTCCTGCGCAGGAATTTGACCAGTTCGTAGCAGTTGATCCAGATCTCATGGTCACTTTCTTTCTGTGACTCGTCAAAGACCAGTTCCAGGCCGAAGTGAAGGTGGGACTCTTCGATATTGTTGGTATTTTCTTTGGAACTGTAGCCGGTGCGCCCCATATATCCGATGACATCACCGGCCTGGACAGCGCTGCCTTCTTTTAAATTGGACTGGAAGGGGTAGTTTTTGCGCAGGTGGGCGTAGTAATAGTACCGCTTTTTGTCAAAGCTGCGGATACCGATCCGCCAGCCCCCGTACTGGTTCCAGCCCAGTGCTTCCACATAGCCGGACTCCACTGCGATAATGGGAGTTCCCACCTGCCCCATCATGTCATGGCCTAAGTGGCGGCGCTTGAAGCCATAGCTGCGGGAGACTCCGAAATCATCAAAGTCGTTGTAAGGAAAGTTCTTTGCCAGTGGGAAGAAGGCTTTCAGTCCGTATTTTGTGACCCAGACGGTATCAGTATTTTGCGCAGATTGCTGCAGCATTTCCGGCACTTCATCCGCCGGGATCTCTGCCTGGAATGTCCCTACCATTCCGTCTAACACCGCCCCATAAGCCTGTCTGTAATAGTCATAATATTTCATATCGCTTGTCAGTTCTTCCATGGTCATTTCACCATTGATCAGCTGTTCCGCCACCTTTTTCATATCACTTTTCTTATATCTGGAAAAATCCCCGCCATAGCGTGTTCCAAGATACGCCAGCAGGTCCACCCAATTTAAATGAACCTCTGCCTGGCAGGTATCCACATCGTACCGGAACGCCTGCTCCAACGCTTCACAGGTAACATTAAAATCCACCCATTTAATAAAATCACCGGAAGTCTGGAAAATACCAGCCTGCCGGTCCGTTCTTTTCATAAAAAGGCAAAGACATAAAAGAACCAGGACAAAAAGTTCCGTACCGATAAAGAAAAATGAACGAAATGAACGTTTTCTGGAAAAAGACATAATATCCCCCTTTTGTTCTGGAGCAAGTTTGCTTAAGATACCTGTACCCATAATCATATGCTGATTATGACTGGGATATGTTTCTTACAAGGGGTTCCCTTGTTACAAAAGGAAAAATATGGTAAGATAATGAATAGATTGGCCATGTTAAATGGTCCAAGATCAGGCAGTATAAAATCAATGATCGTATGGAGGATAAGGCAATGCAGAATTTTGAATTTTATGCACCAACCCGGATGATTTTTGGAAAAGATACTCACAAGCAGGTGGGAAAACTGGTAAAGGAGTACGGTTTTAAGAAGGTTTTCGTTCATTACGGCGGTGCAAGCGCGCAGAAGAGCGGGCTTCTTGATACTGTATTAGATGCCTTAAAGGCAGAAAATATCGACTATGTGACCTTAGGCGGCGTTCAGGCAAATCCGACTCTGGCTATGGCAAGAGAAGGCATTGAACTGGGCAAAAAGGAAGGCGTTGACTTTATCCTTGCAGTAGGCGGCGGAAGTGTCATCGACTCTGCAAAATGTATTGCAGACGGTATTGCAAACCCGGATGTAGACGTATGGAAGTTCTATATGAAAGAGGAAACTCCAAAGGCTGCTCTGCCGGTAGGCGTTATCCTTACACTGTCTGCAACCGGAAGTGAAATGAGTGCTTCCAGCGTTATCACCAATACAGAACTGGGCTTAAAACGCGGATTTAACAGCCCTGGACACAGACCATTATTCTCTATCTGCAATCCGGAACTGACCTATACTGTAAGCCCGTTCCAGACCGGCTGCGGAGCTGTGGATATTATGATGCATACGTTAGAACGCTATTTCAGTGTTGGTGAGGATACACCATTATCCGACCGTATTGCAGAGGGAGTTTTAAAGACAGTGATCCCGGCTGGAAAAGCAGCACTGGAAAATCCAAATGATTATGAAGCAAGAGCGTCCATCATGTGGGCAGGAACTATTTCCCACAATGACCTGACCGGCCTTGGAAGATCCGTTTTTATGGCAGTACATCAGATGGAGCATGAATTATCCGGTATGGATGAGAAAATTGCTCACGGCGCAGGACTTTCTGCTTTATGGGCATCTTGGGCAAGATATGTATATGAAAATAATGTAAGCCGCTTTGCCCAGTACGCAGTGAATGTATGGAACATTGAAATGGATTTTGAGCATCCGGAAAAGACCGCTTTGGCAGGTATTAAGGCTACAGAAGATTATTTCAAGAGCCTGAATATGCCAACCTCTTTAAGAGAACTGAATGTGGATCCTGCATCTTTTGAAGAACTGGCAGAAAAATGCACCAACCACGGCACAAGAACACTGGCAGGTATTAAGGTATTGGACAAGCCGGATATTATTGAAATTTATAAGATGGCATATTAAAAAGCAGCAGTAAGAGAGAACGCCTGCTGGCGCAGGCGGTACTCCGGCAGACATAGAAACAGCCTTCAGAAAAGGAACAAAATGTTCCAATTCTGGAGGCTGTGCTGCGTTATCATGGGTTCATAAAAAATATCAGTGACATGTTTTACAGTTTTATAATCTCCCCGTCATCAGGAACCAGCAGATTTCCATGATAATATTCTTTTCCTTCTGCTGTGTAAAGTTCTTTCCTGTGGCTTAAGTTTTTATCTTCTGTATGCCACAGCACCAGATTTGGAATAGAAAGGCTTTCTGCCAGTTCGCAGGCTTCTTTTACTGTGCTGTGATGTTTTTCATAAGGCTGGAACCGTTCTCTGTCACCATAGAGGCAGAATGCTTCGTGAAGAAGCCACTGACTGCCTTCCACATATGGCTTACATTCCGGATTGTAAGGCTCGTCTCCGGCGCAGGTGAACTTCTTTCCGTTTTTCAGGTGCATGGTGAAGCCGAACTGTTTTGCCTTTGTAGACAAAATATCAAAGAAAGTTACATCATAATCTAAAATAGAAACGGTTTCTCCGTCTTCTACCGGGATCAGGAAGATCTGTTCCCCGATCATTTTATAAAATTTCCCCTGAAGTGTTAAACGGCATAAGGTAGAGATCGTATCTGCCAGTCCCGGATGGCAGTAGATGCGAAGTTCCCCTTCGTATTTTCCTTTTTTCATGGCAGTGGCGATCATGCGGACCATCCAGACAATTCCAAGGATATGGTCGGTGTGCTCATGGGTGACAAAAATGTGATGGATATGGGCCATGTCCACATTCATTTTTTCCAGAATACCTAAAATACCATTACCGCCGCCGGCATCTACCATAAAAAATTCATCTCCGTCTTTTATGGCAAAGCAGGTATTGTAACAGCGGGTTGCCTGTGCGTTTCCGGTACCAAATACGTATAATTCTTCCATATTTCGATCCTTTCTTGTGCATTTCTTCATAAATCTTAACAAAATGTAAGCTTGTGTTCCTGCGGAAAAACTTTTATTTTCAATAAGAATATGGTACTATAATCCCATATAAAACGCAAGATTTCCTTGATAAAGTCTTTTTTGGGACATGTAAAGAAAGGAAAATGCGATAAGATGGGGGAATGTAATATGAGGGATCTGGCTTATCTGCAGCTTCTGGCGCGTGAATATCCGTCAGTTAAGGAAGCTACCAGTGAGATCGTAAACTTAATGGCGATCTGTAGTCTTCCAAAAGGAACAGAGTATTTTTTCAGTGATCTTCATGGAGAGTATGAAGCGTTTATCCATTTACTCCGGTCTTCTTCCGGTATCATCCGTGAAAAGATCAAGGAAACATTCGGACATTTGATCCCGGAGGAGGAGCAGTTACAGTTAGCAAATCTGATCTATTATCCAGAGCGTCATCTTCCAAGGATGATGAAAGTTGGACGGTATACAGAAGACTGGCAGAAGATCACCATTTACAGACTGGTTAAGATCTGCCGCGAAGTTTCTTCCAAATATACCCGTTCGAAGGTAAGAAAAAAGATGCCCAAGGAGTTTGCTTATATTATTGATGAGCTTCTCCATGTAGACTACAGCGATGAGAACAAGAAACTTTACTACAATGAGATCATCCATTCTATTATTGATACCAGTATAGCAGACAAGTTTATTGTTGCGCTGTGCCGTTTGATCCAAAATCTGACCATTGATAATCTTCACATTATCGGCGATATTTTTGATCGTGGACCAAGAGCGGATATTATCATGAAGGAGTTAATGAACTTCCATGATGTGGACATCCAGTGGGGAAATCATGATATTTCCTGGATGGGAGCAGCTGCCGGCAATCTGGCCTGTATCTGTAATGTGCTTCGTATAGCCATCAGCTACAACAGCTTTGATGTGCTGGAAGATGGATACGGTATCAATCTGCGTCCACTGTCCATGTTTGCGGCAAAAGTTTACCAGGATGATCCATGTGTCCGCTTTATGCCAAAGATCCTGGATGAAAATATTTATGATGCAGTAGATCCTGGCCTGGCAGCTAAGATGCACAAGGCAATTGCTGTGATCCAGTTTAAGGTAGAAGAAGCGATGATGCAGCGCCATCCGGAGTATGAGATGGAAAACCGCATGCTTTTAACTGCAGTGGATTACAAGAAAGGAACCGTTACCATTGAAGGAAAAGAATACCCAATGCTGGATATGAATTTCCCAACCATTGACCCGCGAAATCCACTGGAGCTGACCAGAGGAGAAAAGGAACTGTTACGCACTCTCTGCGCGTCATTCCGCCACAGCGAGGTTTTACAGCGTCAGGTGAAATTTATCTATTCTCATGGTGGTATTTACAAGTGCTACAACTCCAATCTGCTGTATCACGGATGTATTCCTATGACAAAAGATGGAGCATTTGATACCATTATGATCGGTGGAAATGGTTATAAAGGAAAGTCCCTGATGGATTTCTTAAACCGCCAGGTACATAATGCCTACTTCCTTCCGGACGGTGCAGATGGAAAAGAAGAAGCACTGGATCTGATGTGGTATCTCTGGTGCGGAGCAAGATCTCCGGTATTTGGAAAGTCAAAGATGACTACCTTTGAACACTATTTTGTAGAAGATAAGGCAACACATAAAGAGGTGATGAACCCTTACTACAAACTGTGTGAAAAAGTAGAGATCTGTGACAAGATCCTGGAAGAATTTGGCTTAAAAACGGAAGGTTCCCATATTATTAACGGGCATGTGCCTGTTAAGTTAAAAGACGGGGAAAAACCGGTAAAAGCAGGGGGAAAGCTTTTTGTGATCGACGGTGGTCTTTCAAAGGCATATCAGAGCACTACCGGCATTGCAGGATATACATTGATCTACAACTCACACCATCTGGCACTGGCAGAGCATATGCCATTTGACCCGAAGAAAGACAGTACACCGAAGGTGTCTGTGGTTGAAAAACTGAAGGTCAGGATCATGGTGGCAGATACGGATAAGGGCCGTGAATTAAAGGAACAGATCGCAGACCTGAAAGAATTAGTGGCGGCATACCGGGAAGGCGTAATAAAGGAAAGGGCTGAATAATGACCAGAGCAGAATTTTTACAGGGACTGAGGACAGAACTGGAAGGGCGCGTTCCGTATTCCGTGATTCAGGAAAATATACGATATTATGATTCATACATTTCAGATGAAATAAGCAAAGGGGCTGATGAGGCAGAGGTGATCGAAAACCTTGGAGGCCCAAGGATCATTGCCAGGACGATCGTAGATGCAGCACTAAATACAGAAGATCGTCCGGACGGCTATGAAACTTATGGCTCCGGAGAGACACAGGAAGCAGATGATAACAGCCAGAGCCGTGAGTACAGTGGCCCCTATGGCACAGTAGACAGAGAAGAGTCTTATCAGGATACATACCATAGAAATGTACATTATGTAGATTTCAGCAAATGGTATGTGAGACTGGCAGCAGGACTGATCGTATTTTTCATTATCTTCCTGCTTATGAGCCTGTTCTTTGGGATCATAGGACTGGCTGGCTGGGTATTGTCTTATATCTGGCCGGTACTTCTGATCTTAATGATCTTCTGGATGTTTAAGGGACCGGGAAGATAAGATTACAATTGATTGCGATAAAGTAAGTAGGCACTTTTGGTTTAAAAAGTGCCTATTTATGTATATAAATCATGTCTTATTCTTGACATTTTTGTGAAAAAATAATATAATTGCGTTGTTGGTTCGTAACAAATCCGTAACAATTCTATTTCGACAGTTAGGAGACTTTCAGCGTGAATTTTACTTTATTTCGGAGACATGCGGTAAAGGCTGCCGCAGGTCTTTTTCTTTTATCAGGTATTCTTTTTGTAAATCCAGGAGAAAGTCTGGCTGCTTCTAAAGGGGCAGAAGTACAGACACGCTCTTCTTATATGGTGACGATCGCAGCGCCTTCTGTAGAAGTACATCTTTCCGCAAATGAACACAGCCGTTCTGTAGGACAGGTAAAAAGGGGACAGACCTATGAGGTCCTCTCCAATCAGGGAAATGGCTGGGTGAAGATCAGCACAGGCAGCGGAGAAGGTTATATTAAGACTTCAGGAAAAGCTTCCCTTGTAGAAAAAAACCGTGAAACAGTGGATCTTTCTGCCAGACAGCGCCGTCAGACTGTGGAATTTGCTCTTCAGTTTGTAGGCGGAACCTATGTATTTGGCGGTGTTGACCCCAATAATGGAGTAGACTGCTCCGGTTTTACCAGATATATTTTGCAGAATACTGCTTCCATCAGTCTTCCTCATTCTTCCAAAGGGCAGTCTAACTATGGCACTGAGGTTTCAGAAGAGGAAATGCAGCCGGGAGATCTGATCTTCTACGGTGATGATGCAGGTATCAATCACATAGCAATGTACATTGGAAATGGACAGATCGTTCATGCTTCAACAGAAGCTACCGGTATTAAGACTTCTCCTTATAACTACCGTAAGCCGGTGAAGATTGTCAGTGTTTTAAGCTAGGTCATTCAATCAGATCATTACAAATCCCTGGTGCCAGCAAGGTACCGGGGATTTTTTTGTGAAGAAATTGTGAAATCTGTCAAAAATATTAATAAATATTAAAAAAAAATAAAAATATTGACGAAGCTCTCATCTGTGATATAATACAAATGTAATTAACGTAATATTTATGTAACATTTAAAAGCAACTATTTAACATAAATCGTAACAAATAGGATGGGATGAGAATGCATAATTTTTTTGGTAAACTGGTTAGAACAGGACTTGTATGTGGAATATTGATGACAGCAGTGCCGATGACTTCCATGGCAGCCATCGGGCCTGGATTTAAAACAGGAACATATATTGCGACTATTACAGCAGAAAGCGTAAACATCAACAAGACAAAAGATGGAGAAGATGTTTTGACCACAGCCAAAGCAGGCAGTGTTTTTGAAGTATTAGAAGACCTTGGAAATGGCTGGATGAAGATCCGCGTAAATGATACAGAAGGTTATCTTCCTGTTTCCGGAAATGCAGAGGTAGAGGAAGCAGAAGCAGGCGAGATGGAACAGGTCCAGAAAGAAGCCATTGAGTCCTCCAACAGCTACAAAAGACAGCAGCTTGTAAGTTATGCCCTTCAGTTTGTAGGTGGTCCGTACCGTTACGGCGGCAGTGACCCACATACAGGAACAGACTGTTCCGGATTTACCCGCTATGTGTATCAGCATGGTTTAGGTATTTCTTTAAACCGTTCTTCAGGCAGCCAGGCTTCCCAGGGAACTGCAATCAGCGCGTCCAAGATGCAGCCGGGAGATCTGCTTTTTTACGGAAGCGGAAAGAGTATTAATCATGTAGCAATGTACATAGGAGATGGAAAGATCGTACATGCTTCTACCGAAGCAACAGGTATTAAGGTTTCTAACTGGAATTACAAAAATCCGGTGAAGATCGTAAGTGTGCTGGGATAATGAATTAAAATGATATTGAAAAATAGACAGGCCTTTCTGCCGGCGGCAGAAGGGCCTTTTTCGCAGGTTGGGAAATTTGTCTCATAAACGGGAGAAAAGCCGGGATAGGGGAGCTATCCTGGCTTTTCTCAAGGGGAGTATAAATAATTAATAAGGATGAGGCTATGGTTTAAGGGAAACCATGTTGCCTCACATTAGTTATAATATAAATACAGGGAAAATGCAAGTAAATTCCCAGGAAAAAGGGGGGAATTACGTTACAGTTCAGCCATGACATCTTCTTGTTTCCATATTCATGAAAACAAGAAGCTTGGTGGTCCCACCATATGCTGATTTGGATGAAAAAGTGCTTATGCAAGCAGGCTTGCAACACACTTTCTCATTCAAACCAGCGCATGGCTGAACTGTAAAATAAAATTCTGCAAAAGCCACGTATAAACCATCAGGATACAGCCATAATAAAGCTGTAACTTGAAGTTAATATAAAAAAATATCTTTTTGGAGGTATTGAAATGGCAAAGAATGACTACAGCAATGATTACAGTAACCGCTACAGCAACCAGATGGATGACTGCAGCAACATGAACCAGGAGAACAAGGCTAAAAACAAGACCGAAAATAAAACCGAGAACACAACCAGGACCACATCTAAGAATAACATGAAGAATAATAGCAGAAATAAAACTGAATATTAAATCCCTGGATCTGTAAGTACTGGCAAGAGTACAGATACCAGAAAGAAAACGGTCATTGAAAGGAACAGACTTTCAGTGACCGTTTTTTATGTACTGCTCCCAGATTGTACCCACCAGACAGGACGGGCATATATTGATAATAGGAAGACTTGTCTATAACGTTTTGAAATAGTTCGTATATTCGCATATCTGGAAAGAAGGTGGAAATATGACTGGTTTTCCAATGCTTCCTTACTGGGAATTTGACCGGTGGATAGAGATCGGGCGGGTACGGCGGATCATTGACTTAAGGGAACCATGGCTGTATGAAGAAGAACGGATCCGTGGAAGTGAAAATATTCCCTATGATGAGTTCTGGGATCATATGGGGGAGATAAATTATGGAGAAATGACCGTATTCTTGTGTGAAAGAGGCGCCAAAAGCATGGTCATCTGCCGGGACCTGTGGCGCATGGGATATGAGGTGGCAGACCTTGCAGGCGGAATGGTGAATTACAGAGGAAAATACATTGACAGATAGTAGTTTGGGGCTGTAAGATAATGGGGCAGGAGAAAAACAAGCGCCGCTGTAAGGCGGCATTTGTTTTTCTTGCACCATTAACGAATGGAAGGAGAAATTTCATGAAAATTTTATTCGCATCCGATATCCACGGTTCTGCGTACTATTGCCGCAGACTGTTAGACATTTATAAAGAAACAAAAGCATCCAGAATGGTCATTTTAGGAGACATCCTTTATCATGGCCCGAGAAATGATCTTCCAAAGGAGTATGCACCAAAAGAAGTCATTGCCATGTTAAATCCATTAAAGGACCAGATCTACGCTGTTCGTGGCAACTGTGATACAGAAGTAGATCAGATGGTACTTCAGTTCCCGATCCTGGCAGATTATGCGCTGTTAGTATTAGACGGAAAGACATTTTACGCAACCCATGGACACGTATTTAATCAGGATCATCTGCCGCCTATGCAGGATGGAGATATCCTGGTACATGGACATACCCATCTGCTGAAAGCAGAAAAGGTGGAAACAGAATGTGGAACCATTACCGTATTAAATCCGGGTTCCGTTTCTATTCCTAAGGGCGGAAATCCAAATACTTATGCGATCCTGGAAAATGGTGTATTTACCATTTATTCCCTGGACGGCGAAGTAGTAAAAGAACTGAAGCTGTAAATGCTGAACGGTAACGTTACATTTATAATGTGAAACTGAAAACGAAACTTAAAATGGAATGAATTTAGAACTGTGAGGACGAAGGATTGAAACAGACCTATGAACTGATCGCACCCTGTCATTTTGGGCTGGAAGCTGTATTAAAAAAAGAGATACTGGACCTGGGGTATGAGATCTCCCAGGTAGAAGATGGAAGAGTTACTTTTATTGGCGATGATGAAGCAATCTGCCGTGCCAATGTATTTTTACGCACTGCAGAGCGTATCCTGTTAAAAGCAGGCAGTTTCCGTGCAGAGACCTTTGAGGAACTGTTTCAGGGAACCAAAGCTATTGCCTGGGAAGAATTTATCCCGGAAGATGGAAAATTCTGGGTTGCAAAGGCTTCTTCTATTAAAAGCAAGCTGTTCAGCCCTTCCGATATCCAGTCCATTATGAAAAAGGCCATGGTAGAGCGGATGAAAGAGCATTACCATGTATCCTGGTTCCCAGAGGACGGGGCAAAATTCCCGTTGCGTGTGTTCTTATATAAGGATATTGTTACCATCGGCATAGATACCAGTGGTGACTCCCTTCATAAAAGAGGCTACCGTACTCTTACCAGCAAGGCGCCTATTACAGAAACACTGGCAGCAGCCCTGATCATGCTTACTCCATGGAACAAGGACCGTATTCTGGTAGATCCATTCTGCGGAAGCGGTACTTTCCCGATTGAGGCAGCCATGATGGCAGCCAATATGGCACCAGGTATGAACCGTTCCTTCTTATCTGAGGACTGGAAGAATATTATTAAGAGAAAATATTGGTATGAAGCCATGGACGAAGCAAACGACCTGTTAGATGATACAGTAAAAGTAGATATCCAGGGCTATGATATTGACGGGGATATTGTGAAAGCAGCCAGAGCCAATGCCCAGTCTGCAGGGGTGGACCACATGATCCATTTCCAGCAGCGTCCGGTAAACGCTCTCAGCCATCCGAAGAAATATGGTTTTATCATTTCCAACCCGCCTTATGGCGAGCGTATTGAAGAGAAAAAGAACCTCCCGGCTCTGTATACAGAGATCGGTGAGCGTTTTGCAGCATTGGATGCCTGGTCCATGTATCTGATCACCTCTTATGAGGATGCAGAGAAATACATTGGCCGCAAGGCAGACAAAAACCGCAAGATCTACAATGGTATGTTAAAAACCTATTTCTATCAGTTCATGGGTCCCAGACCGCCAAAACGCAGTCAGGAGAACCGAAACGTTGATTAAAAAAAGAATAAAAATGCAGTTAAAAAAAGCCGTTTCCACGTTTGCGGGAACGGCTTTGTCTGGAATATTGTGCGCAGTCCTTCTTACAGGCTGCGGTACGTTGCAAAATGGGGAAATGCCTCTTCCTGCAGAAAGTGAGACTTCCAGATCCAATGACCAGACCGAAGAAAAAACAAAGGGGGAAGATGCCGAAGACGGGGAAATAACTGGCAGTACAGAAAAGACAGATGATACAGAGGAGCCAAAGACGTCCGGAACTGGGAAAACAGTACCTGAGATCTGGAACCGGGAATGGCCTTCCAATGTAGATCTGCCTTCTTCTTATGACTACAGAGAGCATGAAAGAGCACCAAAAATCGGAAATCAGGGCTCTTTAGGCACCTGCTGGGCCTTTGCTTCCCTTACTGCTTTAGAGTCTACCCTGCTGCCCAAACAGAAAGAGACGTTTTCAGTGGATCACATGTCCATGCACAATCATTTTCTCCTGGGACAGGATGAGGGGGGAGAATACACCATGTCTATGGCGTATCTGCTCTCCTGGGAAGGCCCTGTATGGGAGTCGGAAGATCCTTATGGAGATGGTTTCTCGCCAGATGGTTTAAAAGCCAGGGAACATGTCCAGGAGATACAGATACTGCCGTCAAAAGATTACGAAGCGATCAAAAAAGCAGTTTATCTGGAAGGCGGTGTGCAAAGTTCCCTTTATACGTCCATGCGGGATTATGAAAGCGAGTCTGTTTATTACAATCGTGATACCAATTCCTATTGTTATATCGGTACGGAAAAGCCCAACCATGATTCTGTGATCGTAGGCTGGGATGATGATTATCCAAAAGAAAACTTCAATATGGAGCTGGAAGGGGACGGCGCTTTTATCTGTACCAACAGCTGGGGCGAGAACTTTGGTGACCAGGGCTATTTTTACGTGTCCTATTATGATACGAATATCGGGGTCCATAATATTGTATACACGGGAATTGAGCCTACAGACAATTATGACAACATTTATCAAAGTGATCTGTGTGGATGGGTAGGACAGATCGGATATGGGGAAGACACGGCCTGGTTTGCCAATGCTTACAAAACAAAAACCAAGGAAGAACTGGCAGCAGCCGGTTTTTATGCAACAGGGGCTGGCACAGAGTATAAAATCTATGCAGCCAGAAATCTGCCGGACAGGGACAGTACAGGAAAAGAAAAACTTCATCAGGATCATATGATGGAAATGGCTTTAAATAAGCGGATATTGTTGGCAGAAGGAAAAATGGAATATACCGGTTATTATACGATCCCTTTTAATGAAAAAATAGTATTGGACCAGGGGGAAAAATTTGCTATAATAGTGGAAATAAAAACACCGGATACTGTTCATCCAGTGGCCATTGAGTATGATGCAGGAGATGGCATTGCCCAGGTGGACCTGACAGACGGTGAAGGTTATTTAAGCCACAACGGTTCGCTCTGGGAACATGTAGAAGAGACCCAGAAGTGCAATCTGTGCCTAAAAGTATATACTCATACAGAAAAATAGAAGCTGATATCCATATGAAAAGGTGATAACATGGAAAAGAAAATCATATTTGCAACTGGAAATGCAGGAAAAATGCGGGAGATCCGCGCAATCCTTTCTGATCTGGGACTTCCGGTGCTTTCTATGAAGGAAGCAGGAGTTGATGTGGATATTGTGGAGGATGGAAAAACATTTGCTGAAAATGCAAAGATCAAGGCAATGGCAGTGTGGAAGCAGACAGGCGGTATCGTTTTAGCAGATGATTCCGGGCTGGCAGTAGATTATATTGGCGGTGAACCGGGAGTTTATTCTGCCAGATATATGGGGGAAGACACCTCTTATGAGATCAAAAACCGCAATATCATTGAACGCCTCTCCGGTGCAGAGGGAAAAGAACGCAGTGCCCGTTTTGTCTGTAATATTGCCGCTGTCTTAGAGGATGGAAGAGTGATCCAGCGAGAAGCCTATATGGAAGGTCTGATCGCAAAGGAACCGGCTGGAAATGGTGGTTTCGGTTATGATCCTATTCTGTATCTTCCGGAATTTGGAAAAACATCAGCGGAACTTACCATGGAAGAAAAGAACCAGATCAGTCACAGAGGAAAAGCACTGGAAGCTATGAAAAAGGCTTTAAAGGAAGAGGAAGCAGGAAAATGAAAATATTGATCGTCAGTGATACCCACAGAAAAGATGAAAATTTAAAATGGGTGATCCGTAAAACAAAGCCTTTTGATATGCTGATCCATTTGGGAGATGCGGAAGGCAGTGAATATGAGATCATGAAATGGGTAGATAAGGACTGTGACCTGGAAATGATCATGGGAAACAATGACTTTTTCTCCCAGTTAGAGAGGGAAAAAGAGATCATGATCGGAAAATACAAGGTACTTCTGACCCATGGACATTATTATAATGTATCAACAGGCCCGGCTTATCTGAAACAGGAAGCAAGAGAGCGGGGATTTGATATTGTTATGTTCGGTCATACCCACAGACCTTATTTTGACATTGATAAATCCGGTGAAAAAGAGCTTATTACCTTAAATCCGGGCAGCCTCTCTTATCCAAGGCAGGAAGGCCACAGACCGTCTTATATGCTGATGAAGATCGATGATAATGGGGAAGCCAGATTTGAGCAGCATTATTTATAGTTACAGTTCAGCCAATTCAGCATACGGTGGATCCGCCAGGCTTCTTGTTTTCATGGATCATGGAAACAAGAAGATGCCAGGGCTGAACTGTAAACTATTTGTGAAATACTTGAAAAAACTCTTAAAAAAAACTTATAAAAAAGTGTTGACAAAATTATAAAGGTCATATATAATAATTTACGTTGCGACGGGGTGTGGCTCAGCTTGGCTAGAGCGCCTGGTTTGGGACCAGGAGGTCGCAGGTTCGAATCCTGTCACCCCGACTTATACAAAAGAATAGATATATGATATGCAGGTGTAGTTCAATGGTAGAACACTAGCCTTCCAAGCTAGATACGTGGGTTCGATTCCCATCACCTGCTTTTTGTGTACTCTTTTTTACCACAATCTATTGACTGTGAAAATAGAAAATAGTATACTGATACACAGATAAGTTCTTCGGGGCAGGGTGGAATTCCCTACCGGCGGTATAGTCCGCGAACCATGTTATGTGGCCGACCTGGTGAGATTCCAGGACCGACAGTAAAGTCTGGATGAGAGAAGAAGATGTGTCTGTCAGACTCAGATGTATTTCATAGATAGAAATGCATGAGAGGAACAGAAAAATATCAGTAATCCCCGGATAGCTTGATCAGCTATCCGTTTTTTTATTGCCATGTATATCGGAAATGTACAGTGATGAAATTTGGGTACAACTGACAAAAAAACTTCTTACAAAATCAGGCACAGAGAGATTCCGGGAGAACATTTTCAGAACAGGGAGGAACATCATTTATGGAAAGAAAACTGATGAACACGAAAAATGTAGTGCTTATGGGCATGTTTGGCGCGCTGGCTGCAGTGCTTATGCTGTTTGAGGTGCCGCTGCCATTTCTGGCACCCAGCTTTTATGGACTTGATTTTGCAGAAGTGCCTATGTTAGTAGGAACTTTCGCATTGGGACCTGTAGCAGGTATTGTGATGCAGATCGTAAAAATCCTGATCAAACTGATCTTAAAGCCAACATCCACTGGTTTTGTAGGTGAATTTGCCAATGTAGTCATGAGCTGCGCATTGATCCTTCCGGCTGGCTTTATCTATCGCTTCAAAAAGAGCAAAAATGGTGCTCTTGCAGGAATGGCAGTGGGAACTGTTCTTATGGCAGTAGCAGGTGTTGTAATGAATGCTTTGGTAATGATCCCGTTTTATTCCAACTTTATGCCTATTGAGACTATTATTAAAGCAGGGGCAGCAGTAAATCCGGCGGTCAGCAGCGTATGGACACTGGCTATTTTCTGTGTAGGACCGTTTAATCTGGTAAAGGGTACACTTACTTCTGTGATCACAGCAGTGATCTATAAGCGTATCAGTGTTCTCATCCATGGAGCTTCCCATGGAACTTCAGGATCTTATGGGGTGAAAAAAGCAGTCTGAAAAAGGTGTGAAAAGATACTGAAAATTAATTTGAAAAAAAATGAAAAAAGTGCTTGCATTTCTGAAAGCTCTATGATAAGATATACCTCGTTGGTGCGGTAAGCACTGGCGAATGAGTCTGTAGCTCAGTTGGATAGAGCAACGGCCTTCTAAGCCGTGGGTCGGGGGTTCGAATCCCTTCAGGCTCATTAGGCAAAAGCCTAATAAAAAAATATTGATGGTGGGTATGGCGAAGTTGGTTATCGCGCCAGATTGTGGCTCTGGAGGCCGAGGGTTCGAATCCCTCTACTCACCCTAATCCTCTTTCTGGAGCAGGAAGAGGATTTTTTATATCTTATACTTTTGGGCTGTCGCCAAGCGGTAAAGGCACAGGACTTTGACTCCTGCATACGAGGGTTCGAATCCCGCCAGCCCAGGGACTACAGCAGCCGGATTTCAGTGAAAACAGAAGTCGGGCTGCTTTTAGCATATTGAGAAAGCACGGACAATGGATTTTTGATCATATACATAACTATGTACTCTCGGAGTCTTTCCTGCACTTGCCTTTGCGGCCGATTTTCCGCCAGTTGCACCCGAATTTCATCAACGTACGCACTGCGTACGCCTCAGAAATTTGGGCACAATTGACAAAAAATCTTCTCGCAAAATCAAGTACAAAAAGATTCCGAGAGTACATAACTGAGAAAGGGAGAATGGCATGCAGATACTTGGGATCAACTTTAAGAGCAAGGCAGAACGAGAACAGGATGAGAAGAAATATAAAGAACGTATATTTCCGGGGGGAGAAGAAGAACGGGAGAAGGTCTGCCGGGAATTAGCCAAAAGATTGCCTGGGAAAGATGAAAAAGATCTGCTGATGTGTTATGTACATGTGAGAGACCGGATGACCGGGGCAGGACTTTCTTTTGAGCAGGTGAAAAAAGAAACGAAAGGGGCCCAGTGGCTTTCTTTTGCAGATGAGGAAACCTTTGATGGGATCTGGGAAGTGATGGGATTAGTGCGTGCAGACAGCAGTAAAAATGCAGATAAAAATTAAGGTGAAAATGCGTAAAAAAAGTTTTATATTTTTAAAGATTGTTTTATAAGTACCTGTATAGCGACCTGGTTGAGTATTATGTTAAAATGGGACGATCTTCCGTCAGAATATAGAGAAAGGCTGAGTGAAGAGCTTGAAGAGAATTACAGTCATGGATACCATTCTCTTTACATTTGCAGATACGTTTTTTTCGTTCTCTGTGTGAAGTTACAATAGGCGTTCCATCACCCGCTAATGCTAAAGCATCTGCATGGATAAGCCCTGTAGAAACAGAAATCTCAAGGAATTCCTTTTGATAGATTTTAAAGAGAGAAGAATAAGGCTGTTCATCAAGTTTGAAATCTGTTTTCTCCAAGGTCGGAAGAAGATCGGCAACTGTAACTTTTTCCACGGAATCAGCTTTTGTACCTTTTGTTTTAGGCTTTTTAATCTTGGTCTTCAGCGGATGGATGTGTGGTGACATATGATCATCATCAGAGTTCCATAAGCGGTTTAAAAAATCATAAAAAGTACAAACACCGGGAGTGTTACCAACTTCAAATCCACTAAGGATAGCATAAAGAGGATTCATTTTAAGCTGAGCAGCCCACTTCGTTAATGAAGTAACTTTAAAGTCAATGGAAAGAAGATGAGAACGCTGCATGCAAGAAGGAGTTCGTGGAGTTGGTCCGAATTTTGAATATTTATCAGCCATAAAAGTATCGGTAAAAGATAAATTGAGATTCCAAAACCGCTCAATGATATCCCAGGTGGAACGAGCAAGAGCATTTGGATTAGGATAATATTTACGAAGATTAGTAACAACAAAGTTTTGGTAGTCAACATGACTGCCACAATTAACAGGTAACATAAAAATCGCCCTCCAGTCGATAAAATAAAATATATTCAATCGGCTTCGCCGTAAATTTTGAGCGATTTGTCAAGTGTTTTTGGCAAAAAAGTGGGGGATTTAATAAAAAGGAATCAGAAAGCCTTGATTTTACTGAGTTGAAGATTCCGAGAGATCATAGAATAAAGAAGGGATGAAAAAAGTCAATGGAGAAGGAACGGGCAAAACTATTAGATGAATTGTTGAACCAAATCGATCGGGCATATGATTTAATGGAAGAATATGATTCTATGTCGAGAAAATATGGGGAGGTGATTTTATATCAGGTTGAAGCTCATTTGATAAAATATATCGGGGAGCATCCAGGAACGACGGTTTCAGATATAGCACAAGATTTGAACAAAACCAGCAGTGCAGCGAGTCAGATGGTGAAAAAACTGCAGACAAAAGGATTGATTGAACAAATAAAAAATGAAAAAAACAGGAGAAATACTTTTTTGAATTTGACGTCTGCTGGATGGAGCTTGTACGAGGCAAGAGAAAAATTTGAGCAACATTGCTATGAACGGACATTTGAGTATTTAGCAGAGTTTTCAGAAAAAGAAATAGAAGTAGTATGCAGGATATTGGATAGGATGAACCAAACCTTTAAATTAGATATAGAGGACAGCAAAATGTAAAACATGCACAAAAGTGCATGTTTTATTTTGTTTATTTAAGGTATTTACATATGCAAAGAAAGATGATATTATCTTACCATAAGAACTATTAAGTATCTAAATAATACAAAAGGAGAGGAAAAATGAAGTATAATTTTGATGAAATTATTGACAGAAGTAATACCTACAGCTTTAAAAGAGATTGTTTGCCTGAAGGAGCACCTAAAGACAGTCTTTCTTTTTGGGTTGCAGATATGGATTTTCCTTGTGCTGATCCTGTTATAGAAGCACTGCATCAAAGAATTGATAGGAAGATATACGGTTATACAGCATATGACAATCAAGATGTCTATGAGGCTGTATCAGGATGGTTTATGAGACAATATGGATGGAAAATAGAAAGAGAAGAACTATCATTTAGTCCTGGAGTTGTTCCTGCGCTTGCATTTCTGATTCGGGCCTTAACAGAGCCGGGAGATGGAATCATCATTCAGCGGCCAGTATACTACCCATTTACAATTAAAATTGAAAATGCAGGAAGAAGGGTTGTAAATAATCCGCTGATCCATGATGGAAATACGTATAGGATGGATTATATTGATCTTGAAGAGAAATTGAAAAATCCGCAAAATAAGGGAATTATTATTTGCAGTCCACATAATCCGGTAGGTCGCGTATGGACTGAAGATGAGTTGAGACAGTTAGTGGATCTTTGTAAGAAATACAATAAATGGATTATTTCTGACGAAATTCATTGTGATTTGACAAGAAAGGGCATGAAGCATCATCCACTTTTAACTGTGGCACCAGATTATAAAGATCAGATTATTGCATGTACTGCACCAAGTAAAACATTTAACTTGGCAGGAATGCAGATATCTAATATTGTGATTCCGAATAAAGAATATAAAGCAAAATTTGATTTTCTGTTAGACGATTGCTTTGGTTTGATGGCTGCACCCCTGGGAATTTCTGCAATGATTGCTGCATATACACACGGGGAAGAATGGCTTGATCAGGTTCGAGAGTATATTGATGAAAATATTGCTTATGTACATGATTTCCTTCAGAAAAATATGCCTGAAGTTACGATGTCAGATACACAGGGAACGTATTTAATATGGTTGGATTTCAGAGCATATTGCAATGATGAGAAAAAGCTGGAGAAGCTTATGCACGAGAGTGCGAAGGTTGCCTTGGATGAAGGTTATATTTTTGGAGATGAGGGAAAGGGCTTTGAAAGAATTAATATGGCCAGTCCAAGAAGTATGATTGTAGAATGTATGGAACGGATTCATAAAGCATTGAAACCAGAAGTGTAATTTACTGAATACAGAGGAGAAAGGGAGATTGGTATGGAAGTACTTACCAGCATTTTAAATTTTTTTGACACCGTTTTGTGGAGCAGCCCGTTAATTTATATTTCCATTTTTGTTGGACTTCTCTATACTGTTGGCTTAAAGGGATTTCAAGTTCGATACTTAAAACAAATGGTGAATAGCGTTTTTGAAAAGAGTGCAGATAGTGAATCCTCCACATCATTTGAAGCATTTGCTTTGACGGTTGCGGCAAGAGTTGGAACGGGAAATATTGTAGGCGTTGCAACTGCAATTGCAGCAGGTGGCCCTGGTGCAGTATTCTGGATGTGGGTTATGGCAATTCTGGGAGCGGCAACCTCTTTTGCAGAAAATACGTTAGCTCAGGTGTATAAAGAAAAGGTTGACGGAATGTATCGGGGCGGTACTTCATTTTTTGTAAAAAAGGGACTTGGCCTTGGATGGTTTGGAACCGTATTTGCATTTTGCAGCCTTTTGAATTGTGGCATTTTGCATACAACACAGCCGAACTCCATTGCTGATGCAATGTATAATGCTTTTGGTGTTCCACACTGGATTGTGGGAGTTATCATGGTAATTATAGCCGCAATTATCATTTCAGGCGGCTTAAAAAGTATTATTCGATTTACATCAAAGATTGTACCGATCATGTGCCTTCTGTACCTGGGAGTTACTTTAATTGTACTTGGCGTTAATATCACTAAAATTCCGGCAGTATTTGCGCTTATTTTTAAAAGTGCATTTGGTAAAGATGCAATTTTTGGTGGTATGGTGGGATCAGCAATTGCATATGGTATCAAGAGAGGTGTCTATTCAAGTGAAGCAGGTATGGGAACTACACCTCAAGCAGCAGCAATTGCGGGAGTATCTCACCCGGCAAAGGTTGGTTTGACACAGGCTTTATCCGTATATGTTGATACATTACTGGTTTGTACCGCAACAGCCTTAATGATTTTACTTGCCGGTACATATAATGTAACAGATGCGGCGGGGAGTGTATTGTATGAAGGTATTAGCGGAGTCAATGCTGGTGTTGGTTTTACACAGGGAGCACTGGATTCTGTAATTCATGGTTTCGGTTATCCAATGATAGCGGTTATGCTGGCATTATTTTCATTTACGACATTAGTAGGCTGCTTTAATATTTCTGAATCTGATTTGATTTATATGTTCAAGGGATATTCAAAAAGTAAGATGGCACAGATTTTGTTTAAAGTATGGTTTTTAATTCCAATCTTTATTGGCTGTATTTCAAGTACAGAATTTGCATGGTTATGTGCGGATATTGGAACCGGAGCATCTTGCTGGGTTACACTAATTGCAGTGATTTTCCTGTTCCCAATTGTGAGGAAGGTCTGGAATGATTATGAAAAACAATTCAAGGATGGAAAGGATCCTATTTTCCGACCAGACAATTGCGGCATAAAAAATGCTGATCTCTGGAATGAAATAGCAGATGAATATGAAAAAAAACTGAAATAAGAAGACTACCGCATACCAAATTGGTATGCGGTAGCTTTTTTAAGGTTTTTTGAAAATGGTCATGTCCAGAAAAGAAAACGCAGCGGGTGTGATAGAGTGTAATGCATCAAAGGATTTCGTAAATAGTTTGATTTGTGATTGGTTTTGCGTTGTTTCCTTTTACGAAACAGGAATCTTTTCATCCGTTCATATGGACAATGCAGAGGCCGACTGTTTTATTGCAGAAAAGAAAAAATTTACGGGATGAAAAAAATCTGTAAAAGCAGACAGCAGTCTGACATAGGAGGAAGACTGTAAGAGGGATAGGTTTATACTTATAAGCAATACAGATAATGCTATAAGTAAAAAAAGAACATATTTTTCGACTAAAAATTAACAAAACAAAATTCTGAAAAAATATTAAAAAAAGTGTTGACAAAAACTATATCATTTATTATAATAATCTACGTTGCTAAGGAATACAGCAAGCAACACAAACGAATGCGTCAGTAGCTCAGCTGGATAGAGCATACGGCTACGGACCGTAGTGTCGGGAGTTCGAATCTTCTCTGGCGCATGTAAAAAGCAGATTCTTTATGGATCTGCTTTTTTTGTGCTTGTGCGTTTATATGCAAACCTGTCAGTAATGGGGTTGCTGATCATGTAACAGAAAAACCTGCCAGTGGCAGATCAGGAAAGTGCAGTGAAAAAGGATCGATCAACAGAGGATGGAGAAAAGAATGACAAAATCAGTCTGGATGCTTCATGCAAAAAAAGCAGATTTTAATGGTCTGGCGGCAAGGTTTCATATCAGTCCTATTACCGCCCGGATCATCAGAAACCGGGATATTACGGATATAAAAGAATTTGACAAATACTTAAACGGAAGCCTGAAGGATCTGTATGATCCCCGGCTGCTCCCGGATATGGAAAAAGCTGTTTCTATATTAAAGGAAAAGATAGGAAGCGGCGCCAGGATCCGGATCGTGGGAGATTATGATATTGACGGTGTGTGTTCTACCTGCATCCTTTATAAGGGGCTGAGCCGGGTAGGAGCGAAAGTTGATTATGTAATACCGGAGCGCATTAAGGATGGTTATGGTATTAATGAACATATTATTGAAAAAGCGGCTGCAGACGGCATTCATATGATACTTACCTGTGATAATGGCATTGCGGCCATTGATCAGATCGCAGAGGCAAAGAAGCTGGGAATGACAGTTGTGGTAACAGATCACCACGATATCCAGGCAGATGAGGTTTCAGGAGAGGAGATCGTGCCTCCTGCGGATGCCATTGTCAATCCTAAGAGAAAAGACAGTAAATATCCGTTTAGTGAGATCTGCGGCGCTATGGTGGCATATAGACTGATCCAGGTGCTTTTTGAAGAATACGGGATCGACCGCCAGGAATGGCTGGATATGCTGGAGCTGGCGGCCATCGCTACAGTAGGCGATGTGATGAAGCTTAAGGATGAAAACCGTATTGTAGTAAAAGAAGGTCTTAAAAAGCTGGCAGATACAAAGATCCAGGGTCTTGTAAGTCTCATGGAGAAAAATACACTGGACCCGGAGCACATAAGCGCCTATCATATTGGTTTTGTGCTGGGACCATGCCTGAATGCCAGCGGGCGTTTAAAAACAGCCCAGATGGCTATGGAACTGCTTCTGGCAGAAAATAAGGCCCAGGCAGATGAACTGGCAGATGAATTAAAGGCATTAAATGATGAACGAAAGGACATGACACAGGAAGGGACAGAGGCTGCCATCCTTCAGGTAGAAACAGAGCTTAAGGATGATAAGGTTCTGGTGATTTTCCTGCCGGACTGCCATGAGTCACTGGCAGGCATTGTAGCCGGCAGGATCCGTGAACGGTATAATAAGCCTGTATTTGTCCTTACAAGGGCAGAGGGCTGCGCAAAAGGCTCAGGACGATCTATAGAGGCATATCACATGTTCCGTGCCTTAGTGGAGGTAAAAGATCTTCTGTTAAAATTTGGTGGTCATCCCATGGCAGCGGGATTTTCGCTGGAAGAGGCCAATATAGAGGAATTTCGCAGACGGTTAAATGAAAATGCAAAAGAACGGCTTACAGAGGATGATTTTATCCCAAGAGTATGGATCGATGTTCCTATGCCTTTTGAATATATAACAGAGAGCCTGATACAGGAATTAGAACTTCTGGAGCCTTTTGGACAGGGAAATGAAAAACCCCAGTTTGCTTTAAAATCCCTGAAAATACGAAGTGCCAGAGTATTTGGCCGCAACCGGAATGTAGTAAAATTATCCCTGATGAATGAACGGGGATTTTCCATGGATGGGGTAGTATTTACAGAAGGTGACTTATTTATGGAAGAAATGGGAAACAGCCGGAATATGGATATTATTTATTACCCCACAATAAATGAATATAATGGAAACCGAAGCCTTCAGATGGTGATAAAAGACTGGAAGTTTCATTAAGGAGATGCCTCTGGTACACATGCGCCACATAAACAGTAATGATTTTAGTCAAAATTGGTTACAGTTCAGCCATGACATCTTCTTGTTTCCATATTCATGAAAACAAAAAGCTTGGTGGTTCCACCATATGCTGATTTGGATGAGAAAGTGCTTATGCAAGCAAGCTTGCAACACATTCCCTCATTCAAACCAGCGCATGGCTGAACTGTGACCAAAATTGTGAAATGTATGTAAAGGGATACTTGCAATTTGCATAACTATGGGGTATAATCGCAGAAAACACCATATCTGGATAAATAAACTGACAAAATACTATAGGTATGGGTAAATACTGAAAGGAAGGTAGAACAATGGTAAATACAGTTATGGACTTTATCACTTCCTATGATAAGGAAGTAGGAGAAGCAATTCAGGCAGAGTGCGGCCGCCAGAGAAGAAATCTGGAGCTGATCGCCTCTGAAAACATTGTATCAGAACCTGTAATGATGGCTATGGGAACTGTACTGACTAACAAGTACGCAGAAGGTTATCCAGGCAAGCGTTATTACGGCGGCTGCCAGTATGTAGACGTACTGGAAACCATTGCCATTGAACGTGCAAAGAAGCTGTTTGGCTGCGATTATGCGAACGTACAGCCACACTCTGGCGCACAGGCAAATATGGCGGTATTTATTGCTATGTTAAAACCGGGAGATACGGTTATGGGTATGAACCTGGATCATGGCGGTCATCTGACACACGGGAGCCCTGTAAACTTCTCAGGACTGTATTTTAACATTGTTCCTTATGGAGTAGATGACGAAGGCTTTATTGATTATGATGAGCTGGAAAGAAAAGCAAAAGAAGCAAAGCCGAAGCTGATCGTGGCAGGTGCCAGCGCTTATGCAAGAACCATTGATTTTAAGCGTTTCCGTGAGATTGCTGACGAGGTAGGAGCTTACCTGATGGTAGATATGGCTCACATTGCCGGACTTGTAGCAGCAGGAGAGCATCCAAGCCCAATTCCGTATGCAGATGTTGTTACAACCACCACCCACAAGACTTTAAGAGGACCAAGAGGCGGTCTGATCTTAGCAAATAAAGAAGCAGCTGAGAAGTTCAATTTCAATAAAGCAATCTTCCCGGGAACCCAGGGTGGCCCATTGGAGCACGTGATCGCAGCAAAGGCAGTGTGCCTGGGTGAAGCATTAAAGCCTGAATTTAAGGAGTATGCACATCAGGTAGTATTAAATGCAAAAGCACTGGCAGATGCACTGCAGAAGCAGGGCTTTAAGATCCTTACAGGCGGCACAGACAACCATCTGATGCTGTTAGACCTGCGTGGTATGGATATCTCCGGTAAAGAGCTGCAGAACCGATGTGACGAGGTATTTATCACCTTAAACAAGAACACAGTGCCTAACGATCCAAGAAGCCCGTTTGTAACTTCCGGTGTCCGTATCGGTACACCTGCTGTTACCACCAGAGGCTTAAAGGAAGAGGATATGCCAAAGATCGCAGAGTGCATCTGGCTGGCAGCTACTGACTTTGAGAATAAGAAAGAGTATATTAAGGCAGAGGTTACTAAGCTTTGCGATAAGTATCCGCTGTATGAGTAAAGAAATATATAAACATAATAAGAACTAAGAATGATTTAAAGTGAAAAGAGCCTGGAAATATTGGTTTTACAATGTACATTTTCAGGCTCTTTTTTGTCGAAATAATGGATGCAAAAATGCCCCTTCTATAGTACAATAGAAATGTTACCTCCTCCATACTGGTATCAGAAAGGAGGCGAGTTTATTGTGACTGCCCTGCAATCATTTTTTATCTCCGTTATGGCAAGTGTAGTAAGTTATTTTATTTGCAAATGGCTGGACGGAGATGACAGGTAATCAGCCTATGGTTTAAGCCACCATACATAAACGGAATAGAAAACCCCAGGAATGCCAGTTCCTGGGGTTTTCGTTTTGTTACTTATTGTGAATACCTGCAATCATTTATTCAATAGCTATTATAGCATATGAGGAATTGTTTTTCAAGATACCATGTTTAAGCATTTTAAATACATTCAATGTTTTTTGCTAGGCATTCTCCGCCTTCAGATTCTTCTGGGCCGTAGCCAGCATCAATTTAATACGGTTCAATTGGTTAACTTCACTGGCACCTGGATCGTAGTCTACAGCGATGATATTGGATTCTGGATAGCTCTTTCGAAGTTCCTTGATCACACCTTTTCCGACAATGTGGTTTGGCAGGCAGCCAAATGGCTGGGTGCAGATGATATTTTTAACACCGCTGTGGATCAGCTCCAGCATCTCGCCGGTCAAAAACCAGCCTTCGCCAGTCTGGTTTCCTAAGGATACAAAGCCCTTTGCCATTTCTGCAAGATCACGGATCTCAGATGGCGGTGTAAAATGTTTGCTGGCAGCCAGTTCTTTTCTTGCGGTCTTTCTGAAGAACTCTAACAGAGCGATACCTGCGTTGCAGAGTCTTGCAGTGGACTTCTTCATTCCAAGATGTTCAGCCTTGAAATTACTGTTGTAGAAGCAGTAAAGAAGGAAATCCAGCAGATCAGGCATTACAGCCTCTGCGCCTTCTGATTCCAGAAGCTCTACTACATGGTTGTTAGCCAGAGGAGAGAACTTAACAAGGATCTCGCCTACAATACCAACCTTCGGCTTCTTAATATCAAGACGATTCAGATTGTCAAAATCACGGATAATGCCGCGGATATTTCTGGCAAATTCCATCATGGCAGGCTGTCTCTTGGAAAGGGATCTGATACAGATCTTTTTCCATTTCTCATGGAGTGCGTCTGCACTTCCCGGAACTGCCTCATATGGTCTGGTTGCATAAAGGACACGCATGAAAATGTCACCGTATACAATAGCCTGCATGGCTTTGGTCATCAGTGGCAGCGTAATAGAGAAACCAGGATTGGTCTCCATACCGTTTGCATTAACAGAAATAACCGGAACCTGGGGCATACCGGCTTTTTCAAGTGCCCGGCGGATAAATCCGATATAGTTGGAGGCACGGCAGCCGCCGCCGGTCTGGCTCATAAAGACTGCTGTGCGGTTCAGATCATATTTTCCGGATAACAGTGCGTCCATGATCTGACCAATAACGATCAGGGATGGGTAGCAGGCATCATTATTTACATACTGAAGACCTACATCTACGGCATTGCGGTTGTAATTCTGCAGGATTTCTATATTATAACCAAAGGCGCGGATGGCAGGCTCGATCAGGTCAAAATGGATCGGTGACATCTGGGGGCATAATAAGGTGTAATCCTTCTTCATTTCCCTGGTAAACATCACACGGTTGTAAGCGCTGGAAACTACTTTCCGTTCATAATGCTTCTGGTCACGTACACGCAGAGCTGCGATGAGAGAACGGATACGGATACGGGCAGCTCCCAGGTTATTTACCTCGTCAATCTTTAATACAGTATAGATCTTTCCTGACTTAGTTAAGATCTCAGCAACCTGGTCAGTAGTAACAGCGTCCAGACCGCAGCCAAAGGAATTTAACTGGATCAGATCCAGGTCATCTCTGGTTTTTACAAAGCTTGCAGCTTCATAAAGACGGGAATGGTACATCCACTGGTCGGTGACAACTAAAGGCCGCTCCACTTTACCCATATGGGAAACAGAGTCTTCTGTCAGCACGGCAAAACCATAGGAAGCGATCAGGTCCGGGATACCGTGGTGAATCTCCGGGTCTACATGGTAAGGTCTTCCGGCCAGTACAATGCCCCGCTTTCCGTGTTCTTTCATCCAGGAAAGAGTTTCTTCCCCTTTTTTCTCCATATCAGAACGGGATGCCAGCAGTTCTTCCCAGCCAGCGTGGGCTGCCATACGGATCTCAGCTTCCGGGATCTGGAATTTTTTTCCAAATTCCCGTACCAGACCGTCTGTTAAGATCTTTTCATTTGTAAATGCCATGAATGGGTTCATGAAATCTACATGCTCTGTTTCTAATTCTTCTACGTTATTTTTAATGTTTTCCGCATAAGAAGTAACCATTGGACAGTTGTAATGGTTTCCTGCCTCCGGGCTTTCATTTCGCTCATAAGGGATACATGGGTAGAAGATGAACTTCACGCCCTGGTGTATGAGCCATGAAATATGGCCGTGTACCAGCTTGGCCGGATAACACTCAGACTCACTTGGAATGGACTCAATGCCCAGTTCGTAGATCTGTCTGGTAGACTGTGGGGAAAGTGTTACATGGTAGCGTAGCTTTTTAAAGAAAACAGCCCAGAATGGGAAGTTTTCATACATATTTAAAACTCTCGGGATACCAACCACGCCACGGTCTGCTTTATCTAAAGGCAGCGGTTCATAGTCGAACATTCTGTGATATTTGTAGCCAAACAGGTTGGGGATCTCTTTTTTTGCTTTTGCAAGTCCAAGACCACGCTCGCATCGGTTCCCGGAAATATAGTGGCGTCCGCTTCCGAACTGGTTGATGGTTAAAACGCAATGGTTATTGCAGCCTTTGCACCTGGTCATAGAGGTGGTGTACTGCAGTCCGATGATCTTATCCAGAGGCAGCATGGTGGTCTCTTTTTCACCGGCCATGTGGAAACGTTCTTTTGCGATCAGTGCTGCGCCGAAAGCTCCCATGATACCGGCAATGTCCGGGCGGACTGCACGGCAGCCAGAGATCTTCTCAAAGCTGCGAAGAACGGCGTCATTATAGAAGGTACCGCCCTGCACAACTACATGTTTTCCAAGATCAGAGGCGTTGGTGATCTTGATCACCTTAAATAAAGCATTTTTAATAACAGAGTAAGCCAGACCTGCGGAAATATCAGCAACAGTTGCGCCCTCTTTCTGTGCCTGTTTTACGTTGGAGTTCATAAATACAGTACAGCGGGTACCAAGATCTGTAGGATTTTTGGCAAATAATGCTTCTTTTGCGAAATCTTTTACGCTGTAATTTAAGCTTTTTGCGAAAGTTTCAATAAAAGAACCACATCCTGAGGAACATGCCTCATTTAACTGTACGCTGTCTACAGTTCCGTCTTTGATCTTAATGCACTTCATATCCTGTCCGCCTATGTCCAGGATACAGTCAACTTCCGGCTCAAAGAAAGCAGCTGCATAATAGTGGGAAATGGTCTCAACTTCTCCTTCATCTAACATAAGAGCAGCCTTTAAAAGGGCTTCCCCGTATCCGGTAGAGCAGGAGTAAGCAATATGGGCTGTTTTAGGAAGCTGTTCTTTGATCTCTGTTACTGCACGGATGGCAGTTGCTAAAGGACTTCCATTATTATTATCATAAAAACGGTATAATAAAGTGCCGTCTTCTCCCACCAGAGCTGCTTTGGTAGTGGTAGAACCGGCATCAATGCCCAGATAGCAGTTTCCTTTGTAAGAAGAAAGATCGCCGGAGCGCACATGGTTGTGGCCGTGATCTGCGATAAAAGCATCATATTCTGCCTGATCCTTAAACAGAGGATCCATACGCTTTACTTCAAAATCCATTTTAATGCCATTGGAAAGCCGGTCGATCATGTCGGTAATAGCTACCGGCTCCTGGCCTTCCTTTGGGTTCATGGCAGCGCCTACAGCTGCAAACAGGTGGGAGTGATCCGGTGCAATGGTCTGCTCCGGAGTCAGATGCAGCGTGCGAACAAAGGCTTTTCTCAGTTCAGGAAGGAAATGCAAAGGTCCTCCTAAAAAGGCAACATTTCCACGGATGGGCTTACCACAGGCAAGACCGCTGATGGTCTGGTTTACTACTGCCTGGAAAATAGAGGCAGCCAGATCCTCTCTGGTAGCGCCGTCGTTGATCAGCGGCTGGATATCCGATTTCGCGAAAACACCGCAGCGGGCTGCAATTGGGTAGATAGCCTTGTAATCTTTTGCATATGTATTCAGTCCAGCAGCATCGGTCTGCAAAAGGGATGCCATCTGGTCAATGAAAGACCCGGTTCCTCCTGCGCAGATACCGTTCATACGCTGGTCGATGCCCCCTGTAAAGTAAATGATCTTGGCATCTTCGCCGCCTAACTCAATGGCTACGTCGGTCTGTGGCGCATAGTCCTGGAGAGCAGATGCAACTGCTACAACTTCCTGGACAAAAGGAACGTGTAAATGAGATGAAAGTGTAAGGCCGCCAGAGCCGGTGATCACCGGGATAATATCAATGGGGCCGGTCTGGTTTAAGGCTTTCTTTAAAAGGCCTGCCAGAGTTTCCTGAATATTGGCATAATGACGCTCATAATCGGAGAATATAATATGAAGATCCTGATCCAGTAATGCAACTTTGACAGTTGTTGAACCGATATCGATCCCCAGGGTGTAATAAGTTGTAGTCTGATCCATAGTATATGGGGATAGCCCCTTACCTCCTTCGTGATTTGATGTACTTTCAAGACTCTGAGAGTACATCCTATAGCTTATGAAACGTAATTGTTTGTTAGAACATCATGTCTCTTACTGCAATTCCGGGCGAAAAGCCCAAAAAAGCACATTACAGTCTAACACAATACCTTTTACTTGGCAATTGTTAAAGGGGGTTAAGAATTTGTGAAGAATTGAAAAAATATGAAACGATTTGACAAAAACCGGGCCAGTCACTATAATGAGTAGGGTGAAAATTCAAAATGGGGGAGATTTCGCATGATACGGATTTTCAAGACAGAAGACGGTGCAATGCACGAAAAAGAGGAGATGCAGCCAGGCTGCTGGATCGCCCTGACCAATCCAACTGCATCAGAGATCTTAGAGATTGCTGATGCCTGCCAGATCGATCCGGACCACCTGAAAGCACCTCTGGATGAGGAAGAGCGCTCACGTATTGAAGCAGAAGATGAATATACGCTGATATTGGTGGATATTCCTTCTATAGAAGAAAGAAACGGGAAAGACTGGTTTGTGACCATTCCTATGGCGATCATTACCACCAAGGATGTGCTGATAACCGTCTGCCTGGAGGAGACCCCGATCCTTACTGCCTTTATGGACGGAAGAGTCAGAGATTTCCACACATTTATGAAAACAAGGTTTATCTTACAGATCCTTTATAAAAATGCAACCCAGTATCTGCAGTACCTGCGCATTATCGATAAAAAGAGTGAAGTCATTGAAAACAAACTTCACCAGTCCCAGAAAAATGAGGAACTGATCGAACTGTTAGAACTTCAGAAATCACTGGTGTACTTTACCACCTCCCTTCGTTCCAACGAAGTGGTGCTGGAGAAGTTATTAAGGATTGACAAGATCAAGAAGTACCCGGAAGATACTGATCTTCTGGAAGATGTAATCGTAGAGAATAAGCAGGCTATGGAGATGACCAGCATTTACAATGGCATTTTAAGTGGTACCATGGATACCTTTGCATCTGTTATTTCAAACAACTTAAACATTGTTATGAAATTCCTGGCAACCGTTACCATTGTTATGTCCATTTCAACTATGGTGGCAAGTTTTTACGGTATGAACGTAAGAGCCAGCGGAATGCCTTTTGCAGAGCATCCTTATGGATTTGGCATCGTGCTTTTCTTTACACTGGTATTGACACTGATCGTTGCTTATATATTTAATAAGAAAGATCTGTTTTAAAATCAGTTAAATCAGTTTAAAAAAGGAGTTTTTGAATGGGAAAATTTTCCAATAACTGGAAACGCCGGAACGGAAATTTCCTGGGGTTCAGAAGTATCATTGATATTGTATGCGCCCTGGAGATCCTTGGAGTGGTCCTTTTCCTGGTAGCACCGCAGTTTGTGATGAATTATCTGATCTTAAACCCGGCGGCTATCCTTCACGGTCAGATCTGGCGTATTGTTACATTTTTAGTGTATCCACCGGCCATTACAGGTTCTGATGCCATTATGTTTGTGCTGATGAACGCCCTTGGCATTTACTGTATCCGTGCTTTTGGTACCATTGTGGAGCAGGTATGGGGAAGATTTCGCTTTAACTGCTACATTATCGGAGGTGTGCTCCTTCATTCGGTTGTTGCCATTGGCATTTACCTGGTAACAGGGCTTTCACTGCCACTGTTCCCAACTTATTTGGTTTATTCCTTCTTCTTTGTATTTGCCCTGATGTTTCCGGATATGCAGGTACTGTTTATGATGGTACTGCCATTAAAGGCAAGCTGGATCGCAGTGGCAGAGGCAGGAATTTATATTTATTCCTTTATTACAGGCGGACTGATCGAGAAGATCGAGATCGTTTTAAGTCTGATCCTTATTGGCGTATTCTTTGGCTGGATGACCTTTGCAGGTCCTTCCGGTTTTAAGCAGAAGAAACGATCCCAGGAGTTCCAGAAGACTACCCAGAAAATGAAGGTGGTAAAAAGAGGGCATAAATGTGCAGTCTGCGGACGCACAGATAAAGACAGTCCTGGTATGGAATTCCGTTATTGTTCTAAATGTGAAGGCAATTATGAATATTGCATGGATCATTTGTATACACACAAGCATGTCAAAAAAGAGGATGCTGATAACAATAATGTAGATAATTAATGTGAACAGCATACTCTGCGCTCCCATACTGCAGATCCCCACTTGCCCTGGGATTTTTTATCTTTGTTTCAGGGGCATAAAAAGGCAGTAGAAGAGCGGATATACTATTAACCCCAATAACATTTATTTATGGAGGAATTTGAAAACATGAAGAAAACTAAGATCGTCTGCACTATGGGCCCCAACACAAATGACAAGAACATTATGCTGGAACTGGCTAAAAATGGAATGGACGTAGCTCGTTTTAACTTCTCCCACGGTGATTATGCAGAGCATCAGAGCCGTCTGGAAATCTTAAAAGAAGTAAGAAAGGAACTGGACCGGCCGGTAGCAGCTCTTCTTGATACAAAGGGACCGGAGATCCGTACCG
The DNA here is from genome assembly GCF_003473545.1 of Clostridium sp. AM22-11AC. Classification (GTDB taxonomy): domain Bacteria; phylum Bacillota; class Clostridia; order Lachnospirales; family Lachnospiraceae; genus Enterocloster. The sequence goes on from NZ_QUCM01000005.1 coordinate 114,331, forward strand.
GTGTATTAAAAGATGGAAAAAAAGTTTCTTTAAAGGAAGGACAGACCTTTACTTTAACTACCAGAGAGATCATTGGTGATGAGACTATTACCCATATAAACTACTCTGGCCTGAATGAGGACGTTGCAGCCGGAAATAAGATCCTGATCGATGACGGTCTGATCGAGCTGGAAGTGGAAAAGGTAGAAGGTACAGAGATTGTTTGTACTGTTATCAATGGTGGTGAGTTAGGTGAGAAAAAGGGTGTAAATGTTCCTAATGTAAAGATCAAGCTTCCGGCGCTGACTGAAAAAGATAAAGAAGATATCCGTTTTGGCATCAAGCAGGGCTTTGATTTTATTGCAGCTTCTTTTGTCCGTACTGCTGACTGTATCCGTGAGATTAAGTCTATGCTGGATTCTGAAGGTTCTGCCATCAAAGTCATCGCTAAGATCGAAAATGCAGAAGGTATTGATAATTTAGATGAGATCATTGCAGTTGCAGACGGCATCATGGTAGCAAGAGGTGATATGGGTGTTGAGATCCCGGCACAGGAAGTTCCTCATATCCAGAAGGAGATCATCCGCAAGTGCAACGAGGCCTGCAAGACTGTTATCACTGCAACCCAGATGTTAGACTCCATGATCCGCAATCCAAGACCTACCAGAGCAGAGGTTACGGACGTTGCCAACGCTGTTTATGACGGTACTGACGCAGTAATGCTTTCCGGTGAGACTGCTATGGGTAAATATCCGGTTGACGCATTAAAGATGATGGTATCTATCGTTGAAGAGACGGAAGCTTACTTAGACTACAGCGCATACCGCCGTCGTAAAGTAACTGAGGAGAATATGAAGAATATCTCCAATGCAGTTTGCTCCGCTTCTGTTTCTACCGCACATGACATCGGTGCTGATTACATCATTGCTCCAAGTATTACAGGATTTACATCCATGATGCTTTCCAAGTGGAGACCGGCAGCACGTATCATCGGTATGTCCCCAAGCACTACTACTGTCCGTCAGATGATGCTTCAGTGGGGTGTAACACCTGTATGGTCCCGTCGTGCAGAGAGTACAGATGAGCTGATCGAAAACTCTTTAGAAGAGTTAAAGAGCAGCGGTGTGATCAAATCTGGTGATCTGGCCGTTATTACCGCAGGTATCGTTACCTATGCAAGACGTCACGAGGCAGCAACAGCTACCAATATCATGCGTGTGGTAAGTGTGGACTAGCTGAATGCCACCAGATTGCTTCGCAATCTTCAAAACATTCATTAAAAATAATACTAGACAAAGAAGTCTGTCTGGGAGTACAATTATCCGCAAAGGAAATGGTACTCCCTTACAGGCTTCTTTTCTTTTACGGAGGTTATCCTGTAAAATTAAAAGGAACTGATATATATGCATAGATAATGCATAAAAATACCATTGCGTAAAGCAAAGATCCCCCACAGGGAAAGGAGATAAGATTATGGAAAAGAAACCATTTGTTACACTGGCGCAGGCAGAAGAGATCGCCAAGACCTATCCAACCCCATTTTATCTGTATGATGAAAAAGGTATCCGCGAAAATGTAAAACGTCTGAAACAGGCATTTTCCTGGAATAAAGGATATAAAGAATATTTTGCAGTAAAAGCAACCCCAAATCCATTTATCTTAAAGATCTTACAGGAATATGGCTGTGGTACAGACTGCTCTTCTTTAACAGAGTTAATGATGTCAAAGGCCTGCGGTTTTTCCGGTTCCAATGTAATGTTTTCTTCCAATGATACTCCGCCTGAGGAATTTGCTTACGCAAATGAAATGGGTGCCATCATCAACCTGGATGATATTACCCATATCCAGTGCCTGGAAGATACATTAGGCTTCATTCCGGAGACCATCAGCTGCCGTTTCAATCCAGGCGGTGTGTTTAAGATCAGCAATGACATTATGGACAACCCGGGAGATGCAAAGTATGGTATGACTACTGAGCAGATCTTTGAGGCATTTAAGATTTTAAAGTCCAAGGGGGCAAAGAATTTCGGTATCCATGCTTTCCTGGCAAGCAATACAGTTACCAATGAATATTATCCGATGCTTGCAAAGATCCTCTTTGAGCTGGCTGTTAAGTTAAAAGAAGAGACAGGTGCACATATCAGTTTCATCAACCTGTCCGGTGGTATTGGTATCCCTTATCGTCCAGATCAGGAACCAAATGACATTATGGCTATTGGCGAAGGCGTGCGCAAAGTTTATGAGGAAGTTCTGGTTCCTGCAGGAATGGATGACGTGGCTCTTTGCACAGAGCTTGGCCGTTTTATGTTAGGGCCTTATGGATGCCTGGTTACCAAAGCGATCCATGAAAAACATACTCATAAAGAGTACATCGGTGTAGATGCCTGCGCAGTAAACCTGATGCGTCCGGCTATGTATGGTGCTTATCATCACATTACCGTTCTTGGAAAAGAAGATGTGCCTTGTGACCACAAGTACGATATTACCGGTTCCCTTTGCGAGAACAATGATAAATTTGCGATTGACCGTATGCTTCCTGAGATCAAAATGGGTGACTTTTTAGTGATCCATGATGCAGGTGCCCATGGCTTTGCAATGGGTTATAACTACAACGGTAAGTTAAAATCCGCAGAACTTTTATTAAAGGAAGACGGCTCTGTCCAGATGATCCGCCGCGCAGAAACTCCAAAGGATTACTTTGCAACCTTTGATTTTTGTGGTATCATGGATGGGTATGATAAATAAAAATCGCATATAGAAAGAACGTTTGCCCGTCCGCGTATGCGGGCGGGTGTGTGCGTTAAAATGGACGAATATTCGTGAATGTTTTAAAAATTATAACAGGAGGCGAAAAATATGGCAAAGATCGGTTTTATTGGAATGGGAAATATGGGTTCTGCTATTTTAAACGGACTTTTACGGGTCTATAAGCCGGAGGACTTATTATTTACAGCAGCCCACAAAGAAAAGATGGAAGCTGTAACAGCAAAGACAGGAGTGGCTCATGCAGCATCCAATGCAGAGTGTGTAAAGCAGTCTGAGTATGTGATCCTGGCAGTAAAGCCACAGTATTTTGAGACAGTGTTTGAGGAAATCCGTCCGGTATTAAAGGAAGATCAGATCGTGATCTCACTGGCACCTGGCCAGACCATTGCAAGCCTTACAGAACGTCTGGGCGGAAAGGTGCGCGTAGTCCGTACCATGCCAAATACACCGGCGTTACTGGGTGAAGGCATGACCGGTATGGCATATGAGGAGTCCAACTACAGTGAAGAGGAAAAGGCAGTGCTTCGTGGTATTTTTGAGGCCTGCGGACGTCTGGAAGTAGTAGATGAACGTATGATGGATGCAGTTGGCTGTGTCAGCGGCTGTTCACCGGCTTATGTATACATGTTTATTGAAGCGCTGGCAGACGGAGCTGTAAAATACGGCCTTCCAAGGGCCAAGGCATACCAGATGGCAGCCCAGACCGTTCTTGGAAGTGCTAAAATGGTACTGGAAACAGGAAAGCATCCGGGACAGTTAAAGGATGAGGTTTGCTCACCTGGCGGAACCACCATTGCCGGTGTATCTGCACTGGAAGAGTGGGGCTTCAGAAATGCTGTGATCAAGGCAGAAGATGCCAGCTATGAAAAGGGCAGGAAAATGTAAATGTATGTGGCACATCGCCTGCACTGCAGGCGGAGGTGTGAAAGATCAATACTCCTGGAATTTTTTATGTCTGATTTTGCAAGAAGAGTTCGGGAGTACATAACATATAAAAGGAGAAGAAACATGGGAAAAGTAGAAAATGAAGGAATGCCGGTAGTACGTTTAGACCGTCAGTTAAAATATCAGGGAAATATCCTGAAAATATATGAGGATACAGTTCTTGCAAATGGCCATGAGGCACACTGGGATTACATCCACCACGATGGTGCAGCGGCTGTTCTGCCTGTAACTTCAGAAGGAAAGATCTTAATGGTGCGCCAGTACCGCAATGCTTTAAACCGCTATACACTGGAGATCCCGGCAGGAAAGCTGGACGCACCGGATGAGCCAAAGATCGAGTGTGCTTACAGAGAACTGGAGGAGGAAACTGGTTTCCGCACCGAAAAACTGGAATATCTCATGAGTATAAATACTACAGTTGCATTTTGTGATGAAGCCATTGATATTTTCGTAGCCCACAACCTGATCCCGTCCCATCAGCATCTGGATGAAGATGAAGTGATCGAAGTGGAAGCATGGGAATTAAAAGATCTGGAAGAGATGATCTACACAGGAAAGATCACTGACGGCAAAACAATAGCGGCACTGATGGCTTATGGCCGCAAGTACCGCTCTGTAGACAAGAAAGATGAACTGGCTTAAATATCTGTGATAATGCCGTTGTCAGGCGTATGTCAGCTTTGTTTTGAAACAATTTTCTGCAGGTCAGAATACATAGTTTCTGACAATAGCACCGGTACGGAAAGTTCCTTTGCTTTTCGTACCAGATAGCCGCTGAAGGTCTCCAGCTCACTGGGGCGTCCGGCCCAGATATCTCTTTGAAGGGAACTGGTGGATGCCGGATCCAGTTTATGGTAGAACTGATCGATGATCTCGTTAATGGAAGTTTCCGGCACGCCTGCACCGGCTGCCTCAGATACAAGCCAGGACTCACGGACTAAGGTCTCATACTGGGCGGCTGTCTCAGGATCTTCCCGAAGCTGTCCAATGGTCCGGTTATACCGGGCGGTAGTGATATTATAGGCGCAGTTTAAAATGTATTTGCGCCAGATGGCTGCGATAATGTTATCGGCAATTTTATGATGGATATGTGCCCCGCTTAAAAGGGCGGATGCCTCAAGGACGTTCTCTGACTGCTCCTTTGAGGCATTTTTTATGCCGATCCGCAGGGAAGCCAGGTTGCCGATCTGGGTAATGGAAAAGTCCGGGGATGCGTAGGCAACGATATAAATAAGGGAGTCGATAACAGTGCCTTTTTTCAGAAGATTTCTCATCCGCTCTCCTGTATCTACGCCATTCATTACCGGTATGAGAACGGTGTGATCATCCACAAAAGGCGTGATCTGGCGGCAGACATCCTCTAAGGAATAGTTTTTTACGCATACAAAAATATAATCCTGGGGACCAATGGCATCGGCTGTTGTTACATGTTCAGGAAAGGCTGTGATCTCTCCGCTGTAAACACTGTGAAGAGTAAGTCCATGTTCTTTTATATGTTCCAGCCGTTTTCCTCTGGCTGCCAGTGTAACATGGGGATAGGCATGAGCCAGCATGGCACCTAAATAGCCGCCTACGCCGCCGATGCCTACTATAGCGATCCTTTTATTCAAAAGAGTTTCAGAGGCAGAGGTTGTATTTTTACCGGTATCATTGTATACACACATAGGCAGAAAACCTCCTGTTATTAAATATATATCATGATGTTGGGGTCAAAAGGTATTTTGCCCCCTCTGATACCGAATTGCTACGTGCTTTGCACTCTCGCAATTCTAAAAACATTCGTAATCCGCTCATTTTTCTTCAAAAAATGGCTACTTACTCATGTTTTTTGCGGGTCCCAAGTTCAAAAATCCTCCTGCAAGCAAGCTTGTGTCGGATTTTAGACCTTTTGACCCTGGTATCATATCATTTATTTAAAAAGTCAGTCTCATCTGATACCATACCACATTTCCGTGGACAGACGGGGAAACGCCTTCGTTTACGAAACCGAATTTTGCATAGTAATGGATCAGTTTGTCCTTGCAGGTAAGTACCAGGCCTTTGCGCCCCTGTTTTCTGGCGTCTTCAATAGCAGCTTTGATCAGTTCACCTGCATAGCCTTTTTTGCGGCAGGAAGGAATGGTATTGACCCCGAAGATCATCTGCCATGCACCATTTTCATTATGCATTTCTCCTTTTTCATACATTTCATCTGTCAGGTCGGCTTCATCTGTGACCATACCGTCTACAAAGGCGATCAGTTTGTCATTTTCATCAAACATCAGCCAGAAATGGTCTGCATAATAAGCCAGGCGGTTTTCAAAGTCCTTTTTTGTGGCTGCTTCAGCAGCCGGGAAACACTCTGCTTCTACAGCAGTTAATGCGTCTAAGTCATTTAATGTTGCAGTTCTGATTTTCATAATAGTATTTAAATCCTCCATATTGTATAAATGTTCATGCAAACAATGCGCCAGAGGCGCAGGCTGTTATGTTTAATCTGCCAGCAGATACTTATCAATGGCTTCTGCGCATCCGTTATGGTCGCAGTCAGCTACGATCACATCAGCCAGGGCTTTGATGGGTTCGGTTGCATTTCCCATGGCAACGGCCAGACCGGCAGTTTTTAATGCCATGGTATCGTTATCTGCATCACCTACAGCAATAGTCTGTTCTAATGGCAGTCCCAGATGTTCACACAGCTTTTTAAGTCCTACACCTTTGTCGATCCCTTTGGCAGAACACTCTAAAGAGGTAGACTCTGCCAGAGCCAGTGCAGTTTCAAGACCGGCTGCTTTAATGCGTTCCACGGTGCGCGCCCGTGAGGCTTCGTCTCTGTGGTAAAGGTTCAGCTTCAGCACAGGAAATGGCTCTTCACAGAAAGAATTGTAAATATTTTCCAGTTTGTCAGTGATCTGATCAAACATGGTCTGGTAAATGCCCATATGAAAATCAGCCATATGGGACTGCTGATCCTTCTGGATAATGGAACGCTCTGAAAGTACATGGATCATGGCTCCTTCTTCCATGCCAAATTCCATCAGCTTTTTTACGATCCCAGGGTCAAGAGCCTGGGAATACAGTGTTTTCTTTTCTTTTAGGTCATAAACACAGGCACCGCTGACACAGTCTAAATAGTGCAGTCCCGGTATGATCTCTGTAAACGCATTCAGTTCAGCCAGGTTGCGGCCGGTACACAGGATAACAGTTTTTCCTGCATCGGTTGCCCGTTTAATGGCGTTTAAAGTTTCAGGGGAGATCTGTTTATTTGAATTTAAAAGAGTTCCATCCATATCAAAGGCGATCAACTGATATTGACTCATGGTAAAATCCTCCAAGGGTAAGCTCACGAACCCCGCACTGGCGTGCTTATCTGCCTGCTATTGCAGGCGGTTCGTTCGTTAATGATTATATCATATTTCCCTAACCGTGTACAAAAATAATCATGCACAGGCTGCAAAGGGCATACAACTGGTATAAGAGCACAGGAAAGGCGCTTGAAAAAGCAGGAAAGGCAGTCCATGTTCCGATTTCGCTTCAAATTCTTGGCAGACAGTTATCTGCTGTTGTTTAGTTTTTTTCTGGGAATGATAGGGGCAGCGTTATTTTTCTGGTGGCGTTATCCTGTATTTCCTTCTTATTTATTTTACAGTTATGGAATAACAGGAAACAAAAACTTTACAGAAGCGTTTCTGATCGTCATAAAACAGCGTTTTTTCCAGCTGGGTGCAGGGTGGCTCTGCGGGCTTACGGTTTACAGTGTATGGCTGTTTGGGATACTGACCTGTTTCTGGTCTTTCAGCCTGGGAATGGGAGTTATTTATTTTACATTGGAAAAGGGACTCTGGGGACTGCCTCTGTTTTTGCGTTCCCTTCTTCCTCAGGGGATATTTTATCTCATGGTCTGGTACGTTCTTTCCAGATGGTCTTTTAGTACAAGAAAAAGGCTGCGATTGCCAGCATTGGCTTTTTTAATGCTCCTTACGGCCTGTGGAGCAGCCTTTGAGGCATACCTTTTTTCATTTTGAAACGATGAGTGAACGAAAACTATTTAAAAGTATAAAAAAATAAATTATACTGTAAAAATAGAGTAAAAACTGCACTGTGTACCGGGGGAACAAAATGATATCAGAGATAAACAGCTTCACCGCATATCTTCAGGAAGTGAAGCACACGGCAAAAAATACAGAAGTATCCTACCACCGGGATCTGCTCCAGATGGCAGGATTTATGGAAGAAATGGGGATCACACAGGTGGAGAAGGTGACGAAGACCAGTTTGAATTCTTATATCCTGTATCTGGAAAAAGAAGGAAAAGCGGCAGCTACCATTTCCAGGGAACTGGCGTCCATCAAGGCATTTTTCAGCTATCTTGTTAAGGAAAGAAAGATAAACAGGGATCCGGCGGAATTTCTGCGTGCTCCCAAAATTGAACGCAAAATACCGGTGATACTGACCATAGAGGAAATACATGCCCTTTTGGCACAGCCGGGAAATACAACAGCGAAAGAACTGCGGGATAAGGCCATGCTGGAATTACTATATGCAACAGGGATCCGGGTATCAGAACTGATCAGTCTGAAATTAGAGGATGTGAACATGCAGATCGGTTATATCACCTGTCATGATGGCAGTAAAGACCGGATGATCCCCTTTGGAAAAGGGGCGAAACAGGCGCTGCGTACTTACCTGGACAAGGCAAGAAGTTCTCTTTTAAAGGGGCGTGCCTGTGAGTGGCTGTTTACCAATTGCAGTGGCCAGCCTATGAGCCGTCAGGGCTTTTGGAAGCTGATCAAATATTATGGGGAAAAAGCGGGGATCAAAGAGGATATTACGCCTCATACTCTGCGCCATTCTTTTGCAGCCCACCTGATCGGGGATGGCGCGGATATCCATGCAGTCCAGGCTATGTTAGGACATGGGGATACCGGCGCTTCCCAGATGTATGCTGTGTATGCGGCAGCTACAGCTGCCCGGTCAGATAGTTAAAGATCTCATGGGCATAGTGAGAATTTTTCACGGTATCATTCCACAGGGTTTTATCATCATAAAGCGTGTAAGTGAGAGAGGACTTGTATTCTTCCTTAAAAGAAGGTTCCCACAAAGAACCGAACTGAGGCAGGAATAAGCCCTCTTTTTTGCTGTAGCAGTTTTTTGCAGTGGCTTTTTTCCGGGCAGAACGGTCCACATATTCTCCAATGCTTTTATGGATCGCTGTATCTTCTAAAGGCAGGTAATAATAATTCTGGTAATCCGGGTAGAAATATTTTAAAGTGCCTTCATACAGAGTTAAATTGCAGGCCAGGCAGTTGTCATGAAGCTCCAGGCTTAAAGGATTTAAGGTATATTCTAAAGGAATGGGGACGCTGTAAGGACTTTCCCACAAAAGATTGACAAATGGATGGGAATATCCGGCTTCGTCCGTGTAGGAATACAACTTATGACTGCAAAGGGTAAAATCCGACTCAAACAGATCTGCATAATTTAAAATGGGCAGGATGGAAGGCATTCCCCGCAGGTCATCTGCATTGTGCAGTATCAGCAGGTCAAAGAGGAATTTCTCATGGGTGTGCAGGTATTCACGGTACACATCGATCAGCTGCCCGCCATTGTATTTGTCCTCTCTATGTACCCCTAAAAACTGTTCAATGGATTTCTGTTTCATGTTTTCCAGTTTTAAAAGTTTTCTGTAGGGCTTTATTTTCTTGAAAATATCAATGCTTATAAGGTCATCAAAATGGTAGTCAAGGCCCAGACGTTCGCAGCATTTTAAAAGATAGGGGATATCAAAACGGTCTCCGTTAAAATGGATCAGGATCTTAAAACGTTTTAAAAATTCAAAAAAGGCATCTAAAAGCTCTTTTTCCGCCTGTCTTGTATCTGCAAACCACTGGATCAGCTTCCAGCCAAATCCGTCAAAATAAGTACAGCCAATGAGATACAGCTGGGAAGTTTCACCGGAAAAGCCGGTGGTCTCTATATCAAAAAATAAAAGATCCTTTAAAGGACCAATGCGGTCTAAAGGATATGTGTTTGGAAATTCAATGGGATGTTTAATGGTGATCATAAAAATCCTTTCTGGTCTGCCCGGCATATCTGATCCTGAAAGACCAGAACGCAAACCGCCCTTAGTTTAGCTGATTTTTAAGTAAAATGCAAGGAAAGAGTATCGAATATTTGTTCGGTGTCCTGCTTGCATTGAGGCGGTGTGTATGTTATGATTGATAGATGACGAAGTATCGCATGTAGGTGCGAAACCAGATAAAAGGAATATAGAACAGATGATTTCATATATAAAAGGAGCCCTTGGGGCAGTAGAAGATGATGTGATCGTAGTGGAGACCGGAGGCATCGGACTGGCAGTCCATGTACCCCTTTCACTTTTAGAGGAACTTCCGGCATTAGGGGAAGAAGTGACCGTTTATACGTATTTCCAGGTGCGGGAAGATGCTATGACTTTATATGGTTTTCTTCACAGACAGGACAGGGAAATGTTCAAGCAGCTGATCGGGGTCAATGGAATTGGTCCCAAAGGAGCTCTTGGTATCCTTTCTATTATGCGGCCGGATGATCTGCGGATCGCCATTGTCAGCGGGGATGCAAAAGCTATTTCCAAGGCACCGGGCATCGGCGCAAAGACGGCCCAGAGACTGATCTTAGATCTTAAGGATAAAGTAGATTTAGAGGAAGTGATGATGGCTTCCTTTGGAGGCGGAAAGGAAGATACTTCCGGTGCTGGTACAGGCGCATCTGTGGCAGGTATGGCAGCAGCTGCAAAAGAGGCAGTGGCAGCTTTAACAGCTCTTGGGTATACGAATATGGAAGCTTCCAAAGCAGTAAAGAAAGTGGAGATCACAGAAAATATGAGTGTAGAAGACATTTTAAAGGCTTCGCTGAAGTATTTAAGTTTTCTGTGATTAATTTGAGGTATATATGGAACGGAGAATTATAACAACAGAGGCAACAGAAGAGGATGTGCGGATAGAAACCACCCTGCGTCCCCAGTGCCTCAGTGATTACGTGGGCCAGGAAAAGATCAAATCCACCCTGAAAATATACATAGAAGCGGCAAAAAGCAGAGGGGAAGCCTTAGATCATGTATTATTTTACGGCCCCCCAGGACTTGGAAAGACCACCCTTTCCGGTATCATTGCCAACGAGATGGGAAGCAGGCTGAAAGTGACCAGCGGGCCGGCCATTGAAAAGCCGGGAGAGATGGCTGCTATTTTAAATAATCTTCAGGAGGGGGATGTTCTCTTCGTAGATGAGATCCACCGTTTAAACCGTCAGGTAGAAGAAGTTCTCTATCCGGCGATGGAAGATTTTGCCATTGATATTATGCTGGGAAAAGAGTCCAGTGCCAGATCCATCCGTCTGGAACTGCCTCACTTTACCTTAGTAGGAGCGACTACCAGGGCAGGACTGTTGTCCGCTCCTTTAAGAGACCGTTTTGGAGTGGTCCAGAGAATGGAATTTTATACGCCGGAGGAGCTGCGCACGATCATCCAGCATTCTGCTACGATCTTAGGTGTGGAAATAGAACCGGAAGGTGCCATTGAACTGGCAAAACGTTCCAGGGGAACCCCGCGACTGGCAAACCGCCTTTTAAAGAGAGTAAGAGATTTCGCCCAGGTTAAATATGATGGTGTGATCACAAAAGAAGTGGCAGATTTTGCTCTGGATATCATGGATGTGGATAAAATGGGACTGGATCAGAATGACAGAAATATCCTTTTGATGATCATTGAAAAGTTTTCCGGCGGTCCGGTAGGACTTGATACCCTGGCAGCAGCTTTGGGAGAAGATGCGGGAACTTTGGAAGATGTATATGAGCCATATCTTTTAATGAACGGTCTGATTAACAGAACACCCAGGGGAAGAATGGCTACAGAAAACGCATATCGTCATTTGGGCTTGGAAATGAAGTAAAAATGTGGTATCCTTTTAACGAAAATGCCTCACAGACAGGAGATGGAAGATCAGAATGGATACAAAGAATTATACACAGGTTTTGATTGATGGAAAAATATATACGTTAGGCGGAAGCGAAGATGAAGCATATCTTCAGAAGGCAGCCAGCTATGTAAATGAAAAGATAACCACCATGCACGCGCTTCCTGGTTTCAGTAAACAGAGTGCTGATTACCAGCAGCTTATGCTTTTACTGAACATTGCAGATGATTATTTTAAGACAAAAGAAACTGCGGATCAGATGGAAGAGCAGAGAGACAGAATGGAAAAAGAGACTTACAGCTTAAAACATGAGTTAGTAAGCACCCAGATGAAGTTAGACGGCGTTTTAAAGGACTTGGAGGAACGCCAGCGTCAGCTTCAGGAATTATCTGCAAAGCTTTCAAAATCCGAACGGGAATTAAGAGCTGCAAAGAAGCAGGCAGCACTGGCAGCAACATCTGAAAATGGGGAAGAGGAAGTAGTTGAGGATGAAGTGGTAGACACTGTGATCGAAGGAGATGAACCGGTCAGTGAGTCTGTACCAGCTTTAGATGAGACTGCAGCTGCACAGGCAACAGAAAGCGGTTTTGTACAGGCGGATATGCCAATGCAAAATCCTTCTTTCCAGACAAAGACAGGACTTTCTGATCAGGAACTTGCAAGAAAGGCTCTTCAGGCAGCCAGAAAAGCCGGTTCCCACAGAAACGGACGCAGATAAAACACAGATAGACTAAAGGGGGCGCGCTACAGTTTGCAGTGGCCCCTTTTTTGCATAGGATCAGGAAAGGTAAGATCATGATAAATACAAGAAAAGCAGAGCTTTTGGCGCCGGCAGGTTCTTTTGACAGTTTAAAGGCAGCTGTGGCAGCAGGAGCGGATGCGATCTATATGGGAGGCAGCCGTTTTGGTGCCAGAGCTTATGCACAGAATGCAGCAGGAGAAGAAATGGTGGAAGCCATCCGGTATGCCCATCTTCACGGCTGCCGTCTGTACATGACGGTCAATACATTATTTAAGGAAAAAGAACTGGACGAGCTTTGTGATTACATGAAGCCTTACTATGAAGCAGGGTTAGACGGCGTGATCGTCCAGGATCTGGGAGCCCTTCAGGTAATGAAACGGGCTTTTCCGGGAATGGAGCTTCATGCAAGCACCCAGATGACGGTTACCAGTGTATACAGCGCAAAAATGTTAAAAGAAATGGGCTGCTGCCGCGTCGTTCCGGCCAGAGAACTGTCTTTAGAAGAGATTTCCCGTATTTACAAAGAAACGGGAATGGATATTGAAACCTTTGTCCATGGTGCTTTATGTTACTGTTATTCCGGTCAGTGTCTCATGAGCAGCCTGATCGGCGGCCGCAGTGGCAACAGAGGCCGCTGTGCCCAGCCATGCCGCCTGCCTTACCGTGTATGGGAGGGAGACAAGGCAGAGGGAAAGAGCTTAAACAAAGAGAACCAGAAGTTTGTATTAAGTTTAAAAGATCTGTGTACGCTGGATATTTTACCGGAGATCTTAGAGGCAGGAGTATATTCTTTAAAGATCGAAGGAAGAATGAAGAGCCCGCGATATACAGCAGGTGTAGTCCGCATTTACAGAAAATATCTGGATCTGTATGAAACCTATGGGAAAGACGGTTATTATGTGGATCCGGAAGATAAAAAAGAACTGCTGGATCTGTTTGACAGGGGAGGTTTTACCTCCGGTTATTATGAGAAGCACAATGGAAAAGACATGGTCGCTTTAAAAGAAAAGCCGGAATTTCGTGAAGGAAATCAGAAACTGTTTGATTTTCTGGATGCAAACTATGTGGAAAAAGAGAAAAAGGAACCGGTTGTTGGAAAGGCTGTTTTTGAGGAAGGAAAACCGGCTGTCCTGGAACTGACACAGGGAAATGTAACTGTAAAAGTGGAAGGACAGATCTGCCAGAGTGCCCAGAACCAGCCTGCAACAGAGGAAAAAGTGCGTAAGCAGTTAAATAAGACAGGTGCCACTTCCTTTTACTTTGAGCAGCTGGATATTGAGTTAAAGGGAAATATTTTCCTGCCGGTACAGGCATTAAATGAACTGCGAAGAGAAGGCTTTGAGAAGCTGACGGAAAAAATACTGGCTCAGTGGGAGAGAAAGGCAGAGTCTCTGGTGCAGACAGAACAGGAACTTCCTGCTGATGTACAGTCTGCTTCCAAAAACATTCACAGCTTTGCTTTCCTTACTGCATCTCTGGAAGAAGAATGTCAGTTGGAACCAGCTCTTTCCTGTGATGCTGTAAAACGCATTTATATCGATGCAGATGGATTTAAACCGGATCAGTGGGGAAAGATCGTAAAGCAGTGTGAAGCAAAGGGAAAGGAATGCTTCCTTACACTTCCACATATTTTCCGCACCCATGCCATGAAGTTCTTCTCTAAAAACAGGAAAAATCTGGAAAATGCAGGTTTTACCGGTGTTCTGGCCCGTACTTTGGAGGAAGTTTCCTGGTTAAAGGAAGAAAAAATAGAGCTTCCATTTGCTCTGGATGCCTCTGTTTATGCATGGAACCGGGAAGCAGTGCACACATTAAAGGAAATGGGACCGGAATTTATTACCATGCCGTGGGAATTAAACAGCAGAGAGTTAAAGGCAGTGGCAAAAGCCTGTGAGAGGGACGGAATACCGGGAGAACTGGTCATTTATGGGCATGCTCCTATGATGGTTTCTGCCCAGTGTGTGGTAAAAACATTAAAGGGATGTACAGCCAAAAGGGAACACCTTATAATGAAGGACCGCACCGGTGCCGGGCTTCCATTAAAGGCACATTGCAACTTCTGCTACAATACCATTTTAAATCCTCTTCCGTTATCTTTATTTGGCAATGAAGAGGCAGTAAGAGAGCTGAACATGGCTTCCCTGCGTCTTTCTTTTACAAGAGAAGGAAAAGAAGAAACACAAAAGATACTGGAAGCTTTTGCTGCTTCTTTTATAGAAGGAAGAGAAATTGTCGAACCAGTGAAAGATTTTACAAGAGGACATTTCAGACGGGGAGTAGAATAGCCTATGACAAATCTGATCGTGGAAGTATCCAAATATCTGATGATATTGCTGATGGCCATTTATACCTATGCCAATTTCCGTTTCTTTTCTTTCCCGGATCTGGAACGGAAGAGAAAAGTGTGTGCAAGGCAGAACCGGGCCATGTTTTTACTGCATTTTCTGGCATATGTGGTGATGTATCTGAAAACAGAAGATGAAACGTTAAGGCGGATGCTGCTGGTATTTTATATGGGACAGGTGGTGTTTTTCCTGTTTTACATTTATATCTACCGGTTTATTTACAGGAATGTGTCAAGACTTCTGGTAAATAACTGTTGTATGCTCCTGGCCTGTGGTTTTATCATGCTTACCAGACTGTCTTTAGATAAGGGACTGGATAAGGCTTTTAAGCAGTTTGTGATCGTAGCAGCGGCTGCGATCCTTTCCTGGCTGGTGCCTTTTATCATGGAACGGTTCTGGCAGCTTTATAAATTCCAGTGGGTGTATGCAGGGATCGGGCTGGCTGCGCTTTTAGTTGTATGGGTAGCAGGAAATGAAAGTTTCGGCGCTCAGTTATCACTGACTGTTGGCGGAATCTCCATCCAGCCATCAGAGTTTGTAAAGATCAGTTTTGTATTTTTTGTAGCGTCCATGTTTTATCAGTCACTGGATTTTAAGAACATATGCATTACCACAGTGGTGGCAGCTCTTCATGTAGTGATCCTGGTGTTGTCAAAAGACCTGGGAAGCGCCCTGATCTTTTTTATCAGCTATGTGATCATGCTGTTTATTGCTACAGGAAACTGGCTGTATCTGATCGCGGCAGGTGTTCTTGGAAAAGGTGCTACATCCATTGCATATACACTTTTTGACCATGTAAGACGAAGATTTACAGCATGGAAAAATCCATGGGCAGATATTGATAATACAGGATATCAGATCACCCAGTCCCTGTTTGCTATTGGAACAGGTGGCTGGTTTGGCATGGGACTGTGCCAGGGAATGCCAAACAGGATCCCGGTAGTGGAAAAGGATTTTATTTTTGCTGCTATCTCCGAAGAAATGGGAGCAATCTTTGCTATCTGCGTCCTTCTGATCTGTCTGGGCTGTTTTATCCAGTTTATGATGATCGCAACCCAGATGCAGGCCATGTTTTACAAGATCATTGCAGTGGGTCTTGGAATGGAATATGTGGTACAGGTCTTTCTCACAGTGGGAGGTGTGACTAAATTTATCCCATCTACAGGTGTGACACTTCCGTTTGTAAGTTACGGAGGAAGTTCCATTGTGACAACATTCCTGTTATTCAGTATTATCCAGGGGCTTTATATCATCAAGCGGAATGATGAAGAAGAGATGGAAGAAATGGAGGCGCAGGAAGAATGAAAGAACTGAAAAAAAGTACGCGAAGAGAACCTGTCTCCAGAAAGAAAAATACGGCTGAAAAGAAGGAACAGACAGCAAAGAAGAGTACAAAAAAAAATACAGGTAAAGAGATAAAGAAAGAAAACAAAAAAGATACAGAAAAAGGTACCTGGAAGTCAGTGACAAAAGAGCGGGTATATGATCCCAATGGGAAAGTGCTGGTGATCACTTATGCATGTGTGGTCCTGTTTTTAGCACTGGCTGTATACATGGGATATTTTCTGCAGATGAAAAGCGAAGATGTGATCAACAATCCTTACAATGCCAGACTGGACAGCTTTTCAGACCGCATTGTAAGAGGCAGTATCCTGGCATCAGATGGAACGGTGCTGGCAGAGACTACCACTGATGATGCGGGAAATGAAACAAGGGTTTACAATTATGGAGGTGTGTTTGACCATGCGGTAGGCTATTCCTCTAAAGGAAAAACTGGCATTGAAGCCATGGCAAACTTCTATCTTTTAAGTTCTCATGTCAATCTGGTAGAGCAGGCGGGAAATGAGCTGGCAGGTGCGAAAAATCTGGGAGACAGCGTGGTTACCACTCTGGATATGGAACTGCAGCAGGCAGCGTATGCAGCTTTAGGAGACAGGAGAGGAGCGGTGATCGCCATGGAACCGGATACAGGAAAGATCCTGGCAATGGTTTCCAAGCCGGGTTACGATCCAAATACCCTTCTTCAGGACTGGGCGTCTCTTACTGACAGTTCCAATAACCAGGGGCAGCTGGTAAACCGTGCAACTGCCGGACTATATCCTCCTGGATCGACCTTTAAGATCGTGACGGCTCTTGAGTATATGAGGGAGCATCCTGACGATTACAAGGATTTTCATTTTGACTGTAATGGCGTTTATCATAATGGAGACTACTCCATTAAATGTTTCCACAGTGAAGCCCATGGAAGCCAGGATTTTATGAAGGCTTTTGCTAATTCCTGTAACGGGGCATTTTCCAGCCTGGGTCTGACCATGGATCTGGACCGGTTCCATGCTACGGCGGAGGAATTGCTATTTAATAATCCGTTGCCATTATCCGGCTACTCCTATAAGGAAAGTTCTTTTAATATGAAAGGAGGCGCCGGAACCTGGGAAGTTTTACAGACTTCCATTGGCCAGGGAACTACACTGATCACGCCTCTTCACAATGCGCTGATCACTGCGGCTGTTGCAAATGGTGGAACCCTGATGAAACCATATTTGCTGGACCGAGTAGTCAGTGCCGGCGGGGAAGAAGTGAAAAAATTCCTTCCGACTTCAGGGGGAACTCTTATGACAGCCACAGAGGCAGCAAATCTGACAGAGCTGATGCGTGATGTAGTGGTGGAAGGAACGGGTTCTTCTGTGCGCACCGATGCCTATACAGTAGCTGCAAAAACGGGAACTGCGGAGTTTGAAACAGGAAAAGAGACACATGCATGGTTCACCGGTTTTGCACCGGCTGAGTCACCAAAGATCGTTGTTACGGTCCTGGTAGAAGAGTCCGGAAGCGGTGGAAAAATCGCAGGACCTATTGCAAGACAGTTGTTTGATATATATATGGGGAGATAATCTTTAAAAAGAATAACGTTTTCTATGGAAAACAGGCAGATTTCGTGTTATAATCTGCCTGTTTTGTTTTGAATTCTACTAAAAGACGAACTATTTATTAGAAAAACTTATCAATATTTATTAGCACAAACATACGAAGGGGGAAAAACAGGTGTTCCGAGCAGATGATTATGTTAAGGTAAGCGATCTGGCAGAGGCATATGAGCTTTGTCAGAAGCGAAGCAGTCTGGTAGTAGGCGGAATGGTATGGATGAAAATGACTCATATTACCAAGCGTACTATTGTAGATTTGTCCGGGCTTGGACTGGATGCAATCGAAGAAAAAGAAGGAGAGTTTTCCATTGGCTGTATGTGCAGTTTACGCCAGTTAGAGACCCATGAGGGGCTGAACCGGTATTTTGATGGTATTTTCAGGGAATGTACCAGAAATATCGTTGGCGTGCAGATGAGAAACTGCGCTACGGTAGGAGGCAGTATTTTTGCCCGTTTCGGATTTTCCGATATACTGACCTGCTTTCTGGCACTGGATACTTATGTGGAGCTGTATCATGAGGGAACCATTCCTCTTTCTGAATTTGCAGCCAGACCTGTAAGAAGGGATCAGAAGGATATCCTGGTTCGTATTATTATAAAGAAAGACGGAAGAAAGGCTGCTTATACCAGTCAGCGCAATTCCCGTACCGATTTTCCGGTGATCGCCTGTTGTGTTTCCAACCTTGGAAACAAATGGTTTGTGTCCGTTGGGGCAAGACCTGCAAAAGCAAAGGCAGTGATCATTACAGAGGATGATTTTGATACCTTAAAAGAGATGGCAAAGGAAGCGGCAGAAGCATTTACTTATGGCGATAATACACGCGCCAGCGGTGCTTACAGAAAGACTCTGGCAACTGTTTACACCCGCCGTCTTATGGAGCAGATCAAAGGAAGGAGCGTGGGCATAGTATGAGACTTTCATTTCGCTTAAATGGAAAACAGGTAGAGACAGATGTAAGACCGGATATGCTGTTATTGGATCTGGTACGTGATCTGGGTTGCTACAGCGTAAAAAGAGGCTGTGAGACAGCAAACTGCGGCCTTTGTACTGTATGGCTGGACGGAAAGCCGGTTCTGTCATGTTCTACACTTGCGATCCGGGCAGATGGCCGCCATGTGACTACACTGGAAGGTCTGCAGAAAGAGGCAGAAGAATTTGGTATGTTTTTAGCAAGAGAAGGCGGAGAGCAGTGCGGTTTCTGCAATCCAGGATTTATTATGAACGTTCTTGCTATGGAAAAAGAGTTAAAAGATCCAGATGAAGAGGATATTAAGGAATATCTTTCCGGAAATTTATGCCGCTGCAGCGGATATATGTCCCAGCTGCGTGCTGTAAAAAAATATCTGGATATGAAGCAGAGCGGAAAGGAGGCATAAGGAAATGGCATATACACAGATTAATCCTGCTACAGGAAAGAAATTCCGTCTGATCGGCGCTCCTGTTGTAAAGAAAGACGCAAAGGCACTGGTAACAGGTAAGCCGGTGTATACTGATGACCTGGCATTAAAGGACTGCCTGATCGTAAAAGTGCTTAGAAGCCCACATGCCCATGCACTGATCGAAGAGATCGACTGCAAGGTAGCTTCCAGAGTACCAGGGATCGAATGTATCCTTACATGGAAGGATGTTCCGCAGAAGCGTTTTACCATGGCCGGACAGACGTATCCTGAGCCAAGTCCTTATGACCGTCTGATCCTGGACCAGAGAGTCCGTTTTGTAGGTGATGCAGTGGCGATCATTGCAGGTGAGACAGAAGCTGCAGTAGACCATGCAATGCGTCTTATTAAAGTGAAATATCAGGTGTTAGAGCCTGTTTTAGATATGCATGACTCCAAGGACGGCAAGATCCTTGTACATCCGGAGGACAGCTGGAAAGCCCTGTGTAATGTAGGCGCTGATAATAAGAGAAACTTATGTGCCAGTGGCGGAGAGACTCATGGGGATCTGGAGGCGGCATTTGCAGGCTGCAGCCACATTGTGGAAAAAACATACCACACCAAGGCGAACCAGCAGGCTATGATGGAGACTTTCCGTGCCTTTACTTATATGGATGTATACGGACGTTTAAATGTAGTAGACTCCACCCAGGTTACATTCCATGTGCGCCGTATTCTGGCTCATGCACTGGATGTGCCAAAGTCAAAGATCCGCGTGATCAAGCCAAGAATCGGTGGCGGTTTTGGCGCAAAGCAGACTGTTGTAGCAGAGGTTTATCCGGCTATCGTTACCATGAAGACGGGAAAACCGGCTAAGATCATTTACAGCCGTTATGAGTCCCAGATCGCCTCTTCTCCACGTCACGAAATGGAAGTAAAGGTAAAGATCGGCTGCGATGACAACGGTATTTTACAGGCAATGGATGTGTATACATTGTCCAATACAGGTGCATTTGGTGAACATGGACCGACCACTGTAGGTCTTTCCGGCCATAAGTCCATTCCTATGTACGGCACACCAAAAGCATTCCGCTTTGCTTATGATGTCGTTTATACCAACCGCATGTCTGCAGGCGCTTACCGTGGATATGGCGCAACGCAGGGTATTTTTGCTGTAGAGTCTGCTATGGATGAGCTGGCAGCCCAGATGGGAATGAACCCGATCGAGCTTAGAAAGAAAAATATGGTCCGCCAGGGACAGGTGATGCCTGCTTACTACGGCGAGACTGCCAATAGCTGTGCCCTTGACCGCTGCGTGGACAAGGTTATGGAGATGATCGGCTGGGATGAAAAATATCCGAGAAAAGATATGGGAAATGGAAAGGTAAGAGCAGTTGGTCTTGCAATGGCTATGCAGGGCTCCGCAATTTCCGGTGTAGACGTGGGAAGCGTTACCATTAAGGTAAATGATGACGGCTTTTACAGCATGACCATTGGTGCGGCTGATATGGGTACCGGCTGTGACACCACACTGGCCCAGGTAGCAGCAGAGTGTCTGGACTGTGAGCTGGATGATATCGTAGTTTACGGTGTTGATACGGATATTTCCCCATATGACTCCGGTTCCTATGCTTCCAGTACTGCATATTTAACAGGTATGGCAGTAGTAAAGACCTGTGAGTCACTGAAAAAGAAGATATTAAAGAAGGCGGCAGAATATCTGAATTGCTCTGAGGATGAACTGGAGTTTGCAGGAAAGACAGTGCGCAGATTAAATGCCCCTGAAGGCGAACCGGCAGAGATCACATTAAAGGACATTGGAAACAGAGCCATGTGCTTTAATGAAGAAGCCCTCCAGGCTACAGAATCCCATTCTTCACCTGTTTCTCCGCCACCATTTATGGCAGGCGCCGCAGAAGTGGAGATCGACAAGGAAACCGGTCATATTGAGCTGCTTCAGTTTGCAGCAGCTGTAGACTGTGGAACCCCATTAAACGAGAACCTGGCAAGAGTACAGACAGAAGGTGGCCTGGCACAGGGAATCGGTATGGCAATGTACGAGGATGTAACCTATTCCGACCATGGCCGTGTCCATGAAAATTCCTTCATGCAGTACAAAGTACCAAGCCGTCTGGATATTGGAAAAGTCCAGGTAGAATTTGAATGCAGCTACGAGCCAACCGGCCCATTTGGCGCAAAATCCATCGGTGAGATCGTTATCAACACCCCATCTCCGGCTATTGCAAATGCAGTGTATAATGCAGTAGGCGTAAGGATCAGGGAACTGCCTATTACAGATGAGAAGATCTTTATTGGGATCATGGGTGGCCGATGAGCGCAGGGAAGAACAAGCGACGCCGAAGGCGGCATTTGTTTTTCCAAAGCCATTAACGAAGGTCCAGCCTGCGTAAGCAGGCAGTAGAGCACGTTAGTGCGGGGACCTGAGTGGACGGCTCGTGAGAGCAATAATAAAACCAGCCTTGCAGATAACGCATGAGTGCACAAAGATGCATAAATGCGGTCTGTGAGGCTATTTTTATGCAGGGGGAAAATTGTGGTGGATTTTTGGATCCCGCTATGATATACTATGGTTACATTTCTTAATCATAAAGAATAATATTTCAAAACTATGTAATGTTTAATGCGTTGCATATCTGTATTCAGGCAGCTTCAGCTAAAAATCATGGATCAAAAGCAAAAATTTAAAAGAAGTGGAAATGGTCTCAGGAAATTCTGTTTAAAAACAGGCACGGGGGTGGGGAATATTGAAATTTATAACTGGATTTTGTATAATAAATATTAGAAACTGCCCCTTTGCCTTGCAACAGCAAGAAAGGGGAGAATAAATGGGGACAAAGGACATAGAAACAGCGATATTTTTCGATGACGACAGGCGGTATGCGGATCTGTTAAATGGATATATCTTTGATGGAAAGCAGGTTATAATGGAAAAACAGCTTTATAGCCAGGATACAAGAGAAACAGGAAAATCACAAAAAGACAGTTGGGGTGTACAAAAAAGGAAAAAGATACAGCGTTTCCGTGATGGAGTAAAGAGAGTTGCGTTTGGTACATCATTTACGATCATTGCCCTGGAACACCAGGATAAGATCCACAGGGGAATGCCGGTGCGAGTGATGGTAGAAGATGCTTTGTCTTATGACCGGCAGATGAAAAAGCTGCAGAAACAAAACCGGGAGAAAGGTGTTTTAAACAAAAAAGATTATATCAGCAGTCTGACAGACACAGACGTTTTAACACCAGTTGTAACCATTGTGATCTATTATGGTGAAGAGCCGTGGAACAACAGCAAAGATATTTATGATATTTTAGCCCACAAAGATCTTCCGGAAGAGATAAAAACATTTATCAACCACTATCCGATCCATGTTTTAGATGTCCGCAGATTTACAAACGAGGAATGTTTTCAAACAGATGTGAGAGAGGTATTTGGATTTATCCGCCGTTCATTAGACAAAGAAGCAGTAAAACAATATCTGAAAGAAAGAGAAGAGCAGTTTACAAACATAGATGAAGATGCCTACGACCTGATCGCAGCCATGACAGACACCAAACAGCTGCAGATGGTCAAAGATAAGTATCGTAGTGAAGAAGGAGGAATCAATATGTGCAAAGGACTTCTTGATTGGGTGGAAGAGAGCAAAATAGAGGGAAAATCTGCCGGTGAACTGACCATCTTAAAATTAATCACCGCCATGCAACTAGATGGCCGCACCAGCGATATCACCCGTCTGTCATCAGAACCAGAGTTTTTAGAAGGAATGAAAAAGCATTATCACATCCAATAATAAAACCATTATAAGCATCTAGCGACTCAGATTTCCTTCTTGCATATAACCCTCAAACGTTGTATACTAAAACCAGTTATTCAGATTCACACCAAAACCGGGAGGAATTGCAATGATTGAGGCAACGAGCTGCGGCGGTGTGGTTATATTTCGAGGGAAGATCCTGGTCCTGTATAAGAATTACAAGAACAAATATGAGGGCTGGGTCCTGCCTAAGGGAACAGTAGAAGCTGGCGAAGAATACAAAGAAACGGCTCTTAGGGAAGTAAAAGAAGAGACCGGAGTAAGCGCTTCTATCATCAAGTACATTGGAAAGAGCCAGTACACCTTTAATACGCCCCAGGATGTGGTAGAAAAAGATGTACACTGGTATCTGATGATGGCTGACAGCTACTACAGTAAACCACAGCGGGAAGAATACTTTCTGGATTCCGGGTATTACAAATTTTACGAAGCATATCATCTGCTGAAGTTTTCCAATGAAAAGCAGATCCTTGAAAAGGCTTATAATGAATATCTGGACCTTAAAAGAAGTAATCTTTGGGGAAGCAAGAAGTATTTTTAAAAACAGAATAAGAAGAAAATAAAAACTGCTGTATACGGGAGTGATAAAACTGTATACAGCAGTTTTTGGTATATAATGTTATTCCACCAATTCCCCATTAATAAACACATACTTCACCACTCCTGAAATTTCCATAGGAGAGCCTTTGCAGATCACAAGGTCGGCGTCTTTTCCGGTTTCCAGGGAACCTACCCGGTCAGCAACACCGATGTGTTCGGCGGCGTTGATGGTGATGGCGCGCAGGGCATCATACGGATCCATACCAGCTTTCATAGCCATGCCTGCGTAAAGGGGCAGATCATGCAGCGGGGTAACAGGTGCATCGGAAATAATGGAAACATGGCAGCCAGCTTTTGCCAGGATGCCTGGAGTGGTCCAGCTTTTATTTAGCAGTTCTACTTTGGTGGCATGGCTGAAAGTAGGTCCTACAGCCAGAGGAAGGTTTTCTTTCACCAGTTCATCTACGATCAGGTGGCCTTCTGTTACATGTTCCAGAGTCAGTTTGGCGTGAAATTCCTTTGCAATGCGGATGGCAGTGAAAATATCATTTGCCTGATGTGCATGGGCTTTTAAAGGAAGTTCCCCTTTTAAAACAGGAATCAGGGATTCTGATTTTTGATCAAAAGCAGGCAGCTTGGAGACGTCATCACCGGCGGCCTCTTTTTTTACCATGTATAATGCAGCTTTCTGCAGTGCTTCCCGGATCAAAGCTGCATTGGTCATACGGGTGGACATGCGGCTGGTCATATAGCGTCGTTTTGGATTTTCACCAAAAGCACATTTCATGGCAATAGGGTATTTAAGGATCATATTATCAATACGTTTTCCCATGGGTTTCACAGCTGCGAAAGTGCCTCCAATGGCATCAGAACTTCCTGGACCTGTGGCAAAGCAGGTGATCCCGGCTTTGGCAGCCATTTCAAAGCAGGGATCCATAGGATTGATGCCGTCAATAGCCCGCAGTTGTGGCACTACTGGGTCATTCCATTCGTTGGTATCTTGTCCTGGTACGCCGTTGCCGTAGCCATCAAGACCTGTATGGCAGTGTGCCTCAACAAAACCAGGATAAATATTAAGTCCGGCAGCTTCGATCAACTGTTCATAATCATCATCAATGTGACTGGCGATCTTTAAGATCTTTCCGCCGCCTATAAGGATATCTCCTGTGAATGGCTGCGGATCAACTGCTGTGTGGATCGTTCCGTTTTTTATGCATATCATGTAAGTCTACCTCCTTAAGGATTCGATATAAAGTCATTATAACTCGGATGTACATGAAATTACAGTAAAAGAAGTGTGAGAGAGAAAAGCACGCAGCAATTCGGTATCAGCGGGGAAAAATACTTTTGATCTCAATCTCTTTTCTATGATACAGGTTATCTGTGGGGCGCATTCTATAACTTACAGTTATTAAATGTATCAATAACCACCATTTCCATTACGGCCCATCCTATGGTATACTACATATCAGTACAAAACACAGAAAAAACAAAACCCAGGCAGGGCGGCTTTAAGAAAGGAATACATATATCATGGCAAAAGGAACCATTTTTAAATTTCATAATGACCTTGATACAGATCAGATCATCGCATCACAGTATCTGCTTTTACCGAACTTAGAAGAGATGAAAGAGCATGCTTTTGAGTCTTTAGACCCGGATTTCCCTAAAAAAGTAAAACCGGGAGATTTCGTTGTAGGCGGCGAAAACTTTGGCTGTGGTTCTTCCAGAGAGCAGGCACCAGGTGTTTTAAAAGCATTAGGTGTACAGGCTATCGTTGCAAAGTCCTTTGCAAGAATTTTCTACAGAAACGCCATTAACATCGGCCTTCCTGTTATTGTCTGTAAGGAGCTGCCGGATGAGGTAAAGACCGGCGATACCATGGAACTTTCCATGTCAGATGGAACTGCCCAGGCAAATGGCAAGACCTATTCCTGCACCAAGCTGCCGGAATACATGCAGAATATTTTAAACCAGGGCGGACTGATCGCCTCATTAAACCGTGAGGAGGAATAGGAAAATGGGAATGACGATTGCAGAAAAGATCATAGCGGCAGCAGCCGGCGTAGAAAGCGTAAAACCGGGAGATATCCATACAGTAACATTAGACCGTTTAATGAGTAATGACGGTACTACACATCTGACTGTAGATATGTACCGCAATAAATTAAAAAATCCACATATTGCTGATGCAAAAAAAGTGGTATTCATCGTAGACCACAACGTACCTTCTGACTGCCCGAAAACAGCAGCATCCCAGAAGAAGATGCGTGATTTCGCAAAGGAAAATAACATTGATTTCTGGGAAGGCAAAGGTGTATGCCACCAGGTGATGATGGAAAATTATGTATGTTCCGGCGAACTGATCTTCGGTGCAGACAGCCATACCTGTTCCTATGGTGCTTTAGGTGCTTTTGGTACCGGCGTTGGATGTACGGATTTCCTTTATGGAATGGTAACTGGAAAATCCTGGGTATTGGTTCCTGAGACTGTAAAATTTAACTTAGTAGGAAAACTGCCGGAAGGTGTTTATGCAAGAGACCTGATTTTAACAATCATTGGTGAGATCGGTGCAAACGGATGTAATTACCAGGTAATGGAGTTTACCGGAGAAGGCGCAAAATCCTTAAGCATCAGTGAGCGTATGGTACTTTGCAATATGGCAGTAGAGGCAGGTGCAAAAACAGGTATTTTTGAGGCGGATGAAAAGGCATTAGAATATCTGGAAGCACATGGCAGAAAGCCAAAGGCTGTATACAAGAGTGATCCAGATGCAGTATATGCAAGAGAATATACCTTTGACTTATCCAAGGTACGTCCTGTAGCTGCAAAACCGGATTTTGTGGATAATGTAGTTCCTGCAGAAGAAGTTCGTGGAATTAAGATCGACGAAGCGTTCTTAGGCTCCTGCAACAATGGACGTATTGAAGATTTAAGAGTGGGTGCTTCTATTATCAAGGGCAAGAAAGTGGCAGAAAAGGTACGTTTCCTGGTAGTCCCTGCAAGCCAGACCGTTTACCGTCAGGCATTAAAGGAAGGCCTGATCGATATCTTCATGGAAGCAGGCGCTATTGTCATGAATCCGAACTGCAGCGTATGCTGGGGAAGCTGTCAGGGCGTGATCGGTGAAAATGAAGTCCTGATCAGTACAGGCACCAGAAACTTCAAGGGCCGTGCAGGACATCCAAGCTCTAAGGTATATTTAGGTTCTGCAGCTACGGTTACCGCTTCTGCCATTGCAGGAGAGATCGCTCTGGCTGAGGATGTGATGTAATGCGTGGTTCGTGAGTTTACGAAATAAATCAAAGATATGAGGATATAGAAAAATGGATAAAATGATAGGAAAGGTATGGGTTTTAGGAGATGATATTGATACGGATATCATTATCCCAACAGAGTACCTTGCATTAAAAACCATAGATGATATGAAACAGTACGGATTTTCTCCACTGCGCCCGGAACTGGCAGCGCAGATCAAACCGGGAGATATTATTGTTGCAGGAAAGAACTTTGGCTGTGGCTCCTCCAGAGAGCAGGCGCCGGAGATCATTAAGGCACTGGGAGTTCAGTGCGTGATCGCAAAATCCTTTGCAAGGATCTTCTTCCGCAACTCCATCAACAATGGTCTGCTTCTGATCGAGCAGCCAACTCTCTATGATGACATCAAAGAGGGAGATACCATCTCTGTTGTAATGAACGAACATGTGGATTACAATGGAAAAACATACCCAATCGCCTCTCTTCCAGAGAACCTGATGAGCATTATCCGCGCAGGCGGTCTGGTAAAGGCTATGCGCAAACTGAATGGTCTGGATTAAGAAAGAGAAGTGAGGTGTGTAAGAAATGGGAAAGACAGTAATTGAAAAGATCATAGAGCATAATACCGGCAAAGAAGTAAAGCCGGGAGATATTGTGACTGTAAATGTGGACCGTGTCATGATCCATGATATATTTATCCCTTTTGTAGCGGAAAAATTCAAGGAAATGGGCTTTGAGAAGCTTTGGGACCCGGATAAAGTGGTCCTGATCTACGACCACCTGGTACCTGCAAGCCAGTTAGATGATACCAGACATTTCCATACAGGTGATGCCTTTGCTGAAAAATACGGCATGACCCATGTACACAGAAGCGATGGTATCTGCCACCAGCTGATGACAGAAGCAGGTTATGTAAAGCCAGGTAATATTGCATTTGGTACAGACAGCCATACAACTACCTACGGCTGTGTAGGCGCATTCTCTTCCGGTATCGGCTATACAGAAATGGCAAGTATCTTAGGAACCGGAACCATGTGGATCAAGGTGCCGGAGACCATTAAAGTTGTGATCAATGGCAAGCTGCCTGAAAATGTAATGTCAAAGGATGTTATTTTACGTCTGATCGGTGATCTGGGTGCGGATGGCGCTACCTACAAGGCACTGGAATTTTCTGGAAGCGCAGTAGAGAACATGACAGTTGCCAGCCGTATGACCATTTCCAACATGGCCATTGAAGCAGGTGCTAAATGTGCGCTGTTTACACCAGATGAAAAGACAGCAGAATATTGTGATATTACCTTAAATGATTACCAGAAGAGCCTGGCAGGAGATGCAGACGCTAACTACTGCAAGGTAATGGAATACAAGGCAGAGGATTTTGTACCGGTTATGGCATGTCCATCCCAGGTAGACAAGATCCGCAATGTCAGCGAACTGGAAGGAACAGAGATCGACCAGGTATTTATCGGCTCCTGCACCAACGGCCGTTTAGAGGATCTGGCAGCAGCTGCAGAGGTTTTAAAGGGCAAGAAGGTAGCAGATTTTGTAAAACTGATCGTTACACCAGCCAGCCGCAAGATCTACAGACAGGCAGATGAAATGGGTATCCTGGATACACTGGCAGAGGCCGGTGCTATCATCACCCATCCGGGCTGTGGTCTGTGCTGCGGAAGAACCGGCGGCATCTTAACAGATGGTGAAAGAGTAGTTGCAACCAATAACCGCAACTTCTTAGGCCGTATGGGAACATCCAAGGTACAGATCTATCTGGCTTCCCCAAGGACTGCGGCCAGCTGTGCGATCGCAGGTAAGATCGTAAGCCCACAGTAATAATTTAAAAGTACAGATAATAAAAGGCATATTTTCATTCTCTGAATTGATTTTGAGAGAAGAAAATATGTCTTTTTTATTTTGTATATTCAAATGTCAGGTAACAGTATACATATGGTACAACTTAAGCTGTTTAATATCTTCTTTGGATACTTTCAGCTGATTTTCCAATTCTTTGTTTTCACATAATCTGTTTTTTGAGAGTAGAAGTTTTCGTGCAATAGGCATGATCGGTCTTGTAGACAGGCCTGTAAATAAAGCCCATTTGGTTTCTGCGTTTAATGTAGGAGCCAGTATTTGTATATAGGCAGTTTCCATTTCCACATCTCGATTTTGCAGAGTGATATTTGTAACTGCATCAAAATGTTCCATGTAGCCTTTATAAGTATTTTCACAGTTCTGGTAATGATCATAATCTTCAAAGTTCATATACATCATGACCTTCGTAAGGCCATTTTCTTCCGGATGGAGTTCAAAAAGGCGTCGCCCGATCCGGTTGATCCTTCCATCGTAAACATAACCATACAAGTTTTTAACATTTCTGAAAAAAGCGGGGCATTCTTTTAAAGTGGAAGAGGATGTGGCAGTATTGGGAAAATACAGAAGGGTTTCAATATGCACCTGCAGTGCGTCGGCAATGGCATACAGAGTGTCTATATCCACGGCTATTTCACCTGATTCATATTTTGATATAGCGGACTGGCTTTTGCCAATAGCCTGAGCCAGCTGTTGGTGGGTTATTTTCCGCATTTTACGTGTACGGCGGATATTCTGTCCGATTTCTTTGCTTATTTCTGACATATGGTTTCCTTTTTTATTCCCTAAAATAATATTTTTTAACGATTTAGGATCGCGGACACAAATGATGTGCAGTTTTTCAGCTTTTATTGTCCGAAATTAATCGTGTCACGGAAAGAAAATGTTGAAATTATTATCCACAGGAATATTTTGCTTTTTTGACGGGGACTTTTCCTATTGCTATAATTTTAAACAAGACGGGGAAATAAGTCAATAAAAGTCTATAACTGCAGGCGCCGCAGATATATATAATAAGGTATTCAAGGAGAGATGTAATTATGAATTACACAAAGGAATATTTTGATTTTGATCTGGATCGTAAAAATACCCGGAGTATGAAATGGGATGACTGCAATTCAAAATTCGGCGTAGATGAATCTACAGCGATGATCCCAATGTGGATCGCAGATATGGATTTCAGATCCCCAAAAGAAGTGATCGACGCAGTAATAGACCGCGCCAGTCTTGGATGTTATGGTTATACAACAAAACCAGACTGTTTTTATGAAAGGATCATTAACTGGGTAGATCGCCGTTATCACTGGAAGATAAAAAAAGAATGGATCATTTTTACTCCAGGTGTGATTCCGGGATACACCATTACGATCCAGAATTTTACAAAGCCCGGGGACGGCATTATCGTACAGACACCGGTTTATTATCCATTTATGGATGGTGTTGTTAATAATGGGCGTAAGCTGGTTTATAATCCTCTGATAGAAAAAGAGGGAGACTGGTTCATGGATTTTGAAGATCTGGAAAGAAAAGTAAAAGATCCGGATAATAAACTTCTGATCTTATCTAATCCTCATAATCCTGTAGGACGTGCATGGACAGCAGAAGAATTAACAAGACTGGGAGACCTCTGTGCAGAAAACGGTGTCCTACTGATCTCTGATGAGATCCATGCAGATCTTATGATGAAGGGAGTTAAACATACATCTGTTGGTACCCTTTCAGAAAAAATAAAAAAGAATACAATTGTCCATTATGCCCCAAGCAAAACCTTTAACCTGGCTGGCCTTCAGACTGCCTATGCGGTTATTCCAAATAATGAGTTGCGCGAAAAATACATAAAAGGCTTAAATGCAAACCGTATTTTTAATATGAATTGGTTTGGTTCGGCAGCTCTGGAAGCAGCTTATGATAAAAGCGGCAATTATGTGGATGCGCTATGCGACTATGTAAATGACAACATGGATTATATGGTTCGGTATGTTCAGGAAAGACTGCCTATGCTTCACATGAAAAAATCTGAGGCAACTTATATGGTATGGGTAGATTTTCGCGGAACTGGGATGAGTACAGAAGAAATTGAATCATTTATTGACCAGAAAGCACATATTGGAGTAGATAAAGGATCCTGGTTTGGGCCGGGCGGAGAAGGTTATCTGCGGTTTAATCTGGCATGCCCAAGGAAGATCCTTGATAGTGCTCTTTATCAGCTGGAAACTGCATTAAAACAGATTTGACTGGTGCTTATAAATTTCTTAGTAACTTATAAAATATATAGAAAATTGTAGAAAATAAACGTCTTTTCTATAATGAAACAAAGAAAAAAGCATGGTTAGTAGGAGGTGATACAGGTGGAACTGGCAGGTGTATTGATCGCGGTACTGCTGCTGATTTTTTTGATCTATAAAAGACTGAGCTTGATCCCGGCAACACTGATCTGTGTGGCGGTACTGGCATTAACCAATGGCTTTTCTTATATGGATCTGTTTATAAATCATTACGGCGTTTCACTTGCCGGATTTGTGGGAAAATATTTTCTGGTGTTTGTTACAAATGCTTTGTTTGGAAAAGTAATGGAAGAAACGCTGTTAGCATCTGTATTTTCAAAAATGATCGGAAAACTTTTTGGAGATAAAAATGCTGTTTTTGGGGCAATGTTAGCAACTGCGATCCTTTCTTATGGAGGCGTCAGTGTATTTGTTATTGTATTTACCGTATATCCCATTTTTCTTGCAACATTTCGCAAGGCAGATCTTCCGGGAAAATATATTCCAGCCTGCATTATGAGCAGCTCCTGTACATTTGCCCTTTCGCTGCTTCCTGGAGGAGCCCAGTTAAACAATATTATTCCTGTACAGTATTTGGGCACAACACCGGCTGCAGCTGCCGGGATCGGTCTGCTCTGCTCTGCTGCGGCTATGGCATTTATATTCGTATATTTTTCTTGGGAATTTAAAAAAGCAAGGCAAAGAGGGGAGCATTTTGAAATAAATCCGTCTATTAAAGAACGGATCACAAAGTTTGAAATGGATGCCGGGATTCCGGGACCATTATCAGTCCTGCCTCTTGTAATGATAATTTTACTGATCAATATTGCACAATTAGATCTTTCTTATGCAGTGCTGGCAGGAACTGGTGTGGCTCTTTTTATTGGCTGGAAAAATATTCCGGATAAACTGCGTATTATCAATGAAAGCGCAAAATTAGTAGGACCTGCTGTTATTACAACAGCTGTATCTGTTGGATTTGGCGGTGCAGTTCTTGCATGTAATGGAGCGGAGACTGTGTTAGAAGCAATATCAGCTTTGCCTGTACCGCCTAATCTTTCCTTTAGTATTGCTGCATCTTTCGCAGGAGCAATGACTGGAAATGGCGGAGGCGGAATGGATGTGGCCATGAACCTGCTTTCCGGACAATATCTGGCAGCTGGGCTTGAGCCGGAGCTGATCCACCGCCTGGGAGCGGTAGCAACTGCCGGGTTCAGCTGTCTGCCCCACAACGGAATGCAGATCACGATCATGGATACATGCGGATATACAGCCGGACAATGTTATAAATATATTTTTATTTCAACGGTACTTTGTTCCGCCGGGTGTCTGCTGTTAGCAAATGTAATAAGCTGTTTACTGTAATAAAAATACATAGATGAAGGAGACTGGGAATGAAAATTACAAAAATCGATCTTTTATATTGCGATCCGGTAGAAGGAGGCTGGAGACCATCTTTATGCCGTATATACACAGACGAGGGAATTTATGGAGATGGAGAAGTGGCATTATCTTATGGAGGCGCTTCACAGGCTGCATTTGCCATGTTAAAAGACATGGCCAACCGGCTGATTGGAATGAATCCTTTGGATCATGAAGTAATCTGGCAGAAACTGTATCAGGGGTGTT
Organism: Clostridium sp. AM22-11AC; assembly: GCF_003473545.1. Classification (GTDB taxonomy): domain Bacteria; phylum Bacillota; class Clostridia; order Lachnospirales; family Lachnospiraceae; genus Enterocloster. Next base: position 146,728 of record NZ_QUCM01000005.1, read on the forward strand.
TCTGGAGTTACAATGGAGGTCCTATTGTATTTGGCGGTATCAGTGCCTTTGATATTGCCTTGTGGGATATTAAAGGAAAGGTGTATGGACAGCCGCTGTACCGTCTTTTAGGTGGAAAACACAGAGATACCCTGAAAGCTTATGCAAGCCAGCTGCAAAATGGCTGGGGTGTTGGAAGAAAAACAGCAAGAACACCAGCAGATTACGCGCGTCAGGCAGAAATTGCAGTAGAAAAGGGATTTAAAGCAGTAAAATACAATTTCCTTACTTTTAGAGAAGATGAAGGAAGATATCCAAGAACAGAGCAGACAGCTTATCTGGATCCAGAATATTTGGATTTGGCAGAAGCGAGGATCGCAGCTGTAAGAGAAGCGGTAGGTTCTAAGGTAGATATTATTTTGGAAAACCATTGTTATACAGATGCCCAGTCAGCAGTCCAGTTTGGAAATATGGCAAAGAAATATGGCATTCTCTATTATGAGGAGCCGGTAGTCCCTCACGAGGATACACTTGCTTATGTGCATCAGCAGACGGGAATTCCAGTAGCCAGCGGTGAGCGGATTTACAGCAGATGGCAGTTTAAGAAAATGTTGGATAAACAAGCCATTCAGGTGATCCAGCCGGATCTTGGAAACAGCGGTGGTGTTACAGAGGTGAAAAAAATCTGTGATATGTCCTATGTATATGAAGCCGGTGTCCAGATCCATGTATGTGGAACACCGATCGTAACAGCTGCTTCTTTACATATGGAAGCAGCACTTCCTAATTTTGTAATCCATGAATATAACGTAAATACAGAAATGCCGCAGATGACCTCACTTGCGCTGCATCATTACGAACCGGTAAATGGATCTTTTACAGTACCGGAACTTCCGGGAATCGGAAATGAGATCGCACCAGAAGCATTTAAGCGCAGCCAGGTAGTTACGATCGAATAAAAGAATATTTTCCGGGGGCTGCTGTGGCAGCCCTTTTTATATTGACAGTAACTATGAAAATTAATAGTGACTAATAAAATAATCGCTAACTTGTAATAGAGGAGAAATGCATGTAAACTTGAGTACATGAAGGAATCCGGGAGGATATCGTATACACAGGAGGAACACACATCATGGAAATTACTTTTTTAGGCGTGGTATTTGCGGTTATTATAGTTCTTTTAGCCATAGGCAGACCGCTGTATCAGGCGATTGCAGGCGGAATGGTCGTAACAGCAGTGCTGTTTCATATTCCGGTAACAATAATTGGAACTAAGATAGTCAGTGTTATTACAAACTGGTCATCTTTATCTGTGTTATTATCTCTGTATCTCATTACGTTTTTGCAGAAGATCCTGGAGTCACGCAGTCAGATCCGTCTGGCACAACAGGATCTGAATGGCATTTTTCATAACCGCCGTATCAATACAGCAGGAGCAGCTTTTTTCATTGGACTTCTGCCATCTGCGGCTTCCATGATCCTTTGTGCAGATATTGTAAAGGATGCGACAGAGGGATATTTAGATCCAAAAGAGCAGGCTTTTACAGCCAGCTGGTTCAGGCACATACCGGAAAGTGTGCTGCCTACTTATACAGCAGTACTTCTTATGTCAAATCTTTCTGGAGTGGAGATATCAGAGTTCATTCTGTATATGATCGTTCCGGTCCTTGCGCTGGCAGGACTGGGATATGCTGTTTATCTGCACCGTATTCCCAATGATACAGGGACACCGGCAAGCACCAACCGACTGGCAGACTTTGCCCATTTGATCCAGCATTTGTGGTCACTGCTTCTTATCCTTATATTGATATTAGTTTTTCATTTTCAGGTAGTAACGTCTGTTCTTGTATCCATTGCACTTTGTATTATCATTTATCGGGTAACACTGGATGAAATCAGGAAATTTATTTTCGCTGCTTTTGAAAAGAAGATGTTGGGAAATACCTTTCTTGTATTATGTCTGAAAGAACTGATCGCTCATACAGGTGTGTTATTGCTGCTGCCGGATGCTATGGCAAAACTGCCTCTGCCTACCTATCTGATTTTTGGTCTGCTATTTTTTACAGCAACTGTCATCAGTGGTTCTACAGGTGCCATTGCTATGGGAACACCGCTGGCTTTTGCAGCTATTCCGGGAGGCGCCCCCTTAATGGCATACCTTATGTGCATGGCCCATGCAGCCAGCCAGATCTCACCTACCCATGTATGTCTGGTGGTGGCAGCCGACTATTTTCATGTGACGTTAGGAGATATTGTAAAGAAAACACTGCCTGTTTCTATTGCCTTCTGCGTATTAATGACGCTATATTATAATGTGATAAAGCTGTAAAAAAAGATCCGGTAAGAGCAGGGAGAGGGGAAAAACATATGTATAAGAGAAAAATAGAAAAAGACATCCGCTGTCCGTTAGAATACGGTCTGGAAGTATTTGGCGGAAAATGGAATTCGCGGATCATCTGTGTACTGGCTGCTATGAAGATCCTGCGTTACAGTGAATTGCGCAAGGAGATGGGGAATATTACAGATGCAGTTCTGGCATCAGCATTAAAAGAGCTGATCGCAAATGGTATTGTAAAACGCCAGTCCTATGATGAGATTCCTCCAAGAGTGGAATACAGCCTTACAGAAAAAGGACAGTCAGTAGTCCCTATTTTGCAAAGCATATGCCACTGGGCCGGTGTGTTCTATAAAGAAGATAGCGAGAACGAAATGATCCAGTGTAAGAAGTGTGATTACAGATAAAGTTTTGTTTTATTTCTGGTTCTAATGTTAAGTTTAACGTTGCACTTGAGCCTCAAAAGTTTTATACTGAAGTACAAGAAGTATATCTATCATATAAATCATAACAGAGAGGAACCAGACACATGAACATCACAGGAAAAGGTATGAAATTCAGATGGCTGAACAATGCAGGCTTTGAAATGGAGTTATCCAGCGGAAAACATCTTTTAGTAGATCCATGGTTAGACGAGGCACAGGTTTATCCTATCAGCATTAATGAGATTGAACGGGCGGATTATGTTCTTCTCACCCATACACATGATGACCATTCAGACAGTATCGGACGGATCCAGAAGCGCTTCCCACAGGCAGCTATTTTTGTGGGGGATCTGTCTGCGGAAGCATTGTGTAAGGAATATGACCTGAATGTAGAGCGTCTGTTCCGTATCCGTGGCAGGGAAGAATATGAATTTGATGATGTGAAGATCGAAGTGATCTCTGCCAGACATACAGAGTCCAAAGGCGGAAATTACTGGGATAGAGGTTACTGCATTCAGAAGGACGGAAGCAGAAGAGAAACTATGTGGTATGGTTCCCTGGAAATGTACAACTTCCGCATTACCGATGTTAATGGATACAGAGCCGTTGTCTGGGGCGGAATGACCACAGAGGAGCAGATCCACCGCATGGAAAAATATAGAGGAAATGAGATCGCATTTATGCATGTCAGCCCAAAACAGGATCACCAGATGTTTGCAAGACTGGTGCAGGCTATTAATCCCAAGGCAGTTATTCCACATCACTATGATATCTGGGAAACCTTGTTTGCAGCAAAGCCAGAGTTATTAGCAGATATGAAACTTCCGGCAGATAAAGTCAATGCAGAAGGTGTTCTGGATGTGATCCGCCAGAATATCAAAGAAAACTGTCCGGATGTGGCATTCTTTATCCCGGAGCATCATAAATGGTATCAGTTTGGCTATGGGATCATGGAAGCATAAGGAAAATCTGGCAGACAGGATCTGGAAAATCGTGGTATACTTATAAATATGTCCCGAATATGCGGGGGAAAAGAAGGAGTATAACATGAGTACATTTTGGATTCTGTTAGAACAGATGGAACTATTTGTAATTTACATTCTGGCAGGTGTGATACTGGTAAAAAGCAGGTTGTTTAACAGGGAGACCTTACAGCCTATATCAAAATTTGTCTTAAGAATGGGACTTCCATTGCTTATCTTTACGAATATTATTAATGGGGTAGAGAGAAATGTTCTGTTGAGTTCCGGTTCTGTTCTGATGTCAGCATTTCTGTTTTATGTTGCCATGTTTTTTATCAGTATGGGGATCGCACGGATATTTCACGTAAAAGGAAAAACGGCGCAGATCTATCAGACCATGAGCATGTTTGGAAATATCGGATTTATGGGGATCCCCATTATCACCAGTATTTATCCGGAAAACGGCATTTTGTACGTGTCGGTATTTTCCATTGTTGACCAGCTGTTTTTATGGACCCTGGGAGTAAAACTGACAGCTCCGGAAGGAGAAGGAAAATTTGATCTGAAGAAACTGGTCAATCCGGCATCCATTGGAATTATAGTGGCGCTCTTTATGATCCTTACAGGGCTTAAATTGCCTACATTGTTAAATACAGGACTTCAAAAGATCGGTTCTACAGCAACGCCTCTTGCAATGATCTATCTGGGCGGAATCTTTGCCTGTGTTCCTATGAAAAACGGGCTGCGCAGGGGCGAACTGTACGGGATCGTATTTGCAAAAATGCTGCTTGTCCCTATGATCATGTATGGTATGATGGGGGCTTTTGGAATAGCAGGGGATGTAAGACTGACGATCGCACTGATCGCAGGAATGCCTGTTATGGCGTCTATAGCGATGATGGTAACGTCCTCTGACAGTGAATATGCCATGGGAGGGATCTTTATCACCACGATCTGTTCTCTGGTCACACTGCCGCTTGTATGTCTGATCTTACAATAAGTTTTCACAATATATTTACGTTACAAAACGAATAAAATATTGAAAAATCCTCTTTGTTTTTGTAAAATATAGTTATACTATACGTGTAGAGCAATACACTACAAACCGATACAGAGAGGAGACCGATTATGAAAGAGCTGGAAACCGTCGTACAGGATGAAAAAAATAAATGGATCTTAATTACGGGGATTTTGCAGGTACTGGCCTGTGTGATCATGAATAAATTTGACATTTCCAATCCCAATATTATTCTGTTTGTGATCCTGTCCGCGGTTCTGGTACAGTTTGGATACGGAGCCGGTATGCTCTGTGGGTTTATCACATACATTTATTCTATGTATTTCTTTTCAACGGACCACAGTTTTTTCTATTTTGATGCTTCCAATCGTGATAAGATAATGGTAGTCATTTTTGGGATCATTGCCAATATCCTGATCGTTGGCAGTTTAAAAGCACGGATGGAGAAGTCAAATAAAGAGAGGATCCATCAGTTGGAAGTAGCTACTACTTTAAACAAGTGTGCGGTGGAATTATCTGCGGACCGTGATATCCATACAGCCATCTATAATCTTTTAGGGATCATCAACCAGTATTTCCAGGCAGACAGAAGTTATATTTTTGATATTGATCATGAAAAACAGATCGTGATCAATACATACGAATATACAGCAGAAGGCGTGACCCGTCAGATCGACAATCTCCAGTCGGTTCCTCTCAGTGTAATTGCAGTGTGGATGGATAAGTTTGAAAATGGTCAGGTTTATTATATTGCAGATGCAGAACAGGAAAAGGGATATCCCACCTACGAAATGTTAGTGGAACAGAATATCAAGCGCCTTTTAACGGTTCCTTTAAAGAAAAACGGTAAAGTCACAGGTTTTATTGGTGTGGACAATCCAAAGGTTCATTTTGATGATGCGACCTTATTATTATCTCTCCAGTATTTTATTGTAAACAGCCAGTCTTCCCAGAGACAGCAGGAACGTTTGCAGTTTTTAAGTTTTCGTGATATGCTTACAGGGCTCTATAACCGCAATAAGTACATGAAAGTACTGGAAACTTTTGAAAAATATCCTGTATGCGACACAGGTGTTGCTTATATTGACTTAAATGGTTTAAAACAGATCAATGATAATCTGGGCCATGAAGCAGGGGACCGGCTGCTCTGTGATGCTGCAAAAGAAATCTTAAGAACATTTCCGGAAAATTCCTACCGCATTGGAGGAGATGAATTTGTGATCATTCTTCCAGAGTCAGGAAAGGCAGAATTTGAGGAACAGATGGAGCAGGTACAGGAAGATTTAAAGCAGGCACATATCAGTTATTCCATGGGACTGGAATGGAAAAAAGAAGGCATGCTTGAGTCTATGTTAAAAGCGGCAGAACAGAGGATGTATGCAGAAAAAAATGCTTATTATAAGTTAAGAGGAAGAGACAGAAGATGTCCGGAGCGGAGCGTATGATCGGAAAATCAGCCACAAAGGCAGGTGCATGAAAGACTCCGAGAGGACATAAACAGAAAACAGAGGAAAAATAATACATGACAGACTACAGAAAATATACAGATTACATCATAGAACAGGCAGAAAAATTATTGTCCATTGACAGTCCTTCCGGCTATTGCCGCCAGGTAACAGATTATCTGTTAGAGGAATTAGATCGTCTGGGGATCCAGGCGAAACGCACCGTAAAAGGTGGTGTTGTAGCTTCTTTTGGCGGAAAGAACAAAGAAGATGGTATTCTGTTGGAGGCACATTGCGATACACTGGGAGGCATGGTAGCGGAAATTAAGGCAAATGGCCGTCTCCGTCTTACCAATATCGGAGGTATGAAACCGGCTAATGCAGAGGCGGAAAATGTGCGTATCATAACAAAGGCAGACGGTATTTACGAAGGTGTATGCCAGTTAGTGAATGCGTCCGTTCATGTAAACGGAGATTATGAAAAAACTGAACGAAACTGGGATACAGTAGAGGTTCTAATAGACGAGCCGGTAAGCTCTAAAGAAGATGCTTTAAAACTGGGGATTATGCCAGGAGATTATGTGTGCTTTGAACCAAGGACAAGAGTTACATCCTCCGGTTATATAAAAAGCCGTTTTCTGGATGATAAACTTTCAGCTGCCATTTTACTTGCATATGGAAAATATTTAAAAGACGAGAAGATAGAGCCGCAGCGTGCTGTTTATGCTCATTTTACCATTTATGAGGAAGTGGGACATGGAGGCAGTGCTTCTGTGCCGGATGGCGTGACAGAAGCCTGGTCTGTGGATATGGGCTGTGTAGGAGAAGGCCTGATGTGTACAGAGCGGGAAGTTTCTATCTGCGCAAAAGACAGCGGCGGACCTTATAATTATGAGATCGTAAGCCATCTGGTCCAGCTGGCAAAGGAGAATAACATTGGCTTTGCAGTGGACGTATATCCTCATTATGGTTCAGATGTGGAAACTACACTTCGCGCAGGAAATGATATCCGCCATGCTCTCATTGGTCCTGGTGTGTATGCTTCCCATGGCTATGAACGAAGCCACAGAGATGGGGCAGAAAACACCTTCCGCCTGATCCAGGCTTATATTGGCTGATAAAAAAGGATAGTTTAGTGCCCTGTCTCCATATATTTATGATGATGATAAATATATGGGAGGCAGGGATTTTTTATGGAAAAATGGATGGTCGTACTGGTTGCAGCCGGTTTCCTGATCCCCTATGGGACGGTACTGGCAGTAACGGGAAATATACACGGGGCAGAATATGTAAGGCAGCAGGAAAAAGAAGCTGCGGGAAAATACAGGATCCTTCTGGACCGGGAGGAAAATGGCGATTACCTGTCGTTGGAAGAATACCTGCCATCGGTACTGGCAGCTCAGATCTCGCCGGACAGTGAAATGGAAGCGCTCAAAGCCCAGGCAGTGATCGCAAGGACTTATATCCGCAGGCAGATGGGAGAAGAAAAAGAAATTTCGGAATTAAGTCTGGATCTGGACCGGAAACCGAGGGAAGAGCTGAAAAAAATATGGGGAAAAACGGAATTTCCGGAAAAATACAGCCGTCTGGAAGAGGCAGTGATCCAGACCAATAGAATTGTGATGACATATGATGGGGAGATGATCGCTCCTCTTTTTTGCGCCGTCACCGCCGGTTCTACCAGGGATGGGGATGAGGGATATCCGTATCTGAAGTCAGTTTCCTGTCCCGATGATGAAAAAGCAGCGGATTTTATCAGTTTTGTATCTTTATCTGCCAAACAGGCGGCAGCAGCCCTGAATGAAATCCCGGGAAAAGAAGGGGAAGTGAGACAGGTCCGCCCGGAAGCATTTCCAGGGAAAGTGCAGACTGTAAAACGAGATACAGCCGGGTATGTACAGGAGATCCAGATTGATGAATGTTCCTTTACTGGAGAGGAAGCAGCCGGTGCATTTGGACTTTCCTCCTCCTGCTTTTTTACAGAACCCCAGGAAAACGGGATCGGCATTACAGTAAAAGGAAAGGGACATGGCTATGGACTGAGCCAGAATGAAGCAGAGGCAAAAGCAGAAGATGGCTGGGATTTTAAAGAAATACTGGAATATTTTTACAGCGGTATTGCATTTTTCACTGAATAAAGCACCCTGAAATGGTAAGAATACTACCGAGGTGATAAAAGGTGAAAGATAAAGTAAATCAGATGTTCAAAGATAAGCTTTTTCTGGTGATGATGGTGATCGGCCTGCTTACGGCGGTAGCAGCAGTAGGTGTACTTACGGTCAGCAACACAGATGAAAAGGGACAGAGCCCTTATCTGGAAGTGCCGGGAGGAGAAATTATCGCACAGGACGGTGTTCCTGAAACTGCACAGAAGGAAGAAAAGGCAGAAGAAAAAATTTCTGAGATCGAAGCGTCAAAGGTACCACAGGAAAGTTACGCACAAAAAGAAGAGAAAAATCCAAACACCAAGGATGATCTTGCAGCAGAAGCAGGTGCAGGAAAACAGGCAGCCAAAGCTCTGGTATTAAATTTTTCAGATACCAGTGTCCTTACCTGGCCGGTGCGGGGGAATGTGATCCTGGATTACAGTATGGACCAGACGATTTATTTCCCCACTCTGGACCAGTTTAAATGCAATCCGGGCATTGTGATCCAGGCAGAGGTCAGTGATCCGGTGGCAGCCCCCGCAAATGCAAAGGTGCTGGAAGTAGGTTCCAATGAAGAGATCGGCAACTTTGTTGTGCTGGATCTGGGAAATGAGTACACTGCTACCTGTGGGCAGCTAAAGGAAATTTCCGCTGTTCCAGGTGAGTATCTGGAAGCAGGGCAGATCTTAGGATACGTGGCAGAACCTACAAAATATTATTCCGTAGAAGGTGTGAATGTATTTTTTGAATTAAAACATCAGGAAAAAACACTGGATCCACTGGATCAGATGGAGTAAAGATCAGATAAAAGAGATCAGATCAACAATTTAAGAAAAATGTTAGAAATTATTCACTGAAGCTTCAGAGCCTTAAGGTATAATCCTTTTAGAATAATAACAAAAGGAGCATCGAGATGAACATTTTATTTTTCCTGACTCCTAAAAGCGAAGTAGCTTATATTAGTGAGGAAGATACCTTAAGACAGGCTTTGGAAAAGATGGAGTACCACAAATATTCTGCCATCCCCATTATCAGCAGAACAGGCCGCTATATCGGAACTCTGACAGAAGGAGATCTGCTTTGGGGCATCAAAAATCAGTACCATCTGGATCTGAAAGGTGCGGAGAAGATCCCCATTACAGCCATCAAGCGCAGACTGGACAACCGTCCGGTAAAGGCAGACGCAGATATGGAAGACCTGATCGGAAAAGCGTTAAACCAGAATTTTGTGCCTGTATTAGATGACCAGAAATGTTTTATCGGTATTATTACACGAAAAGACATTATCCAGTACTTTTATAAAAAAAGCCAGCAGCCGGAGGAAAAGTGGCCTAAACGCCAGAAAGAAGAAAAGTCAGAAACAGTTGTTGGATAAAATGCATAAAAGAAAAAAGACAAAAATCGAAACTTTGTGCACACTTTTTGAGGATCCTATGCTATTATAATAGGCGTAACCCCCCAATACATTATATAGTTTTTGCTACACCCCATAAGAAACGAAATACCTTCTCCTGAGAAAGACCGGTTCCCCGACCGGTCTTTTTCGTGTCTTGAAATACCAAAGAAACACAGGAAAATGAGGACGTTATGAAAGTTCAAAAAATCCCCGCCGGTCAAAGACGGGGAAAATATTTATTATTCTTCGTTTAAGTTTTTTACAGCGATACAGAATATCAGCATTCCCACACAGGAAATAATATTCATTGCCATACCCATTTTCAGTCCCGCAATGTTGGAGACAATACCAATGATCCATGGCATCAGGATGCCGCCAAAGCTGGCAGCCGGGAGTAAAACACCGATGCTGGCTACGCTGGTCATCTTTCCGGCACAGGCAACGGCAGTTGGGTTCATGCCGGCCATGGAAAAAGCAAAGGCGAAAAGCAGGAGAATAGCAGCTACCTGGTTGTTTGCCATCATCAGTCCAATGTAAAATACGGTACAGCCAATGCCCATTTTGATCATGGCTGTGTATGGATTTTTAAGAGGGAATACAAAGGCAATCAGAAGTCTTCCGATCAGTGTGGCAGTCCACATAACAGTCACGGTGTAGGCGCTTAAAGTACCGGATAAAATGCCGCTTCCCTTAAAGTAAGTTACCAGCCAGCCGTTTACGCTGGTCTCTGCTGCGTTCTGGCAGAAGATAAGTCCTGTAAGGAGCCAGAAACGTTTGCTTTTTAAAAATCCCCAGTCTGTTTTTTCTTTTTTTCCAGCTGTTTTCTTTTCAAATGGTGTCAGATGGAAAATGATCCACATGATAAGTCCTAAAAAGCCTAAAGTAAACATGGGAACTACAGGTCCGATCAGTCCGGCCCCGGCAATTACAAAGGGGCAGATCAGAGCTCCTAAGGCATAACAGGAATGCATGATGTTCATGCCTTTTGCACGGTTTTCAGAATGGTTGCTTACCAGGATGGTACACATATTGATAACGCTTCCCTTGGCAAAGCCGATCAGAAGGAAAGAAAGCACCAGAATGCTCATCCAGCCGGAAATCCCTAGCCACAGATATCCCAGTTCATAACCTGCGCTTAGTGTAATAATAGTGGCTTTAAGTCCGATCTTTGCAGGAAGGACTCCGGTGGCAAAACCTGCCATCAGATTTCCAATACTCATAATAGACAAAAGTGTGCCGGTTACATTGTAGTCAAATCCATAACGTTCCTGCAGCAGGCTTACTATAATACCGCTGCTGATGGAGCAGATGCCGCTTAGGAAAAAGGCAATGAAGCCTGACATCTGTAGTTTTTTGTCAAGAGAATTCATAAAAGAGGGCCTCCTGTCTGCTTCGCAGCCGCTTATTTTTTCTTCACGTATGAGATTGTATCATTTGTCAATTATATCGTCAATGAAAGGACTGTATTTTTAAAAACCAACAAAAATCAGACAAATATGAAAAAACATCTTGACTTTCTGCTTTCTGAGTATTAATTTATAAAACAAATAAAAAACAGCAATGAAAGAGACTCTTGTCTGAGAAATGTAACAGGAAGGGGGCGTCACCGACTGAGAGCGCCGCCGCGCAGGACTGGGCGAAGGGAACACTCTGGAGCTGGTATATCGAAGCGGCTTTGCCAGAAGGGGATGCAACCGGCTGGCAGGACTGATAGTAGGTATATCCGTGGCATACGTTACATGCGAAAAAGAGGAGAAGTCTTAAGAGCATCCTGAAGATTTCTCAATGCGGGTGGTACCGCGGGAAAAGAAGATCCCGTCCCGGAATACAGCAAATGTGTTCCGGGGCGTTTTTTTATATAAATTTATATAAAAATCTCCGGAACCGTAAGATGTACATTTAATGTTTAATGTACACCCTTGGGAAGGAGAATAAATATGATGGAATTTGTAGAAGGCGTCAAAGAAAAAGAAACTCTTGGAATCGCACAAATCTTAGAAGGATCCTATGAAGGAAAAAAGATCCGTATGAACGGTGCTGTACACAATGTCCGTGACATGGGCGAGGTGGCTTTTGTGATCCTGCGGAAGGCAGAAGGACTGGTGCAGTGCGTATACGAAGAAGGCGTCACAAATTTTGATATCCATGATCTGAAAGAAGAATCAGCAGTAGAAGTTCTTGGTACTGTTAAGGCAGAAGAAAGAGCTCCTCATGGTTTTGAGCTGCGCTTAGAAGAGATCAAAGTATTATCCCAGCCCGCAGAGCCAATGCCGATCCCCATCAGCAAATGGAAAATGAACACATCCCTTGAAACAAAGCTGGCCCTGCGTCCGGTATCACTTAGAAATGTAAGAGAACGTGCAAAATTTAAGATCCAGGAAGGCATTGTAAGAGGCTTCAGGGATTATTTATTTACCCAGGGCTTTACAGAGATCCACACACCAAAGATCGTAGCAAGAGGTGCTGAAGGCGGATCTAACGTATTCAAATTAAACTATTTCAACAAAAAAGCAGAATTAGGCCAGAGCCCCCAGTTTTACAAACAGACCATGGTAGGCGTTTATGACCGTGTATTTGAAGCAGCTCCTGTGTTCCGTGCAGAAAAGCACAACACTACCCGTCATTTAAACGAATATACCAGCCTGGATTTTGAAATGGGATATATTGACGGTTTCGAGGACATTATGGCAATGGAGACCGGATTTTTACAGTACACTATGGCTCTTCTTGAAAAAGAGTACAAGAAGGAACTGGATATGTTAGGTGTCACACTTCCGGATGTAAGTAAGATCCCCGCAGTCCGTTTTGACAAAGCAAAAGAGCTGGTAGCTGAAAAATACAACAGGCGGATCAGAAACCCATATGACTTAGAGCCGGAAGAAGAACTTCTCATTGGCCGTTATTTTAAAGAAGAATACGGCAGTGATTTCGTATTTGTTACCCATTATCCATCTAAGAAACGTCCATTTTATGCTATGGATGACCCGGCAGATCCGAAATTTACATTAAGCTTTGACCTGTTATTTAAGGGTCTGGAAGTGACCACAGGCGGACAGCGTATTCATGATTATGGCGAGATCCTTAAAAAAATGGAAAAACGTGGCATGGATCCGGAAGACATTGCCTCTTATCTGATGATTTTTAAATATGGAATGCCGCCACATGGCGGACTGGGAATCGGCTTAGAGAGACTGACCATGCGTCTTTTAGATGAGCAGAACGTAAGAGAGACAGCGCTCTTCCCAAGAGATGTAACAAGACTGGAACCATAGATCATAAGAAAAACTTATAAAAAATTCCAAAAACTTCTTATATATAGTTGCATTTATATAGAAGAAACAGGTTCAGAAAGGAAACGAAACCATGGCAAATGTGATCAGTGACGAGACCATAGAGTATGTAGGCATTCTGGCAAAGCTGGAGCTTTCACCGGAAGAAAAAGAAGAAGCAAAAAAGGATATGGGAAGAATGCTTGACTATATCGATAAATTAAATGAACTGGATACAACTGGCGTAGAGCCTATGTCCCATGTATTTCCTGTCAATAATGTGTTCCGTGAAGATGTGGTGACCAACGGGGATGACAGAGATGAGATACTTGCCAATGCACCTGCAAAGAAGGACGGAGCCTTCATGGTGCCTAAGACAGTAGAATAGGAGGCGGCCAGATGAGTATATTAGATTTAACAGCCCTGGAACTGGGAAAGAAGATAAAGGCCGGAGAGATCACTTCTCCACAGGCCACAGAAGCAGTGATCAAGCAGATCAAGGCAGTGGAAGAACAGGTTCATTCTTATGTGACTTTAGACGAAGAAGGAGCCATGAAGCGTGCAAAAGAGGTTCAGGCCCAGATCGAGGCAGGAACACTGACAGGTCCACTGGCAGGTGTACCGGCTGCTATTAAGGATAACATGTGTACTAAGGGCATGCGCACTACCTGCAGCTCAAAGATCCTTGAAAATTTTGTGCCAACTTATACAGCAGAGGCTGTTTTAAACCTGGAAAAAGCAGGAGCCGTTATTCTTGGAAAGACAAACATGGATGAATTTGCTATGGGAAGTACCACAGAGACTTCCGCTTATGGCGTGACCCGCAATCCATGGAATACAGAACATGTACCTGGAGGCTCTTCAGGCGGCTCCTGTGCAGCTGTAGCAGCTAATGAGTGCTTTTATGCATTAGGTTCTGATACAGGCGGTTCTATCCGTCAGCCAAGTTCCTTCTGTGGCGTTACCGGCATTAAACCCACCTACGGAACTGTATCCCGTTACGGCCTCATCGCCTATGGTTCTTCCCTGGACCAGATCGGACCGGTTGCAAAGGACGTTTCCGATTGTGCAGCGATTCTGGAAGCGATTTCTTCCCATGATTTAAAAGACAGCACTTCCATGGCCCGTACAGACTGTGATTTTACCTCTGCATTAAAGGATGATGTAAAGGGAATGAAGATCGGTATCCCGTCAAGCTATTTTGGTGAAGGGCTGGATGAGGAAGTAAAGGCAGCCATTTTAAAGGCAGCAGATATTTTAAAGGAAAAAGGCGCTATTGTAGAAAACTTTGATTTAGGTTTGGTAGATTACGCTATTCCTGCTTATTACGTCATTGCTTCTGCAGAAGCAAGCTCCAACCTTTCACGTTTTGACGGTGTAAAATATGGCTACCGCACCAAAGAATACGAAGGTCTTCACAACATGTATAAAAAGACACGTTCTGAAGGCTTCGGGCCGGAAGTAAAGCGCCGTATCATGCTTGGCTCTTTCGTATTAAGCTCCGGTTATTATGACGCTTATTATTTAAAGGCCCTGCGCACCAAGGCTCTGATCAAGAAAGAATTTGATAAAGCTTTTGCAAAATATGACCTGATTCTGGCTCCTGCATCTCCTGATACAGCACCAAAGCTGGGAGCTTCCTTAAGTGATCCATTAAAAATGTATCTGGGTGATATTTATACGATTTCCGTTAATCTGGCTGGTCTTCCTGGAATGACCGTTCCATGCGGCATGGACTCTAAGGGTCTTCCGATTGGAATGCAGCTGATCGGTGACTGCTTTAAGGAAAAGAACATTATCCGCGCAGGTTATGCATTTGAGTGTACCAGAAAATATGAAATGCCTAAGCTGGCAAAAGTATCTGACTGAGGAGGAGTAAGCCATGAGTAAACAGTATGAGACCGTCATCGGTCTGGAAGTCCATGTAGAACTGGCAACAAAGACGAAAATATTCTGCGGCTGCTCTACCGCTTTCGGAGGAGCGCCAAATACCCATACATGCCCGGTGTGTACCGGTATGCCCGGTTCTCTGCCTGTATTAAATAAACAGGTGGTAGAATATGCCATGGCAGTAGGTCTGGCTGCAAACTGCCAGATCAACCAGTACTGCAAATTTGACCGTAAAAACTATTTTTATCCTGATAACCCACAGAACTACCAGATCTCACAGCTGTACCTGCCTATCTGCCACGATGGCTGGGTAGAGATCGAAACAGAGTCCGGCGTAAAGAAAAAGATCGGTATCCATGAGATCCATATGGAAGAGGATGCCGGCAAGCTGGTCCATGACGAGTGGGAAGACTGCTCTTTAGTTGACTACAACCGAAGCGGTGTTCCGCTGATCGAGATCGTTTCTGAGCCGGATATGAGAAGCGCAGAGGAAGTCATCGCATATCTGGAAAAGCTTCGTCTGATCATCCAGTATCTGGGAGCTTCTGACTGCAAACTTCAGGAAGGTTCCATGCGAGCTGATGTAAACTTATCCGTCCGTGAAGTGGGCGCACCGGAATTCGGCACTAGAACAGAGATGAAGAACATTAACTCCTTTAAGGCTATTGCACATGCCATTGAAGGAGAAACAAGACGCCAGATCGAGCTGATCGAAGATGGCAAGAAGGTCATTCAGGAAACAAGACGTTGGGATGACAACAAGGAAAGTTCCAAGGCTATGCGTTCCAAGGAAGATGCACAGGATTACCGTTACTTCCCGGATCCGGACCTGACACCCGTTGTGATCAGTGATGAGTGGATCGCCCGGATCAAGGCGGCACAGCCAGAGCTTCGTACCGAGAAAATGGCTCGTTATATCAGCGAATTCGGCCTGCCTCAGTATGACGCGGAGATCCTTACAAACTCCAAGCATATGGCAGATGTATTTGAGGAGACCGTAAAGCTTTGCGGAAAGCCAAAAGATGCATCTAACTGGCTGATGGTAGAAGCCATGCGTTTACTGAAGGAACATGAAATGGATCCGGATGATATGGGCTTTTCACCTGCAAACCTGGCAAAGCTGATCCAGATGGTAGCAGCAGGCGAGATCAACCGTACAGTAGCAAAGACCGTATTTGAAGAGATCTTTGAGCATAATGTGGATCCGGCTGTTTATGTTGAAGAAAAGGGCTTAAAGGTAGTAAATGATGAAGGCGCCTTAAAGACCACCATTGAAGGCATTCTGGCGGCAAATCCGCAGTCCGTAGCCGATTATAAGGGCGGAAAAGAAAAAGCTATAGGCTTTTTGGTAGGACAGACTATGAAGGCTATGAAGGGCAAGGCAGACCCTGGAATGGTAAATAAGCTGTTAAAGGAGCTGTTAGCGCAGTAAAAACTGAAAATCAGTTTGCACAGTCAAATTCCCCGGTTTACCGGGAAATTTACTGAGCTATAAGTAAAAATATATGCGGTGTATTTAAACATAAGCAAAGCTTTTGACTTCATAAGGAAATTTTGTGTTGACGGAATAAATACTTTGGTGTATATTTTATAGCAATGAAAGAAAATGTGTTTATGGCACTGACATATGTCTGCCTTAAGAACACATATAGAGGAGGAAATTATGAAGCCGTATGCAGAGATGACCAAAGAAGAACTGGTAGCCCTTCGCAAAGACCTGAAGGCAAAGTATCACGATTTTCAGACAAAAGATCTGAGACTGGATATGTCCAGAGGTAAGCCAAGCGCAGATCAGCTGGATCTGTCCATGGGCATGATGGACGTGCTCAGCAGTGATGATGACCTGACCTGTGAAGATGGTACAGACTGCCGTAACTACGGAGTGCTTACCGGTATTGATGAAGCAAAGGAACTTCTGGCAGATATGATGGAGGTTAATCCTTCTACCATTATCATTTATGGAAACTCCAGCTTAAACGTTATGTATGATACGGTTTCAAGAGCCATGACCCACGGAATTATGGGAAATACTCCATGGTGCAAGCAGGATAAGATCAAATTCCTCTGCCCGGTTCCTGGCTATGACCGCCACTTTGGAATTACCGAGTATTTTGGCATTGAGATGATCAATGTTCCTATGACTCCAGAAGGTCCTGATATGGATATGGTAGAGGAACTGGTTTCCACTGATCCTGCCATCAAAGGTATCTGGTGCGTTCCGAAGTATTCCAACCCACAGGGATATTCCTACTCTGATGAAACAGTACGCCGTTTTGCAAGACTGGAACCGGCTGCACCTGATTTCCGTATTTTCTGGGATAATGCATACGGCATCCATCACCTGTATGACCATGACCAGGATCATCTGATCGAGATCCTTGCAGAGTGCAAGAGAGCCGGAAATCCAGACCTGGTTTACAAATTTGCATCTACTTCCAAGATCAGTTTCCCAGGTTCCGGTATTGCAGCCATTGCTACTTCCCACAACAACCTGGAAGACATCAAGGCTCAGTTAAAGCACCAGACCATCGGCCATGACAAAGTAAACCAGCTGCGTCATGTACGTTTCTTCAAGGATATTCACGGAATGGTAGAGCATATGAGAAAACATGCCGATATCATCCGTCCGAAGTTTGAAGCTGTAGAAGAGATTCTGGAAAGAGAGCTGGGCGGTCTTGGTATCGGCGAGTGGACTAAGCCAAAGGGCGGTTACTTTATTGCTTTTGATTCCTTAGATGGCTGTGCAAAAGATATTGTAGCAAAATGCAAGAAAGCAGGTGTTGTTATGACCTCTGCCGGAGCAACCTATCCATACGGAAAAGATCCTCATGATAGCAATATCCGTATTGCACCAACCTATCCTCCTCTGGGCGATTTGATTGTGGCTACAGAGCTGTTTGCACTGTGCGTAAAGCTTTCCAGTGTTGAGAAGCTGTTAAAGGGAATGGAGTAAACCTAGTACATCGTTTTCAAAATAACTATACCACTCACTTGTCTGCGGATCTGATTGCACAGGCCTAAAAGCCTCAGCGTAGCCCGCTACGCCTGCGTTTTTAGACCTGCACACTCAAATCCGCATCCTACGTGATTAGTACAGTTATTTACGAAACGATGTACTAGTTATCTATTGATTTTTAATCAGTATTTTGGTCTAGTTTTACTAGAGATATAGTATACTATATCGGGTGGGCTAACACCTGATCATTCAGGTAGAGATACTGGGAGAATGATTCAATCCGAAATATAGATCAGACGAATGAGCTGATGGTTGGCGGACAACGAAAAAATTAGCCATAAAGAAGAGAGTACATTTACGCTGCGGTGTATCGGCCCTCTTCTTTATTTTTTCTTTTATGGTGGGGGAATGATAAACATATGAATATGTGGCTAAAAAAGTTCCGCTAAATAAATTTAATTTTCCAGAAAACTTAAAAAATAAGATAAGTTTAGAAGAATATCGGTCAAAATAAGGGCAGTATTCCAGAATGAAAAACTCCACAATTTCTGTCTCTCTATTTTGGGAACATTTCCCGCGTTCATTTGCTATAATAATCTTAAATAAAATAAGAGATGGAAGAGAGGCAGACCATTATGAATAAAGAAATGTTAGAAGCAATGAAAAACAGAAGATCCATCCGCAGTTACAGAAAAGATCTTATGATACAGGAAGATGTACTTCAGGAGATATTAAAGACTGCTACCTATGCGCCTACAGGTGGAGGAAGACAGTCCCCGGTGATCATTGCGATCAAGGATAAAGAAATGCGGGATCATATTTCAAAGCTGAATGCCCAGATCATGGGAGACAAAGACGCAGATCCATTTTATGGAGCTCCTGTGATCGCCCTTGTTTTAGCAGATGGCAGCCGCAGCACCTGGGTAGAAGATGGGACCAATGTGCTCTGTTATCTGATGCTTGCAGCAAAAGCCTGTGGTGTTTCCAGTGTCTGGGTACACAGAGAAAAAGAGATTTTTGAAAGTGAAGAAGGAAAGAAACTTTTAAAACAGTGGGGACTTTCTGAAAATTTAAAAGGTGTAGGTGCGGTTGCTCTTGGATATAGTACAGGCGAGGAGCCCCAGGCAGCTCCCCGCAAAGAGGATTATATCCTGGAAATTTAATCAGCCTGACCTGATGACTATTAAAATCTGACTTTCACTTTATACAGATATATTGCCGCCTCCAGCAGGAAATGATCTTTCCTGTCATGGAGGTCTTTTTTTGTGATCTCCTGGATATTTTTGATCCGGTAGGCGATGGTGTTATAATGTGTAAACATTTCTTCTGATATTCTTTTTACATTTCCGGCGTATTCAAAATAATAATCCAGTGTTTTTATAAGATCCGAATGCTTTTGATGGTCATTTTCAATCAATGGCCCCAGTATTTCCTGTACAAACTGGCTGGTTTCTTTTTCCGGGTCAGCAGCATAGAGAAGGCGCAGAAGACCAAGATCTTCAAAACCAAAGACAGTCTGTTCATTGATCATTGCGGTACGCAGGGCAGTACGGGCCTCCGTGTCACTTTGGATGATCCCGCGGATGCCGGGATGAGGACGGCCGCATCCTGCACACAGATGCAGATCCGGATATTCAAGGGACAGAGAGGATATAAGCTTTGGAACATGGCGGGCCAGCTGTTCTAACTCAGAACTGGTGGCAGGGGCATTTAACAGGATCAGATAATCATCAGAAGCGGGAACGATCCGTACGTCCAGTCCCAATTTGGAAAAAACAGACCGTATATTGCCCATAAGAAGGGTATGCTGGAAGTTTTTCCTGTACTGGTTTTTCTCTTCCGGATTCTGGGTCTTTAAACGCAGGATCAGGTGGTCATCAGAAAGGTTCAGATGGAATTCATCTGCCCGGGTCTGTTCTAACTGGTGGTCTACGATCGGATCTGACAGAAGATGGAGCAGGAAGCTGGCAAAAAGAGAATCACCCCGTTCCCGGATGCTCTGCTCCCGTGTGATCTCTAAGGGGATCGCAGACAGAACCTGGGATAAAAGCTCTGGTGAAAGGGCCGGTGACTGAGCCGGATCATAAATATAGAGACAGCCATAGGAATGTTCACCCAGAGTCAGATCATGAGAAACGGACATGTGGATAAACTGATTGATCATCTGGGTCTCAGAGTCAGCCTTAAAAATGGAACGGTCTTCTTCCTTCAGACAGATACTGTGACGGCTGTTTACGCTGTCTACAATCAGGATACTGCCGCCAGTCAGTTTTGAGATCATAGAAGCTATTTCATCCAGATCAGCACCTTCTGTAATAGTCTGTGTCAGCATCTGGTTTACAGAAAGGGTATTCTGCAAAAGAGCAGTCCTTCGCCTTGTAAGCTCATTGGAAAGTACCTTGGTAATATGGGAAAACTGCATATCAGGTGGAAGGACGATAAGAGGAAAATCTGCTTTATCTGCCTGTTCTATCATAAAAGCAGGAACCACATTGTTTAAATACTGGGAAGGTTTGATACAGAATGCAGCCATCTGATTGCGTACCAGGTTTGGGATATACGCAGCCAGGGCAGCCGGATCTTTGTAAACGGAAAAGCAGGTGGAGATCATCAGTTCACCAGGAGAAATCCACTGTGCATAGTCCGGATTGTCGCTGAGGTTGATACCGGAAACAATACGGTCAAGTCCCCCTTTGCCGGCAGCAACGTAGCTGGTGGAAAAAATAGGAAGTTTTAAAAGTTCCTCTACAGTTGGGTAATAGGATTCTTCAATATAATTTATCATAACGTACACCCCCGAAAAATATGATCTGCAACGCTTACCAAAATTATAGAGTTTTTATTGTGAACAGTCAACATAGAAAATGAGAAAAACGGTGATTATAATATAAAACATAACAAAGATAAACGCAAACAATGAAAACGGCTTTGTTGATATTCATTAAATGATGGAAAGGAAGAGATCAAGGTGAAGGTACAGATCAGGATATGCAGACATCTGTATAACATGCTGAAAGAAGCACCTGTAAAGGGAATGTTACATTCCTGTTTTCGCAGTTCCATGAATATGGTGTGCCAGTATGGAATGATCACATTTCTTGCAAAAGGAAAAAGCCTTCAGCCTTTTTCTATCTGTCTTGAATGGAACGGAGATTTTAAATTAATAGAAGAAATGCTCCGTTTGAGAGGAACAGAGCTGCAGTTAAGTGATCAGGGACTCTGGATCGGGAATTTTCAGTTATTTGAATTTGAAATAACACAGATTCTGGATCTAAAAAAAAGTCAGACAGAAACCTTAAAGCCCGGAGCAGCAAACTTTATCCGCAGTTTCCTGGAACATCAGGAAGATAAAGGAATCCATAGGCTGATCGAAGGCAGAAAAGAGGAAGTGTTTTCCTCATTTCTGGCTCCAAGGATTGAGGCTTTCCGCCAGGCAGTCCAGGAAGGAAACATGGGATCTGCGGTGCTCACAGCAGAACAGATGGCCGGATGCGGGCCGGGACTTACGCCTTCGTCTGATGATTTCCTTTGCGGATATGTGGCATCCTGGCCGGATGAAAAACCATGGAAGGGCTTTTTAAAAGAGATTACAAATGCAGCAGCGTTAAAAACCAATGATATCAGCGGATCTTTGTTGAAACATGCAGGAGAAAATATGTTTTCAGAAGATATTTTACAGCTTTTAAAAGGATTTGAAAGCTGTGATCCGGCACTGATACGTACAGCATTAAAGCGGGTATCCAGTTTTGGAAGCAGCTCAGGCTGTGATTTTCTCACCGGCATGTATTATGGTGTAATCGACAGTAATAAGATGGGAGGAAACAGATGTGGTAAAGCTTGAAGTCAGAAAAAATACCTATTATGATTCTGTAACACTGATGATCATATCCAAGGATGTGAAAAATCTGCCAGGTATTACAGAAGCTCTTGTAGGTATGGGAACCGATCTGAACAGGGAGATCGCAGGAAACCTGGGACTGGATACGGAAGGATTTGAAGAAGTAACAGCCAATGATTTCTTTGTGGCAGCAAAATGCGATGATGAAGATTGCTTTAAAAAGGCAGTAGAGAAGGTAGATGAACTGCTGAATAAGAAAGCAGAAAAGAGTAAGGCAGAATATTTCCCGCCTACACTGGATGGAGCAGTAAAAGTAGAAAAAAATCTGAATATGGCAGTGATCTCTGTTCCGGGACGTTTTGCAGCAGATGTGGCAAAGGATTGTCTGGATCGTGATATCAACGTAATGCTTTTCAGTGATAATGTGACCATCGAGGAAGAAAAAGCACTGAAAGAATATGCAGTTTCAAAAGAACTTCTGATGATGGGACCTGACTGTGGCACAGCAGTGATCAATCATGTGCCTCTTGCATTTGCAAATGTGATCAAGCCAGGAAAGATCGGTCTTGTATGTGCTTCCGGTACAGGCGCACAGGAAGTTTCAACCATTATTGATCAGTTAGGAGAAGGTGTTTCCCAGCTGCTTGGTACAGGCGGAAGAGACTTAAAGGCAGAGATTGGCGGTATCATGATGAAGCAGTGTCTGAACGCCCTGATCGAAGATCCAAAAACAGAGATCATTGTACTGGTATCCAAACCTCCGGCAAAAGAGGTAGAGGACCAGATCTTAAAGATCGCAGCAGAAGCCGGAAAACCGGTCGTTGTATGTTTCATTGGCGGTGACAATGAAAAGATCAGAAAAGCAGGTCTTTATGCAGCCGTTTCCCTGGAAGATGCAGCCCACAAGGCTGTGGCACTGGCTAAAGGAGGAGAAGTTACCGATTTTGAAGAATTTTCCATGGGAAAGGATCAGGCTGAAAAGCTGGCAGCGGAAGAACGTGCTGGAATGATCCAGGGACAGAAATATGTAAGAGGCCTTTATACAGGCGGAACCATCTGCGATGAGGCAATGAAGCTTCTGATCGGAAGCATGAAGCATATTTATTCCAATATTCCTTTAAGCCCTGAGGACAAGCTGGAAAATGCAAGAAATGGCCGTTCAAAGGAAAATACTTTCCTTGATTTTGGAGATGATGAGTTTACAGTAGGACGTCCTCATCCAATGATCGATCCATCTTTAAGAGCAGAACGTGTAGTTGAGGAAGCAAAAGATCCTGAAACAGCGGTGATCTTAGTTGACTGTGTGATCGGATATGGATCTCATGAAGATCCGGCAAAGGATCTGTCTGATGCCATCCGTAAAGCGAAAGATCTGGCAGCCAAAGAAGGACGTTATCTGTCAGTAGTAGCCACTGTATGTGGTACAGAAGGCGATCCACAGAGCCGTACCGCTACTTCCCTTCAGTTAGCAGGAGCAGGTGCGATCGTACTTCCTTCTAATGCACAGGCAGCAAGATTTGTACAGCTGATCACAGAAAATCTGTAAAGAGGAGGTGGAAGAAAATGAGCAAAGTAAATGAATTATTTGAAAAAGAATTATGTGTGGTAAATTTCGGAATTGAATCTTTTTATCAGGACCTGAAAAAGCAGAATGTAAAGGCAGTCCATGTAGCATGGAAGCCGGTAGCAGGAGGAGATAAAAAGATCGCCGGTTACTTAAAACAGTTAAAGGATCCAAAGCTGGCAGAAAAGATCGAAGCTGCCAATAAAGAGGCATTAAGAAGGATTCTTGCAGCACAGCCTGCTTTAGTTGGAATGTCTACTGCCGGAGAAGCGATCCCGGGCATGACAAAAACCACCATTCTCCATGCAGGACCTCCTGTAAAGTGGGAAAATATGTGCGGTCCTATGAAAGGCGCTGTTATGGGCGGCCTGATCTATGAAGGACTGGCAAAAGACTTAAAAGAAGCAGAAGAACTGGCAGCTAGCGGAAAGATCACCTTTGATTCCTGCCACCATCACAATGCAGTTGGCCCTATGGCTGGTATTATTACATATTCTATGCCGGTATGGCATGTGGTCAACAAAACCTTTGGAAATGATGCGTACTGCACCATGAATGAAGGTCTTGGAAAGGTACTGCGTTTTGGTGCCTGCGATGAGGAAGTATTTGACCGTTTAAGAAAAATGGAAAAGGTTTATTATCCGGTTCTGAAAGAAGCATTGGAGATCCATGGAGAGATCGATATGAAGGTTATGATCGCACAGGCTCTTCAGATGGGAGATGAGGGACATAACCGTAACAAAGCAGGAACCTCTTTATTTATCCGTGAGATCCTTGCTGATGTGTACAAGACCCATTTTTCACTGGAACAGCAGCAGGAAGCCATTGGATTTATCAATGGAAATGACCATGCATTCCTGAATCTGTCCATGCCGTCCTGTAAGGCAACTATGGATCCTACACTGGGTATCCCGTACAGCACCATTGTTTCAACTATGTGTAGAAATGGTGTTGAATTTGGTATCCGTATTTCAGGACTGGGAGCAGATCAGTGGTTTACCGCTCCTTCTGAGTATATCCGGGGCTTATATTTCCCAGGATATTCTGAGGCAGATGCAAACCCGGATATCGGCGACAGCTGTATTACGGAAACAACGGGTATCGGCGGTTTCTGTATGGCAGCATCACCGGCCATTGTACAGTTCGTCGGCGGCCAGGTACAGGATGCTATTAATTATTCATCCCAGATGTATGAGATCACAGAGGGAGAAGGAAATGCTTATAAGATCCCGGTACTGGATTTCAGGGGAAGTGCAACAGGAATCGATATTGTAAAGGTTCTGGAAACAGGTATCCGTCCTATCATCAACACAGGTATCGCTCACAAGGATTATGGTGTAGGACAGATCGGAGCCGGTCTTGTAAATCCGCCGGAAGGCTGCTTTACTAAGGCAATTGAAGCTTGTGCGAAAGCATGGGAACAGTAAAAATCAACAATTAAATAAAAATATTTATATATAATCAAGGAGGATTTATAATTATGAGTAAATGGTCTGACATCAAAATGTACGATTTAAGTATCCCGATCGGAATCAGCACACCACCGTGGCCAACTTATGAACCACTGCAGGTAAAATATTTTAAGCGTCTGGCTCCAAATGGTGCTAACGGACAGCTGGTAACACATTCCAACCATGTGGGAACCCATCTGGATGGTCCACGCCACTTTGATACAGCCGGAAGAGATATTGCAGCCTTAGAGCTTACCAAGCTTTGTGCTCCTGGCGTAGTAGTAGACCTTTCTGATATGGCAGAAGATTTTGGTATTTATACACCAGAAGACATTGAAAAGAGAGTAGAAGTACGTGAAGGAGATATCCTGATCATCAATACAGGTTATCATAAGTATGGATTTGACCAGCCGACAGCAGATGAGCGCCGCTACATGCTGCGTCATCCGGGACCATCTCTTGATTTTATCAAGTGGGTACGTGAAAAGAAGATCAAATGGCTGGGTGTAGACTGCGGTTCTGCTGACCATCCAATGAATACAAAGATTCGTGACTGGGAGCCAATGGAAGCTGAGAAGTGCGATGCTATCTTCCGTGAGAAGTATGGAAAGTCCTTAAATGAGGTCTATCCATGGCCAGAGCATTATCAGGCAATGCATTTAGAGCTGTTTGGCCAGCCTTATGAGGCTATCCATGCAGAATGTATGGGCGGTGAGATTGATAAGCTGTCTAACAAGCGAGTTGTAATTGGCTGCTTCCCATGGAAGTTCCAGGACGGTGAAAGCTGTATCAGCCGTATTGTGGCATTTGATGGTTTTGAGGATGTATAAAAAGTAAATCAGGCAGCAGGCAGAGGGCTTTGAAGTTTAAAGCCCTCTGAAGAAAAGGAGAAGCTATATGGGGATAACACTTTATAAGAATGCCGACTGGATCCTTACTGTAAATGAAAAACGGGAAAAATTCCGTCATGGAGATCTGCTGATCTCCGGAAAAGAGATCCTGGACGTAGGAAATGATCTGGAGAAAAAATATGCAGGTAAATTACAGATTGATAAAACCATAGATGCTAAGGGAACTGTGATCCTTCCTGGATTTGTAAATATCCATCATCATACCTGGCAGTCACTGATCCGCAATATACAGGCAACAAGAGGTCTGAAACTGGAACCATGGCTTACTGTTATGTATGAGATCTACAAAGATCTGAATACAGATGTAGCCCGTGCAGGTGTTTATTCCGGACTGGGCGATATGCTGAAAACAGGCTGTACCACCTCCAATGACCTGTGGTATCCACATCCTGTGGGAGTAAAGTATCTGGTTGATGCAGAGATCCAGGCAGCTGCAGAGATCGGCATCCGTTTCCATCCTACCAGAGGATTCCACTCTGTACCAAGCGATATTGTACCGCCGGAAGTGGTAGATACCAAGGAAAGTGTCACAGAAGATACCATCAGGCTGGTGAAAAAGTATCATGACCGTTCCCGCTTTTCTATGTGTCAGGTGGGAATTGCGCCAAGTATCGCACAGTATGAGACAGAAGATATCATAGAGGCTGTTGTAGATCTTGCAGAAGAATATGACATTATGGTCCATGGTCATCTTGCAGAAAGTCAGCATGAAGTAGAATATACACTTAAGACATGGGGCTGTCGTCCTTTTGAATGGTTTAAGAGACACAGACTTCTTGGAAAGAGATTCTATTTTGCACATTGTATCCACTTAAATGAAGAAGAGATTGAACAGATGGCTGAAACAGAAACAGGCGTAGCACACTGCCCGATCTCCAACATGCTTTTAAGCTCAGGTGCATGCCCGGTACCTTCTTATTTAAAACATGGTCTTACAAGGATCGGACTGGGAGTGGACGGAGCTGCAAGCAGCAATTCTTCCAATATGTTAGAAGAAATCCGATGTGCATATCTGCTAAACCGTCTGACCTGGGGAGATCAGGCGGCAACACCAGATGATTATCTGTATATGGCAACAGCTGGAGGTGCAAAAGTCCTTGGAAGAGATGATATTGGTTATCTTGCACCAGGAATGGCTGCTGATTTTACAGTTATGGATTGGAACCAGCTTACCTATGCAGGCGGCTGCTATGATCCGGTGGCATGTATTGTAGAAAGTGGAGATCCACGTCTTGTAAAAGATGTAGTAGTAAATGGGGAATTAGTTGTATCATCCGGAAAACTTACGAAAGTAAATGAAGAAGAAAAGCGAGATTATGTAAACCAGGTAGGCAAAGACCTGCTTACAAGGGCATCTGCCCGGATCGACAGTTTAAAAGAAGATATTAACTAAAAAGATTGAGAGAACATTAGAACGATCAGGAGGGTTACATATGCTGGATATTAAGATCACAAATGCGAAAACAAGAAAAACAGGAAAAGAACTGGTAGAGATCGGAATTGAAAATGGAAAGATCACAGCCATTGCGCCATCTGTAGAAGGTGAAGCAAAGCAGGTCATTGATGCAAAAGGAAAACTGGTAACAGAATCCTTTGTAAACGGCCATCTTCATCTGTGCAAGGTATATACACTGGAAATGGCAGGTCAGGACGCTTTGAAGGAATATAATGACAACAACATGGGCGGAGCAATGACTTCCATTGAAAGAGCAGCAGATTTTAAGGCCTGCTATGATGAAAAATGGATCATTGAAAATGTCCGCAAGGCCTGCGATCTGGCTGTTAAATATGGCAATACCCATATCCGTGCATTTGCTGATGTAGACAGCAAAGCAAGACTGGAAGGCGTGAAAGCTGTTATCCGCGGAAGAGAGGAATATAAGGACCGTCTGGATATCCAGGTAGTTGCATTCCCACAGGATGGTGTTGCAAGAGAACCAGGAGCAAAGGAACTGATCAAAGATGCCCTGGATCTTGGCGCAGATGTAGTAGGCGGCATCCCGTGGATCGAGTTTACAGAGGAAGAAGAACTGGATCATGTAAATTCCATGTGTGATTATGCAAAGGAATACAATAAAGACATTTCCATGCTATTAGATGATGTAGGCGATGCAGAAGAGAGAACCCTTGAAATGTTATGCAATAAGGTGATTGAAATGGGATGGCAGGGAAGAGCTACGGCACAGCATTGCCGTGCAATGGAACTGTATCCTGAAAACTATTTCAGAAAGCTGGTTTCTCTTTTAAAGAAAGCACAGATCGGCGTTGTATCAGATCCTCATACAGGCCCGCTCCATGCAAGAGTAAAAGATCTGTTAAAAGCAGGCGTACCGGTGGCACTGGGACAGGATGATATTGCAGATGCTTATTATCCATACGGTGAGTGCAATATGCTTCAGGTGGCCTTTCTTGCCAGCCACCTGCTCCATATGGTCAGCTTTGATGACATGGAACTGCTTTATGATATGATCACCACTACTGCTGCAAAAGTTCTTGGCATCAAGGATCACGAGCTGAAAGTAGGCGGAAATGCAGATCTGGTAGTACTGGAAGAGGAAGATGTATATCATGCCATCTGGCATCATACAGCCCCTGCTTATGTAATTAAGAGCGGTGTGGACATTACTGTAAAGTAGATTTCACAGAAAGGGGACGCAGATGAACAGTAAAAAAGGAAATTTTGCTGAACTTGCTTATGTAATGGGAATGATCTTGTGCCCTTTAGGTGTCTGCCTGTCAGCAAAAAGTGGTTTTGGTGTATCAATGGTAGTTGCCCCTGCGTATGTACTGTATCTCCGAATTTCAGAAACACTGCCATGGTTTACTTTCGGAAAATCGGAGTACATATTTCAGGGTCTGCTGCTGATCCTGTTAGGTATTGCAGTAAGACGGTTTAAATGGAAATATCTGTTATCATTTGTTACAGCGTTTCTTTACGGAAATATCCTGGATCTCTGGTATGATGTTTTGGGAGCAGAACAGTATACAGTGTTCTGGCAGAGGGGAATGTCCTGCGTTTTAGGAACAGTGATCACTTCGCTGGCGATCGCATTTTTCCTGAGGACCTATCTCCCACAGGAAGCCTATGAAATGTTTGTAAAAGATATTTCAGATACATTTCATAAAGATACAACAAAGGTTAAATGGATATTTGATTTTACAGCTCTTTGTATTGCAGTGATTCTTATGCTTGTATTATTCCGCCGTTTTGCTTTTGATATGGTAGGTTTTAATACAGTTCTTGCAACCATCGTAAATGCTCCGCTGATTGGTATTTTTGGAAAAATACTGGATCGTGCCGGAAGTTTTGATTCTTCATTTCCACAATTCTATGAAAAGTTCCAGAGTATTATGAATTAAATCCAAAAGAGCTGCCCCATATTGGTGGCAGCTCTGCTTATAAAGCAGTGGAAGAAAAGTTTTGAGGTGAAAAAATTGAAAAAGTTGTTTGATACACTGGTAGATGGAAGTGTAGCTCTGATCAGCCGCTTTTTACCGGATGCATACATTCTGGTCCTGCTTTTAACGGTAATACTGTTCATAGCAGCCATTCCTGTTACCGGTATTGCTCCTGCAGAAGGGATCACAGTGCTCGACCGTCTGATAGATCTTGTATATAAAGGCTGGTATGGTGGTTTCTGGAATCTTTTAGGATTTGGAATGCAGATGGTGCTGATCGTAGTGACAGGAACCATGTTTGCCAATACAGAGCCAGTGCATAAGATCATTGTAAAGATCGCATCTGTACCTAAAACACCAAAGCAGGCTCTTATCCTGGTATCAGCAGTAGGTATGGTGGCATATTTTCTTCAGTGGGGCGCAGCATTGATCGTATGTGCAGTGCTGGCCCAGGAAGTGGCAAAAAAGGTAAAAGGGATCCATTATCCATTGCTTGTGGCAGCTGCCTATGTAGGAAATGCGTTCTGCCTGGTGGGAATATCCGGCACCATCGCCTTAAATGTAGCCGGTGGCTGGAATTTTGAAGGCGTATGGAGTACAACAGGTATTCCTTTCAGGGAAACGGTATTTGCACCTTATAATCTGTTTATCTATGTGGTTGGTGCCATTGTTCTATGCCTGCTGATCACTGCCATGCATCCATCTCCTGAAAAGACGAAAACAGTGGATCCGTCTATATTTAATGAAGTATCTGCAGCAAAAGTTTATAAATCCCCCAGTGAAATGACTCCTGCAGAAAAGCTGGAAACATCCGTACTTTTAAACGGAGCCATTACATGTATTGGATTTTTCTGTGTGATCTGGAGTTTTGTAGACTCTCTTTATATTAAAAAGCAGTCTTTTTCACTTTCTATTAATCAGGTTAATATGATCTTCTTGTTTGCCTCCATTGCGATGTATAAAACACCTGTACGTACAGTAGAAGCAGTGAAAAAATCTCTTGGCGGAGCAGTAGGAGTGGTTCTGCAGATGCCCTTTTATGCGGGTATTGCAGGACTGATCAGTTATAACGGTGGTTCTACAGGTGTTTCTATTGCACAGGTGATCGCTGGATTTTTTGTACATATTTCCAATGCACAGACATTTCCACTGTTTACCTGCCTCAGTGCAGTGATCGTAAAGCTGTTTGTGCCAAGCGGCGGGGCACAGTGGGCGGTCCAGGGTCCCATTGTAATGCAGGCAGTGCAGAGTTTTATGCCTGCAGTGTCGGAAGGAAAAGCGGCAATGGCTCTTTCCTGGGGAAATTCCTGCTGCAACCTGTTGCAGCCGTTCTGGCTGATTCCGGTGCTGGAAGTAGCGAAGTTAAAGGTAAGAGATGTAATGGGATATTGTGTGATCTGTCTGATCGCCCTTTTGGTGATCATATCAGCCGGTCTGCTGTTTTTATAATGAATTAAAAAGAGGTAGTTTTTGACACTACCATACAAATAGAGGAGAAAATAATTATGGGAAAACGAATTGTAATTGCACTGGGCGGAAACGCTCTTGGAAAAACGATCTCAGAGCAGGCAGAAGTTGTAAA
The DNA here is from genome assembly GCF_003473545.1 of Clostridium sp. AM22-11AC. Classification (GTDB taxonomy): domain Bacteria; phylum Bacillota; class Clostridia; order Lachnospirales; family Lachnospiraceae; genus Enterocloster. The sequence goes on from NZ_QUCM01000005.1 coordinate 177,295, forward strand.
AGGAACTGCAAAGGCGATCGCAGGCCTGATCCTTGCAGGTCATCAGGTTGTTATTTCACATGGAAATGGACCTCAGGTGGGTATGATCCAGAAGTCTATGACAGCTTTGCATAAGCAGGATCCCGAACATTATGAACTTTGCCCCTTATCTGTGTGTACAGCAATGAGTCAGGGATATATTGGACTGGATCTTCAGAGAGCTTTAAGAAATGAACTGGAAAGATCCGGGATCCGTAAACCTATTACTACCATTCTTACCCAGGTTCAGGTGGATCCGGAAGATGAGGCATATAAAAAGCCTTCTAAACCCATCGGAGCCTATGTAACAGAGGCGGAAGCAGAGATTCTGAGAAAAGAAAGAGGTTTTGTGTTTGCACAGGACGCTGGCAGAGGAATCCGCCGCGTAGTTCCTTCACCAAAGCCTGTGGCTATCCTTGAAATGGAGTCTATCCGTGGAATGGTGGAAGAAGGCCAGATCGTGATCGCTTGCGGAGGCGGCGGTGTTCCTGTAGTAAAGAACGAAAACGGAGACTATATTGGCACGGAAGCGATCATAGATAAAGATTTTGCATCTGAAAAACTGGCAGAAGAGCTGGAGGCAGATTATCTGATCATTCTTACAGCAGTAGAAAAAGTGGCGATCGGCTATGGTACACCAAGAGAAAAGTGGTTGGATCATATGAGTGTGAAAGAAGCGGAATTTTATATAGAAGAAGGACAGTTTGCTCCAGGTTCCATGCTTCCAAAGGTAGAGGCAGCAGTTGCTTTTGCAAAATCTGGCAAAGGAAGAAAAGCACTGATCACGTTGCTTGAAAAAGCGGAAGATGGAATTGAAGGAAAAACTGGAACAGAAATAGAATTGACCTAAAATAAAAACAGGAGGAATGTTTATGTATAATCCAGACCAGCCGGTTTTTGAAGAACAGCCAGAATCTAACATTGAAATTGCATACGGAATAGAAGATGTTCCAAAACCATTGTGGAAAGCGATCCTTTTTGCACTTCAGATCACATTAGTGGATTTCACACCTTTTATGTGGGCAGCTGGTTTTGCTTCTTTAGCCGGGATCGATCAACCTGATTTTGTACCTACTTTGCTTTGTGCCTGCTTTTTCTGCATGGGTATATGCACTTTTCTTCAGACAACGGTAGGAAACAGGCTTCCTATTGTGCAAGGTTCATCTTCTGCTTTGATGTCTTCCATGGGTAATATAGCAGGTGTTTATGGCCTTCCTGCTGTATGGGGCGCATCCCTTATAGGAGGTCTGATCCAGACAGTACTTGGAGTTACGAAAACGGTCAGCAGGGTAAGAAAATTCCTTCCGCCGGTAGTTGTGGGATCTGTGGTAACTGCCATAGGTTTTGTGGCAGCAAGGATCGCAGTTCAATGGACTTTTTCCAGACAGGAACCTTTATATCTGGTTCTGGCACTGATCTCATTTTTACTGGCTCTTGTGCTTAAGTTTAAAACAAAGGGAATGATCTCCCAGGGATTTATCCTTACCACGGTTGTGATCGTAGGAGTAGTGATATCTTCTTTTCTGGGCATTTTTGACTGGGAAGCTGTTCACGCAGCTCCGTGGGTCAGGATTCCACGGCTTTTCCCGTTTACAGGTATGCAGGGGCAGCCAGATGCGGCTATTACCATTACAGCGGCAGCTGTGATCGGTGGTTTCAGCGGATATATGGGAGCAATTTTTGAGTCTGTTGGAGATTATGCGGCAACTTGTGCAGCCTGTGATGAAGTTTACAGAGTAAAGCATATTGATAAGGGGATCATGGCCAGCGGTCTGGGATGTATGATTACGGCTCTTTTTGGAGGTCTGCCTTGTACTTCTTATACACAGAATATAGGTATCGTAGCAGCTACCGGTGTAGCTTCCAGACGTGTGACCCAGTTTGCAGGAGGACTTTTCCTGCTTTATGGTTTCTGCCCTAAAATGGCATACATCCTGGCTGGTATCCCAAAGTCAGTGATCGGAGCGGTTTTCCTTATTTCAGCAGCTTCCATCATGTTTTCTGGGATCGATTCCATTGTATCATCTCCAAGAACATTGAGAAATACGCTGGTAGCCGGAATTACCCTTACTTTAGCAGTTATGCTTCCTTACCAGTGTACGTCTACCTATAAAGAGTGGGCAGATGGACTTTCCCCATTTTTAAATATGCTTTGCACTTCACCGGTATTTATTGCTGTATTAAGTGGTGTGGGGTTAAATGTTTTGTTGAATATTATTTTAAAAGAATCATAAGACTATCCTTTGATCAAATAAGGGCTGCAGATCAACTTTCCGCAGCCCTTAAAAAGTTCCTTATTTAATTCTGGATCTTCAGATCTTTTATGAATTTCTATGGATTAGAAATCAACTTCCTCATCATAGTAGCAGCACTTAAGCAGCTTAGCCATCTGATCTGGGTTGATGCTTCTTGGGTTGGAGCCGGTGCAGGCATCGCCTACTGCCAGTTCTGCAACATTAGGCAGTTTCTCCATGAATTCTTTCTCATCGATGATTCCGCCTTCATAGTACTTGATGCAGGTAGGAATATCCAGATCCTTGTTCATCTCGCGGATCCTTGCGATCAGAGCATCTACCAGTTCTTCATCAGTATTTCCCGGCAGGTTGATGAATTTAGCAATCTTAGCGTATCTTGCAGCTGCTTCAGGTTCTTTTGCGTTGTATTTAATAACCTTTGGCAGGTACATTGCGTTAGCACATCCATGAACGATATGTCCGCCGGAGTAAGCAGCACCGGTCTTATGTGCCATAGAGTGAACGATACCTAATAATGCGTTGGAGAATGCCATACCAGCTAAGCACTGTGCGTCATGCATCTTAGCGCGGGCATCCAGATCACCATTGTAGGAAGCAACCAGGTATTCGTTGATCATTTCGATAGCATGCAGTGCTAACGGATCGGTGTATTCGCAGTGCAGTGTGGAAACATAAGCCTCGATCGCATGAGTCATAGCATCCATACCAGTATGTGCGGTCAGCTTCTTAGGCATAGTAGCTGCTAAAGCCGGGTCAACGATAGCAACATCTGGTGTGATGTTGAAGTCAGCCAGAGGATATTTGATTCCCTTAGCATAATCTGTGATTACAGAGAATGCAGTAACTTCGGTAGCTGTACCGGAGGTAGAGGAGATAGCACAGAATTTAGCTTTTGTACGCAGTGTTGGGAAGCTGAATGGTGTGATCAGGTCTTCAAACTTGGTATCAGGATACTCATAGAATACCCACATAGCCTTTGCAGCATCGATTGGTGAACCACCACCTACAGCTACGATCCAGTCAGGTTTGAATTCCTGCATAGCTTTTGCACCCTTCATAACGGTCTCTACAGAAGGATCTGGCTCAACGCCTTCAAATAACTGAACTTCCATTCCTGCTTCTTTTAAGTAAGCTTCTACTTTATCCAGGAAACCGAAACGCTTCATGGAGCCGCCGCCTACAACAACAATGGCTTTCTTGCCAGGCAGTGTCTTTAAGGACTCCAGTGCATCTTTTCCATGGTATAAATCTCTTGGTAATGTGAATCTCATAATTATGACCTCCTAAAAATATAGTTGTGTGATTGACTATATGTATCTGTTCGTTATTTCTTTAACAGCTATATAGTAGCACATTGATAAAAGCTTGACTAGATGCAAAAATGGAATAATGGTATTCCTGTAAGTATATCACTGGTTAATGAGAAGAAAATTGTGAAATGTGAATAAAAATATAAAGCAGAAAGAAAAAAATACTCAGTAACAGAAAAATAAACGAAAAAATGGCCAGCTCTGTTACTGAGAATATTGTTATTTTCAAGACGATATTTTAAGACCTGATAAAAATGGTCTTACAAAACAGAGCAGCCAGTTAGTCAGACAGCTGGCTGATAGTGCGGCCCAGCCACTGGGTCAGTTCTGTTTCTGCTTTGGACAGGCGGTAGTTGCTGCGACAGACTAAAAGGTCCTTGAATACATTATCCGGGCGGGTACATTCTCTCTGGATCAGTTTTGCTTCTGTAAGGGTGCTGTACGGAACAGGAGAAGTCCACATATAGGCACCTGGAAGATGGCGGAGAAATTCATACTGGCTGCCCCGGTCATAAATATAAATGGTATGGCGGGGATCACTGTCCGGAAGGACACAGTCAGTATTTTCCGGGGTAAAAGAAGGATACTGGATATCTCCCTGAAGCAGTTCTACGGACTGGGAAAAATCAAGGTGGTCTAAAGGCTCCTTTCCTGCAAGAGGATGCGAGGGGGACATAAGTACCTTGGGAGAGAACTGCCATAAGACCTTGCTGTCCAAATGCTCATCCTGTATCATTTTAAGGAAAAATGGTTCGTAAAGTACCTGACAGCGGACAATGCCTAAGTCAAATTCTTTGGAAGAGACCAGACGGACCACGTCCTTGGAGTTCGTTTCTTTATAGCGCACATTGGTTGTAAAAAGCCGGTCATCTTCTTTTAAAAAATTCTTTAAAGTGCTGGATATATAAGAAGCGCGGGGACCGCAAAGACGAATTTCACGGGGACATTCCTTATTTCTGGAGCAGAGCTTGTCTAACTGGGCTTCCTGTTCCATGATCCCTTTTGCGTAGCGCAGGAATTCTTCTCCACGGACAGTAGGGATCATTCCCCTGCTGGTACGGTCAAAGATGGGACATCCAAGATCACGCTCCAGTTCACGGATGATCTTGCTTAAATGGGGCTGGTTCATATAATAGTTCTGGGCTGCTTTTGTAATAGAGCCGGTTTTTTCTACTTCTACGGCATACTTTAAATAGGAAAGATTCATATAATTCCTCCAGATATTCTGGTTATTTTCTATGTGAACATTATAACGTAGATAACCATTCTTTTCAAAACATTTATAGTTTGGTGAACAGATTAAACGCTAATTAACTTTACAATTAAGAACGGCTACCATATAATAGAAAAAACTGGTCAGAGAAAAAATGGTAAGATCAGAAACAGGAGAAAAATCGTGTTTGGAAAATTATGGAAAAAATGCGTAAACTATGAAACCATCAGTTATCTGGTATGTGGTGTGCTGACTACAGCAGTGGATTTTGTTTCCTATACAGCATTTCGGAAAATGTCCATGGGTGTAGGGGTGTCCCAGGCTCTTTCCTGGGTGGCAGCAGTCTTATTTGCTTATATTGTAAATAAGATCATCGTATTCCGGAATTTTAACATGGGGCCGGCGTACTTATTAAAAGAAGGCGGTGCCTTTTTTGCGGCAAGGGCTATTTCAGGAGTGGCTACCTGGATATTAATGGTAGTGATGGTAAAACTGGGGGGAGACAGAGGTTTTGTTTATGAGATGTTCTGTAAATTGACAGCTTCTGTTATCAATATGGTCGCAAATTATGTATTCAGCAAACTTTGGATCTTTAAAAAGAAATAACTGGAAATAATATATAAAAGCGGCTATAAAGAAAGGTGAATGCAGTGAGTCGTGAAGAAATAGAACAGGTAGAAAAAGAACTGGATGAGGTCCTTGAAATAGTCCAGAGACCGGTTCCGGTGAAAAATACAGGCAGGGAGGAAACAGTATCTTTGCAGGAAAATTTACAGGAAAATGATCCCTTACAGGAAGAAATGCAAATAGAAACAGAGAAGGAAGAGAAAGAAGAAAAAGAAGACAGCCCTGAAAGCGCAGCGAAGGAGCAGACGGCAGTTTCAGAAGAAGAACTGGATCTGGAGGATGATATAGAAAATGGTTACTTCCATTTCCTGCGTCCAAGTGATGGCCTGATCGCAGCCTTTTTCGTGCCGGTAGCTGTCCTGATCATCCTGTTTGCCCAGAGAGGCATCTTCCCTTTTGGTGAAGAGTGCTTTTTAAGAACGGACATGTATCACCAGTACGCGCCCTTCTTTTCTGAGTTTCAGTACAAGCTAAAACAGGGAGGAAGCTTGCTATACAGCTGGGATATTGGTATGGGAGTGAATTTCTCGGCTCTTTATGCTTATTATCTGGCAAGTCCGGTGAACTGGCTGATCATCTTATGTCCGAAGAAATTCATCATTGAATTTATGACCATCCTTATTATGGTAAAAACAGGTCTCTGCGGAGTGACGTTTACCTGGTATCTGGATCATCATTTTGAGAAGAAGCATTTTGTAGCCGGTGTTTTCGGCATTTTCTATGCTTTAAGCGGTTATATGGCAGCTTACAGCTGGAATATCATGTGGCTGGACTGCATTTTCCTGCTGCCGCTGATCCTTTATGGGTTAGAGCAGCTGGTGCAGGAGAAAAAGGGCCTGTTTTACTGTGTGACTCTGGGTCTTTCTATTCTGTCCAACTACTATATCTCTATCATGATCTGTATTTTCATGGTCATGTATGTGATCGTGCAGGTGATCTTATACCCGCCAAAGAAGATAAAAGACCTGGTGGCAACAGGAGTGCGCTTTGGCTTTTATTCTCTTCTTGCAGGAGGACTGGCAGCCGTTGTGCTTTTGCCTGAGATCTATGCTTTGCAGGCGACTGCTTCCGGCGACTTTGATTTTCCAAAGACCATCAGCTGTTATTTCTCCATTTTTGATATGATCGCCCGTCACATTGGAAATGTGGGAACAGAGATCGGCCTGGACCACTGGCCCAATATTTACTGCGGTGTGGCAGTGCTTATGTTCCTTCTTCTTTATCTGGGGGCAAAGAAGATCACAGTGCGGGAAAAGGCAGTTTACTGCGGCCTGCTGTTAATGTTTTATGCCAGCTTTTCCATCAATGTGTTAAATTTCATCTGGCATGGGTTCCATTATCCAAACAGCCTTCCATGCAGACAGTCCTTTATCTATATCGCCTTGGTGCTGACTATGTGTTATCAGGTCTGCCTGGAATTGAAAGAAACTTCCTGGAAACAGGTGGTGTGGGCGTTCTGGGGTGCCATTATCTTTGTGCTCATGGCAGAGAAACTTGTGGATAACTCTGCACAATTTCATTTTTCTGTGTTTTATGCAGCCATCATTTTCCTGGCACTGTATATGGGGCTTATTTATCTGTATAAGCGGAAAAACTGGAATGAAGATGTGATCATGATGCTGACCCTGCTTTTAGTAGCAGTGGAAACTGCGTTAAACCTTGGTGTCAGCAGCCTTCCAACTACCAGCAGGACTGCGTATGTAAAGGACAATCAGGATACCAGAAGGTTAGCGGAAAGCATTAAATGTGATACCTTCTACAGAGTGGAAAAGGGAGACAGCAAGACGAAAAATGATGGTGCGTGGATGAATTTTCCATCTGCGTCCCTGTTTTCATCGGTAGCAAATGCTTCTTTAACTGATTTTGTGAGAAAGCTGGGCTGCGAAAGTTCCACCAATGCTTACAGTATTAAAGGAAGTACTCCCCTGGTAGACAGCCTGTTTTCTATCCGATATGGCATTTATCCGGATCAGCAGCCGGTAACTGGTTTAAAGGATCAGATCAGCAGAAAAGGCTCTATGTGGCTTTATGAAAATCAGAATACGCTGCCGGTAGCATTTATGCTTCCCGCAGATGTGGAGAATAACTGGCTGTTAGACTCAGGCAATCCTGCGGTAGTACAGAATGACCTTTGCAATGTGCTGGGGACCAAAGATGTGCTGGTGTCCAATGAAAGTGTTACAGAAGGCAAGAAACTTACCTTTACAGTGGAAACTTCCGGTGATTATTATGTGTATGTGACCAACAAGAAAGTGGAAAAGGTCACAGCAACCATGGGAGAAAAGAGCAGGTCCTTTGACAATGTAGACAGAGGTTATTTCCTGGAACTGGGATATCTTGTAAAGGGAACGGATGTAGAACTTCGCTCAGAGGATGAGGGAAATCCTTCCCTTCAGGGAGAAGTATGGCGGTTTGATCCGGAAGCCTTTAAAGAATTTTATGATAAAATGAATGAAAATCCCATCAACCTGACTAAATGGACGGATACAGAACTTTCCGGAACCATTCATTCTGATGGATATAAGACCATGTTTACAAGTATTCCATATGACAAGGGCTGGAAGCTTTTTGTGGATGGTGTGGAAACGGAAACAAGACCTGTTTTTGATACATTTATTGCAGCAGACCTGGCAGAAGGAGACCATGAAATTTCCTTTACCTATGAGCCGGAAGGTTTAAAAACAGGTGCTATTATTACAGGTGTGAGCCTTGTAGTGTTTGCAGGAGCAGCGATCATTACTACTGTAAATAATAAAAATAAGAAAAAAAAGACAAAAATATAAAAAATAGCCGCAAAATGTGAATTTATAAGGTATAATGATACCAAGTGTCAAAAGGTCTAAAATCCAACGCAAGCTTGCTTGCAGGAGGATTTTGGAACTTGGGGCACGTAAAACATGAGTAAGTAGCCATTTTTCAAAGAAAAATGAGCGGATTACGAATGTTTTAAAGATTGCGAGAGTGCAAAGCACGTAGCAATCTGGTATCATACATGCAGAAATGTTCCGAAAGGACATGCAGATTATAAATTAAAGGACAAAAGGAGACATCAATTATGAAGCTTTGGGGCGGACGTTTCACAAAAGAAACAGACCAGCTGGTACAGAATTTTAATGAATCACTTTCATTTGATCAGAAATTTTATCGTCAGGACATCAGAGGCAGCATCGCACATGTAAAGATGTTAGCGAAACAGGGAATTCTTACAGAAGCAGACAGAGATGCCATTGTGGCAGGTCTGGAAGGCATTAGAGAAGATCTTGACAGCGGTAAGCTGGTGATCCCGGCTGACTCCGAATACGAAGATATCCACTCTTTCGTAGAAGGAACCTTAACAGAGCGTATCGGCGAAGCAGGAAAGCGCCTGCATACAGGACGCAGCCGTAACGATCAGGTAGCTCTGGATATGAAGCTGTATACAAGAGACGAGATTGATGAGATGGACGTTCTTGTAAAGGATCTTTTAAAAGAACTTCTGGTGATCATGGAAGCAAACACCGAGACATTTATGCCTGGTTTTACCCATTTACAGAAGGCACAGCCTGTAACACTGGCTCATCACATGGGCGCATATTTTGAAATGTTCTCCAGAGACCGTTCCCGTTTACAGGACATCCGCAAGAGAATGAATTACTGCCCGTTAGGCTCCGGCGCTCTGGCTGGAACTACTTATCCGCTGGACAGAGAATACACTGCAAAACTTCTGGATTTTGACGGTCCTACCTTAAACTCCATGGACTCCGTTTCTGACCGCGACTATCTGATCGAGCTGTTAAGTGCATTATCTACTATTGCCATGCATTTAAGCCGTTTCAGCGAGGAGATCATTATCTGGAACACCAATGAATATCGTTTTGTAGAGATCGATGACTCCTACAGCACCGGAAGCAGTATTATGCCTCAGAAGAAGAACCCGGATATTGCAGAGCTGATCCGTGGAAAGAGCGGCCGCGTTTACGGCGCCCTGGTTTCCATGCTTACTACCATGAAGGGACTTCCTCTGGCATATGATAAGGATATGCAGGAAGATAAGGAACTGACCTTTGACGCTATTGATACAGTGAAGGGCTGCCTGTCCTTATTTACCGGTATGATCTCTTCCATGAAGTTCCGCAAGGATGTAATGGAAGCCAGCGCAAAGAATGGCTTTACCAATGCAACGGATGCAGCTGATTATCTGGTAAACCATGGCGTACCATTCCGTGATGCCCATGGTATCGTAGGACAGCTGGTACTGCTTTGCATCGACAAGGGCATTGCTTTAGATGATCTTCCATTAGAGGAATACAAGAAGATCAGTCCTGTATTTGAGGAAGATGTATACGAAGCCATCAGCATGAAGACCTGCGTTGAAAAGCGTATGACCATCGGCGCACCAGGTCCGGAAATGATGAAGAAAGTAATTGAGATCTATAAGAAGCAGTTAGAGCAGTAAGTAATAAACATAATAAACTGGAAATAGATACTGAGTGGAAAGATACTAGGTGGAATGAGAGGTGCCGCAAAAGAGGAGATGTTTTGCGGCACCTTTTTGCTATACATATTGAGAATGCGCCGGCGGCGCGTTCACGGATTTATTAATGTCCTCTCGGAGTCTTTCTTGTACCTGCCTTTGTGGCTGATTTTCCGCCAGCCGCACCCGAATTTCATCAACGTACGCACCGCGTACGCCTCAGAAATTTGGGCACAACTGACAAAAAATCTTCTCACAAAATCAGGCACAGAAAGATTCCGAGAGAACATATTATGGTCGGGAGGTTACTATGAAGTTGTTTCATTTATCGGACCTGCATATTGGAAAGCGGGTCAATGAGTTTTCCATGCTGGAGGACCAGAAATATATCCTGATGCAGATCTTAAAAGCTGCAAAGGAGCATCAGCCAGATGGGATCATTTTAGCAGGTGATATTTATGATAAGCCGGTTCCGGCGGCAGAGGCAGTGCAGGTATTTGATGATTTTCTTACAAGTTTAAATGAAATGGGACTAATCGTGTTTATGATCAGCGGAAACCATGATTCACCGGAGCGTGTTTCCTACGGCGGACGGCTGATGAAGAAAAGCGGTATTTACGTGGCGCCTGTGTATGAGGGAAAGACAGAAAATGTGGAATTTACCGATGCATATGGAAAAGTGTGCATCCATCTGCTTCCTTTTGTAAAACCGGCTGTAGTCCGTCATGCTTTTGAAGAGGGAGAATTTGAAAAAGAAGCAGAGGCAGTGTGTGATTACCAGAGCGCAGTGAAAATGGCTGTTTCCCATATGACTGTGGATACAGATGTGCGAAATGTGTTGATCGCCCACCAGTTTGTCACCGGCGCCATGCGCTGTGAGTCAGAGGAAGTGTCCGTAGGAGGCCTTGACAATGTGGACGCTTCTGTATTTGATGGGTTTGATTATGTGGCCCTGGGGCATATCCACAGTCCCCAGGCAGTGGGAAGAGACCAGGTGCGATACTGTGGCACACCTCTTAAATATTCTTTTTCAGAGGCGGGTCAGGAAAAATCCATTACTGTGGTGGAATTAAAAGAAAAAGGAAATGTGGAGATCTCAGCTGTTCCATTGCATCCCCTGCGGGATATGCGAAAGATCCGGGGCAGCTATATGGAAGTGACTGCAAAGTCATTTTATGAAAATGGAAACTGCGAGGATTACCTTCATGTGACACTGACCGATGAAGAGGATATTTTAGACGGTCTGCAGAAGCTGCGGGTCATTTACCCCAATATTATGCAGCTGGAATATGACAACCGCAGGACCAGGGAAAATCCGGAGCTTACGGCAGCCCAGGCAGTAGAACAGAAGTCAGAAATGGAGCTGTTCATGGAGTTTTATGAGCTGCAGAACAACCAGCCCATGAGCCAGATCCAGGAAGAGTTTGTGCGAAATATCATCCGGGAGGTGAAAGAATGAAGCCGAAAAAACTGGTTATAAGCGCCTTTGGGCCTTATGGGGAAAAGACAGTGGTCGATTTTGAAAAGCTGGGAGAAAAAGGGCTTTATCTGATCACCGGTGATACAGGTGCGGGAAAGACCACTCTTTTTGATGCCATTACTTTTGCTCTTTATGGGGAAGCCAGCGGAAATGTCAGGGAAACGGGGATGTTTCGCAGCAAGTATGCACCGGATGATGTGCCTACTTATGTGGAGCTGACCTTTATTTATCAGGGAAAAGATTATAAAGTCACCAGAAATCCGGAATATCTCCGTCCAAAGGGCAGAGGAACAGGATTTACCCTGCAAAAAGCAGAGGCAGAACTTGTTTTTCCAGACAGCCGGCAGCCTGTGACCAAGACCAGAGAAGTGACAAAAGCCATTACAGAGTTAATGGGACTGGACTACCGACAGTTTACCCAGATCGCCATGATCGCCCAGGGAGATTTCCAGAAACTGCTTTTAGCCGGAACTGCAGAGAGAGGGGAGATCTTCCGCCAGATCTTCCATACAGGGATCTATCAGGATATTGAGAACAGGCTGCGGGAGGCAGTGAAGGGAAAATGGAAAGAATATGATGAGATGCGCCGCAGCATCAGCCAGTATCTGGATGGCGTCAGCATCAGTGATGACCCGGAAGCAGAAAGTGAATGGAAAGAGCTGAAAAAGGCGAAATTTGAGGGAAAGACCATTCGGGGAATTGAACTTCTGGCTGAGGTTATAGGACGGCAGGAGGAAAAACTTGCAGGTCTGAAAGATCAGATCCATGGGATCGAGGAAGAGATACAGAAAGAAAATAAGGTTCTTGGGGAAGCAAAGCAGAGACAGAAGATGAAAACAGATCTGGAGGCAAAGCAGAAGCTGTTTGAAGAACTAAAACCTGAGGTAGAAAAGGCTGTTTCTCAAAAGACGGCGGCAGAAGAAGAGGCAAAGGGCTGTGAAGTACTGGCAGAAGAGATAAGAGAGCTGAGAGAGAAAAAAGCCGGCTTGGAGGCATTTCTGGGAAAAGTACAGGAAGCCAAAGGAAAAGAAAGGGCAATAGGAGAAGAGAAGTTTACGGAAGAGAAGTTAAAACAGGAGAAAGTTTCTCTGGAACAGGCACTGCTTGAAAATAAAGAAGCCCAGGAAGGTCTGAAAGGTGTAGAAGCAGAGAAAGAGCGGCTGCAAAACAGGCTTAAGGAAGCCATGGGAAAAGGGGAGAAACTGACTGGGGATGAAAAAGCTCTGGATCAGGCTGTAAAGGAGAAAAAGGCGGCAGAGGAAAATGTGCTGAAACTGGAAATGACTGGAAATAACTGGAAGCTGCAGAAGGAAGAAATGATAAAGCAGGAAAATGCTTTGGCGCAGGCAGCAGGAAATGAGCCTCTTTTACAGATGAAGTCACAACAGTTACAGGAGTTTTTGCTTCAGGCAGGTCAATTGGAACTGGTCCAGAAAAAGCTGGCAGAAACCCAGAAAGAATATGAAAATGCCGTTGTTGTAAGAAACAGGGAAAGAGAAATTTATGGTCATCTGGAACAGACATTTTTAGATGCCCAGGCAGGGCTTCTGGCAAAGCATTTAAAAGAGGGGGAGAGATGCCCGGTCTGCGGTTCCGATCATCATCCAAAACCGGCAGTACTTACAGATAAGGTGCCGGATAAGGAATTTTTAGATGAGAAGAAAGAGGTATTGGATCAGAAAGAAGAAAATGTCCAGAAGCTAAGTGCATTGGCGGGGCAGTTTAAGGAACAGTCGGAAGAACTGTGGGAACAGTACCGGAATAAGGCGGAGCAGATCTTTGGGGATGCAGGGGCAGAGAGTCTACCTGAGGTGAAACGGCGTCTGTCAGAAGCAATTAATAACTGTGATCAGAAATTAAAGGATGCCCAAAAGGCAGCGGAAAGTCTTAAAAAATGCCAGGAAACGAAAGAGGCATTGGAGACCAATGAGAAGATTCTTCAGGATAAACTGCTGCAGGCCCGAAATATCCATTCAGCGGCAGAAGGGCAGATGGATCTGTTGATCAGACAGTGCATAAAAAATTTGCAGGACGAGCCGAAGATACAGGAAATGCAGCAGGTACCGGGGATACAGAGCACAAATGATATAGAAAACGTTGTATCTAGGATAAAAATGTTTTTCGCAGAGCTAAAAGCCCAAAACAACGCTGTTTTAGAACAGATAAAAGCTGATCTGGAAGAAAATGGAAAAAAGGCGGAATACTTAAACCGTTTACAGGCCCAGGCTGAAACGATGGAAGACCAACAGAAAAAACTTTCTGAAAATATTTCCGAAAAGGCCCTGCTGATCCAGAAGCTGGCAACTCAGCTGGAAGAATTAAAGAAGCAGCTGGAAGAAGAAAATAAGATCTATGGTTCTGTTACAGCAGAAGAAATAGAAGACCGGCTGAAAGGAAAAATGCAGAATAAACTGAAACTGGAAGCAGCACTGGCTCAGGCAGTGGAAACATTAAATGTTTTAAATGCCCAGTCTGAAAGTCTGAGATCTGCCATAGAAACTTTAAAGTCCCAGATCGGGTCCATGCAGGAAACTTCCGAAGGGGAGATCCAGGAAAAGATAACTGTTCTTTCAGAAGAAAAGAAGGAATGGAATGAGAAATATTCCAGACAATATGCAGATCTGGAAAATAATCGTTGTATTTACAACAATGTTCAGAAAAATCAGGGAAAAATGGCAGCAGCAGAGCAGGAATATGTGTGGATGCGGTCACTTTCTGATACAGCAGGGGGAACTCTCAGCGGAAAGCGCAAGATCGAGCTGGAAACCTATGTACAGATGGCTTATTTTGACCGGATCCTGCGCAGGGCTAATCTGCGGCTTATGACTATGAGCAGCGGTCAGTATGAGTTAAAACGCCAGGAAAAAGGGGAGAGTAAGAAAGAAAAAGCAGGTCTGGACTTAAATGTCATCGATCATTACAACGGAACAGAGCGAAGTGTAAAAACACTTTCCGGCGGTGAGTCTTTCCAGGCATCCCTGTCCCTTGCATTAGGGCTTTCTGATGAGATCCAGGCGGGAGCAGGGGGGATCCGTCTGGATGCCATGTTTGTAGATGAGGGCTTTGGTTCCTTAGATGAGGACTCTTTAAACCAGGCGATCCGTTCCTTAAATGATTTGGCGCAGGGACAGAGACTGGTAGGTATTATCTCCCATGTAGGAGAGCTGAAAGACAGGATCGAACGTAAGATCATTGTTACCAAAAAGCGCAGCAGTACTGGCGTTGGAAGCCAGGTGCAGGTGGTAGGAGAGTAAGGGAATATGGTTAGAAATAGATGACATATATTGGAAAAATGACAGAAAATCTTAAAAAAAGTGCGGTTGCTCCAAAAGCTGTGTTCTGGTAAAATGGGGAGCAGATAGAAAATTTAATGCAAATATATATGTTTTCCCAAAGGAGATGTAATAGATGAAATATAGAAGATTACTGCTTGGAGGTTTTCTGGCAATGGGACTGGCTGTGACAACCGCTTCCGGTGCGCTTGCAGAGCAGATCGTTGCTGTAAACAGCCCGGTTGAGTCTGTAGGCGGTCAGGCAACCAAGGTGACAGATGCAGGTCAGAATGCAGCAGATACCTCTCAGGCAACAGTCAACTCTTCAGTCAATACAGATACGACCCAGAGTGCAGCAGGCAACACCCAGACAGATACTGCCCAGAATACAGAGGCTTCTGCTGCAAAACCAGATCCGGCATCCATCACCCCGACCGCTACCGGTATCAGCATTTATATCAGCAAACGTCAGAGCAAGCTGACCCTGATGCAGAATAAACAGGCCATTGGCGTCTGGGATGCAAAACTGGGACGCCAGTCAGCTACCGGTGATAAAGTGCAGGAGGGGGATGAGATCACCCCTTCCGGCAGTTTCTATGTATGTACCAGAAATGACAAGAGCAAGTATTATCTGGCACTTGGACTGTCCTATCCAAATATTGAGGATGCAGAAAGAGGTCTGTCCACCGGTCTTATTACCCAGGAACAGTACCAGGCGATTGTAGATGCAAACAAAGCAGGCGTGACCCCACCATGGGATACTCCTTTAGGCGGAGCTATTGAGATCCATGGAAATCAGGGAGATCGTGGAACGGCAGGCTGTATTGCCATGACCAATGATGTAATGGATATTCTGTGGAGTTATTGTGCAGTGGGTGTGCCGGTAACCATCGGTCCGTAAGCCCGTAACACTTACAGTAGCCGGAAATCTTGCCGGTATCGTCAAAGATTTCGGCGTGTGAAAGGAAACAAAAGAAATAATGGAACGCGAAATAGATTTAAAAGAAATATCCGATGGAAGATTGTACAGTTCCTCGGATATGGTAAAAGCAGACTGCGGAGATTGTAAAGGCTGCTCTGCCTGTTGTCAGGGAATGGGATCCTCTATTTTACTGGATCCCTATGACATTTACCGTTTAAGTACAGGAACAGGGCTGACTTTTGAAGATCTGTTAAAGGGTCGGATCGAACTGAATATGTCAGATGGTCTGATCCTGCCAAACCTGAAAATGGCAGGAGAAAAAGAAGCCTGTTCTTTCTTAAATGGAGAAGGCAGATGCTCCGTTCATCCATTCAGACCGGGATTTTGCCGTCTGTTCCCTTTAGGGAGACTTTATGAAAATGGTTCTTTCCAGTATTTTTTACAGACCCATGAATGTAAGAAGGAAAACAGGACCAAGGTAAAGGTGCGTAAATGGATCGATATCCCGGATTTTGGCAAATATGAAAAATTCGTTTCTGACTGGCATTATTTTGCAAAAGAAATGGGACAGAAGATAAAAAGCCTTGGAAGTGAAGGCCAGGATAAGTCAAAGGCTTTGTGCCTGTATGTTCTGAAAAAGTTCTACATGGAGCCATTTGATGCTTCCGTGGATTTTTATGAACAGTTTAACAAGAGACTGGAGGAAGCAAAACATGCAGCAGCTGCCTAAAGAATTTGTTGGAAGAATGGTCCGTACTGTTCTGTTTATCGGTCTGGTGGCAGCCTGTTGCGCGGGAGTAGCTACATTTGGAATGTTTGTGGCATCCAAATTTAATCTGACTACCTCCAGAAATCAGGTGCCTCTTACTTCTGTTAAGATCGAAGGCGAAAAGGTGCTGATCCCTGAAAATGGAAAGACCACCAGGGAAGCAGGCTGGACGCTGCGCAACAGCAGAGGCCAGTATATTTTGACCTTGGACGAACTGGAAGCCGGAAGTCTGGATACAGCAGAACCGGTGATCGAAGTAGAAGGAGATCTGATCCTTCAGCTTAAAAAAGATACCATAAGCCACCTGGAAAGCCAGGGACCGGTGATCAAAAAGGGCACAGGTACACTGACCATCCGGGGAGAAGGAAGTCTGGAACTGGAGTCAGCAGATGCGGAAGCAATCAGCAGTGACTGGAATGGGGAAGAGCTGGATGCAGATCACCCCTCCGCTGTCCGTCTGGAAGCCGGAAATCTTACTTTTACAGGGGCAGGATCTGGTATTGTGGATGAGACAGTAGAACTGGCAGGCGCCCAGGGGACGATTACGGCTACATCTACATCCGGTGCTGCTGTTAAAACGGCTCATGTAAAAAGAGAAGGCAGCAACAGTGATAAGCTGGAGTTGATCGGAGCTACAGCAGTTGCAGTGCCAGAGTCATAAAGTCAGGAATATCAGATATCATCTAAAGTGGCGAAATGATATCCCATTTCCTCCCACTTAGTAAGAAGTTCATCCAAAATAGCACCATTTGTATCTGAGGTGCTGTGAAGCAGTACAATGGCTCCGGGATGGATACGACCTAATAACTTTTTGAATGCCTCTTCTTTTGAGGGCTGTTTATCCTGATACCAGTCCACATAGGCAAGGCTCCAGAAAAAGGTTTTGTATCCCATCTCCTGGGCCATTTTTAAGTTATTTTCGCTGTATTTTCCCTGAGGCGGCCGGTAGTATTTCTTCATAGTCTGCCCGGTAACCTGTGTATATAGGTTTTCCAAATCCTTTAATTCTTTTTCAAAACTCTGTTTGTCAGAGATCTTTGACATATCCGGGTGATGGTAGGTATGATTGCCAACGATATGGCCTTCTTCTACCATCCGTTTTACCAGTTCCGGACTGGTTTCCAGATAATTTCCCACTACAAAAAAGGCAGCGTGAACGCCATGTTTCTTTAAGGCATCTAATATCTTTGCGGTATTCCCATTTTCATAACCAGCATCAAAGGTGAGATAGATTACTTTTTCACCAGGATCTCCCATATAGCAGGCATTAAACTGCTTTAAGTAGTCATTTGTTGTATTTCCAACGGGAGCCTGACCGGGAGAGGGAAAGCTTAAGCCCCAGTTGCCGTCAGCAGAGGCAGAATAAATGGGGATACCATTTTCAGTTAAAGCCACTGGCTTTTGGGAAGGTTCATAAACGGCATTTTTTGTAGACTCTTCAGCAGAAGAAAACTGATTTGCAGCCTGCCCCGCCAGACTTCCTGCCAGATAGGCAAAAACAAAGATCAAAACCAGATGGAACCATTTTTTTACAAAAGCACCCATAGAAAAACTCCAGACAAAAGGGATTGGTGTATGTATATTCCAAAGTGGCTGCGGATATGTTATACTTCTGATTAGAAAGCAAAAAGGTAACTGTGAAAGCAATGAATAGTTACGCAAAAAGTTATCAAGGAGGCTAATTACTATGGAATTTAATCAGACCGTTATGGCGCGCAGAAGCTTAAGAGCTTATGAAGAGGGAAAGACAGTAGAAAAGGCACAGATCGAGGAACTGATCCGTTTTGCCCAGATGGCTCCGTCCTGGAAAAATTCCCAGACCGGCAGATATTATGTTGTAATGTCACCGGAAATGCTGGAAAAAGTAAGAAAAGACTGCCTTCCGGAATTTAACCAGAAAAACAGCGCAAATGCTCCTGCACTGATCATCACTGCTTTTGAAAAAACACGTTCCGGTTTTACAAGAGAAGGTGTGGCTGAAAATGAAGTTGGCGAAGGCTGGGGCTGCTATGACCTGGGACTGCAGAATGAAAACCTGGTGTTAAAGGCAAAAGATATGGGCTTAGATACTCTGATCATGGGAATTCGCAACAGCGAAAAGCTTCGTGAATACTTAGAAATTCCGGCATCCCAGGAAGTTGTTTCCGTGATCGCAGTAGGATACGGAGCAATTAAACCTGAAATGCCGGTAAGAAAGAATGTAGAAGATATTGTAAAATTCTTCTAGGTGACCGCTGGTTATAACAGTTTTTTCATTTCCATATACGGCAGGACGTTAAAGCCGTTTTTCTCATAGACTTTAACGGCTCTGCCGTTTTCTTCTTCTACTTCCAGGCGAAGGACGGCTTCAGGATACTTTTTTTCAATAAATTCCAAAAATAAGCTTCCAATGCCGGTTCCACGAAAATCCTCTTTGATATAAAGGTCTTCCACCCAGATACAGGGACGGCCGAATTCTGTGGAAAAGCTTTTTGCAGCCATGGCATATCCCTGGATCTGGCCATTTTCCTCAAACATATAGCCTTCCAGATAAGGATTATCGTTTATGCAGGCTTCAAAATCACTGGAAAAAATAGCAGCGGAGCCGTTGCTTAAAACAGCCGGGGAAGCGTAGAAAACTTCCATCATTGCAAGAACAGCCTCCTTGTCAGCAGGCTGCATAGGTCTTATGGTTGTCATTTTTTCAGATCCTCTTTCCGTCTTTGATCACACATTTTAATTCAAGATCTTTTCCAAGAAGTACTACATTGGCTTTTTTACCCTTTTCAAGGGAGCCGTAGTCTTTATCGATCTTTAAGCTTCTGGCTGGATTGATGGTAGCGCAGGCAACGGCTGTTTCTAATGGCAGGTCCATTTTCTGAACAACGGTACGCATACAATCAGCCAGATTGGTGGCAGAACCGGCAATAGCTCCGTCAGAAACTAAAGTTGCCAGTTTTCCTACTACTTTTACATCCAGACCGCCTAAGGTATACTGGCCGTCCGGCATACCGGTAGCTCTCATACTGTCACTGATCAGGATCATGCGGTCAGCGCCCATCATCTGGAAGGTAGCGCGTACAGAAGCCGGGTGGATATGGATGCCATCACAGATGATCTCAGTCATTACATGTTTGCTGTCAAATACAGCACCTACAACGCCGGGAGCACGGTGCAGGATTTCCGGCATACCGTTGTATAAGTGGACAGCGTGGTTTGCCCCTGCGCTAAATGCAGCCATGGCTGTATCGTAATCGGCGTTGGTATGAGCCAGTGAGATATCTACTTTCTCTTTCATCTGGCGGATAAATTCCAGTGAGTTTTCGCTTTCTTCCGGTGCAATGCCCACAAATTTTACCAGATCTTCAGAAGCTTCTAAGAAGCGTTCGCAAAGTGCAGTATCACAGGGAAGGATATTCCGGTCATCCTGTGCGCCTTTTTTTACAGGGCTGATAAAGGGGCCTTCCATGTTGATGCCTACCAGGTCTGCCTTTTTATAGTCATGTTTTTCACGTTTGTACTGTGCGGCAGTTTTTAAAACATCTACCAGTTCCTCTACCGGAAGTGTCATGGTAGCAGGTGCAATAGCAGTTACTCCCACAGAAGCTTCATATTCTGCGATCCGTTCAATAGCTTCCATGGAATTGTCACAGAAATCATCCCCCTTGCATCCGTGAAAATGCAGGTCGATCAGTCCTGGAATGGCATAGGCGCCTTCTCCATCGAGAACCTCTTTTCCCGAAAGATCCGGTTTGGTTTCATTGGTGTAGACAGCTTCGATCCGGTCCTGATCCAGTACCAGACCGCCCTCTACAAATTTCTGATCGGGTGTATAAACTTTTACATTATCAATGATCATGTTGTAATCCCTCCAGTTTTTTATTTATGATGACATATTTGTTTTGTGTTCCCCTGTTACTTAGTGTACTTGGAAATGAGTTTTTTTGCAATATGGGGGTAAAAATGGCCGGTTGCTGCAGGAATGTTTATTCCGGCAGCTTATCTTCTATAAAGTGAAGGAAGCCTTCCGAAGCCGGGGAAATATTCTTTCCATAGGCCAGCCCAATATTCATGGTCTGGGCCGGTTTTAAGGGAAGATGCACGACCCGGTCCTGCCAGAGAGAACTGTTGACCTGATTGTTGATGCCAATGCCAAGCCCTGCTTCTACCATAGAATAGGTTGCATTAATGTCCATAGTGGAAAACTGGGTGTTAGGAGTAATGTGGCAGCGGGAGAAAATGCGGGCATTATCCACGTCCTGTCCCGGATAAGTCTGGATGTAGGACTCTACAGCAAAGGCTTCCATGGGAACGGATTTTTCTTTGGCTAATGGGTGTCCCGGTGGAATAAGGGCTACCATGGGATTTATGATCGGGAATAAAACAGATGGTGCCTTTCTGGCAGCCACAGGATATTTAAAGATCGTTGCGGTATTCTATGTGTTCTGCTTTACAGGAAACACATTTGCAGGCTATTTTGACGGGATCGGCAGAGTAAATATCCCCTTTATAGGAGCTGTGGGACACATTACTCTGCGGGTGATCCTGTCATGGATATTTGTAAGTCAGTTCCAGTTAAATGCAGTAGCCGTAGCTACCGGCATTGGCTGGATGTTGGTAAATCTGTTCTGGAGCGGATGTTATTTTTCATCCACAACCTGGAAGATAATAAATTTTAAATAATAGGACTCATCTGCCGCCCAAAGGATTGGATGATCCGCTGCCTGGGTGCGGTATTCTACCTGGCGCAGTCTCTTGTGGACGTTGGAAGCGGCTTCACGTATGGTTTTTGTGAACAGCTCCGGATCCATGAAATGGGAGCAGGAGCAGGTGGCAAGGTAGCCTCCGTCTTTTACTAACTTCATGCCACGGAGGTTGATCTCACGGTAGCCTTTTACTGCGTTTTTAATGGAATTTCTGGATTTGGTGAAGGCTGGCGGGTCAAGGATGACTACATCAAATTTTTCACCTTCCTGTTCTAATTTTGGAAGCAGGTCAAATACATCGGCACACTGGAAAGTGACGTGATCCTCCAAGCCATTTAAGCGGGCATTTTCTGTTGCCTGGTCTACTGCCAGCTGGGAAGCGTCTACGCCAAGGACTTTTTCAGAGCCTGCAATACCAGCATTTAAAGCGAAAGAGCCGGTATGGGTGAAGCAGTCTAATACCTTTGCAGGTTTCAGATTACGGCACAGGTTCTGTACTGCAAGACGGTTATATTTCTGATCCAGGAAAAATCCGGTCTTCTGGCCGTCTTCTACGTCTACAATGTAGTGAACGCCGTTTTCACAGATTTCTACCTTGGTATCGAATGGTTCTCCAATAAAGCCTTTAAAGCGCTCCATACCTTCCTGAAGGCGGACTTTTGCATCGCTTCGCTCATAAATGCCACGGATTAAAATACCGTCTTCTGCCAGGACTTTCTTTAATTTATCTAAGATCACCGGCTTTAAGCGGTCAATGCCCAGTGCCAGGGACTCTACTACTAAAACATCTTCAAACTTATCGATGACAATACCCGGCAGAAAATCTGCTTCGCCGAAGATCACGCGGCAGCTGGAGATATCAGTAGTAGCTTTTCTGTATTCCCAGGCAGTGCGGACTCTCTGTTCGATGAAATCTTCATTGACCACAGTATCTTTTTTGCGGGATAACATGCGTACGGTCAGCTTGGAGCTTGTATTGATAAAGCCATGTCCCAAAGGATAGCCGTCAAAATCTTCCACAGTGACCAGGTCGCCATTTTCAAAATCACCGGAAATAGTGTCGATCTCATTGTCATAGATCCAGGCGCCGCCGGCCTTTAATGTGCGTCCGGTTCCTTTTTTTATACGTACACAGGCAGTTTCTCTGAATAAATCGTCGTAGTTCATCTGTTTTCTCCTCATTTGGTGTAATATACTCTCAGAATATCATCAGTATACAACAAAATATAAGCAATCGTATATTATCAATATATTGATAATAATATAGACTGGATCAGGAACGTACATTTTCTATATCCGCAAAAGGATCTGTATCCAGCACACCGATGCCTTTACGGATCACCTGCTCGGTCAGTCGTGCCAGTTGCTGCGGTGTCTCTTTCATGCCTGTCTTTAACCAGTACTGCACCAGTCCTACACAACCGGATACGATGAAAGAGAAGTAGGCATCAAAAATAGCTGGATTTCCGGCGCGGAATACTTCCATCCAGTCGTGAAGACATTTATCACGAATCAGCTGTTTTAAGCGGTTCAGAAAGTTTAAATCACCGTTTTCACCTAATAATATTTCTACCAGGTCTGCATTGTCATAGGCCAGTGTGTAAATTTCTACGAAAATACCGTAAGGATGCTTCTTCAGATCTTCTGCATCATGTTTCATGACCAGTTGATTAAAATCGTCTAAAAGCTCGCTTTCTGTTTTTTCCAGAAGATCAAATACATCTTTATAATGAAGATAAAAAGTTCCTCTGTTCAGATCGGCCAGTTCGGTCAGCTCACGGACAGTAATATCCTGTACCTTTTTCTGCTTTAATAAAGTAACAAGACATTCCCGCAGCTGCTTTCTGGTACGCCGTACCCGTCGATCTACTGCTTCTGTACTCATGATAAGAAATTCCCCCTTTTTGTATGTGATGTTCTCTCGGATTTGTTTACAGTATTTTAATATTTTGTTTATGAACATATACTACAATGTTGTCGATTAATAAACAAAAGAATTAAAATTAATCATTGTTGTTTTCACCATTAGTTAGTATAATCCATTATAGTTAATAAATGAACAAATGTCAATTAACAAATATAGAGTTCAATAATGGAAAACAGAGGTTTTAAAGACAGCAGGAGATGAGAGGATGAAAGGCAGAAGCAGGTTATATCCTATTTCTATAATTATGATGGCCGCTTTTCTGGCAGCGGGACCGGCAAATGCAGTGTATGCAGCAGAGCCAAATGGCAGCTGGGTAAATCTTGACGGGAACTGGTACTGGAAGAAAACAGATGGTACGGCATACATTGGCTGGCTCTACACCGGCGGCCGCTTCTACTATATGAAGGAAGACGGGACCATGGCCACCGGATGGGAAAAGGTGGGAGATGAATGGTATTACTTCCACGAAGACGGGGGAATGAACGAAGGACAGCTGGTTTTAGATAATGCTGTGTATGAATTTGAAAGTTCAGGCGCTTTGAAAACAGCAAAGTGGCTGGAAAATACGGGCGGCGGCGCTTACAATGCAGGCTGCTATGATGATGTGGCTCAGGATCTGTTTGGTCAGTTAGGGGATGAAAAGAAAGAACAGTATTTTGACGCATATCCGGACAGAGAACGGGAGTACGATGGTGATAACCACACCAGCTATGACCGGTACGCAGGTTTTATCATGGATATGAAGTTAAATAAAATTGCACAAAGCCGTCTGGAGGCAGCTATGGAAAAAGGGTATGCAGACGGACGGGTCACAGGAGAAGGAACCATAGAAGACACACTGGCATCCATTCCTTACCGCAAAAATGCTTCCTGCCTGGAGGTATATGTGCGGGACTGCGAGGATACGGATGAGGCATATGACAAGATAATGAATGTAACGGGACGTAAATATACATCAAAGTCAGACAGAAAATACACATTACAATATTATCGATATATGGGTATGGCCCATGAGGAAAAGAACGGACACCACTGGTTTATGGTTCTTTTTATGCGTTAAATAACACATATCTATGTGAGGAGTTAGGATCATGGAAAAGAAATTCAAGTTAGAACCCTTAAAGAAGCGTGGGAAAAAGGAAAAAGCTTCCGGTGAAAAGCCGTCCATTAAGCTGGCCCGGTTTATTATTGAAAAACAGAACTGGATCGTATCAGTTTTTATTGCAGCCTGCATATTCTGTGCAGTTGCCATGCTATTTGTGGAAGTTAATTACGATCTGACGGAATATCTTCCGGATACCGCACAGTCAGGTATCGGTTTAAATAAGATGGAAGATGAGTTTGGCTATCCAGGAACAGCCCGTATTATGCTAAAAGATGTGACATTGTATGAAGCCAAGCAATACAAAGACAGAATGGAAGATGTAGACGGGGTGGATCAGATCCTGTGGTGTGACAGTACTGTTAATATTTACTCTGGCGAAGATTTTATCCATAAAGAAGACATCGAAGATTATTATAAAGATGGATATGCGGTAATGGATGTGACCTTTAAAGAAGGAAATACAGCAAAAAGCACTTCCGCAGCCATTGATGAATTAAAAGCCATTGCAGGAGATAAAGGCTGTTTTACAGGAATGGCAGTACAGAACAAGTCTTTACAGGAAAATCTGGCAAGTGAGATGCAGTTGATCTTAACAGTAGCAATTATTATGATTTTTACGATCTTATGTATTACGACTACTGCCTGGTCCGAGCCATTCCTGTTTCTTCTTGTCATGGGTGTAGCCATCCTGTTAAACCGTGGTACTAACATTTTCATAGGAAGAGTGTCCTTCTTGACCAACAATGTGGCAATGGTGCTGCAGCTGGCAACTTCCATGGACTACTCCATTTTCCTGTTAGATGCATTTACCAGAGAAAAGAAAAAAGGGCTTTCTGATGAAGAAGCCATGGTAGATGCGGTAGATGCGGCCATTAATTCTATTTTCGCCAGCAGCCTTACTACTATAGCAGGTTTCGTGGCCCTGATGTTCATGAAATTCAGTATTGGTTTTGATATGGGTCTGGTACTGGCAAAAGGAATTGTATTCAGTCTTTTAACAGTTGTACTTTTCATGCCGGCCATGATCTTCCGCTTTGCGAAATGGAATGAAAAGACGGCACATCGTCCGTTCCTGCCGGATTTCCATAAAATGGGAAGAGGCATTTACAAGATCCGTAATATTGCACTGGTGATCATGATCCTGGTAGTTCCTTTTGCTTATACTGCCCAGGGAATGAACAGTTTCTTATTCGGAAACAGTGCAGTAGGTGTCAGCGAAGGAACCCAGGTCTATGCAGATGAGCAGGCCATCAATGAGAAATTTGGCCGCAGCAATATGCTGGTTGCCATTTATCCAAATACATCAGCTATTACAGAAAAGGCAATGTCTGATGAGATCGAAAATCTGGAATATGTAAAAAGCGTAACATCCATGGCAAATACACTGCCGGAAGGTGTACCGGAAGATTTTCTCCCTTATTCCATTACCAGCCAGCTGCATACAGATACCACAAGCCGTATGCTGATCTACATAAGGACCAAGTCAGAAAGTGACAAGGCTTTTGAGTATACCAATGATATCCGTGATATTGTGAAGAAATATTACCCGGAAGACTCTTATGTGGCAGGTGAAACTCCTTCTACGCAAGATATTAAGACTACGATCACAGCGGATAATGCAAGAGTTAATGTGCTGTCCCTGATCAGTGTATTTGTGGTAGTCATGTTCAGTTTCCAGTCTGTACTGGTGCCCATCATTGTTATGATCCCTATTGAGGCAGCTATTTATATCAATATGGCTGTGCCTTATCTGGTTGGCGAGACGCTGGTTTATATGGGCTATATTATCGTAAGCAGTATCCAGCTGGGGGCTACAGTAGACTATTCGATCCTGCTTACTAATAACTATATGGCCTGCAGAAAGACCATGAAGAAGAAGGAAGCTGTGGTGGAGGCACTGGCCATGTCCTGTTCCTCAGTATTTACTTCGGGAACTATCCTGATACTGGCAGGTTACATTGTATATATGATCTCCAGTACGGCGGCTATAGGCGGACTGGGACATCTGATCGGAAGAGGCGCACTGTTTAGTGTGTGTCTGGTACTTACTATTTTGCCGGCACTGCTAGTCCTCTGTGACGGTATAATCACAAGTAATGAAATGGACCGCTTTAAGAAGTATTTAAAACGAAGACATGAAAAGCGGAAAGCCTTAGTAAAATCCGGAATTGGGGCAGTTAAGAAAAAAGCGTCAGCAGCCCTGGCAAGAAGAGGCAGTCAGACAGCGGAGGTAGATGGAAATGAGATTTAGAAAAAGAGTGACAGCTTCTGTTTTAACGGCAGCATTGCTTTGCACATCAGCAGGCAGCGTTCCTGTATATGGCGCACCGGCAGGTGCAGATATAGATGAGACCATGTATGTGAACCTGGATTACTACGGAAAAACAACAAAGGTAAACGTAGTAAAAGGGGTAAATTTAAATGGCCTTGGTGAGATCACTGATTATGGAAATTACATCAATGTAGAAAATATGAGTACCAGTGATGCTCCGGTTTTAGGAGATGGAAGTGTAACCTGGAACCTGCCGGAAGGTCAGAAGGGCCGTTTTTATTATAAGTGTACCATGGACAATGAACAGGTGGTACTTCCATGGGATTTTGATGTGTCCTATAAGTTAAACGGTGTTCCAACAGATGGTGACAAACTGGCAGGTGCAAACGGCCTGATCGAGATCAATGTGAAGGCTACGCCAAATGATAATGCTGATCTGTATTACCGTAACAACATGATGTTAATGGTGACAGTTCCTGTAGATATGTCTAAATGCTACAGTGTAGACGCAGATGGCGCCCAGATCCAGAGCCTTGGATCCACAACAGCAGCTGTATTTTCCGCCCTTCCGGGGGAAGAAGGAGATTATACTGTCCGTATTGGTACAGACAGTTTTGAAACTACCGGTGTGATCATGGCAATGGCACCTGGCACTATTGATGACCTGAACCATATTAAGGACCTGAAAGAAGCAAAGGATACATGGAAAGACGCAGGAGATGCTTTATATGACAGTCTGGAGCAGATGGCTAAATCAGTGGAGTCCATGCGTGACGGCATCAACCAGGTACAGTCCGGCGTTTCTTCTGCTGAAAGCGCAAGACAGAAATGGAGTGCCAATAAAGACAGTATTTTAGCTGGAAATGATCAGACTCTGGAGTCACTGACAGCGCTGTCACAGCAGCTGGAAACTCTGGTCCCACATTTGCAGACTGCTAAGGATGCGGCAGAGACCGTGCATAACAGCATGGGTGATATTGTAAATACCATGGGAGATATGCAGGAACCTCTGCGCAAGATGTATAACCGTCTGCGCAATATCAGCACCACTTCCCAGTCTTTAGGGGAACAGTTAAATGATGTAAGAGAAGATATGGCATGGCTGATCCAGAACAATGCCCAGTTCCAGGTACAGACCACTACTATTTTGGAGGCGCTTCCGGGACTGATCGAAGACCTTCAGGACTATGATGCAGAAGCACTGGATCTGTATGACGAAGCTCTGAATGATACAAGAAGTACAGTGGATGATCAGGATGCCGGTACAAAGACAGGCAGCAGCGCAGATGCAGCAAAAGAAGATAAGAGCAGCGAAGCTGTTTCTGATGCCACAGATAATGTTTCTGATACAGGGGAAAATACAGCAGAGGCAAATAGCAGTTCGGATACAGCAGATGTTGCAGGTGGTTCAGATGCCACAGACACAACAGATGATACAGACAGCGCAGATGCAGCAGATACCAGTGATACACAGACACTCAGCCGGGCGCATATTGAAAAACATGATGTGCCTCTGGTAGCAGCTTCATCCAGTGTGGATCTTGTGACCCTTTATCAGATGTTAACAAAGATCGATAAGGACAGCCGTGAATTTACCCAGGTTGCATCTAACCTGATGGACAATGTAGGAGATGCAGCAGAATATGGTGCAGACCTGACAGACAGCATGGACATGATGATCGAAGATCTGACAGCTCTTCATGACTCCCTGGATATGTATTATCCGGATCTGCAGGCCTCTCTGGATGATCTTTCTGAGCTGGTAGACCGCACCACAGATGCCATGAACAAAGGTGTCAGCACTATGACCATTGTGCAGAACACATTAAAGGCAACCAGCGGTGATATGGATGAGGCAGCAAAGAACAGTTTAAGAGGCAGTATGGAACTGCTTGATAAGAGCCTCAGCATCTTAGACAGTACTACAGGTGTGAGAACAGCAGGCCGTACCATGAAAGATGTTATGGATGAGCAGCTGGATAAATTCGACACCGATAACCGCTTCCTGTTCATTGATCCGTCAGAAGATAAGGTTTCCTTTACTTCTGATAAGAACCCGGCCCCTAAGACCTTACAGGTAGTCCTTCGTACAGATGAGATCAGTCTGGATGATGAAAACCATAAGGAAACCGATGCAGAAACAGAGAAGGCAAATGAAGGCCCGTTAAAGAGAATGTGGAATGTTCTGGTACAGATGTGGCAGGCCATCATCTCTATTTTCAAGAACAGATAGTTGAAAAACAGATAGTCACAGCCCCATGTTTCTGGTATGATAGAAATAAGGGTTGGAAAAAATACAGACCCTCGGTATGTGAAATGGCATGCCGGGGGCCTTGTGATGAAATTCTGTCCGTGGGCAGATCACATAGCTGTATAGTGGGAGGAAAACATGGAACCGGCAGGAAAGCAGGAAAAAACGAAATACAAACTGGCAGCATCCATGAAAGAATGCATGAAGCAGATGCCGGTGGATAAGATAACTGTAAAAAATATTGTGGAAGGCTGCGGCGTTGCCAGACAGACCTTTTACCGGAATTTTTTAGATAAATATGACCTGATCAACTGGTATTTTGACAAACTGGTGCTCCAGTCCTTTGAGCAGATCGGCATGGGACATACAGTAGGAGAAAGCCTGACACAGAAATTTGAATTTATCGTCGATGAAAAAGTGTTCTTTACAGAGGCATTCCGCAGTGACGACCGCAACTCCTTAAAAGAACATGATTTTGAACTGATCTTACAGTTTTATCAGGATCTGATCGGACGAAAGACCAGCAGACCCTTGGGAGAAGATCTGCAGTTCCTTTTGGAAATGTACTGCAGGGGCTCTGTGTATATGACAGTAAAATGGGTCCTTACAGGAATGAAAGACTCACCGGCGAAAATGTCAAAGAAGCTGGTGGAAGCTATGCCTCCAAGACTGGCTGCTGTATTTGATGAGCTGAAACTGCTGTAAAAACGGAAAACTTTGTTATATATAACACAAAACGATAATATCGATATACGGACAATATAAGAATGTATACGTGATCATTTATGTGTGATTTTTATAATAAAACTTATATAAAACAAAAAACATTCTCAAAAAGTGACAGACAAGTAAGTTTGTCACTTTTATTTTTGTTAAAGTGTTGTTATAATATTAACGAAACAAAGGAAAACAACATGAAACACAAAACTGCTCCGGATTTTGTATCCAGAGAGTATATTTTCATAAAAAAGGAGAATGTATCATGGCAAACAGAATTGTATTAAATGAAACTTCTTATCATGGCGCAGGCGCTATCGCTGAGATCGCTAACGAAGCAAAAACAAGAGCTTTCAAGAAGGCTTTCGTATGTTCAGATCCAGATCTGATCAAATTTGGCGTAACAAAGAAAGTGACTGATGTACTGGACAATGCAGGTCTTGCTTATGAGATCTACTCCAATATTAAACCAAACCCAACCATCGAGAACGTACAGACCGGTGTAGCTGCATTTAAGAAATCTGGTGCTGATTATCTGATCGCTATCGGCGGTGGTTCTTCTATGGATACAGCAAAGGCAATCGGCATCATCATTGCTAACCCAGAATTTGAAGATGTAAGAAGCCTGGAAGGCGTAGCTCCAACCAAGAAGCCATCTATCCCGATCATCGCAGTTCCAACTACAGCAGGAACCGCAGCAGAAGTTACTATCAACTACGTTATCACTGACGTAGAAAAGAAACGTAAATTCGTTTGTGTAGATACACACGATATCCCTGTAATCGCAGTTGTTGACCCGGATATGATGTCCTCTATGCCAAAGGGACTGACCGCATCTACCGGTATGGACGCTTTAACACATGCAATCGAAGGATACATCACCAAGGGCGCATGGGAAATGACCGATATGTTCCACTTAAAGGCAATCGAGCTGATCTCCAAGAACTTAAGAGGCGCTTGCGAGAATACAAAAGAAGGCCGTGAAGGAATGGCTTTAGGACAGTACATCGCAGGTATGGGCTTCTCCAACGTAGGTTTAGGAATTGTTCATTCCATGGCACATGCTTTAGGTGCTGTTTATGATACTCCTCATGGTGTTGCAAATGCAATCCTGCTTCCAACTGTTATGGAATACAACGCACCATGCACAGGAACCAAGTACAAAGATATCGCTATCGCAATGGGCGTTGAAGGCGTAGAGAACATGAGCCAGGAAGAATACCGCAAGGCAGCTGTAGATGCAGTTAAGAAGCTGTCCGCTGATGTTGGTATCCCAGCTGACTTAAAGGCTATCGTTAAGGCAGAAGATGTAGACTTCCTTGCACAGTCCGCAATGGATGATGCGTGCCGTCCAGGCAATCCAAAGGATCCGACCTTTGAGGATATTAAGAACTTATATCTGTCTCTGATGTAAGGGCAGAAGAGAAAAACAAGCGACTGTCCCGTTTTCGGGGCGGTCATTTGTTTTTCTTCTGCCCTTAACGAATGGCCCGCCTGCGCCAGCAGGCAGCGGAGCGCGTCAGCGCGTGACTGTGAGTGGACCATATGCACCCCACCGCCCTGTTCGGGGCGGTCTTTTTTTGCTTCAAAACTGTTAAAATATATTATCGATATATGGATAATATAGCGTAATTTTACAAACAATTTACCTGAACTTTACATAACCGTCCAACAATCCGTATTGACGACTGAGAAAATATCCCGTATAATGAGCAAGTGTAAACTCAAAGTAAAAATCAAGTAAAGAACAGGAAAAAACGTATATTATCAATATATAGATAATATTTAAAATACCCTGTTCCTTAGGAAAAAGGAGTAAAAAATGGGAGTTGAATTGCTTTTGGGCCTTCTGGGAGGTCTGGCGCTGTTCCTGTATGGAATGCAGATGATGAGCAACAATCTGGAAGCAGCTGCCGGAAACAAGATGAAGCAGATCCTGGAAAAGCTGACCACCAACCGCTTTATGGGAATCCTGGTAGGCGCAGGCATCACAGCACTGATCCAGTCATCTTCAGCTACAACGGTTATGACCGTAGGCTTTGTAAACTCAGGTCTTATGTCACTTAACCAGGCTGTGTGGATCATTATGGGTGCTAATATCGGTACCACCATTACCGGACAGCTGATCGCTTTGGACGTAGGCGCTTTAGCACCGCTGATTGCATTTATCGGTGTTGTACTGGTGGTTTTTGTAAAGAATAAAAAGCTGCAGCACATCGGCGGCATTGTTGCCGGAGTAGGCGTTATCTTCATCGGTATGGGAATGATGAGCGATGCAATGCTTCCTCTTCGTGATGAACCGGAATTTATCCAGCTGATGACCAGCTTTAAAAACCCGCTGTTAGGTGTTATGGCAGGTGCGCTGTTTACTGCAGTGATCCAGTCTTCCGCAGCTTCTATCGGCATCTTACAGGCACTGGCTGTAAGCGGCGTGATAGGCCTTCACAGCGCTGTGTTCGTACTGTTCGGTCAGAATATCGGTACTTGTATCACTGCTGTTCTGGCTTCTGTGGGAACCAACAGAAATGCAAAACGTACTACAGCCATCCATCTGATGTTCAACGTAGTCGGTACAGTTATCTTTGTGGTACTGTGTATGGTAACACCATTCGTAGACTGGATGATTACCACTAACCCGGCAAATCCTGCTGCACAGATCGCAAATGTGCATACCATCTTTAATATTGCCACAACTGTAATATTATTCCCATTTGGGCCGATGTTAGTAAATATTGCAAAGCAGATCCTTCCGGATACCCAGGTAAAGCATGTGATGGATGCAGACCAGTGGTTTGAAGGCCTGATGGCTTCCAAGCATCATCTGGGTGTTTCTACCATTGCCATCAGCCAGATCCATGAAGAGATCCGGGATATGCTGGCTATAGCTGCTTCCAATGTTTCTGACAGCTTTAAGGCCATGGAACAGGGACCGGGTGAAAATGGTATCCAGGAGATCGCAGACAGAGAAGAGGAGATCGATCTTTCCAATGTACGTCTGTCAAAGAAGATTTCCAAGGTTCTTGTTTTAGACCAGACACCTCAGGATATTGAAGCATTAAATAAGATGTACAGTATTTTAGGAAATATCGAGCGAATTGGCGATCATGCAATGAACCTGGCAGAATATGCCCAGACCATTCAGGAAAAGAACCTGAACTTCTCTGATTATGCAAAAAATGAATTTAAAGTCATGGACGAAAGCTGTGCATTAGGTATGGAGCTTCTGAGAAAGGCAGCAGCCGGAGACAGTGACTTTACCCTGGAGAAGATCCAGGCGATCGAGCAGAAGATCGATGATATCACCGACAACTTCCGTCAGAACCAGATCGACCGTATGCGCGAAGGCCACTGTAATGTAGAGTCCTCTATCCTGTATTCTGAAATGCTTACAGACTATGAGCGTATTGGTGACCATATGTTAAACATTGGTGAAGCATATGATGTGATCCAGTGGAACAGTGATAAAGTGGCTGCTCTTGCAGAAGAATAAACGTATCCAATAAAGAAAAATAATAACAAATATCCCAAGCTGTATTTACTGAACAACCGGTAGATGCAGCTTAATTTATACGCAAACTGGACTGGTTAAAAATATGATAATTGGCTATTATAAAAAGTCCACATATACGTTATACTCTAGTCAATCCAAAACGTTTCGGGCCAATCAATAAAATATTTTAAAAATATATCAGATAAGACCAGGAGGTTTGAAAGATGAATACAAATACAGAGAGATACGAATTAAATAAGCAGCTGGCACAGATGCTAAAGGGCGGCGTGATCATGGACGTTACCACACCGGAGCAGGCAAAGATCGCAGAAGAAGCAGGCGCATGTGCGGTTATGGCTTTAGAGCGTATTCCTGCAGATATCCGCGCAGCAGGCGGCGTATCCCGTATGAGTGACCCGAAGATGATCAAGGGCATTCAGGAGGCAGTTTCCATTCCGGTTATGGCAAAATGCCGTATCGGACATTTTGTAGAGGCACAGATTTTAGAAGCCATTGAGATCGACTACATTGATGAAAGTGAAGTATTATCCCCTGCAGATGAAGTATTCCATATTGATAAGAGAAAATTCAAAGTTCCGTTTGTATGCGGCGCAAAGGACTTAGGAGAAGCATTAAGAAGAATTAATGAAGGCGCTTCCATGATCCGTACAAAGGGCGAACCTGGAACCGGTGATGTTGTCCAGGCAGTACGTCATATGCGCATGATGAACCAGGAGATCGCAAAGATCGTATCCATGAGAGAAGATGAACTGTTTGAAGAGGCAAAAGTATTAAGAGTGCCTTATGACCTGGTAGAATATGTACATAAAAACGGCCGTCTTCCAGTTGTAAACTTTGCAGCAGGCGGTGTTGCAACACCTGCAGACGCAGCTCTTATGATGCAGTTAGGAGCAGAAGGCGTATTTGTAGGTTCCGGTATCTTTAAATCAGGAGATCCAAAGAAGCGTGCAGCAGCCATTGTAAAGGCAGTTACCAATTATACAGACCAGAAGATGTTAGCAGAGCTTTCTGAGGACTTAGGAGAAGCCATGGTAGGCATCAATGAGCAGGAGATCAAGCTTTTAATGGCAGAAAGAGGAAAATGAGATGAAGATAGCCGTTTTAGCAGTTCAGGGCGCTTTCATTGAGCATGAGAAAAAGCTTGAAAAGCTGGGAGCCCAGTGTATCGAACTGCGAAAAAAAGAAAACCTGGAAGAGGATTTTGACGGTCTGGTACTTCCCGGCGGTGAGAGTAC
Organism: Clostridium sp. AM22-11AC; assembly: GCF_003473545.1. Taxonomy (GTDB): domain Bacteria; phylum Bacillota; class Clostridia; order Lachnospirales; family Lachnospiraceae; genus Enterocloster. The sequence continues at coordinate 211,317 of NZ_QUCM01000005.1, forward strand.
GGTTCAGGGAAAGCTGTTAAAAGAACTTGGCATGTTTGATGCTTTAAAAGAAAAAATAGAAGCGGGGATGCCGGTACTTGCCACCTGTGCAGGACTGATCCTTCTGGCAAAAGACCTTACCAATGATGACCACCGTTATTTTGCTACACTTCCTGTTTCCGTAAGAAGAAATGCTTATGGAAGACAGCTTGGCAGCTTTCACACAACAGAAGAATTTGAAGGCATTAGAAAAGTGCCTATGACCTTTATCCGGGCGCCTTTTGTGGAAAAAGCAGAGGAAGGCGTAAAAGTGCTTGCAAAAGCAGATGGAAATATTGTAGCTGTACAGTATAAAAATCAGATTGGAATGTCCTTTCATCCGGAACTGGATGAAGATGACCGTATCCACCAGTTGTTTTTGGACACAGTAAAAAAGAATAAATAAGACGATGAAATAAAAATGGGGGTGTGCATATGCCAAAAACAAAATGGAATCTGAATACCATATACATATCGGAAAGACTGCAGGAGAGCCTGCGGCCCATCTCCCGCAGTGCCAGCAGCCAGATGAGCCGTCCTGCCATCAGCAGCAGTACATAAATCAGATTTATTCCAAACTTCATATTGAGGGCGATACCAGAACAAAAAGGAGTCAGCTTGTAGAGCTGTTCTTACCAAATCCCTAACCTTTAGTTAATGGTTATCCCATATGATCCACCGTACAATATCAGTACGGTGGCTTTTTTAATATCTTTATGACACGGCAGAAAGGAGGGTACTCTTGAAACGGAGATATCTAAAGGATGTTACAACGCTGCCCGATTATATTTTGCAGGTCGATTTTGTATCGGGAAGCCGGCTTTTGCTGGACATGAAGCCTTATCTGGATAAGATCCGTTTTCTTTCGCTTGCGGATAAGAACGTGTGGAGTAGTGCTGTGACCAACGGTATCTTTGTCCGCTTCGGAGATGTGGAGCTGAGCCACGATGAAATATTGTCCATGGCAGAACAGGAACACTAACGCAGCTTTGCGAAAAGGGAGGAATGCAGGATGAAAAAATGGAAAAGTAAGTTATTTCCCGTAATCACACTGGCAGTGTGTCTGGGCCTTGCTGCCTGCGGTGGAGGGGCTGAAAGCGAAGGCAGCAGCGATGACCAGGAAGACTACGAAGAGACTGAAAACAGTGCTCCGGAGTCTTTTGAAGGAATGGTGAAGGATCCGGATATCACGGCAGTTTATGACATGTACTGGGGTACCTGGATCGGCGAAGATGACAGCGAACTGATCGTGGGTTTAAACGGCAGTGGGGAAGACCGCTTTGAATGGTACGACGAGGATGACAACCTGATGGCCAGCGGTTATATCCAGCTTGTGCCGGAGTATGAAGCAGACTATTTCTACAATGAACATGATGGTTGGGCTCATCATGTCTGGCGGGATGAGGATGGGGCACTTCATATCGACTCCTTCGGTGTGTTTACCAAGAAACCTCTGGGGAGAGATGTAAGTGAAAGTGACTGTGAGGAATTGGCCGGGGTCTGGTTTTTAGATGGAGAGGCAGATGCGGCCAGTGTGATCGAGATCGAAAAGGATGGCAGTTGGAGCCTTTCAGAGCGCCCGGATGGTGACGGGGATCCGGCTGAAGTGGATTCAGGAATACTCCAGGTAAATGAGCGGGGCGATGATCAGTACTTTGCCGTTTCTGAGCAGTTTGACGATGTGTTTTATCCGATCACCTTAGCGGAACCGGGAGCTATGTACTGGGGATATACAAATGAATACTATGAAAGAAGTGAATGACCAGCAGAAAGAGATGGCCTTAAAAAAGAAAATATATTTGCTTCCTGTTCCGGCCTTGCTCCTGTGTCTGTATCTGGCAGCCTGAAGCAGCTTGGTTGATACAAGATCCTTCGGCTCCGCTTTACCGGACGGCTTGGAGCCGGTCACAGATATGGCTTCCCTTGATGGTACCTGGAGCATTGCCGGAACCACAAAGCTGTATTTTGACAGCAGCGGCGGCTATTATATCTATCGCGGATGTAATGGCCTTGGCGGCCGCGGAGAGTTTTCAGAAGTGGACGGCAGACCCATGATCGAGTTTAACGGGAGAAGACATCCGTATTAGAGAAACGGATGGGAAAGACTGGGGAGAAAACCGTCTGAAAACAGCACTGGCTGAGGGCGAAAGCGCTAAGATCGATCTGGGAAAATATACGATGGCAGAACTGGGCAGAGGTTTTCAGGTTCAGTTTTACGGCGAGGATGAAAAGCCGGTCAATCCGAACTATGATCCTGATACTGCGACGATCTGATCCCGAGTTAACGCATTCCTGTTTTGATGGGAGGAGCGCTGCCCTTTACCAACATGCAAAACCTTCGCACGGAAAATAATGAAGATGGAACATACCGCTATGAGGATTTCACGCAGGATGGCCAGATCCTTGTGGTAAATACGGTAGAGCCGACCCGGTTCGTTCCGGAGGTCCAGGATCTGGAAGATTATCTGACAGCCTGCGCTTTTGCCTTAAGTGATACGGATACCTATGAACTGTTATCTGCAGAAGAAAATGAGGAATATACCGAGAACTTAACATACCCGGTGTATATCGTAACGTATATCGCAGGTGAGAATGAGGATACCCGGAAATGGACGGTATTTGCTATGGATACGGACCGTTATACCTATCTTTACGGGTTCTGTGAGGCGGTGGATACGGAAGAAGATATGGATGAGATTTACCAAAGTATTTTTTCGCAGCTGTATCTGAGTGATGAAAATTAGGGAGGGGTGACACATGAAGAAAAAAATGCCGTATGTTCTGGCGGGAATATTATTGATGATCAGTTTGATGTGTATGGCCTGCGGCAGCACACAGGAGGCAACTGCATTACCGGATGACGCAAATGAAAGCATTCAGGATGAGGAAGATGAGGATCTGCAGAATGATCCGAACGATGGCCTGGGCGGTGATCTGAATGAGGACACAGTAAATGATTTCAGCGGCTTTGAGGGTATCTGGCTGGGAGAAGCGAACAACGATTACGATTACATGGAGTTTGATAGCGAGGGGAACTGGACCCTTTACTTAAGCGGAGAGGTCATGGATGAAGGGTATCTTCGTTATGAGCCGGAGTGGGAAGCTATTTATGCCTACAGCAACCGGGATGACTCCGGCAGCCGGATCGCTATGGAAGAAGGGCAGCTTTACAGCGCAGCCTATGGTTACTTTAACCCGGGCGAGGGTATGGAGTATCTCTGGTATAAAGATGGAGGAGAGTTTACGGAAGATGATGAGCCGGTTGCCTATGTGGAAAACGGATCGGGTGGAAGTGGAAATCAGAACGCACATCCGGATTCCTACTGGAGCTGGGATTCGGATCTTTGCCAGCGGAATGTTTCTGAATTTGAGGGCGTCTGGTATTATGACGGCGATCTCTCGGCAGAGATGTATGTCGTGATTGATGGAAATGGAGACTGGAGTTATTACCAGCGCACTCCGGGTGCTGAGGCTGCAGAAATGGATCATGGCATATTCACTTATTCCACGGATGAAACAAGTACCTATTATGCGGATTCTACCGTATATGATGGCGTATCCTACAAGGTATTCGACTTTGACAGCGATATGCTCATATGGGGAGATGAAGGCGCTTATTACCGGATGGAGTGATGGAAAGGAGGAGCAGAGTATGAAGAAACGACAGATAAAGCGATTTTTCCTTACTGTGCCTGTAGTGCTTGGTCTTAGCCTAGTGGCCTGCGGTGCTTCCGGCAACGTGGCGGGTGATGACTGGCGGACCAGCGGTGTGGTGGCCGGCAGCGGAACGATTACCCACGATGGGCAAAGTGATGTTCTGGTCAGCTTTATTGATGAATATGGAGATAATCTTTCCACCATTACGATCGGGGAGGAAGACCAGGATACTGCTGAGGAAACGGATCCGGCTATGAACCTGGAAGACTATGTGGGTCTCTGGGAATATCAGGGGGAGAACCGCTGGCTGCGCATCCACGATGATTCCACCTGGGAATTTGTAAATGACCAGGATGATGTGATTGAATCGGGTACGCTTTGGGTGGAAGAAAACGGAATTACGCTTCACTTTGATGGAAGCGGTGACACCTTACAGCTTGATTTTACGGTCAGTGGCGATCTGATGGATCTTACCAATGGCGGAAGTCTGTTCCCGGTAGAAGCGATCCAGTCCAGCGTGCCTTATTTTACCAGAAATGGCCTGGAAATGAATGCCGAAGTGGAACTTGGTACATTCCTGTTAGCAAATGGCGCAAGCAGCTATTCCGGGGAAGGCAATGGCTACCGCCGGAGTGACTGCTATTGGGAAGTTACGAAAAAGGCGGATGATATCCATGACGGCATCCGTGATCTGCATTTTGACGCGATCTGCTATATTCCGGAAAGTGCAATTTCAACTGCTGCGAATGGGACGGTCGTTGTGTCCAGCGAACTGTACGATGCCTATACAGGCATGTGGCTGACAGCGGGATCAACGTTTAACAACAGCAGTCGCGGCGACAACTATTATCTTCACACCGTCAGCTGGAGAGGAAACAGCTATCTGATCGAATTCACCTATTCCACAGACTGGAATTTCCAGGTAGGTGACTGGGGTGCGGTCCTGACTAAGAGTTATTCCGTCTATATGCCGGCCGACTACGATGGCCTTGTGTTCGCGGCTCAGGCGGAACCAGATACTTACCAGGAAAGTGCCAGAAAGATGCAGCTGGACAGCATTTTTCCGGAAGCCTGTGTTCTGGATCTTGATACCTTAGAACCGTACAGCAGTCTGTATTTCAGCCTTTGTGATTAAGGGGGGAGTTTTATGAAGAAAAAAAATAGAGCTTCCGTTTCCTCCAAACCGATAAAGATGACAGATGCAGAGCTGTCAAAAAAGCTGGGACATTATCAGGCAATGTCCGTCATCTGGTTCTGGGTGGGAGTGGTTGGCGCAGTGAGCGGTGCCATTTTCTATTTTGTGTTGCAGAATAAGGCACTCAAATCGCTCCTTGTGGCAGTGCTGTTTTTTGGCGGCATTTTCTGCGCATACTTTTTCAGCGGTGGGGCACAGAAAAAACTGAAAGTCCTGATGCAGGAGCAGATGGGAGACTTTTTCCGCGCAGAGTGGGAAAAGGCTTTTGGGCCGGATATCCACACCCAGGAAATGCGCATTGATGAACCGTTCATGAGGGCGCATCATCTGCTGGACGGCAAATGGGAGGAGTGCACCGTGGAGAACTTCCACGAGGGCGATCATGGTGGCATACATTTTTCTGCCGCTAATGTACAGCTGGATCATGTGTACCAGAGAGGATGTTCGCACGATGGCTATGAAACCTGCAGGAAAATGGTCTTTAAGGGCATCGTCCTTCGCTGCAGGACATGGGTTCCGGTTCCCTCGCCCGTTCTTGCTAATGTGCGGACGGAGGATAGTCCATGCGGTGTATTGACGGGCAATAATATCTTTGACTGCAGATTCTGCGTCACGGCAAACAGCAAGCAGGATGCCGCGTGTCGTCTTACCCCGCGGTTCATCGATTTTTTGACGAAGTTTGATCGGGATGTGGAAGGGCAGATCTTGAGTTTTTGCTGGGAGGGAAAGATCTTTTCCCTGGTATTGGAAACGGATTTCGGTATTGCAACTATAGCGAGCAGCGTAGACCTGAGTGACCTGGATGCGGCGCGTCGAAGCTACATCCGATCTTTAAAGGAACTGGGCAGCGTGCTGGACCGCCTGATCGAGGGTCCCGCTTTAACCGACGTGGTGGAAAGGGAAGAATATGGCAGAACAGAAAATGACAGATGAGCAGTTATCACAGGAACCGCATAAGCGCAATGGCGGCAGGGCTGGTGGAACGCTTCTTTCGCTGCTTTGCGGAACCATGCTGTTTTCGCTCTGCTCTCAATCGGTAGCTGCCGCAGCCGGCACACAAACAGGAAGCAGCATAATCGTAAGCACAAGTAATTTGTGTGAACATCAGCCGGAGCATGACGATGAATGCGGCTACTCTGAAGGAACAACAGGAACAGCCTGCAGTCACGAGAACACAGACGATTGCTATACGGAAGTGCTCAAGTGCGTCCATAAACATGATGATGAATGTGGCTATTCCCCCGCTACCAGGGGAACACCATGCGAATTTGCATGGGATGGAAAAGAAAAATAAATCAGCCGGAATATAAATGGTCGGAGGTGTGTATGAAAAGAGTTAAAATCCTGGTGTGTGGGTTTAGCCTTGCGATTGCACTGGTAGCGTTGCCGTTCCCGTATATAGACGATATCACATCGGGCCTCGGCTTCAGCATTGCTGCAGTGCTTTTTGCCTGGCTTGGTATTCTGGAAAGGAGAGGAGCAAAAAATGGTTACAAACGTGATGTGCGGTTATATTCAGCCAGTACCATGATGAAAGTGGTGCATGTGGAAGAGTCTGAATATGACAGGTGGGAGGATCAGCCGGATGGAAGTTCAAAGCTGCGCCGCGAAAAGGCATATCTTCCAACTTACGAATATTCGGTGAATGGAAAAACATACCGGTACCTCAGTTTTCAGTCGGTTTCCAGTAAACGAGATGTGGGAAAGCAGGTGGTTGGATATTATAAGCCAGACCGGCCGGATCTCATCACGGAAAACCGCCCAAGAAAGCCAGTGTTTGGTGGATTCTTATATTTCTACGGTGCTGCGATCTGTCTGTTTTTCGGCATTGTGACATTTACTGGAATGTGATGACCAGATGTTGATATCATATAGGGCGCGACTTATAGTAATATATTCCTGTAATATTTTAATGAAGCATTAAACAACTTTTTTGACGAACGCACATTATTTTGTTGTAATTTAATGTGTGGGAGGACGATTTTTACCTTTTGCAGCGTAAGTACGGACGTGGAATCTATTCCCACGATACCGCACTGTACCTGCTGGGTTATTCGGACCGTACCCCGGCGAAATATACGATGACCTTTCCGAAAGGCTACAATGCGCCGTCTCTGAAGCTATGAAACGCTATGCGGCCTCCAAAGACAAAAATATTCACAAACTGATGAAGTACGCAGATCAGCTTCGCGTGAAGCCGGTAGGGATCTCATATGGATGGAAACTCTTGCACGCTTTAACGTAAAGTATCGACATTTGCCATCAGAAAGATTTGCTGATGAATATGCAATTCGGGAATTATCGCAATACCTGTAAAATATGCGGATGCGGCAGCCTTTATCGATGGTCGTATGAATTTTGGCATAACGCTTGATATATTAGCTAATTTAACATATAATAGAATTAGCTAATAAAGAGAGGTGATTTTATGATTACTGCTACCGCAACAGCAATGCAGAATAATTTTGGTCGTTACCTGAACCTTGTGATGTCTGGACAGGAAATTATCGTAACAAAGAATGGAAAAGAAGTTGGAAGGTTTATTCCAAAAGAGGCTGCTGTATCTTACCTGACAGATTCTCTTACAGGAATTCTAAAAGAAAAAAATGACCTGGCTAAGATTAAAGAGGAGGATTTGAAAGCAAAGTATGGTATTGTTGATTGATGCCAATATACTACTGGATGTTCTGATGAATCGCCAGGAATTTGTAACTGATTCTTCCATGATTTGGAAACTCTGTGAAACTGAACAGGCAAAAGGATATATTTCCGTGCTGACCTATGCAAATATAATGTATATAATGAGAAAACAGTTAACACCAGAAAAGATTGAGGAAGTATTTCATAAGCTGAATTTGATTTTTGAGTTTGCAGATTTTAGTCCGATTATTTTGGAAAAATCCGTGAATATGAAATGGCCAGACTTCGAAGATGCGGTACAAAGTGCAACTGCGGAAGCGATTCATGCTGACTATATAGTAACGCGAAATATAAAAGATTTTGTGAAAAGCAAGGTTGTTGCATTTACACCGGGCGAATTGTTGGCAAGATTATAAAAATATTGATAAAATAGAGCAAGGGCGGAAAGATGCGTCCTTGCTTTTCTAATCCTTTGTGATATGTGTGTTCCACAGAAGCCCTATTTAAGTTTGGAGCTGGAATTTCATATTTTTGTGGAAAATGAGATCAGGACTGCTTTAGCGCTCTTGGCAGGTTCCAGCAATAATGAGTAGCCAAAAGCCGGATGGCAATGACCAAAGCAGCGCTTGTGATCATGGCAATATCATTATTCACAGGGCTGGAAAGCAGGAAGGAATAACAGATCCCACCTGCAATGGAAGCACATGCATAAACATGTTTTTTCAGGATATAAGGGGTCTGCCTTGCCATAATATCCCTTAAAAGTCCGCCGCCTACACCGGTAAGCACACCTAAGAAAACGGAGAGAAAATGATAATCCCCGTATCCTGCCATTACAGCCGTATCAATCCCGGTTACTGTAAAAGCAGCCAGTCCAATGGCATCGAAGATATTCATCAGCTTTTCATAGGTGACGATACAGTCACCTTCCAGGAAATGCTGGTTCATACGGATGACGATAAAAAGGACCATGACAGTAATAAATGCCATGATCGTGTAGATCGGGTTTGTAAAGAGGCTGGGAGGAACGATCCCTAAAAGGATGTCCCTCATCATACCGCCTCCAACTGCCGTTGTAACACCTAATACAATGATCCCCAAAAGATCAAGGTTCTGCCGGATCGCCACCATTGCGCCGGAGGACGCAAAGGCAATGGTACCTACAGCCTCGATGAGAAAGAAGATCGAAATAGAATTCCCCATAAATGATCGGCTCTCCTGTGATTACAGTAAGTAAATTTTGTGCTTCTTGCAGGTGTCACGCATTTCTTTAGGCCAGATACTTGCCTGTACTTCTCCGATGTGGGCTCTGTCAAGTAAAAGCATGCACAGACGGGACTGTCCGATACCGCCGCCGATGGTATATGGAAGCTCGCCGTTTAAAAGCATTTTGTGGTATGGAAGTTCCATACGGTCCATGCAGCCGGATTTTTCAAGCTGTTCTCTTAAGGAAACTTCATCAACACGGATACCCATACTGGAGATCTCAAGAGCGCAGTTTAAGGTTGGATACCAGAAAAGAATATCACCGTTTAATTTCCAGTCATCATAGTCCGGTGCGCGGCCGTCATGCGGCTTTCCGCTTGCCAGTTTGTCACCGATCTGCATTAAGAATACGCAGCCGTGTTCTTTGGTGATCAGGTTTTCACGTTCCTTTGGTGTTTTGTCCGGATACAGTGCTTCCAGTTCGCTGGTGGTGATAAAGAAAATATCATCTGGAAGCTGGTTTACAGCCTGTGGATATTTGTACCATACTTCATGCTGCATGTGCTTAATGATCTTAAAGATCAGGCGTACAGTATCCTTTAAGGTCTTTTCATTGCGGTCTTCTTTGTTGATGACTTTCTCCCAGTCCCACTGGTCTACGTAGCAGGAGTGGAGATTGTCCAGTTCCTCATCTCTGCGGATCGCGTTCATGTTGGTGTAAAGACCTTCACCTGGCTGGAAACCATATTCTTTTAATGCCATACGTTTCCACTTTGCAAGGGAGTGTACTACTTCCATAGTCTCACCGGGGATAGCAGCCATATCAAAAGACACAGGGCGTTCTACGCCGTTTAAGTTGTCGTTTAAACCGCTGCTCTTTTCTACGAACAGAGGTGCGGAAATACGCTCCAGATGCATTTCGCGTCCCATTTCTTTCTGAAAGGTATCGCGGATATATTTAATGGCATCCTGGGTCTCACGTATATCCAGACGGGGATCATAGTGTTCCGGTATAATCAGTTCCATTGGTATTTTCCTCCTGAGAAATGTTATGTACTCCCGGAAAATGGGAGAAACATACAATACGTACATGGTAACATTATTACAAAGAAGCTTCAAGTGAAATTTGATAATAATGGCAAAGGTTTTATGAAAATTTGTTCCTGTAAAAAGTGCCATATGGCATTTTTTATTTTTCCTTTTTGTGTATACTGATGTTAGAGACAGAAATAAAGCAGAAAATGTATAAAACATGGGAAATCAATGGGAGGAAGTATAAACGATGAAGAAGTTCAAACGTATTTTTGTGATCGTAATGGATTCTTTTGGCGCAGGCCATGCAAAAGACGGTGCTGCCTATGGGGATGATGGGGCAGATACCATGGGCCATATTGCAGAAAAACATGATAACTGGAAGATCCCAAATCTGACCAGACTGGGACTTGCAAATCTCCATCCTTTAAAGGGAGTAACACCGGCAGAACATCCTCTGGGCTATCAGCTGGTATTAAACGAAAAAAGCTGTGGTAAAGATACCATGACAGGACACTGGGAAATGATGGGAATTTATACCACAAAGCCATTTGTTACCTTTACGGATCATGGTTTTCCGCCGGAACTGATCCATGAGCTGGAAGAGCGCACCGGACATAAGATCATTGGAAATAAGAGCGCCAGCGGTACAGAGATCCTGGATGAGCTGGCAGAGGAAGAGATTGCAACCGGTCACATGATCGTGTATACATCCGCTGACTCCGTACTTCAGATCTGCGGAAATGAAGAGACTTTTGGACTGGATGAACTTTACCGCTGCTGTGAGATTGCAAGGGAACTGACCTTAAAAGATGAGTGGAGAGTAGGCCGCGTTATTGCAAGACCTTATGTAGGAAAGAAAAAGGGTGAGTTTAAGCGTACCAGCAACCGTCATGACTATGCTTTAAAGCCAACAGGAAAGACTGCCTTAGATGCATTAAAAGAAAAGGGATATGATGTGATCTCTGTAGGAAAGATCCGTGATATCTTTGACGGCGAAGGCATTACAGAGGCGTATAAGTCAAAGAGCTCGGTTCATGGTATGGAGCAGACCATTGATATTGCAAAAAATGAAGACTTTACAGGTTTATGCTTTATCAACCTGGTTGACTTTGACGCGCTGTGGGGCCACAGAAGAAATCCGGAAGGTTATGCAAAAGAAGTGGAAAACTTTGATGTGAAGCTGGGTGAACTGTTACAGGATCTGAAAGAAGATGACCTGTTAATGATCACTGCAGATCATGGAAATGACCCGACTTGGACCGGTACAGACCATACAAGAGAGCAGGTACCGCTTCTGGTTTATTCCCCGTCTTTAAAAGAAGGCGGAAAATTGCCGGAAACAGATACCTTCGGTGTGATCGGCGCTACAGTTGCAGATAACTTTGAAGTGAAAATGCCGGAAGGAACCATCGGTACTTCTATTTTAGAGCAGTTTAAATAAAGATTATAAATGTTTTGAAGCAGGCAGAGGGGAATTCTGCCTGCTTTTTTGAAATTATCTTTTTTATGCGGGCGTTTGCCGGTGTTTATAAACAGTTTAATTGAAATGAAAGGCTGTCTGTGGTATTATGTTGATTGACATAATTTGCAGGAAGGCAGAAAAATCCATGGAAAATACAAAAGCAGAGGTCAGAGAAAAGATAAAAGAGGCTCAGAAAGTTCTGATCGGGATCGGGAAAGAATGGGCGCTGCGGGATGATGAAAAAGATATCCGTTTCCGTCATTTAAGCGATCCGGCCCAGTCTGATCTGAAGGCAGCTTATGAGGAACTTTATCAGCTGATCCAGGATAAAGATTATTACATTGTTACTACTTTAACAGATGGAGCCATTTACGAAATGCCTTTTGATAAAAACAGGATCGTAGCTCCCTGTGGAAATATCCACTGGAGACAGTGCTCCAAAGCCTGCACAAAGGATATCTGGGAAGAAGGAGAAGTACCGGATGATATCTGTCCACACTGCAAGGCGCCTCTTACCGGAAATACTTTAAAGGCAGAAACATATATTGAAGAAGGCTATCTTCCAAGATGGAAAGATTATATGAAATGGCAGACCGGTACCATTAACCGTTCTCTGGTGATCCTGGAACTGGGAGAGGGATTTTCTACGCCTACGGTAATGCGCTGGCCTTTTGAGAAGATCATTTATTTTAATCAGAAATCAAAATTATACCGTATCAATGAAAACTTTTACCAGCTTCCAAAAGAGGCAGAGAAAAGAGGAGTTTCTGTCCATGAAAATTCAGTTCGCTGGATGCTTGAAAAATAAAAAGCAGAAAATGGCAGATAAACTGCATATACAGACAAAAGACGAAAGAGAGGAACGACCATGATCGCTGTAATAGACTATGACGCAGGAAATTTAAAAAGCGTAGAAAAAGCGCTGATCTTTCTTGGAGAAACACCAGTCATCACCAGAGACAGAGAAGAACTTTTAGCTGCTGACAAAGTGATCCTTCCAGGCGTAGGTGCCTTTGGGGATGCCATGGACCGTCTGCATCAGTATGGACTGGTGGATGTGATAAAAGAGGTTGTAAAAAAAGGGACTCCTTTTCTTGGCATCTGCCTGGGACTGCAGCTGATGTTTGAAAGCAGTGAAGAAAGTCCGGGAGTAGAAGGTCTTGGACTTCTCCCGGGAAAGATCCTTAAGATACCGGAGACGCCGGGAATGAAAGTTCCTCATATGGGATGGAATTCTTTAAAGATCGATCCCAACTCCAGACTGTTTAAGGGAATTCCAGATGGAAACTATGTATATTTTGTCCATTCCTATTATCTGAAAGCAGGATCTGAAGATATAGTGGCAGCAACAACAGAGTATGGAACCCATATCCATGCAGCGGTGGAAAAAGGTAATCTTTATGCCTGCCAGTTCCATCCGGAAAAGAGCAGTCAGACAGGACTTAAGATCCTTGAGAATTTTATCAGCCTGCCATAAAGATTTTAAAAGTACGCAGAGAAAGGAAGAAAAAATATGTTTACAAAAAGGATCATTCCCTGCCTGGATGTGAATAATGGCCGGGTGGTAAAAGGTGTTAATTTTGTAAATCTGAAAGATGCCGGTGATCCGGTAGAGATTGCAGCTGCTTATGACAGAGCCGGTGCAGATGAACTTGTATTTCTGGATATTACAGCGTCTTCTGACCATAGAAAAACAGTAGTGGATATGGTGCGTCAGGTAGCAGAAAAGGTATTTATCCCTTTTACAGTAGGCGGCGGTATCCGTACAGTAGAAGATTTCAGACTGCTTCTTCGTGAAGGCGCAGATAAGATATCCATTAATTCATCTGCTATTGACAATCCACAGCTGATCCATGATGCAGCCCAGAAATTCGGCAGACAGTGCGTCGTGGTTGCTGTTGACGCAAAGCGCAGGGCAGACGGTTCCGGTTGGAATGTATACAAACACGGTGGACGCTTAGATACAGGTCTGGATGTGCTGGAGTGGGTAAAAAAAGCAGACTCTTTAGGAGCAGGAGAGATTCTTCTTACCAGTATGGACTGTGATGGAACAAAAGCCGGTTATGACAATGAACTGACTGCAGCTGTAGCAGATCTGGTCAGTATTCCTGTGATCGCTTCCGGCGGAGCTGGAACAAAAGAGCATTTTTATGATGCACTGACTAAGGGAAAGGCAGATGCAGTGCTGGCAGCGTCATTATTCCACTATAAAGAACTGGAGATCTGTGATCTGAAGGATTATCTGGCTGGCAGAGGTATTTCTGTGCGCAGATAAGATTATCTGTTGTGTAGATAAAAATATTGGCATTAACAGATAAAAGACTGTGAAAAATACAACATCACAGAAGAAAAGGAGCAAAAATGGCTGCAATATCCAATGACTGGCTTGAACCATTGCAGGGTGAATTTAAAAAGCCATATTATAAAAAATTATATGATACCGTACTTCACGAATATCAGACCCGCAAGATATTTCCTGCGCCGGATGATATTTTCAATGCATTTTCTTTTACACCATTGGCAAATGTAAAAGTCGTGATCCTTGGCCAGGATCCATACCACAACGACGGCCAGGCACATGGACTGAGTTTTTCCGTAAAGCCGGATATAGATATCCCTCCGTCCCTGGTGAATATTTATCAGGAACTTCACGATGATCTTGGCTGTTACATACCAAATAACGGCTATCTGAAAAAATGGGCGGACCAGGGCGTTATGCTTTTGAACACTGTTCTTACAGTACGTGCCCATCAGGCCAATTCCCATCATGATATTGGCTGGGAGCAGTTTACAGACGCTGCCATCCGGGTCTTAAATGAACAGGACCGTCCGATGGTATTTATCCTGTGGGGCAGACCGGCCCAGGCGGAAAAGGCTATGTTAAACAATCCAAAGCATATGATCTTAGAGGCGCCTCATCCAAGCCCGTTATCTGCTTACAGAGGATTTTTCGGCAGCCGTCCTTTCAGCAAGACCAATGATTTTCTCAGGGAACATGGTTTGGAGCCGATTGACTGGCAGATTGAAAACATAGAAAAATAAATATAAAAATAAAGATAAAAATATAAGGAGTAATAATGAGTATAGTAGAAATTTTAAAGGTGATCGTTCTGGGAATTGTGGAAGGTTTCACCGAATGGCTGCCTATCAGCAGCACAGGTCATATGATCCTGGTAGACGAGATCATCCATTTAAACCAGCCGGACGCATTTAAAGACATGTTTCTGGTAGTGATCCAGTTAGGTGCCATCCTTGCAGTTGCGGTCATGTATTTCCAGAAATTAAACCCATTCAGCCCATCTAAATCAGCCAGACAGAAGCAGGCAACCTGGGCATTGTGGATCAAGATTGTGATCGCATGTATCCCGGCAGCTGTATTGGGCCTTTTATTTGATGACTGGATGGAAGCTCATCTGTATAACGCATATGTAGTAGCAGCTACACTGATCATTTATGGTGTGCTGTTCATTGTTCTGGAAAACAGCTCTATTACAGCTAACCCATCCATTACCAAAGTTGGTCATGTTTCCACTAAAACAGCTCTTTTTATTGGTCTGTTCCAGCTTCTTTCCCTGGTTCCGGGAACTTCCCGTTCCGGTTCTACCATTTTAGGAGCAATGGTACTTGGCTGTTCCAGAGGCGTGGCAGCAGAATTTTCCTTCTTCTTAGGTATTCCAGTCATGTTTGGAGCAAGTTTTTTAAAATTAGTGAAGTTTTTTGTAAAAGGAAATGTATTAACTGGTCCTCAGATCTTTTACACCATTCTGGGAATGGCTATTGCTTTTGGCGTATCTGTATATTCCATCCAGTTCTTAATGGGATATGTGCGCAGACACGACTTTAAGTTCTTTGGATACTATCGTATTATCTTAGGCGTTGTAGTGCTTGCGTATTTTGGAATTACAGCACTGGCTGCCTGAAAAATATAAATCCCCAAATGCCTACATGGCAGGCAGATAAAAGATCGCAAACAAAAAACTCCGTCCTGTTATCATATCAGGAACGGAGTTTTTTAATACCGATCTTAATTTTTAATCAGCCATCTCAGCAATATCATACAGCAGCTTCTCAGACTCATCCCATCCAAGACATGGGTCAGTAATGGACTGTCCGTAGCAGTGTTCGCCGATCTTGTGGTTTCCTGGCTCGATGTAGCTTTCGATCATCAGGCCTTTTACCAGATGACGGATGTCATCAGAATGGCGGCGGCTGTGAAGCACTTCTTTTGCGATACGAACCTGTTCTGCATACTTCTTGTTGGAGTTGGAGTGGTTGGTATCTACGATGCAGGCCGGGTTCTTTAAGTTTCTCTTGGAGTAAAGCTCAAAGAGCAGGTGCAGGTCCTCATAATGGTAGTTCGGGATGCACTGTCCATGTTTATTGACAGCACCGCGCAGGATGGTATGGGCTAATGGATTTCCAGGGCAGGAAACTTCATCACCGCGGAAGATAAAGTCATGTGGCAGCTGGGCTGCTACAACAGAGTTTAACATAACGCTGAGATCGCCGCTGGTAGGGTTTTTCATACCAACCGGTACATCACAGCCGCTGGCTACCAGACGGTGGTACTGGTTCTCTACAGAACGCGCGCCAACTGCAATATAAGACATGATATCAGACAGATACTGAAGGTTATCCGGATACAGCATTTCGTCAGCAGTAGACATTCCGGTTTCACGGAATACCTTCATGTGCATATGACGGATCGCTAAAATTCCCTGAAGCATATCAGGCTTTTTTTCCGGGTCCGGCTGATGGAGCATACCCATATAGCCTTCGCCTGTGGTTCTTGGCTTATTGGTATAAACTCTTGGTACAATGAGAAGTCTGTCTTTTGTCTTTTCCTGAACCTTTGCAAGACGGTTTGCATAGTCGCAGACAGCATCTTCATTATCTGCGGAACAAGGTCCGATGATAACAAGGAATTTGTTGCTTTCTCCGGTAATTACTTTTTTGATCTCTTCATCTCTTTCAGCTTTTAAAACTGCCAGCTTCTCAGGCAGAGGGAACTGTTCTAAGATCTCTGCCGGGCTTGGAAGTTCATTTACAAGTTTGAAACTCATGTCTTCTTTATCCTCCCGATGTAACAACTTATGAAAACAAATGTCTGCCGGTGCAGTCACTTCTTTTTCTTTAGGACTCATTATAGTATAACTTTGTGGAAGTTGCAACGCAAAAAAATCCCATTGACAAAAATGATATAACTGCCTATAATAGCCTTAATTTCATGACTTGGCAATGATGGGAACAAGTAATTTTCTGCAAAAGCATACAGAAAGCAGCCGGCAGATGAGAGGCGCATGGAAAGCAGAACATGAATACATCCCTGAGCTTTGCACCGAATAACATAAAAGTTTAGTAGGCTGCAACGGAGATGGTACACGTTATAGTACCCGGGTATCCTCGAAAGAGCGTACCTTTTAAGGCAGGCAGTGTGAGCTGTCTGTGAATTAAGGTGGTAACACGGGCTTACAGCTTCGTCCTTTAGCGGGGACGAGGCTTTTTTTATTCCCTGTTCCTTGTACATGAAAGAAAAAATTGCTATACTTAGAATTAAGATATAATGCGACGAAAGGAAAGAAAAAAATGCAAATCTACGAAGAGTTAGTTGCCAGAGGCCTGATCGCCCAGGTAACAAATGAAGAAGAAATCCGTAAAATGGTAAACGAAGGAAAGGCAGTTTTCTACATCGGTTTTGACCCAACCGCTGACAGCCTTCATGTAGGACATTTCATGGCACTGTGCCTGATGAAACGTCTCCAGATGGCAGGAAATAAGCCGATCGCCCTGATCGGCGGCGGAACCGGTATGGTAGGTGACCCATCCGGACGTACAGATATGCGTAAGATGATGACTCCTGAGATCATCCAGCACAACTGTGACTGCTTCAAGAAGCAGATGAGCCGTTTTATCGACTTCTCCGATGGAAAAGCCCTGATGGTAAACAATGCTGAGTGGCTGATGAACTTAAACTACATCGAATTCTTAAGAGAAGTAGGACCTCATTTCTCTGTAAATAACATGCTCCGTGCAGAGTGCTACAAGCAGAGAATGGAAAAAGGTTTAAGCTTCTTAGAGTTCAACTACATGCTGATGCAGAGCTACGACTTCTATGAGCTGTTCCAGCGCTACGGCTGCAACATGCAGTTTGGTGGTGATGACCAGTGGAGCAATATGTTAGGCGGTACCGAGCTGATCCGTCGTAAACTGGGCAAAGACGCTCATGCTATGACCATTACCCTGTTATTAAACTCCGAAGGCAAGAAGATGGGCAAGACCCAGTCCGGCGCTGTATGGCTGGATCCTGAAAAGACATCTCCATTTGACTTCTATCAGTACTGGAGAAATGTTGGTGATGCTGACGTTCTTAAGTGCCTGCGTATGCTTACCTTCCTGCCATTAGAGCAGATCGATGAGATGGACAAGTGGGAAGGAAGCCAGTTAAATAAGGCAAAAGAAATCCTTGCATTTGAGCTGACCAAGTTAGTTCATGGTGAAGAAGAGGCAACAAAGGCACAGGAAGGCGCAAGAGCTTTATTTGCAGGCGGCGCTAATACAGATAATATGCCAACCTGCGAGTTAAGTGAAGAAGATTTCGCAGATGACAATATTGACATTTTAACCGTTCTTACAAAGTCCGGCCTGGCTGCATCCCGTTCTGAGGCAAGAAGAAACGTAGAGCAGGGCGGTGTATCTGTTGACGGAACTCAGATCAAGGATATCAAGGCAGTATTTGCAAAAGACCAGTTTGCAGGTGACGGCGTTGTAGTTAAGCGCGGAAAGAAGAACTTTAAGAAAGTTATTTTAAAGTAGGACAGATGAGAGGAGGATGTTAAGTGAAAAAATGCGTGACATTGCTTCTGGCAGCAGTTCTGGCTGTCGGAAGCGCCTTCTCTTCTCAGGCTGGCTCTGCCTTTAAAAAAGAAGTTCCCCTTACCCTGCATATGGATATCAATAACAGGCAGACTCCTATTTATGATGGATATACTTCCTATATAATGGGAAACCGGGCATCTGAAAAAGATACATTTACCGTTACAAAAAATTCAGACACCTTAAACCTGGATGATGTGACCTTAAGCTATTACCTGGTTACTTATGACGGCGGAACAGAGAAAAATCTGGAATGCCGTGTATATGGTCTGAAAGAAGGAGAACATTATCCGGTGGTCCGCCCGGAAACATTTAGCCGTGAAAGCGAAAAAGGAGATGTTTACGACTCCCTGGAACGCTGTTACGTGGTGGAATTTTCCAAGGATGATGAGCGCAAAGAATATTATTTTACCATGGCTCCGGAAACAGATATGGCTGCTTACCGTAATATCCATCTGGGAAAATGGGAAAAAGATGTAAAAGGATGGCGCTACCAGTATCAGGGAGAGTACCTTACATCCTGGGCAAAGATCAATGATAAGTGGTATCTTTTTGGCATGGATGGATATATGTTGACAGGCTGGCAGGACTCTATGGGAGCCTTGTATTATCTGAACCCTTCAGACGGCGTGATGATGACAAACTGTACCATAGATGGCCGCAGGCTAGATGGGAGCGGAGCATACAGAGAATGAAAAAATCATATGAAATAGACATGTGTAACGGCCCTCTTCTGGGCAAGATCCTTGTTTTTTCAATTCCCCTTATGCTTTCAGGTATCCTTCAGCTGCTTTTTAATGCAGCGGATATCATTGTAGTAGGAAGATTTGCGGGAAGTACAGCGTTAGCAGCAGTTGGCTCTACGGCATCTTTGATCAATCTGATGATCAATGTGTTTGTAGGGCTTTCTGTGGGTGTTAACGTTTTAGCAGCCAGATATTATGGCGCACAGAAAGAAAAAGATATCCAGGATACGGTACACACAGCGATCATGATGGCTATATTAAGCGGTCTGTTCCTGGTAGTTCTTGGAGAAAGTGCTTCAAAGCCTATGCTCACACTCATGGGAACACCGGATGATGTACTGGATCAGGCGGCACTGTATCTGCGGATCTATTTTTTTGGAATGCCGGTGCTTATGATCTATAACTTTGGCGCAGCTCTTTTAAGGGCAGTGGGGGATACCAGACGGCCTCTGTACTTTCTGTTTGCGGCCGGTGCAGTAAATGTAGTGTTAAATCTGTTCTTTGTGATCCAGCTGGGAATGGGAGTAGACGGCGTTGCCTGGGCTACTGTTATTTCTGAATGTGTATCAGCAGGTCTTATTATCCGCAGTCTGATGAAGGAAAACGGAGCCATGAAGCTGCATCTTACAAAACTTCGTATTGTATCCGGAAAGCTGACACAGATTGTGCGTGTAGGTCTTCCGGCAGGTATGCAGGGAGCGATCTTTTCCATATCCAATGTGCTGATCCAGTCATCTGTTAACTCTTTTGGTTCCATTGCCATGGCGGGAAATACGGCTTCTTCCAATATTGAAGGCTTTGTATACACAGCCATGAATGCGGTGTATCAGACCAGTTTGAGTTTTACCAGCCAGAACCTGG
This sequence comes from Clostridium sp. AM22-11AC, assembly GCF_003473545.1. Lineage (GTDB taxonomy): Bacteria > Bacillota > Clostridia > Lachnospirales > Lachnospiraceae > Enterocloster. Next base: position 231,010 of record NZ_QUCM01000005.1, read on the forward strand.
GCGGTGAAAAATTCAGCCGTATTGATAAGATAAAAAATATCTGTCTTGGAGTTGTTACTGTAGTTGGACTGGTACTGGGATGGGGCGCAGTTCTTGGCGGCCATCAGCTGTTGGGTATCTATTCCTCTGATCCGGAAGTTTTAAGCTTTGGTATGCGAAGACTGCGGATCATCTGCGGTACCTATTTCCTTTGCGGTCTTATGGACTGTATGGTAGGAAGTTTAAGAGGAATGGGATATTCTGTGATCCCCATGTTTGTATCCCTTACAGGAGCATGCGCATTCCGTGTATTCTGGATCTTTACAATCTTTGCGGTCAACCGCACGCTGGAAGTGCTGTACCTGTCCTATCCGGTTTCCTGGATCATAACAGCAGCATCCCATATGGTTACATATTATATAGTACGAAAACATTTCCCGAAAGAAGATAAGGCTTAGTTACTGGGCATTAGATCCTTTCGGGATCTTTTTATGTCTGGATTTGCTAAAAGAAATAGAAAATGACTGGTATGTTTTGGTATCTTCCTGATTGCATGAAATTGGTCTGACTGGTATAATACTAGGTATCAAACTGGAGAAAATTATAAAATATGAAAAATAATAATGCAAACAGAATGATCCTGGATGATATGAAGGCCAAGATCTTAAGAGGAGAATATCCCGTTGGCAGTAAACTGCCTTCTGAACGTGAACTTTCAGAATACTACAATGTAAGCCGCATTCCGGTAAGAGAAGCGTTAAAAGCTCTTTCTGATATGGGAATATTAGAGATCAAGCGGGGAGCCGGAACCTTTGTAAAAAGTACGGCAAACGCTATGCAGAATGGAGAGAAAGAACAGACAGAAACCTTTATGCAGCCGGATGTGATCCTTCTTGAAACCATTCATGTAAGAAAACTGCTGGAGTCAGAAGCGGCAGCCCAGGCGGCAAAAAATATCCGTAAAGATGAGATCGATGATCTGGAAAAGGCATTGATCACCACAATCCAGGAGATCCGGAAACTGAAAACCGGTCAGGACAATGATTTCTTTCAGGCAGATGCGAAGTTTCACCGTCTGATCCTGCGGGCTTCCCATAATCCTGTATTTGAGCAGTGCCTGGAAGCAATGCCTAATATTATGTCCCTTCATCAGTACTGGAGTTTAAAAATGACTACGCCTATGGATGAAGTAGTTACTTATCACTGCAGTATTTTTGAAAATATCCTGATCCACAATGAAGCAGGAGCAAGAGAAGCTATGATGGCTCATTTAAGCAGAGTAGAAGAACTGCTGGCAAGGAAAGTACCAGAAGAAAAAGAAGGGGAAAGTCCGGTGCCGAAGGTGTGGTACACCACTTGATACGGAAATAGTATGACAGAAAAATAAAATAGTGGTAAGAAAGAAAAATAAAATAGAAAAAGAAGATGGAAAAGAGCAGCTTGACTGAAAAAGGCAGAGCTGTTCTTTTTTTGTGCATGTGCTTATTGGAATGAAAGTGGTTTGAACCAAAGTATACCAAACCAACGTATTATAAGAAATCTACAAAAACAAACAGGTGAAATTGCATAAAAAGCCGAAATGGAATAAAAAATATATCACTTTGTTGACAAGAAGAAAAGATTGTGGTATATATTGGTATATAAAGCAGAGACGCAAATTGGTATAAAAATAAACCGAAAGGAGAAGAGGTATGAACACAGCATTTTTAAATGCAAAAAATGATTTCCTGGCTGCAGCCAAGCGTACTTATGAAAGCGGTATCCAGACAGGAACAGGGGGAAACTTAAGTGTCAGGATCCCGGGGGAAAATCTGATGATCGTAAAGCCAAGTGGCTTTTCCTATGGGCAGTGTACAGAGGATAACTTATGTATCACAGATTTTGACGGAAATGTAGTCATGGGAGGCAAGCCTACCAGAGAGTCTACCTTACATGGAAATCTGTATAAAAGATATCCACAGATTGGAGGCATTGTTCACACCCACAGCCCTTATGCTATTTTAAATTCACTGAATTTCTCCCAGGTTGACCTGGTGACCATGCATTCAGAATTGAAGTTAAAATATCCGATTCCTGTTGTGGACGTAGCTACTCAGGCAGTAACCGAAGAAGAATTGCCAAAGGTTTTTGAAGTGATCGATAAAAATCCGGGATTGCTGGCACTGATATTAAAGGGACATGGCATTGTAACCATGGATAAGACAGCTGTAAAAGCAGGACAGACGGCAGAGTTGATCGAAGAGACTTCCATGATCAACTGGGAACAGAAAAAGTTTGAGATGTTGAAATAATTTAAAGAAGGAGATAAATATATATGAAAGAATACACAATCACACCTATTAACACTGGAATGGTAAACTCTAACAAGGCAAATTATCTGTATCACAACAGCACCCATAAGTATTATGATGTAGAAGGAAATATTCAGCTTCCTGTAACTGTATTTTTAGTACAGAGCGAAGACAAGAAGATCCTGATCGACACCGGAATGTCCAGTACTGAGATCGCCAACAAATATCATCATCCAGGTTCCGTTCAGCCGGAAGGTTATGCGATCTATGAGCAGTTAGAGAAAATGGGCATCAGCTGCGATGAGATCACTGACATTATCTACACCCATTTACACTGGGATCATGTTTACTATACTCCAATGTTTAAGAATGCAAAATTATACGCACAGAGAAAGGAATACGAATTTGCATTAAATCCAATTCCTCTGTACTATAAGTCCTACGAAGAGCCACATCTTGGCATCCATCCACAGTGGGAAGGCAGAGAATTTGTTTTATTAGACGGAGAATGTGAAGTTCTTGACGGAATTAGTGTATATCCTACACCAGGCCACTCTGTTGGACACCAGACCGTAGTTGTAAATACAAAAGAAGGCCAGTTCCACTGCTGCGGCGATCTGATCTTTACATATGATAACTTAAAACCATGCCCGGATATTTTCTATGATATTACACCACCTTCCAGATTTGTAAATATCGTTGAAGAATGGCACAGCATCGAAGAATTAAAGAAACGTGCAAAGAGCCAGGAATTCATCCTTCCTACTCATGCACCTGAGATGATCGATCTTATTAATTCTGGAAGGATCATTGGAAAATAACAGTACATTCCGGCAAAAGCCGGAAGAAGGATGGTAGGGGTATGGCAAAAACAATCGCGTTGATCGCATCTTTGGATACAAAGAAAAAAGAAACCCTGTATGCAGCATCTGTGATCCAAAAACAGGGATTTTCCACCTATATCATTGATATCAGTACCAAAAATCTGGTAGACGGGGCAGATATCACACCGGTGGAAATATTAAAACGCTACGGGATCGAGTGGGAAGATTTTGATCCATTAGGAAAAGCCGCAAGTATTGATGTTATGAGCAAGGCTGCAGCCTTTGTACTTCCGCAGTTGTATGCAGAAGGAAAATTTGATGTTGTCATTTCTATTGGAGGCGGACAGAACGCAAAAATGGCGGCAATGGCAATGAAGACACTGCCTTTTGCTGTGCCGAAGATCGTAGCATCTTCTCTGGCATGTGGAAGCAGGACCATGGAGCAGTATGTAGGAGACAAAGATATTTTCGTTATGCATACAGTAGCTGATATTTCCGGTCTGAACAGTATTACTAAGACTGTGATCCAGAGCGTATGCAGCGCAGCTATGGGACTGGCTGAGTACGCTAAAACCTTCCCGAGCGAAGAGGGCAAAAAAGTCCTTGGAGCGACAGAATTAGGCGTAACTTCTAAAGGAACAGAAAATGCTCTTCATATGATCGAAGAAAGTGGTCTGTTTGAAAATGTAGTCTTCCACGCAAATGGCGTTGGCGGAAGATGTATGGAAAATCTGATGCGGGAAGGCCGTATTGATGTGGCGCTGGATATGACCCTTCATGAGATTACCTGTGAGACCATTGGTGGATATTGCGTAGGTGCAAATGATCGTCTGATGACAGCTGTAGAGCACAAAATACCTATGGTAGTGGTGCCTGGTGCTTTGGACATGGTAGATTATTTTATCAATGAACAGGGAGAGGGGCTTCCGGATGATATTGACCAGAGGAAAAAGGTATATCATAATTCCAGTATCTGCCACTGTAAGATCTACAAAGAAGAGGCAGAGAAGATCGTTGATGTTGTCTGCAGCAGGCTGAACCAGGCGGTCAGTCCGGTAACACTGGTAATACCGGCAAAAGGCTGCTGTGAAGCTGCCGCTCCAGGCGGACCAATGTATGATCCAGAAGTAGATGAGGTCATGGTTGACGCATTTAAGAAAAAGATCGGAAATAATGTAAAACTGGTCATTGTAGATGCAAACATCAATGAGAAGGCATTTTCTGAAACTGTAGCACATGAGGTACTTTTACTTGCACATGAATAAAGGGGGATTTATTTATGGGAACTACCATTGGGATCATAGGATTATTTGTTGCCATCGCACTTTTAGTTGTACTTGCATTTAAAGGCCACAGCGTTATCATTGCGGCGCCTATTGCTGCACTGATCGCGGTACTGTTTTCCTATGGACTGAAGGGACATTTTATGGCGTCTTACACCATTACATATATGTCCGGTTTCGCAAATTACGCGAAAAACTATTTTCCAATCTATCTGTTCGGAGCAGTTTTTGCAAAGTTAATGGATATTTCAGGAAACGCACAGTCTATCGCACAGTTCTGTACTTTAAAATTAGGAAAAAGCCGTGCCGTACTTTCTGTTGTATTGACTTGCGCTATTTTAACATACGGCGGTGTTTCCTTATTCGTAGTAGCATTTGTTATGCTTCCTGTAGCAATCGCTGTATTCCGCGCAGCTGATATTCCGAAGCGTCTCATTCCTGGTGCTATCGCTCTTGGCGCATTTACCTTTACCATGACAGCACTTCCTGGAAGCCCACAGGTTCAGAATACCATTCCAATGACTTATTTTGGAACAGACTCCTGGGCAGCACCTGTCCTTGGTATCATTGCAACTGTTATTATGTTTGGCGGTGGCATGGCATGGCTGTCTTACCGTACTAACAAAGCGAAAAAAGCAGGGGAAGGATATGGAAATTATCAGGATGAGATCGTATCCGATAATAAAGAAGTTCCAGGTATCGGACTTGCATTTGCTCCCATCCTGATCATTCTGGTAGTAAACCTGGTTCTTTCTAAAATGGTATATCCCAATGTTGATGGAAGTTATCTGGAAGAAAGCTTTAACAGTACACTGGCTGCAAACAGTGGTACATGGAGCGTACTTCTTGGTATGCTGGTTGCCATCCTTTTCATTGCAGCTGTTAACTTTAGCAAATTAAAAGACGGATTAAAAGACAATCTGAAAAAAGCAGCAAACGAGTCTCTGGCTCCGCTGATCAACAGCTGTGCGGTTGTTGGCTTTGGTTCTGTAACAAAATCCCTGGCTATTTTTGGCATTATCCAGGCTTTTGCACTGGGAATTTCCTCTAATGCACTGTTAAGTGAAGTTCTTTCTATTAATATTCTCTGCGGAATGACCGCTTCTGCATCGGGTGGACTGGGAGCAGCACTGGAAGCACTGGCAGATACCTATCTGGCGTCTGGCATTGCACCTCAGGTTCTTCATAGAGTGGCAGCTGTAGCTGCAGGTGGTCTGGACAGTCTTCCATATAACGGAGCAACCATTACTGTTCTGGCACTGGTAGGCATGACACATAAGGAATCTTACTTGGATATGTTCGTAGTATCCGTAGTGATCCCGTTGATCGCAGCTTTTGCTCTGGCAGCACTGGCGAGTATGGGAATCTGCTTCTAAATTTAATTTTAAGAAGGAGAAGAAAAATGACTGATTATGTTTCAGATGCACAGGCCCGTAGCCTGATCCTGGATGTGGGGCGTAGACTGTACCACAGCGGATTTGTAGCATCTAATGACGGAAATATTACATGTAAGGTTGGAGATAATGCGATCTGGGCTACTCCTACAGGCGTATCCAAAGGTTTTATGACAGAGGAAATGCTTGTGAAAATGGATTTGGACGGAAATATACTGGAAGGCACTTACAAGCCTTCCAGCGAGATCAAAATGCACCTTCGTGTGTTTAAAGAAAATCCACAGGTACAGGGCGTGGTTCATGCCCATCCTCTTACAGCTACAGCATTTGCATGCGCTGGTATGAGCTTAGATGAGCCGGTTTTGGTAGAAGGGATCCTGGCATTAGGATGTGTGCCTCTTGCACACTTTGCTCTTCCGGGAACAACAGATGTGCCGGACTCCATAGCACCTTACTGCAAAAATTATAATGCAGTACTTTTAGCCAATCATGGGGCTCTCACCTGGGGCACCAGCCTAATCCAGGCATACTATCGTATGGAAACAACGGAATATTATGCAAAGATCCTGATGATGAATAATTTTATTCTGGGAAAGAAAGCACTTCTCTCTCAGCAGCAGATCGACGATATTATCGCCATCCGCACCCGGATGGGAGTTACCAGCGGTGGAAGACCAACTGGACCGGAGATGGCATCTAATTTAGAAGATGTGTGTTTATCGGCTCCTGGAAAAGAAAAGTAAATGAGTGAAAATGCTATACAGAAATAAAGACAGCATCTGTTTCTGTATAGCATTTTTGAAATATTCTGAAAATATACATTTTAAATTTATTTATAAGCATTAAAATATATGGAAAATATAAATAATTGCAATCAATAGATACAATTCGTAAATATGCTAAAAATATAGGATTAATTTCAAAATAGTCTTGACAAAATGTGGGATATCTGGTATATTAAAGACAACAAAAGAACAGAGAAACAAAAAGAAAAGAAATTGTAGACCATCAATTTCGTAAACAAAATCTAAGAAAAGGAGGTACGGACCGCCAGAAAGATAACATTGTTTCATTTATAAAAGACGTGATTTATAAATGAAACCAGGACAACCTCAAATCTTTAAAAACCGCTTATTTGAGAACCTATCCACAAGAGTATCAAAAAGTGAAAAGTACAAAAATTTGGAAAATCCGGTTTCGGTTTGGTCGTATGACGAGAAAGTATGATCAGGACGAAAGAGAGAATACCAGATAGAAAGAAATATAATATAAATAAGAAGTAAAGAAATAAAGCGGAAGAAAAAGAGAATGAGGATTACAACTGAATATAGAGAAGAAGAAACAGAAACGAAAGTTTCAAATGTTTCAGAAAAGAGAGGCTAGTCCAATGGACGAGATAGTTAAGAGACGGATATCGTAATCGCGAAGTGGTTAATCAAAGATTCGATATCCGTCTTGTTTTTTGTCATTTTACAGCCCTTCCAGATTAAAAGGCGGTGTGTATTCTTCTTTCGCACTGCTTTTTTGCTGCATAAAACCGTCAGTCATGCCAAGCTCCAGGGCAGTATCTACTACTTTGTTATACTCATAAGAAGTGATCCGGCGGTTTAACTGGGGATAGTCCGGATTTTTGGTATAAGGAGTGTACTGGCTTAACAGGCTTACCAGATAGGAATGCTCCGGAAAATGTTGGTGGATCCAGTGAAGCAGCCTGATGGAATCATCTTTATGTCCGGGAAGGACCATGTGGCGGATAATGACGCCTTTCGCCATTAAGGGAAAATCCGGTCTGCCGGGGACAGAGGAAGGATGGAGCGTATATTCGGGTGTACCGGTTTGTCGGATCATCTGGGCGATAGAAGCAGAGGCCTGTTCAAAGTAATTTTTTGCTTTTGAATAGCGAAAAGCCAGTTCATTGTCAAAATATTTAAAATCAGGAAGCCAGATATCAATATAATCTTTTAACAGGGAAATGATCTCCGGGCATTCATAGCCGCCACAGTTGCAGACTACAGGGATATGAAGCTTGTGGCGGACCAGATCTAGTGCTTTAATAATATCCGGAAAAAACTGGGTAGGCGTTACCAGATTGATATTGTAAGCGCCTTTGTCCTGAAGACGCAAAAAGGCATCTCCCAGTTCGTTTACAGTCAGTTTTTTACCAAAATGGTCTTTGCTTAGTAGTGAGTTCTGGCAGAAACAGCAGCGTAAGGTACAGCCGGAGAAAAATACGGCGCCGCTGCCGCCTGGTTCTTCTTCCGGTCCGCTGAGCACCGGTTCCTCCCATTTATGAAGGGCGGCTCTGGCCGCTGAAATGTGACTGGAGCAGCCGCAGTAGCCTGTGGTCACACTGCGGTTTACATGGCACATTCTGGGACAGAGTGTACAGTTTGTATAGTCAGGTAAGTTCATATAGAAACTCCTTTTTGTATTTATGGTTCGGTTCTGATCAGCCGGTGCTGCTCCCTGTATTCTTTCGGTGAGATCCCGTATTCTTTTTTAAAAGCACGGAAAAAGCTGGTGTAATCTTTAAAACCATATTGTGGAAAAATACGGCTGATAGGTTCGCCGGAGAGGATCGCCTGGCGGCTGGCATGAAGCCGCTTTTTTAATATATACTGATGTAGGGAAATTCCCATGTTGTCTTTGAAAATGTGGGCAATATGGTATTTGCTCACATAAAAATTTGCTGCGATCCGTTCCAGACTTAAATCATCTTCCAGATTCTGATGGATATAGTCACATATTTTTAAGTAAAGGGCATTTTCAAATACTTGGGAATGTTCGTGGAGACTGCTGTAAAGGAGCCGGTTAACGTATACAAGGAAAGACACAGCCATCAGTTCGCTTGCCTGGGCATGAAAAATACGCTCAGAACTATTTTCCTCTAACAGATCCATCAGCTTTCCCTGGATATCCTGGGCTGTAATACGGTCCGTAGGAATGCGGTAGATCTGGTTAGAGGCAGCAGTGTCAAAGCAATAGGTCAGGTCAGCATCCTGTTTATGGAGTTTTTCATAATAAGACCGGTTCAGCCAGAGCACAAAACGGCGATATGGCTGGTCAAAGGAGAGAAATTCCGGAAAATGGGGGATTCCCGGTGGAATCAGCAGGCAGTCACCGTAGGAAAGTTTGTATATGGCATTACCGATGTGGTATTTGACATTTCCTTCCAGAAAAAAATAAAATTCGCAGTAATCATGGTGGTGAGAGGCAACAGAGCGCAGCTCAGTATCATTATAATAAAAGAGTTCAAAATCTACCGGTCGCATGTATTGCCGTTTATTGAAATCCATGGAAATCTGTTTCACGTAAAAATGCCCTCCTGTACTTGGAATCTTTCTGTACTTACGTAATATCAGGCACAAAAAAATCGGGAATGCATAATGATATTTTTACGGATTGTACATAATATTGTACGCTGTACTTTGGCAGTCAGCTATATTTTGGTAACTGTGAGGAACATCTCCGCGAAATTGGATACCATCACCTTTGTTCAGGATGAATTCTTCTCCGTCATTTATAATCTTCACAGAACCTTCTGTAACAGTAAAAAATTCAATAGTTCCCTGTAAATGGGGTTCGGAATTCCAATGGCAGTCTTTGTCCATTTCCAGGTAAAAAACAGAAAAACGGCGGTTTTTATCGTCAGAAAAAACAGAATAGTTCCTTGCAGTGCCATCTGCAATAGGAATTGGTTCAATCTCAGAAATCTTAACTACATGGTTCATTGGGTCCGGTCGTCTTGTTAATTCATCAAAAGGTACCCCAAGTCCATTGGCAATCTTCCAGAGAATCCCCAAAGTGGGATTTCCGTCTCCTTTTTCAATCAGTGCCAGCATACTTTTGCTGACTCCGCTGAGTTTTCCAAGTTCCTCTAAGCTTAAACGATTTTTTTTGCGCAATATAGCTATATTGTTGGCAACAATTTCGTTGATTTTTTCCAAAACAAAAAATCCTCCTATCTATTGACAATATATTGGAGAAAAAGTACAATATATTATACATTGAGTTTGCAAACCCAACAACAGTATTATATATCATTCATTAGAAAAAGGAAAGGATGTGCTGTGTCTGAAAGTCTGTCATTTTCCAATCGCCTGTTCTAATATATTGGACATGTTTTACAGAATCAGCACAGACAGGTATGTTGTATGAAATATGATTTTGACAGTTGCATTGATCGTACCAAGGTTATGTCTATTAAATGGTCATCCAAGCTTCGTCAGGAGATGTATGGAGAGAGCGATGTGATCCCACTGGGTATTGCAGATATGGATTTTAAGGCAGCTCCGGCAGTGGCAAAAGCGATCCAGGACCGTGCAGCTCATGAGAATTACGGATATGGGTATCTTGCGGATGAATTTCTCATGGCCTGCGTTAACTGGCAGAAAAGACGTAATCACTGGGATATTAAAAAAGAATGGATCACATATACACCGGGATTAAATCTTCCACTTGTATTTGCCATTGAACTGTTCACGGATCCGGGAGATAACGTTATCATCCAATCTCCGGTTTATTATCCTTACTATGATTATGTTAATAAAACAGGACGTCATATTGTATACAATGCCCTTGTAAATAAAGACGGTTATTATGAGATGAATTTCGAGCAGTTGGAAATGCAGGCAAAAGATCCGAAAACAAAACTGATCCTGGTATGCAGCCCTCAAAATCCAAGTGGACGCCTTTGGACAAAAGAGGAGCTGACCCGCATGGGAAATATCTGTATTGATAATGGCGTGAAGGTTGTAGTAGATGAGATCCATTCAGATCTTATCCTGACAGACAGGGAATTTGTATCTTTTGCAACGATCAGTGATAAATTTGCACAGAACAGCATTATCTGCACGTCACCGTCTAAAAGCTTTAATGTAGCCGGACTGCTGGTATCTGATATCATTATTCCAAATGATGAGATGCGTGCAGCATTCCAGGAAAAAATGCAGCCATATTATTTATGGCCGGGTGCATTCGGCGCGGTAGCACAGATCGCAGCTTATAATGAAAGTGAGGAGTGGCTGGAAGAATTAAAAGAATATTTACGGGGTAATGCACAGTTTATAGCAGATTTTATCCAGAAACGGATGCCAAAGGTGAAATATCGTATTCCGGAAGCAACGTATCTTGGCTGGCTGGATTTCAGGGCTTATGGAATGACAGATCAGGAATTATGGGATTTTATGTGCCATAAAGCAAAAGTGGCAACAGATGATGGACCTAAATTTGGGCCTAATGGGGAAGCAGGCGGCTTTCAGCGTATTAATTTCTCATGCCCGAGAGCACAGCTTGAAGAGGCTTTGAACCGGATCGCAGAGGCACTTGATGCTTTATAAATGTAGGAAGGAGAAGAAAGAATGAATGATCCTGATATCCTTAAACTGGTAAAAGAGCAGGAAGATTACCTGATCAAAATGCGCAGATATTTTCATATGAACCCGGAACTGTCAAATAAGGAATTTGAAACACGCAAGACGATCATCAGTGAACTTGAAAAAATGGGAGTGGAGTACCGCCTGGCTGCCGGGACGGGGCTGGTAGCAATTATAAAAGGTGGAAAACCGGGAAAACATCATCTGCTCCGCTGCGATATGGACGCTCTTCCGGTAAAGGAAGATACTGATAATCTGATCCAGCCTAAAGCGTGTGTTTCCCAGAAACCTGGAGTATGCCATGCCTGCGGTCATGATGCACATATGGCTATGATGCTGACAACGATAAAAGTATTATCTTAGGTACGTGAACAATTAAAGGGTACAGTATATTGCTGCTTTGAAGAAGGGGAAGAAGCCCTTGATGGTTATCAGCATGTATTGGAACTGGTGAGTGAGTATCCAATTGATGACTGCTTTGCTCTTCATGTTTATAATGACATGCCGGCAGGAAAGATTAACCTGGTTTCCGGACCGAGAATGGCGGGGGCTGTTTGTTTTGGAGTACATGTGATCGGAAAAAGCGGACATGGTTCCAGACCGGATCTGGCAAAGAATCCTGTGATCCCGGCAAGCCATATTGTTTGTGAATTGGATTCAGCTTTACAAAATCAGATGAATGCCGAGGAAACACTTACCTTCAGTATCTGCGTACAGAAGGCTGGTGAGATCTGGAATGCGATCCCGGATGAGGCATTTTTCAGTGGAACTTCCCGGTATTTCAGCCGCCCAGCAGGAGAAAAGGTGCTGGCGTTGATCAAGAAGACCTGTACAAACGTGGCAGATGTACATGGATGCCGGGTGGAGTTTGAACCATATACAAAGGTTTTGATGGAGCCGGTCATTAATGATCAGGAAGTTGTAGAAGAAACAGCACAAAAACTGACACAGATGTGTGGTCCCCAGGTGTTAGGAGAACATGGCCTATGGTTTGCTTCTGAAACTTTTTGCAAGTATTTAAACAAATATCCTGGCGCATTGGGATTTTTGGGAATTGCAAATCCAGATCTGGGATCTGGCGCAGCCCATCATAACAGCCGTTTTGATGTGGATGAATCGGCATTACTGTTAGGAGTTTGTGCAGAACTGTCATTTGCACTTCGATGATTATTTTTACAGATATGCTCCTGGAAGCCTTTGCACTTAATTAAGTGAGAAGCTTTTGGGAGTACATACAAGAAAGAAGGGGATTTATGTATAATTTCATGCTGGCATTTTTGATCTGCTGTGTTTCTTATATTATAGGTGAAATGGTTTCTGATTTAACCAAAGCCTGGGTTCCGTCTGTTTTTGTAAGCGCTGTGGTCATGCTTTTGGGATACTGGACGGTATTTCCACACGATCTTGTTACCAATGCAGGATTGATCCCTTTTGGAAGTACTATCTGCTGCTACCTGCAGGTAGCCCATATGGGAACGATCATCAGTATAAAACAGCTGGCTGAACAGTGGAAAGTGATCGTTATCTGTATGTTCGGACTGGTGGGAATGACGGTACTTGCATTATTCCTTTGCCCGATGCTGATGGATAAGAGTTTTGTTATTGCAGGTCTTCCGCCTCTGACCGGTGGTGTAGTGGCAGCAACGATCATGCAGCAGGCAGCTGAGGCAAAGGGGCTAAAGGATGCAGCTGTATTTGCTATTGCCATGTACTGTATCCAGGGATTTGCAGGTTATCCTCTTACAGCGGTCTGCCTGCAGCTTGGTGGACGAAAGATGTTAAAGGAGTTCAGGGCAAATAAGGGGGCTGCATATCAGAATACAGGTGTGCAGCTGGATGAAGTAAATGGCACATTAAAGGCAGCGGCACATAAAAAGCTGCTTCCTCCGCTTCCTGCGAAATATAACAGCAATGTAATGATATTTGCAAAGCTGGCACTTACTGGATGGATCGCTACAATGCTTGCCAAGATACCTGTTCCATTTGTAGGCAGTATCAGTGGACTGGTATGGGTGCTGATCTTATCCGTTATCCTTACTCATATAGGATTTTTAGACGAGGATTCCATGAATAAGTGCAACTCCTATGGTATTGTGATGTTTGCGATCATGATGTTTATTTATGACGGACTGAAAGACTGTACAATGGAAATGTTAGGAAATATCGTAGTACCAATGATACTGCTCATCGTGATCGGTGTTGCAGGAATGGCAGCTCTTGTATTTGTTATTTCAAAGGTCTTACATACAGGATTTGGTTTAAGCTTTGCAACCGCACTTACAGCACTTTATGGATTTCCTATGAACGCGATCATCACAGAGTCAACCTGTAATGCTCTGGCAGAAACAGAAGAAGAGAAGAAGTATCTGATGGGGCAGATGTTTGCGCCAATGATCGTAGGCGGGTTCGTTACAGTTACCATCACATCTGTTATGATAGCAGGTGTATTTGCCAATATGCTTTAATAAAAATGAAGTGATTTTGATGGGATTTTTTTCAGGGGATAGTGTTTGCTATCCCCTGTTTTTTTATGTTGCGGTTCATGTGTCACATGATTTTTTGAACAACTTTTGCAATATGCACAACAATTATGACTATGGACGAAAACGGAAGTTCTGGTATAATTCATAATATAGATGGTACATGTGTGAGATATCAGGGTATTATCTTTGCAATCGATTTAGATAAAAACTTAAATATATAATGTTTAAAGGAGGAAGTTTCAATGAAATTATCATTCAGATGGTACGGAGAAGATGACAAGGTGACTCTGGAGAATATCCGCCAGATCCCGGGTATGCAGTCTATCGTAACTGCAGTTTACGATGTTCCTGTAGGTGAAGTATGGAGCCGCGAGAGCATTGCAAAGTTAAAAAAGCAGGTTGAGGACGCAGGACTTGGCTTTGATGTGATCGAGAGTATCCCTGTTCATGAGGATATCAAGCTGGGCAAGCCAACCAGAGATAAATACATTGAAAATTATTGCGAAAATATCCGCCGCGTTGCTGAAGCTGGTATTAAATGTATCTGCTACAACTTCATGCCTGTATTTGACTGGACAAGAACCCAGTTAGACCATGTACTGGCTGACGGATCTACTTCCCTGGTTTATTATCAGGAGCAGGTAGACGCTGTAAATCCTTTAAACAGTGACAGTGACTTAACTCTTCCAGGTTGGGATTCCAGCTACACAAGAGAAGGCTTAAAGGCAGTTGTTGCTGAGTACAACAACTTAAGCGAAGAAGATTTATGGAACAACTTACAGTACTTCCTGGAGAGAGTGATCCCGGTAGCTGCTGAGTGTGACGTAAACATGGCGATCCATGAGGATGATCCATGCTGGAGCATTTTCGGACTTCCAAGAATCATTACCTGCGAAGAGAACCTGGATCGTTTCTTAAAGCTGGTTGATGACAAGCACAATGGTATTACCCTGTGCACCGGTTCTTTAGGATGCTCCGGAAAGAACGATGTAGTAAAGATGGCAGCTAAGTATGCAGCAATGGGACGTATCCATTTTGCACACTTAAGAAACGTAGCTGTTCTGGATAATGGTTTCGAAGAGAGAGCACACCTTTCCAGCTGTGGTTCCCTTGATATGTTCGGAATCGTTAAGGCACTGGTAGACAATGGCTTTGACGGCTATGTAAGACCTGACCACGGACGTATGATCTGGGGTGAAACAGGACGCGCAGGATATGGTCTGTATGACAGAGCACTGGGCGCTACCTATCTGAATGGTTTATTTGAGGCTGTTGAGAAGATGAGCAAATAATTAACGGGCGTAAACCCATTAAAGACGCAGTTTCAGGCGGAAAAATCTGTCTGAGGCTGCGTTTTTTATGTACTAGGAAATTCCGTTGGAACTCCCTAGTACACAAAAAGGCACGACCTGCCAACGATGCGCACTCGCGCGATGAGGAAGTTTGTCGCAAACGACCGCGCTCGGCGCAAGAATGTGCCAAGGCACATTCTTATTTACATCAAAAATCCCCGCTGGGTAAGCGGGGAAATGTTCGCAATTCTATTACTTTCTGTACAGATATTTCGGTACACCGTCCTCAAATACATGTTCCGGAACACCTCTCATCAGTGGCAGTGCATAGTTTGCAAATTCAGGGGAAATATCATTGTTGTTTCCGGTGATCCATTCAGCTGGGAATGGTTTTTCTTTATTGCACACATCACATACATCTACCAGACCGTATTCCAGGCTGTATTCCTCTCCATCTGCACGCTTAAAGGTTATCATTTTACCTGTAACACCCTCTAAAGCGCATTTAACAGCAGTGCGTCCTGCCAGATCTGCTTCGTTAATGTCTGTAAGGGAAGAAAGAAGGCTGCTGCAGCGCTGATTTACATTTAACTCTACAGAGCGGACTTTTACACCAAAACGGTTGCGCACATAGCTTTCAAGAAGCTTTCCGCAGCCGGTCAGCATTTTGTGGCCAAAGGTGTCTAACTGTGCTTCGTTGGAATATTCGCAGATGAATTTTCCGGACGCGTCACGGATACCTTCGGAGACACATACAACAACAGCGGTACTCTGCTTTAAAGCATTTTCCAGGTCAGAGAAAAATTCTTCCATTTCAAAAGGAGCTTCCGGCATATAGATCAGCAATGGATTGTCTCCCGGGAATTTGCGGGCAAGACTGCTGGCAGCAGTGACCCAGCCTGCATGACGTCCCATAAGTTCCACAATGGTTACAGCTGGCTGCTGGTAAACGGAGGCGTCCAGTACGATCTCACGGACTGTAGAGGCAACATAGCGGGCAGCGCTGCCGTATCCGGGAGTATGGTCTGTAACAGGAAGATCATTATCGATGGTTTTCGGAACACCGATAAAAGAGATTTCCTTATTATTATGAGCTGCCCAGCGGGAAAGCTTATCAGCAGTGTCCATGGAGTCATTTCCGCCAATATAGAAAACAGCGCCAATATTTAACTGTTCAAATTTTTCAAAAAGAAGGGTGTAAACGGAAGCATCCAGATTTTCAGGCAGCTTATAGCGGCAGGAACCAAGGTAGGCTGCCGGTGTAAGGCGTAAAAGTTCCAGGTCTTCATCTGAAAGCTCTTTAGAAAGATCCATAATATGTCCGGAGAGAAATCCCTCGATGCCATTGATCATACCATAAACAGATCCGATCTGTTCAGAATGTGCGGCAGCTTCTTTAATGATACCATAAAGACTGGCGTTGATTACAGCAGTAGGGCCACCAGACTGACCTACAAGAATATTTTTTTTCAAAAAAAATCCTCCTCTCATGTAAGTGGGTAGTACAACAACTTCTCTCAGTATAGCGAAAATAATGTCTAATTGCAATGCGATTTGTGATAATGCATAGAAAATAGATGCTTATTTTGTAAATTATTCCCATTGCTTTCCGGGAATATATTTGCTAATCTGTATACAAGCAAAGTAACTTGTATACAACTTCATAAAACTGTATACAAGATAACACAACCGTAAAATGAAGGAGATAGCAAAAATGGACATTCGTTATTCTGCAAATCAGAGAGATGTAAAACGCTACACAACGGAAGAACTGAGAAATGAATTTCTGATCCAGAATTTGTATCAGGCAGATGAAGTAGTTGCTGTGTACTCACATGTAGACCGTATGGTTACATTGGGATGTATGCCTGTTACAGAGAAGGTTTCTATTGAAAAGGGCATCGACTGCTGGAAAAACTTTGGTACCCATTATTTCCTGGAGCGCCGTGAGATCGGTATTTTTAATATTGGCGGTAAAGGAAAGATCACTGCAGACGGACAGGAATATGAGATGGGTTACAAAGACTGTCTGTACATTACCAAGGGAACAAAAGAAGTTTACTTTGAAAGTGAAGATGCTTCCAAGCCGGCAAAATTTTATATGGTAAGTGCTCCGGCTCATACTTCTTATACAACTACTTTTATTCCCATCGAAAAGGCAGCAAAGAGACCATGTGGTGAAGCAGCTCTTTCCAATAAACGTGTGATCAATCAGTTTATCCATCCGGATGTATTAAAGACCTGTCAGCTTTCTATGGGTATGACTGTTTTAGAGCCGGGAAGTGTATGGAACACCATGCCGGCACATACACATGAGCGCCGTATGGAAGTTTATATGTATTTTGAAGTACCTGGTGACAATGTCGTATTCCATATGATGGGAGAGCCAACAGAGACCAGACACATTGTTATGAAAAATGAAGAGGCAGTGATCAGTCCATCCTGGAGCATCCACAGCGGAGCTGGCACTTCCAATTATACATTTATCTGGGCAATGGGCGGCGAAAACATGGAATTTGATGATATGGACACCATGAAGCCAAATGAAATGATGTAATTATAAAAAACAGGAGGAAAATAAAATGGCAGATTACTTAAACAACTTTTCACTGGAAGGCAAAGTAGCACTGATCACAGGTGCATCTTACGGAATTGGCTTTGCCATCGCAAAAGCAATGGCAGGAGCTGGCGCTACCATCGTATTTAACGATATCAAGCAGGAACTGGTAGATAAGGGACTGGCTGCTTATGAGGCAGAAGGCATCAAGGCTCATGGCTATGTATGCGATGTTACCAATGAAGAAGCTGTAAATGCATTAGTTGCACAGATCGAAAAAGAAGTAGGCGTGATCGATATCCTGGTAAACAATGCAGGTATCATCAAGCGTATCCCAATGTGTGAGATGAGCGCAGCTGAGTTCAGACAGGTTATCGATGTAGACTTAAATGCTCCATTTATCGTATCCAAGGCTGTTATCCCGAGCATGATCAAGAAGGGTCACGGAAAGATCATCAACATCTGCTCTATGATGAGTGAATTAGGACGTGAGACTGTATCTGCTTATGCAGCTGCAAAGGGCGGCTTAAAGATGCTGACCAAGAACATTGCATCTGAGTACGGCGAGTATAACATCCAGTGTAATGGTATCGGACCTGGATACATTGCAACTCCTCAGACTGCACCTCTTCGTGAGATCCAGCCAGACGGTTCCAGACATCCATTTGACCAGTTTATTGTAAGCAAGACTCCTGCAGGACGTTGGGGAAATGCAGAAGACTTAGGCGGTCCGGCAGTATTCCTGGCATCTGACGCTTCCAACTTTGTAAATGGTCTGGTACTGTATGTAGACGGTGGCATCCTGGCTTACATTGGCAAGCAGCCTAAATAAGATAGGTGGGATATTGGCTGAATGAACGAGATGAATTTCAAAAACCGCGGAGAGCAGGTATTTGAGACATTAAAAAGAGAAATTTTAGATCTGAAACTGGAGCCGGGGCGTATGATCAGTGAAAATGAGATCTGTGAGCGCTTCGGGGTCTCCAGGACCCCGGTGCGGGATGCTTTGCGGCTGCTCCAGGAACAGGGATTTGTAGAGACAGTTCCCTACAGAGGTACTTATGTGACTCTGTTAAGTCTGGACAACATCAAACAGATGATCTACATGCGTGTGGCAGTGGAGACCATGGTGCTGAGGGATTTTCTGAAAGTCCAAAATCCTATGACCCTGGAAGAAATCCGTCACGCCATTGCTATGCAGAAAGCCCTGATCCAGACACCGGGATTTGAACCGGAGCAGTTTTACCATATGGACGCAGAGCTTCACTCTATCTGGTTTGGAGCGGTCCGCAGGCAGAAACTGTGGGATATGCTTCAGGCACAGCAGCTTCATTATACCCGTTTCAGGATGTTGGATTTTACAACAGAGACCGATTTTACCCGGATCACAGGAGAGCATGAAGAAATTTTCCGCCTGATTTGCGAAAAGGACGAAAAAGGTCTGGAAAAAGCACTGAAAGATCACCTTTATTTCAGCATGAAGCGTATGCGCCATGCCATTGAGGTGGATTATAAAGATTATTTTGAAGAAGAACCGGAAGAAGGAAGGTTTGTCATTTGACAGACCTTCCTTCTTTGGGCTTTTATCGTTTTTTATGGTTCATAACGTTTTAGATATTTTCGTTCACTGGGGTTTTCCTCCAGATATTCTTCCAGTTCTTCCGGTGAGAGATGGGTGTACACTTCATCGAAAAATTCTTCCCCGCTCATGGTAACAAAGCGTGCAATGCGTTTCCTCAGTTCTTCGTCTTCCAGTAATTTTTCAATTTCTTCCTCTGTGTACCAGCTCATATAACACCTCCCGATATGCTCTTTTTAGGCACTGTAATACCTATAGTATATTCGTTATTACGAAGATATTCAAGATGTAAAATCTAACTTATGCTTGACCTATCAAGGGGTTACAGGAGAAAGCATAAGATGATCGACTATTCACCGTTTTGGAAAACACTGGAAATATCAGAAGAAAACTGGTATACACTGACAAAGAAGTATCATATGTCAAGCAGTACGTTGTATCGATTAAAGCATAATCAGGATATTTCTATGAAAACTGTGAATGATCTATGCAGGATACTTGGATGTCAGATCGAAGACATTGCTACTTATGTACCATCGGACAAGGACCAGCCACTATAGTCAGATATGATTTATTGTTACTCCGGCAGAGAGGATCATATGCCGGGGTATTTTTTTACACAATCCTATCTTTAAAAATTGAGAGAATTAATATAAAATAAGAAAAGGAATGTGTGAAAGAAGGAGAAAAGGAATGAAAAAATGGTTCTGTCTGCCGCTGCAGGAAAAACTGAAATATCTTACCTTTTCAGTTGGTGCAGTCGTATTCCTTTCCATTGCCGCCAATATGCTGGTGGCTTTTTTCGGACTGGGAGGATTTGGAAATATTTTAAAGAGCAATTCCAGAAGTCTTGCCTTCTGGACAGCTATGGACGAAGAAAGCGCAGCGTTTGACCGGTTTATCCAGGAGCAGACAAAAGAAACCAGACAGGAATGGGAAAAAAGTGCTAAACATACAGAACTGATGCTGGAAGAATTACCTTATAAATATAAAGAGATCGGAAAAGAACGGTATGCAAGAACTTGGACCCTGCATAACCTTTATGAAAATTATGACAGATTTCGCAGGGAACTGATGGAAAAGGAAACCATTGGGGAAGCGGATATGCAGGAGGTGTACAGGCTGCGCCGGATCCAGGGATATCTGGCAGGACAGGCGGGGCAGTTAGAACAGCTGACTGTAAGAAACGGAAGCAGCCAGTATGAAAAACAGCGGTATATGCTGGTGGTAATACCGGTATGCAGTCTGATCTGCGGGATGGCGGCTTTCTGGATGGTGCGGCAGATGAACCGGACGGCCAGCCGCTATATTGTAAAGCCGATTGTGGAACTGGCAGCTGATTCAGTGCGCATTGGGGATAATGATTTTACAGGGCCGGATGTAGTGGCAGAGGGAGAAGATGAGATCAGCCGTCTGGTACAGGAATTCTGCCGTATGAAAGCGTCTACCAGGGAAAATATCCGAAACATGGAAGAAAAACATGCCATGGAGCAGAAGTTAAATGATATGCGTCTTCAGATGTTAAAAAGCCAGATCAATCCCCATTTCTTATTTAATACCTTAAATATGATCGCAAGTACGGCACAGATCGAAGATGCAGTGGCTACGGAAAAGATGATCACTGCTTTAAGCCGTCTGTTCCGGTACAACTTAAAATCAGCAGGTACGGTAATGCCTTTAGAGCGGGAACTGAAGATCATCCAGGACTATATGTATCTGCAGAAAATGCGCTTTGGCCAGAGAGTACGGTATGATACGGACTGTGCACCGGAAACGTTAGATGTGTTAGTTCCCTCCTTTGTTTTGCAGCCTTTGGTGGAAAACTCCATTAAACACGGCCTTTCCAAGGAGAGCAAGGGAGGCAGGATCTTTATAAGGACCTGGATGAGAGGAGAACGTTTGTGGATCTCTGTGTCAGATACGGGTGTTGGTATGGAAGAAGAACGTTTACAACAGATCCGTGCTGCGTTAAATGACGGTACAGAAAATGAGATCGGCATTGGTATGGGAAATATTTACCGCCGGGTCCATGGTCTGTATGAAGATGGGGAAATGTTTATTTACAGTAAAAAAGGGTGCGGAACAGCCGTACAACTGGCTTTTACACCAAAAGATATCGTGTGAACTGCGAAAGTGCAGGGCACATGCATTGGGTATCAGAGAGAAAGACGGGAGGAAAAAGTTTATGTATCGCGTGCTTTTAGCAGATGATGAACAGATCGAGCGTATGGCTCTTGCCAGACGTTTGATGAGGCGCTTTGGAGATATTTTACAGATCAGTGAAGCTACCAACGGAAAAGAGGCAGTGCAGCTGTATGAAAAAGAGCACAGCCAGATCATTATCATGGATATTTCTATGCCGGAATTAAATGGTGTAGAAGCGGCAGAGAAGATCCGCAGCATGGATGAAGACTGTATCATCGTGTTTTTAACTGCCTATGATGAATTTTCTTATGCAAAACGTGCCATAGTAATACGGGCCCTGGACTATCTTTTAAAGCCCTGTGATGAAGAAGAACTGACAGCTGTTATGGAAGAGGCCATGCGGTTGACGGATAAGGCAGTTGAAAATAAGAAAAATTCTTCCGGCAACGGGGAAGAAAAGACAGAGGCAGAAAAGGAAGCGGAAAAAAGGAAAGAGCAATGGCCCTGGAACCCGGATGCAGAGCCGCCGAAAGACCCGGAAACAGAACGGGTGAACCAGGTAGCTGAGAAGATACGCACCTATATCCGGGAAAATTATATGAACGAGATCTCCATGCAGGATGCGGCCAGACAGTTTAATTACTCAGATGCCTATTTCTGTAAGTTGTTTAAGCAGTGCTTTGATCAAAATTTTACTACTTATCTTACGAATTTCCGCATCAATGAGGCGAAACGACTGTTAAAAGACAGAAATATCAGTGTGAAAGATGCAGGCATGAAGGTGGGATATTATGACTCCAACTATTTTGCCAAAGTCTTTAAGCGTGTGACAGGCATGATCCCGTCTGAATACAGGGAAGCTAATTGATACAAGGCAAATAGAAAACTAATATAAAACTAATACAAAACAGGACAAAGTTGTCATTGTACGTATTTTTGGACAAGATTTTCCACCTCAATGACAAGTATTTACGGTACAAAGGAAGACCCTCAGGTTATATAATGGGGAAGGTGTTAATGAAGTGTTAATAAATTAACTCCTTCCTTAAAAACCTGGGGGATTTGTGTTTTTCAGGAAGGAAAAAATATCACGTAGTGTATAAAGAAAGGAAAAATGATGGTGAGGAAATTAGTGAAAAAACTGTCAGCCTGTGTGCTGGCTGCAGCCGTTGTAGCAGGTCTTAGCGGCTGCGGTTCTGTAACTTCCGGAAAGCGTATTGTCCGTATTTCTCATGCCCAGTCAGAAACACACCCGGAGCATCTGGGACTTCTGGCATTTAAGGAGTATGTTGAGGAACGCTTAGGAGATAAGTATGAAGTTCAGATCTTCCCTAACGAACTTCTTGGTTCAGCACAGAAAGCGATCGAACTGACTCAGACCGGTGCGATCGACTTCGTAGTAGCAGGTACTGCAAATCTGGAGACTTTTGCAAGTGTTTACGAGATCTTCAGTATGCCATATTTGTTTGACTCTGAGGACGTTTACAAGTCCGTTATGCAGGATACCGATTACATGGAAAAGATCTATGAGTCTACAGACGAAGCAGGCTTCCGTGTAGTTACCTGGTATAATGCAGGAACCAGAAACTTCTATGGCAAGAAGCCGATCAACACTCCAGATGACTTAAAGGGTATGAAGATCCGTGTACAGCAGAGCCCGGCCAGTGTTGCCATGGTAAATGCATTTGGCGCAGCTGCAGCTCCTATGAGCTTTGGTGAGGTTTATACTGCCATCCAGCAGGGCGTTATTGACGGTGCTGAGAACAATGAGCTGGCACTGACCAACAATAAGCACGGTGAAGTAGCTAAGTATTATTCCTATAATAAACATCAGATGGTACCGGATATGCTGGTTGCCAACTTAAAATTCTTAAACGGCTTAAGCCCGGAAGAATATCAGGTATTTAAAGAGGCTGCTGCTGTTTCCACTGAAGTTGAGATGGCTGAGTGGGACAAGAGCATTGAAGAGGCAAAGGACATTGCCATTAATCAGATGGGCGTTCAGTTCATTGATGTAGATGTAAACGCATTTAAGCAGAAAGTGCTTCCTCTTCACGAGAAGATGTTACAGGAAAATCCGAAGATCGTGGATTTCTACAACCACATCCAGGAAGCA
Source organism: Clostridium sp. AM22-11AC (assembly GCF_003473545.1). Taxonomy (GTDB): domain Bacteria; phylum Bacillota; class Clostridia; order Lachnospirales; family Lachnospiraceae; genus Enterocloster. Next base: position 254,328 of record NZ_QUCM01000005.1, read on the forward strand.
AACGAAAAAGCAAAGGGAGGACAGTAGAATGGAAACAATGCTGAAAATCAAAGCAGGGATCATGCGCGTTCTTAGTATCGTTATCATTTTCCTGTTTGCCTTTATGACCGTTATTGGTACTTACCAGATCGTGACCCGTTATTTCTTCAATAAGCCAAGTACTGTATCTGAGGAACTTTTAACATACAGCTTTACATGGATGGCTCTTCTTGCTTCTGCTTATGTGTTTGGAAAGAGAGACCACATGAGAATGGGCTTTTTAGCAGATAAGCTTACCGGTCCTGTAAGAAAAGTATTAGAGCTTTGCATTGACGCTTTAACCTTTGCTCTGGCAGCTGTTGTGCTGGTATATGGCGGTATTTCCATTACTAAGCTGACCATGATTCAGACTACCGCTTCTCTGCGCGTTCCTATGGGATATATTTACGTGATCGTACCGGTTACTGGTGTTCTGATCATGATCTTCAGTGTTATGAATGCGATCCAGGTTTCCAAGAAGAACTTTGATGAGAAGGGGGAAGTTAGATTATGAGTAGTATAGCAGTTACCTGTGGCCTTATTATCCTGGTGCTCCTTGTGATCATGCTTCTTGCAGGAGTTCCTATTGCAGTTGCTCTGGCAGTTTCCTCCATTGCAGCTATTCTCCCTGTTTTAAATACAGGCGCAGCCGTATTGACAGGCGCACAGAGAATTTTCTCCGGTATTTCCGTATTCAGCTTACTGGCAATTCCTTTCTTTATTCTTGCTGGTAACCTGATGAACAAGGGCGGTATTGCCATCCGTCTGATCAACTTCGCTAAACTGTTTACAGGAAGGATCCCTGGAGCTTTAGCACATACAAACGCAGTAGCAAACATGCTGTTTGGCGCGATCTCCGGTTCTGGTACAGCAGCAGCTTCCGCTATGGGTTCTATTATCGGACCTATTGAGGAAGAAGAAGGCTATGACCGTGATTTCTCCGCAGCAGCAAACATTGCAACTGCTCCTACAGGACTTCTGATCCCGCCAAGCAACGTTATGATCACTTATTCTCTGGTCAGCGGCGGTACATCTGTAGCAGCATTGTTCATGGCTGGTTATATTCCTGGTATCCTCTGGGGACTTGCCTGCATGATCGTTATCTATATCTTCGCTAAGAAGAAAGGTTACGCAAGCACAAAGAGATTTACAAACAGTGAAAAGATCAAAGTATTTTTCCAGGCGATCCCATGTCTGTTAATGATCATCATTGTAATCGGCGGTATTATTTCCGGTATCTTTACTGCAACAGAGGGAAGCGTTGTAGCCGTTGTATACAGCCTGATCCTTTCCCTGTTCTTCTACCGCTCCATTAAGGTTTCTGAGCTGCCAAAGATCTTCCTTGACAGTGCGGAAATGACTGGTATCATCATCTTCCTGATCGGTGTTTCCAGTATCATGAGCTGGGTAATGGCATTTACTGAGATCCCGAAGGCAGTTTCTACTGCTATGTTAAGCATCAGTGACAACCGTTATGTGATCCTTTTCATTATTAACATTCTGCTTCTGATCATCGGTACATTCATGGATATGACACCGGCGTGTCTGATCTTTACCCCGATCTTCCTGCCGATCTGCCAGCAGCTTGGAATGAATACCGTTCACTTTGGTATCATGATGATCTTCAATCTGTGTATAGGTACCATTACACCTCCTGTAGGAACTACCCTGTTTGTAGGTGTTAAGGTTGGCCAGACCAAGATTGAAAATGTTATTAAACAGCTGTTGGTTTACTTTGCAGCGATCTTTATCGTACTGCTGTTAGTAACCTATGTTCCGATCCTGTCCATGTGGCTGCCGGGATTACTTGGATATGTTTAAATAGAAATCAGGTCAACACAAAATCTCACATAGTGTTATAGAATATGACTTTCAGAGTTGAATAGTAAATATGGTGCTAAGCCAAGGATTAAAACCTATGGCTTAGCATTTTTTTATTTCTCCATCACTCAGAAAATAGGACATCAGTGACAGGTTGCAAAGTGATGCGAAGTTTTTTATAATGGTGTCAGTATATAAGACCGCCTGTGGAAATGGTCAGGAAATGGTTATTTTCGTCACCGGATTAAAACGGATTTTGGCCAGTGCAGCATTTTTAAACCAGTTTGAGTGTGGGCGGTATTATCAGTATAACAAGGGGCTGCTGTTTGAAGAGCAGGAGGCGCAGATGAAGGGAGCGCTGAGGTAGGAGGAAAATGTATGAAGAAGAGTATTTCGGTTGTGACGCTGATTCCGGGAGCCAGTCAGTGCTATGCCGGGCAGATAAGGGAACTGTTTGGCGATCTGGTGGAGGTTTATTCCTACAGTACAAGTGACCGCTCGGTGGAAAAGATAACAAGAACGGATTTATATCTGGTTTCTACGGATGCTTTTAAGATAGCGGAGGAGGAGAGCCAGTATGTGCCGGCAGACGGGCAGGTAGTGGAAATATATGTAGGATATTCCAAGGATGTGATTCGCAGACTGAAGGAAATTCCGGCAGGAACTAGGGCGCTGTTTGTTAATGTTACGCACCAGATGGCCAGAGAGGCCATTACCCAGTTGGAGCAGTCAGGTGTGAATCAGCTTCAATTCATTCCCTATGGGCCCGATGTATTTACGATGGAGCCGACTTTTTGGGATGATATGGTGCCGGAGAATGTAACGCTGGCGGTAACGCCGGCGGAGATGGATTTTGTTCCTGCAGGGATGGAGCAGGTGATCAATATCGGTTACCGTCTCTGTACTGCAAACACCATGATCGAGACTGCTTTGCGACTGGGATTAGAGAGTGTAATGGAAGAAAAAAAATTCCAGAATTATATTCACTCCATGGCTTCCGGAAATTACAGCTTTGAGCAGATGTTCCAGCGCTCCAGAAATCTGGAGAGTCAGTTGGATCTTCTTCTGGAAATTCTGGACGAGGGCGTGATCGGCGTTAATGAAAAAGGAAAAATTTTTGCCTGTAATCAGAAAGCCAGGGTTATTACAGGTATGAAGATCAGGATGCTTTTGGGGCGGCCGGCGGAACAGATTTTTCCATATATTCCTTTTGAAAAATGTATCCGTGAACAGACGCAGGTTCTGGAGCGCCTGATCCGTATTAATGCGGCAAATATCAATATGACAGTGGTTCCGGTTATGCGGGGCGGCCGATGTATCGGCGCGTTTTCCACCCTTCAGCCATTAAGCGAGCTGGAAAAAAAGCAAAATGAGCTGCGAAGTCAGCTGCGGGCCAAGGGCTACCGGGCGAAGTATAATTTTGAGGATGTAGTCGGAAAATCCCAGGTTATTGAGAAAACCAAAACGATCTTAAAGAGCATGGCCCAGACGGAATCTCCCATACTTTTGATCGGAGAGACAGGAACCGGAAAGGAAATTTTCGCTCACGCAGTTCATCTGGCCTCCAGCCGCAGAGATGGCCCTTTTGTGGCCATCAATGTAGCCGCCATGCCGGAAAATCTTTTGGAAAGCGAGCTTTTTGGCTATGAGGAAGGTGCTTTTACCGGGGCAAAAAAAGGAGGCCGTCCCGGCCTTTTTGAGTTTGCCCATGAGGGAACTCTGTTTCTGGATGAGGTCGAGGGAATGAGCATGGCCATGCAGGTAAAGCTTCTGCGTGTTTTGCAGGAGCGGGAAATCATGCGTGTAGGCGGAAATCAGATCATTAATGTGAACGTGCGTATTGTGGCGGCCACAAATGAGAGCCTGGAGGAGCGGGTGGAGAACGGAAGCTTCCGCAGGGATCTGTATTACCGGCTGAACACACTTCCGGTCCTCATACCGCCGCTGCGGGAACGGGAGGGGGACATACAGCTGCTTTTGGAGCATTTCCGCAGATGCATAGGCGGAGAATTTTCACTGTCTACTGAGGTGAGACAGCTCCTGTTTCGTTATTCCTGGCCCGGAAATATCCGGGAGCTTCAGAATGTGGTAGAGTATCTGTGTTTTACAGGAGAAAAGGTGATCAAGCGTGAGGATTTGCCGGTAACCTTTCTGCGTCTGGCGGGACAGGAAAAACCGGCAGTACGGAACCGGGACTTAGCAAAAAATGATTCCCGGTACAGTCCGTCTTTCTGGTTTGTGCTGGGACTGCTTTATAAGGCGGAAAAAGAGGGGTATCCTGCCGGCAGGGAGATGATACTGGAGACGGCAAGACAGCAGAATGTTGCACTGTCACAGAAGAAAATACGGGATATTCTGGCATTGATGGCGCAAAAGGGTTTTGCCACCGTGAGCCGGGGAAGAGGCGGCAGCCGCATCACAGAAACTGGTCAAAAAATGTGGGAAAATAACCAAATAACCAAATGACCAATTAAAACATGCGTTTTGGAAGCGAAAGCAAAAAGAAATGGGGAAAATGCGTGCTTTTCAGAATTGGCATGAATCTTGCTATATAAATAAGCAGCGGCCCGAAAGAAAACGGGCGGTAAAATAAAAGAGGAATGTCGCAGAGCACTGCAGGGCTCCGGCAGGAAAGGAGAGAATTGAAATACAATTTTGACGAGGTCATTGACCGGAGCAAAAACCGCTCCGCCAAATATGACGAGAGAGAAAAGAAGTTTGGAAGAAAAGATGTGATCCCGCTGTGGATCGCAGACATGGACTTTAAGACGGCGCAGCCCATTATTGATGCCGTAAAGGCAAAAGCAGAGGAAGGAATCTGGGGTTACACCTCCAGACCGGCTTCTTATTATGAGGCAGTCTGCGGTTGGCAGAAACGCCGCAATGGCTGGGAGATTGACAAGTCTAAAATCAGTTTCAGCCTTGGCGTAGTACCTACATTATCTTCTATAGTGGAGGTTTTTACAGAGCCAGGAGATAAGGTGCTGATCCAGACACCGGTTTACTCCGAGTTTTATGATGTGACAGAGGGCTGGGGCAGAGAAGTAGTTGAAAGCCCGCTGGTTGAGACGGATGGGAACTGGAGTGTTGATTTTGAAGATTTTGAGGAAAAAGCAAAACAGGCGAAAATATTTTTCCTGTGCAGTCCTCACAATCCTCTTGGAATTGTATGGGAGAGAGAGCAGCTTACCAGATTATGCGAGATCTGCATTAAAAATCATGTGCTGATCGTATCAGATGAGATTCATTCCGATTTGATTTTTCATGGAAAGAAGCATATTCCGACGGCAACGCTGTCACCGGAAATCGCAGCCAACGTGATCAGCTGTATTTCCGGAACCAAAACCTTCAACATGGCGGGCCTGCAGGCGTCAGCGGTTATCTTCCCTAATACGGAGTTGAAGGCGAAGTATGACAGGTTCTGGATGAATCTGGATATTCACCGCAACAATGCTGTTAGTTCCGTTGCGATGGAGACAGCGTTTAATGAAGGAGAGGAATGGCTGGAGCAGCTTCTGGTATATATTTCCGGCAACTTTGATTTTATCAAGGATTACTGTGAGAAATACATTCCTCAGATCCATCCCAATGTTCCGGACGCTACCTATCTGGTGTGGCTGGATTGCCGGGAGCTGGGAATGAGCAATGAAGAGCTGAGCCGTTTTATGGTAGAGAAGGCTGGCTTGGGATTAAGCGATGGATACACATTCGGAAGAAGTCTTTCCGGTTATATGCGTCTTAATGCGGCATGTCCCAGAAGTGTTTTAAAACAGGCTTTAGAGCAGCTTCGTGCTGCTGTGGAAGCGTTATAGGGAAGCGAAGTAAGTATAATGGAGGGAAAAAAATGGCAAAAGAAAAGAAGAAAGGCTTTGTGCTGCGGGCACTGGACACTGTGGAGCATGTGGGAAATGCTCTGCCCAACCCTGCAACGATTTTCCTGATTTTGACGGGAGTTGTAATCGTACTGTCCGCAATCTGTGCGGCTTGTGGCGTATCGGTTACATATGATTTCCTGGACAACTCAAAGGGAGAAATCACCCAGAAAACCGTTGCTGCAGTCAGCCTTCTGGCACCTGACAGCATCCGTCACATGGTAACAACCGTAGTTGGAAACTTTACCGGATTCTTCGCACTTGGAACTGTATTCACCATCATGATCGGTGTAGGCGTAGCGGACGGAACCGGATTTATGTCTGCATTGCTGCGGAAGGTGGCTGCTTCCACCCCAAAGGCATTTGTGACATCTGTTGTGGTATTCTTAGGAATTATGTCCAACATCGCATCTTCTACCGGATATGTAGTTCTGGTGCCATTGGGCGCAGTTTTATTTATGGCATTCGGCCGTCATCCGATCGCAGGCCTTGCAGCAGCCTTTGCAGGTGTATCCGGCGGATGGAGTGCAAACCTTTTAATCGGAACCAATGACCCTATGTTTGCTGGTATGTCCACACAGGCAGCTCAGATGATCGACCCAAGCTACAATGTGCTTCCTGTATGTAACTGGTATTTCATGATAGCATCTACCTTCCTGATCACCATTATCGGAACCTTTGTTACAGATAAAATCATTGAGCCACGTCTGACTCCTTATGTACCGGATGCTTCTGAGCAGGTTCAGGATATCGGTGAGAATGAGAAGCGCGGTATGCGCTGGGCGGGAATTACGGCGCTGGTTTATATAGCAATTATGGCAATATTAGTTGTACCGCAGAACGGACTTTTAAGAAATCCGGAAACACACGCATTTTTAAGCTCCCCGTTCATGAGCGGAATCATTTTCTTCATGATGCTGCTGTTCCTGCTTCCGGGCCTTGCTTATGGTATCGGCGCTGGCGTTATCAAGAATGACAAAGATGTAGTGGAACTGATGAACAAGACCATCAGCGGTCTTTCCAGCTTTATGGTTCTGATCTTCTTCGCAGCTCAGTTTACTGCATGCTTTAACTATTCAAACCTGGGAACCATCATTTCCGTTGCAGGCGCCGATTTCTTAAAGTCTGTTGGCTTTACAGGACTGCCGTTGATCATCTGCTTTATTGTACTGACCGCATTTATCAATATCTTTATTGCAGTTGACTCTGCAAAATGGGCTATTATGGCACCGATTTTCGTTCCAATGTTCATGCGTCTGGGCTATTCTCCGGAACTTACCCAGGTTGCTTACCGTATCGGTGATTCCAGTACCAACATCATTGCTCCGCTGATGCCATTCTTTGTATTGACTGTAGCATTCTTCCAGAAGTATGACAAGAAGGCAGGAATCGGAAGTGTTATTTCTACCATGCTTCCTTACTCACTGGCATTTTTGATCGGCTGGATCATCATGTTCTGCGTATGGTATGTACTGGGACTTCCGTTAGGACCTGGTTCACCGATGTTCTATTAATGAATAACTGACTGATGGTTGAAGGAGAAGGGAAAAACAAATGAGACCAAAGGAATATAGAATTAAGGAACTGCTTCGCGAAAAAGGATTGGATGGAGCGATCGTATCCTCTCCGGAGAATTTTCATTATGTAACAGGATTCGGCGGCCATCAGCATACCGTATCCAGACAGCCAGGATTTACCCTGGCTGTCATGCGGGCTGATGACAAGGTGCCCACCCATCTGACAACGATGGACTTTGAGGCTGCCACATTCCGTATTAAGGCTGCGGGACTGAATTTTGTGGTAGATCCTTATGATACCTGGGTTGGCTTAAAGACCTGGGATGAGATCGCACACGGAGCGGTTGTGCCGGATAAGACAGCTATGGAAAGCTCCATGGATAAGCTGGTTCAGTTTATGAAGGCCTGCGATCTGGCGAACAAAAAGGTTGGCGTAGAGCTGGATTACCTTCCAGTTCCTTACTATAAGAGCCTGACTGAAAAGTTCCCGGAAGCGGAATTTGTGGATATTTCTGATTTATTTGTCTATGCCCGCAGTGTAAAACAGCCGGACGAGATTGAAATGTTCCGTAACCTGTGCCGCATTGCAGACCATGGTTTTACAGAGGTAAGCAAAATTGCGAAAATCGGTGTGTCTGAGCGTGAATTGGCTCAGTGCTTCCGGGAAGATGTAATAAAGTCCGGATTCTGTGCTCCAAGCTCCTGGTCTATGTTCTCCACAGGCCCATCCAGCGCAAGGCTGACACTGCCGGGAGACGGAGTTGTAAAAGACGGGGATGTGGTGAAATTTGATGCAGGTGTCAATGCGGAATTTGATTTCTATACCACAGATACCTCCAGAGCATGGATAATCGGAAACGGCGACCCGGCATTGTTAAAATTAAAGGATCGTCTTTACGAAGGACAGCGCAGAATGATTGCGGCGGCAAAACCAGGCCTTCCTATCAATGAATTGTATCACACTGCATATGATTATGTAAAAGAGATGTTCCCCTGCTATCGGAGAGGTCATCAGGGACACTCCATCAGTATGGGACCGGCGACAGCTGAGGCGCCTTACATCAATGCTTCCGAGACAAGACCTCTGGAGGCAGGAATGATACTGGCAATGGAAGTACCTTGCTACATTGATGGTGTAAATGGTTTCAACATTGAGGATATGGTGCTGATTACAGAGGATGGTTGTGAAGTGCTGACACCAAACACACCTCATTATCTGTAAAACAGACCGGTTAAGTCCAGCGGTGTGATGTCAAGAAAATAAATGATTTAAAAATCATACATT
>NZ_QUCM01000050.1 GCF_003473545.1 Clostridium sp. AM22-11AC
CCCAATGATCAAAAGACAACAATATTACGCTTCCCTGAAGGAAGCAGCATAGGGTTCAAAAGCCTTGAGGAAAATGTGTCAACTAATATTGACAATATCAAAGAAACTCTTCCAGTTTGTCTGTTTGGTAAATAAAAGGAAGGAAAGAAACAATAAAAGAGCAGGCATGAAATAGGAGCAATATCAATTTCAGACCTGCTTTTGACTTTATAGATTCATTTATTCAAGCATTTCCTGTGCTTTCAACAGGTTCCGCAGGCAATAGTAAAAGGCCGGAATCAGAAAGGCGTCTGCCATAAGCCACGCAAGAGGAGAAGCGAAGCATATGATAATGTAGCCGAAGATGGGAACCAGTGCAAATCCAACCAAAGCCCGGGCGATCATCTCGCAGACACCGGCGAGAATGGCAAGAAGACTGTAGCCCATTCCCTGAATGGTAAAACGCCATACATTGACGATGGTAAGCGGAATATAAAACAGAGAATTAAAGGTTAAAAACTGGTGAGCCTGATGAATTACAACTGTCTCCGAAGCATCTACAAAGAGCAGTGGGATCACACCGCCGAATAGGGTCAGGACAATGCAGGCCAGAACCGAGTAGATGCTTCCAATGAAGGTTGCAGAACGAACTCCCTGGCGGATACGGTCAGTTTTCCCGGCACCGGCATTCTGTCCGGCATAGGTTGCCATCGTGCCTCCCAGTGCATCAAAGGGGCAGCAGAAGAACATACCGATTTTCTGACCGGCAGTAACCGAGGCAACCGCAATGGAACCGAGAGAGTTGATGGCGGTCTGGATCACCACCGAACCGATGGCAGTGATGGAGTATTGAAGTCCCATGGGAATACCCATCATGCAGAGACGATAGAGGTGGTAGGTACTGATTCGTGTTTCCTCCCGATGCATTTTTAAAATATCAAATTTCTTCTTCATATAGATCAGGCAGAGAATGCCGGAAACAGCCTGTGCGATCACCGTAGCATAAGCAGCACCGGCTGTTCCGGTTCCTATCTGTACGATGAAAAACAGATCCAGTACGATATTTAAGAGACTGGATAAAATCAGAAAATAAACAGGTGTCCTGGAGTCTCCCAGTGCACGGATGATACCGGCTAAGGTATTGTACAGATACGTGGCCGGAATACCGGCAAACACAAAGAAGATATAGCTGTAGGCACCGTCGATGATATTGTCCGGTGTCTGCATCCAGACAAGGATCTGACGGGTCATCAGACAGACGATTACGGTCATAACCACAGCGAAAAAAGATGCCAGCCATCCGGCATTGGCAACGAAACGCCGCATGTCCTTATAATCCTGGGCGCCGAACCGCTGAGCAACCGGAATAGAGAATCCGGTGCATACACCGATTACAAAGCCATTGATCATAAAGTTGATAGCGGCTGTGGAGCCAACGGAAGCCAGGGCATCCACGCCCAGAAACTTTCCTACAATAATGGTATCAACCATGCTGTAAAATTGCTGAAACAAAAGCCCCATCAGCATGGGAATGGCGAATCCAAGAATCAATTTAGCAGGGCTTCCAGTTGTCATATCTTTAATGGTAGATTGTTTTGCAGATTGGCTCATAAAGCAGTCTCCCTTCTTTTACAAATCAAACAAGTATAGCTGAATCCGAAATCACATGGAATTGATCAAAAAATCTCAAACATAAATTTTATAAGAAAGATGGAAAATTGGCAATTCATAAAAGTCACGAAAAATTGGAACGATAAAAGAAAAAATTTGGAATAAGAAGCATTGGAAAAATCTTCTGATTTCAACCGAATTGTAGCTACAGGAATATGACTAATGCTTTATTTTTATGAATGTTCCTCACTTTATCGCTAACTAAATGACTTTGATGACTGAATTGTAACCAATTTTGTTATGATTGGTACTAGTGAGTCAGTCTTTTCTATGTTACAATATATACGTTATCAAGAAACACGGTCCTGAATCATGGAGGCACAAACTATGGAACCAATGTATTTGTCGATCCAACCGGAAAAGACTGGAGAACGCATAAAAAAGCTGCTTTTGGAACAGGGATATACGATTCGGGAGATCCAGGGAGCTTTCGGATTTGAGAATCCGCAGGCTATTTATAAATGGCTGTCCGGCAAATCGTTACCCAGCATAGACAATTTTGTTATTTTAAGTAGATTATTACATACTACGATTGAAGATATCCTCGTCATTGACGGGGATATTCCTCATTTATGGGGAATTTTAAACCGATGGTTGAATGACATCTGCCACCGAATGATTTACAATCGGATCAGAAGTAAATGACGGAAGATGAGGATAGAGAGGAAGGCGAAAATCATGCAGAAAATTACATCGGCTTATGCAAATAAGATGCTGAGAAGCCTTGAGGAAGACAAAGCATTCTGGGTAAACAAGGAAGCATCATCCAGTACTTACGTCGCTGCTGTCAATGAGGAGCCGGTCATTCCGGAATACAATTACATGACAGTTGCGCATACAATTGATGAGATAGACAGGAAGATCATCATTATCAAACACGCATTGAACCTGACCAATGCCACAGCAAAGGTGCAGGTAGGTGAACAGGAGATGAGCATTGACAGTATTCTGGTTCGAATGGCTCAGCTCAATAAGAGAAAGGCTGTTCTTGACGATATGCGTAAGAGACTGCCAAAAACGCGTGTGTATGGCAGTGCATTTAGCTCATCTGGTTCAGCGCCTGAGTATAAGTATATCAACTACGATCCGGAACTGATCCGGCAGGAATATGACCGTATTTCCAATATGATCATGGACATGCAGATCGCACTGGATCGCTATAACCAGACGGTGTTGTTTGAGGTAGATATCTGATCACTCATTCCGTGCAGGACATATTTCTAACAATACTTACTGGCGGTTACGGTTCATAGTTATCGTTTATCGGTTATTTGTTATGGGGTTATGTGTTCAGGTTCATGGAAACGACTTTTGGAAAGCATATAATGCAGATTTTCAAAATGTCCTGTAAAAACCTGTGAGAGATCACGGTGCCAAGGTACGGTTTTCAGGCACGATGGCTGTGGGAGCAATTCCGCAGCCATTTTTTACTTTATAGGAAAGACCGCCGCCGGCGCTCTTTTGAATTAAAAATGC
>NZ_QUCM01000051.1 GCF_003473545.1 Clostridium sp. AM22-11AC
GTAAATGGTAAACCATGCACCTGCCACCAAAACTAGCCGCCCCTTTGAGGCGGCCTTAAATGTTCTATTTTATCTTACGGCAAGACATTGGCAGTTTAGGCGACCATGGCATAAGATCATCCAATGAAAACGTACTGTCTTTTTTTCGGGAAATTCTCTCTGGTAATTCTGTCAGGAGATATTCGAAATACTGATACGGTTTTAAGTTATTCGCCTTGGCAGTTTCTGCAATGCTGTATACAATTGCACTTGCCTGGGCTCCTTCCACTGTATCGATCACATTCCAGTTTTTTCTTCCTACGCAAAATGGCCGGATCGCACGTTCACAGGCGGAATTATCGATTGGGATATCCCTATTATCAAGAAATGCCCTTAGATACTTTTCTTGATTAATACTGTAAGATAAGCCCTCTCCAGTCTCTGATTTCGGCAGTACATTACAGGTTTTGATCTGCTCCTTTACCCAATCAAAGTATTCATCCACAAGCGGCTTTAGGATCCTTTGACGATGTTCCATGCGGTATTCACTGGTCCTTTCTTTCCAGGATCCGTCAAGCTTATAGATTGCAGAGATACGTGCCAGTGCCTGATAGGCGATGCTGTTTTTCAGCGCTTCTTCCGGCAGATCTTTTTGCGCCGCTTTTATTGCGTTTACAAATCTACGGCGACAGTGGGTCCAACAGCCAGCGGATGTCAGGGACTGTTCTTTTGAGAATGTATGATAAGACTGGTAACCATCTGATACCAGAATTCCTTTGTATGAGGACAGAAACTCCCTTAAATGTTCCGTACTTCTTGTTCGGCAGTAATCATACAGAACGATCTTTTTTCCGCTGTCATCATGTTCTCCGGTGATATAGACCCACATATAGCTGGATGATCCGGCCTTCCTGCCATCCCGGTTCACTTTTAAGGTCGTTTCATCTGCCTGTACAACAGGCTGCTTTAAGAGGACATCTTTCATCCAGTCATAAACCAGTGAAAAGTAGATCTCGCTGCTTTTGATGACCCAGTTGCACATGACCTGCGGGGAGATGTTCACTTCGCTCCGTTTAAAGTCTTGTGCCAGACGATGGACCGGAAGTGCGTTTACATACTTATAATTCAGGATCCCGGCCAGAAGTGATGGCGTTGCAATGCTGTTCCGGAACAGATCTGCCTGAGGGCGCTTCGCTTTTGCAAACTTTTTTCCATCAGCACTGACATAGACACAGATGTGGTATTCTTTTACCTCAAAAGATGAGGGATGGAACTCTAACCGCTGATAAACCTCATCTTTTAGCTGGCGGTATCCAGGCCCCAGCTGTTCCAGAAGTTCTTCTTCTGTAAGGGTGGAAATGACCGGTTCTGCATGAGGAAGGTCTTTCAGATCCTCCTCACGTTTTCCGGCATGTTTTTTCCTTTTGTGGGCAGTAACTGTGACTTCTTCCATGTCCGGTTCATCCGGCGGAGTCTCATTTACAGTGGCTTCTGCTTCATTAAAGCATTCTGCGTACATAACGGCAAGTTCCAGCTGCTGACAGGTTCCGGTATCATACCCCATCTTTTCAGAAGAACGTCCAAAGCGGTTTGCCTGCGCGAGGTTCCATTTTTCAAGGATCACCTGCATCTGCTGGTTTGTCCGCTTCAGTTCATCTGTGAGGACAGCCAGCTGGCTGCGCAGTTCTTTTTCCTGCGCCATGCTTTCGAGCAGAAGCTGCAGGATATCTTTTTTATTCAGTTTTACCAGCTGTTCTTCTGATAACGCAAGTGCCATATCGATGGTCACTCTCCTTCGTTTTTATGGCTCCAGTATAACAGAACATGCGGCAAAACGCAAAAATCGAATGGACAGCCTTTCGGCATTTTGACGGTGGAAAACTCCTGATGAAAAGCTGTTCTCCTGTGGAGGCAATACTTCCAACTGCCTGAAAATCGGTAAATCTGGCTTGCTTTTCAGACAACGGGGAATGCTGTCCACAATTCGTATTGTTCAGATAAAAAACAGAACAGTTTATCCCCATACCGACTCTAGATCAAAGAGAAATTTTCTCTGTTTTTACTAAAAGATCACACGGGGTGTTTCGGATCGATCTTGTGAACAGAAGGGTCTATGGCATATCCGGTCATGAGCAGATGATACTGTTCCGGAGTAATGTTACGGGCTTCAGCCTCTGATCTGGGCCATTGAAAAGTTCCTGCCTCCAACCGTTTATAGATAAGCAGAAAGCCATCCTCCTCCCAGACTAACCCTTTTATCTTCCGGTTACTGGAACCACAGAACAGGAACAGATCTCCTGCATGAAAAGGATCCAGATGGAACTTTTGTTTTACCAACGTTGACAGACCATCGATCCCTTTGCGGAGATCGGTCTTTCCAACAAATACATAAACATGATGAAAATGTGAAATATCTGCGTCATTGAGCATGGGCAGCCACCTCAACGATCATGGATAAGGTATCCCTTTGAACGGAGATGGGAATATCAAGCTGCATTCCACGAAACGTAAGAGTCATCATTTCCTTTGGATCAGCGGTTGTGGTTTCCGGCACAGGCAGCTTTTCTGGTTGCGTTACTTCAACAAAACCGCTTTCCGTAAGCAGAGTCTCTTTCACTTTACGAAGCCAGTAATAATAAGAGTCTCTTGAAAGCTGGTGCTGTGCGCAGTAATCTTTGACAGACAATCCAGATTGGTTGCGGTCCTGAATAATAGCAGTCCAATTTTTTACGCGGATCTGGGCTGTGGCAAGTTTGGTGTTCATAATTGACCTCCTGGTGTGAAAAATGGGAAAAGTGTGTTGTACAACTTTTCCAACATTATCTCAAATCTGGATATGTAGGTCTAGAGATGTATGATTTACCATTTAC
>NZ_QUCM01000052.1 GCF_003473545.1 Clostridium sp. AM22-11AC
CCTGACTTTCGGAGTTGAAGTATAAAACATGGTGCTAAGCCAAGGATTAAAACCTGTGGCTTAGCATTTTTTTGATGTCTCCTTCGTTCAAAAAATACGATGTCAGTGGTAAGCTGCACAGCTCTGACAATTCCCTGATAAATGATGTACCATGCGATAGATTTATATATTTTCTGTCTGATATTTTGGCAACTCTGAAGTCACGTACGAATTCAAACAGCTCTTCGGAACTATAACCATTTTTTAATATCTTGAACTGCAGTAATCTTGTCAGTAATACGGCCAGATAGCAGATTAAAAAATGTCCAACAATGGTATCCTGTTTTTGCAAGTATACCGGTCTGGCATCCAGCTGTGACTTCATGATCCGGAAGGATTCTTCTATTCTCCAGAGATTGTGGTATGCATTGTAGACATCCTTATCTTTCATGGAAATCTCGGAAGTGACCAGCATGTTGTATCCGGCAAGCTCCAGGGATTTTTGAATGAGTTCCTCATTCATGGTGACTTTTACTTTACCATCTGTGTCGTTGCCCTTTTTATCTGCAGCAGTAAAAATGACATATTTTGCAGAATCACCATACTCGGATTTTTTAGCCTGCGAAGCTTTCAGAAGCCTTGCTTTTTCAACTTCTTTATTAATTTCGTAGATCTGTTTTTTGGCAAGTTTTGGATTGAAAGTAACAATCCTTTTTTCTGTGATCCGGAACTTTTTTAAAGAGCCTGTTTCAGACTCGGTAAATTTATATTCAAATTCATCTACACATTCCTTAATGCGATACAAAGTCTCCCCGGCAGCATTTTTTACATCCCTGTAATTATTAGGGAGCAGTACCCAGGTCTTTTCCGTTTCCGGAAGCATCTTTACGGACTTAGAGAAAATATATCCATCCCCATTTTTGAGCGCATGGAAGATATTTTCAGCACAATTCAACCCTTTGTCGGCGATCTGTATGGTTCTGCCGGACACAGAGTTTCTCTTTTTCAAATCATCAATGATATTTCTGATCACCGGCTTTTCACTCTGATTGCCCGGAAACAGCTTCATGCCGATGGGAATCTGATTTGCATCAAGCAGGAGTCCCAGACCAACAATCGGTTCTTTTCTGTTTTCCTTGGAAGGTCCTTTTTTCCGGAAATCATCTTCCCTGTCGATCTCAAAGTAAAAGTTAGTGCAGTCAAAGTAAGTATGAGAGGTATCAAACTGATACATCTGTTGGATCTGATGATTGTAGATTTCAATGATCTTTTCGTATTCGCAACCGATATACTCCAGCCCGTCATAGAGCTGGTTTAAAGAAAAATCGTAGGATTCAAAAAGCTTTGGAATCACTTCGTCATAAGTCTTTGATTTTGAACATGGCTGGACAAGTCTTGCGTAAACAAGGGCAGAGATCATGTCAAAAACATTAAAGCGGAAGTCAGTAGCGGTCTGCATGAGATCAATATACTTTTTGACAGAAAGCTTGTCGTTAATGTTTTTCATCGGGAAATAGCCAATGAGTTTTTCCGGCGAATCATCTGAAATCTGCTTCGCTTTTTTTGCGGCTTTTGCAGCATTTGCTTCCTGGTTCAGTCTGATAACTTCTTCTTTGTAGAAGGAGATAGGATCGTCAATGCCCTTTGCCTGAAGCTCATGAACATAACCAATAGGTTTATAAGCCTTGTGGGCAGTATGCCTGCGTTCAGGATCGTAAAAGCTTGAATAAATCTGAAGATAAGTACCTTTTTTGTTGTTAGTTTTTTTAAGAAAATATGCCATAAAAGTCACCCTCTTATA
>NZ_QUCM01000053.1 GCF_003473545.1 Clostridium sp. AM22-11AC
TTTTTTACTTTATAGGAAAGACCGCCGCCGGCGCTCTTTTGAATTAAAAATGCCCGCCGGTAGGCGGGCAACACAAATAGACGATCTAGGGATTAAAAAAGATAAAAACCTTCCTCACCAAATTCTTCATCAAGATCGTCATCATTTAGAAAATAATCCATATCCAGCAGGTCTTCCTCGCTCATATGGCGAATGTCCGTGGAAGTAAGTCCTTCTGGAGGATTATCCATGTATTTTTTACGCAGCGCCTCAACATCTGTTTTCATTGCAATGCCCTCCTATGAGGGAATTATACCATAAAAACAGAGAAAGTTATGCAGAAGAACGCTTTCCGCGAGATCGGGACATAGATCTCTCATATAATTCTTCGAGGGAAAGACGCTGATGGTTAAAATAAAGTTCCAAAAACTCCATTTTATGCCTGCAGATGGGACATTCCAGCGGATCATAACCAAAAGAAGAAAGAATAGCATTCCGCCAATGGTTAAAGTTGCGTAGAATGGGACGTTTCTGTTTGGAAATGACTTTATGGAGCTGCTGGTCTGTTTTGAGGTGGCGTGCATACAAGCCGCCATAGCGGATCATTTTAAAATGTTTCTCAGGGATATGCCGGATCAGACGTTTGATGAAGTCCATAACCGGGATCGTTTCCTGTATATATTTATCATCTTCGTGTCGATTGTAATGAAAAGTGACCATAGAACCATCATATTTGTCGATCCTGGAAGTGGCGATCACAGGACGCCCCAGATAGCGTCCGATATATTTGATGGCAGTCTCAGGATCACAAGAGGAAGGCTTGGCATAAACGTAAAATCCCTTCTTATGAGAAGAATAACAGAGGGATTTGATCTGTTTGAAAGGATCGCCCAGCCGTTGGTGCATCTCATTAAGGAGAGCGGTACGGAAAGCAGAACGTAAAAAAGAGTAATTGAAGTGATGGACATTTCGCCAAAGGCCGTCATCACTGAGACCGCCTTCAGAAATAAGGCAGTGGATATGAGGATTCCATTTCAGATCCCGTCCGAAGGTATGTAAGACCATGATAAAACCAGGCGTAAAATTTTTTGATTTGTTAAGTTCAAAAAACATGCGGGAAATGACACTGGCAACGGAATGGAACAGGCAATCCAAAAGGGAGCGGTCTTTTAGGAAAAAATCCCTGAGATTTTCATCAATGGTAAAGACGCAATGGCGATGCTTAACGTTGATGAGTTTGAAAGTCATAGAAGTGGTGCGTTCCATGCTGTATTTGTTTCCACAAGAAGGGCAAAACCGACTGTGACAGTGGAAAGGGACATATTTAAAGTTGCCACAATGGGGGCAATGATACATGGCACCGCCAAAGGAAGGATCCCCACAATGGATCATCTTTTCGATATTTTCCATTTCGGTGTCTCTGGGATGGAGAGTATATTTTATTTCTTCATAATGGTCTGTAAAAATTTTCTGCAAGATATTCATAAGACTATTATGAGATAGATTTTAGAAAAAAGAAACCCCTAACCCCTCAAGATTGAGGGGCAGGGGAGTTGAATAGGCGAAGCCTATTTTTTA
>NZ_QUCM01000054.1:0-296 GCF_003473545.1 Clostridium sp. AM22-11AC
TCGGAAGGTGCGGCTGGATCACCTCCTTTCTAAGGAAGAAGAAGTAAGGGTTTGAGTATTATTGAGTCCTTAATATAAAGGCACAAATTTCTGGTGCTGATGCGCTTAGGGGACACACCCGTTCCCATCCCGAACACGATGGTTAAGACCTAAGCGGCCGATGGTACTATACTGGAGACGGTATGGGAGAGCAGGTGGCTGCCAGATCATATGGGGGTGTAGCTCAGTTGGGAGAGCACCTGCCTTGCAAGCAGGGGGTCAAGAGTTCGAATCTCTCCATCTCCATTGGCCGAAAG
>NZ_QUCM01000054.1:306-951 GCF_003473545.1 Clostridium sp. AM22-11AC
ACTTAAGCCCACTTGAGTTGAAAAACTCATACAAATGAATACAGGGATTGCTTTTTGAAAAACAAAAAGGAAGACCCGCATCCAATGGGGGTGTAGCTCAGTTGGGAGAGCACCTGCCTTGCAAGCAGGGGGTCAAGAGTTCGAATCTCTCCATCTCCATTGGCCGAAAGGCCGTTCGCAAAACTTAACGAGGTCTTTTCGAGTTTAGTTGAACGAACATACATTAAATACGTACCTTGAAAACCGCATATTGAATAGAAATGATTGATTATTCAATTGAATATCAAGACATCCGAGGCCATATAGCCGAAAGGTTATATGGAAAACAATACAACAAATTTTGTAAACAACCCAGACCAAAGATGCAACGCTATGCATCTGAGATGAGTAATCCGCTCCCGCGAATGAAAATCGTTTGGTCAAGCTAATAAGAGCGCAGGGTGGATGCCTTGGCACTAAGAGCCGATGAAAGACGTGATAAGCTGCGAAAAGCTTCGGGGAGGAGCAAATATCCTTTGATCCGGAGATATCTGAATGGGGAAACCCGGCTGAGTAACCCTCAGTCACCATAACGTAAATACATAGCGTTATGGAGGGAACCCGGTGAACTGAAACATCTAAGTAGCCGGAGGAAGAGAAAGAAAC
>NZ_QUCM01000006.1:0-196158 GCF_003473545.1 Clostridium sp. AM22-11AC
CTTTCCTTGGCTTAAGCCAGGATACCTCTGCCACAGACATGGCTGGAAGCGTACTAGAGGGTGTGGCATTTTCCATCCGCCACGGCCTGGAACTTTTTATCTGCCCGGCTGTAAAGCTTTCCATCATCGGCGGCGGAGCCAGAGAACTTGCCTGGTGCCAGATCTTAAGCAATGTAATGGGCCTTCCCGTCCACGTCTACAAAGACCCGGACCTACTGCCCGCACTTGCCATTGCATCAAGCGTTTTCCTGGCCGAAAACATTATCCCGGATTACCAGTCCTTTATCCATGTATTAGAGGAAAAAGGCGGCTGCACCGTACTGGAACCGGACCCGGATGCTGTAAAAGCCTATAAACCTGTTTATGAGAAATATAAGACCATTTATCCTATGATACGTGAGTTTTATCATGAGGTGTAATCAAACCTCCCGGTATATCTTAATTTACCGATGATACCAAATCATCTTGCCATCAGCCATTTTCAGTTCTACCTTATCAGGATAGTTATCACTATCTTTGCAAGCATGGAACCTCATATCATGGATTTCCAGCGCAGCCCTATGGTTACTCTCACATTTCTTGCACTCATTTTTGTCTTTATACTTCGTTCCGCAATGCTCACACACATACAACTGTATACTCTTCATTTCTCCCTCCAAATCTTAATTAAAAATCTCTTTAACATAAGTTTCTGGAAAAATCTTTTATTAAAATTTTTCGCCTAAAATCTTAATTTAACCTCATATTCCCATTCGCGAATTTATAACATTCTGTCAAATGTCTCAAATCTTCTTTATGAGCCTTTACCACGGGATGTTTATACGCTTCTTCCATCGTAATTCCATGATCTCTTGCAAACTGCATGGTAAATTTGCTATGTTCGCCGAGATACGGATTCTCTTCTATGTCTTTATCATATCTTCCCACTGCTATCATCCTCCAATCTTAATTTTTGTTTTTATGAGATTCAGATATCCGCCTTTTTACACACTTGGGGCATAAAAAAGCTCTCTTACTTTTAGCTTTAAATACAGTTCCGCAGTCTTCGCAGATCGTGTTATATACCTTTTCCATCCTATCTCCTATCTGAAGGTTTTTCCTTCAAGAGCTTCGATATCTCTTCTTTCTGGATATCTGTTAAAAAGCCAATCATATGCGCACATATGGTGATCCTTGCTTTCGGATCAGAGAACATATCTTTTACATGCTTTTCAATCATGCAGTCAAGCACGGCTATAGCCTCATCCATCTCTAAATGTTCACCTTCCCAAGTGGCATTAAGAATTAAGCCTCCTTTTCCATCGGCAATTGTAAGCCCCAGTGCTGTCTTTCCTTTCAATACTGCTGTTTCTTTTTCAGCTTCCATCGTTACTGTAACCATTCTTCCTCCTGATATCTCGTGACTATCTTTTGAAACATGGTAGAAAATCACGAGATAATAGCTTAACCTATTCTTTCAAACCGAAATTTTACATATCAAAAATGCTCATCTGGCCCTTACAGTTTCCACCGATTGTGGTCGGGTCCCAACCGACACCGATATAATCCAGGACTTTCGCCCAACCGTATTCTTTTCCTTCTGCATCTTTACAAAGATGAAACATTAGATAGTCCCATTCCTTTGGATTGCTCTTATACAGCATGTCAAACCGGTGTGGCCGCTTTTCCATGTGGATTCCAAACCCGCACATGCTGCAACCGGTCCGCTGAGCTTTTGTGGTATAGAGGGTACCATCCGGCTGTCGTTCTATGGTTCCGTAAATTTCCGGAATAATACTGTCTGGCATTACAAAACATTCAGCAATCTTTCCAACTGTTAATAACTTCTGACGGTATTTTTCTTTCAGACCGTCCTTCCAGAGCTTGTCCATCTCTAATGCCAACGTCAAAATGTCCTGCCGGCCGAAGATTGCAAATGGTGCTGACCTGATCGTAGACGCTCCAAAATAATTGCAACCATTCATTCTCAGACTTTTTGCCCTACGACCACCCTCTGATGCCATAAGTCCCAGATAAGGTACGCTGTTATGTTCTTTTCCCCAGTCATCACAATTTTTTTCTTTGAGGTAATAACAACACTTGGAAGATACCAAAAAGTCCGGTTTCCGGAAGTCGCAGCCCTCTGTTTCATTTTCATAACCGCCAAACAGCTCTAACCAGCGCTGTTTTAATTGCATCTTTGAATTTTTCTGCCAGCCTCCATAAGCTCCCGTCTCACCAGTGATAATCGCATGGCGAACCGTTTTATTCTTTTCAGACGGATTCTGCAACAGTTCTATTTTGGCAGCAACTTCTTTCGATATGACCGGAAAGCCAAACTCCTGTATTACTTTTGCTTTTGTCCAGAAGCTACCATCTTTCCGCTTTAACGGCGGAACATTGATAATCCCAAGTGCTTTATGTACTCTCTGAATAGATTTATCTTCCAGAGATGATGCACTAACTCCCGGTGCATCAATACCGCAAATCTCATGCAAAAACAAATACAGTACAATGCTATCCAGTCCGCCAACTGATACGTGATAATTGAGTTCCCGCCCATCACATTCCCTGGCGAATTCCTCTGCACGGATCCTTGCATATCGCCTTTTAAATTCATACGGCTCTTTTTCTTTTGCGATAAAATAAGCAATCTTATTTTTCGTTCCTAACCGCTGCATCCGTTCCTGTACTGATTCCATTTCTTTCCTTCCTCACGCACTCTCTATGCATGTACAATACAGTCCCTCTCTTTGTCCTGATCCACTCTGCATCTCCATTGATCACCTTCTGGCAGATGCAGCAGACCGGGACAGATACTTTCTTTGGGTCATTCATCGGGTCTCCTCCGCAATCATTTGTTTAAGTTTCTTTTCAAGCGCCTCATTTTTAGCAATACGGCTTTTCACTGTTTCTGCTGCATCAAGACCATGCAGCTTACATATTTCAAGATCTTGATGTTGATGGCGCGTATCATCCTGCACAATGCAGAGTAATAGCACCAATTCTTCCTCTGACATTATCTCTCTCTTGTCTTTTGCCAGCTGTTTAATTACTGCCAGCATTGAATCATAGCAAAAGCAAATGGCATCCTCTGCTATGCTGTCTCCGCCATAGTTCTCAAGCGTTGACTGCATATTTTCTCTCAAAGCCTGTTCCAGCTCTGTTTTTTTCAAATACATTTTGTCTCCTTTATCTTTTTCCATATTCCCGGATCAACTGCGCTGCTTTCTTCTGGCCTTTTTCTTCCAGGAAGCTAATTACATAATCAATATCACACATCTGCCCTCGCTTTTTCTGGTTCAGTCCGATAACCTCATCGATGCTGTCCCAATCAAATTCAATACCATATTTCTGCTTTAAAACTTCCGCATAGTCCCTGGCTGTTTCATACTGGCAACCAAACGGGTCTATTGCATCCATCATGTTGCACAGATTAATAAAAGCATCTTTCCACCTCAGCAGCCTGTCCTTTCCAAAGTGGAACTCCTGATTCAGCGAAAACATCACCGTTGGGGTAAATGTCGCTAATATTCTGTGTGCCAAGACCTAGCTTATCTCATTCGCCTTTTTTGCCGATACTTCCAGCGGAATGAACTGGGCATTTCTAACCCTGATCTCCTTCTTTAATTCTTCTATCCCGCCCCTTTCTACTATTTCCAGGGCATATTTGAGGCCATCCATCCTGGCCTGATAGGTTTTATCTCTTTTTATATTCATTTGTTTTCCTTCCTTTGTTGTACATGGTCCCTCCTTTCGGGCCGGGATTTGGAGGACATTTGATAGGTTCCCGGCCCTTTCGGTCAGTAGTATACTGGGTATAATAGATTGGGTAGTGACATATTCTGCTGACCACAAGTTTCTATATGTATCAGTCCTTTTTAGGACGAGATACCAACTGTTTCCCTCTACGGGTTGGATCCGGACACAGTGCCGTTCCAGCGTATGCCGGTCTTCTGAAGCTTTCACCCATCGGTGATGGGTGCTTTTCCATGTCGATCAATTCCGCTTCTTTTCTTTTTCTGCCTTTTTCTCTATATTCTGCTCTAACCTTATGATCTTCCATATAGTCTCCTACAGGTAGCTGATCCCGTATCTGCTACGGAACGCTTCCCTGGCTTCTTTTTCTGTTTTTCCGCCTGCAACCGCACGTTTCTCCCAGGCAAGTTGTCCCATCATCTTGGACATCATCTCTGCCATTGGATTTCCATGGATCCGCGTAAGCACATCTCCTATGTTATGGCAGTTATTGCAGCACGGGATTTTCAGTCCGTCTTCCTCTGCCTTTTTTCGGTTCGGGCCTCCGATCAGATGATGTTTAGCCTCAACTGGTCTGCCGCAAAACAGGCAATACTCGTTATATTCTGTTATTATTCCTTTTTTCATTAGATTTCACTTGCACATCCAGCTCTTTGGATGGTATAATCTCCTTGCATGATTTTTGATATTGAGTAAAGCCCCGGTTCTCCAATCCCATACCAGGGCTTTATTCTTTTTTATCTGGTTTCAAAAACAACCGGTACTGTCCACCATGTTCCTGAATGGTCGGTACTATCTTTACCTTTTCTTGTGCTCTTCTGCAATCATCGCAGATACTTCCTTCTCCCGGATCCAGAAAGCAGCCACATTTGCGGCATTTATTCCACTTCCTCATCGGCTCGCCTGCCAAATGTTACATAATATGGAAAAAAATGTGATTGCCTCCAGAATCCAACAACGATATTTCCAATCCTCACATGCTTCCTTGGCTCCGTGAAACAGCCGTCTGTAATAATCTGTATCCATTTTTTATGCTCCCTTCTTTTCTTTCTCTCGATTCCGAATATTTTCCCACGCTCTTAAGATCACTTCATAAGCTGGATGTCCTTCCGGCAGTTTTATAGAAGACATATCCTCTATAATTTTTCCTGTCCGGGCAGAAATGTTGATAACTTTCATATCTCTCCTTCCTATGCTGTTTTCACCTCTTCCTTATCCAGGCGCTCTTTTGCTGCCAGGATATCTACAGAAGCTTTCATTATGGTCAGGCTATTGCTGTCCATTTTACTGAGCTTCTCCACCATTTCTACGATCATCTGGTTTTTCTTTTCTTCCATGCTCATGTACTCCTTTCTTTCGTTATTTTGTTGCTATGCCACTATTATATGTGGCTATGCGACTTTTGTCAATATATTTTTGTGGCATTGCTACTTTTTGTTGACAATGCCACATTTTTGATATATATTGAAATCATGAAAGGGGTGATCATCTTGAACAAAAGATTTAAATCTTTACGTCAGACGTTAGATTTAACTCAGCAGGAATTTGCTGATAAATTAGGTATTGTGCGAAACAACGTTGCATGTTACGAAACTGGTAAGCGTTCTCCTAGTGATGCCGTTGTTTCTTTAGTATGCAAAACTTTCAATGTTAATGAAAACTGGCTCCGAACCGGTGTTGGACCTATGTTTCTGGATCTTCCGGAAGAAGATGAAACTGCAGCTATTGTCGCAACTCTATTAGATCCAGATAAAGAACCATTTTTCAACGTTATTGTTGAAATAATGAAAAGCTACCAGTCACTAAGTCCAAATTCAAAGCAGGCAATTAATGAGCTTGCTGATAATATTTTGAAGAATTTAAACAAAAAAAGAGAGGGCTAACGCCCTCTTCTCTCCAGATACCTTTTTACCAGTGTAAACAGCTGTTTTAGAAATAAGGTATCCAACTGATCCATATAGCTTATATTCCGGATCAAAAATTGCTTCACATGATTGACATTAACATTATTATTCATATGTACCTTCCTTTCTCTACAGTAGTTTGTCTGTTAAAGCAATTATATCTTAGAAAGCAAGGTTTGTGTGGGTTTATGACGATTTGTCCACTATGGTGGACAATAGGTAAACAGATCATATGGCGGTACGTTCAGTGCCTCTGCCAGACAACACAGTGTATACACTGTTGGGTGTTGCTTTCCATTTTCAATATTATTGATCTGTGATTTACTTATTCCAGATAACTCTGAAAGTTTTCTAATAGACAACTTTCTCTCCACTCGTAATACGTATAAATTATAGCTAATCGTGCCTGTCAATCAATTAATCCTTTCATTACATTTATAAAAGGAGTTTACATGAGTAAAATTGTAGAATTATTACAAGAACTGCTAGGTAGTGTTGGAAATCCTCTTGGGGAAGCAACTTACCTTTCCATTGGTCATTTGTTTTTAGGCTCTTTTCTTTTTGGTTATAATCCATATGGAATTAAGCCTTTTATATATGTGGTTATTTCCTTTCTTGTATTATTACACTTTTTTAGTGCCTATAACGATATTATAAACAAAAAAGATAAATAATAATCCAGTATAATATAGGTAAATGTTATGAGACATAAAAGATATCTAATGTTAATTTATTTCGTTTCCTGTATTTTATTATTTGTTCCATATAATGTATTTGGGCATCCCGGGCGAACAGATTCACATGGCGGTCATTATGATCACAATACTGGAACCTATCATTATCATCACGGTAAACCAGCCCACTTGCATCCTAATGGCATCTGTCCATATATGCCCACTCAATCCGAAGACGTAGTTTCATCTGAAACCTCTGCTCCACCGGCAGAATCTCTTTCTTACAAAGAAACCGCAAATTCTTCTCCCAGTAAAATTGAATGGACAAATAATAAAAATCAACTATTCGGATTTAAAATATTGGTATGTGTGCTTAGTATCCTCATTTTTCTTATTCTTTATTACTTATTTAAGATTAATAAAAAACATTCTTTGCAATTATCTGTAGTGTGCAAAGAAAAAGAGGACATTGAATCTGAGTACACTGCTTTAAAAAGCACTAACTGGGTTCAGAAGATTAATCAAATGGAATCCGAAAAAAACGAATTAATTCAAACTTCTAATGAATTAAGAACTGAGATTTCTGCTTTACAACAAGAATTAAAAAATACAAAGGATTACTTACATTCCGTGGAGTATGAAAAACTTGTAAAAATCCATGAAATAGAATCCTTACAACTTCAAATTGATATTTTAAAAACTGATCTTGCAAAGGCTCAAAATGCAACTCAAAAAGTAGTATGTGCTTTAACTCAGCAGGAAGAACAAAATCAATTTTTTCAAAATCAGTTACAAACACTTACGGTTGATGCACTCCCTTTCCCCAAGGAACTTTTATATGAAGCCGGGGTACCAAGCGGGGTTACATTTGACAGCAATTATTTACCTCATTATTATGTCCAGCCCACTGTCGAAAAACATATGCGGGTTTATATTTCTCGCAACGGTAAATGTTATCATCGACAGTTTGGTTGTTCTGAAGCAACAAAACCTATCCACCTTTTTATTGCTGCGCAGAAATATGCTCCATGCGAACGATGCATTCCATACAAAGCCAGAAAGTATAAAGTGCCTGATTGGTATTTTGAGTTTTTAAAATTAGTTGATCAATATTCTAAAGAAGTTCAACAACTAGAAAGCAAAAATTAACTATGAAAACAAAAGCGATCCCTGCGCCAACAGGAACCGCTTTAACATAGATCACTCTTATCAGGTATACTGAAAGATATAATCCACTCCATTCCAGATTATACCATTTCAGTGGCACCTGCACAAGAGGTGTATTTTTTATACCCTTTTTGGAGGTACTCTTATGAAAAAAGCAGCTATTTATGTCCGGGTATCTACCCAGGAACAGGCTCAAGAAGGTTTTTCCATTCCTGAACAAACTGAAAGATTGACAAAATACTGTGAGGCTCACGGCTGGACCATTGGAAACATCTACACAGATCCGGGGTTCTCTGGAGCCAATACCAACAGGCCCGCTTTAAAGTGTCTTTTTAAGGACTGTGAACGGAAACGCTTTGATATTGTAGTGGTATACAAACTGGATCGTCTCTCACGTTCCCAGAAAGACACCCTCTATATCATTGAGGATGTATTTTTGAAAAATAGCATTAGCTTTATTTCCATGAACGAAAATTTTGATACTGGATCACCCTTCGGCAGAGCCATGATCGGCATCTTATCTGTCTTCGCCCAGCTGGAACGTGAACAGATCAAGGAACGTATGGCTATGGGACGTGAGGGCCGCGCTAAACAGGGCAAGTGGCACGGTGGTGGCAACGTTCCTATTGGCTATACCTCAGTTGATGGTAATTTAATCCCTGATGAATATGAGGCTATGCAGGTGCGCAAAGTCTTTTCATTGGCTCTGGAAGGGCATTCGTTCATACAGATCACCAGAATGATGGCTGCCGCCGGTTATACTCACAAATACGGCGCATATAAAGCCGGTTATGTAACTGTGTCTAAAATGTTGCATAACCCTATTTACATAGGGATGATTAAAAACGGGGATGATTATGTCTCAGGAATTCATGATCCATTAATCGACCAGCAAACCTTTGATGCCGTTCAAAAGCGCTTACAACAAATTTCTGATGATTATCAGAAAAATCACAGGAAAAATCAGCCTGTTGCCTACATGCTTTCAGGTTTATGTCACTGTGCCCTCTGCGGATCAGAATACTCAGGCTTTTATGTTGGTGCAAAAGGATATCGTAAAAAATATTATAGATGTAAAAAAAGAGCCTATCACTGGCGCGAGAAAAAAGAAACCTGTACCGCCCCCAATATCCGCGTAGAGCAACTGGATGCAGCTGTTATCGAAGAAATCCGTAAAATACAGACAGATCCAGCATATTTTGAAAAGGTTTCCAAACCTCAGACATCTATCAATAATGAATTACAAACCTTAAATAATCGCTTCTCCGAAATTCAGAAACGGATTCAGCGGACCATTAAGTTATATTCCTTGGGAAATATTGAAGATGATGATATTGACGATCAGATGAAGCAGCTATACTGTGAGCGTGATTCTATCCAGAATGAAATTGATCGTCTTTCTGGAAGTCAACCTGATGTTGATTATATAAAAGAAGTACTTTCTCTGGCTGTGCTCGAAGATATGTCTACCTTAGAACTCAGGCAGTTATGTCAAACCCTTATTGACCATATCATCATCAAAGAAGATGAAAGCATAGAGATTTACTGGGCCTTTTAATTTTATGCGTAAAGTAAGTTTATCGGTGTACGGATCTCATGGGACATACTGGAAAGGAATTCTGTCTTTGACTGGCTTACGCTTTCCGCGATCTTTAACTGTTCTTTTGCAGCTTCCAGTTCTTTCTTATCTTCTGTTATATCACGGAACTGGAATGTATCATATAAACCGTCCTTACTGCGGGTAATCTCCAGTCTGTACCAGCTTTTCATTCTCTCCAGATAAAAATCCGAAGTAAAGGGCTGTTTTCCATCCCAGGAACGATACTTTTTCCACAGCTTCCAGTCTTTTCCCGAACCTACTTTATCCAAAAATATACCTATATCTGTTTTTATGTCATCACCGGTAACGTCAAGCTGCTGTTCAAAGCTTTCTGTTATGTATACAGGATACAGATCTTTACAGCGAAGTATCATTACCGGATCTCCGTTTCCCGGTACACCAAAGGATCCAGAACCGCCTTTAAACACCCCTGCGGCTTCATTCTGTTTTTTGATCTTTAACTGAAAAAAACCGATGAGTAAACACACACCGGCAAACAATTCTACGATCAACAGCAAAAACAGGCCTCTGTGTTCTCCCAACCACACCAGCTGCCCTGTCACATGCTGTATAAAATTATTCATAGGAAATTCCTCCAATACGCATTAATGAAAGCATTTACAGAACTTTTACATTTTATTATAGGTTATTTTTTTCCAGTGTACAGCAGTTTTTCCATATTGTTGTAATACTTTTCTAATGAAAGAAAATGTGGTATCCTTATAAGAGCAGTCTGTTTCATACAGTATTGCCTATTTTTGATCGACAGGAGTGAATATACATGGCATTTGACGGTATTACCATAGCAAACTTAAGATGGGAATTTGCCCATACCATAGAAGGCGGGAAGATCGCAAAGATCGCCCAGCCGGAAAAGGATGAGTTGCTTATTACTATAAAAAACAACAGAGAAAACTACCGGCTGCAGATCTCTGCAAGCGCAAGTCTTCCTCTTATTTATCTTACTGCAAATAATAAGACCAGCCCTCTCACTGCGCCTAATTTCTGTATGCTTTTAAGAAAGCATATTGGCAGCGCCCGCATTGTTTCTGTAAAGCAGCCGGGTCTGGAACGTATTTTAGAGTTTGAGCTGGAACATTTAGATGAGCTGGGGGATCTGTGCAAAAAGCGCCTGATCGTAGAGATCATGGGAAAACACAGTAATATTATTTTCTGTAAGGAAGATGGAACCATCATTGACAGTATCAAGCATGTATCTGCCAGCATGAGTTCTGTGCGTGAAGTGCTTCCGGGACGGGAATATTTTATTCCGCAGACCATTGCAAAGGAAAATCCTCTGACCGTTACAGAAACTGTGTTCCGCAGCTGTATTTTATCCTCTCCTACTTCTGTGCAGAAAGCATTATACGGTCACCTTACCGGCATCAGCCCTATTGTTGCGGAGGAACTTTGCCATCTGGCTTCCATCGACTCCGACCGAAGCGCCGGCGAACTGACAGACCCGGAACTGACTCATCTGTATCATACATTCCAGCTGATGATGGAGGATGTCAAAGAAGGACGTTTCAGCCCTGCCGTTGTATATGACGGGGATACACCTGTAGAATATGCTTCTGTTCCCCTGACCTGCTATGAAGGAAAGGGATACCGCAGGGAAACGTTTGAGTCTATAAGTACTCTCCTGGAAAATTATTACGCCTCCAGAGATACCATTACCCGTATCCGTCAGAAATCTTCTGACCTGCGCCGTATTGTTCAGACTGCCTTAGAGCGCAGCTGCAAAAAATACGACCTGCAGTTAAAGCAGTTAAAAGATACCGAAAAGCGTGAAAAATACAGGATCTACGGAGAACTGTTAAACACCTATGGTTACGAGTTAAAGGGTGGGGAAAAATCTTTTAAATGTATTAATTATTATGATAATGAAGAGATCACGATCCCATTAGACCCGCAGCTGACAGCCCGTGAGAATGCCCAGAAGCATTTTGACAAGTATAATAAATTAAAACGTACTTATGAAGCCTTAAGCCAGCTGACCATGGAAACCAAAGCCGAAGTTGACCATCTGGAGTCTGTAAGTTCTGCCCTTGATATTGCCTTAGAGGAAAATGATCTGGTGCAGATCAAGGAAGAATTAATGGAATTTGGTTATGTGAAGAAACGCCGTGCCAACGAAAAGCGGCCAAAGATCACAAGCAAGCCTTTCCATTATATTTCTTCTGACGGATATGATATTTTCGTAGGAAAGAACAACTATCAGAACGAAGAGCTTACTTTCAAAGTGGCAAGCGGCAACGACTGGTGGTTCCACGCAAAAGGTATTCCAGGCTCCCATGCGATCGTAAAGAGCAACGGGCAGGCAGATCTGCCAGACCGGGTCTTTGAAGAAGCTGGTGCTTTAGCAGCTTATTATTCCAAAGGCCGTGAAAATGATAAGGTTGAGATCGACTACATCCAGAAGAAGAACATTAAGAAAGTGGCAGGAGCTGCACCGGGATTTGTAATCTATCATACTAACTACTCCCTGGTAGCTTCACCGAGATGTGACTTAAAAGAAGTAAAATAGCTAAGCATGCCCCGTCAGATGGCGGGGCATAAATCAAAACTTTATACAAAAATAAAACAGCCGGTCCATCAGGCAAACCTGACGACCGGCCGATTTATTTTACTTCAAGTGAACCAATTCCGTGCGAGAATTAGTTGTACTTACGCTTACGAGCAGCTTCAGACTTTTTCTTACGTCTTACGCTTGGCTTCTCGTAATGCTCTCTTTTACGAATTTCCTGCTGAATGCCAGCCTTTGCGCAGTTTCTTTTAAATCTGCGTAAAGCACTGTCTAAGCTCTCGTTATCTTTAACAATTACGTTTGACATCGCTCACACCTAACCTCCCTCCAGTTGTGTAATTGTGCATAATACAACTGTTTGGGTATTTTTAGCACTGCTATGATTATAGCATAAAATTCCCATACGTCAAGAAAAATTTTATATTTTTCTGCGTTTTTTGCACTTTTTATTCAAACAGGCTTATTTGGTCTGTTCTTCTACTACTTCTACGGCTTTCTTTAAGGCTTCTTCAATACCAGCCGGGTTCTTTCCGCCTGCCTGAGCCATGTTTGGACGGCCGCCGCCGCCACCACCTACAAGACCAGCAATAGCCTTGATCAGGTTGCCTGCATGAGCGCCCTTCTTCTGAGCCTCATCTGTTGCAGTTGCCATCAGACTTACTTTTCCGTCCATAACGGAAGCAATCACAACCACACCTTCACCGATCTTATCCTTTAACTGATCACCCAGATTTCTAAGACCGTTCATATCTACATCAGCTACTTTGGAAGCAAGTACCTTAACGCCATTTACTTCTTTTACCTGGCTTAATACATCGCCTAAGGAGTCATTTGCCATTTTGCTCTTTAACTTCTCATTTTCAGAGTTTAATGCCTTGATCTCGTCTAACAGGGACTGGATCTTAGCTGTAAGAGCTGCAGGAGTTGTCTTAGCTGCCTTAGCTGCTTCGTGAAGCTCTGCTTCAACTTCTGCATAATGCTTCATCAGACCGTCAGAGGTAAGAGCCTCAATACGTCTTACGCCGGCTGCGATACCTGCCTCAGAAAGGATCTTGAAGTATCCGATGGTGCTTGTATTTGCTACATGGGTACCACCGCAAAGCTCTGTGGAGAAATCTCCCATCTTTACAACGCGTACCTTTTCGCCGTACTTCTCACCAAACAGTGCCATAGCACCGGTCTTCTTTGCTTCATCTATAGTCATAACTTCTGTTACAACTGGAAGCGCAGCCTGGATCTCTTCATTTACAATATCCTCTACCTTTTTGATCTCCTCTGGAGTCATAGCAGAGAAATGGGTAAAGTCAAAACGGAGACGTCCTGCATCT
This sequence comes from Clostridium sp. AM22-11AC, assembly GCF_003473545.1. GTDB lineage: Bacteria > Bacillota > Clostridia > Lachnospirales > Lachnospiraceae > Enterocloster. The sequence goes on from NZ_QUCM01000006.1 coordinate 12,939, forward strand.
ACATAGGAACCAGCCTGTTCTACATGGCTTCCTAATACAGTACGCAGTGCCTTCTGCAGTAAGTGGGTAGCACTGTGGTTCTTGCTTGTTAATGCACGGTTCTTCGGGCATACAGATAAGGTAACTGTCTCGCCAACGCTTAACATTCCCTTAGTCATAACACCTACATGGCCGATCTTTCCGCCCTGTAAATGAATGGTCTCTTCTACCTTAAATTCACCGTTTGCACTGTGGATGGTACCCTTATCGCCCTGCTGGCCGCCCATGGTTCCGTAGAATGTGGTCTGGTCTGCGATAATGGTTCCTCTCTGGCCATCTGTTAAAGCTTCTACGATCTCATCTTCTGTAGTCAGAACAGAGATCTTGGAGTCTACATCTAATTTATCATATCCTACAAACTCAGAGGTGATCGCAGCGTCAATAGACTGATATACAGTTACATCTGCGCCCATGTAGTTGGTAGTCTTACGAGCCTTACGAGCCTTATCCTTCTGCTCCTTCATAGCTGCTGCGAAGCCTTCTTCATCAACGGTGCAGCCCTTTTCTTCCAGGATCTCCTTGGTCAGGTCTACAGGGAAACCATAAGTATCATACAGCTTAAATGCATTCTCACCGGAAAGAGTCTTCTCACCGGCAGCTGCCATAGCATCTTCCATTTCAGCTAAGATAGCAAGACCCTGGTCAATAGTCTTATTGAACTTATCTTCTTCTTCCGTCAGTACCTTAAAGATCATGGACTGCTTTTCTTCCAGTTCCGGATATCCGTCCTTGGAAAGTTCGATTACAGTCTTGGAAAGCTCTGCAAGGAACTTGCCTTCGATGCCAAGCTTTCTTCCGTGGCGTGCCGCACGACGCAGCAGACGGCGCAGGACATAGCCTCTTCCTTCATTAGAAGGCATGATACCGTCAGAGATCATGAAGGTACAGGACTTGATATGGTCTGTAACAATACGAAGGGAAACATCGGTCTCATGGTCTTTCTGGTATTCCTTGTTAGAAAGAGCACATACTCTGTCTAACAGAGCCTTGTTGGTATCTACAGTAAACAGGGAGTCTACATCCTGGACAACAACTGCCAGACGCTCCAGACCCATACCTGTATCAATGTTCTTCTGCTTCAGTTCGGAATAATGGCCATGACCGTCATTATCAAACTGGCTGAATACGTTGTTCCATACTTCGATGTAACGGTCGCACTCGCAGCCTACGGTACATCCTGGCTTGCCGCAGCCGTACTTTTCGCCTCTGTCGTAGTAGATCTCAGAACATGGGCCGCAAGGACCTGAACCATGCTCCCAGAAGTTGTCTTCCTTACCAAAACGGAAAATTCTCTCTGGTGCAATACCAATCTCCTTGTTCCAGATATCAAATGCTTCATCATCATCCTGGTAAACAGATGGATACAGACGGTCTGGATCCAGTCCGACTACTTCTGTTAAGAATTCCCAGGACCAGTGGATCGCTTCTGTCTTGAAGTAATCACCGAAAGAGAAGTTTCCTAACATCTCAAAGAAAGTACCGTGACGTGCGGTCTTTCCAATATTTTCAATATCACCTGTACGGATACATTTCTGGCAGGTGGTCACTCTTCTTCTTGGCGGGATCTCCTGTCCGGTAAAGTAAGGCTTTAAAGGTGCCATACCGGAGTTGATCAGCAGAAGGCTGTTATCATTATGCGGTACAAGTGAAAAGCTCTTCATAGCCAGATGACCCTTGCTCTCAAAGAACTCAAGGAACATACGGCGCAGCTCGTTCACTCCGCGGTACTGTGGTTGTTTCACTTTTTTCTTCCTCCATTATATAAATTTGATTTAGGGTTTTTCAGTAAATATTTCAGGACAGCAAAAATCCGGGCAGAACAGACTTCGCCTGTGAATGCCCTCCTAAAACAAACCATGTATATAAACTCATAATCGGAATTTTACCATATAAGCGCTGAATTAGCAAGAGAAAATGACTCCGGAACTATGTCCAGAGTCATTTTTTCATTGTAACAGATCTCTATTTAATTTTCTTCTGCCAGTGCATCACACCGTTTTGCCAGCTCATAGGCCCTCTCTCTGGTCTGATTGACCATGCTTGAGGCATAACTTAAACTGTTTCCGCTTTTTCCGGAGCTGTCAGCTGCGTCTGACTCTCTTTTTTTCAGCCAGTCTCTTTCCTCATTTGCAAGGCTTTGGGCCTCTTCCTGGGGAAGGGCTTCTAATAATGCATTGTATACAGTGCTTAATTCCCCATCCCACATTTTCAACTGGGTTTCTGCAGAAGTTTTAGCGGAATAAACATTGGAGTCTGTTTCCTGTTCCTGCATTTTCTGGATCTGGCTGTCTAAGTTTCTCAGGCGGTCTGTATAGCTTTCCTGTTCCGGTTCTGCATCATGTAAAACCGGCTCCAAACCTTCATCCGGAGGATCTGCCGCCTGGACCTGCACCTGATCTTCTGAGGAATTGCTTTCTTCTGTTTCCTCTGCCGTCCTGGCTTCTGTTTCTTTCTCAGAACGTATCCCGGCACCCGCTGCCTCTGTCTGTTCCGGATCACCTGCTTTCATTTTTGCCTGTGCTTCCCGGGGGACTGCCTGCAAAGGCGCAGAGTCACTATCCACTGCTGTTTCAGCCGTGGTCTCAGAAAGAACCTGTATTTTCTGTTCCTGTGGGACTTTTTTTACAACGGAACTTGTATAGCTGGTAATGGCGATCCCTACTACCAGGATACAACCGATGATGACCCATATCCTTCTGTCTTTCATTCTTTCACATCCCTGATAAAGAGTAATGTTTTCCAGTCATACAGTACCACAAAATCAGGTGCTTGTGAATACAAATTCGAAAGGAGTAATATTTTGTAAGATTTGCGTAAAAATTGGGGCTGTGTTGAAACAGCCCCATGGATCATAAGGATAAGCCCTCATCTTCTATTAAATTATTTCCGTCTGCCGCTGTAGTAGCCAGCTGGTCACACCGCTCATTCTGTGGATGTCCGGCATGGCCTTTTACCCAGATGAATGTGACCTGATGCTGCTCTTTTGCCTTTAAAAGGCGCTTCCACAGGTCAATGTTTTTCACCGGTCCGCTTTTGCCCCGGTTCCAGCCTTTGGCGATCCAGCCGCTGATCCAGTTTTTGTTAAAGGCATCTGTAAGATATTTCGAGTCTGAATACAGCTCGATCTTACAGGGGCGATTTAAAGCTTCCAAGCCTGCTATGGCTGCCATTAACTCCATACGGTTATTGGTGGTCTTTTTGTAACCTGCAGATAAGGTCTTTTCATGTAACTGGCCATTTTTATCCACATAATGCATGACCACTCCATAACCTCCCGGTCCGTCTGGATTTCCTCTTGCTGATCCATCTGTGTAGATCTTTACTTCTGTCATTTTTCTCTGTACTCCTGTTGTTTATCGGTTCCATTTTTCGCAAAGAGCTAATATCTGCTCTGTAAAACGGGTCAGATCCTGATTTGCCCCGCCCTGGTTGCGTGCGATCACATCCATAAGCATCTGTCCTGCATCCACCAGTCTGGTGTAAACGCCTGTTGCCTTTCTGGTTGCCTGAGTTTCTGCCTCTACCGGAACAGGCTCGGTCTCCTTGATCCATACACCCTTTATCAGGTCAAATTCCGAACCGGAATAAGGTGCTTTTGCTGTAAGGCCAAGCTGGGTATTTAAAGCATCCGTAAGAGACTCACAGGACTCGTCATTTCCATGTACTACAAATACATATTTGGGCTTTTGTTCAAAGGCTGCAGCCCAGGTAAGAAGGCCGTCTCTGTCTGCATGGCCGCTGATACCATCCAAAGTCTCAATATGCGCCTTCACATCGATCTCTTCACCAAAGATCTTTACAGCAGGGGCACCATCCTGAAGCAGACGGCCTAAGGTTCCTTCTGCCTGGTATCCGGCAAATACCACACTGCATTCTTCCCTCCACAGATTATGTTTTAAGTGGTGGCGGATACGGCCGGCATCACACATACCTGCTGCGGAAATGATCACCTTCGGGGTCATATCAAAGTTGATATTTTTTGACTCTTCACTGGTAACGGAAAGCTTTAATCCCGGGAAATCAATTGGGTTGATACCCCGTTCTACCAACGCCTTTGTCTCCTCGTCATAGCATTCCACCATATTCTGCTTAAATACATGGGTAGCTTCTACTGCCAACGGGCTATCCACATATACCTGGAAGCCATCGTGACCGGTAACCAGCTTTTCTTCCTTAATATGGCGGATCATATAAAGAAGTTCCTGGGTCCTGCCTACTGCAAAGGCCGGGATCACTACATTGCCCTGGCGGTCTAAGGTCTGCTGGATGATACGGGCCAGACCTACTACATGGTCTTCGCCCTTTTTGTGATAGCGGTTTCCATAGGTGGACTCCATCACTACATAATCGCCGTCAGAAATATACTGGGGATCCCGGATCAGCGGTTTATTCTTGTTTCCGATATCACCGGAAAAGACGATCTTTCGCTGTTCATCCCCTTCTGTCGCCCAGATCTCAATAGAGGCTGAACCAAGAAGATGGCCTACATCCGTAAAACGCAGGGTGATGTTTTCGTTTAATTTAAACTTCTGTCCATAAGCCACACCTTCAAAATGGCCCAGAACTCCTTCTGCATCCTGCATGGTATAAAGGGCTTCTACCTCTGTTTTGCCGGCTCTGCGTGCTTTACGATTGCGCCACTCTGCCTCCATCTCCTGAATGTGGGCACTGTCCCGAAGCATAATGCCACACAGGTCTGCAGTCGCATAGGTGGTTATGATCTGCCCCTTAAATCCTCTGGCATAGATCCAGGGAAGCATGCCTGCATGGTCAATGTGGGCGTGGGTCAGAAATACGTAGTCAATGTCGCTGTAACTGACCGGAAGTTCCGCATTCTGGTAAGGATTGTTCCCCTGCTCCATACCACAGTCAATAAGGACTTTTGTATCTCCTACTTCCAGAAAATGACAGCTGCCTGTAACTTCATGGTCTGCTCCGATAAAGGTCAGTTTCATAAGCATTCTCCCCTCTGTTGCCCCTTTTTATTGTTATTATAAGGGTCTCGTTTTTGCTGACTCTAGTATAGCACATTTGCATGTTTATTTGCAAACTTTTTCAGTTATTTTGCATAAATTAGACAAGTTTTCTGATAATGTCGCTTACTACGCATATGCCACCGGGTCCCAAGCTCGAAAATCCTCTTGCAAGCAAGCTTGCATCGGATTTTTGAGTTTTGTCCCCTGGTGTGTCATATGATAATACAGATCATCCCCCCATTACTGTCATTAATGATCTTCTGCAGTGTATCCTGCAATTTCTGCTGGCACTCATCGGTCATCTGGGAGATCTTGGCCTGGATGCCGTCTTCTACGATCTGTTCAATGGATTTGCCGAAGATATTGGCATTCCAGATGCCTTCTTCACTGTCTTTGGAACTGGATTTTATGTATGCGATCAGGTCCTTTGCCTGCTGCTCGCTTCCCACAATAGGAGCGATCTCGGTCTCGATCTGGGCCCGGATCAGGTTTACAGAGGGCGCCTGGGCCTTCATTTTCACGCCGTACTTATTTCCATGACGTATCACTTCCGGTTCATCTAATAATATCTCATCTTTCTGAGGCATCATGACCCCATATCCCTTTAATCTGGCCTGGGCCAGGGCCTCTTTTACTTTATCATACTCTTTCTGCATACCTGCTAAAGTGCTTAAAGTCTGCATCAGCTGGTACTCACCTTCTATAGGCAGTCCTACATAGTCGCTTAATATCTGATAATAATAGCTGTCATCCATCTGTACCTGTAAGGATACGGTACCGTCTGCCATTTCCATTTTTTCGATCGTGATCTTTTCCACAGGTCCTGATGAGCCGCCAAATGTCTTTATCTGAGAAGCTGCATCTTTCATGTGGCTGACTTTCTTTAAAAGTTCCCTTGCCATATCGATCACCTGGGTTTTAAGCCAGTGGGTAGCCGGAAGGACTTCCAGCCATTTGGGAATATGAAAATCCAGTTGCGTAACAGGAAATTCTTTTAAAACACTTTCCAGAATATGGAAAATATCTTCTTTTTTCAGCTGCTCGCAGCTGACGGGAAGAACTGTCACCCCATAATCAGCTGCCAGCTGTTCTGCCAGCTTTAAGGTTTCATCTGAATAGGGTTTCGTAGAATTTAAAAGAAGGATAAATGGCTTCCCCAGCTTTTTCAATTCATCTACAGTCTGTTTTTCCGCATCTATATAGGCAGAGCGCTTTAATTCCCCAACAGAGCCGTCCGTAGTCACTACAATGCCAATGGTAGAATGATCCCCTATGACTTTCCTGGTGCCGATCTGGGCCGCCTGGGTAAAGGGGATTTCTTTTTCAGACCAGGGCGTTTTCACCATCCGCTCTTCCCCATTTTCCACATGGCCTGCAGCCCCGTCTACCATATAGCCTACACAGTCGATGAGGCGCACTTTCGCCTGGATCCCGTCTCCCAAAGTGATCTGCACCGCCTCTTTGGGGATAAATTTCGGTTCCGTTGTCATCACCGTTTTTCCCCCTGCGCTCTGGGGAAGTTCATCGGTACTTACTGCCTTTAGACTTTCATCTTCCATAGCCGGAAGCACAGCCAGCTCCATAAAACGCTTGATAAAGGTAGACTTTCCTGTACGCACCGGTCCCACCACACCGATGTAGATCTCTCCCTTTGTTCTGGCCTGAATATCCTTGTATACATTAAAATTGTCCATAAAAATACCCCCTTGCACGTTTATATAACATATGCAAGAGGGTATGATCTTTATTCGCTTAAATAAGCCTTCTTTACACGGTCGTTATTCATCAGTTCTTTTGCATCGCCGGAAAGGGCAATGGTTCCTGTTTCCAGAACATATGCCTTGTTAGCAATAGAAAGTGCTTTCTTTGCGTTCTGCTCTACTAAAAGGACCGTAGTGCCGTCTTTGTTGATCTGCTGGATAATATCAAAGATCTCATTTACATAAATAGGTGAAAGTCCCATAGACGGCTCATCTAATACCATTACCTTCGGATGGCTCATAAGAGCACGGCCCATAGCAAGCATCTGCTGCTCGCCGCCGGATAAGGTTCCTGCTAACTGATTCTTTCTCTCTTCCAGACGTGGGAAACGTTTATAGATCATCTTTAATGTTTCTTCGATCTCATTTTTATCCCTGCGGGTATAAGCGCCCATCATCAGGTTCTGTAAAACAGAAAGGGTCGCAAATACACGGCGTCCTTCCGGAACATGGGCAATTCCCATACTTACCAGCTTATAGCCCGGAATGTGGGTAATGTCTTTTCCCTCGTAAATGATCTTTCCTGCTTTTGCGTTTAACAGGCCGGTAATGGTATGCAAAGTGGTGGTCTTTCCTGCACCATTGGCACCGATCAGCGCTACAATGTCTCCCTGGTCTACATCAAAGGAGATTCCCTTTAAAGCCTGGATCACACCATAGTATACTTCCAGGTCTTTTACTTCAAGCATTGCCATACTATCTCTCCTCCTTATTCACCCAGATATGCCTTGATAACTTCCGGATCATGCAGTACATCACTGGTAGCGCCTTCTCTTAAGACCTGTCCGAAGTTTAAAACGGTCAGCTTCTCGCAGATACCGCTTACCAGCTTCATATCATGCTCAATAAGAAGTACAGTCATGTTAAAATTGTCACGTACAAAACGGATGGTATCCATCAGTTCTGCTGTCTCGTTAGGGTTCATGCCCGCTGCCGGCTCATCTAACAGAAGGAGCTTTGGCTCTGTTGCCAGGGCTCTTGCGATCTCTAACTTTCTCTGCTTACCATAAGGTAAGTTGGAAGCCTTAAAATCACATTCCTTATCCAGGTCAAATACCTTTAACAGGTTCATGGCCTCTTCGTCCATCTCTTTTTCAATCTTAAAATATCTCGGAAGACGGAAAATACCTTCTACTGTAGAATATTTATGATGATTGTGAAGTCCTGCCTTTACATTATCAAGAACGGACATATCCTTGAAAAGACGGATATTCTGGAAGGTTCTTGCAATACCGGCCTGATTAATCTCAATGGTACTTTTTCCGGTAATATTTACATCGTCTAAAACGATACTTCCTGCATTTGGCTTATATACACCTGTAAGAAGGTTGAAAATGGTGGTCTTTCCGGCACCGTTTGGTCCGATCAGTCCATACAGCTGTCCCTTTTCAATGTTGATATGGAAATTATCAACTGCCTTTAAGCCGCCAAAGGATATACTTAAATTCTTTACTTCCAGTAATGCCATATTATTTTGCCTCCTTTGCCGGTTTCTTATTTCCCTTTAATGCTGCAAACATTCTCTCACGAATAACTACAAACTGAGGTGCAGAGTTAAACAGCATCGCTAAGATCAGCACGATGGCGTACATCAGCATACGGTAATTGCTCAGTCCTCGGAGCATCTCTGGAAGGAGATACAGGATAACGGTAGCGATCACAGAACCGCGGATGCTTCCGATACCGCCAAGAACTACATAAACCAGGATCATAATGGACATGTTATAACCAAAGTTCTTTGGCAGAGCGGTCAGTGTTGTCAGGTTGTGTGCATAGAGAACACCTGCCACGCCAGCAAGACCTGCGGAAATACTGAATGCCATCAGTTTATATTTTGTGATGTTGATACCAATAGACTCTGCTGCAATACGGTTATCGCGGATAGCCATGATAGCGCGGCCTGTACGGGAATTGACCAGGTTCATTACAATAAATAAAGTGATCAGTACCAGGATCACACCAATGGTAAAAGTTGCTGCCTGAGGTGTACCGGTAATACCCTGGGCACCCTTGATCAGCACTTCGCCGTCTGCATCCATATTTAAGGACATGGAGTCTTTTAAAGAAATATGGAAGCCGGAACCATCTCTTCCCAGATATACAGCATTGATGATATTTTTAATGATCTCACCAAACGCCAGAGTTACGATAGCCAGGTAGTCACCTTTTAATCGGAGTACCGGGATACCGATGAGAATACCGAAAACAGCTGCTACTACCGCTCCGATGATTACTGCAATGATCAGAGAAACCGTCGGATTCATAGAGCCCTTCATGCACTTGGAGAACAACGCTCCGGCGAAAGCGCCTACGCACATAAAACCTGCGTGTCCAAGGCTTAACTCACCCAGGATACCTACTGTCAGGTTTAAGGAAACTGCCATAATAACATAGATACAGAAAGGAACTAAAAGTCCTTTCATCAGGCTGGACATATGTCCGGTGCCCATTAAGATCTGAACAACGATATATGCCACAACCACAATGGCATATGTGATCATATTGTTGATAAATGTCTTCTGCTTTGCTTTACTTTTCATACCCGCACCTACACTTTCTCACTGATCTTCTTGCCAAGAATACCGGTGGGTTTTACTAACAGTACAATGATCAGTACTGAGAACACGATGGCATCTGAAAGCTGGGAAGAAATATACGCCTTGGAAAGGATCTCGATCACACCTAAGAGAACGCCTCCGATAAAAGCGCCTGGGATGGATCCGATACCGCCAAATACTGCTGCCACGAATGCCTTGATACCTGGCATGGAACCTGTATATGGGGTTAAGGACGGATAAGCGGAGCATAACAGCACACCTGCAATGGCTGCCAGTGCAGAACCGATAGCGAAAGTTAAAGCAATGGTTCCGTTTACATTGATACCCATTAAGGTTGCCGCACCCTTATCTTCTGAAACAGCTAACATAGCCTGTCCTGCTCTTGTACGGTTAATAAATGCCATCAGGCATACCATGATCACGATACAGGAAAGAATGGTTGCAATGGTCTCGCCGGTAATATTTAACTGGCCGTCTGCCAGCTTTAATGCCGGGATCTTTACAACAGAAGTAAATGATTTTGTATCCGCGCCAAAGATCAGCAGTGCTACGTTCTGGAGCAGGTAGCTGACACCGATGGCTGTGATCAGTACAGCAAGAGGTGACGCACTACGTAATGGCTTATATGCCACCCGCTCAATGACAACACCTAACAATGTGCATGCTGCTACTGCCAGCAGGACGCCTAACATAGGCGGAAGCCCCATGGAGCTGACTGTGACGAACACAACATAGCTTCCTATCATAATAATATCACCGTGAGCGAAATTCAGCATCTTCGCAATACCATAAACCATGGTATATCCCAGTGCGATGATCGCATATACACTGCCCAGGCTGACGCCATTGATCAAATAGTTGATAAAGCTCATACATACACCTCTTCATTAAATATTGAAAGTTTAAATTCCCCTATAAAACCAAGAGGGTTGTCTTAACGACAACCCTCCTTTGGGTTATTGATCAGATTTTAAACCTTCTGAAATTGATTATTCCATTGCCTTGTAAGCGCCGTCTACAACCTGAACAGCCTTAGGATCCTTCTCAGGCTCGCCGTCTTCAGTCCAGCTCATGTTGGAACCGGTCAGACCGTCTACCTTGATCTGGGTCATAACGCCTTCCATAGCGTCGCAGATATCACTTGCGGACATATCAGGAGTTACATTTGCTTCTTCCATAGCAGCCTTGATGATGTAAACTGCATCATAAGCATCTGCAGCGAACTGGATTGGAGTCTCGCCATATGCTTCTTCGTAGCTCTTTACAAAGTTTACTGTCAGATCATCGGTAGCATCTGCAGCAAATGGAGTTAACAGCATCAGTCCTTCTGCCAGCTTTACATCAAAGTTCTCAACCTGTAAGATACCATCCATACCATCGCATCCGAAGAACTGTGGAGCATAGCCCATGGTATTAGCCTGCTGTAAGATCAGAGAAGCCTCTGTATAGTAGATTGGTAAGAATACCAGCTCTGCGCCGGACTCTTTTGCTTTCTGTAACTGAGTAGAGAAATCCTTGTTGCTGTCTGCGGTAAATGCTTCTGCGTCAACAACTTCAAGGCCCTGGTTTGGAGCTTCCTGAGCAAACTTCTCATAGATACCGCTAGAGTATACATCAGAGCTGTCATAGATTACAGCAACCTTGCTTGCCAGTTTGTGCTCACCAATGTACTTAGCAGATGCAGTACCCTGAGCCGGGTCAGAATAGCATACACGGAATACGTTTGGATTTGCGGCACACTCTACTGCGGAACCGGATGGAGTGATCTGGAACATATTATCAGCTGCGGTCTTATCAGCAACTGCGATACATGGAGCGGAGGTAGTAGTTCCTACCAGAGCCTGCATGCCCCAGTCTTTTAAAGTATTGTAAGCATTAACAGACTTCTCTGCGTCATGCTCATCATCCTGGAACTGGAATTCGATCTGTGCGCCATTGATACCGCCAGCCTCGTTGATCTCCTTAACAGCAACTTCTGCACCATGCTGTACAGCCAGACCATAAACTGCTGCACCACCGGTTACAGGGCCGATGCCACCGATTTTAAATACAGCGCCATCTGCTGCTGCACTGCTTTCGCCTGCTGCTGCGCTTTCTCCCTCTGCCTTGCTTTCACCAGCAGCTGCTGCTGTGGTAGATGCGGAGTCAGAGCCGCCGCATGCGGTTAAAGATGCTGCCATAACTACTGCTAAACCAGCGCTTAAGAATCTTTTTTTCATAATAGTTTCCTCCTCACATGACTGTATCTGATATGTCTTTCATACAGATACATTTGTTCTTAAACTTTTTACATTATAAAAACTGACTATTGCCTTGTCAATACCTTTTTATAAAAAAATATGAGAAGGATAGGTTGTTTCATAACCTGTAGTTATGGGAGTTATTCCTTATCCCAGACAAGACAGGTATTTTCCATCCTCTTATCCCGCAGCATCAGCTCTGCCAGGGCATCTTTTGCAGACTTGCCATCAAATAAAACTTCATTCACCTGTTCTACGATGGGCATGGTCACATGGTATTTTTCTGCCAGCTTTAAAGCTGCCTTTGCAGAATAAACGCCTTCCACTACCATCTTTACTTCTTTCATTGCCTCATCCATGGTATAGCCTTTGCCGATGAGGATACCTGCCCTGCGATTACGGCTGTGCATGCTGGCACAGGTAACGATCAGATCGCCGATACCAGTCAGTCCTGAGAAGGTCTCCGGCTTTCCGCCCATAACCGTTCCTAAACGGGTGATCTCTGCAATACCTCTGGTGATCAGGGCTGCCTTTGTGTTATCCCCACATCCTAAACCATCTGCCGTGCCTGCCGCCAGGGCAATGACATTCTTTAATGCTCCGCCCAGCTCAATGCCTAACATATCCGGACTCGTGTATACGCGGAATACAGGACTCATAAATAAACTCTGCACATATTCTGCTGCTGCCTTGCTGTGAGCGCCTGCTACACAGGTGGTAGGAAGACCTCTGCTCACTTCTTCTGCATGGCTCGGTCCGGAAAGGACGGTTACCTCTGCTTCTGGAAGTTCTTCTTCAATGACCTCTGAAAGAGTTTTTAAAGTTGCCTCTTCAATTCCCTTTGCTACATTTGTAACGATCTGACCTGGTTTTAACCATGGTTTCATTTTTGCTGCTGTCTGTCTCACGTAGACAGATGGCACGGACAGGACCAACAGATCTTTGTCCTTCATAGCCGCCTTTAAGTCACCGGTGATCTCAATTGCTTCCGGTATTGGCGTATCTCCTAAATTGGGATGCTTTCTGTTTACTGATAAACTTTCCACTTCTGCGGGAACTGCTGACCAGAGCTGCACTTTATGACCATTTCCGTTTAAAAGGATCGCCAGTGATGTTCCCCATGTTCCTGATCCGATTACTCCAACTGATGCCATAACCCCACCATCCTTTGCCATTTTTTATGATTTTTTTGCGCCGATCTTATTTTCATTTCCATGGATCAGACGGACGATATTTGCCCTGTGCCGCCAGAATGCCATAGCAGCGATCACTGCTGTCACTGCGCTATATTCTATAGAAGAAATAGCGCTTAAACTGTAAGCTCCGCATCTTCCCATGTAGATATTCCATGCCAGAAGGATCACAGAAACCACCAGGGAACCTAAAGAAACATAACGTGTTACAGCCACGATCAGTACAAATACCGCCAGACATAAAACAGTCAGTCTCCAGTCAATTGAGAAAATGATACCGGCTGTTGCCGCAATTCCTTTTCCGCCTTTAAAATGCAGATAAAAAGGATAATTATGTCCTAAGATAACTCCTAAACCAATATAAAGCATATACACATATGCATAGTCCGGCTGGTCTTTAAAAACAAAGCGCACTGCCATACAGGGGATCACTGTTTTTAAGAAATCTCCCAAAAATACAGTAAGGCCTGCTTTCTTTCCCATTACACGCAGCGCATTGGTACTGCCGGAATTTCCGCTTCCGTATTTGCGGATGTCGATCCCGTGGACCCTTCCATAAATATAACCAGTCTGGAAGATACCAAACAGATACCCCACTGCCAAACATACAAGACGTTCCATTTTCATACCCCTTATGTAATTTTATCACATTTTATTTTTTGCGTTTTCACATGTTTTTACACTTTTTAGCATAGATATTTGTCCGTGTAATACGCACATTTGCTTTTGCAACCAAAACGCAATTCAGGGACTGCTGCGCCAGCTGTTTTTAAAAGCTGTGTGCAGCAGGCCCTGCTGATCTACATTGTCTATTTATTAACTATTTATCCTTATCTTTCCGCTCGCGGATAATGAATTTTAAAGATGTACCTCTGAAACCAAAGGCATTGCGGATCTGGTTCTCTATATATCTGGTATAAGAGAAATGCATCAGTTCCTTGTCGTTTACAAAGACTACAAATGTAGGCGGCTTTACAGCGACCTGGGTCACATAGTAGATCTTTAAGCGCTTACCCTTGTCAGACGGTGGCTGCTGCATGGCAACTGCCTCGGATACGATCTCATTTAACACACCGGTAGCTACACGCATATTCTGGTTCTGGCGCACTGCATCGATCAGTTCAAACAGTTTTGGAAGTCTCTGGCCTGTTTCTGCTGAGATAAAGATATACTCTGCATATGGCATAAAAGAGAGAGTTTCTTTTAACTTATTGGTATACTGATAAATGGTCTTGTCATTCTTTTCAATGGCATCCCACTTGTTTACAGCAACAATGATACCTTTTCCACGTTCATGGGCAATACCTGCGATCTTTGCATCCTGCTCTGTGATGCCCTCTTTTGCATCAATTACAATAATGACTACATCCGCACGGTCTACTGCTGTTACAGTACGGATGATACTGTAGCGCTCCAGGTCTTCTTTGATCTTATTCTTACGGCGCAGTCCTGCTGTATCAATAAATACATAGGGAACACCATTGTGGATGATCTCTGTATCTACTGCATCTCTGGTGGTTCCTGCAATATTGGAAACGATCACACGGTTCTCACCTAACAGCTTATTGATAAGAGAAGATTTACCCACATTTGGTTTTCCTACTACTGCGATCCTTGGACGGTCATCTTCCTCTTCTTCCATCTGGGAAGCATCGAAATGTTTTACTACCTCATCTAACAGATCGCCGATACCTAAACGGGAAGCACCGGATACGGGGATCGGATCACCGATACCTAAATTATAGAATTCATATACATCATTGCCGAATTTTGCAAGGCTGTCTACCTTGTTTACAGCCAGGATCACTGGCTTGTGGGACTTGCGCAGCATATCTGCTACCTTCGAGTCAGCGTCTACCAGACCCTGACGTACATCTACGATAAATACGATCACGTCTGCAGTAGCAATCGCGATCTCCGCCTGCTCTCTCATCTGTGAAAGAATGATATCGCTGCTGTCAGGCTCAATACCACCTGTATCGATCAGTGTAAAGTTCATGTTCAGCCAGGTACAGTCTGCATAAATTCTGTCTCTGGTAACACCTGGTGTATCTTTTACAATGGAAATAGTATCCCCTGCAATTACATTGAACAGGGTGGATTTTCCAACGTTTGGCCTTCCTACAATGGCCACTACCGGTTTACTCAATTGTTTTCCTCCTTACTTTGTCAAGCGCCATGCTTTGCCTGCGCTTTATCACCACTATATCTGTTTGCGCACGATCTTATACTCGTCATCTGACTGGTAATAAGGGCAGGCTCTCACATCTCCTTTTAAGAAGCGCACCATATCGTCCTCATCTAAATCTACTTCGCAGACATAGTATTCATTTTCTTCATCATATACATAGTTTCCGCAGCATTCACAGCTGCCGACGACCTTATTATCTTTCACTTTCTGTTTCATCGTCCTCTATATACTCATCCTCATCTTCCCATATCTCATCTAACTCATAGCCTTCATAACCATATTCTTCTCCAGGAAGCCCTTCTTCCTTTGGTTCAGGCTCCGGCTCTGAAGATGGATCAAGGATAGCGTGGACAAAATCTTGCCCGTCTGATTTTACTATACGTATCTTAACTTGTAAAGCCTTTTCTACATCTTCTGCTGTTAAGTCATCTAAGAATACAGTTTCACCGATACGGAACATATTAATAGGAAGAAGGAGATATTCTCCCAGATTTTTATCCTTCAGCTGGGCGATCAGGTCTTTTGCAGTGATCAGACCTGAAACCGTAATACGCTCCCCAAAAAAATCATTCCGGATGGGATAAATGTTGATGGTCCTGTTTGGGAATTTTTTCCGGATCCATCCAGCATATTTTTCCATATAAGGATAAGGAAGACGGCCGGTTGCAAGGGATACCAGTCCCGGTTCGTCATTTCCTTCTACCTTGTCTAAGGCATCTGCTACCTCTGTAGCCATAAGACGCAGCATTCCCACGCCATTTTCCAGCTGGATATAGCCGTCATAGCGTTCTTCCTCCGGCAGTTCCCTTTCTGCCAGTGTATAAAACTCATCGCTGGCATGGATAAAATGGATCCCGTGTTCTGCGTAGATCTTCTTCTGCCACCGTTCGATCATATCAATAGTAGCGCAGGCGTCTTCTTTTGTAAAAGGCTCTAATGGATATAAGCCGTCTCTGTATTTGGAAAGTCCTACAGGAACTACGGAAACGCTCTGCATAACAGGGGCATATTTGGACAGGTCACTGATGGAACGTTCCAGCTCTGCCCCGTCATTTACTCCCTTGCAGAGAACGATCTGGCCGTTCATAGGAGTTTCCGCTTCATATAAGCGGTCAATGATCTTTAAGGCCCGTCCCGCAAACCGGTTGTGCAGCATCATACACCGCAGTTCCGGATTGGTCGTCTGTACGGAAATGTTGATGGGCGCCAGTTTGAAGCGGATGATACGCTCTACATCTTTATCTTTTAAGTTGGTCAGTGTAACATAATTTCCCTGAAGGAACGATAAACGGGTATCATCATCTTTGAAATAAAGGGTCTCTCTCATTCCCGGCGGCATCTGGTCGATAAAGCAGAAAATACATTTGTTGCTGCAGGAACGGTAATCGCTCATCAGACCATTTTCAAAAGTCAGTCCCAGATCTTCATAATCATTTTCTATATCCAGTTCCCATTCTTCCCCGTTGGCCTTTCGCACCACCATAGTCATAGACGGGCTGTTTACATAATATTCGTAGTCAAAAATGTCTTCAACGGGATTTCCGTTGATGGTAAGGACCCTGTCTCCCGGCTCCAGCTCCAGTTCCTCTCCAATGGAACCCGGATCTACTTTTGAGATCGGATGTCCTTCCAGTTTTTTATTCATATTCATATAACCTCTGTGTATTTCGTTAGTTCACTTAGGTTCACGCACTGACGCGCTCCACTGCCTGCTGTCGCAGGCAGAACCTTCGTTAATGGCTCGTGAAAAATAAATGCCACCTTTCGGCGTCGCTTATTTTTCCCTTCGCTCATTACATCATAACAATTTTAGAAAGTTTTGTAAACCAGATTTACAGCACGAAAATGCCGCAAAGCAGATTTACCCTCTGTTTTGCGGCATGATGATTGCTAGTATATACACTCACGACCCCCGCGCTATCGCGCTCCACTGCCTGCTGTCGCAGATGGGTCGTTAGATCTCCCCATTGTGGCGTCTCTGTACCAGCTTCTGGATCTTGTCTGTTGGAGACAGGGATGCGCTGATGGAACGGTCGTGGTTTAAGGAGTTGATGATTGCTGCAGTGTACTTGCTCATATCAGCTTCCAGATACCACTTGCGGTCGAAAAGTTCTTTTGGACGGTAATTTAAGTTGGTGGTAATTACATAGTCCAGATATCCCTTTTCATAATATTCGTCAAACTTCTCAAGACCATTGGTGAACAGACCAAAGGTGCAGCATACGATCGCCTTTGCTGCCTTTCTCTCCTTTAATTCCTTACAGGTGTCTAACATGCTCTCACCGGAGGAGATCATATCGTCGATGATAAGAACGGTCTTTCCTTCTACAGAAGAACCAAGGAATTCATGTGCAACGATCGGGTTACGTCCGTTTACTACCTTGGAGTAGTCACGGCGTTTATAGAACATACCCATATCAACTCCCAGGTTGTTTGCCAGGTATACAGCACGGTTCATAGCGCCTTCATCCGGGCTGATGATCATCAGATGATCTTTGTCGATCTGAGTGGTCTTATCATGAGTAAACAGTGTCTTTACAAACTGATAAGTTGGCATGAAGTTGTCAAATCCGTACAGCGGGATGGCATTCTGTACTCTTGGGTCATGAGCATCAAAAGTAATAATGTTTTCAACGCCCATCTGGATCAACTCTTCTAATGCCATAGCACAGTCTAAGGATTCACGTTTGCTTCTCTTATGCTGACGGCTTTCATACAAGAAAGGCATAACTACATTTACGCGGTGCGCAGTTGCCACGCAGGAACCGATCACACGCTTCATATCCTGGAAATGGTCATCTGGTGACATGTGATTGGTGTAGCCGCAAACAGTGTAAGGAATGCTGTAGTTCATTACATCTGCCATTACAAAAATGTCTGTACCTCTGACAGACTCATTGATCACTGCCTTTGCCTCACCGGTACCAAATCTCGGGCACTCAAAATCCAACAGATAAGAGTCCACATCATAACCGCGATAATGCAGATCTGCCTTGCGGCGCTTTAATTCCTCCATATCGTTGCGGCGGAACTGAACGATGTGAGAATCTACCTTAGATGCAAAGTCCTTGCAGCTTTCCAGTGCAGCTAACTTTAAAGGTGCTACTGGAAGAGAGTCATTGAATACAAAATTATTAGCCATGAAAGCATACTCCTTTGTCCTATAATGGTCCTAATAGTCCTAATAATAGTCCTTTATCCTATTGTTTTATACCATTTTCCACGATAAGGGTCAAGTATTCCAGGACATTTCCTTAAAAAATACATCACCTAAGGCACAGAAAAGCACCCATATTGCCTCTTTCATTTCCAACTTTACGGTGGGAAAAGAGATATTCATGGTTGCACATGGTGCAGATATTGGTAGTGTGGATATTTTCCGGCTTTACCCCGGCTTCCATAAAAATGATCTCATTGGCCCGCCACAGATCTAATTGGTATTTGTCCGGACGTTTTCCAGGGGCAATGATCTCATTGTGCCACTCCGGCTTAAAACTTTCCATAAATGCCTCTGCCACTTCTTCTCCTACTTCAAAACAGTCCTGGCAGATGCTTGGCCCGATGCAGATGATCAGATCCTTAGGGCTGGTTCCAAAGGCTTTTTTCATGGCATCTATGGTACATTGTCCCATTCTGTTTACAGTGCCCCGCCAACCGGAATGGGAAAGGCCGATGGCTTTATGTTTCGGATCCACAAAATACAAAGGCACACAGTCTGCATAAAAGGTTGCCAGTGTAAGATCAGGCACATTGGTGATCAGTCCGTCCACATCTGTGTAATCCCGTTCTCTCACTACACCTTTTCCAGCGTCTTCTTCTGTCACAAGGCGCACATTGGTGGTATGGGTCTGCTGGGATGCCACCATACGGTCCCTGTCAACTCCCAATGCCTTTGCCATACGGGTGTAGTTTTCCAGCACATCAGCCGGATCATCTCCTTTATTCCAGGCAAAGTTCATAGTAGCATATTTTCCCTTGCTTGCCCCTCCTAAACGGGTGGAAAATCCATTTACCACAAGGCCTGTCTCTTCCAAGGCAGCAAAAGAAAGATAGGGAACCCCATTTTCTTCCCTTTGTATAAATATATTCTTCTCATTTTTATAGTTCCATGGGATCATCTGTCTGCCTCTTTTCTATATAAATCAATATAAAGATCCTTTACAAGGATACTTTGTTTAAAAAGCATTTCGTATCAGCTGTATATTACTTCCGGTTATTCCCACCACATCAAAACGGCAGGGCGTATTTTCCGGATAGCCGTAGCGGCACAGATAAAACAGGGCTGTGCGCCGTATTTTCTCCTGCTTGCGAAAATCTACTGCCTCAAAAGGTGAACCGCAGGATGCATCGGACCTGTATTTTACCTCTGTAAATACCAGTTCTTTTCCTTCCCTGCACACCAGATCGATCTCCCCCTGTCTGCAGCGGAAGTTTTTCCCTAAAATGCGAAATCCCTGTTTTTGCAAAAAAGCAGCCGCTGCTTCTTCGTAACGGCTGCCAATTTTTCTTTTATTCATCAAATCTTTTATATTTTCCCCTATACTTCAACAAAATGGCCGATAAAGCTTCCTCTGTGGATAGGACATGGGCCAAGTGTCTTTAATGCCTCGATATGTGCTTTTGTGCCATATCCTTTGTGTTTTCCAAAGCCATAGCCTGGATAGATCTCATCATATTCCATCATCATATGGTCCCTGGTAACTTTGGCTAAAATGCTGGCTGCTGCAATAGATACACTTTTTGCGTCGCCTTTTACAATAGGGATCTGAGGAATTTCAATCCCGGGAATGGTCACAGCGTCATTTAACAAAAGTCCCGGCTGTACGCCAAGTCCTTTGATTGCCTCACGCATAGCCTCATAGGTAGCCTGCAGGATATTGATTTCATCGATGCGCTGCGGTGTGGCAATTCCTACGCTCCAGGCAAGAGCCTTTTCCTTGATCTCCAAGAACAACTCTTCCCTGCGCTTTTCAGAAAGCTTTTTAGAGTCATTCAGATATAAGATCTGACAGTCCTTTGGAAGGATAACAGCCCCTGCCGCTACCGGACCTGCTAAAGGTCCTCTTCCGGCTTCGTCAATACCACAGATCAACTCATACTGGGCATTTTCTTTTTCATAGGCTTTCATTTCTTCCAGCCTTAAAAGCTCTTTTTCCAGTTTTTCCCCTTTTAACTCTCTGACCATTTATTTCACCTTGATCCTGTCTTTGTAATCCTCTGCCTTTTCCAGGCTGATACGACCTAATTTGCCTGCGCGGAAATCATCTAAAAGCAATGCAGAAGCTCTCGCAAGATCTAATTCCCCGCCTTTCATCAGGCAGGCACGGCTTCTTGCGATCTCTTCTAATACTTTCACACGGTCCTCTTCCACATTTTCAATGCCAAAGCGGTCTTTTACCACCTGTGGATAATCTTTTTCCAAAAGGCTGATCAGTTCACAAGCCAGTTCGTCCTTATTTAAGATCTGATCATTAATAGAACCAATGAGAGCCAGGTGCAGACCTACCTGCTGGTCCTCAAAACGTGGCCATAAGATACCAGGGGTATCTAACAGCTCCAAAGTCTTATTTAAACGGATCCACTGGTTACCCTTGGTAACACCAGGCTTATTTCCTGTTTTTGCGCAGGCTTTTCCTGCAAAGGAATTGATAAAAGTAGACTTTCCTACGTTAGGGATACCTACTACCATGGTACGGATCGGGCGGTTTAAAATACCTCTGCGTCTGTCTCTTTCAATCTTTTCCTTACATGCTTCCTGCTGGGCAGCCTGTACCTGCTTTAAGGTTCCCTTGTTACGGGCATCGATCTTTACTACATGGATCCCCATGTCTTCAAACATCTGAGCCCACTTACGGGTCTCTGCCTCATCTGCCAGATCTGCCTTATTTAACAGGACCATTCTTGCCTTTCCTGCTGCAAGTTTATCAATATCCGGGTTACGGCTGGAAAAAGGGACTCTGGCATCCACCAGCTCGATCACTAAGTCGATGAGCTTGATATCTTCCTGCATTGCCCTTCTTGCCTTGGTCATATGACCTGGATACCACTGTATATTCATACTATTTAACTCCTTTACGATACAAAGCCCAGCTTCAGCAGCGGAAGCATGCGAAACCACACTTTGCCCAGTATCTGTTCTCTTTTTACATTTCCAATATTTGGAAAACGGCTGTCCTCACTGCTGCTGCGGTTGTCTCCTAAAAGAAAATATTCCTTTTCTCCCAAACGCACCGGTTCTGCCGCTCTTCCTGCCAGGGATACTTCCCCCATTTTATCTTCTTTTAAAGCTTCCCCGTTAATATATACAAGACCATCTTTGATCTGCACCGTCTCTCCCGGAAGACCGATAATACGTTTTACATTTTTCTTTCCGTCTTCCCTCTTAAATACCACCACATCAAAGCGTCCCGGATCTCTTGTTACATAGGTGATACGGTTCATAAGGACCACATCCCGGGCACTTAACTGGGGCTGCATGGAATTGCCGGATATAAGGATCTGCTCTCCAAATCCATAAACTAAAAACCAGCCGCAGGCGATGGCTACCACAATATTCACTACCCAGCCTACAGCTTTTCGCAGCCAGGCTGTATCATCATTAATATAGAAATCCACTGTTACCCCCGAAAAATAAACCTGTCTGCAACCTGTCTTATATGATGTACTCTCGGAGTCTTTCATGCACTTGCCTTTGCGGCCGATTTTCCGCCAGTCGCACCCGAATTTTATCAACGTACACACCGCGTACGCCTCAAAAATTTGGGCACAACTGACAAAAAATCTTCTCGCAAAATCAAGTACAAAAAGATTCCGAGAGTACATTACGAGCTAAAAAGGGGCAATTTTCATTGCCCCTTTTTGATCATTCTTACTTCAATTATTTAACTAACTCTTTTACCTTAGCAGCCTTACCTACTCTGTCTCTTAAGTAGTTCAGTTTTGCTCTTCTTACTTTACCCTTACGAACAACTTCTACGTTGTCAACGCTTGGGGAATGTAATGGCCAGGTCTTCTCAACGCCGATACCGTTGGAATTCTTTCTTACTGTGAAAGTCTCTCTAGCTCCGCCGTTCTGTCTCTTGATAACAGTTCCTTCAAAGATCTGGATTCTTTCGCGGTTACCCTCTTTGATCTTGTTGTATACCTTTACAGTATCACCAACATTAAAGCTAGGTACGTTCTCTTTTAACTGTGCTGCTTCGATATTCTTAATAATTTCGTTCATGGTGTGAACCTCCTTCATCTATTGGATGTTCTTAATACTCTGTATCATAAAATCCCGTTCATAATACTTCAGTAGCAGAGGACCATCTATTCTTGTCACAACGAATTAATATTATCATAGTTTCCTGCTAAATGCAAGCACTTTTCTACGTTTTTTTACTGTTTTTCGCTGTTTT
Source organism: Clostridium sp. AM22-11AC (assembly GCF_003473545.1). Taxonomy (GTDB): domain Bacteria; phylum Bacillota; class Clostridia; order Lachnospirales; family Lachnospiraceae; genus Enterocloster. The sequence goes on from NZ_QUCM01000006.1 coordinate 35,296, forward strand.
TTCCTTCTTCTTTCCCGGATTTTCCATCTGTCTTTAAAATCTGGATACAGACCTTCTTAATACGGTTTCCATTGACCCTGTGGGCGGACAGACGGATATTTCCTACTGTCACTACTTCTCCCTGGACCGGGATATGGTCTAATTTTTCTATCATAAGACCGCCAATGGAGTCGTAATCCTCAGAATACAGGGAAAGTCCCAGTCTGTCATTTACATCATCCAGGCTCATGGCACCGTCTACCAGATAAACGCCGTGACCCAGTTTTACAAAATCCTTTTCCTCGTCAGCATCATATTCATCACGGATATCGCCTACGATCTCCTCCAGGATATCCTCTAACGTGATCAGGCCTGCTGTGGTTCCGTATTCATCTAAGACTACAGCAATGTTATTGGAAGTTTTCCGCATTTCCAGCATCAGCTCAGAAACTTTTTTTGCCTCAAAGGTATACAGCGGCTTTCTCAGGTGGTCTTTAATAGAAAAGACTTCTCCCTCTTCTTCCAGTAAAAGATCCTTGATATTGATAATTCCTACTACATTATCCTTGCTGTCCTGATAAACCGGGAAACGGGTATACCGGGTCTTGCGGAATTTCTCCATCAGTTCTTCATAGCTTGCGTCAATATCAATAAAGGTCATATTTACACGGGGAACCATAATATCCCCTGCAACGGAGTCATCCAGGTCGAACACATTATTGATCATGTTCTTTTCATCTGTCTCAATAACTCCCTTTTCATGACCCACTGCCACAATGGTACGAAGCTCGTCTTCTGTCATGACATCCGTCTTTTTATTGGGATCCACATGGAGCAGACGAAGGATGCAGCCTGACATCTTATTGACCGCCCAGATCACAGGTGTAAGGATCGTCATTAAAAGATAAATGTTTCCTGCACTTTTCATTGCGATCTTGTCAGCCTCTAAGGAAGCCATGGTCTTTGGTGTAATCTCACCAAAGATCAGGATCAGGATCGTAAGCACACCGGTAGCAATACCAACAGCTGCATTTCCGAAAATATCAGCTGCCAGAATGGTCATAATAGAGGAAGTGGACAGGTTTACCACATTATTTCCAATGAGGATGGCACTTAACATCTTGCTTTTATTTTCATGAAGTTTTAAAACACAGGCCGCCGCCTTGTTTCCGTCGTCAGCAAGGGTACGCATACGGATCTTATTTACCATGGTAAGTGCTGTTTCCGCAGAGGAAAAATACGCAGATAACGCCAGTAAAATAACAATAATAATGATACGCAGGACAATCGTATTGCCTGATGGATCCATTTCTCACAATCTCCTTAAATCTTAATATAACTTATATTTCCTGTTTTAACGCTCCAAGAACCTTATAATAGCCTTTCAGTTCCTGTAAGGTAGCCTTTTTTTCATTGAGAAGTTTTTTTACTTTCTTCATCTGCTGGTAATATTCCCGGTCGCTTCCAGGAGTTTCATCGCTTTTTACTGCTTCTCTTACCAGCTGTTCTAACTCTTTTAACCGGCTCTCTCCCTGCTCTTTTAAAAGACTGTCTAAAAACTTCTGCTCCTTTAATGTAAGGGATGCATCTTCTAACAGATCCGGCCGTCTTTCCAGAGTCCTGCGGATGGACTGCTCCCTGCGCCAGCTTTCAATATTTTTATGATGTCCGGAAAGAAGGACTTCCGGCACAGGCTTTCCCTCATAAACCTCCGGTCTTGTGTACTGAGGATATTCCAGCAGATTGTCGTAAAAAGACTCTACCTCTGCGGAGTCCCCATTTCCCAGCACGCCCGGTACCAGACGGGAAATACAGTCGATCATCACCATAGAAGGAAGTTCTCCTCCTGTAAGGACAAAATCACCTGCAGACAGATATTCTGCCTGGATCAGCTCTAACGCTCTCTCATCAATGCCCTCATAGTGGCCGCATAAAAATACCAGATTTTCTTCTTTTGCCAGTTCTTCTGCAATGGACTGGTTAAACACACGACCCTGTGGAGTCATATAGATCACTCTTGGACGTTTTCCCAGTTTTTTACAAAGAGCCTCGTATGCATCACACACAGGTGCCGGCTGGATCACCATTCCGGCGCCGCCCCCATAGGGGGCATCATCTACATGTCTGTGCTTGTCAGTTGTATAATCCCGGATATCCACTGCCTCTACGGAAATGGCGCCGCTTTCAATAGCTCGGCCGGTGATACTGGTCTTTAAACCATTTTCCACCATATCAGGGAATAATGTTAATATATGGAAATTCATAAATTCTCCTTCCAACGGTTCTTAAGCCTGGTCTGAAGGCGGTATAAGGTATTCATGGCATCAATCGGTGTCATGGTAGACAGTTCCAGTCCGTCCAGCTCTTTGATGATATCATCATCTTTTACAGTATCAAAGAAAGACATCTGCTGCATATCTACCTCATCCGGCTTTGGAACTGCCTTGTGCTGTACCACATTGGCGCTGACTGAGGCGATCTCCTTTGCCTTTGCTGTAATATCATTTTCCGTCAGCTCACTGGCGATCTCTTTTGCTCTGGAAATAACAGAGTCCGGAACACCTGCCAACTTTGCTACCTGGATACCATAGCTCTTGTCAGCGCCGCCACGGACGATCTTGCGCAGGAATACGATATCATCTCCCTGTTCTTTTACAGCGATGCAATAATTCTTTACTCCGGCAATGGTTCCCTCTAACTCTGTCAGTTCATGGTAATGGGTGGCAAATAAGGTTTTTGCGCCTAACAGCTTTGTATTGCTGATATGTTCTACTACGGCCCATGCAATAGAAAGACCGTCAAAGGTACTGGTTCCACGGCCGATCTCATCTAAGACTAACAGGCTGTTTCTGGTGGCATTTCGCAGGATATTGGCAACCTCGGTCATCTCCACCATAAAGGTACTCTGGCCGCTTGCAAGGTCATCAGAAGCGCCTACTCTGGTAAAGATACGGTCGCAGATACCGATATTTGCCTCCTGGGCCGGTACAAAGCTTCCCAGCTGGGCCATCAGCACGATGAGGGCCGTCTGTCTCATATAGGTAGACTTACCTGCCATGTTAGGGCCGGTGATAATAGAAAGGCGGTTCTTTCCATTATCCAGGAAAGTATCATTTGCCACAAACAGGTCATCCCGCATCATCTGCTCTACCACCGGATGACGGCCGTTTTTGATCTGGATGACGCCTTTTTCATTAATAGAAGGTTTTACATAGTTCCGTCTGGTTGCAACGGAAGATAAGGAGCAGAATACATCAATACCTGCAATGGCTTTTGCAGTCTTCTGGATCCGCACTACCTGGGCTGCAATGGAGTCACGGACCTGACAGAACAGATCGTATTCCAAAGATACCAGCTTTTCCTCAGCTCCCATGATCACGTCTTCTAACTGCTTTAACTCATCTGTTGTAAAACGCTCTGCATTGGTCAGGGTCTGTTTTCTTACAAAATAATCAGGAACCATATCTTTAAAGGAGTTGGTGACTTCAAAGTAATAGCCAAATACCTTGTTGAATTTGACCTTTAAATTCTTAATGCCGGTCTTTTCTTTTTCCCTGTTTTCCAGTTCACCAAGCCAGGTCTTGCCCTCTGTCTTTGCATGGCGCAGGCGGTCTGCCTCTTCATCATAGCCTTCTCGGATCATGCCGCCCTCACGGATGGTAATAGGCGGATCGTCTACAATGGCTTTTCCGATCAGCTCATAAATATCCTCTAATGGGTCTAATTCTGACTCTAATTCCTTTAAAAGATCTGACTGAAACTCTCCTAACAGCTTTTTGATATAAGGAAGCATTTCCAGGGAAGTCTTAAATGCCAGAAGATCCCTTGGATTGGCTGTTTTATAGCTGATACGGCCGATGAGGCGCTCCAGATCGTACACCGGATTTAAGTATTCGCAGATTTCTTCTCTGGAAATATAATTCATATTCAGTTCTTCCACTGCATCCTGACGGCGCAGGATCTCATTCTTGTGGATCAGAGGCTGCTCAATATAATTGCGCAGAAGTCTGGCTCCCATAGCTGTCTTGGTCTTATCCAGCACCCACAAAAGAGTTCCTCTCTTCTGCTTTTCACGCATAGTCTCCACCAATTCCAGGTTTCTTCTGGTAGAAGTGTCAATGACCATGTACTGGCCGGTAGAATATGGGGTTATGGTTGTAATGTGCTCCAGGGTACTCTTCTGGGTCTCATACATATACTCCATCACAGCACCTGCTGCGATCACACCGGTAGGATAATCATCCAGTCCCAGTCCGCTTAAGGAACCTACTTTAAAATGTTCTTTTAATACCTTTTTGCAGGACTCATCTGAAAAGAAATGACTGTCCAGAGCAGAGATCGCCACCTGATACCGGTTCTTTAACTCGTCAAGATCTACACCGGATACATAAAAGGCATTGTTGCAGATGATCTCAGAGGGAGAAAATTTATTGATCTCGTCAAATAATTCCCGGTCTGACTCCACCTCTGTTACCAGGAACTCACCGGTACTGATATCCGCTGTGGAAATACCATAACGGCTGTCCAGATATACAATGCCCATCAGGTAGTTATTTTTTGTCTCGTCCAAAGCCTGGGCACTGGTAATGGTTCCCGGTGTTACCACACGGATCACCTCTCGTTTTACCAGTCCTTTTGCCAGCTTGGGATCTTCCATCTGCTCTGCAATAGCAACTTTATAGCCCTTTTGTACCAGGCGGTAAAGATAGGAGTCTACCGCGTGAAAAGGTACGCCGCACATAGGCGCACGTTCTTTTAAACCACATTCCTTACCTGTCAGTGTGATCTCCAGTTCTTTGGATGCTTTCAGTGCGTCATCAAAGAACATTTCGTAAAAATCCCCCAGGCGGTAAAATAAGATACAGTCCGGGTACTCTTTTTTTGTCTCCATATAATGCTGCATCATGGGAGACAGCTGTGAATAATCGATTTCCAATGGTGTTCCTCTCTTCTATGTGTATCTGTCCATCTGTTACAGTTCATACAAACCAACCCATGGCCAAACTGTAACCTTTCTATCTGTCCGTTTGTCTGTCATAATTGTAAAAATACAGGTATGGGCGGGTCATCAGATTACTGGTTCAGCCGTCCCATATAATAAAAGCCCTTGCTTTCCTCTAAGTATACATCTACCAGCTTTCCAATGAGAGATGCATCTCCAGGGAAATGTACAATGGTATTATTTGACATTCTTCCAGTTACAAGTTCCGGTGAATGGTCGTTTACTTCCTCTACCAGGACAGTCTGAACGGTGTGTACATCTCTTCCACAGACTTCAGCAGAAATATCCTGAACTTCCTTTAACAGGCGGTCAAAACGGTTCTTTACCACATCTTCCGGTACCTGGTTTTCCATAGCAGCTGCCGGTGTACCGGTACGTTTGGAATAAATAAAGGTAAAGGCGCTGTCAAAGCGTACTTTTCTTACTACGTCTAAGGTCTCCTGAAAGTCTTCCTCTGTTTCTCCCGGGAAACCTACAATAATATCCGTTGTCAATGAAATGTCCGGAATAGCTGTTTTGATCTTCTCAGCCAGTGCCAGATACTGTTCCTTTGTATAACGGCGGTTCATGGCCTTTAAAATACGGCTGCTACCGGACTGTAAAGGCAGATGGAGATGGCGGCAGATCTTCTTTGATTTTGCCATCACTTCGATCAGTTCATCAGAAAGATCCTTTGGATGAGAGGTCATGAAACGGATGCGCTCCAGTCCCTCGATCTTTTCTACTTCTTCCAGAAGTTCAGCAAAGTTTAAAGGCTCATCCAGTCCTTTTCCGTAGGAGTTTACATTCTGACCTAACAGCATAACTTCTACTACGCCGTCTTCCACCAGATTTTTGATCTCACCAATGATCTCACCTGGTCTGCGGCTTCTTTCACGGCCACGTACATATGGTACGATGCAGTAGCTGCAGAAATTATTGCAGCCAAACATGATATTGACACCGGATTTAAAGGAATACTTTCGCTCTACCGGCAGGTCTTCTACGATCTGGTCTGTATCTTTCCATACATCCACTACCATTTTGTGCTTTGGCTTCTTGTCTTCCCGGCCCTGGGCTTCCAGTTCCTCTAAACGCTCTTCCAGACACAGGCTTACTAATTCTGCCAGCTTGAAAATGTTATGGGTTCCGAAAATAAGATCAACAAAACGGTAAGTCTTTTTGATCTTTTCTACTACCTCCTTTTCCTGCATCATGCAGCCACAGAGAGCGATCATCATGTGTGGATGTTTTTTCTTTCTGGCACCTAACTGGCCCAGTCTTCCGTAAACACGCAGATTTGCATTTTCACGGACTGTACAGGTATTATAAAGAACAAAGTCTGCATCCTCTGTTTCTACTGCCTGGTAGCCAATGGTCTCTAAGATACCTAACAGTTTTTCAGAGTCTCTTGCATTCATCTGGCAGCCAAAGGTATTAATACAGCAGGTAAGAGGTCTGCCCAGGTTTTCTTCTAAAATGTGTAACTGTTCCTTTGCGTGAGCCATAAAATACTGCTGACGCTGTGGTTCCTGTTCCGGTATCTCCGTCATAAATGGGGTCTTATTTTCCATATAGATCTCCTTTAAATTCACCTTTCAATTATCTAAAAATCTTCTTTATCTAAAACACACAAGCAGGCCGGGCAGAATATCACCCAGCCAGTTGTATCTTTGCTTTCTGTAATTAGTTTACTTTTCCTATCCTGTTAAATGGATAATAACAGAACAGCACTTTTGCCACGATCTTGTTCTTGGCAACGAATTTATTATCCCAGAAACGGGCATCCAGGGAATTATTCCGGTTGTCGCCCATCATGAAATAACAGCCCTCCGGCACTTCATAAGGTCCGTAGGAACCTTCCATTGGCTCCGGCAGATAAGGCTCATCAAGAGGTGTATCAGAACCATTGATATAGACCTTTCCATCCTTCACCTCAACGGTCTCTCCCGGAAGTCCAATGACTCTCTTTACATAATATACTTTTTCATTGTCCGGGTAACGGAAGATCACAATATCTCCTCTTTCCGGATCATCTTTTATATAAGACAATCTGGAGCCGATCACACGGCTGTGGGACATAATGGTATTTTCCATGGATCCGGTTGGGATGCGGCTGTTGGCAATGACAAAATTATTTAAAACAAAAGCAATGACTACCGCAGCCACAATGATCTGAAGCCAGCTTAAGATCTCTTTTCCCAGACTGGTCTCCTCCTGCGGCTCTTCCTCGGAATTTCTCCGATTGCGGCCTTTCTTTTCTTCTTCTGACATGTTGGTGGTTTCCTCTTCTTTCTTTTCTATACCTAACGGATCTGGCCATCACCATAGATGATATACTTGGTGGTAGTCAGTTCTTTTAAGCCCATAGGGCCTCTGGCGTGAAGCTTCTGGGTACTGATACCGATCTCTGCCCCGAAGCCGAATTCTTCTCCGTCTGTAAAACGGGTGGATGCATTTACATACACTGCTGCAGCATCTACTTCGTCTAAGAACTTCTGGGCATTAAAATAATCCGATGTGATAATAGACTCAGAATGTCCGGTATTGTATTTATTGATATGTTCAATGGCCTCTTCTACAGAGTCTACAATCTTTAAAGATAAGATATAGTCCAGATATTCTGTACCCCAGTCTTCTTCTGTTGCAGGAGTAAATTCCGGTACAACCGCTCTGGCTGCCTCGTCTGCTCTTACTTCTACCTCTTTTTCTGCCAGACGCTTTTTAAGAAGTGGAAGGAACTGGTCCGCAATCTTTCTGTGGACGATCAGGGACTCGCAGGCATTGCATACACCAATGCGCTGTGTTTTTGCGTTATAGATAATATCTAATGCCATATTAAAATCAGCCGTCTCATCTACAAAAATATGGCAGTTTCCAGTACCTGTCTCGATCACAGGAACGGTGCTGTTTTCCACTACCGAACGGATCAGTCCTGCGCCGCCTCTTGGGATCAGCACATCCACATAGCGGTTTAAACGCATCAGTTCTTTTGTAGTCTCTCTGCTGGTATCTTCAATCAGCTGCAGGGCATCCTCTGGAAGTCCGGCTCTGGTAAGACCAGTGCGCAGCCATTTTGCGATCGCTTTATTAGACTCAATGGCATCGCTGCCGCCTTTTAAGATCACTGCATTTCCAGATTTAAAGCAGAGGCCGAAAGCGTCCGCTGTTACATTAGGACGGGCCTCATAGATCATGGCAATGACACCTAAAGGCACCCTCTTCTGGCCGATCTTTAACCCATTTGGACGCAGTTTCATGGAGATCACTTCTCCTACCGGATCATCTAAGGCAGCTACTTTTAAAAGGCCGTCTGCCATAGACTGGATCCGTCCCGGATTTAAAGCCAGACGGTCTAACATGCCTTTGCTCATGCCGGAACTTTCTGCTTTTTCATAATCTGCCTGGTTCGCTGCCAGGATCTCATCTTCTCCCTCTAACAGGGCTCTGGCTGCTTCTTCCAGTCCTATATTTTTCTCTCTTGAACCTAAGTTATTTAATGTTCTGGAAACAGCTTTTGCGCGGCTTCCGATCTCTTCCAGTGTCATAACCATCTCTCCTTCTGGCTATAAATATACTCTCGGATTTTTTTATACTGCTTATACTTCCTTGATGCCACCGTATTTTTTGCCCAGGTCTGTAATAGAACCATCTTTCTCTTTAATAGAGATATTATTTAAACTGCTTCTTAAATTCGCACGGATGGCAGCCAGATATTCCTTTTTTAAAGCTGCCTGCTCGGTTTTTTCCTCCTCTGTAAGGCCTACAGACTGGGATTTATGATAAAGTTCGTTAATTCTGTCGATCTTGCTTGAGTCCATAATTTTACTCCTTAATGATATTGCTGTAGTTCTGCCACAGCATTTTAATACTCGTTATTCAGATAATGCATCAGATCAAAGTCCAGATTAGGATGAGCTAAAAATAAAGTTCCCTTTTCTTTTCCACTCATAATGTCCATGATCACATCTACCTGGTCACCATTGGCGATCACCATATCAGCTCCGCTGTCTGTGGCAATGCGGGCTGCTGCCAGTTTTGCTGACATTCCGCCGGTTCCCACACTGCTTCCGGAAGTCTCTTTTCCCATATTTAAGTACTTCTGGCTGATCTCCGGCACCAGACTGATAAATTTAGCGTCCGGATTGCTTCTTGGATCATCGGTATAAAGGCCGTCAATATCAGAAAGCAGGATCAGAAGGTCTGCTCCGATGAGAGCTGCAACAATAGCAGAAAGGCGGTCGTTATCACCGAAACTGTCCACATAAGGGATCTCAGAGGTAGATACCGTATCATTTTCATTTACAACAGGGATTGCACCTAAACGCAGCAGTTCATCAAAGGTGTTCTGTGCGTTATAGCGGGAACTGTCATTGACCATAGTATCCTTTGTCAAAAGGACCTGGGCCGCTGTCTGGTTATACTCACTGCAAAGCTTCTGGTAGACCATCATCAGTCTGGCCTGTCCTACTGCTGCAAAAGCCTGTTTTTCCGCTAAACTGTCCGGTCTTTTATGATGTCCAAAAGCCTGTCTGCCTGCTGCAATAGCACCGGAAGAAACAAGGACTACCTCTTTGCCTTCGCCCCTCAGGTCGCTGAGCACACGGATCAGCTTCTCAATCTTTGTTAAATTCAGTTCTCCCGTTTCCGGATGGGTCAGGGAAGAGGAACCGATTTTTATTACAATTCTTTTTTTATCTTTTAAACTGTTACGTTTTGTAGCTTCCATAGGTATCTTCTGTCAGCTCCCTTCTGCATAGGTTTCGTCCTGCCTATCTTCTTGGCTTCATGTTCCATGAAACCAAGAAGCATGCTTTGTCAAGCATATGCTGATTTCTGCAATAAGCTGTTTCTGCAAGCAAGCTTGCAACACATCTTATCACATAAATCAGCGCAGGACTGGACTTTTCCACTATCTTACACCAATTTTATTACTCCGTCAATTTGTATCTTCTGATCAGTTCTTCCGCTACCTTAAGACCATCCATAGCTGCGGAAGTAATACCGCCTGCATATCCGGCGCCTTCCCCGCAGGGATATAAACCCCTGACAGAACTTTCTAATGTCTCTCCTCTTGGAATACGCACAGGAGAGGAGGTACGGCTTTCCACACCTGCTAAAATTGCATCCGGGCGGTCAAATCCTTTGATCTTTTTGCCAAAACTTTCCATTCCCTCTATGAATGCTTCAGAAAGTTCGTTTATGAGGATTTTTCTCAGGTCTGCAAATTGATATTCTCCGCAGAAAGCCGGGTGAACTTTGCCAAATTTTTCTGAGATTTTTCCGTCTTTAAAATCTCCATACAGCTGAACCGGTATTTTTCCATTTCCTGCCTCATATGCCTTTTCCTCAAGCTCTCTCTGGAAATGAATACCTGCCAGAGGATGTACCTCTTCCCGGCCTTTAATATCGTGAGAAAAATCCTCAGGATTTACTGTGACAATCAGAGCACTGTTGGCATTCTCCCCTGCTCTGTCATGATAGCTCATTCCATTTACTGCCAGACGTTTCTCCTCAGAAGAAGCATTAACTACATAGCCGCCGGGGCACATACAGAAAGAATACACACCTCTTCCATAAGAAGTCTGTGCTGTCAGCTTATAGCTTGCAGGTCCTAATTCTTTGCATTCTGCCATTCCATACTGGCTTTCATTGATCATGGTCTGTGGATGCTGGATACGGAAACCTACAGCAAATGGCTTTGCTTCCATAGATACCTGTTTTCCATAAAGAGTTTCAAAGGTATCTCTGGCGCTGTGGCCGATCGCTGCAACTGCTGCCTGTACCGGGATCCGTTCTGTATTATTTACAGTAACCGCCGTCAGTTTCCCTTCTGTTATCTCAAAATCTGTTACCTGGCTTAAGAAACGGACCTGTCCTCCCAGGCTTTCGATCTCTTTTCGGATAGATTTTACAATATGGCTTAACACATCCGTTCCAATATGAGGTTTATTGGCATAGCAGATGGACGGGTCTGCTCCAAACTCTGTCAGGATACGTAAAACTTCCCTGTTCCTTCCAAAGGTATCTTTTACAAGGGTGTTCAGCTTTCCGTCGGAGAAAGTACCTGCACCACCTTCTCCAAACTGTACGTTAGATGAAGGGTTCAACTCTCCCGTTTTCCAGAATTTTGCCACCCGCTCTGTTCTGGTATCTACATCTTCTCCCCGTTCTAAAAGGATGGGACGGTACCCCTTTCTTGCAAGGGCAAGGCCACAAAACAGTCCTGCAGGTCCCATTCCAATGATCACAGGAGGATATTTTAAAGGCTCATTTCCACATTCAGGAAGAGAATAGGGCTTTTCCTCATGAACTGTAATATTTCTGTCCTTTTTCTTTTTTACAATGCGCTCCTCTTCTTTTCTGCCACCGCTTTTTAAAGCAATATCTACAATATAACTATAATGGATCTCCGGCTTTTTTCTTGCGTCCACAGACTGTTTGATCAGTTCTACTTCTTTTATCATCTCAGGCTGGATACGAAGTTCTTTTGCCGCCTTTAAAAGCAGGTCCTTTCTGGTATGTCCCAGAGGCATTTTTAACTGACTGATACGTATCATGTTCTTGCAGTCCTCCTGGTTTTCTGTGTATATTTCTTCTCTGCGTACTTTTTAACAGGTTTCTTTTCCATCGGTTTCTTATTTATGTTTCTCTTTTTTTCTATATTTTTCTTTTCTATGCTTTTCTTCTCTATACTCTTCTTCTCGGCATTTCCCGCTGCACATCTTCCTGCGATCATGCCGCTGGACCAGGCAAACTGAAGATTGTAGCCACCGCAGATACCATCCACATCCAGGATCTCCCCTGCCAGATAAAGCCCCGGACAGATCTTTGACTCCATAGTAGTTCCATCCACCTCATTAGCATCTACACCGCCGCAGCACACCTGGGCATTGGCAAAAGGATTAACGGACATGACAACTGCTTCATATTCTTTTAATTCTTTGCGGATCTTTTCCAACTGTTTTCCAGTTAAAGAGCCACAGGGCGTATTTGGATCAATGCCTGCCAGTTTCAAAAGAGCCTGGGCAAGTTTGCGGTTTAACATTCCTGTAAACAGTTCTTCTGCCGGTTTGTAAGCCAGCAAAAGGGCTCTTTTTTTTAAAAGCCGGAAACTTTCATTATCATCCCAGCCCGGCATAAAGTCCACATAAACTCTTACCTTTTTCTTTTCATCTAACGCCCTTGCGGCATAACGGCTTACCTGGAAGATAGGAATACCGGAAAGACCGTAATCTGTGATCTGCAGCTCTCCTCTGTCACTTGCCAGGGTAATACCGTCTGCCTGCAATCTCACTTCTGCTTCCGTGCGGATCCCTGCCATCTGTTTGTATAAATTTCCCTGACAGCGAAGCTGGACCAGAGCCGGAAGTGGCTTGATCACAGAATGTCCTAACTGTCTGGCATATTCGTAACCACTGCCATCTGAACCTGTAGAAGGCGCTGCTTTGGAACCAGCCGCAAGGATCAGGGCATCTGTTTCTACCTTTCCCTGATCTGTATGTACAAGAAAGCCACCGTTTTTCTTTTTTTCGATCTTTTCGATCTGACAGGAAAGGAGGATACGGACTTTCAGTCTCTCTAATTCTGTCCTTAGCACATCTAAAACAGAAGCAGCCTGGTCGGAATTAGGATAAACATAACCGTTTCTGTCTTTTGGAACGATCCCCAGTCCCATAAAGAGATCCAGCGTCTCTTTTACATCAAAGCCCCTTATTACCTGCATAGGAAAATCCTTCCTGCCGCAGCGGTAGCAGTCTTCTTCCATTTTGTAATTGGTAAGATTACACCTGCCGTTGCCTGTAGAAAGGATCTTTTTTCCCACGCGGTCCATATGTTCTATGACAGTCACTTCCGCCCCGTTTCGGGCTGCTCCTATAGCAGCCACCAGCCCGGATGCGCCACCGCCAATAATTCCTACTCTTTTCTTCATATTTTTTAACTCCTGTTTTAACTTGTATACGACTCCAGATAATGGTATACGTCCATCATATCTGAAAACCAGATGCCTTCCATCAGTCGGGCTCTTTCACTTTCCGGGAAATCAGTTACCGGAATATGGGTGTACAGACAGACGGTGCTTTTATCACTGCAAAATACAAGAAGGAAACCGGACTCACTGACGAGAAAATACCGGGAACTTACCGGAGTAATGCTCTCCTGGTTGGCAGCTGCCCTTCCTTCCATTTCATTCACACTTTCTGTTTCGATCACTGTATTAGGTACCGGCGCTTCTTCCCTCATCTGGTAACGTGCCGCCCCGTAGATCACAAGAACCGATACTACAGCTGATATACTGAACAGTCCCAGGGCAAATAAAAAATGTTTCATGGATACTACCTCCTGTATCAAGTCATATACGTTCATTTACTGACCTTTTCAGAAATAGTATCTGCCATAATAGACCATTTTAAACATGTCCTGGCACTGTTTGCAATACCATTTACAGTAATCTTACTTTCTTTAAAATGCGGATCATTTTTGTTCCCATAGGCATATCCCGCAGTTCTTCTTCATCAATTGCCTTAAGTCCCACTAAAAGTACTGCATAAACAGCAGCTGCTACTGCCACTGCCGGGAATACCACGATCGCTCTGCCGGAACGTCCTCTTAGAAGCGCTGCCGGAAGGATAAAGGTAAGAACCTTGTATACACCCCAGGCTGCCCCGCCCATAACGCAGGCGCTGATCGCCGGAAGTACAAATGTTTTCTTATACTCCTGACGATATCTTGCATGCTTTGCAATAGTACGGGCATTTAAAACGCACATTACAAAGGCGAATACAATGTTTGCAAATACAACACCATAAATACCCATATGGAATACCATAAGAAGTACCCACAATACTGCCACATGGATCACCAGCGAAACAGCTGCATGGCGTACCGGCACTTCCATACGGTTTAATCCCTGAAGCACTGCATTGGTCACTGTGGACAGAGAGAAGAATACAACCGCAAGAGAACCTGCCATAGTCAGCTTAATTAAAAGACTGTTATCTTCGCTGATAAACAGCAGATTGCACACAGGATCTGCTAAAACCGCAATACCTACTGCTGCCGGGATAGAGATCAGCATAGAGAAACGTACTGCTGCTGCGATCCTTTTTAAAGTCTGTTCCCTGTCTCCTGCAGATACCGCTCTTGTAAGAGACGGGATCAGAGAGGAAGAAAGGGCATTAGAAACAGCTACCGGAATATTAAATAACAGCTGATACTGTCCTAAAGCTCCCCAGAATACAGCGATCTCTTCCCCGCTGTATCCTAACTTGTCCATTCCCTGTCCAAAGAGGAAGTTGTCCACTACATTGGAACAATTATAAATACCGCTGCTGACTACAATAGGAAGTACTGTGATCGTCAGGGCATAGATCAGTTTTCTATAGCGTGTCCGCTTTCTTCTTGCATATTTCGCTGCTTCTTCTGATAACTCCTCTGTCGCAATACGCTGTTTTAAAACAGAACGGCCGCTTTTTGCTGTCAGGAAGATAAAGAAGATAAATGCAGTAAGAGCGCCTGCACCTGTACCAATGGTTCCGCCTGCAGCACCTAACGCATAGGAATAATTCTTTGCTCCCTGGGCCGCATTCATCCCTTCTCCTACGTGGAATAAAAGTCCCGCTGCAACTACGCTGACAATGGCATTAACGATCTGCTCTAAGATCTGTGAAACCGCAGTAGGGATCATGGTTCCTGTTCCCTGGAAATAACCTCTTAAAACTCCCAGATACGCCATGATCCAGATGGTAGGTGCCAGTGTTTTTAAGGCGTAACTGGAATAAGGCGTCTTGATCAGTCCTGCAAAGAAGTCAGAACCAAACCAAAGAATAATGGCTGCAAGTCCGCCGGTAACTGTTGCATAGAGAAGGCCTGCCTTTAAGATGCGGCGGCAGTTCTCATATTCTCCTTTTGCAAGCCTTGCGGATATCATTTTTGAGATAGCCACCGGCATACTGTAAGAGGAAAGGATCAGAAGAATGTTGTATACATTATACGCAGATGTATAATATCCATTTCCCTGCTTTCCGATAATATCATTTAAAGGCATACGGTAAAGCATACCGATAATACGCACCAGGATACCGGCCATAGCCAGGATACTTCCCTGTATTACGAAATTTGCTGCCTTATTTTTCTTTTTTCCCTGTACTGCTTTCATTTATCTTCTACTGTGCTCCATGTTTATTACTTAAAACGTGTATCGCCACGTTTTTTATTTAATTTCAGACTTATCAAAGTCTTTAGTAGGGATGATGCAGACCCAGGTCTTTCCCTGATTTAATACGATCTCATTGTGGTCATGATCGTAATAATGGGTCACACCAAATTCCCCGTCTTTCTCCCAGGTGATAGGGATGGCTTTTCCGTCTGTGATATAATACCCGTATTCACCGGTATGTACATTGATGTTCAAATACTGGGTAGAGGCATAGAAACCGCTCTGACAGTACTGGAAGATCACATTTTTCACTGCTACAGGGCCTTCACTTCCGCGGTGTACATCCCCATACTGGTATCTGTGATACAGGCCATCACTGCTGTCATACACAAAATCCGGCTTGTTCATAGTATATCCAGGTTTTGCATGGGCAGCATCCATCACGCCTGGTTTTCCGTCTAAAGACATCTCCACGCCATCTCTGGCAAAAAGATAATGCCCCGTATAAGACTCATCATACTCTGTACTGTAGCCTAAAGTCGCAATCGCCTTTTTCAGACGGTCTCCGCTTGTGTAGGCATTGTGAGGAGAATGTTTATCCTTGCTTCTGTAATACGTAGTATTTCCAATAGCATCCAGACCATTGATATTATCCACATTATTAAGATAAGGCTTTGCAAAGGTACTCTGGCCAAAATGGGCATAGATCGCATCAAACTCTCTTGCAAAATAAGTATAATAGGTACGGCAGCTTCTCACTGAACCAATGCGGTCCAGATCATCATAATCCTCGATCACTGCCATATAGCGGTTCATTTCCGCTTCCACCGGTGCCTCATAGACCACACCGGCCCGGTTCATACCGTACTGAGGTCTTGCCTCTTTGTCATTGCTCATCATGATAGCGATAGGACGACGGTTTGCCTGTTCTACCGGTACCATCTGACCTGTAAGGAAGCTTCGGATCATGCCGTCTTTTTCTTCCCGTTCTTCTGGTAAGTTATAGTCCGGCAAATCTTTCGTTTCTTCCTTTTGTTCCTCATCCGACTGGATCAGGATTTTGGGAGCAGAAGTGGCTGCCTGAGTGGTTGTTTCCTGTGTTGTGGGAACCTGCGTCTGTGCTGCTTCTTCTGACGCTTTCTTCCCGCATCCTGCGCACAGCGCCGCTATGCAAAGGATCGTTCCTAACATCATTTTCCTTCGTACTGCCTTTTTACTTCTGCTCCCTTTTTTCATCTGGTGTACCCCCTTGTGTCCAGTATCTGTCTCTGACGGTCTTCCATAACCAGCCGCTCTTCATCTACCATGTGGTCATATCCACATAAATGAAGCATACTGTGCGCTACTAAAAATGCTAATTCCCTTGTCTGGGAATGACCGTACTTTTCAGCCTGTTCCTCCACCTTGTCTACAGAGATCACGATGTCCCCCAACATCAGTTCTCCTGTTTCCGGATTGAAATAATCTTCCACTGCATCTTCCACATGGTCAAAATCAGAAGGTTTCTCATAATCAACCATTGGAAAAGACAACACATCCGTAGGCGCATCGATCTGACGGTACTCTTTATTGATGGCCTGGATGGCATCATTGTCTGTCAGAATCACATTCACCTCTGCCTCATAAGGGCATTTTTCAAAATCAAGAGACGCCTCTACGATCTCCTTTATGATCTTCTCATAGGGAAGATCCAGTTTTTTCTCTGCTTCATACTCAATGGAAACTGTCATTACCGATTATTCCCCTTTCGTGTATTTTTCACTGCCGGAGTTTTTCTTTCCCCTCTGGCGGTCTTTGACGCTGTTTTCTTCTCATAATCATCATATGCCTTGACGATCTTCTGTACCAGAGGATGACGGACTACGTCAGAACTGGTCAGATAGCAGAAACCAATATCGTCAATGTTTTTAAGGACTTTTAAAGCTGTATCCAGACCGGAAGTTGCACCGGAAGGAAGGTCTTTCTGGGTCTGGTCTCCGGTGATGATGACCTTGGAGCCAAAACCAATTCTTGTTAAGAACATCTTCATCTGGGCCGGTGTGGTATTCTGTGCCTCATCCAAGATGATATATGCATTGTCCAGGGTACGTCCTCTCATGTATGCAAGAGGTGCTACCTCAATAAGACCCTTTTCGGAATTATGCTGATAACTTTCCGCTCCCATGATCTGATATAAGGCATCATATAACGGGCGCAGATAAGGGTCGATCTTACTCTGTAAGTCACCTGGAAGAAAACCTAACTTTTCTCCTGCCTCAATCGCAGGTCTTGTAAGGATGATACGGCCTACTTCCCCGTTTTTAAAAGCCTGGATGGCCATAGCCATGGCAAGATAGGTCTTACCGGTACCAGCCGGTCCAATGCCGAATACGATCATCTTCTTGCGGATGGAGTCCACATAATGCTTCTGGCCTAAAGTCTTTGGCTTTACCGGCTTTCCCATAATGGTACGGCAGATAATGTCCTTATCGATCTCCAAGATCTGGTCATCATTTTCCGTAAAGGAAAGAGACAGGGCATAGTCCACATTCTGCTCGGTAATAGTATTCCCCCGCATGGAAAGCTGGATCAGGTTATTAAATACGCTTTTTGCCTGACCAATGGTCTTTTCCGGACCAATCAGCTTGATCTCGCCGTCCCTGGCGATCATGGTCACATGAAGGGTCCGTTCTATTTTCTTTAAATATGCATCGAACTGCCCGCAGACATTTCTCTCATGTTCTGCCGGAATGTCGATCATGGTTTCAATTACACTCATCCGTCTGTTTAATCTCCTTGAGTTTTAGAAACAGGGACGCTGACTGCCGCAGGCTCTATTACCTTTAGCGTTCCGCTGATCCTGTAACCAGATATATTCTTTTCTATTTTATCATTATTTTCAAGAATTTGTACCCCTTTTTCCCTTAATTTTTCAACAAATTGCCGATTTGTTTCTGAAGCTGTCTGTTCCAGCTCTTCTTTTGTATAACCTTTCTCGTAAACCGTCATATATTCCCCTGCTATCTTTCCCACAAAAAGCGGCAGATAAAAATTTGAAAACAGCTTTAACTGGATCATATCTGCGGTGTAATCCCAGTTTTCTTTATTTCCATTTTTCCCCAATTCAGGGATCAAACATTCAGGCATAAGAAATGAAAAGGAAAAAGGACCTGCGATCAGGCGCAGACCATAGCGTTTCCTTCCTGTAGGATAACGCACGTCCCGGGTCAGAGGCAGTTCTTTTTCATAAGTTTCTACTGTTTCTGCCAGTATCTCCCCCTGTGACTGCACATAAAAAGCAGATATCTCCTGCTCATCATCCCCGATCACAGGAACACGGCCACTGACAAGGACCTGTCCCTGCTGGATCTCTTCTCCTTTTTTCACTTTAGGAATTCCCTGGCGCACCATGATATAGGTAATCGTGCCAGTTACATCTGAAACCAGATCACAGGGATCTTCCTTTACCGTTGTTTTAGCCTGTATGATCTTATTTTCCTTGATCTGGATCACCAGCCTGGTGCCGGATACTCTGGCCGATACCCAGGTGATCTTAGGAAACGCTTCCCTCATCCCAGCTTCCAGCTCCTCACAGTTTATCTTTTTCTTTTTCATCCCATAGCGCACATCCTGTGTATCCAGATAGCGCACCAATGTATCTGCAGTATAATGGTGATTGCCCTGAAAATGGATATCCCATATGAACAAAGACATAATATAGAGCAAAAGGAAAAAACTGGAAAGACCTGCTGCCGCATACCATCGTTTCCGGTTTCTCTGAAGAAAAAACGGCAGTCCCCGGCGTTCGCAGATACGCAGGCGGACACCCTTACCTCTGGCGCAGCCCCTTAACCGGTAAAAATCCTTTAAAAAAAGGGAACATTGGTACTCTCCCTTTTTCAAGCATACCAGTTCCCAGAAAAATATCCCGTTTATCCTGCACCGTTCCAGAAAATATTCCGGGCTGATGCTTTTGATCTGTATTCTTACATAACCTTTTAAAAGGCGAAAAAAATACCGGATCATCCCTCCACCCTCCTTTCTGATAACAGATCATCAAACTCTACCGATCGTATCTGTCCCTTGATCTTTAAAGCATCTTCCGTATAAGTCTCTATCTCCAGATGAGGCCCTTTAAACACTACCATACAGCCTGCTGCCTTTATTTTCACATACGTATCTGTGTAGATAAGAAGGCTCCTGAAATTTTCCGCTACTACTTCATAAGGACCTGTAAAATGGAGCAGAACATCCCCCAGTATTACATCTCTTGGAAGTCCAAGAGCTTCCACTGCTGCCCGTTTTCTGTCCTCTCTCATACCGTTTCTCCCGGAGCCTTTTCCTTTTATTATATGACATCCCCGGCCCTGAAATGCCAGTTTGGCTGTTTACGGCTTTCTGCACCCATTTTTTCTTTTAAGAATACACTAATAGGGAAAGAATGATTGTGAGGTTCTTATGACTAATTCTAAGTTAAATCCTGCTTCTGAAGCCATTTCCATGGTAAAAGCAGCTCAGACAAATGAAGAAGATATTCCTGTAACTCCTCTGCCGGACCCTGGAGAAGGCGGACCTGTATATGATGGTTCCATGAATAATGATCCCATGGATAATGGCTCCGGCGGAAACGGCTCGTTCGGCGATGATCTGAGTTCTGTTCCTGTTATCCCCCTGCCAAATCCAGGAGAGGGCGGACCTGTATACAATGGTCCTAATTACAACCGTCCATCTGGCGGTATGGGACAGCCGGGGAATTCCCAGATACCGGTATACCGTCCTGTCTTCCCGTCTAATGGCTCCATTACCGTTCTCCCAGGTATCAGTTTCCCCTGTTACAACTGCACTACCTCCTCAAGCCTTGGCCGGGTACGCATTTTAAATGCTTCTTCCGGTTATCCGGCATTTAACGTATCTTTAGGAAACTGGCGCATTGGAGAGCAGTTGGATAACGGGGATCTCACCAGCTATGTACAGGCAGCCTCCGGCTTCCAGACGGTTACAGTATCCGGCACTAACGGTTATATCTATATCCAGAAAATGATCACCATCCGTGCCGGTTCTGCCTCTACCGTTGCGATCATCAATACCAGCACCGGGCTGGATCTGATGGAAATATCCGACCTTTCCTGCAACGGACCATCCGGCACTGCCTGCATCCGTGCCTGCAACCTTTCCCCGGACCTTGGGCCTTTTGATGTAGCTTTAGAAAACCGCGGCAATTCCTACCGCACCTTCACCAACGTCCGCTTCCAGGAAGTAACCCCGTTCTCCAGTTTCGCATCCGGCTGGTATTCCATCTACGTATTCCGCACCAATGCATTTAACAACAATAATGCCATTGCAGCAGCTTCAGCAGCGTTAAAGACCGGCGGATCTTATACATTATATATGTTTAACGGGCCGTCAAGTACGGATGGGCTTAGGACGTTGATATTGTCGAATTAATATCTTTTTATCTGCATAACAATATAAGAACCGGAAGAGCTGTGACTCCCATTCACAGCTCTTCCGGTCTTTCATACTTTGTATTCACTTACTTTCTATCCCTTTCCAGATTTTTAATGCTCAGATCTCTTCCAAAACCAACATCGGTTCCAAACCGTTTAAACAGATCATATGCCAGACTGTCTATGGTGGAAATATGCATCTGGGACTGCTGCTCTAATCAGGCAAGATAACGTTGATTTTTGGTCAAAGCATACTTCTTCAACAACATTTTCTGCAGCCTGTCATTCATCTGGTTCTTTCTTTGCATTAAATTTTCTTTAAAATATAAAACTGAGTATTTCGGTCCCATAAACATTCCTTCCCCCGCACAGTCGTTCCAAACCCTTTTGAAAAATCAAGTTCACCCTGCCATTCCAGTGCAGCAGCTAAAGTGATCCCATCGCCTGCCTGTTTTTCAACCAACAATTTCCCACCTGCTGCGCAGGCCGACCGTTCACATACATTTCCTACCCCGATCTGTTTTTTTACAAAGGCAGACTCTTTAAAATCGCCTGGAACCTGATTTAACTGCTCTGGCGTATAGAAACGCTGCTCACAGGGTTGATGTAAACATTCTCCGTCAAATAGCTGTTTTAAGTCTAATACCGCAGGTTCATCCTGTTTTACATCTACAGAAGCAATAGCTTTCACAGCGGCCGGATCGATCCCATGTTCTTTTAATAAGGCAAAAACTTTTTCTTTCATAAATTCCGGATCTGTTCCCCTGCGGCACCCAACACCAAGGACAACCGCCCTGGGAACAAGACGCAAATAAGAAGCTTTTTTTTCCGGAAAAGAAGGATCCTTTACTGTGATACAAATATTTTCTTCACACCATCTATCCATCACAAAGCCGTCTGGCAATTTTTTTATTGGAAGATCACTGAAAACACCGATCTGCTTTCCTTCTAATACTGCTGCTGATATGTTCTTCGCTTCTTTCCGGTCTGTGATCGTCATATGATAGGCAGACGCAAACAGATCTACCGCAAACTTCCCATTTACATCCGTTGCTGTCGTGATCACAGGCACTGCCTCCAGCCAGTCTGCAATGTGCCTTGCAAGTTCATTGGCCCCGCCTACATGCCCTGATAGCAAGGGGATCACAAACTGCGCTCCTTCATCCACTGTAACTACCGGCGGATCAGTCATCTTATCCCTGATCCATGGCGCAATAGCCCGCACTGCAATACCTGTGGCGCTTACAAAGATCATTGCACGCTTTTCTGCAAACATCTTGCCTGTCCATTGGGATAAAGACTCTTCTTCCCGTTCTTTCAGTCCTTCTTTTTTCCACTCTTCCCTTAAGAAACGCTTGGGAATAATCGCTTCACATTCTTCGCCCGTTTCTTTTAATTTATGAAAAAGACGCCTGCAAACCCAGGCGCCTCGTTCTGTAAAACAGATCACTGCATATTTCATCCTGCTACCTGTACCTTCTTGGATCAAATCCGGATCAGAACATATAGTTTCATTCTGATCACCAGCTTTTCCTACATTCTGGTATCAGTATACTGGATTTTCAGCTTTCTTTCAATGCTTCCTCTTTTAATTGCCGTTTCCGGCCGGTGATCATCCCTCCAATGCGGCCGCTTTCCTTGGAAGTAAGGCTTTTCCAGCCTTTCTGCAATACTTTTTCATCTAATCCCAGTTCCTGGGCGATCTCAAATTTTAACTGTTCATCCGGTGTCATATTATGGACATCAAATTCTTTTTTCTTTTTTGACTTTCCCATAGGTCTATACTCCTTAATACGTGATGTATTTTCATTGGTCTGTTATAAGAAGTATGCCCTTTTTACAGGAAATCATTCAGGAAACACTGAGACGGCACCTGCTGTCGGCTGTTTTTCCAAAATGCAAAACAAAAAGAGCAGCCCCGCAAGGAACTGCCCTTTCATCATTTACATTCAGTTATTACTTTGCGTAAGAATCGATATCTACGTCAGCAACATCTTCGTTCTGAGGAGCTGCCTGAAGAGCCTTTACGCTTAAGCTGATCTTGTGATCATCTTCGTTGAAATCTACAACCTTAGCTTCGATTTCCTGGCCGATCTTTAATACATCAGCTGGTTTCTCGATGTGCTCTCTGGAGATCTGGGATACATGAAGCAGTGCATCAACGCCTGGCTCTAACTCTACGAAAGCGCCAAAGTCAGTCATACGAGCAACACGACCGGTTACTACGCTGCCTGCTGCATACTTCTCAGCTGCATGTGCCCATGGATTAGCCTCTGGGAACTTTAAGCTTAATGCAATCTTCTCGCCCTGGATATCTTTGATCAGAACGGTTACCTTATCGCCGGACTTGAATACCTTCTTAGGATTTTCAACACGGCCCCAGCTCATCTCAGAGATGTGAAGGAGACCATCAGCTCCGCCTAAATCGATGAATGCGCCGAAGTCTGTTACGTTCTTAACAGTTCCTTCTACCTTATCACCAACCTGGATCTTGGAGAACAGTTCTTCTTTCAGTTTAGCCTTTTCAGTAACTAACAACTGCTTTCTGTCGCCAATGATTCTTCTTCTCTTAGGATTGAACTCAGTGATTACGAACTGGATTTCCTGTCCTGCGTACTTGGAAAGATCCTTCTCATAAGTATCAGATACAAGGCTTGCTGGGATAAATACTCTGGAGCCTTCTACTTCAACGCTTAAACCGCCGTCTAATACCTGAGCTACTTTCGCAGTCAGAACTTCCTGATTTTCAAATGCTTCTTCCAGACGCTTGTTGCCTCTGTCAGCTGCCATACGCTTGTAAGATAAGGATACCATGCCAACACCATCGTTCAGCTTGATAACCTTAGCTTCCATTTCTTCACCAACCTGTACCTTGGTAGTTAAATCTACACTATTGTCATTGCTGTACTCGTCACGGGTGATAACACCCTCAGACTTGTTGCCCGCAATGCTCAGAATAATCTCATCTTTATTAACTTCGATGACCTGACCGGTAACTATCTCTCCTGTACGTATTGGTTTGGTGGATTCTTCCTCTTCCTTTAATAACTCTGCAAAACTCTGCTCTGCCATTCTGGTATGAACCTCCTCAATAATCTTTTTTGGGGTGGATGCCCCAGCTGTAATACCTACGCTGCGCACAGAAGATACACTGTCAGGATCTAAATCGCCGAGTGTCTGAATGTAAAATGTATTTTTACATTCCTTGAGACAAATCTCGTAAAGCTTCTGGGTGTTGGAAGAATGTCTGCCACCAATGACGATCATAGCCTCCACCGAAGATGCTATCCGGGCTGCCTCCACTTGTCTTTCCTGTGTTGCATTGCAAATCGTATTTAAAACACTACTATCATAACCCTTTTTTGAAATTTTTTCAACTAATTCTTGAAATTTGTTGTAATTAAATGTCGTCTGGGATACGATACATAGCTTTTTGCCCTCTGGAAGGTTATAATCTTCTGCATCAGCCTCATTTTCCACAACAACAGTGTCACCATTGCCCCAGCCCCGGATACCTTCCACCTCCGGATGCACCGGGCTTCCAATGATGATAACAGCCTCTCCGGCCCGCGAATGTTCATCTACGATCTTATGGATCTTTTTTACAAAAGGGCAGGTGGCATCTACCACATTTACCCCACGGGAATTTAAGATATCGTAAACATGACGGCTGACTCCGTGAGAACGGATGATCACGGTTCCCTGACCTTCCGGCAGGTTTTCAAGGTCTTCTTCCGTATCTAATACCTGGACGTCCTTTTCTTCCAGATCACGGACTACTTCCTCATTGTGGATGATGGGACCATAGGTATAGATGGGACCCTGGGCTTTTCCCTCTTTTACAGCCTGGATCTGCTCATAGACCCGGGCTACTGCCCGTTCTACTCCAAAGCAAAAACCTGCACTTTTAGCAACAATGACCTGGCGCTCCATTATGCCTGTCCTCCGTCTGCTTTGTATCCCTTTTCACGGACGATCTTTAAAATCTCTTCTACTACCTGGGCCAGAGTCATAGAAGAAGTATCTAACAACACTGCATCCTCTGCCTGCTTTAACGGAGAATGTTCTCTGTGCATATCCCTGTAATCTCTGTCTTCAATGTCCTTTTCGATCTCTTTTAAATCTGCTTTCATTCCTTTTTCTAACAATTCCTTATAACGGCGAGCTGCTCTTACCTCTACAGAAGCTGTAAGATAGATCTTTGCAGGTGCATCTGGAAGAACACAGGTACCAATATCCCTTCCGTCCATGATCACATTTTCCTTTGCTGCCAGCTGTTTCTGAAGCTCTACCAGTTTTTCTCTTACAGGCATATAGCCGGATACTGCAGATGCCATGTTTCCTACTTCTTCTGTACGGATCAAGCCGGAAACATCTTCACCATTTAAAAGTACCTGCTGCACACCGTCCTGGTAACGGATAGTCACATCTACTTCCGGGCATGAGCGCTCGATCTCTTCTGCTGCCTTTGGATCTACGCCCTTTCTTAAGAAATAAAGGGCCATAGCGCGATACATTGCCCCTGTATCTACGTATACAAAGCCAAGTTCCTTTGCCACCAGCTTTGCAATGGTGCTTTTTCCTGCTCCTGCAGGTCCGTCTACTGCAATATTAAAATGGTTCATCTGGGTGTTCTCCTTTAACTTTCATATAGCAATACCGCCTGTCTGGCGATCTGTCTGTTTTATTTAATTTTGTTTAGCTTTCCTGTATCTTCTCCGCTGCCGCCTTTCCCGCTGCCCAGCCGGTAGACCAGGCGATCTGCAGATTAAATCCGCCGGTCACTGCATCCACATCCAGGACTTCTCCTGCAAAGTACAGATTTTCTGCCTTTTTCGCTTCCATAGTAGACGGATTGATCCCCTTTACATCTACGCCGCCCTGTGTAATAATAGCCTCTTTAAACGGCCGAAGCCCTGTCAGTGTGAACGTCAGCGCTTTGGTAGTTTCTACCAGGCGGCGGCGTTCTTCTTTGGTGATCTCATTTACCTGCTTATCCGGGTCAATGCCACTGCGCTCTATGATCACAGGGACCAATTTGGCAGGATATAAATGGTTTAAGCTGTTTTTAAACTGTTTATTCTTTGCCTCTGCAAAATCCCTTAAAATGCGCTCATCCAGTTGTTCCTCTGTAAGAGCCGGTTTTAAGTCGATAGACAGCTTTAACAGGTTCTTGGCAATGGCCTTGGCACAGAAAGAACTGGCGCTTAACATAAGAGGGCCGCTGACTCCAAAATGTGTAAACAGCATTTCCCCAAAGTCACGGTACAGTTCCTTTTTGCCGTTAGATACAGTAGCTTCCACATTTTTAAGAGAAAGGCCCTGAAGGGATTTTACAATCTCAAGCTCTGCTGTCTCAAATGGCACTAAGGCTGGTGAAAGGGCTGTTACCTTAAGTCCTGCAGCCTGGGCCCACTGATAACCATCTCCTGTGGATCCTGTAGATGGATAAGACATTCCGCCGGTTGCTACGATGACGCAATCCGCATCCACAGCTGTCTTTTTTCCATTTTCTTCCAGGAAAATGCCTTTGCAGATGGTCTTATCTTCTTCTGTTATAAAGTTTAAACCTTTTACTTCCTTGCGAAGATATACTTTTACATTTTCTTTCTTTAATGTGCGATCTAAGGCTGCGATCACATCGGAAGAATGATCCGATAAAGGGAATACCCTCTTTCCTCTCTCTGTTTTCAGGCGCAGTCCTGCATCTTCCAGAAACTGCATCATATCTTCATTGGTAAAGCCGTAAAAGCTGCTGAACATAAATTTCTTATTGGTGATCACAGCTGCAAACAGCTCGTCCATATCACCGGCATTTGTCACATTGCAGCGGCCTTTTCCTGTAATAAAGATCTTTTTGCCCAGCTTTTCATTTTTTTCATAGAGGCTTACTGCACAGTCTTCCTTTGCTGCTGCAATAGCCGCGATCATACCTGCGGCACCGCCTCCGATGACGATTATATTTCTTTGGTTGCTCATGTATTGTTGTTTCCTTTATTATTTATATTCGCGTTTCATGCATCCTGTTTCATAGAATATTGAACCTGTCTGTTAGTATAACATACTTATTTATAAATTTCATTCATATCTTATATCCAGATATTCAGGTCTTTGCATTTTTTTCAAAACCATAGATCCATTTTCCACAGAGAAACAAATACAGGAAAATAACAGAACTGATGCTCCAGGTCAGAGGATACGCCCAGAATACCATACGGATATCCGGGATAAAATGGACTGCCACTGTAATATAACTTACACGGAATAAACACCATACGCAAAGCATAACTACCATAGGAACAGAAGCATTTCCTGAACCGCGGAGCACAGCTGCAATACAATGTGAAAAAGCCAGCACACAATAAAACAGCGAAATGGTTTTTGCCTGCATAACGCCATAATGGACTACCTCCGGGTCGCTGTTAAAAGCTGCGATCAGAACCGGAGATACTGCGTAAATTGCAAAGCCGATCAGTTCCGCAATGGACATAGAACAAAGGATACCAAACCATGCCCCTTTTTTTGCACGGTCATACTGCTTCGCACCTAAATTCTGACTGACAAAAGTGGTCAGTGCCATATTAAAACAGGTTACAGGCAGAAATACAAATCCCTCGATTTTAGAATATGAGCCACAGCCTGCCATTGCCATTTTTCCAAATGCGTTGATATTTGACTGTACAAACACGTTTGCAAGAGCGATCACAGAGTTCTGGAAGCCGGAAGGTACACCATTCTGAATGATCTGGCTCAAACTCGGTCCATCAAAACGGATCTTACCAACCTGCAGCTGGTACTCTTCTTTTGTCCGTATCAAATGGATCATACAAAGGATCGCACTTGTAAACTGGGAAATAGCTGTCGCAAGGGCCGCTGACCCAACACCTTTGCCAAGACCTGCAATAAAAAATATATCCAGCACAACGTTGATGCAGGAAGAACAGATCAGATAGATCAGCGGATGACGGCTGTCACCTACAGACTGCAAAATTCCTACAAAAATATTGTACATAACAACTCCAAGGGAGCCTGCAAAATACGTGCGAAAATATGCCACTGACTCAGGAAGCACCTCTGCCGGCGTTCCCATCAAAACCAGGATCTTCGGCGCAAAATACATACCCACTACAGTCAGCACACTTCCTGCCACAAAACCAAAAGCCACTGTGGTATGGATCGCCTTGTGCAGGTTGTCACTGTTTTTCGCCCCATAATACCTTGCAATGACAACACCGGCTCCCATTGCAATACCATTAATAAATCCAACCATTAAAAAGATCAGATTGCTGGATGAGCTGACCGCCGCCAGTGCATTACTTCCAAGAAAATTCCCCACGATCAGTGAATCCGCCGTATTATACAGCTGCTGAAACAGGTTTCCTAAAAGCAGTGGAATGGCAAAAAAGATGATCTTTTGGGAGATGCTTCCTTCTGTCATTCTTGTTTTGCTTGCTGTGTTCATTGTGTGTGCCCCATCCTTTTGTATTTTAATTGATTTAATTTGCAGATCATCCTGCCGACTGCAATATCCCTTTCAATATCCGCAAATTATAAACATTTTACCGCAATATATCAATTTTGTTTGGATATATTGCGGCAAAATATTAAGTCCCCAGGATATCTTGCGAATAATGTCTTATGATCATATCCTTTAAAACTTCGTTTAAATTACTTTTTTAAATTTATACTTTCCTTTTCCATAACCAGGTACCGGTCTAATAATATCCGCCTGCACTAAATTAGAAAGAAGTTTGGAAGCACCTGTCCACTTTTACATTTCCAATGTCCACTTTTTCTTCATTTAAAAGTCCACTTATGTGAAGATTGCGATTATGGAGCTCATTCTTCTCATTTAAAAGTAGATTTCGGAGGAATACTTCAAGATATTCTGTTGTTTCATGAATACCTTTCTGCAGATTCGTGTAATTTGTACGGACAAGCGCATTTCTAAAATACCATGCATTTTCCGCAAAAATATCATTGGTTGCAGAGAAACCAAGTATTCTCAAATATTTGATGAAAAACACTGCCGTTGTTCTCGTATTGCCTTCTCCAAAAATATGGATCTGCCATAAATTTGAAATAAATACCGCAAGATGATGAATAATCTCGTCCATCGAAAGATATTTATAACTAAAATTTTTCTCCTGTGAAAAATCATATTCAAGGGTTGCTCTCAATTCTGAAGCACTTCCATATATAACAGTTGCTCCATCAAGCACCCACTCTTTTTTGGTTATGTTATAATCTCTGATCTTTCCGGCGTGTTTGTAAATACCTTTTTCCATACTCACCACCTCACTTTTTTATTTTTGATTCATCTACGTCAAAACACTTCTTATCTTTTCTATTAATGTAATATCAGCAGGCAACCACTCTACATCATTTAGCTGAGCCATAGTTAGCCATTTTGCAGCCTCATGTTCCTTCAGCACCAAATCTCCGTTTATTACTTCACACCAGAAGCAATTCATAGAAAGATGAAATTCTGGATAATCATACTCAATCGTATCTATTAATTCTCCAACTTCTATCTCTGTATCAAGCTCTTCCATAATTTCACGCTTTAATGCTTCCTGTGGTGTTTCGCCAACTTCAATCTTCCCTCCAGGAAATTCCCAGCCGTCTTTTAACGCACCATATCCTCGTTGTGTAGCAAAAATAATTGGTTCTCCGTCTTTATTAACAGCTTTTATAACAGCTGCAACCACTCTTATTGTTTTCATAATTTCCTCCATTTACGAATTTACAATATACTCATAGATATCCTCTCGCACTGGAACATCTAGAATCCACTCGATTTCTACTGCAGTCTTCTCTGTATTTACCATAGTAAATTCCTTAGTATTTCCACTTGCTGTCATATGTCCAAGGTAATAGAACTCTTTTGAAATCTTATCATCTTTATTTTTTCTCACAAAGAGTTCTACCTGAATGCCACGTTCCTTTGCCTTCAAAAAGTTCTGCACATCCTCTGATTTCAAAGTTCTTCCTGACTTTGAAATAGCAATCAGCCGATCTCTAGATCCCGGTATAAAATGATCTTCGTATTTAGTAGTGTCACTGATATTTTCTGATTTATCATAATTGATAAATACCGGAAATGTTTTCGTTTTTTTATCAAACTTATAGCCACCAATATTTAATGGCACTTCATTCTGTTCCCAATTTAAAAGGCGGCAGACATCCTCATACGTATATTTTTGATATAAAACCAAATCCGTCTGCTTATATGTATTTTTATAATTTCTTTCATAACGACGAATACCAAACTCAACAAGTTCCTGAAGCATTTCATAAAACTTATCATTTAACAGCATCTGCATAAAGGTTTTTGTTGGCTTATAATCAGTTCCATCATCTTCAATAAATACACACTGAGAATATGTCTTCTTTCCTGAACCAGCAGGAAATTCATTCGTCATAACATTCACTATGTTTTCCTTCTGATTCTGACTAACAATTTTCCCATATTCCTTCATATCTTCAGAAAGACCCGCAAACAAACCAAGTTTTGAACTTCCTCTTGCATATGCAAGCATCCTCTTTAACATTCTAAGTTCCTGGATTCTTTTCCCATTTGCTAACTTTTTCGAAACAAATTCGATTACTTTCTCCTCATTTTCTGATAAACGAATTTTGTATTCTTTCTCATACTTCACTAAAAATTTGTAATATGATCCAAGACTGTTATTATCAAAAATTCTGATAACATCCATCTCTCCGTAATCATCAAAATCGAGTAATCTAGGAATATGTCCAAGTTTATTCTTCAGATTCGTGTAATTCTCTCTTATAAGCTTTATATCGCTAAAATTCGCTTTATCTACAGATACAAAAATTCTCTTTCTGCTAATCTCATCAAAGTGCACTGTAGATGCCCCCGGAATCACTCTTCCACCTTCCATGATGTATCTACGGATATTGTCTTTATTGTAAGTTCTATCTCCTGATAATGCAATCGGGATCATAAAGTTATTATTATAGTTTCCAATAAAATCAAGAATTACCACATATTCTTTTCCATATGCTTTTCGTAAGCCCCTTCCAAGCTGTTGGATAAATACAATTGGCGATTGTGTTGGCCTAAGCATAATAACCTGATTGACTTCAACAATATCTACACCTTCGTTTAGTATTTCAACAGAAAAAATATAATCCAATGGCTCATGATCTGCTGTTGCATCTTCTTTATTCATGGCAAGTCTCTCAAATGCATTCTGTCGTTCCTGTTCAGAGGCACTTCCATTCAGCGCAATCGTTCTAAATTTCTGTCCTGTAGACGGATTGATCATATGATTAAATTTTTCTGATAGTTCCTCCGTTTCTTTGATGCTACTACAGAAAATCAGCCCTTTAACCTTGTCACCACTATATCCATAATAATCCGCTTCATTAATAATATGCTTTACTCGTTCATCACTGGTAAGCACGGAAAAGTCACGACTAGCTTCTTCATCATCTCCAATAATTGCTAAATCCGTGATTCCAAAATAGTGGAATGGACAAAGGAGATTTTCTTCCATTGCCTGCTGTAATCGAATCTCATATGCAATCTGATGATCGAATAGCTCATAAACATTTCTGCCTTCAATATTATCATCTCGCTTATCCGGAGTTGCAGTCATTCCAAGCCAAAGTTTTGGAGTGAAATGTTTCATTACTTTCTGATATGTATCTGCAGGAACATGATGGGCTTCATCTAAAATAATGCAATCAAACGCATTCTTATCATACTGAAGTAAATGCTCATCTCGGTTCAAAGTCTGTATCGTTGCAAACACATAGTCCGCATCATATTCGTGATATCCAGCTCCCACCAATCCCAAAGAAACTGACTTTGCAAACACCTTTTCATAAGATTTTTTTGTCTGTCTTGCCAATTGGCCGCGATGAACTAAAAACAATACTCTCTTAAATCCAAGTTCTCGCATTGCAAAGGCAGATGCATAGGTCTTTCCCGTACCAGTAGCAGAGATCAACAGCGCCCGCTCTTCTCCCTGCTCCAGAATTTTTCGCAGATTCGCGATAAATCGCTCCTGCATAGAGTTTGGCTTTAATCTATATTGTTCCAGAGACGGAATCTCTTCGCTTTTTGCAATTTCCCGCTGATGTTTTATAATATTGTAGCGTTCTTTATAGACTTCATAAAAATCATCGTACAACAAAGCATTCTCGCTGTCCCAAAGTTTCTGGAACTCTTCTACGATTTCTTTTGCCACCTCACCATTTTCTGTCGAGACTAATTTTGTATTCCACTCTTTATTTACAGTCAGCGCAGCACTTGTCATATTAGAACTTCCGATGATGATCCGATAAATCTCTTCTTTTTTGAAAATATATCCCTTCGTATGGAAGCCATTCCCAGCCGCTTCCACATCATACATTTTCAATGTAATATTTTTCAATCCATTGAGTTTCTCAAGAGCTCTCGGTTCACTAAAATCCAGGTAATTAGTCGTAAGGATCTGTCCCTTAACGCCCTTTTTCTCAAGCTCTTTTAACGTCTGAAGGAGCGGTGTAACTCCTCCCAACGTAATAAATGCAACACTGATCTGAAATTCTTCACAGCGCAGCAATTCATCCTCTACAGATGAAATAACCTTCTTTCCTTCTTCCGGATTATTCGAAATAAATGCCGGCTTGTATACCAGATTTGCCGCCAAAGAGCCATTTATATAAGCGGCACTTAAGCCATTTTTTAATTCATTGATCGCATTCGCATCCATTGTAAAATCTTCCTCTCATAGCGCAATGAGCAAAACAAAAATACTCTGCTTAGTATTATACCTTATGAGAGAAGGTTTGTCATAAAGAAGATGCCGTGAAATTTCTCCAATTTAATTTTCAGATACTTTCATAATGCTAATTGATTAATCTGTGGTTTCTAATCGTTTTGCTTCTTCTCTTTCTATCTGCTTAATACTCTTTTGCGGTATCGGTAAATCTTCCGGCATAGTTCCGCCTAATTCTTTTATTGTCTGACGGACCTTTTGTCCAACCTGAAAATGTACATCTCCTGCATTTTTTGCCGTTTCCGCCAATGATTTATTATGTTCACAGATTTCATTTCTGATTGCAAGACGTTTCTGGTCCTCACTCAACTGCTCATACTCATCAATCAATTCCTGCTGTCATGTCTTCATTGCAAAATATGTCTGTCCCAAGGCGATTACTTCCTTACGAGGATTACCATTCATGACAATTAAGCAGCAGGCATAACGTATTTCTTTCCTTCAGAAGTAATGCATAACTCCTTAATACCTAAATCTATTCCTGTATTTTGATTTGTATGTGGCAGTTCCATATGTTCTGTTTCCACTAAAATTGATACATAATATTTCCCACTGGGAACTTGTGATATCGTTGCCGATTTTATCTGCCCGCTAAAATTTCTATGCAGTTTTGCTTTTACATCTTTTAATTTAGGCAGTTTTACTCTATTACCCTCGAAATCTACTGTTATATTGCCATTCGTAAAATTTGTTGTATATGACTTATGATTATCGTGTTTACTCTTAAATTTCGGATAACCTGCATGTTCCTTAAAAAATTTCCGGTATGCGGCATCCATATTGTAAATCGCATTTGTCAGAGCAAATTTATCCACTTCTTTCAGCCATTCATATTCTTTCTTTAATTGTCTGTTGCAGTAATTGTTACAGTCAGTTTTACTAACTGATTTTTTCTCTTTCTCATATACTTCTTTCCGGTATGCCAGTGTCTGATTATACACAAAACGGCAACAGCCAAATGTCTTTGCCATCTGTGTCTTCTGCTCATTATTGGGATATATTCTGTATTTATATGCTTTTAACATCTGCTGCCACCTCCTTAACCTTGGTCTTCTATATACCTTTTTAGCATTTCTTCTGATACATTTCCTACGCTGCAGACAAAATATCCATCTGTCCAAAAGATATGTTCTTTCCAAAAATATTTCCGTAAGTAATTCGGATAGCTTTCCCATATATGATATGTCGTATAACTTTTCATCAGGTTTACAATCCTACTAACAGACATTGCCGGTTCTGTTTCTATCATATAATGAATATGGTCTTTGTCAGTTTCCATGTACTTGTGTCTGTTTTTTGATTTCCATGTTCCCATACCACAAGTATATAACAATTTTCCATTTTGGGCTACCTTAACCCACCGTCTAAAGCCAGTGGGATTGCGGTAGCCCTCCTTTCAAGATCTCCAGTATCATTGTTATATACTGGGAGTGCAAACCTTGTCGTAAACCTATACCAGCCAAACTTTGCATCAACATTATGCTTTCCTTTAAAGTTTTCCTGCCATCGTCTATTCGTAGCACATTGAAGAAGCATAGGAATTCCCTGGGTAGCATTAGCCTTTGCTTTCGCATTCGCTCCATATAATCTTTTGGTATCTTCAGATCCTTTTAATTCTCCTGGAAAATCTGAACCAATATAGACTTGATCCGAGGTTTCGACTACTTCATAGCAATCTCCTATGTATTCTTTTAAATACTGCTCAACTTCTTCCCAATTGATATTCCTCTTTCCTTTAAAACGAATTAGGCGTTTGCGAAACACCACAAACCGCAGAAATGCGGCATTTTTTGTTACCTAAATAAAAATAACTCCTCACCGGATATGGTATAATAGGCTTCTTTTAACTTTTCTTGCTTACTCAAAACCTCTTCGTGATTTTTGTGGTTTTACCAAAGTTCCTGATGCCTCTAAGATCACCCGTTTTAAACAGGATTTTTTAGATGATCTGCAGCTTGTTTTCGATAACCTCGTTGATATCACAGAACCAGTCTGCCAGGCCATCGATTCTGCTAAAGCGGACATGACCATCTTTGATTCTTCTGGCATCGAAGCGTTTGTTACAGAAAACAATCCCAAGTATGCTAACCGTATTATCAGGCAGCTTAAGACTTTTGCAAAATCTCGTGCCTTAGGGAAATCCTATGATCCTTATAAAGCTGCTTATGGTTCCATGCCTTCCCACGCCTCTGCCAATCCTGAATTTAAACAGCTATACATCAATAGTCATTTTTGTTACGTCTTTGGCATCATCACAAATGGTCTGGGAATTATTCGCCACATTTCGTTTTACAACAAAGATTTTTTGGCTTCCCATCCTGAGATTCTTGTACAAAAGAAATCGGATTCTCCAGATGAAGATAAAAGCGTCCATGATTCAAGGCTTTTAATCCCAACTCTGAAGGACCTTTTCATAAAACATCCTCTGATCAATCCCAAAACATTTCTGGGAGACGCTGCATTTGATGCCATGGAACTTTACAAAGCCCTTCTTTCCGGAAATACTTTTGGCGAAAAACGTCATTTTCAGAAAGCATACATTCCACTTAATATACGATCCGGCCTTAAAAATCCGGATTATACAATAAATGAAAATGGCATTCCCTGCTGTCCACACGATGCTACGTTTCCCATGAAATACGAATGTACTTCCAAAACCAAAAACGGAGTTGTTCGATATAAATTTGTCTGTCCCAAAATGAATTGGATCTATGACAAATCCATCCGGCGGGCTCACAGACAATGCTGCTGTAAAAATCCCTGTACCACTTCAAGATGTGGCCGTATGGTCTATATTTATCCCGAAAAAGATCTCCGTGCTTATCCTGGAGCAATCCGTGGCACCGAAGAATGGGATAATACATACAAAATCAGAACTGTTGTTGAGCGAGGGATTTATCACATCAAAGAGCATCTCTGCCTCGCCGGGCGCCGAACCCAGAATGAAACACTCCATGCAGATCTCATCCTTACAGGAATCACCCAACTCATTACCGTTGTTCTTGCTGATAAAATCAACTGCCACAAATACATTCGAAGCCTGAAACGCTCATTCACAGGTTTGAGTTTCGCAATCACCTACTTTATCATATCTTATACTCAGGTTCCCCGCGCTGACGCACTCTACTGCCTGCTTACGCAGGCGATTCGCAATCTATTTTCATAATTTCATGCGCTGACAGACGACACCTGACCTTTTCTAAAACTCCAATCGAATCTGTCTGTCAATCCAGCTTTTCTGAATTGCCTCACAAACAATATCACCTGGCATATATCCACCAATTAAAAACGGAGAGTCCGGATTATGCTTTCTCATATTTTCTTTGACCAAAACCGGATTTACATTCGCATAACAGTATTTACATAAATGTCCGCAAGTATCATAGGCACCTATATCTGTCCCCAAAAGACATGCGCATTCCCCATTTCTCTGATTTTTCTTTCTCTTTGGAACTTCCAGTCTGCTATTGAGAGCTGTCTCAAATGTATGAACAGTCATACATCCGGAGCAATCTGCACCATATTTTGCAAGATCTTCTCCTTCTGCACAAGGCTTTAACACCATTCCATACTTTGACGCTATTTTTACAAATGCTTTTCCTATCACAGCCCTGTCTTCTGCCCGTACCGATTTTGCTTCTGGGAAATTGCGTTCCACCTTTTTATAAATATCTATAAAGCTGATTACACAAGTCTTTGTGTATCCAGCAAGAATTTCAGCCATTTTTTCAAATTCAGATATATGCCACTCCACAGAATGTTTTTTATCTATAAAAATCGGATCATATCTCCATCCCATACTGTCTGCGCCCACGACATCCGACAATTCTTTAAAACCTTCCATCACAGTTTCTTTATCCGGAACGTTTGGCTCAATATCCCGTCCGTAAGGTGTAATTGTTACAAACCAGTATTGACCATACGGTTTTAACTCATCAAGAAACGGCAGCATTGGAAGAGGGTTCTTCGTGCAGAATGCGATCAGATCCACAACTTCTGGTGAAAGGCTGTATTTCGTCACCTGTTTTGGATTATAGGGATTCCTCACGCATACATATCCCTCTTTTATCCGATTCAAAAACCATTTTGAATAAAATGCAGGTATATCTGTTCTCATTCCTGTTTGTATTATCATTTTATCATCCCCTCTCTTGTCACTATTCACTCTGTTCACAGCCGCCCTTTATCACAAGTCTACAGTTCTTTCAGGATCTCTCCAATATCTTCATTCATGCAGACAGATTTTTTCCTTATTTCTTCCGGTGCATATGCTTCACCCTGGTTCAGACACACATAAAATGCATGTTGAAATGTGTTTGTCATCTGCCAAAACGGATATTTTATAATACCAGGGGTATTATATCCTACACCAAGTTCAAGAAACACTATTTTCTGCTTTTTATGATCCTGTATAAATTTCTCGTACCGTTCTGCTGCCCAGTGCCATCCCTCATCTTCAACAAATGTCTGATCAGATCTGAGATTCATACTCATCGGCTTACCGCAGCGCGGGCAATATGGAATCAGACCCGTCGGAACCGTAAGCTTTATTTCTCCGTCTTCCGGTTTTTGCAGTTCCCCGTCTTTCATCTGAAATCCCTGACTCAGCACCATTTTCTTTATGATTTCTTCATTGTCATAGGTTTCTTTATGACAAGGCTCACTACATTGAAACAAGCCGTAATCTCCCTGTGTATAGAAGATTCTGTTTTTAGCGAATCCTGCTTTCTGAAAACAATGATCCACATTTGTCGTCAGTACAAAATAATCTTTTTCTTTTACCAGATCATACAGGTTCTGATATACCGGTTTTGGTGCATCCATATATCGATTAATATAGATATATCTGCACCAGTATCCCCAGTGTTTTTCCAATGTTTTATATGGATAGAAGCCTCCTGAATACATATCGGAAAATCCATATTTCTTTCTGAAATCCGAAAAATATTTTTCAAATCTTTCTCCATTATACACAAAACCGGCTGATGTGGAAAATCCCGCACCAGCCCCAATTACAACTGCTTCTGCTTCCTCAATTTTTTCTTTTATCTGTAATATCTTATCTGAGTAACTGGTTGTAGAGTCGTTCATCTTCCTCTTTAAAAACATTAAATATCACCTTTATCTTTGATTTTGTCTTTTCTTTATATTGCTTTACTGTCTGTACTGCAAGCTCAGCAGCTCTTTTATTCGGAAACATAAACACACCGGTTGAAATACAACAAAAAGCAATACTCTTTACCTCATTCTCATCAGCTATCCTAAGACACGATTCATAGCAGGATATCAGTAAACGTTCATGTTCCTTTGTCAGCTTTCCCTGTACGATTGGGCCAACTGTATGAATCACATGATCACAGGGCAGATTAAATGCCGGGGTGATCTTTGCCTGCCCTGTCGGTTCTTCCTGTCCCTGTTCTATCATCATATTATTGCAATAGTTTCGAAGCTGAATTCCTGCATAGGTATGAATGCAATTATCAATACAATTATGGCAGGGCTGATAGCAGCCTGTCATGCCGCTGTTGGCTGCATTTACGATTGCTCCCACTCTAAGTCTTGTAATATCGCCCTTCCAGATATAAAGATCAGGCTGTGCCTCCCTGATATCTGCCAATGTGACAATCCCTTTCTTCTCATTTTCTTCCGAAAGGTACGCATCCTGAATCTGCAAAAATGCATAATCCATTTTCTTCGGCATTCTTATATTCATAAGCGATCGGAGCAGTATTTTCTGCTTGCCTGCATCTGATGGAATCTGCATGTTCTCATATTCCGGCCGCTCTTTCAACAATCCTTCAATTAAATATTTTCTTCTGTCATCCTGATTCATTTCCTGATCACCGCTTTCACCGGACATTTTTCATAACAGCTTCCACAGTGCAGACAGTGCTCCTGCCGGATGACAAAAGGTGTCCCCTTCTCAATACATTTCTGTGGACAATGTTTCATACATGTGCCACAGCCGATACAGGATTCTGTTATGTAATATCCCTTTTCTTTTACACTAGCATTTCCCAGAATATATGTCTCCCGGAAAATTGGATTTACGCCAAGATTAAAATACTCCACTTCCGCCTGATCAATACAGAAAATAATTCCGATTTCTCTTGTATCCCCCGGATATACATTGGCAAGATATGGCTGTTCTTCAAAAACGATATCCATCCATTTTTTCTGCTCATTCTCTGCTACTGCGTAAGCCTTTCCTGACAAACGAATCATTTCTTTGTATTTGGTATAAACAAGAATCTGAACCCTGCCATCTTCCATTAATTCTTTACAAAAATTTTTACCTCTGGCGGTGAAAAAATAGAGTGCATCCGGCTCATAATGAATCGCACTGATATTCCGTATCTGTGGTGCCCCTTCACTGTCCACTGTTGCGAATGCAAGCACTCCCACCAATTCCATTTTTTTCAGACATGTTGCTAAATCCATCTGTTCTCCACCTCTCCATATAATCAAGTGTTTTTTTCAATAAATCCAATACTATTCTACAATTTTAATTCTTCCCGGTTTTCTTGGCTTACTTTTCGGCTGTTTCCCGTCTATATATCCTAATATAACAAATCCCTGGCATGCATATCCTTCCGGCACTCCCCATTCGCTCATCAGTCTTCTTCCTTCTTCTGAATCAAATGTTTCATAGCCTCTTGAGATAATACATGATGCAATTCCAAGCTCTGTTGCCTGCAGAATCATGTTTTCCATCATGCAAAAGGCATCTGCTGTCTTGAAGAGAAAATTATTCTGGCAGAATACACACACAACCGTAGGCGCATCATAAAACCCATTTTTTATAGTTGGATCATCAATTGTGCTTGGCTGCTCCTTTGAGACAAAACTACCTGCCAGGTGTGAACGGTCAAAATCTGCCATATTCAACTTTCCCACGTAAGCTGCCAGTTCCTTATTATGTATCGCAACCATCATACTTCTCTGTCCGCCTCCGGCATTCGGTGCAAAATTTCCGGCTTCCAGAATCTTTTCCAGGTCATCACGTCTTATCTGCTCACCGGTATATTTCCGAATGGAATGCCTTGCTTTGATGATATCTATTAACATGTAA
Source organism: Clostridium sp. AM22-11AC (assembly GCF_003473545.1). Taxonomy (GTDB): domain Bacteria; phylum Bacillota; class Clostridia; order Lachnospirales; family Lachnospiraceae; genus Enterocloster. Next base: position 74,708 of record NZ_QUCM01000006.1, read on the forward strand.
GCACCTCCCCGGTAATCTCATTTCTTGTTTTCCAGCACTGCGGATCCGCCCCGTAAAAGTTACCGCTTGTTCCATTGGCAACTGCCGGACATCCACGACACCATGCCTTAAGTTCACATTTGCTGCATTTTACAAATTTATCGTAATCTCTGTATTTTTCCATCTGACAGATCCAGACGTCTGCCAGCCGGTCTTCAAAAATATTGGCCACTTTACTGTCAGTTACCCTTCTGCATGCCATAATATCTCCATTGGAAGATATGGTAATATGACAGTTTCCACAGTTACAGCCACCATAGATCATTCCTGCCTCTGTACTCTCAGGAAGCTTAAACTGTCCCGTTTCATATTCATACAGCGTCCACAAATGATCCTTTTTATTGAAATAGGTCTCGCATCCTGCCTTTTCATATGCCTTATACTTTGCATCGCAGACTTCCAGAAGTTTTCTGTACTCTTCCTGTGTCATGCTTGTGTCAACTTCACCACCTGTAGGCACATAGCGCGAAAATGCAAAAACCTTTACTTTCGCTTTTACAACTTCATCAATAATATCCGGTATCTCATCCATATTTGTTTTGGATACCGTACTCATAATTACACTTTTTATTCCTGCTCTGTTCAGACATCCGATTTTCTCAATCGTCAGATCAAAACTTCCCGGCTTTCTGAACCAGTCATGAGTTTCTCTCATTCCATCAAGGGACATCTGATACTTCTCACAACCACAAACCTTTAACATTCTGCAAATTTCGTCGTTCAAATGAAATGGATTTCCCATTAAGGTAAAAGGTATCTTTTTCGATTTCAGTAATACCATTAATTTCCAGAAGTCCGGATGAAGGATAGGATCTCCGCCGGTAATATAAAAATATGGTACTCTGCCATATACTTTGCAGAAATCCTCACAGTTTGCTACTACCTCTGTCATCTGCTTCCATGTCATAGACTTTAATTCCTTACAGCCTTCGCCTGAGAAAATATAACAATGCTTACACCGCTGATCACATTCATCTGTAATATGCCACTGAAAAGAAAAATACTGACTCATCCTATCCAACTCCTTCCTTAACTTATTTTACTTGTCAGATGCTCCACATGCTGTTCCGCATGCTGCTGATTTTTCTTCCGGCTTGTCTGCTGCTCCACATGCTGTTCCGCACGCTGCTGGTTGTCTACGCTCCGCTCCGGTCCGCTCAAAGCAATCGTCCCCCGGACGATTTGAGCCTTCCGGCTTGTCTGCTGCTCCACATGCTGTTCCGCATGCTGCCGGTTTCTCCGCTGGTTTGTCTGCTGCTCCACACGCTGCTCCGCATGCTGAACCAGCTTCTGTTTCTGATTTTTTCCATCCGAAAAGATTTGATAATGCCATTTTGTTACCTCCTGATATTTTTGTTTGTTGTTATCTTTGTTGCAAGATTATAATATCAAGAATTTTTAACCGGCAAAAGTACGCACAATTTTATTACATAGGCATAAAAAGGTAACCCTAGTTACTTTTTTGTAACCTATTGCTTCTTTTTTATTGTTAAATTAAAATTAAATATAACAATAAAAAAGGATATTATATAAGGAGGCGATCACATGTTAACAAAAGAAGAATTACCGGAATGTCCGGTTGCAACCACAGTTTCGCTCATTGGCAGTAAATGGAAATTACTGATTATCCGAAATTTGCTGGAACGCCCTTGGCGATTCAATGAATTAAAGAAAAATCTTGAAGGAATCCGTCAGAAAGTTCTCACCGATAGTTTGCGCTCCATGGAAAATGATGGTCTCATTATTCGCACAATTTACCCGGAGGTTCCACCAAGAGTTGAGTACAGTCTCAGCGAACTTGGACTTACTTTGAAACCGATTCTCGACTCAATGGTCGAATGGGGTAACGCCTATAAAAAAATGTAGAAAAATGCACTTCTCCGATTAAACTCTATGAGGTGACCCCGAAAAGTAAGACTTTATAGTTAGAATTAGCTCTTTTCTCTACCCGTTATTGATTTTGAGCATACTTACCCAGACCTTCTTTGAAGAAAGCCTGGGATTTCTTTTTCTTTTTTTGAATTATCTAAATTTATGCTGTTTCTTTCAGCCTAAACAGATGCTGTCCTGTTTTTTCAGACTGTATTTTATTATGTAGTTTATTGATATTGTGTGCGATTGCAAGAATGACACTTTGTGCAGTGACGTTTTCTTTTCCGCGGTACATATATCGTCTGAATTCCATATCCTGTTTTACAGAAGCGAAGGACCTTTCTGCCTGTATACTTCGATTCACTCTAAGTTGAATTCCGTATGGACTGGTTATGCGTTCAAAATCTTCTGCCCTTTTCTGTTTCATGGTTTTTGAAACATACAGTGTTTTATTACGCTGTTCCATTGATGTCTTCTATAATCTTTGCAAACAGTTTTGTCTGATTTTTGGTAACGGCCTTTTTCCAGACAAATGTATATCTGTTAGCAGCTGACTCAATTTTTGTGCCGTCAATAAATATATGTCTTCCAGAAATTCCTCCTAATTCGTATAAGATATTTGAAACTTCTGCGAGAATGTTTGAGGAACATTGGGACAGATGCAGTGAGATGAACCGCGCAATAGTCGCATGATTCGGAAACGGCTTTCCCTCCAGAAGATACATAAAATTGATATCTTGTCTACACGATTTCTCGATATCGCGGCTGGAATAGATCCGGTTCATTCCTGCATAGATAACGATTTTCAACAACTGTTTCGGCGAAACCTGATCTTTTTTGATCTTTCCATAAGTATTATAAAGATCTGAGAGCTTCATTCCCTCCACAAAAGTACTCAGCAGGCGGACCGGATCATCTGATGGAATGTTTTTTTCGATATCCAAAGGAAGTTTAATTTGATAGTACAGGCAAGATGCGGTATAATCTTTCTGTAATTTAATGTGTTTGGTCATACATTAATTTTACACCAAGAGCCCGACTTTTCGAAGCCGGGCTCTTAAATTTTTTCAAAAAAAGTGCTGCCACACTAATTTTCATTTAGTGCGACAGCCCCCTGTTTTTTATACACGTTTTGCACAAATTGCTTTATTGTATGATTAGTACAGCTTTGCACCTGCCGGGATATGGTTATCTACCATCAGCAGATTCAGCTTCTCTTCGCCGTTTTCTTCACATACTGCACTTAAGAGCATACCACAGGACTCAATTCCCATCATGGCTCTTGGTGGCAGGTTGGTGATGGCAATCAGAGTCTTCCCTACCAGTTCTTCTGGCTCGTAGTAAGCATGGATACCACTTAAGATGGTACGGTCTGTGCCGGTTCCGTCATCCAGAGTGAACTGAAGAAGCTTTTTGGATTTCTTTACTGCTTCGCAGGCTTTTACCTTTACAGCGCGAAAATCAGACTTGGAGAAGGTTTCAAAGTCAACCTGCTCTTCAAATAATGGCTCTACTTTTACCTTGGAGAAGTCGATCTTCTCGTTTGGTGTAAAGAAACCATTGTTGTCACCAGCAGTTGCGCCTGCTTCTGCTGCACCAGCTGCCTGTGCTGCATTGTTTGCTTCATTCTTTGCAGCGCCCTGTGTCTTCATGGTTGGGAGCTTTTTCGCTCCTGCTGTAAAGAGCTGTAAGATGATTTACATTTCTTTAAATCATTACAATATTTTCTTTAGCAAGCTGTACTAAAATAACCAAATTTGCAGTCTTTTTTGGTCATATATTAGTCATATTAAATTTTTTTGGTCAATTGCCTAGTCCTCAAATCAGAGGACTCTTTTCTATATTATATCGTTGTTTCTAAAATACATCCATGTTCTTGGCAAGTTTCTCCAAAGCCTCTCTAGTAACCTCTGGATTTGCCTCCGCATAAATGTTCATGGTTGTGCTGACATCAGCATGTCCCATTACTTCTTGAATAACTTTTACATTGGTTTCGTTCTCACAAAACCTTGAAGCAAATGTGTGTCTAAAAATGTGACATGAAAACCTGGGCAACATTATAGGTTCTCTCTTCTTTTTCTTTGCCTCTACCTCTTCTTCGGCATTATGAGCATCAACGATTCTCTTGATTGCACGATTTACTGCCTGCGGATTATGTGGATTTCCAAACCGATTAGTAAATATAAAGTTTGTCATTCCATCAACCTCTGCAACACAAAAACCTTCTTCCTGCTGACGCTGGTATTCAGACTTGAGCACTTCATACACCGGTCCCATCATTGGAATTGTCCTTATTCCTGCTTCTGTTTTAGGTTCTGAAACCCTAAACTCACACTTGAATGAATTGTCAGATCTTGTGTAATAAGTAAGACTATGGTTAATATTGATTGTTCGTTTCTTCATATCAACATCGTCCCATCTGATGCCTATTGCCTCACCGATTCTGCATCCAGTTCCAAGCAGAAATACAAAAAACGGATACCAATGGAAGAAAAACGGATTCTTCGCAACATAATCAATAAATTCTCTCTGCTGCTCTACTGTCAGTGCTCTTCGACTCTTTCTAGCACCACCATTTCTTTTTTTCACCTCGGCATAAGCTCCATCTACAGGATTTCTTCTTATTATATCATCTCGTACTGCCAGCTCAAATGTAGGTCGCAATACAGTATTGATACTCTCCAAAGTATTTACCTGCAATCCTTTGTTCGTAATCAAATCCGTATAGAAAAATAAGACATCAGAATACTTTACATCCTTAATCTTTTTCTTTCCAAAAGTATCCCTGATAAAATGTTCCCATGTATATAAGTAATTTGCTTTTGTAGTGCTTCGCAACTCCGTCTTGGTAGAAATATATCTATCAAACAAAAAATTTACATCTGCACTTCCAGCAACATATACATTTAACCCGTCCATCTGGTCACGAACAAGTTCGTCTTCTTTCTGCCTAAGTGTTACAAGAGATTTCGCATATATCGTCCTTTGTTTTCCCAATGGATCAGTATAAATATATGAATACCTACCATCAGTTTTACGATAATGCTCTCCTTTTCGTAATACTCTTCCTTTACCATCTTTTCTACAAGCCATCTTTTCTCCTTTCTCAAAAAGAAAAGAGCCTGCATTACTTCTGGTCAGCCATTAGTTTCTCTAACACTGCCATTTTAACTACTTGCGTCATAGTCATGTTATGATTTTTGGTGTATTCAAGCAGCAATTCATGTTCTTCACCATTCAGTCTGATTGTAATCCTCTTATCAGCAGGATTTTCAGCCTTTGGTCGTCCCATCTTTGCCAATATATCACCTCCATCTGAACATAGTATACTTTATGTCGGACATAAAGTCAAGTATATTAATGCATACTCTTTCATATTCTTTTCAATTTATTTGTAGAATTCCTCGTCTTCTATATGAAATGTCTCCAGATATTCATCAAGAATATCAAGGTTCACAAGCACCAGTCTATTCATCTTATAACATGCTTTCGCATCCTTAGCTAACTGCTGGAACTTTGATAAACTCATTGAGTACATCTCTGCACCCTCTGGATATCTGACAAATCTCTTATTATTTGTTTTCCTTGTTCTGCTATCCATTTTGTTTCATCTCCAATTCCTCTAATACCATCTTACGTGCTACTGGTAACAGATTAAACTGCATAATCATTGCTCTATCCATTGCTTCCCTAATCTCTGATTCTCCCGGAATATATCCCGACTTAAAACGAACACAGCCCTTATTCAAGGTCTGAATATCCTCCGGCATAAAATCAGATCTATTGCTCAATGCATACCCTCTTATTTCTGAAGGCTCAACTATCACATGCACAGGATTATCTTTCAATTTTGATGATAATGGAACAACTGAAATCTGAGGTGCACCACCATGATTACTTGCATCACACGATACCACAATTCCAGGTCTGATTCCGCCCTGTACTCCATGTGGGTTACGACCAAAGTCTGCATATACAACGTCAAATTTTTTATATTTGTCATATCGTTTTTTATTCTTATTCATAACCTAAAACCCCCTTAACTGCATAGCCAGTCTGCCATCATCTACTGTAACAATAATTCCTCCTGCATCCTGAACCTGTGCTATTTTTATAAATGCATCAATAAGGTTGTCTGTAATAACACTCATGTTTGCGACTATTACACCATCTACCTGCTTTTTTCTAATCTTATCCACAATCTGATGCCACTGTCTGTCCACATCTTTCTGTGAAAATCCATGTCGGCGTTCAGTGCCAACAATCATGTATTCTTTATTTTTTACATACTCATGAATATATTTACTCTGCTTGTCCTCTAAGCGATCCACTTTATCCAATGGTGCACTTACTGACAGATACTCTATACATTCAATCGTCTTTTTCTTTCTTCTCATAGCCAAACCTCCTATGAAACAAGCATCTCTGCATTATCAAGCATCTCGTTAAATATCTTTTGAAAATATGCCTTCCTGCTATAATCCATTAATTCCAACCTAGAGTCTATTGAATTTTCTTTCTTACCCTCTGCCACATTCAGGATTGTATTGGCATCTACTTTGAAATAATCAATTATCTTAAATAGATTTGTGATACTTAATGCACGTTCTCCATTCTCATACTTTTTGATAGTTGACTCACTAATACCAAGCTCAGCAGCAAGGGCTTCTTTTGTAAGATTTCTTTGGATTCGTAACGACTTAATCACGATTCCAACTTGATAACCATCATATTTCATCGCTATATCCTCCATCGTCCTTTGCCATTTCTCTTAACATCTCTACAGCTGCATCTTCTGTTTCATACTGACCAAGCCACTTCCCTCTCGAATCATGTACTACTGTTCCGAATGCAGTCTGCGTAAATCTGCAATCCTTCACAGCCGGGACTTGTTTGTCCCGACCGGAATGATTTTCTGTTGTCGATCTACCAAAGGACTCCATTAGCATCCAAAGTCCTCTGCATGAGATACAGTAATTGGCACCGGACCGACTTCAAGAGAATAGAGCCATATGCCCATATCTGTGATGGTCTTCACAAATTCCTCCAGATCATAAATATCATCGGTGATCTCATTCAGGCTTCTGACTACTACAACCTCAAAATATCCCTCTTTAAGTGTTGCAAAGAAAGCATTCAGTGCTTCTCTGTCATAGTCCCTTGTCATTGAGCGATCACAATACGCATCATTTATTATTACTCCATTAGGTATTGCCTGATCACGCATACTTTCAACCATCTGGACTACATTGAGTTCCGCTCTGCGTGACTTTACAAATGCAATACCCTTTGCAAGCTCCTGATTATCTGTACCTTCGTTTCCTACTAAGTTAAAATCTCTTTTTTTCATTTTGTTATCTCCTTTACGATTTCGTATTGGAGAGTTTTGGCGCCTCCACTCTCGTGGTGTGCTGTATCTCAAGCACAAGTATATTGTAATCTGCCACACCTTAATTGCCGACCGTGTACAGGCGACAATTATGTCGTGTAAACACGACAATCACTTTTCAACTGACACTCTTTTCATCGCTTTCATCATTGCAAGGCACTGTCTTATCTGCAATTCATCCATATCTGAAAGAACATCCATTGCCTCAGATAACAGTTCTGATTTTTCTTCATTCTCCCCATACATAATGAAATCAACAGATACACCTAGTACGATTGCCAGACTATCTAATGTCTTTGTCTTAAAATCTCCACCATTTTCAATAGCCGACAATGCCTGTCTGCCTATGCCAGCTCTATGAGCTAACTCATCCTGTGACAATCCAATCGCCTTTCTTCTATCAGCAATTCGTAATCCTCTCTCATAATCCTTTTCTCTTGCCTGTGCTTTACTGCTCATAAATCCTCCTTGCCGCCCTTGGAAACGAACAAGTCGGATTACCTTTACAGCACAAAAAGACGCACGAGGAAACCAGTATCATAAATACTGTTCGTTTCCCCTGCGTCTCTGGTGCTTCCATCTTTTGATGTGCCCTTATCAGGTGGGCTATAATTTAATTTTCAATCGTTATATTCTGAAAGTTCCATTCTCAGAATGTTCCTTCATCATTCCCTCGGAATACTTCTTGAGTATCATCACTCGCTTGCATCTGTCACACTTAATTCCAATATTCTGAAGTGCCACAGTGGAATCATCACCGCATACAAAATATTCCATCATTAACTTGTTGCATTTTTTACATCTAATTTCTATAACATTTTCTTTGTTCAATTCAGTTCGCTCCTTATTCATACAAAATCATCAATCTACAATTCTGTACTCGTAAAGGAAAGGGAAATCACCTTTGCAAGCCTTTTGCCGAGAGTTCCGATGAATGTCTGCACATTCCCCGGCTTTGCTGATCTAAAGCCAACTGATATGAATTGTGCTGTAAGCACACAATCACATCAGGCTCCGGCTCTTTCCATAAACCACATATTGTTATCTTCATAGAAAAGGAATATTTCCTTTCCATCTACCACGCAGGTATAACGCTCTCCAACGCCACCAGCCCTTGTACTGGCAGCTCTGCGCTTGTCTTTTACTCGTGTAATCTCATACTTTCTGCCATCTTCCCATGTTATCTCTTTTGGAATGAGCAGTCCGTCCCTTGAAAACTCTGCAAGTACATCAACATATACCTTATTGCTCAATGTAATCACCTTCCTTACAAGATTGCTATTGCTCTGGAAGCATCCATCTTCCTTGCTATATAGCCTTTTTCTTCTAATATTTTCAGATGTGCATAAACACTTGAAGTCGATGCCACCCCTACCATCTTGCATATCTCCCTGATAGTAGGAGCATAGCCATTCACACGCTGATATTGCATAATGCTTTCATACACATTCTGCTGCTTCTCCGTCAATGGTGCTCTGTCTACCAGATTAATTCTTGCTGCTTCGCTCATGTTCCGCCTCCCTCTTCTTTACTCTATTGGCACTTCTCGTTGCTAACCTGAAAAGTACCCATGTGGATGTACTGTGTGTTCTTCTTTTGCATTGACTGCCGATAGAATCCTGTCCCGGTACATGAGTCCCCTCTGGATACTGTAAAATCCAAATCTTCTGCGTATCTCATCCACCGCTGAATCCATCTTCATCTGCTTTTCACGCTTCTCCACACTTGAGAATAAATCAATCTGTTCCCAATAATTATCTGTTACTAAGTCTGCACCTCGGACACCAACACTGCGGATTGGCTTGCTCCAGTTATAGTTTTCCTTAAATATCTGATAAGCATATGCAGCTATCTCTCCGGTGATATTCGTTGCATGGTCAATCTTTTTCTGACGGGTAAAAGAGAATAACTCATTATCCCTGACACTTATCTCAACCACTCTGCACCGGAATCCATTCTCACGAAGTCTTGCTGCAACACTCTCAGCCAGAATATAAAGAACAATCTTTACATCCTCATCGCATACTAAATCCTTTGGCGTCGTTATGCTGTTTCCCACCGATTTGATTGGAGCGTGGGTATTCTCCAGCTTGACAGGTGAATCATCATAGCCATTAGCAAACGACCATAAGATACTGCCCCTCTTTCCAAGGTGACTGTTAAGCACATCTTCATCTGCCCTTGCAAGATCACCTATGGTTTTGATACCAAATAATGCAAGCTTTCTGTTCGTACTTTTGCCAACGTATAGAAGATCTGCCACCGGAAGTGACCATGCCTTCTGCTTAAACTCACCCTTATACATAGTTGTGATTGCATCCGGCTTCTTATAGTCTGAACCAAGCTTTGCAAATATCTTATTGAAAGAAACACCAACACTTACTGTGATGCCAAGCTCTGACTTCATTCTCCTGCTGATTTCCTGTGCAATGAGCAATCCATCCCCTTTAAGGGAGCTGCTCCCTGTAACATCAAGCCAGCACTCATCAATCCCATATGGCTCCTGTCTGTCCGTATATTCTGCATATATCTCATGCGCCATCCTTGAGAACCGAAGATATAAGTCCATTCTTGGTGAAACAAATGTTATGTCCGGACAGACTTGCTTTGCCTGCCAGAGTGCCATTCCTGTTTTCACACCGTACTTCTTGGCAATATAGTCAGCTGTTAAGACAATCCCATGTCTTGCCTCCGGGTCGCCGCCTACTGCCAATGGCTTTCCTGCAAGCTCAGGATGATGCAGATGTTCAATCGAAGCATAACAACAGTTGATATCTGAATGAAGTATTACCCTGTCTCCCATCTGCATCACCTCCTGCATTTAATCTGTCATTACCATAACTTTAGTCCAAGTATATGGGTAATGTTTCTTACAGGGCATAGTATAACCCCAAGAATAATCGACTGTCAACGGACACATGTGTCCTTTTTCTCATTATATTGGATTTTTAGCTTGAATAATTGGTACTGTTGCTATATACTATGGAGTGAAAAGAGACATTAGAAATCAACAAAATGAAAGAAAAGAGGCGTATGTATGTACTCAATCGGAGAAATCATTTCAACATATAGAAAAAAGAAAGGCTTGCTCCAACAGGATCTCGCTGATGAACTGGCAAAGGAAGGCATTACCATTTCCTATAAAGCCATATCCAACTGGGAGAGAAATCTTGCTGAACCAAGCGTTACCATATTTTACAAAGTGTGTAGAATCCTTGGTATTACTAACATGTATGAGGCATATTTTGGAGTAAATCCTGCCGATCCTTTCTCATCACTAACTGATGAAGGCAGGGAAAAAGCTATGGATTATATCAATCTGCTCCACGCATCCGGAATGTATGAAAAGCAGACTGCTAAGATAATTCCATTCCGTAGCATTGATATTTTTGAAAATGCTGTATCAGCCGGAACCGGTAACTTCCTTGTAGATGGACCGAAAGAGACTGTACGCATAGATGAATCTATCCTGCCAGAAGATACTACTTTCGGTGTCCGTATTAGTGGTGACAGTATGGAACCAGAATTCCACGATGGTCAGATTGCATGGATATTACAGCAGGAATCTGTTGCTAATGGAGAAATCGGCATCTTCGCTCTAAACGGAGAAGCCTATATTAAGAAATTACAAAACGATAAAGAAGGAATTTTCCTTATCTCACTCAATGAAAAGTATGCACCTATCAAGGTTAGTGAAAATGACCGCTTAGACATATTTGGAAAAGTTCTTGGAAAATCTGATGCTTGTGCTATTACAGGACATTGCCGATAAAATTGCAAGTCATTTTTATCGGACACATTATTTTGCATAATTGACAATAAGAAAATATCTATAGAACTGAAAGAAGGGATTTTTATGGCGGTTACCAATAATATAAGAGAAATACGTGAACAGCGAGGCATTTACCAGGATGACCTTGCCGCTGCTATTGGATACAGCACCAAAACTGTCGGCAGGATAGAGCGTGGGGACAGCACCCCATCTGCCGAATTTATGCTGCGGATATCAAAGTACTTTAATATGCTGGTGGAAGATGTATTCCATGTGGAAGATTGAGTCGGAGCAGCAATCCGGTTCACCTTCTATTTTGGACAGCTTTTCATGTCCTTATCAACAACTATAGTTTTTTTGATAAATGCTTGACTGTAAACCTTGTTTATAGCTTATTATTAAGTAAAATAGAGTTGCTCGAAAGGAGGGCATAATATGACTATAAAAGACGTAGAAGAGCGAACAGGTTTATCCCGTTCTAATATCCGTTTTTATGAAAAGGAAAAACTTATTGAGCCTTCGAGAAATGAAAGTAATGGTTATAGAGATTATTCTAAAAATGATGTGGAAAATATAAAGAAGATTGCATATCTACGTACATTGGGAATTTCTATTGAAGATATACGAAATATTATATCCGAAAAAGTAACATTGCAGGAAATGCTTGAGAAGCAAAAGGAAGTATTAAAAAATCAGATTACTGATTTGAATAAGGCGAAACTCATGTGCGAAAAAATGCTGGATGAAGGAAGTATTAGTTATGAAAAATTACAGGTAGAACAGTATGTAACAGATTTTCATGACTATTGGAAAGATAATCGAACTGTTTTCAAACTGGATTCAGTCAGCTTTTTGTATATATGGGGAAGTATGCTTACCTGGACTATGATTACCGCACTATGCTTGATTATTGGGGCTTTGTCTTATTCTAAGTTGCCGACAGAAATTCCAGTACAATGGAGTAAAGGAGTGGCAACATCCCTAGTTAATAAAAACTGGATTTTTATTTGTCCTGTTATATGTATCATAATCCGTTATTTATTAAAACCTTTTATCTATGCGAAATTGCAGATGAACAATTATTATGGAGAAATTATAACAGAGTATTTGACAAATTATATGTGTTTATATGAATAAAAAAGCCCCGCCGCAGCGGGGTTTTTTTATAGGAATTTATCAAGTTCAGTCTCGACACGCTTATTTATTTTAACTTTAGGATTTTCCATAATCGTTCCTCTTGCGACAACCATTTTTACATGTCGTAATGCTCTGAGGTCATCGAGTGGGTTTTCCTCGGTTACAATCATATCTGCACATTTATCTTTTTCGAGCGTACCGGTAATATCACCGATTCCCGCCATTTCGGCAGCTCTTGCGGTTGCCGTATACAGTGCAAACGCATTGGAAACGCCCGTATATTTGTGGAAATAATACAATTCTCTCCAGAAATCATACTGTGTAATCCACGGACATCCGACATCATTGCCAAGAACGACAGGTATATCATTTTCAAGTGCCGCTTTCGCACATGCAATTATTCCCTCAAACACAACATTTCCGTTAAACTGTTCAACTTCAGTTGCGTTGGTAATCGAACGATCAAACAATGCATACGGAAGTGCAGGCGAAATTGTTGTGCAAAGAAATGCTTTTCTTTCCTTGAATAACTTAATTGTATCATCATCAATTTTTGCACCGTGTTCAATTGAGTCAACACCATTTTCAAGAGCAACACGCACCCCCTGCGGAGATTCGACATGTGCAGCAACTAAATAGCCATTTTCATGTGCCTTGTCACAGACTACCTTTACCATTTCCGGAGACATTTTCAGTTCACCCGGAACACCTTTTTCTTTTGCGTCCATTACGCCGCCAGTAATCATAAGCTTTATCAAATCAACCTTTTCTTTTTCCGATTGCTCCAGATGTTTTAAGGCTGTATCTATACTGTCCGCCGCAACAGCAACAGAGCCAGCCATATGTCCGCCAGGCACGGAAATCCCTTCATTAGCGGCAAGTATTCTAGGTCCCATCTTTGTTCCTGCATTAATCTCATCTCTTAATTTTGTATCAAAACTTCCAAGTCCGCCAACCGTTCTTATTGTTGTCACACCGCTCATAAGCTCTGTTTTTGCAAATCCGGCAACCATACCGTATGCAATTGAACGCATAAGTGCATTTCCCATAAGTATTTTTACAAGTTTCTCATTATCACGCTGTTTTTTCTGCGGCTTGCCATTACCTGCAAGGTGAACATGCATATTTATAAGACCGGGCATAATATATCTGCGTTTTAAATCAACTTTTTCATATCCATTCAAATCCGTGCCTGCCTTGACAATATCCTCAATTTTATCATTGTCCGTAAGTATGACGAAGCCCTCTTTTACCTGCATATCTTTGGTTCCGTCAAGTATTTTTCCGTTAATATAAGCATATTTCATATTTTTATACCCCGTGTTTTTGAAATGTTTATTTAATACCAATTAATCAAAATCTTACGCACTGATTGACTTTCCTGTGTAAAGCTGATAGTATCTGCCTTTTTCTTCCATAAGCTGGTCATGTGTACCACGCTCAATAATTCTTCCCTGTTCCATAACCATAATACAGTCTGCATTCCGTACCGTAGAAAGACGATGAGCGATAACAAATGAAGTTCTTCCTGTCATAAGTGCATCCATACCACGCTGTACAAGTTTTTCTGTACGTGTATCAATAGAAGAAGTCGCCTCATCAAGAATAAGAACAGGAGGATCTGCAACTGCCGCCCTCGCTATTGCAAGAAGCTGACGCTGTCCCTGACTAAGGTTCGCACCACCGCCGGTAAGCACTGTGTTATAACCATCAGGAAGTCTTTTTATAAATCCATCAGCATTAGCAAGCTTTGCGGCAGCTATACATTCTTCATCAGCTGCATTGAGTCTTCCATATCTGATATTGTCCATAATCGTGCCTGTAAAAAGGTTGGTATCCTGTAAAACAATGCCCAGGCTTCGGCGTAAATCGTCTTTTTTAATATGATTAATATTAATTCCATCATAACGGATTTTACCATCCTGTATATCATAAAACCTGTTAATAAGGTTGGTAATTGTTGTCTTTCCGGCACCGGTAGAACCTACAAACGCAAGCTTCTGACCAGGTTTTGCGAACATTTTTATATCGTGAAGCACGATTTTGTCAGGATTATATCCAAAATCAACTCCATCAAATGTAACATCACCCTGAAGTCTTGTATACATTTCATCTTTGTTTGCAGCATTTGGTTTTTTCCATGCCCACATCTCTGTCAGTTCTTCAGTTTCATGGATTTCACCATTTGAATCATAACATATATTTACAAGTTCAACATCACCTTCATCTGTCTCTGGTACTTCATCACAAAGGTCAAATACCCTGCCGGCACCTGCCATAGCCATTACAATACTGCTTACCTGCTGGCTTATCTCTGTTACAGGCTGTGTGAAACTCTTGTTTAATGAAAGAAATGCTACAAGTGTACCAATTGTAAGTCCTGAAAAGCCGCTTAATGCAAGCACACCACCTACAAGTGCACACAAAACATAACTTATATTTCCTATATTTTCATTAATAGGCATTGTAATATTTGCAATTTTATTAGCATTGTTGGCACTTTCTCTTAACTTGTTATTAATCTGCTTAAACTGTTCAAGACTTTCCTGCTCATGACAGAATACCTTAACAACCTTCTGCCCTTCCATCATTTCCTCAATATAAGCATTTACTTTACCGATATCTTTCTGCTGTTCAATGAAATATCTGCCAGATGCAGCGGAAAGCTTTGATGTCACAAAAAGCATAATTGCAACCATAATAACAGATACAATTGTAAGTGGTATATCAAGAACTATCATACTTACAAATGTTGATACAAGTGTTATAAGTGAATTAAGAACCTGTGGAATACTCTGGCTTATAAGCTGTCTTAATGTATCAATATCATTTGTATATACCGACATTATATCTCCATGTGCATGTGTATCAAAATATCTGATTGGAAGTGATTCCATGTTAGTAAACATCTCTGTACGGAGCTTTTTCATAGTACCCTGACCAACATTTACCATAATTCTGTTATATCCGTAGGAACATAAAACACCCACTGCAAATATTGCTACAAGTTTTAAAAGAGCCTGTGCAAGCGGTGAATAATCAGGAACTGCCATCTGGGTAAGAGGCACAATGTAATTATCAATAAGTTTCTGTATAAATAAAGTTCCACATAATGTCGTAAGTGCCGAAACCAATATGCAAACGACCACCATGAAACATGCCAATTTATAATTTTTTACTATATAAGAAAGAAGTCTTTTTAATAATAAAAGCGGATTCTTCTCTTTGTTCTCATTTTTATTTTTCATGTCTTCCTCCTATTCTCACTATTCTGCCGATTCGTCGAAATCGCCGCCGCCCTGCATCTGAACTTCACAGATTTCGCGGTAAACTTTGTTATTTTCCATAAGATTCTCATGTGTATCAAAGCCACTGACTTTTCCATCTTCAAGAACAATAATTCTGTCGGCATCCTGAATACTTGAAATTCTCTGCGAAACTATAAGCTTTGTTGTTCCCGGAATTTTCTGGGCAAATGCCTGTTTGATTTTTGCGTCTGTTGCAGTATCTACAGCACTTGTCGAATCATCAAGAATAAGAACCTTTGGTTTTTTAAGCAATGCTCTCGCAATACAGAGTCTCTGTCTCTGACCACCTGAAACATTAGTACCGCCCTGTTCTATCCATGTATCATACTTCTTAGGCATTCTCTCGATAAATTCATCAGCACATGCCTGTTTACATGCCTCAACACAATCTTCATATGAAGCATTGTCATCACCCCATCTGAGATTGTCAAGTATTGTTCCTGAAAACAGGACATTTTTCTGTAATACTACAGCCACCTGATTACGGAGTGCATCCATATCATAAGTTCTTACATCTTTTCCGCCAACACATACAGAACCTTCAGTAACATCATAAAGACGGCTTATAAGGCTCACAAAACTTGATTTTCCGCATCCTGTACCACCAATAATACCAATTGTCTCACCTGCATTAATATGAATATCAATATCATGTAAAGTATCCTCTGTACTGTTTTTTCTGTATGAAAAATTAACATGATTAAAATCGATTCTTCCGTCTTCCACTTCTTCATAAGGTTTTTCCGGATTGGCAAGGTCCGCTTTTTCATTAAGAACTTCTGAAATACGCCTTGCACTTGCCGCACTCATTGAAACCATTACAAATATCATTGAAAGTATCATAAGTGCCATAAGCATGTTCATTACGTAACTGAACATTGATGTAAGATTACCAGTTGTAATTGAACCCGACACAATAAAATGTGAAGCAAACCATGACAATGCAACAATACATCCATATACAACAAGCATCATAGTCGGATTGTTAAATGCAAGAAATGACTCGGCTTTAACAAATGTTTTATAAAGATTATCTGCCGCTTTATTAAACTTTTTATTTTCATGCTCCTCACATACAAATGCCTTAACAACACGGATTCCTGAAATATTCTCCTGAACGCTCGCATTGAGTTCATCATATTTTTCAAAACCTGATGTAAAAACCGGTGTTACTTTATATATAATAAAGAAAAGTACAAATCCTAAAAATATAAGTGCAACAAGAAATATAATACTTAATCTCGGACTTATTATTACACACATTGTAATACTGCAAATCATCATGAGAGGTGCTCTCACAACACTCCTTATTATCATCTGATAAGCATTCTGTACATTAGTTACATCAGTTGTCATACGTGTTACAAGACCTGCTGTACTGAATTTATCAATATTAGAAAATGAAAATGTCTGTATATTTTCATACATTTTCTCTCTCAGATTACACGCAAATCCTGTTGATGCTGCCGCCCCATACTTTCCTGCCTGTATACCACAAAAAAGGCTCAAAAATGCTATAATAAGCATTATTCCACCATAAATACCAACCTTTCTCATATCTCCGGCCTGTATTCCTTTATCAATTATTGAGGCTGTTATAAATGGAATAAGAATTTCCAAAAAAACTTCAACTGCAGTAAATATTGGCGTTATAATTGATTCTTTTTTATATTTGCCCATACATTTTGCTAATGTTTTTATCATATTTTTATCATTCTCCCTTCGATTAAATTCACCTTATAAGTCTACAGTCAGCATGACTTGATACTGTCATATACTTTCTGCAAAAGATTTCTAAGCTGTCCTTTTTCATCATCATTAAGTGCCTTTAAAAGTTCCCTCTCATTTTCATCCATTGAAGCTCTTGCCGTCTTGCATATCTCCTCACCTTTTGCCGTGAGCTTTACATGTTTGATTCTTTTATCATTTGAATCATAAAACCCCTCTATCATCCCATTTTTTTCCAGACGTGCAGCAATTCCTGCCATCGTTGCCTGTTTAACTTCAAAATGCTTTTCAAGTTCTTTTAGCGTTATCGTCTCATCGGCTGCCTCGCTGATAGTTGCGAGGACCTTAATCTGCGAAAGGGTGACATCATTGCACATCAACGTATTATTAGCCTTTCTTCCAAGTGCATCGTTAAGTCTCTTTATAAGTTCACCGCAATGCAATGTTTCTCCAAACATATGCTCATTCCTTTTCATAAAATTTGATAAATAGTTTCTTCTAGATGCTCTAATATATTACAAAAATAATCGGCTCTGCGTCTTAAGCGTCTGGCTCTTTGATGACAGTTATCTTCAAGTTGTCAACTTTAATCAATCTTTCTTGTCTGCATTTTGGACAATAAAGGGGATAATTCTCCAAAACAGTGTCCTTCCTAATTTTATTACGGGTTTTGCTCCCACAAACAGGACACAATATCCATTCGCATTTCATCATAATTAGTCTCTAATCCTTTCAAATCTCATTTTATATGACTTTTGCAAGCTGTTAAGCTAACTTGTGGAACATATGCCGAACCTTATCTATACGGCTATTCGGGCGGCGGGGTTGGCAAATAAATTTACCAATAGCTGGCTGGTATCCTTTTAACTCTGTCAAGCAGACTCCCTGCCCATTTGTGAAATAAGTTAAATCGTTCCTGTATTCTTGAATACATCTAGCAGGGATTTCTCCTTTCAGAATGACCTCGTCATTCTTTATCTGAGTACTTACAATATCTGCACAATACCTTGGAGCATCATGATACGCCCGTGAGAGATATTCCTGCGGTGCATAAATTTCAAAGTGGAGATATGGCTCTAATAGTTCTGTCCCTGCTTTTTTTAAAGCCTGCTCCAATACGATAGGGGAAAGCAGCCGAAAGTCTGCGGGGGTACTTACAGGACTATAATACAATCCATATTCAAAACAGATTTTACAGTCTGTCACTTTCCATCCATACAGCCCCTGCTCGCAGCCATAAAGAACCCCCTCCATAACCGCATTTTGGAACGATTGATTTAAATATCCAAGTGAAACTCTGCTTTCATACTGCACTCCGCTTCCAATAGGGAGCGGCTCTATGGACAACCCGACAGAAGCCCAGAAAGGATTTGGCGGGACTTCTATGTGGATGGTATATTCTGCTTTTCTAAGCGGTCTTTCCATATATATAACAGTAGGCTCTTTTATTTCTGCCTCCACATGATATTTTTCCTCAAGGATGGCACAAATGACTTCCATCTGCACATTCCCCAAAAAAGAAAGTATAATCTCATGCGTTGTAGTATCCACATAATATTTTAAAAGAGGGTCGCCATCTGAAATTTCTGTAAGTGCCCCAAGCAATATTTCCCGCTGTTCAGGTTTCTTTACTGCAATCGTTGTTTGGAGCATAGGGAGAGGATTTTCAATAAATTTTCTCTGCGGCAACAGCATTTCGTTCCCCAAAATACTGTTTAGCTGCAAAACATCATTTGGTAAAATTACAATATCACCAGAGCAGGCTGTATCGGATGGATATAATTCACCGTTTGTCGGAACACACATCTCTGTGATTTTTATTTTCTCTTTTTCAGATATTCTAATAACATCCCTCAAATGCAATGTTCCGCTATATATACGCACATAAACAAAACGCCGCCTTTTCTCTGAATATTCAATCTTAAAAACCTGCCCGCATAATTCAGATTGACCTTCAGGCGTTGATGAATAAAATTTACTGGCAATCACTTCTATAAGCTGCCGAATCCCCAGATTGTTTTTAGCGCTTCCGTGATAAACGGGAAATAACGTTCCGTTTTGGAATCTCCTGTTTTCTTCCTGTTCCAGTTCTGACATTTTAAACGGTTTCCCTGACATATATTTCTCTAATAGTTCATCGTTTCCCATAATTACCGCATCCCACTGTTCCATATCGTCATTGTCCGTTACATTTATATGGGGATGCTGCCCAACCTTTTGCTTCACTATAATTTCCGAAGAAAGCTTTGCTTTCATTTCCCGATATACCATTGGCAAATCAATCCCCTCTTGGTCAATTTTATTGATGAAAAAGATTGTCGGAATCTTCATTGTCTGTAGTGCATGAAACAGTATACGGGTCTGTGCCTGTATGCCATCCTTTGCAGAAACTAATAATACTGCTCCGTCTAAAACGGATAAAGAACGGTATACTTCCGCCAAAAAATCCATATGGCCTGGCGTATCTATAATGTTGACTTTTACATCCTCCCACTGAAAAGATGTCACTGCTGTCTGGATAGTGATTCCCCTTTGACGCTCCAAATTCATTGTATCTGTCCTTGTTGTGCCTTCATCTACGCTCCCTAGTTCTGCAATTGCACCACTGGTATATAATAAACTTTCCGTTAATGTTGTCTTTCCTGCGTCAACGTGAGCCAGAATGCCTAAGTTAATTATTTTCATGTGATTTTCCTCCTATCAACACCCAAAAAAGGGCATAAAAATACCCAGTGATAAATACTCCTATCACTGGGTAAATAACTCCAATAGCCCCAAAACACTTATATGTTTTCGGGCATATAAAATTACATGATAAAAGTATTCTTAAACTGGGTACAAAAAACTAAGCCCCATATTAAAAGTGAAACGGGACTGCTACTTTTTGTTCCCACTATCAAATTGACAGTTTATTTAAGAATACCTTGCCGCATATTTATTAACTCCTTGTATAAAACTGAATCTAATTATATTCCTTAACCCTTTATTTGTCAAGCCCTTTTTAGCATTATTGACAAGAGTATCTTCCTGCATTTCTTTGATCTGGTTCTGCATATTGGTGAGTTCTTCCGTCATGGAATCAATCTTTTTCTCCAGTCCATCCACATAGCTGCATATCTCAAATACATCGTTTGCCTGCTCTTTCATGGCATTTTTCTTTAATAAGTCGAGAAGTTCTCTTATGACCTCCTCATTGGTAAGTGTTTTTCCTGCTTCCATATCCATTCTGTTTCCTCCATTCTGTAAATGGGGCAGCCTTGGCCGCCCCTGTACTCTGATTACTGATTATCGAAAGGGCGTCGCCTCTTTGTCCTTCTCTTTATCGGGATTGCCATGATGTTTCTCTGCACTCTCTCTTGCATTTTCGTTGCTCTTATCCTTTGCTTTCTCATATTCAGAGATAATCTCATTATAGAGTTTTTCCCTGAAATCCTTTGTGACCGGATAGCAGACATCCTGGTAGATTGGCTTGCCCTGCTCGTCCACCTGCTTTGTCTTATAAGAAGGCATTGATACAAAGATTTTCTCTTTGCCCTGCACGATATTGATGTTATTTACGATGAAACTGTTTTCAAAATAAATGCGTGCAAGTCCCTTGATGTTACTACCTTCCCTCTCATAAGGTGTTACAGTTACGGAAAACTCCGGCATTTCCTGTGTACGCTCCTGCTTCTGTGTCTCCTCTTTCTCCGGTTCCTTAATTCTTGCATAGGCATCAAGGATATTGGTATAGAGTTCCTCTCGAAACTCTGCTGTGATAGGATTGCACACATCCTTATAGATCACACCGTTGCTTTCATCACGCTCATTGGAGCGGTATCTTGGCATTGATACAAAAAGCTCTCCCTTATCCTTATTCTCAAGGATTGCAATATTGGTAATCTTAAATGAATCACCAAATACTACTGTTGCAAATCCTTTGATGTTGCTGCCCTCTTTTGCTCTTACTTCGTTTACTTTAATTGAATACTTCATATGCTATTCCTCGCTTTCTTTTTGTTCTTTGTTTTGCTCCGGTATGATAAGCTCACACCAAAGCTGTTCTATCTGTTCACAAGACAATCTGCCATTAAGCCAGTTGCCAAGTGTAACGACCATTCCATCCTGCTCGTAATAGAGCCACTCCTGTGTTTCAATGTTCCCCTCATACACGATAGTCACATCAAAATCAGGCATAAATAATCCTTCCTCTGCATCCCATACACAGGCTATTCCCTGTCTGAGTGTCAGATTCAGGCTTTCGACATACACAGACCAGCCGCTTACGACTATCTGAAAGTCATCATCAATCTCAGCAATATCATCCTCGATGTCAATTAGCTCTTCCATTTCTGCTACTGCCTCTTCTATCTCACCTAATCGGTATCTCTTATTCATCCATCACCGCCTCCTTATAAATGCACCTGACCACAAAACGCATGGTTCCTTTCTGGGAACAGGTAAAAAGAGTTAATTCTTTTTCTGTACCCTGTGTCTTGATGCTGTTATCATACGGATTTACTACCTCTGTCTCTATTACCTCATAGATATGCTTCAGCCCATTTTTGTCGGTTATCATTACTTCATCACCTATGGATATCTGACTTAGTGGTGTAAAAAATGTGCCATATCTGCTGCCATTATGACCGCACAATACACAGTTGCCACTTTCTCCGATTCCTGCAGTCTCTTCTATATGACCAATCCCTGCATTAAGCACTTTACTTGTGGTTCCTTCCATTACCGGATACCTGATATCTAAGCCCGGTATCTCAATGATGCCGATAACACCGCCTTCTTTAAGAATGGCTTCATCCTCTTTACTAATGGAGGTTTGCTCTTCCTCCACATCTGTTTCTTCATCGTAATCATCCTCCAATGTCTGCTCAAATTCACTTATGAGCTGTTCTGTCTGTTTTTCTCCGGTTGTCCGCCAGAAAAAAGGGACTGCCATAATGGCAATCCCTGCTGCAATCAGTAGTCCTGCGACCACTTTTCTTATGCTCATATTATTCACTCTCCTATCGTGTTCTGCCCTCTCTGTCGGCTGGATAAGCACCTTTATCCTCTGCTACAATTGCTGCAGATTCCATCCTGTCATCTGCTTCTCTTTCTTCCTCCGGTCCGCTCAGGTCTGCATCCACAGCCTTTGCGTTCTCAAGGTCAAGCTGGGCATTCAGTTCACACTGCCTTGACAGCTTTTCTTCCAGTTCCTTGCTGTATGCAAATGGCTTGTCATACTCTGCCTTTGATGCTTCAAGGTCATTCTGGTACTGCTCAATCTTCTTTTCAAAGAAATCAATGTTCTCATGGAGTCCATTGAACAGGTTTTCCAGCTTCACCATGCTGCCGACAGGACTTGTGGAAAGCTCTGCTTTATACTCTGTCTTTCCACGAAGCACCATATAATTGATGCCAAGGAAGTTCTTTTCCACAAGCAGCTCAAATCCGTGGAATTTACCGATTACAGTTGTCTCTCCGGTCTTACATTTACTGATTGCTTCAAGCATCATCGTTCCGCCATCCACACGCTCTGTGTAAGTTACTTTGCCTATGGTAATGGCAAATTCCGGATTATCAATCAGCTCTTTATCCCTTGCCTTTACATCCTCTCTTACATTGGCAAGCTTTTCTGTTGCTGTCTTAATCAGCTTCGGATACTTAATCATAAAGTTATCCTGCAAGCCATATCTCTGATTGTCATAGGATGCCTTTAAGAGCTTTAATCTCTGGACATCATTGTCAATCTCCATCTTTTCCTTGATTAAAGGATTGCCTGTGGCAACCGCTTTAATCTCTGCATAGGAAAGTGTTGCCTCGTCGATATCCTCACAGCTTCGGCTTACAGCCTTGCTTGTCATGACCTGACTGATGAATCGCTGCTTATTTTCAACAAGCGACCAGTTGTATGCATCAAATGTCCCTTTGGTGACATATCTGTAGATTGCCACCTCTTCATTTTCATTACCCTGTCGTATGCCTCGTCCTTCCCTCTGTTCAATAGAAGAAGGCTTCCAAGGGCAATCCACATGATGCATTGCAACAAGGTGTGTCTGCACATTGACACCTGTTCCACACTTGTCCGTTGAACCGATAAGAACCTTCTTTTTACCTGTCCTCATCTCCTTAAAAAGTGCGTCCCTTTGTGCATCCGTCTTGGCATCATGAATAAAAGCTATCTCATCTGCCGGAATACCATACTGGATCAGTGTTTCTTTCAGATAATCGTAGATGGTAAAGTCCTTATCTGGTCCCGGTGTGCCGATGTCCGAAAAAATAAGCTGGCAGCCTATATGACCATCAGCATTTCCTTTCTCATATTCTTTCCATACATTCTCCGCTACCTTATTGAGTTTTCCATCCGGATTGTTCGGCGCATCCTTATCAATCAGTCTGGCATCCGTTCCAAGAAGTCTTGCCTCATGGGTAATCTTTAGAAAGTTATCCACGCTTGGATCAACTCCACCGCCTCTGATACGCTCTGCCCTCACAACAAAGTCTTCCATGACCTGCTTCACATACCAGTCAGGCTCCGACTCCACTATAATAGGCTTGCCGCCACGGAGAGCTGGCACATCAAGGTCAAGCATGTCTGCGGTCTGCACATCTGCTACCTCACGGAAGATATTCATAAGCTCCGGCAGATTCGTAAACTTATTAAATCTGCTCTTAAAACGAAATCCGCTTCCCTCTACAGTAAGCTCAAGTGCTGTTGTCACTTCACCAAAGTTTGCTGCCCAAGAATCAAAGTGATAAATCCCCATCTCTTCAAGTGCCGCTTTCTGTAAGTAAAGCTGCATGACATACATCTCACACATGGTATTGGATATTGGTGTACCTGTTGCAAACACAATACCCCTGCCATCATTTATCTCAGACAAATACTGGCATTTAAGCTGCATATCCGTTGACTTCTTAGCTCCGCTACTGCTGATACCTGACACATTATTCATCTTGGAAAAAATCGCAAGGTTCTTAAAATTATGTGCTTCGTCTACCATAATAGAATCTACACCCAGTTCCTCAAAGGTAATAAGGTCATCCTTCCTGCTCTCATCTGACAAGGATTTCAGCTGTTCCTCCAGTTTTTTCTTCTGGCTTTCCATCTGCTTTACAGTCCATCGCTCTCCGTTACGCTCCTTCATCTCATCAATCGCATAGCTGATTTCATCAATCTGCTCGTTAAGCATTCGCTCCTTTCTCTCTGCGGAGATTGGGATTTTCTCAAACTGTGAGTGTGACATGATGATACAGTCATAGTCACCAGTTGCAATCCTTGATACGAACTGCTTTCTGCGGCTTTTTTCAAAATCACGCTCCGTGGCAACTAAGATATTTGCTGACGGATAAAGCCTTAAAAACTCTGATGCCGTCTGACCGATAAGCGGCTTTGGTACAACCATGATTGTCTTATTGGCAAGTCCAAGTCTCTTCTGCTCCATGCAGGCAGCCATCATCTCAAATGACTTTCCGGCACCGACACAGTGTGCCAGCAGAGTATTTCCCCCAAGAAGAATTCTTGCCACCGCATTTTTCTGGTGTGGCTTTAACTCAATCGCCGGATTCATTCCCGGAAACTGTAAGTGACTTCCGTCATACTCACGCAGGCGGATGTTATTAAATGTCTCGTTGTAATACTCCACATATTTCTGTCTTCGCTCCGGCTCTGCAAACAGCCACTCCTTGAACTTCTCCTTGATCATGTTCTGCTTTTCCCTTGCAAGCATTGTCTCATTCTTATTGACTTCGTAATGATACCTGCCATCACCGTCATCAATCCTGTCCCTGACTGTTACTGTCTTTAGATTCAGCGTATCCTCAAAAATAGAATAAGCATCCATGCGGCTTGTACCATAGGTCTTAGTAGCCGCCACTGAATGCTTATCCATGCTTTTATTCTCGATGAACCATTCCATGCTCATCTTATTTAAGTGTACCTGAATGCCTGTATTGTAAAACTGGCTTCTGACTGCCCTTGCCCGTCTTGGTGTATTGAGAAGCTCATAGATAAACTGCTCATAATCAAGCGGCTCAATCCATGTCGTGCCAATCTTTACATCAATATCCGAGGCTTCAATCCACTCCGGCTGTACCTTTTCAAGTGCTGCCACATTGCCTGCAAATTTTTCTGCCTGCGGATTGCCTGTATCCGCTGCCATAGCCTTTGCTACACGAAGCTTGTCTCTCACATTGCCGGAAAGATACTCGTCTGCCGTCTCCCAGCCGATGTCGGGATTGTTCTCGTTGTAGCGGTCGGGATTTAGGAAAATCAATCCATCCAGCTCTTCCACAAGAACTGCCCTTCTAAGCTCTGCCAAAGCATCATCACTAAATGTTATCTCATCAGCTGTCTGCCCGGACTTTTCTGCAAGTTCTTCCTTTACATTAGTAATATCCGGCTCATAGATAGAGAGCATATAGGCAAGATTTACATATCCAAATTCATTGACGGATACATTCAATGCTTCCACAGCAGTCTCAACCCTGTCTATGACAGTCTTTGCCTTAATCGTCTGCTTATAAAACATATCCGCTTTTTTCACCTCCCCGTCTTCATTTACTTCTTCAAGACTGCAAAGAAGTGGGTAATCGCTGTCATCTCTGAAAGCTATTCTGTTTGCTTTTGAAGTAATGGCTCCATACTGCTTTACGAAGGCATCATATTTTACATTAAGAAGTCTCTGCTTATCAGAAAGCTCCTCCTCGCTGCAGCCATCCATCTGGATATCAATCAGATCTCTTGTTATCTGTCTGATTTCATCAAGGCTTCTGATTCGCTCCTCGGCAGTCTGTGATACTTCTTTTCTTACCATCTCGGAATTTTCCCTGTAATAGAGTTTTCCTTCAAAAAATGTGTAAGTGTAGTTTCTCACATCCGGATCAGCCGGGATAACTTCCTCCGTCTGCTCCGCCTCATCTGCCACTCTCTCAAAATCTGTCATCTGGGCTTTGATATTACCGATAGCTTTGTTTAATGCTTCATAAATATTGAAGTTCTCATCATCATTCACGCAGACTGTGTATCTGCTGTCCTGTCCGTAAATCCTTGTGTCATATTCCATAGATCCAAGCATCATTTCCGGATGCTCTGCAAAATAAGAGTTGACTGCAATGCCATTCTCAGTTACACCAAGGTGTACCCAGTCCGGCTCAATATCAATCTTTCTCTCCCTTTTCTGCAAAAACAGGATATCTGCTGTCACTTCGGTTCCTGCATTATCTTTAAATGCAGTATTCGGAAGTCTTATCGCTCCCACAAGCTCTGCTCTTTCAGCCAGATACTTTCGGATAGTAGGATTTGCCTTATCAAGTGTTCCCTTTGTGGTAATCACCGCAACCATGCCTCCCGGTCTTACCTGATCAAGTGCTTTTGCCAGAAAATAATCGTGGATACGGAAGTTATACTTGTTGTACTTCGGATCAAAAACCTTATAATCACCAAATGGCACATTTCCGACAACTACATCAAAGAAGTTATCCGGATATGTGGTATTCTCAAATCCTGTGATACTGATATTGGCATTCTGATAAAGCTGCTTTGCAATTCTTCCTGAAATGCTGTCAAGCTCCACTCCATACAGCTTTGCTTCATGCATTGTTTCCGGCATACTTCCAAAGAAGTTACCGATACCCATGGATGGCTCTAATACATTGCCGCCTCTGAAACCAAACTGGACAAGTGCCGAATTCATGCACATGGCTATCTCCGGTGAAGTGTAAAAGGCGTTATTTACTGTTGCCCTTGCCGCACTGTATTCCTCATCAGATAAAAGTTCTTTAAGCTCTGCATACTCTTTGCTCCAGCCTGCGTTTTCCTCATCAAATGCCTGTGACAGTCCGCCCCATCCGACAAACTTCGACAGAACTTTCTGCTCCCCCGGTGTGGCAAGCCTGTTTTCTGATTCAATCTGCTTTAGAGTGCGGATTGCATCCATATTCCACTGGTATCTGGTCTTAGCTCCGCCTTTTTCCATTTCCCAGAGGTTGTAGTGGAAGTTGTGTTTTTTCTGTACTGCATCATCTGAAACCACATGTCCATTCTCATCAATCTTGGTTTCCCAGCCATTCGCTATTGCTCTTTCCCTGGTTTCAAGACGATTGGCTTTTACACTATCCTCGATATCAAAGAATCTCTTATAGACCGGATTCATCTTATCCCTGTCAGCCTTCTGTTTTGTCTCCTGATAATACTTCTTCTGGTCTTCTCCGCAGTAAAATGGCTGTTTTACCATATAGGATAAAATCTCGTATAACTCACGCCAGTCGAGTGCACCTTCCTTACGCACACCATTCCTGTTCTTATAGCTGATCTTCACATAACCGCTTCTGATTGAGTACTCCACAAGACCATACTTATTGTTGGAATATGCCTTTCTTTCTGCATTATCTGTCCCTAATGCAATATCCCTGATAAGGTCAAGTTTATTTGGCATAAATGCAAAATCAGACTGCACCACATCCATAAGGAATGCCCTAAACGGAGTGTAGCAGCTGCAATCTGTTACAAGAATCTCCGCCGCATCACGCAGGTCTTCATCAAGCTCCTCAATACGCTTGGCATAATCAATCGGTGTAATATACTTAAGCTCTGATGGATCTTTTTCAGATGTTTCAGCTTCTATCTCGGCACCATATTCTGCCTGTGTTACCATGCGGTCTTCATCGGCAGCTTCCTGTGGTGTCATGCCTTTTGCACTTACATAATCTCTGTTAGAAGCATAGCTCTCCGGCTCATCCGGTATTGCATAATCATCAATCTCTGATTCTGCCCCTTCCGGTTCCACTTCCCGGTATTCGGCATCAATGACCTCATCATCCTCACGGAGTCCGTCCATCGCAAGCTCATCAATACGAGGTGTCTCAGGCTGGTATTCCCCTGTAAGAATAAGTACACCAAGCTCTTTTTCGATATCTTTCCACGAAACATATCCTTCAACCTCTCCATCCTCATCTCGCCACTGAAAACGCAGTCCATTCCCATGAAATGTGTCATATCCGTGCAGTCCTAGTCCGTCAACCGGCCAGCCTGCACCTCCCTGACCATATTCTGCTTTGATACGCTTTGCTCTGGTTCCTGCATCAATCTCTGTTTCAAAAATCTTGCATACCCTGCCCTTACCACCGATAAAACCTGTACCTCTCATAAGCACCTGTTTGATATACTCACTTGGTACTGTTGCAGACTTTTTGGGATTCAGGTAATTGTATTTACCTGCTAATGCAGCTTTTCTGTCCTGCTCGAACTGACGCATAAACTGATTATTGTTTTCGTCCTCAGTATGAATGGTGCCAATGCTTGCCTGCCCGTTCTGGTCGAAAAAAAAGGAAGCCTGTGTATATTCGGCTTCCTTACTAACACCCAATGAATTGATTTCATCAAGTTCCCTATTCAGTTCTGTATCATCAGATTCTAGTGGAATCGCATCACTATCTGATTCAGTACCACTTCCTCTGCCTGCATCTTCGCCTGCTCTCTTATCTTCCACATCTCCATTGTCGATGACGGATTCTGTGGCTTGTGCTTTGCCAGATACTGCATCTCTAACTGGTCGTACAGCTGATTCGCTTCCGCCTCTACCGCTGACATCTTCTCGTACATCTTCCCGAATCTCATCAGCGTCTTGTATCTTGCCGGCTCGTTCTCCTTTAGATAGTTCATCGCCATCCTTCCGTATTTGCCCAGCTTCGTGAGATCCTCCATCTCGTCCGGCATCTCTATCTGCGGATAAAGCAGTCCATCCACTTCCTTGTAAGTCATTTCTTCTAACATATCCAATTCTCCTTTCGCTCTCGATTGCCTTTAAGTTACGACTAAATTCTCTAAGAACACTACAGGAGACATCGCATACAATGGAACCAAGACGGTAAATGATCTCTTCGTCTTTGATATTTACGATCTGACTAAAATCCTGTTCTTGCACAGATAAGTCAAATCCGCATCTCGTCCCTACAGCATACATGACACTTGCATATACAAGCTGCTCCATGTCCATTTCCTGCTGTAAGCCATTGCGTTTCTTACTTTCTTCCTTTATCACACTACCTGATAGCTGCATAAGCTCGGTCATTCGGTCTCCGAACTCTTCTTTTATTATAAACCAAACATCTGTTCCTGTAAACTGTTTTAATATATTTTTTAGAGACTCCCTGTCGCTGTTATCGTACTGCTCAATCTGACCTTCTGACACAAGAAAATCCACATAATCTTTAAGATTTTCTCCCTCAAGGTCCCATGTCAACTTAACATTCTTCCCTCCGGTATCACTGATATCAAAGATATACCTCATGCGTGGATTCAGTGCCCTTGACGGGAAGATGGCGCAGCCTTTCGCACCACGCTTTACATATCTTCCCACCTTTTTCCAGGTATCATAATCTGCCATGAGTGTGCTTTTTTCCGGAGGTCTCTGAGCTGTTACCATAACGATATTGTCAAATTCATAGCGGTATAACTGACCTGCGACCTTTAACACATCCTTCCAGTTCTTTTCTGATCTTGTGATGTTACCAATTTCAGAATCGTATATCGCTTTGACCTTCATATCAACGCCCATACCTTTGTCCTCCTCTACTTAAACATCTCTGCAAACAATCCCTTAAATAGCTTTAACTCATCCTTATCCAGCTCGATTGCAAATTTATTGTCGATTGCCTGTTTTTCGCATTTATCCTTTTTCTTTGCAATCTTACGCACCACACGAAGAAGCACATAGCACTCCTTGGACTTTGCAATGCTCTGTTTAAAGGTCAGCTCATCCTCATCGACTGACTTCTGTGTCTGATAGATAATCTCTTTTAACTTATCATTGATACCATCTACTTCCTCAAGGGAAATAATAACGGATGCCTTAGAAGCACCCGATCTGTCCCACTCCTTATGAAGTTCCTTTACTAAAAACTCCATGTTCTTAATTACTGTTGTTGAATCACTTTTCATCTTGCTTTTCCTCCGTTTTTTTTTAATGAAGAAGGGAGCTGACCTTCGCTGATAGGTGCAAAATCAACTCCCTTCATGTCCTCTGCTCCAAGGACTATCTGCTCTGCATAATACATATCCATTGCCTTATTGATGGCATCGTCAAGCGACTCTGCCTTTACTTTCTGTACTCGTGAAAGCACTTCTTTTATCTCAACATCAAATTCCTGTTCCATATGATATCGCCTCCTGTAAAAATCTCATCACCGGCTCTTTTCTTCCTTTACCTGTCTTTCCTTAAAGCCTTCATCGTACTTTCCATCTTCCAGCCTGTCGTAAAAACAATCCTCTTCAATCGTTCCAAAATCCTCATACATTTGGTGAAGGAAATCATTCTGCAGTTTCTTTGGCACATCATCATCCTTTGACATATCCTGATAAAAATAGAACTTCTGCTTTAGCTTTGCCCTGTAATCATAGATATCCTCTATCTTTTCCGGTGTGCCATACTCCCTCTTGTATGCCTTGAAATTCGTGGTTGAGAGTGTGGAACCGAGATAAATGCCATGCTCCCACGATACTCCGATTGTGGTATTGTCCTTTGTAGGCTTCTCATCCTTCGGATAACGCTTATACTCTGTCGCACCAAGGGCGATTGTAAGAGAACCTGACTTCATATCCATCACCACGAGATTCCTTGGTGATAATGCTTCAAGCACCATGTAATCATGGTCATTGAAGTTATGAAATGTCTGTCCCCTTTCAAATGATCTGTCCACACTTTCATAATGCAGGTTAAAATCATCCACCCAGCCCTTATCGGTCATTCCAATCTCCTTAAGCTTTGCAACACATTCAGAAGAACTGGCTTCTTTATCAAACCGAAATTCTTTGGAATCGTTATAAAGTCCCTGAAGAAAGTGCCCCAGCTGAATATCATCCAGACAGAATCTCGCAGATACAGTTACATTTGCTGCCCTGTAATACTCTGCGAAGTTATCTGCTTCACCAAGTGTTCTTCCAAGCTGCAACAAATTGTCTGCAAGCTCTGACATGTCATCAACTGCTATAAAACTCTTATAATCATCCAGAGTCATCAGCATATTTGTCTCTGTTCCCCTGTCGTTTTCTGTTACCAGTATCATATCTTTTAAATCCATTCTTACCTCCAGTCTCAGAGAGAGACTATGCCCTCTCTGCAAATTTCCTGTTATGGTCTTCCTATCACAACAATCTTTCCTGTGCTTGCCACATCCCTGTAGACCACACCAAGACTTTCATTAAGCGCCTCTACCACCTTGCCATTTCCGACGTATACTGCCACATGGCTGATGTTCTTATATCTTCCGTTGCTTGTAAAACTGTAGAAAATAAGGTCTCCCGGCTGTAACTCATCAAAGGCGACTGTCTTTCCGGCTTCATCCAGTCCCTGTGCCTCCGCTGCCGCTGTGGTTGCACCGCCGTAACTAATATCCACGCCTGCATCTTTCCATGAATAATAGGCTAAGGAACTACAGTCATAATAGTTACCGCTGTCTCTTAAATCCTGACTATAAGGAAAGCCAACTCTGTGAAGTGCATAGGAGCAGACTGTTTTCTGCCTGCTGTCTGTAATTTCGTTTAGGATGGCATTGATTTCATCCTCAGTCATGGAGCTTACTCCCGGACTTCCGCCTCCGCCGCCACTTCCGCTTCCGGCATATCCAAGCTGTCCCATAAACTCCGGACTCATGATCTGCTCAAGCATTTCCACATGATCAGAGTTAAACCCATAGACCGAAATCATATCCCTGTACGATTTCAGCGTTACATTCACATACAGAACAGACTTCGTGACAGTAGTCACATTGCCGTCTGCATCCGTTTCTTCCACATCCTTTGTTCCGGTGCTTGTGGTGTATGAACACATATCATTTACAACTGCCTGCAGCCAGCCTTTAGAAGTATCATTCATGACTGTTGCAGTATCTCCGACACCATGCTTGACCATATAGACTGCCATGATATCATAGTAATTGCTTGGGTTTTCTTCCATACCTTCATAGTCCACATATACAAGCTCTCCAAGATCATATCCGGTATGCTCATTAACCTTCGTGTTCACATCCCGGTTAAACTCCTGCACATAAGCACTCGTTACTGTCTGCACGGTATCTCCTGATTCAAGTGGTGGCAGAAATAAAGCAAATGGTGAATTGTAAAGGATTGCTATCACCGCTATAACCGGAACCGCAATCATGGCAACTACAAGAACAAGTAATAAAAGCACCAATCCAACAATCGGTGCCGCTGCCTTTACCCAGGTAATCGCTTTTCGCACAATCAGATCCTTTACCAGCTTTGCCACGCTGTCTGTCTGATTCTCCTGTGCTTTCATCTTATCCAGAAAGAATTTTATCTTCCTGCTCCGGTTGGTCATTTTTTCATCCTTGACCTCTATGGACGCACCTGCCGCATATCCGGCTGCCATGCCGATTGCCGTGCCTGCTCCCGGTGCAACCGCTGTTCCTGCCGCTGTAGCAGCTGCCTTTGTAGCAGTTTTCGTTGCAACCTTAGCAGTAGTCTTTGCTGTTTCTTTTGCCGTCTCTTTAGCTACAGTCTTGGCTGTATCTTTGGCAGCTTTCTTTGCTGTCTTTTTTGCCAGCTTCTTTCCTGCCTCTACCTTCTTGATACGCTTCTTTGCCTCGGCTGCCGCCTTTTTCCTGAAAAGTGCAGCACCCTTAGAAGCAGTTCCGGTAACAGGGCGGCTTGCTTCATATGCAAGATATGCTGCCTGCGATACCTCATGCCCACCTTCTACCTGCTCTGTTACTGCCCCGGCTGCAAGTGCTCCAGTTCTTCCTGCAATGTGAAGATTCGTGTTCTTGGTCTTGATGGAAGTGTTGGATTCTTTAAGGTTTCGCTTAAATCTTGATAGTCCCTTATTCTTCGATTCTGACTGATGAATGGTACTCTTTCGATAGGACTTCTTTCTATCCGTATCAGTTACCTTTGCACCAGCTGTCTTAGGACCTCTCTCTACTGTATAGATGTTACTCCCCTTAATCTTGGCTCCCTTCGGTTCGTGGGCATGAATCTTGGCTTTCTCCTTGGTGTGAATGACCATCGGTTTGTCATCAACCTTTCTAATTTTCAATTTTCTCACCTCCTACTTTGAAAAATAAAATAAGCCGCTAGGGAGCAAAAATTACTCCTTAACGGCTATGTAAAATCATTCAATATTCAATTATTAAAAGCAACATGAAACTGGGATTTGGCGATTGCTTACTTCCTTATCGTATTAAGAACATTTAAGGCTTGTTCACCTTCATCTCTGTTGGTACTCCATATGCTGATAGACAATAATTCACCCGCAGAATAATACCCTACATAAACAACATAAATAGTGTTGCTATCTTCCGTTAATACATCGTCGTATATCTTTGCTTCAAATCCGCTTGGAATGTAGAAATCTAAATTTCGCTGTCTTGCAGATACTGGCACTGTTCTGATATAAGCATCTTCCATTACTTCTCTTGGTGCAAGTATACCATCCCTTTCTGCGTGGAACGGTGTTATACGAATTGTCAAATCACTATTGTCAGGATAAAAAATGTACTGACCACTCTCTTTATCGTATTCGCCTTGCCAGTTATCTGGCATAGAAATTTGCCAATCAAAGAGTAATTTATAAGAATTCATGTTGCCCCTCCAAATTCAAATTTGTAAATATCATTTTACATTTTTATATGAAATCACAATATGACTTGGTGCAAATAATACTGATGCAATAATCAATAGCACTGACCTACTCATAATCCCACTAAATAAGAACAACATTGAAGGAATAATAGAAAGTGCTAATGCTCTGAAAATGCTGTTTTTCTTAAAACATATAATCCAAATAGCACAATAAAGCATTACCAATATGGTATCTACAATCAGATATACTGCAAATGTTTCGTCAGACCACCACCCGAACCAAGTTCCCGGAATATTGATTATCATGAATCCGAAACAACCCAATCTCCCTACTTGTTCTGTGACCTCAACATATTTATTGTTCCACTTATTATCAAATCCATCTTTGCACTTAATCGCAAATACAACATTGGGTATCATAATGACTGCAATAAAAATCAGCCCAAAAACATTAAACCATTCCATATTATCTACCATCACAAACTTGAATTTATACCCGGTACTTGTCTCGATTTATAGTCATATCAACTAAATGAAATACAAGTAAGATAATAAAAAAAACGGAAACTATTATTATTCCTGCGCCCAGCTTGATAAAATCAATTATACCGCCAAGACAAAAGAGCATTGCCCATGTCTTAATCCGTTTTCCAGTAACTCTGCATATTTTCTCTGTATTTAATCCAGTATAATCTCCTGATAAAAACAGCACACTTCTTTCTGTATTCCTTGATTTGATAAAAAATCTTCCAACAAAAAAGAGAACAGTTGCCATCAGTAAATCAATAAATATAATTATTATTTTCATTTTCAACACCTCTAATTCTAAGTTCACAACTTCCGATTTTCTCAATTCTCCAAACTTGAATTTATTACTCCAAAATAACCGGAAGCATAATCATAATAATTCCAAATAAGGCAAATAGAATACCACCTATTTTTGTTGTTTTCAAGTAAAACTCAGATGGTTCATCTGCACAATAAGATTTCCATTTTTCTGTTAATTTCCATATTAAGCCCGGCTTTAAGAAGATAAACATACCTAACGCAAAGATTATGATTCCACCACCAATAGACCACCACATATTTACCACCTCCTTTAGCAAATTCAATTTTCTTTTCCCTAATAATTACAAATATTCCTTGGAAATTGCTTCCACACCATACATTTCCATAAATGCATCCAGGTCCGCTGCTGCATCCCCAATCAACATATTCTCGTCAAAGTGTACGATATGCATATCTTAAAATCCAGCCACATGTTCTCCGGTACAAATGATACATTTTAGAACTGCTTCCTTATTTATTTTTCATATCGAATCTTATATGCTTTTTTCTTAAAAACAGGGAATATCTAATTTATTATCATCAAGGTCGGATATTCATCCGACCTCTTGATTATACTATAGATTCTATAAAAATTCATCTGTTATCACTGCAGCATTGCTTCTTTTTTCTTCTGTTCCGCAATCTTCTCATGAATGTTGGTATTATACAGCCTGTACAAATCTGTATCCTTACTAATCTGATTATCAAATGGAATCACCACAGAACCACACTTGATAAGTCCCATTCCCGATGCAGTATTGGTTACGAATCTTAGCTGTGCCTCTGATACCCCGATAACTTCCGCCATCTTGGAACTGTCTGTATTCGCCTGTTTTAAGAGTGCCACAAACTCAGAGTTTGCAAGCATTGTGGTTGCTGTATAGTTCTGCAACAGATCGACGACATTCTGCGTGATACCGGTACAAAGTCCTCCCTGCTTTCTTACTTTCTTCCAGAGCTGCTGCAGATATTTTGCAGAATACTCGGAATTAAGCAGGACATGGAACTCATCAATATAGAGCCATGTTGCCTTGCCTCTCTTGCCATTTTCAACAATCCTGTTCTGAATAGACTCCATCATGACAAGCATTGTGATAGGACTAAGCTCTGTACCTAAGTCCCTGATGCCATATACTGTGAATCTGTTATCCACATCCACATTTGTCTGGTGATTGAAGATGTTAAGTGAACCATTTACGAAAAGCTCTAGTGACAATGCAATGTCCTTTGCCTCGTCCTCCGGCTGCGCCATAAGGATATCGTAGAAATCACTCATTACAGGGATATACTTCTCTTTGCTCCTTGCAATGTCGATATACAATTTTCTCACACAGCGGTCGATGATTGACTTCTGTCTTGAATTTAAACTGTCCCCGATACACTGCTCACAAAGTCCAAGCATAAACTCGCCCTTCTCTCTAACCATTCCCTTGGAATCATTCGGATCAAGGCTCCATACATCCATCTCCAGCGGATTCACATAGTTATCCGTGTAGGTAGACATATTTACCACTGTTCCACCATAAGTATCAGCTATATCAAAGTACTCGTTCATTGGATCTATAACGATTATTTCATCATCACCCGACAAGAATACGCTGCCCATCTCCATCTTACAGAAGAAGGATTTACCGGAACCAGGCACTCCGAAAACGAAGCCATTTCCGTTGATAAGCTTCTTTCTGTTACCGATATTCACATTCTTGCTGATCTGGTTGATGCCATAATAGTTCCCTGTGCTGTCATTTAATTCCTGCACATTAAATGGCATAAGCACCGCAAGTGACTGGGTAAGAAGTGTACGCATTGTCTCCACCTGTCTTACACCAATCGGAAGTGCTGTGTTGAGTGCCTCCCTCTGCTTTAAGTAGTGTGTGTCAATCGTGCAGCTGTTACGTTTTCCGATAGTCTCTACTGTCTCACATACACTCTCAAGCTCCTTCTTGCTTTCTGCCATAAGAATAATGGTTACTCCCACGAAGAAAAGGCACTGGTCATTCTCACGGACATCATCCATGATTTCCTCAATCTCCTTTTTCTCCGTTCTCTTGGCATATGAGATTTCCGTAGAAAAATCGTTATTCTTATTACGGACTCTCTGCTGCTTAATGATATCCGACTCAATACCAAGGTATTTCTTCTGAAGCACCTTTGTGGTCAGATCCTTTGGTACGGGCACCACATCAATGCTCGTGATGGAATGAACCGGAAGGGAAGTAATCTCATTGATGAATCTGTCTGACAAACTGCTCGGATACTTTTTGATAAAAAGTGCCTTGCAGAATTTACTCTCATCCTCAAAATGGTCCGGGAAATATTTCACCATTCCATTACATAGATCATTTCTAAAATCTGCCCCGACCTTCTTAGCCTTTTTGATATCAAAATCAAAGCTGCCCTCATCTCCAAGATGATAATAGTCATAGAGCACTTTCAGTCTCTCATTGCCATTAAGTGGTACAATCTCCGCACCAAGCTCAATGAAAGCCTTGTGTATCGTTGCCTCAAGGGTTGCAAACTGTGCCTTTGCCTCCTCGAAGTTCTTTCTCTCAATCGTGATTGTCAGGTATCTCTCCTGCTCAATCCCCTGTCTGCCCTCAATAATCTTCTCCTCAATGATGTCATTGTAGATACTTCTATAATTATTGAAGCCATCGTTTTTCTCAGCAATCAGAACCTTATCACGGAGTTCATCCATGTTTTTGTTCTTATTGTTGATCGTAATCTTATAATTACAGTCCAGCGAATTTAAGAACTTACAGTATCTCTCAAATATGCCGATCTGCTCATCCTCGGTTGCTGTCGTGTAATTGATGTCCTGAAAGCGGTAGCATTTGGAATACTTATTTTTGCTTACTTCAAAAATGCCATTTTCAGCCACCGCCATAATCTCTATGGTTTCCTGAATGGATTTAGGTGTCTTATACAAAGGCTCACTCGCCTTCTTTAATAACTTAAATCCGTCTGTAAATAAACCCATGTCTCTAACCTCGCTTTCTTATAATGAAAGCCCGCCGGGAACTTCACCCTGCGGGCTATGTTCCCGACCTTGCGGTCAGATACTATTCGTTTCTAATGCATTGCCTTATATGCTGCAATGCCTGCTACTGCCGCCACAATGACTGCGACAAGTCCAAGCAGCATGTTTCTCGTCTTTTTCTTCATTGCTTCAAACTCCTCCTGCTTCTTTACAGCCGAATCAGCTGTTACAGTCTCCTGTTCTGCCTTTCTGCCTTTCTTCTTTACCTGTTCATTCTGTTCTGCTTCTAACTGCTTTATTGCAGGTTCTCCCTCTGTTGATACATAGGTAAGCGCCCTGTTGCCAAACATAAAATGCAGTTTCTTTCCCATATACTCGTAGAAATTCATCCCATTAAAGGAATAAAATCCGCCAAGAGCAATCGGTGCCACACATGGAATTGCCACATAAGCAGAACCCGTAAGACCGATATACTTGTAAAGAAGAAGGACAATACTGCCACCGACCACTACGCTTGCAATGGAAAATATAAGCTGCCTTGCAGTAAGTCCCATCGCAACCGATTCCTGATAGCGGTCAATATCCTTGTTTACTTCGATTACCATTGTCCCTACCTCCTATCTTGATAAATCCTTTGTTTCCGGCTTTCTTGTCATTCCAATATTCGCCTCATACTTATCCATTCCATCCGGACACAGTTCCCTAAGCTTATCCACATTGAACAGATAAAGCGGATATTCGCAGAAACCGCTCCTTTGCGTGAATCCTGTAAACTCTCCAAGGTCATTGTCTGTAATAAACTTTTCAATATCCGGC
This sequence comes from Clostridium sp. AM22-11AC, assembly GCF_003473545.1. Lineage (GTDB taxonomy): Bacteria > Bacillota > Clostridia > Lachnospirales > Lachnospiraceae > Enterocloster. The sequence goes on from NZ_QUCM01000006.1 coordinate 113,153, forward strand.
ATGTCATTCACATTCAGATATCCGCAGTAATTTGGTGCTGCAACCGACAAATTCACAGTCACATCCCCAAAAGGCTCCTCATATCCATCTTCATTACACATAAGACCGATAAACATTGCCCTGTTATTCATATACTGCTGGATATCAAATGTCACCTGCGTTTCTCCGGTTATGCTTGAATTATAAGTAACCTGTTTCTTTTCATTATCCATTTCTGCCTCCCTCTATAATCCAAATGCCTTGCTTGTAAGTGTCTGTGCACCCTTCACGCTTCCAACAGTCATTGCTATCGTAAATGTCATTTCACACAAATAAATAAGCGTCTGTGCCCAGTCAGCGTAACTTCCTGTAAATGCCGGAAGTCCTGCATTGATAAATGCATTACATACCACAATTGCAAGTGCCATCGTTACTGCCTCGAATACACACGAAAGAAAATATTTGCAGTAGGTAGCCATTGTATGACTGACCATTCTGTTTCCTGCCATTGTGGAGCATGCAATCGCACCAAGCGGCACAATAATCAGTATCTTTAAGAACCTGAAATACACTGTGTAAATGATAAAGAATCCACAGATAATAATGATGATTGCAAGCAAAGCTGTAAGTATCAGCATTACCAGACTCTCACCAAATCCGAGTCCCTTAATGATGTCTGCCTGTGTACTGTCAATGGCAAGCTGCGTCGTTGTCCCCGCAGATATAAGTCCCACCAGATTTCCTATGGAAGTAAAAAACGCTTTCATAATCGTGACATTATTTGCAACAAACCATTCTGCAAGTCCCAGTCGGATAAGCATACGAAATATAGACTCAAACCTCATCTCATCTTTTACATCTATGCTTTCCGAGCAGAAACCGATAACAAAGAACAGCACAACGAGGGAAGAGCCGACCGCTACAAAGACCGGCTCTATACCCTCAATGACTGCCCAGGGACCTCCGCCCTTGAAACTGACCGGTGACTGTCCAAGCATTGCAAAGACCAGGGATATCTGATTGTTCCAAAACCCAAACACTGCCTCAAGAAGTGCAAGGATCTTATCACCAAGCTTAAAAATATCCATACTTGTTATTCACCTCTTTCCTTTTACTAAAAGGGGAAATGCATTTCCCTAATCTTAGAAGCCTAAGAATGTCAGAACTGTTGAAATACCAGCCATCATGACACCTGCCACAATTCCTTTCAGAGCGGAGTTCATGGTAGATGAATCCTGCTGCTGGTAGGCTTGTGCGAACTCCATAACATTCTTTGCAAGAATGATGACACCAACCGCACCAATGACTGCAATGATAAGTGTCTTTAAATTCTCAAGCGGCTGTGTTACTGCGGAAGTACCTGTACCTGCTGCAAAACAAGTAGTGCTCATAAGCATTACTCCCATAAGTGCTCCGGATACTGCCGGAACCATTCTTTTCTTAAAATGAAGTAATCTTCTCTTCATGCCTTTTCCCTCCAAACCCTTGTTTTCTGCACTATTGCAGACTGAATTGTTAGTTACTGTAATCTGTTCTTTTCTCATGATAAAAATCTCCTTTTTCTTGATGTGTGACAGATATGGAAAAAGCCAGAAAGGAATGTACACATTCCAATCCGGCTGATTTCCGAATGGAATATATACATTCCTCTCTGTCTTTGTTTTTTTACTATATGATTATCAGGCAATGCCTGTTGTAAAGATTAATCGGGCTTTCCCCGATGCGTTGTGCTTCAACCACCTCCTTTTATGGCATGAAAAAAGCACTCTAACCTATTATTGGCTAAAGTGCTTTGTAAAACAGTTATTAAATTATTTATCAGTCAGACAAACTTGAAGTTGTCAAAGAGAATTGTTCCAGTATTCCACAGTATTGCCATTCACATCATAGAATGTAATGGTTCCCGCATTTATAGGCAAAACAATCGCAAAAGGTTTATTGCTGTCAATGTCAAGCACTTGAATTGTGTTGCCGTCATCTATTTCAAGCTGTGTTACCTGTTGCTGATTCATAGAAATAAATGCTCGCTCATTATATCCTTCTACAGTGTACTCGGCAATTCCTCTTTGAACCCCCGAAAGTTTTCCACCCCCACGGAAAAAGTATCCAAAGGAAAGACCAGGGCGGTTGACATAGACGGAAAAAGAATGGTCACTCAAATCCTGAGGGTAAGAAATATATGCAGCCATCGTGCTGGAAACGCTTCCATCGACCGTCCAATCATCCTTAATCTTCTGCGACGAACGAATATCTGTCTCCAGCTTAGATGAAGTCACGCCGATCTCATTGTTCGTATAAAGAAAACAAACAAATAAAATACAAACAAGAACAACCCCTATCACAATTTTAAGAAATATTTTTTTCACGCTATCAAAACTCCTTGTCAACTACCGATTTGTAAGTTTCTTTAATCTCACATAGACACAGTATACCACAACTTCTGTGCCTATGCGATAACTTACTGCTTCTTTCGATAAGAACTCATCTTCTCCACCGTTACCTCTGGATAGAAATAAGTCAGTATCGTTGCTCTAGGAATTCCTGCCGCAAGTGCCATCTTTAGCTCCTCTTTCTGCTCAGGTGTATATGACCAATGAAGCATTCGGTTTGTAATAGTATCTTCCCACTTAGGCTTTTCCCTTTCAGGATTCCTTACAGGCTTACCACCAGCGTTTCCACTAGAACCACTGGCAGTTGCTGTACTATCTGCTTTCTGTGATTCATCGACATACTCAAGCTCATTTGCCTGTTCCCTGTCTATCTTTGCTTTCTGCTCTGCTTCATCCTGCATGGAGAATCTTCTGCTTAATTCCACATCGCCAAGCATCATAAACTGCTCATAGGTTAGAGAATCTATATACACATTCTCGCCCTTATCCTTCAGTTTTTCATAATACTTAACTGCCTTGTCTGAAAGAATCTCAAATGGCGGACCGATAAGATTATTTGCTCCTCTTATCTCGTGAACATAAGGCTCTCCCTTGCCATCTGCTGTCTGGTTAAACATCGGATGATTAAATGGAATAAACTTGTTGTCCATGATAGGATCAAATCCACGGATAAAAATAATACATTTCTTATTATCCAGCTTTCTTACCTCATCGGGTGTAAACAGTTCCCTGCCTAAAACATCATAATTTCTTGACGAGCTTCCCTGCCTCCCCTTTGTCTCTCCGCTTGATTTTTTATCAATCGTGCCTTTTCCAAGCAGTTCCGAGACATACTTGTGCGTACTCTGCTCATTGCCTCCAAGATAGATGAAAGTATCGCAGTTGCCTGGAATGGTTTCCCAAGTATCCTTGAAAAGTGCCTTTAACTGGGCAAAGTTCTGTATGATGATAATACTGGAAATTTCCCTGCTTCGCATTGTAGAAAGCAGCGAACAAAAATCATCTGGCAATGCAACATTCGCAAATTCATCTAACATAAATGTCACATGAATCGGGAGTCTGCCACCGCAGTTAAAATCCGCCTGATAGTACAATTCCTGAAATATCTGCGTATAAAGTAGTCCAATAATAAAGTTATAGGATTTGTCACTATCCGGGATTACACAAAACAGTGCTGTCTTTGTCTCTCCATCCCCATTCACTCCAATACCGATATCTGACAGATTAAGCTCATCTTTTGAGAGTAATCGTAAAACCTGCTTATTCTCAAGAAATGCAAGTCTTGAGTTGGCACTGATGATAATGGAACGGACGGTATCTCCTGCACCTCTCATACACTTGTTGTACTGTTTTACTGCCGGATGATTAGCTCCAAGTGGAGAACTCTCCTCTAAGAACTTCATTCGCACATCCAGTTTCGATGCCTTTCCCTGCTCTGTCACTTCTGCTTCTCCAAGAAGCTTCAGTACTGTCTCAAAGTTTCTCTTTGCCGGCTGTACCTCCAGCCACACATAATAAAAGATAGCCTGTAAGAACAATCCTTCCGCTTTTTCCCAGAACGGATCACTTGGTGTCGCTCCCTTTGGTGTCGTATTGCTGATAAGGTTTGTAATCAGCTTGACCACATCTGTTTCCTCTCTGATATAGGAAAATGGATTGTAACAGTCTGATTTATCCATCTCTAACAGATTAATGACTTTCAGGTTATATCCGTTATTTTTTAACATCTGCCCGCAGCTTCTAAGGATTTCTCCCTTTGGATCGGTACAGATAAAGGAACAGTTATGCGGCATCTGCATAAGATTCGGCTTTACTTCATAAAATGTTTTTCCTGCTCCGGAACCACCACAGATAAGGATATTTCCATTGAGCTTGAGTCTCCTGAAATCCAGCGACATCTTCACATTCTGGCTGAGTATCCGGTTGAAATTTTCATCCTTATCTGCAAGTATCTTGTTGACCTGCTTCGGATTTTCAAATCTTGCCGTACCAAATTCTTTGCCAGGCATATAGTTTCTCTGACTGGTGTAATACATGACAATAGCCATCGCATAGATACCTAATGCAATGGCTACTGCTTTTACTGTATTGGAATTGTAATAATTGGCAAAAGGAACAGCACATACTTCATTGAATCTGTCCATAAATTCATTAAAGGCAATCCCTTCCGTCCACGCACCATTTATCAGATAACCAAGATACCCTGCTAACACTGCACCCACAAGGATGAATATCAGTGACGGCTTTTTCTTTGTTGTCTGCATAGGCTGCTACCTCGCTTTCTTTGTGGTAACAGTTTTCTTCTGTGTGGTCTTTTTCTGCTGCTTCTGCACTTTCTCGTAACGCTCCCTGACAGATGACTCCACCTTGTCGTAGTGAGTATAAAGCTCGGTTCCTTTCTGGGTTGTCACCACACGATTCTGCTCATCGTAGAGCTTATAATCCTTGGTGGAATCAAGGAAGGTAAGCATTGTCTTTCCACCATGAATCTCCATGATGTTTTCCTTACGGAGCCATACATATCTTGCCTCTTCTCCCCATGTGCCGGGAACTCTGGTCTTAACAGCATGGTCATTTTCTTCGATAATCAGCTTCTTGCTGATTGTCACATCTGACAGGTTCGCATTTTTTGATGCTGCAACTGCCCTCATTCTCTCAGCAAGGTCCTGATAGCCTCTGACACGGTTGATAAATGCATCCTTGTCCATCATGACTGTATGGGTGCCATCCTCATTTTTCTTTCCAAGCACACCGATTGTCTCAAGCTGTTTGATAACACTTTCAGCCTGCTCACCATTGATACTGAAATTCTCCTTGACCTGATCCACACTGATAGCTTTCTTTTCCATTGCAAACATTCCGACCTTTTCGATCAGTCCGTCAATAGCGGTATTAACCCTATCCCCTTCTATCGTGTGGCTTTTCTCGTTTCCCTGCTGTTTCTTCAAAAAATCCATCAGCTTGCCAAGGGATTTTTCATCTCCATTCTTCAGATAATCGTCAAATGTGGCAATCTTACCAAACTTGAGCTTCTGTATCATCATATTCACACGGGGAACTGCCTCTGTATGAAAGATTACCTCACTCAGTCCATCTTTCCTGTTACAGTCTGGAAGTACCGAATACAGGATTCCATACTTCTTTGCCATCTTTTCAACCTTTTTCATATCTTCGGTATTAAACTGCAACACCTGTAAATCGCCACCTTTTAAGATCAGCTTTCTCATGGATGTCTTGCCAAGTGACTTTTCATAATCAAGCATCCCTTTTAAGAAATCTATTGCCTTCTGCATGGCAGCAATGCCGCCGCTTCCTACCTTCATGGCAATCTCAATGCCATCATAAGCTACACGGATGATCTGCACCGCTTCCTGAATCTCTTCTGCCATTATCGCACCTCCACTTTCTCTCTGACTGTTGTTTTAAGCGTTTCTGTCTCTGTAGTACGGATTTCCTCGGCTGATACATCAATACCATAAGCAGTCAAAATATCTGCCAGATGATTGATTGCTTTCTCCTCCTCGATACGATACATTTCAAGTGCCACAAGCAGGTTTTCCACCTGTTCCACCCATGCAGGCTTCATATCATATTTAGACCTGTATGTGACCATAATCTCGTCCGACTCAGCCTTATCCGCTGAATGTGCCAAAGCTTCAATAAGAGAAATCGTGTCTTCCTTGCTGCCACTTCTGAATGCGAACTGGACAACAAAGTTTTTCTCTTCCTCTGTAAACTGATGCTCCACACCATTCATCTCTGTTACTGCTTCATTTACTACTGCTAAATTCATAAGTTCCTCCTAATCTGCCATGCTGTTTTCAAGCACAGCAATCTCAATGATCTCCTTCATCTTTTCCGCTGAAATGTTGTTGTTTATGAGCTCTACAAGCTGTGACTCAGTAAGTCCCTTTTCTATTGCACTCTTAATCTGCACAAGCTGCGCCGGAACAAGGTCTCCCGATGCAACCAGCTTTACAATGTCTGCTCTTGACTTTTTCTTAAATGACAGTCTTGCAAAAAGACTTGCCACTCCGCTGTTGCTGCTCTTTCTCACACTTCGCTCAATCGGAAGTCTCTGCACCACATTTCCAGTACCATCAACTACCGGAATCTGATAATAGACCGGAATCCCGTTTGCCACAGCCTGCATATTCTGCGGAACTGCAACTGTATCAACCATCTTTTTTTCTGCCTGTGGTACGGACTGGCTTTCCTGCGGCTCTGCCTTACTTTCTGCCCCTTTCTTATTCTCTATGGCAACACTTATGATCTTATCTTCCAATGACTCTATTCTGTCTCCCATACGCTTCATCTCCTTATCCTTTTTCTCAATATCATCCCTGAGCCTTGCAATCGTACTGCTTGCCTTATTCAGTTCATTCTGCTGACTGTTGATAAGAGCATCCTTATCCTGATTCTCCTTGACCAGACGCTCCCTGACTTCCTCGTCATCTTTGGAAGTTTCTATTTCAGAAAGCTTCTTATTCAGGGCATCATACCTTTCATTCTGGTGATTGATTTTTTCCACCACTTCATCCATCTGAGCTACAAGACTTTTCACATACTCTAAATCCTGTGGTATCTGCTCTTTGGCTTTATTAAGCTTATCTAATACCACATCAAACATCCTGCGCATGTTTACTGCTGTATCATCTTTTTGGACTACCTCTCTGATTGCATCAATCGGCACACCTTTTTCATAGTAATCCAATGCTGTCTGCATCTTAGGTGCTGCCATCCTGCTATCTTTCAGCAGCGTTAACAACTCTTCTGATACACCCTTATGCAGACATTTTGATAACACCCTCATCTGCTCAATGTCATAACTTTTTTTAAGATACAGACCGATTTCATCATCAGTCAGTCCATATTCATAATCGCTTTTGACAAGAGCAATAACCTCACTGTCCATATGCTTATTACGAAGAATCTGTATCTTTCTCTCAATCGCCATTTCACTTAATGGCTCTCTTTTTTCTTCCATATATGCCTCCTAACCACTAAAAAAACAGCCTAATGTACCGGCTGTTCTTTTCTGTCTCTTATTGTTTCTTTGTCATACTGCTTCTCTTCTGCCGAAGCTGATACAGTAAGTTCCTTCCATATTGATCTTCCAAGGCTAAGTTCCTTTGATACCGCCCGTTCTGCCTTACAGTCCTGTGCATACTTGCTCTCATATTTTTTTCTAAGACTCTCGACCTCTTCCACACTATATCCCTGTGCCAGAAGCTCAGTGTTAAGCCTTTCCCATGCATTGTGCTCGTCTTCAAAGAAGGTATCCCCACTCTGATAACACGATTCCGCATCATCAAGCCCCCGGATCTGTTCTGCCTTGTCAAAAATATCTTTGAATCTTTCCTTAGCCTTATAGGTCTTACTCTTTTCCTTTGATGCTTCTTTTTTCTTATCCGTCAGATTATCAAGTACCGATACAAGTTCTTCCGCACTCTCAATCTTATGCCTTACCAAAAATAGATACTGCTCCTGTAGCTTATGCATCTTTCGGATATCATCCTTATACTTCCATACCTGACTATATGGCTTCTTTTTCAGCTTTCCAATCCGGTAAAGCTTTGCATAATATCTTTTCTGCAAGCCTGACATCTTCGCCCTGCGGTATCTTTTGACATAGCACTTTACTATCGCTGCCTGCCTTTCCTCATTCTGTGACTGGTAAAAGGATAAATCTTCCTTAGCAATACGCTCCACAATAGCTTCCTGTGAATAATTCTCGCCAAGAGTCTTACATCTTCTGAATCTTGTCATCCCCTGTAGTCTGACTGCCAGATACTTTCCCTGCTTGACCTCATATCCTTTTTCCGACAGCAGCTCCAGAAATCCACTGAAATCATTTGCCTGTAAAATGCAGGCATCAAGATCTCTTTTTATCATATCTGCCCACACAAAGCTGCCTTCACGATATTCGCTCCAATCCTTATAATTCTCGTGCTGTTTCTCTTTGCTGCCATCCTCCACATCTATAATGGAAAGACCATACTCCTGACACAGCTTATTGGTAATCGGCTGGATATACTTTGCCCAGTCACCTTTCTCGTAGCGATACTTTTTCCCATCCACAAAGCTTACACTGTTAAATACAATGTGTGAATGAACATGGTCTGTATTATCATGAACCACAAATACCGCTTCATAGGCATCACCAAGATATTCTGCTACAAACTTCTGTGTTATCTCAAAAGCCCTGTCTGGTTCCACCTCATCCTCTTTGAAAGAAAGAATGATATGATACCCCTGTCGCTTGTCTGTTTTTCCAAACTTCTTCTTTGTATCCATCATCTGTTCAAAAGCCATATCTGCCTGGCAGTTTATGGCTCCCACAAGTCTTCCTCCCTGCGTTTTCTCAGGATTCATTACATAATCCAGTGCCCGCTTTAAATGCCTTGCATGAAAAGAATTCCCGCTGTCCTTCATGTGAAGTATCTTACTGATTGCCAATCTTTACCACCGCCTCGCTGACAGATTGATTCAGCTTTTTCATATATGCCACAAGCTGTTCCTTATCTTTCTTGGAATATATCTGAGCATTACTGTTAAATACAATCTGATTGATGTTAATGCCGATACGGTTTACCTCATTGATAAGCTCTTTAAGAAGTTTCCTTACTTCCAGATAATCATTTGGTTTCTGACTGATTAGAAGCCTGATATATTCGGCTTCATTCATTCCATTAGCCTTTGCCTTATCAGAAAGCACTTTCGCTTCCTGTGGCATAAGTCTTAGTGTTTTCCTTATACAATGAACTTTATCTGCCATAGGATCACCTTCCTCTCTTACCCGTACTGTATTCTCTTATTCCTTCTGCTACTGTTACAGCAGCCTTTTCAAGTTCTTTATTACCCAGCTGGGCAATAACCCTGTCTGCAAGCTCTGTGGCAACTGCTATAAGCTCCTTACCATGACTGGTCTTGTCGAACAATCTGTCCAGTCTCTTTTCATCTGCTTTCAGACTTTCATACTTGTTCTGATACTCGTTATAGTCGTTAAAATCCTTTGGATCACTCCTGTGTGCTTCCGCATCAAGTATCAGTTCATAGTTCCATTCACAGACAATATCTATAACATCATCAATCGAATATGGTTCTATCTCGCCATTCTCTTCAGCAATATCCTGCCTGTACATCTTCCCATCTGAATCTATGCCAATGGCATAATCATGTCCTTCCATATAGTTAAGCAGAATTGCAGCATCTTCTATCGAAGGGTTTAGTAAGATATCAAATGTGTCTGCCCAGGCAATAAGTTCCTCTGGTTCTGCGATTATTGTAAGTTCTTTATCCATTGCTTTCCTGCACCTCCCTTATCCGTGTTTTGTATATCTCTTCCACCCACACGCCTGTCTGAATCTCTTAGGTTTACGGCTAGATACGCATTAGAGACATCTCTGTCCTAATGCCATCTAGTTAGGGAGAAAATCTCCCTAAAACCCTCTGTTTATGAAAGTGGGGGCGCTTTTTGCCCCCACTTTGCTACTTTGGGGGCACTTTCTGCCCCCATTTTGTTATTTTGGGGGCGTTTTCCGCCCCCACTTTTATTTTTACTTCAGTCCGGATTTTGTCGTGTCCAAATTGTGGGGGCACTTTCTGCCCCCACTTTGACATTTTGGGGGCGCTTTCTGCCCCCACTTTGCTGTTTTGGGGGCGCTTTCTGCCCCCACACATCAAAATCCGATTTCTCATGCCCTGACTGGTTCATCTGCTCTCTGATTCATCTGGTTCAGATTAAGCTTTGCAGCCACAAGCCACTCGTTGTAATCCTTATATCCGGCTGGAGGCGGACAGTCTTCTACCTCATATCCAAGCTCATAATACTTTCTCATAAGTTCAGTAGCTGCTTTTCTCCCCGGCTCATCTCCATCAAGGCAGAACCGGATGGAAGTAATCTGCGGATGTTCCCGAAGAAATGTCTCAAGTGGTGCATCTGCAAGCATTCCAAGTGCCAGCTTATTTGATTCATAATCCGTGAAGATATCAACATAACTCATAAGGTCGATTGCTGCCTCAAATACTACAAGCTCTGTACTGTTCTCATTTACCACATTAAATCCATAGTTCTTATCATTTCCTGTGACATCACACTTGAATGGCTTACCCTGCTTATCAAACACTCCCCGCATACTTGCAAATCTTGTCACTCCATTTTTATCATTTCCTTTGAAAACGACATTGTGGTAATGCCTGCTCTCATAAATCAGTCCATCTTTTAAAAACAGATCTATGACTGCTCTGCTGATTCCTCTCTCCTGATTCAGATATGAAATAAGATAGGAATTATCTCCTGCAGGTTCCGGTAGGACAAACGGCTTTCTCTCCTCTGCCTGCTTCTGCGATACCTGATGAACAAGTGGCTGCTTTACAGGATTCTCGATTCTTCTGTATCCTGCAAAATCTAAAAGCCAGAACACAGCCTCTTTTACACTCATTCCACAAAATACCCGTAAGAAATCTATCTGTGAGCCGCCATTGTTGCCTTTGTCAAACTGCCTTGACCATCTGTACCAATGGCTTCTGTTATAGATACGAATGGAATCCATCTCCTTTAAAGTGTGGTATTTGCCAATCCTCTTTACTGTATACCCAAGGCTTTCTGCAACTGCACACAGGTCAACACTCTTTGCTATGGCAAGCTCTTCATCCGTAAATCTTCCATCCATGCTTTCACCTTGCCTTTCCCTGCTCTGCTACAAGCGGTGACTTGATATCAAGTGTCCGGTAATCCGTGCTCAGGGTAATCTTAGGATTATCAATCATGCCTTTTTCCCTGAAACTGAAAAATTCACGATTGTCACCACCGACTATGATATGGTCAATGAGAGGTATTCCCATCAGCTCACACAGCTTGTTCATGCGATCCGTCATCATCGTGTCTGCCTTGCTTGGGAATACGTTCCCGGATGGATGACAATGGATTAACATCATGCTTGCGGCATTGCTTAAGATACTTGATTTAAACAGTTCTCTCGGATGTGCCATTGCCTCATTTAAAGAGCCAACACTTGCAAAATGCACATTGATAGGTTTTAAATCTGACCTTAGATTGACCACACACACTACTTCCCTGTCAAACTGGCACATACAGTCTCCCATGACAGCAGCTATATCCGCCGGATTGTTAAAGGTATGCTCCGAATAAATCGGAGCATCCTTTACAAGTCTTACCGAAACCACATCAAGCTTGAAGTCATTCTTCTTTGGCATCAGACACCGCCTCCTCTCCAAACTCGACACGGATAACAAAGTCACCTTTCTGGCTGTTTATGAGAGCAATGAGTTCTTCCATTGTAAGTTCCTGCTCCATAACTGCCTCCTATCTGGACTTTTCCTTCGCATCATATACAAGGGGAGATTCTGCAACGATACCATCAAGTCTCTTGTTCGGTGTATCAGTTGCAAGGGTGAGTTTTCTTAAATCCTTATCATAGTGATATACCTGATTGGAAAGTCTCTCGTCCAAAGATACCTCCTGCATATTTACCTCGACTACCATCTGTGCAAGCATCTCAGGGCTTCCCATATCTGAAGATACTGCAATAACCTCATGCACGCTCGAAGGGAGAATATAAAGGTCACTCTCTAAACTCTCTGCCAGCTCATGAAGCTCATTCTCATAAAGCATGGATGCTGCACCATTGATACCCTTTTCATTGGAAATCACCCACATCGTCTGCTCCGGTGGAATCTCGGCTATCATCATATCTGCAATCTCCTGAGGCATCCCATCCCTTGCGAACATTTCTCTCATAATGTCATTCATGCTACGAACGACAGGTGGGAAGAGTCTTCTTGTGTTTTCCGCTGCATACTTAAAGAGCTGTTCCTCGCTCATTCCAAGTCTTTTCGCAAATTCATTTGTAATTTTTGAACTCTGTACCGCATCCTTATCTGCACTGATTATTACCTTATACACAATAGAAAGATCCTGGAACTCTCTGTGCGGCACCTGTTCCAAAAATGTCTTATTCTGCTCTGTATTGATGAGCTGGAATACAATCTTCTCGTTAGCATCCTTCATAATACTGTCCACATCAACAACCGGAACCTGCTCATATGCCCTTTCCATAAAGTCACATGCAGCCATAAGTGTTTCCTCAAGATCACCACAGTCCTGATACTTCTTATACATGTCATTGATATAAATCGTAGGCGAAATATTCCTGCCTTCCTCTCTTAAGATGATGCCATCAAGAGTCACATTCACCTTTTCCACGGGTTCTGCCACAAGCTCCATTCCTTTGAACCTCTCAGGCATATAATCCATAAACTTTTCTTTTACTACTTCCTTAAAAATCTCGTAATTCATCATATTACGGTTCCTCCTTAATCTAAAAAAGCAGGGAACATAAGTCACTGGCTTACATTCCCCGCAAGGTTAATTGTTACTGTTTATTCTTTTTCTTTCTTCCACGAAGTCCGACTCCAACACCTGTAATAAGTGCAAGTGCACCAATTCCAAGATAAAGAAGCGGATTTGCATTGTCGCCTGTCTGTGGAAGCTTAGGCTCTGTCGGTACATTGACAAGCTTAAGAGTTGCTACAACAACATCCGGTGCATTATCATCATATCGAAGTGTTACATCGTGAGCTGTTCCATCAAGGATATATCCGTCAGCTGCTTTAGTCTCAAGAACTGTATAATGGATATCTTCTTTGAATGATCCATCCTCATTGTAAGTACAGATAGGAAGCTCCTTGCTCTCTGCATGACCATTCTTGTCAGTAGTGAGTGTATCAAGCACCTTTCCGTCCTTATCCCTTACTTCAAATACAACACCCTCAATCGGCTTTCCGGTTACTTTGTCAGTTTTCTCAATGACAATCTTACCGACTGCCTGCTCATCCTTCATGGATACCTTCTGGATTTCTGCTGTCTCCTTTACTTCAAAGGTTACATCACTTGCCACCTTATATCCATATGGTGCAGATTCCTCTCTAAGTGTGTACTTTCCAACAGGAAGTCTTTCGATCATATGAGTCTTTCCAGCCTCAGATGTCCAGCTTTCTACAAGCTTTCCATCAGCATCAATTACTGAAAGCTTTGCTCCAGGCAACTCTTTCTCTCCTGTGATATCAGTCTTTGAAATTTCTACCTTAATAGGTACATTTTCAAATGCTGCCTCAAACTCGATAACCTTTACCTTATCTCCCTGATATGAAGCATCCACATCAAAAATCTTATCAGACTTCACATAGCCCTTTGGGGCCTCAATCTCTTTGACATAATACTGTCCAAGCGGAAGGTCAGAGGTAAATGCAGCCTTTCCATCCTTGCCTGTTACTGTTCTCTCAATCTGTGTATCAGCTTTTACGATTACCTTGCCATCTTTGTTCACAATGTCTTCTTTCGCAAATAAACCGAATACTGCTCCCTCAAGTGCTTCCTTAGTCTCTGAATCAGTCTTGGTTACAGTAATCTGCACTTTCTGACGCTCATTTGTCACATCCATTCCTGCAAACACAACCTTTGTATTCTGGTCGATATAGGAAAGGTCTGCTTCAATCGGTGTATCATCTAATACAAATCCATCAATGGTCTTTGTCTCAACAAGATAATATCTGCCAAGTGGAAGGTCATCAATTCTTGCGATACCCTTATCATTTGTCACGATGGTTGCCACCTTGTCTCCTGTCTTATGATATACAGTGTCAAGTCCGTCAGCACTTACGATATCCTCTTTTGCATATACATCAAAAGTTACTCCTGCAAGGCTGTCCTTGAAGAAATTGAAGATAAAGTCGTACCAGTACCCCTTCATAAGAGTGGTATCTGTTACAAATTCGCCGTCCTTATTGATAACGATGGAACCTGTAGGAACTTCATCCTTCATCTCTACATGCTGCACTTTGCCTGTGTCCTCAACTGTAAACTGGATATCTGCTGCCTTGAGATATCCGTAAGGAGCAAATTCCTCACGAAGAGTGTAAATCTCTCCAACTACAAGTCTCTTGATTACATGTGCTTCCTTAGCATCAGATGTCCATGTGTCTACCACATTTCCATCCTTATCAAGTACAGTAAGTGTTGCACCTGTAAGCTCTGCACCGCTTGTGATATCTGTCTTTGTAAACTCAAAGGTTGTAGGAGTGTTCTTATACTCGCTGTTATATACAGCAGTCTTAACATCCTGTCCCTGATATTTTGTATCAAAGTTTACTGCTTCCTCATTTGTCACATATCCAGCAGGCTTTACAAGCTCCCTTGCAACATATTTTGCAAATGGATAATTCTTAACAAAAGCAATCTTTCCATTCTCATCAGATGTTGCCTTCTCAAGAAGTGTGCCTTTCTCGATAATAACTCTGCCATCAGCATTCTTGATATCCTCATCTGCATAAAGACCAAATACTGCACCTGCAATCGGTGTGTTATCTTCTGCATCAAGCTTAGTCACTGACATATCAAGCTTCTGTCTGTCATCTGAGAAAGTAAGGCTTTCCTTGATAACAGGTGTCTTATCATCCACATATGTGAATGTCACTTTCTGCTCATTCGGATTTAATACATATCCGTATGGAGCTTCCACTTCCACAACTCTGTACTGTCCAAGAGGAAGATTCTTTGCTGTTGCCTTTCCATCCTTGCCAGTTGTAAGAGTTGTCACAAGGTCTCCCTTGCTGTAATACTTAATGCGGTTTCCGTCTGCATCCTTCTGGTTGTCTGCTGTGTAAATATCTTCCGCAGCATAAACTTTGAATTTTGCTCCGGCAAGTGAGCCTTCCTTATAAACAAACTCTTTCTCATATGAGCTTGCAAGAAGTCCACCCTTGAATCCGTCAAGTACCTCTCCCTTCTTTTCTACAGTCAGCTCTCCGACTGCAGGGGCATCGGAATATTCCACGGTGATGATTGCATCATTTGTATCACCATCTGTCTCAAATGCTGTATCAGTATCAACCGAGATGTTGACATACTTATCATTTACAACATATCCAAATGGTGCAGACACTTCCTCAATGCGGTAGTTACCGATTTTAAGTGCCTCCGGTAAGATTAAATCTCCGTCCTCATCAGTAAAGAATGAAGTATGCTCTACCTTTGACGGATAAGTTGTGTACTGCTTTACATATTCGTTCTTATCAATATTGAAGATTTTAAACTCTGCATTTGGCACAAGTACTGTCTGCTTTGTATCGGAATCCTTCTTGATTACACGAAGCTTTGCAGTAAACTCCCTGTCAAGGAATACTCTCCATGTCTGAGGTTTGTCAGGATGGTTCTCGCTGATTTTTACCTCAAATGGCTTGATCGTCTTCATGTTATGCGGAGTCTTTGACTCAACTACCACATAAGTTCCATAAGGAATTGCAATGGAAACTGCATGCCCCTTGTCATCGGATGTGATTGTTGTTGCTCCGTTTTCCCCGATTACAACCGGAGATGCCTTGTCAAAGTCATAACTTCCATCTGCCTTTACAGGTAAAGATGATTTCAAATAAGCTGTAAACTCTGCACCTGCAAGCAGTCCTGCTTCAGTATCATCGCCATTGTCAGATACCTTGATAAGCTGGAATGGCTGCTTGATTACCTGCTCTGCTGAAGTTGTACTTCTTGATACCTCTGCTACAAGGTCTCCCTCATAATCACATACCACATCATGTTCCTCTTCGTCTAAGAGATACCCCTCTGATGGAGTGATTTCCTTTACATAATAATTTCCAAGGTAAAGGTTATTGACCTCTGCCTCTCCATTCTTATCTGTTGTAAGTGTTGCTACAAGGTCACCTGCTTTGAATACGACTCCTGTTGCTCCGTCCGGATGCACGATATCGTTTCTTACATAAAGACCATAAACTGCACCTTCAAGGCTTGCATCTCCCTGGGCAACTGCCTTGCCTGATTCCTTGTCTACCTTGTAGATATGAATCTTTGCTGTCGTTCTGTCATTCACAAATGTATGACTGAATGATGCCTTTGCCTGTGTTTCAGGTAATACATTGAAATTGAAGCTGTAAACATCTTTACTGTTTCTGATATACGCATATGGTGCCTGTGTCTCTGATACATAATATCCGTTAGAGATTGGCAAATCCGCGCTGTAGCTTGCCTTTCCGTCCTCACCTGTAGTTACTGTCTCAAGAGCTGTACCCTTTGTCACAATAACCTGTCCGGCATAGTTTTTGATGTCATTTCCGGCATAAAGTGTGTACTTGCCGCCATCAAGAGGGTTCTCTGTGTCAGAGTCCTTCTTTACGACAGATACATCCGCTTTCTGTCTTGTATTCTCAATCGTAGTTGATTCATACTGGACTGTCACAGTCTGGTCCTTATACTCAACTGCTACTGTCTGAGGTGTGGTATTGATTGTATATCCGTCAATGCTCTTAATCTCAGTAATCACATAAGTTCCAAGATGAAGGTCAGATAATACCACCTGTCCGTCAGTTCCTGTTGTTAGGCTTTCTGCTACAACATCGCCAGCACTATACACCTTTGTACCATCTGCCTTGTAGATATCTGCCCCGGCAGTTACCTTGAATGCTGCTCCGGAAAGCTTCTTTTTCTCATAGGTGAAATTGCTTCCATTCCATGAGCTAAGCACCTCACCCTCTTTGTAGATTGTGATTGCTCCAAGCTGCTCTTTATCTGTTGCAGAGATTCCCGTTGTCTGTCCTGCTTTTACAGTAAGTGTATGAACCTTACCGGAAAGGACATATCCCTTTGGTGCGGTAATTTCTTTTACATAATAAGTGCCTGCAACAAGTGCAGCTGACTTTGCATATCCGTTTCCATCTGTTGTCATGGTCTGTACTCTGTTTGTGCATCCGCTGTCAGAATAGATTCCATAGACTGCACCGGAAAGCTTCACTCCGCTTGACTCGTCTGTCTTTGTAAGCTCACCATATCCGATGTTCTCTGTCTTGACCTTGATATAGGCTTTGATAGGATCTGCTGTCGGTCTTTCAGAAATAAACTCCTGATATCCGCTCTTTCCTGTAAGCCAGAATACACAGCTTGATGTTGTCTCAACCTTGCCTGCATTGGATGTGAATGTTCCTGTTGTAGCTGTAGTATTCACACTCGTTGAAGATATGGTAATACTGTTGCCATTCTTATCAACAGAATATCCGCTGATGCCAAAATCAAAATCCGATAAAACACCATTGCTGTCATATAATGTTGTTTCAAATCTCTGACTTCCCTCATTCCACTTCAGCTCATAAGTTGGTGCCTCACTGGTTCTGCGTGATGCAAAACTTGGAAGTGTTGCATTGTAGGAGCTGCTGATATTGTCCCTGAGTCTCTCATAATAACTGTATGAAGAATCAGGACTTGGTGCTGTGTTGCAGAGCTTTCTCGCTGCCGAATCACCACTTCCAGTTCCAAAAATATCTGCTACAATTACCCATACCATTGCCTGAGTTGCGATATACTCATCACACTGGCTGTTGCTTGGTGCCGCCTTTTGTGTACTGTTAAACCCATAATAAAGGCAGTAACTTAAAAGCTTTCTCTGCTGTGCTGACATTGATGTGCTTGCATCATCGTAGCTGTTCATAAGCTGACCGCCATCTGCTCTTAATCCGAAATTCATACAATATGCCGAATTTCCGTCAAGAATTGAATACAGAATCTTGCCATGATTAAATCCGGGCTTTAGCTCACTTACTTCTCCGGAATTTTTGACTGATGCATTCCAGAACGCAATATTTGCCTGCGGACTGGCTGCAAATGCTGTTGTACCATTCGTAAAGAGTGTTCCAACCAGTGTGAGCATAGCCATAAATCCTGCCATAAAACGCTTTAGTTTCTGTTTCATGTGCTCTTTCCTCCTTAATTTACGCATAAAAAAAGAAAGACATAAGTTTATGGCTTACATCTTTCTTCCTTCTGCTTCTATTCGTTTTTATTTATCTGTGACATCGAAACTCGTAATAGTCTGTGCCGCCTGTCGTGTAAACTCCATCATAACTGATGTAGAATACCGGATCTGTTTCCAAAAGTAACATACTTGCAATATATTCTGCGATTGCATCCTCAGATGATAACCGCTGTCCATCAATGGTACTTGCTTTGTTAAGGTCTGTCTCTACAAACACACTATAATAAGAGCCTTCCATACCATCGTAAGGATAATACTCATTGTACTCTTCCTGCGTGATACTGCCATCATTCAAATGGTTCTGTAAATTCTGCTGTGTGGTAATCATTCCTCCTGCCTGACACTTTGCTGTTGCAAGTGACACAACATTCTGTGGACTGTATGCCACGGATGCAGGCTGTGGGTTGCTCACATTGTCTTTCGGACTGTCTGTAGTCTGACCACCATTACCTGCATTACTCTGATTTCCGCCAGCTTCCTCATTATCATTTACAGGAGCTTTCTGTTCCGGCTCGTCATTCTGCTTTGGCTTTTCTTCCTGCTTTGAAGCAGTTTCATTATCTGCGGATCGGTTATCTTCTTTATCAGTCTTCTCTTCTGAATCTTTAGCCTCGGCAATATCTTTCTCTGTCTCATCACTTCCAGCTTCGGTTGTGACCTCTGTGACAGCTTCCGTTGCCATTGCTACTTCTTCAGTTGGCTTTACGCTTTCCGTCTGTTTCTCTGTCTGATTATCAGCCTTTTCCTTACCACCATTACAGGCAGCCATTGAAAAGACCAGTACTGCGGATAATAAGATAATACTTATCTTCTTCATAGTAATCACCCATCCCTTCTCCGCAAGAGGGACGGGCTTTGTGTTCCGTGCCATCCACCCTTGCGGTGAACTATTTATCTGTAATGCACGGGACACATCGGACTGTCCCGTATTCTGTGCATCTTAAACTCCTTTCATTATACCAGCTCTCTTATTTTAAAGAAATACTGCATAAGTCGTCTGTCTTTCTTATAATTCAAGAATAAACCCTTTGCCTGCATATATGCTCACCTCCTCTCAAAATGTGCCCATTCTTACGAATGAAAGAAATACCCTTACCACCATAGCGAATAGAAGAAGAATTATTTTGGCAAGTCCTAAGACCAGCTTCAAAGCTCCAAGAATTATCCTTAATATCCACTTGAATATCTCTAAAATTACTGTTCCTACGGCTCCCATAACTCTTCTCATAATAATCAGTCTCCTTTCGACATCCATCCCATTGCAAGTCCTGCAACATCTGCATCGTCCATAACATCTTCTGTAGGTTCTTGTGCTTCACTATTGGCTGCCTGCATTATTACCGGCTGACCAACATTCATCCCGGATATCACTCCGCCTAACAGCCTTATGACCTCTTTCCTAGCCTCATTGGTTGCTGCTTCAATGACTTCTTCCTTAATGTCATCAATATCTTCTGACCGGATATATTCAGCCCTCTCTTTTTCCTTCTTCTTGATAACAAAAGTTTCTTTTCCATAATTATCAATGTAGAACTGAATCGCATCTATAATGAACTGGTTCTTAGATTTGAAAATCTTCGGATCAAGGTTCTGAATCACATCATTGATTTTCACATGCTGAGGATTGCTCATGTTGAGGCGGACAGAAGTTTTTACTTCATATTCAAGTCTTCTTCCCATCATCTGCCTCCTTATGATAATCGCTTAGTGCTTTTAAGCCCCATCGTGGCAAGCTGCTCATATCCTCTTGCATTTGCCTTTACATCAAGGTTATAGGAAATGTTCTTGGCATCATGGCTACCAAAATTCTTCATCACAACTGCCCCGCCACCGACAAATACAATCGGTGTAGTCTTTAAGTTATACCCAAACTCACGAATTGAGTTATATACCTTATCAACAAAATCCTCTATCTCTGCCTTGATAATGGCAAAGTATTCATCATCAATATCTGACCTGCCATATCGCATGATGTTCTGTATCTCTGACTCGTCTACCTCTCCGTTAAGTTGTCTTACACACTGTTCATTGATAGAACGCATACAGGTAATAAGACCTTTTGGTATCGTCACACACTTTGATTCATCCGGTGACTTGTTGATTACCGGCATAATGTCGATTGTCCAGCTACCGATATCTACTATCAGCGTTTTCTTTGCCATTGTAGGAATCTTGTCCACTACTGCTGCATAACACTGAGGGAATACTGCCACATCATCCATTTCAATATAATACGGCTCATTCTCATATTTGAAGCTTACACGCTTATTCTTTGTCAGGTACTTGATAAAATCATTCTTCTCTGCACCAAACCTTGTAAGTGGAAGTCCTACTGCAAGGAATACCTTTGCCTCTGCAAGACCTCTTCTTTTAAGTTCCTTAGCAACTGCTGCAAGAGTGAGAAGATAAAAGCTGTCATCTTCGACCTTTGTATCCTTTACTTCCTGCCTCACAGTTCCAACCTTATAGAACTTTCCTTCATACTCAAGTACATCGCCGAAAAGTGCCGGAGTTGTTGTAATCTCCTTAACTCCTGTGACAAATACCTGAGAAATTGTTTTCATCATTGACCAACCATGATCAATGCCGATTACTTCTAACTTGTTATTCATATGTTTTGCACATCCTTTCTCCTTAAACAGCCACTTGAACATCTTAACCACCTACTTTCCTATCAGCTTTCGCATACAAGGAAAACAATAACCATTCCCTTGATAATATGGACATCCGACACATTCCGTCGGAAGTTTCTGTTCTTTTTTCTTAGATGGTTTACAACATGTTCCATTGGCACATCTGTTGTTATGTCCCCAGAAGAATCTACAATGCATACAATCTTTTAATTCTCTTTCAAGCTTTTCTTCTGGAGATACAAACCTGCGTTTCTTATGCTTATCTCTTTTTTCAACTGTTCCCACCAGAGCTCTCCTCCCTTCCAAGGAGTGATTGCTCTCTTATATTTTCCAATATCCTGTCCGACTCACCTGCTGTCCTTGCTAATGAATACAATACGATAAGAACAATAATTATAAATGCTATGCTAAATCCCATCATCACTTTATCCTCCTTCAAATTAGTTGCCATATAGACAAAATTTGAATTTGGAAGTGATATAGTCTACATGGCTATGCTTAATGCTAAGCATGTAGGTACACGCCAGTCTTCTAGACTCCTATATCGCCCCGTGTACAAAGAGGTGTTCTCACCTCCGGGAGTTACAGACGAGCCACAAAATGTGTTTCACGACGCCCTTCTGAATTATCAGAAGCACTATCTCCTCTTTTAGCCTTTTGAGGATAAGGACAAACTTCTCGCCCTCTGTGGTTGATTATCCTTACGCAACATGCCGAATCCTTTTTCCAGATTTCCATCCAACTTCTCACCCTTCATCTTTCGATCCATCAGGCTACTAATATGATAGCTGTGACTTTCATCTTCCAGGTACATGCCCCGTAAATTTACTACCTACAGATACTCTGCAGTGCAAACTACTTTGCAAATCTGTAACTGATTATTAAATTGTTCATCCCAAGTTTTTCTTGGAATGTCCATATATTACATTAGTTTCTATAATGCCGAAAGTGACAATCACGGGTCTTTTTTATCAAAACAGGTACTATTGCGGTCTTTTTTCTTCACCTAACAATTTATTCCAAATATGCTTGGGCAATGGTCTTGTTGGTTCCTTAAATTTTTCCAAATACATCTCAAAGATATCAGTGTTAATCAACGCTGAATTTCCAACCTTATACACTGCCCCTGCTTCAGAAGCCAAAACCATAATCCTTGATTTACTTATGCCATAAATAATGGCACCCTCAGTAGCATTTACATATTTTTTCATAATGTCTTTTGTATCTGAATAGAACTTATATGAGTTACTCATTCAATTCACCTTCTTCCTGCCCATATAACGGCTCTTTCAAAGGTCTTGCAGGTTGTCTGAATTGCTCCATATAATTATCAAATATTTCCAAATTGATTAACACAGTCCCCCCTGTTCCCTCATTTATTTTATATGTTGCACCTGCTGCTCTAGCCAACTCGATAAATCTATGTCTGCCAATACTGTATATAATTGAAGCTTCTCCAATTCTCGCAAACTTTTTAATTATCTGTTTATTTGTTCCAGGCACTTTGTATATGTGTTTCATAAACTCATCAAACCTTTCCTTTTTTACTAAATGAATATGGGTAAGCTTGTATAAAGAACCTGCCGCCTTAGCAATATATTCAGTTTCTTCAACACTTAATCCATATTCATGAGCCACCTCTTCGACCCTTATGTATCTTTTTATTACCTCCCCACCATGAAGATAAGCCCTAACATCCGGCTGTAATTGTGTTACCATCCTTTTCACCTACTTATAAAATTCATCATCAACTATATGGAATGTCTCAATGTACTCATCAAATATTTTTAAATTCACAAGCACTAACTGACCTAACTTATAGATTGCTTTGGCATCCTTAGCCATTTGCATAAACTTTGATACGCCCATATGATACATTTCTGCTCCTTCGCTATATCTTACAAACTTTGTATTACCATTCTTCTTAAATTCCTGATATGCCTTTGTGTGTTCCATGCTATTCTCCTTTCGGTATTTCAATTGTTCCTATAACGCAAAAAAGGACATCTTCTAAATTTCTTTAGAAAATGTCCTCTAAGTAATACAATCTTTAATTTTTCAGACTAAGCAATCTGTACTAACCTGTACTAATCTTTTTTTGACTATGCCAAAAATTGGTCAAATCTTGGTCAAAACCCCTTGACCAACTATATATTTTAGTACATCCAAGTGCTGAAACCCTTGGTTTTACTGGGTTCTTACTTTTCTAACGACTTCATTGTTGGGAAGAGCAGGACATCTCTGATAGCTGCAGAGTTGGTAAGCAGCATGCACATTCTGTCGATACCGAAACCGATACCGCCTGTAGGAGGCATACCGATCTCCAGTGCGTTTAAGAAGTCTTCGTCTGTGTGGTTTGCTTCTTCATCACCGGCAGCAAACAGTTCTTCCTGTGCTTTGAAACGCTCTCTCTGATCGATCGGGTCGTTTAACTCGGAGTAAGCATTTGCCATTTCCCAGCCGTTCATGAAGAACTCGAAACGTTCTACATAGTCTGGATTTTCCGGTTTCTTCTTTGTTAATGGAGAGATCTCTACCGGATGATCCATAACAAAGGTTGGCTGTAACAGATGTTCTTCTACGAATTCCTCGAAGAACAGGTTCAAGATATCGCCCTTTTTGTGGCGCTCTTCAAATGCAATATTCTTTTCTTTTGCAACGGCTCTTGCTTCTTCCAGAGTGTGGATCTCATTGAAATCTACACCGGAATACTTCTTAACAGCATCTACCATGGTAATGCGCTCAAATGGCTTTCCAAGATCCATTTCAATGCCATTGTAAACGATCTTGGTAGTTCCAAGAACTTCCTGTGCAACGAAACGGTACAGATTTTCTGTTAAGTCCATCATGCCGTGGTAATCAGTATATGCCTGGTATAACTCCATCAGGGTGAATTCCGGGTTATGTCTTGTATCAAGACCTTCGTTACGGAATACACGGCCGATCTCGTATACTCTCTCCAGACCGCCTACGATCAGACGCTTCAGATAAAGCTCAAGGGAAATACGCAGCTTCAGATCTTCGTTCAGAGCATTGAAATGGGTCTCAAATGGTCTTGCAGCAGCGCCGCCTGCATTTGCAACCAGCATAGGAGTCTCTACTTCCATGAAGCCTTCGCCACCTAAGTATTTACGGATCGCAGCTAAGATCTTGGAACGTTTTACGAAAGTATCCTTTACTTCTGCATTCATGATCAGGTCTACGTAACGCTGACGGTAACGCATATCTGTATCAGTCAGACCATGGAACTTCTCCGGAAGAACCTGAAGGCTCTTGGAAAGAAGGGTCACTTCGTCTGCGTGAACGGAGATCTCACCGGTCTTTGTGGTGAATGCTTTTCCCTTTACGCCTACGATATCACCGATATCCATTTTCTTAAAATCTTTGTATGCATCTTCACCGATGCTGTCTCTTGCCACATAAACCTGGATATTTCCCTTCAGGTCCTGAATGTTGCAGAAAGAAGCCTTACCCATAACACGCTTAAACATTAAACGTCCGGCAATGCTTGCTTCTTTTCCTTCCCACTCTTCATAATGTTCCTTAATATCCATGCTGTGGGCAGTTACATCATATTTTGTGATCTGGAAAGGGTCCTTTCCAGCTGCCTGAAGTTCTGCCAGCTTGTCACGGCGTGCCTTCAGTACATGGTTTAAATCCTGCTCTGTCTGATTTGACTTCTGCTGCTCTCCCACGTTTTTTTGCTCCTTTGTGATAAAGTTTTAAATTTAACTATGATACTCTCTGGATCTCCAGTACCTTGTACTGAATAATTCCAGCCTGTGTTTCTACGTCTACAACATCTCCTACAGACTTGCCGATGAGAGCGCGTCCTACAGGAGCTTCATTGGAGATCTTGTTCTGAAGGCTGTTTGCCTCAGTGGAACCTACGATATAGAATTCCATCTCCTCGTCATATTCTACGTCCAACAGTTTTACCTTGCAGCCGATGTTGATCTTGTTTACGTCGATTTCTTCTTCTACAACAACTTCAGCGTTCTTTAACAGTTTTTCCAGCTCTTCAATACGAAGCTCGATGTCTCTCTGCTCATCTTTTGCTGCATCGTACTCAGCGTTCTCGGAAAGGTCTCCCTGCTCTCTTGCCTCTTTGATCTTCTGAGCTACTTCTTTTCTTCTGACTACCTTCAGGTTCTGCAGCTCATCCTCGTACTGCTTCAGTCCGGCATATGTCAAAATGTGTTTCTTGTCTGCCATTTTTCCTGCTTCCTTCCTTTTGCTATTTGCTTACAACATGCATTCAGGGGCATCTTTTAATCTGCCCATTGCAATCTATGCGTTATCTGCACCTTTCATGTCCCTGTTTTTGTTTCACGAAAAATGTCTTCAGTATCTCTTAAAATACCCCACACATTCAGTGTATTATATAGGAAAAACCAGTCATTGTCAAGTGCAGCCACAGGCGCAAAAAACCCTTTCCCACCGCAAAAAGCCTGCGGCAGGAAAGAGTTTTATATGTGCTAAAACGTTTTTAATCACTCATCCCAGTTATGATATACAGCCTGAACGTCATCATCCTCATCTAACAGATCCAGGATACGGTTTAATTTCTTAATATCATCTTCATTGGAAAGCTCTACCCATGTCTGTGGGATCATGGTAACATCTGCTTCCATCATCGGGATCTTTAATGCTTCTAATGCTTCACGTACTGCACTGAAATCATCTGGTGCAGTGATTACTTCGTAGCTGTCTTCTTCCTCGGAGAAGTCCTCAGCGCCCGCATCTAATGCAGCCATCATCAGTTCGTCAGCATCCATCTCGCACTCTTCTTTGTCGATGATGATCTGACCCTTCTTATCGAACATATAGGAAACACTTCCTGGAGTTCCTACGTTGCCGCCGCCCTTTGTAAATGCGCTTCTGACATTTGCTGCAGTACGGTTCTTGTTGTCTGTCAGAGTATCTACGATAATAGCAACACCACTTGGGCCGTAGCCTTCGTATGTAAGTGTTTCGTAGTTTACGGAAGCTGCATCGCCTGCTGCCTTCTTGATTCCACGGTCAATGGTATCGTTTGGCATGTTGTTTGCTTTTGCCTTTGCAATAACATCACGAAGCTTGCTGTTGTTTGCCGGATCTGGTCCGCCCTCTTTTACAGCTACTGCTAACTCTCTGCCGATCACAGTAAAGATCTTACCTTTAGCAGCATCGTTACGCTCCTTTTTGTGTTTGATATTAGCAAATTTTGAATGTCCTGACATTGGTATAACACCCTTTCTTTATTTCTTGTTTCTTTCGTTTACGAAATTTTACAATATCATCTCTGATATTACATCTTTTCTATACTAACACGATTTTTTTTATCTGACAAGATAAAATCAGACCTGGATCGCCAGATTTTTAAGCCATTTTTTCTGACGGTAGCGTATATAGCCCAGGATCAGCTTATAAACTTCTTCTGACATAACAAGGGCATAGACCCCGTAAATAGGCAGATGCCATACTAATGCGCCTAAAAACGCCAGCGGAACTCCAATGCACCATACACCGCTGGTATCCAGGAACAGGCACATCCTGGTATCACCACCGCTTCGCAGTACACCTACGATATTTACATAGTTAAACATCTTTGCAGGCATATAAGCAACAAATACCAGCAGACACCGGCTTACATCCATGGCTACTTCCGGTGTAATGCTGTAAATACCGATGATCTTCCACCTTCCAAGTATCAGACACACCCCTGCTGTTATAGTAACAATAAACTGCAGGATAAAAAACTGGGTAGCATATTTTTCTGCACGTTTTAACTTACCAGCACCAAGTTCATTTCCCAGGATAACTGCTGTGGCTGCGCTTAAGCCCTGGAATAATACCACCGCAATGTCCTGAATGGTGGTTGCAATAGTAATAGCTGCCACTGCGTCATCGCTCATACGTCCATACGCCAGGGAATACATGGTAGTGCCCAGTCCCCACATAAATTCATTTGCAATGACCGGGGCGGATGTTTCCAAAAACTGAGTGATAAACGCCTTATGCCAGCCAAACATTCCCTTCGGTCCGCAGGCAAGAGGCAGTTTCTTCCCATATACATAGAAAAGTACCAGAGTCACCTCAATGCATCTGGCAGTAAGTGTAGCGCAGGCAGCACCGGCTACGCCCATGGTCGGTGCGCCAAACTTTCCAAAAATAAGCACATAGTTTAAGCAGATATTAACAACAATGGCAATACAGCTGCAGATCACCGGAAATACTACTTTATTGGTAGCGCGAAGCATTGCCACATATACATTGGTAAGCGCAATAAACGGATAGCTTAAAGCTGCGATCCGAAGATACTTTGCCCCCAGTTCAATGCTTCCCTCACTGGTGGTAAAGATCCTCATGACCATTCTGGGAGCCGTAAGGGCCGGGACCACAAAAAACATGGCTCCCACCATAGCAAGCATCACACAAAGTCCTAAAACCTTCCTGATATTTTTCACATCACCGCTGCCCCAGAACTGGGCTGCTAAAATACCACCGCCGCTGACAATTCCAAAAACCAGCAGTGAAAACACGAAAAACACCTTATTTGCAAGTCCAACGGCTGCGATCGCTGTTGATCCCAGTCCTCCGATCATAAGGGTATCTACCATATTTACAATGGTATTTAACATTCCCTGTAGTGCCACCGGGCATGCGATCATAAGTGCCTTTTTTAAGAAGCGCCCGTCATGAAGCATTTCCCAGGTACTTTTTAATATTCCTCCCATTTTTATCTCCATTATCTGTTGTTGTCTTTACATAAGAACAGCCTGGAAAAGCAGGACTGTACCACTCACAGCCTATGTATGCAGTTCCAGACTTATCATTAATGCCTCATTTACCTTCTGTAACAGTTCTCCGTCAATGTGACAGATCTTCTCCTTTAACCTCTGCTTGTCAATGGTCCTGACCTGCTCTAAAAGGATCACGGAATCCCGTATCATGTCACAGCTTCCCCTGTTTAATTCTACATGGGTAGGCAGCTTCGCCTTGTTCATCCTTGATGTGATCGCTGCGCAGATCACTGTCGGACTGTGCCGGTTTCCCACATCATTCTGGATGATAAGGACCGGCCGCACACCGCCCTGTTCAGACCCTACAACAGGTCTTAGATCTGCGTAATAAATATCTCCGCGTCTGATGATCACAGCCTTCACTCTCCGTCATATTCTTACCCTTAGTATTGACACATTTTTAAAATGTATACACTACTGTTATCATATGAGGAGAAATGCTTTCCGGAGCCTGTTTACCCGTATATCACGAATTTAATATTAAAAAACTTATTGTAACCTACTGAAAATTACTCAAATCCCTTAAATACATCATCAAAATAATCTTTGGTACCCACTACTTTTCCGTCTTTTAAGTAAACTCTCGGTATACGTTTTCCGATATCGCAGATCATTTCATAATGGAAACCGCCGGACTTTTCTGCCAGTTCTTCCATCGTAATGCATTCAGCCCCGTCACTGCCTAAAAGGGTAACTTCATCATCTTCCTGTACATCCGGGATATCTGTTACATCTACCATAAACTGATCCATGCAGATACGGCCTAAAATAGCTGCTCTCTTGCCGTGGATCAGCACATCTCCTTTTCCGGAAAGGGAACGGACATAACCATCTCCATAACCTACAGGAATGGTTGCTACTTTCATGGTATGGTCTGCCACAAAGGTGCCGCCATAGCTGACTGCTGTACCGGCTTCAATCTCCTTGATGTAGGTAATGCAGCTTTTGATCTCCATAGCTGGTGTCAGTTTTACGCTGTTATGATCTACCTCATCAGAAGGATACATGCCATAAATGGCAATACCGGCTCTTACCATATCCATATGATTGGACTCTAATGACTCAACGATACCGGCACTGTTGGAGCAGTGGCGGATCGGGATCTTTACCCCCAGTTCCTTAAGGTAGCCTAAAAATTCTTTATAACGGCGGTACTGCTCTTCATAAGCGGATTTATCTGTCTCATCTGCTCTTGCAAAATGGGTAAACAGACCTTCTACTTCAATGCCCTCTAAGGCTGCAATGGCTGCTGCCTCTTTTGCATGTTCTCTGTCTGCTTTCATACCGATCCGGCTCATACCTGTGTCCAGTGCCAGATGCACCACTGCCTTTTTGCCCTGTTTTAATGCCAGGTCTGACAGTTTTTTTGCTTTTTCATACTGGAACATGGCAGTGCGGATATCGTAGCGCAGCAGATCCTCATAGCGTGACTCATGGGTCACACCCAGAATAAGGATGGTCTTATTGATCCCATGTCTGCGAAGGATGATGCCCTCATCAATAGTAGCTACTGCATATCCAAACACATAAGGTTCAATGGTTTTTGCCACAGGAACGCTTCCATGTCCATAGCCATCTGCTTTCACCGATCCCATGATCAGGGTAGATGCAGGCAGATTGTCCCGCATGGATCTCATATTAGAAGCAACAGCATCCAGGTTTACTGTTGCATATACTCTGCTGTAAGGTCTCATATATGTTTTATTTCCTCCCGGCGTATTCATGCCTTCCTAAACGATCTCTTTCTGAAAACGCACTAAAGTGCGCTAAGCTTTAATTATACACCATACGCCGCATTTTTCAAGAAGGTTTCCCAGTCATTCAATCAGTTTTTGCCAACATATTTATTCTGCTGCAACTGGTACGGTTTACCCATTGCGTCTCACTGCCTCGTCCATAACATCCCCTACTGCCTGGGATAATTCTGTGGCCAGCAGACTGTGGCTTCCTGCCCCGGCTGCTTTCTCTCCTGCCAGACCGTGAACATACACACCCATGCGGGCTGCTTCTTCCTCTTCCATGCCAATTGCTAAAAGTCCCGCGATCGTACCGGTAAGCACATCCCCGGAACCGGCTTTTGCCATGGCACTGCAGCCGCTGGTATTAATATAAAGGCCGCCTTCCTGGCCTGCAACTACCGTAGCTGCATCCTTTAATACGCAGGTAACTCCATACCGGGATGCATAAGCACTGGCTGCTCCCACCAGATCTTCTTTTAGCTGGCTGATGGTCTGTCCTGTAAGTCTTGCCATTTCACCAAGATGTGGGGTAATGATAATATTTTCTGTATAATAAGAAGTAAGATAAGGATGGGATGCAATGGTATTTAACCCATCTGCATCCAGGATCACCGGAACATAGGCACTGGTAAGTATATCCTCTACCAGATATTCTACATAAGGCTCACTTCCAAGTCCCGGTCCTAAAACCACTACACTTGCCCATTTCATCTGTTCCTCGATCATTTCTTTAAATTCTTCTCTTCCCTGAAGAAGCTGATCCGGAGTATAGGATGCAATGATCGCCTCCGGAAGGAGTCCCTGAAGGATGGGACGGTTTTCTTCTACTGTGAGGATCTTTACCAGTCCGGCTCCTGCTCTGTAGGCAGTAAGGGCACTTAAATAGGCAGCACCACACATACCTGCACTTCCCGCTGCGATCAGCACTTTTCCAAAAGTTCCTTTGTTGGAGTCTGCTTTTCTTTCAGGAATGTGGCAAAGATCTTTCTTTTCATAGGCAAAAGCCCGTTCCGGTCTGCCGCCTTCTTCCGCTTCCCCTTCTAATGCCATTTCAGGAAAGCCGATATCTTTTACCAGCACTTTTCCTGCATAACTTCTTCCCGGGTAAAGGGCAGTTCCCATTTTTTCCCAGCCAAAAGTCACAGTCACATCTGCTTTTAAAGCAGTTCCCATAACAGCGCCTGTATCTGCGTGGATACCGGAAGGAATGTCTACTGCCACACAGAAAGTATGCTCCTGTTCTCTTATCTGGTTCAGGTCATCTAAACATCTTTTATAATTTCCTTCTACCGGACGGCCAAGACCTACTCCGAATACTGCATCAATGATAACGCAACAGTGTTTTCCTTTCTTTTCTGTCTCGATCTCCTGCCATGGTTTTACAGAAATTCCCAGTTTTCGGGCAATGGAAAGCTGTGTTTTTAATTCCACTGTTCCTCTGTTTTCATCCCCTGCCATATAAATGCATACGGGATAGCCTTTTAAATGGAGCATTCTGGCCGCTGCAATACCGTCTGCTCCGTTATTGCCACTGCCGCACACAGCCCAGACGATCTCATCTTTTTTTGCTGCCTTTTCTGCCTCTGCAGCCACTGCCATAGCCGCCCGTTCCATTAATACCATAGACGGAATACCGATCTCCTGAATGGTTTTGGCATCCGTTGCTTTCATTTTTCTTCCTAATAAAAGAGTCCTCATTTTTTCTGCTCTCCTCTTCCTTCTCCTACTGCAAAAGCCATTGCCAGTCCATTTGTATTGGAAATAGAAACATGGATCTGCTCCATTCCCATTTTTTCAAACTGTTCTAAAGCTCCACCATAAAGACGTACATAGGGTTTTCCCAGTTCATCCCGCAAAACCTCAATATCTCCCGGCATAAAGGTGCGAAAACCTGTGCCAAACACCTTGGCTACCGCCTCTTTTACAGCAAAAGAGCCGGCAAGCTTAGAGGCAGACCCTCCTGCTTGCCGGCTTTCCGCCTCTGTAAATGTGCGTGACACAAAATGTTCTTTTTCGCAGGCCTTCCTCATACGGTCAATTTCCACCAGATCCGTTCCTACTCCCAGTATCATCACGTTTACTCTCTTTTTATTCTTTTTTTGTATCCTCTGCATCAGACTTTTCCTGCATGTTGCACACACGGTAAGACAGACGCATCAGACTCTCTGATAAGTGTACATTTTCTACTACTACATCATCCGGCACTACCAGATCTGTGTGGGCAAAGTTCCAGATTGCCTTGATGCCGGCTTTGATCAATCGGTCAGCAATCTCCGGAGCCTTTGTCTTTGGAATGGTAAGTGCTGCGATCTGGATATTATTTTCCCTGATAAAGGTTTCCAGATCATCCACAGAACGGATCTCAATGCCGCGGATCACCAGTCCGATCAGCTTTGGATTGATATCAAACATTCCTCTGATAACAAATCCTCTCCGCTCAAAATTCGTATAATTGGCAATGGCCTGTCCCAGATTACCTGCACCAATGATGATCACATTGTGCTGACGGTCAATTCCAAGGATCTTTGCGATCTCTGAATAAAGATATTTTACGTTATATCCGTAGCCCTGCTGGCCAAAGCCACCAAAATTGTTAAGGTCCTGACGGATCTGAGACGCCGTTACCTTCATTCTGCTGCTCAGTTCATTAGAAGAAATACGCTCTACTCCTTCCTCGATCAGCTCGCCAAGGTAGCGATAATATCTGGGCAGTCTTGAAATTACTGCTTTTGATATCTCTTTGCGTTCCATTTTAACCCTCTCCTTCTTGTTCATGATTCACCCCCTTGCATTATCGGGGTATGATAACTCTAGTATCCATTATAATCAGACGTTAAATAAATGTCAAATCTGTTTTTCAGTATGTTCTTGAAAAAATTATTTTCCTATATTATACTGTTTGGTGCGAACCGGCTCATTTTGTCGGGAAAATACTTAATTTTACTACATTTTTACTACGTTTTTAAGGAGTTTATCATGATATTATCCTGCAGCAATATCTGCAAGTCATTTGGGGAAAATGACATTTTAAAGCAGGTTTCCTTCCATATAGAAGACCACGAAAAGGCGGCCATTGTAGGCATTAATGGTGCCGGCAAGTCCACTCTTTTAAAAGTGCTTATCGGAAAACTGAACGCTGATGATGGCGTTGTTACCTGGGCGAAAGGTGCTTCCATCGGTTATCTGGCACAGCACCAGGACTTAGAGGGAGCCGAGACTATTTACGATGCACTTTTAGAGGTGAAAAAGCCGGTGATCCAGATGGAGGCCCGCATTCGCAGCCTGGAACTGGAAATGAAATCCGCTTCCGGTGATGAATTAGAGACCAAGCTTTCTGAATACAGCCGTTTAAACCATGAATTTGAAATGGCAGACGGCTATTCCTATCAGAGCGAGATCACCGGCGTTTTAAAGGGACTTGGATTTACAGAGGATGAGTTTTCCAAACCCATCACTGCTCTTTCCGGCGGCCAGAAGACCCGTGTTTCCTTAGGCAAACTGCTCCTTACCAAACCGGACATCCTGCTCCTTGACGAGCCGACCAACCACCTGGATATGGAGTCCATCGCATGGTTAGAAACTTATCTGAGAAACTACAGCGGTGCTGTGATCATCGTTGCCCATGACCGGTATTTCCTGGACCGTGTGGTAACAAAGATCATTGAGCTGGACATGGGGCATTGTACTGTATTTTCAGGCAATTATTCTGCCTACAGCGATAAAAAGGCCATGCTACGCGATGCTGCCATCCGTGCCTATTTAAACCAGCAGCAGGAGATCCGCCATCAGGAGGCTGTTATCGCCAAGTTAAAATCTTTCAACCGTGAAAAATCCATTAAACGTGCAGAAAGCCGTGAAAAAATGCTGGATAAGATCGAGCGGTTAGAAAAGCCTACCCAGGCAAATGATTCTATGGATATCCGCTTAGAGCCGGATGTGGTCAGCGGAAATGATGTTCTGACCGTTACAGATTTAAGCAAATCCTTTGACACACAGACCTTATTTACCAATGTGGACTTTGAGATCAAGCGGGGGGAACGTGTTGCTATCATTGGAAATAATGGTACCGGAAAGACCACTCTTTTAAAGATCATCAATGGCATTATCCCTGCTGATTCCGGTCAGATCCGTTTAGGTTCCAAGGTGCATATCGGCTACTATGATCAGGAGCATCAGGTACTGCATATGGATAAAACCCTGTTCCAGGAGATCCAGGATACCTATCCAAACATGAACAACACCCAGATCCGCAATACACTGGCTGCTTTCCTGTTTACAGGAGATGACGTATTTAAGCTGATCCGTGACTTAAGCGGCGGTGAAAGAGGCCGTGTTTCCCTTGCGAAATTAATGCTCTCTGATGCCAATTTCCTGCTTCTTGACGAGCCTACCAACCATCTGGATATTACTTCCAAGGAGATCCTGGAAAGCGCATTAAACCGCTATACAGGAACGGTATTGTACGTATCCCATGACCGTTATTTCATCAACCGTACTGCTACCCGTATCCTGGATCTGACGGATGGTTCATTTATCAACTATATCGGCAATTATGACTACTATCTGGAAAAGAAAGAGGATGTAGAAGCTGCATTTGCCGCTAGGCAGATGGCTGAAGCTGGAAATAACCGTACAGCCGGTGCAAATGGCACACAGGCACAGAGTGTCAGCGCTGTTTCAGGCGTATCTTCCGCTTCTTCCCAGGCACCTATGACCGCCTCCGCTGCAGGCTCTTTAGCTGACGGAAAAATGGACTGGAAAGCCCAGAAAGAGGAGCAGGCCCGTCTTCGCAAACGCCAGAATGAACTGAAAAAGGTGGAGGACAAGATCCACGAACTGGAAACAAGAGACGGGGAGATCGATGAGCTCCTCTCCCAGGAAGATGTATATACTGATGTTTCCCGCCTTATGGAACTGAACAAAGAGAAAGAGTCCATCCAGAAAGAACTGGAAGTTCTCTATGAGAAATGGGAAGAACTGGCAGAATAAAAAGGAGTTATAAAAATCCATGAAGAAATTAAAACGGATATCAGCTGCCCTTATGGTAATATTATTAGCAGGCCTTTTTATTGCAGCCATTGTACTTGCAATAACCGGCGCCCCGGCCAATCAGCTGATGGCAGTTATTTTCTCTATCGTGTTTATTTCCGTATTGTTTTATGCTATGGGACTGATGACACGGGTGTTAAAAAAAGATGACAGTAAGGATACATCTGATACATCATTAAAAAAATAGCCAGCCTCTCGTCTGCAATGCCGGGCCAGTTATTTATGAAAAAGTGTACCAGATCCTGAATTTATTTATAATTTTTAATGCAAAAGGTCTGCTTTTGATAAAATATCATCAGCAGACCTTTTTTTATATTTTTTGACTTTTTAATATTATCAACCTTGATATTGTCAACCTTTAATACCACTGGTAGAAATTCCCTGCACATAATATTTCTGTAAAAACAGGAACATAATGATCATAGGCACAGATGCAATAGTCAGCGCAGCCATGATAGGACCATAATAAACCGGAGGTTCTGTAAAAAATGTCTGAATACCAAGCTGTACCGTCCTTTTTCCTGCATCAGTGATAACAAGCAGAGGCCACATAAAGTCGGACCAGTAAGCCACATAATCCAGAATAAAGACAGTAGCAAAAACAGGCTTGGATACCGGTATGATGACCTGTAAAAAGGTTTTAAATGGTCCGGCTCCGTCAATCTCTGCTGCTTCGATCAGATCATCCGGCACATCCAGGAAAAACTGCCTGAACAGGTATACGTCAAAACATTTTACAATAAAAGGAATGATCAGTGCCAGATAGGAATCCACCCATCCCAGCTTATTTACAATGAAAAACAAAGATAGCAAAATACTTTCCAACGGCAGTACCAGCAAAGATAATACCACTGTAAGGATCACATTTTTACCCTTAAATTCAAATTTTGCAAGTGCATAACCAAAGGCAGAGTTTACTGCCATGCTTAAAAACACAAGGATCGTAACATAAGTAACACTGTTCAGGATATAGCGGGGCATGTTGCTTCGTACAAAGACTTCTTTAAAATTATCTAAGGTCGCTCCTGCAGGCCAGAAGGCTGCCAGTCCTTTGGACATATCTGCAAAAATACGGTTTTCCGGTTTAAATGCAGATACCACCATCCAGATCAGGGGAGAAATATACAAAAGTCCCAGAAGGATATTGACTACATAGATCAGAAAATATTTTTTATTCTTATTCATCTGTTTATCCTCCTATCTTGCTTTCATAAGCTTCTTTACTACAACTGAAATACCTACTACTACAATAAAGAAAATAACTGAAACTGCAGAAGCATATCCCATATTACGGTACTGGAAGCCCTGGCGATACAGATAATAGGTCAGTGTCATAGTAGACTCTTTTGGACCGCCGTTAGTCATGATGTAAGGCTGTGTAAACAGCTTCATGGCAGCGATCGTCGTCATCATAACTACGAAGATCAGCACATTTTTAATACCTGGAATTGTGATATAAAGAAACTTTTTTAATGCACCGGCCCCGTCAATGGAAGCTGCTTCATAAAGATCTTCCGGGATTGCCTGAAGACCTGCCAAAAGGATCATCATCTGATGTCCTGCTGCATGCCAGCCTGACATAAAGATAATGGAATTCATGGCTGTATCAGCACTTCGCAGGAAATCGCAGGCCGGAAGGCCGAATTTTGTTAAAATAGCATTTAAAAGGCCCTGTGTTGGATTTGGATTGTAAATAAAGGTCCACAGGATAGCGATAACACTCATGGATGTTACTAACGGTGAAAAATAGGCAGACCGGAAAATTCCAATGCCTTTAATATTTTCACGTACTAAAAGTGCCAGACCAAATGCCAGTGTAACCTGATAAGGAACTACAACAACTGCAAAATACAGTGTATTTTTCATTGCCTTTAAAAAACTGGCATCCTGAAACAGGCGGATGTAATTTTCAAATCCTACAAAGGCTGCATCCTTTGGCCGCAGCAGGTTAAAATCCATAAAACTAAATCCAAATGCCAGAGCCGCTGCCAGGATGGTAAACATCAGCAGGATCAGACAGCCTGGAAGGATGAAAAAGTAAGCATAGCTTTTTCTTCTGCCCCTCATTATAATATCTCCCTTCTTTTACCGGATTGGATCACCAGATGGATCTCATTCCCTTTATATCAATACTCCATGCACCTGTCTTTTCTTCTACAGGTCTTAAAACTGCTTTTGGAAGATAAAATCTTCTTGTACATGCCTGTTCACCGTCATTGATAAACAGCTCTATGATCGCTTTATCTACATATGCAGTTATTTCTTCTACCGGTTGATCTGTCTGTATCTGGCATACAAATGGAAGTGCCTGATCTTTTGCATCTGTATCTTCTTTTTCAAGAGTAAGTTTTAAAGCAGTTTCACCAATATACAGATTTACCTTTCCTGCCGGTGATCCAGCCAGAGAAAGAACTGTACTTTCCTTTATTTCTTTTGTCTTTCTCATTGAAAGGAAATACGGCCCGTTTTCTGCTTTTTCTGTAAAAAGTTCCTGGATCTGTGGGATTACCTGTGAGTATAGTTTTCCATTTTTTACTGCTAATTTTCTCGGAAGACTTAAGCTGCCGTTGGCACTTCCCGGCTGTGCTATATGCTGCCCCAGCCTGTGACAGTTCCATCCGGCACTTATACGCTCTCCTTCCACTTCAAAGCTTTGCGGAGCATAATAATCTTTTCCTTCATCTAATAGACCCTTGTTTTCCGGATCAAATTTTCCATCTTTATAAGTTCCTGTATACCATACTACATCTCGTCCATCTTTACGCCCGTCTGCATAAATATAACTGACGATCAAAACCCATGTTCCATCTAAATAGAAGAAATCCGGACACTCTGCAATACCGTACTGGGGATCTGTTTCCCCATATAAGATCCCGGCATATTTCCAGCTTTTAAGATCATCTGATTCATAACGGAATACTGCCGGACGGTCATAACAGCTACCTGCAATGATCATATTCCACTTATCCTCTATCTGAACAACCTTAGGATCCCTGAAATGCCAGGTAACACCTTCTGGTGTTCCCCACACAGCACATTCTTCATGAGTAAAATGAACGCCGTCCTTGCTTTGTTTTGTTACCTGCCACTGTCTTTGCCAGCTGCGGTCTGTTTTTCCGAAATGCCTGGTGTAAAATAAATGCATCACATCTTTTTCGATCACTGCACTTCCAGAAAAAGCTCCGCCCCTGTATTCTCCTTCGCAGCCATTTAACTCGATCTGCGGATAAGCTGCAACCGGCTGATGTACCCAGTGAAGAAGATCTTTACTCACTGCATGGCCCCAGTGCATATTTCCCCATTCCTGACCATTAGGGTTGTACTGATAAAACAGGTGATAATATCCCTTAAACCAGCAAAGACCGTTTGGATCATTCATCCAGTTTTTATAAGGAGAAAAATGGAAAGTATTTCTGTAATCCTGCGTCAGCGCATCTTTTAAATTATCTTTTGTATAAAAATACGCCTTATCTTTAAATTCTATAAATCTTACTCCCTGCTCCAGCACACAATCAGGGCAGTAAGAATAGGCTAAAGAAACCTCCAGTTCACTGATCTCCACCTCATATTCCTGCTCTTTTTCCCAGATAAATAAAAAAGTTTCAAAACCGGAAAATTTGTAATATGCTTCCTCTGACAACTGTCCTTTGTGGAAGATGCGAACACAGCCTGGCTGCTCCCCTGTTCTTCTTCCTGTAATATTAATTCTGGTACTGTTTCCGGAATCGATCTTATATCTCACAATACTCCTCCTTTACAAATGCCCTTTACCAGAATGGGATGTCTTCTTTTTAGAAGGCATCCCATTTACTGCTATTTCATACTTGCTATTTTATAGAATCCTTCACTCTTGCATATTCATCATCTACATAAGATGCCACTGCATCCAGAGATTCCTTTGCGTCAGAACCGGTAAAAATATCTAACATTGCCTCTGCAAACTTGGAAGTCAATACAGTATAAACTGGTGTCTTTGGTCTTGGAACAGCCGCCTCAAAAAGCTGCTCTTTTGCAAGACTGTATGGATATTCATCCCACTGGGTATTATTTTCATAAGCAGACTTTCTTGCAGGCGGATATCCTCCTACCTCACCGTAAAGTCTGGTAGATTCAGAATTAGTCATGAATTCCAGTGCCACATAAGCTGCATCCGGATCCTTGCAGTCTTTAGAAATTCCCAATGTCCAGCTTCCGCAGTTGGAAACTACATGATCGCCTGTTTTTGGCAGATAGGTTGCTCCCCAATGCAGATCCGGGAAATCATCAAACTGAACGACCTGATTGATGTTTCCGGCGATCCACATAGCTGCCTTCTGATCCTGGAATTCAGTAGGTGTAGGATCAATATTGGCAAGCTTGTCATCAAAGAATTTCTGAAGCTTAACAGCAGTCTCCACACTCTTTTCACTGTTGATGTAGCCATCTGCCTTTGAACCATCTTCACTGACTAACGGTGCACCTGCTGAATCAAATAATGGGGATAAACCGTAGATCAGGCCTTCGCCCTTATTCATGATGATCTTAATACCTACCATTTCAGGAGTGGAAACTTCTTTTGCCATTTCATACACTTCATCCAGTGTGTAAGCATCATCAATTCCTTCCGGAATACGGAAGCCATGTTCCTCAAATACATCTTTGTTGTAATAGAACAGGCTGACTGCTTCATTGAAGCTGACTGTATACATGTCATTCTGGTATGTATTCTGTAATACTGTTGACGGAAGCATGTCGTTTTTGCTTTCCTCTGATACATAGCTGGTGATCGGAACAATAATTCCGTTTGCTGCATAGTTAGAAACATTTGGACCGTCTAAAGAAAGAAGATCCGGAAGTATCCCTGCTGCAGCTGCTGAGTTTACCTTATCCTCATAAGCATAAGAAGAACCTCTTGGAATATACTCAATGGTCAGATGATATTTCCCTTCATATTCCTTGTTAAAATCTTCTACTCTCTGGT
Source organism: Clostridium sp. AM22-11AC (assembly GCF_003473545.1). Classification (GTDB taxonomy): domain Bacteria; phylum Bacillota; class Clostridia; order Lachnospirales; family Lachnospiraceae; genus Enterocloster. Next base: position 152,527 of record NZ_QUCM01000006.1, read on the forward strand.
CAAAAGCAGGTATCATGGTCTTATTTTCCTGATACCACATAGTGATCTCCTTTACCCCATCAGCAGAAGCCCCATCTTTACTTCCACCTGCATTTTCCGCCTTGGCAGTTGTTTCTCCCCCATTCTGTGAAGAGCATCCGGTCACGCTTGCCATAGCAAGAGCCGCTGCTGACATCATGATCACCCAATTTCTTTTTTTCATAACTTCTTCTCCTTCCTGTTTTCCTTTCGTTTTTGCTTTTTTTACTTCGTTTTTTGCTTTTATTTGCTTCATTTCTGATGACTTTATGGTATCATATCCATGGATTTAAAAACAATATAAAGAATCTGATATAATATGGGTAATATGACACGTTATGAAAAACCTGCATACTTTTTTTCTTGTTTGTGCTATTCTTAAACTGGAAATTTTCTATGACTATGACAGGAGGACATAAAATGAAAAACCGCAAGATCCAGGAACAGCTTTTAATCTGGTTTCTTATTTTTACTGTGATACCGCTTTCTGTGATCTCCTTCTGGTGTTATCTGTTAGCTTCCCGGATTATCAACCAGAAATCCAGTTCCTATGCAGCAGAATCCATCCAGCAGTTGTCTGACAACCTGGATCAGTTATTAGTACAGATTGAAAATACCTCTCTTTCCATTTCTTATAATAACTATATCCAGAATGCACTGGAAAATCTGTCAAACGGCCAGTCTATCAGCCGGGTGGACAGCTATCAGCTGGAAAAAAATATGATCCTTACATATGACTATGCATCCATGCGGGATATTACCATCCGCCCCGCTGCTTCATTTAAAGACAATAATACCCTTTTTCGTGTACCTGCCAGGCTGGATCCGGATACAGAGGATCTATTTTACCCAGCTTCTGACCTGACTGATATATCCTCAATTACCTGGCGCAGTGATACCGGGCAACAGATCATCCAGATGATACGGCCCATTGAAAGTACCAGGAATTTTCATCATATGGGCACCTTATATATTTCTCTCTACAGCAGCTATATTGACAATCTGGTAAAGAATATCCATTTTGATGAGAAAGGATTTGCCCTTATCTTAGATTCCAAAAACCAGCCTATTAATATCAAAGAAGTGGATCCTTCTTTCCTTACAGATCTTGATCCTTTTCTTACCGGCACAAATGGATGTTTTAACCGTAAGATCGGCTCTGTGGATTATGAGTATTTTTATACTACTTCTCCTAAGACCGGCTGGAAATCCCTGGGGATCATTTCAGTTTCTGACCTGCATGCCCAGGTACGAAAACTGGCTCTTTCTGTTATTACAGGCGTACTTTTAGTATCTGCTGTGGCAATATTTATTTCCTACAGGCTTTCACGCTCTTTTGCTGAAAAAATCCATACAGTAACAGCTGCCATGAAAAAAGCCTCAGAAGGCGATTTCTCCGTTAATCTGGCAGAAGGCATTTCAAAAAATGAATTTAACGACTTAAATACCGGTTTTAATCACATGATCCAGAAGATCAATTCCCTGATCCAGACTGTATACAAGGCAGAGCTTTTGCGCAAGGAAGCAGAATATGCTTCCCTGCAGGCACAGACGAATCCACATTTTCTTTATAATACCTTAGATACCATCTGCTGGCAGGCAAAACTTGCAGGCAACGATGCTATTTTTGATACTACCTATTCTCTGGCCTCTCTCCTGCGTGCATCTATGGGAAACACTGATCCTTATATAACTGTTTCCCAGGAACTGTCTTATATCCGTGATTATATACAGATACAGAAAGCCCGCTTCAGGGATAAAATACAGGCAAATATTGCTGTAGAACCGGCACTTATGCCTGTTATGATCCCCAAACTTATTCTTCAGCCTATTGTGGAAAATGCCTTTATCCATGGTCTGGAAGAAAAAAATGGAAACGGTACTATAAAAATAAGCGGGATCTTAAATGATGAGGAAGAAACCGTCCTCTTTATGATCCATGATAATGGTGTGGGAATGACACGGGCCCAGATAGAAAAGGCCTTAGATCCGCCTCCAGGCACGAAAGGCAGCTTTGGACTTTCCAGTGTCCACAAACGGCTCCAGCTTCTGTATGGAACGGATTTTGGCTTAAAGATCCTGTCTGATCCAGGAAAAGGAACCACTATTATCATCCGCATGCCTCTTCATGTTGAGAAGGCAGAAAAAGAAAAGCAGTAAAGAATTTGAGGAAATATGTATGTATAAGATAATGATCGCAGACGATGAACCTATCGTACTTGACAGTTTAAAAACATTTCCATGGTCTGATCACCAGTGTTGTGTGACCTGCTTTGCAGAAAACGGCTTAAATGCACTGCATACTCTGGAATCAGAAAAAGTGGATATTTTGATCAGCGATATACGTATGCCGGGGATGAACGGCCTGGAGCTTTCCAAAGCTGTAAAAGAACGATCCCCGGAAACAGAGATCATACTTTTAACCGGCTATGCAGAATTTGAATACGCCAAACAGGCTTTATCACTTGGAATCCGCCAGTACCTTTTAAAGCCATTCCGATTTGAAGATATTGAATCCGCCCTCCTTTCCTGTATCCATTCCTTAGATAACCTGGAAAGCAGGCGCAGACAGCAGACATACATCCAGGAAAAGCTTCAGCTCATCTCTCCTCTTCTCACAGAGCAGATCTACCAGGATCTATTAGAGGGACGTATTGGGGATTATTCAGAAAAAATAGCTGCCTGCAACATTAGGGATGCTCTTTATGTGGTCATTTCCACCCAAAGTGACTTTCCCGGAAGTTCCTTAGATATTGCCCTCTATGCCCAGATCAAAGAGCTGTTAAATGGAATGGAACCGGAAGTTTATCTTGCCCAGGGCATTGATATTATCAGCTGTATCCTTTGTTTTAATGCAAAGCATTCCCCTGAATTTTGTGAGGTTGCCTCTTTACACCTGTGCGAAATGCTCCAGAAGACAACGCTGCAGGAACTGGGGTTCCATATTTCTTTTGGCATCAGCCTTCCAAGTTCTGATATTTTTATGCTTCATCAGTTAAAAAAGCAATCTGTCCAGGCCCTTAACTGCCGGAGCGCTTTAGGTGGAAATTCCCTGATCATGTATTCGGAAATACAGAAAAAACAGGATCATGATATTTTCAATCTGACCATGTATGAAAAGAAAATACAGAAATGTATTGTTCAGAATCAGAAACAAGAATTACAACAGACCTTCCGGCAGTTTTTTGATGAACTGCTCCAGTCTGCCCACGGTGACTTTTCTTATATTAAAAAAACGCTGATCAATCTTGTTGTGCTTACATACCGTTTTGCCGAAAGTTATATTAACAGTTCTGAAAATGAATATGATGCTATCGAACATTTATTCCGCTGTGAAAGTATGGAAACACTGTCCAAAGAATCTCTTTCCCTGTTAGAGTCTCTGATCCAGACAGGATCCAGTTCTTTTGGAGACGGGATTGCAGAACGCATTACTGATTATCTGGAACAGAATCTGGAGCAGAATGTTTCTCTTGATATGCTGGCCCAGTCTATGAACTACAGCGCCGCTTATCTGTCCCGCCTCATCAAAAAGAATACAGGACAGTCCTTCAGCGAACTGCTTTTAGACCTGCGTTTAAAAAAATCCATGGAGCTTTTACGGCTTACGGATATGCGGATCAATGATATTGCTGCCAAAGCAGGCTACAACGATGTAAGCTATTTCATCTCTATTTTTAAAAAGTGTACCGGCGTCACACCTAAGGAGTGGCGCAGCCTGGCAAAGCTGGGGGAGTTATAGAATGTTATTAAAAAACAGGCGCATCCTGATCTTTCGGATACGCCTGTTTTTTCCGTTCATTTATTTAAGGATAATATCATCACGGCCTGGGCCATTAGATACCATTGTGATCGGTACTTCAATCTCTTTTTCTACAAACTCAATATACTTACGGCAGTTCTCTGGAAGATCTGCGTAGTTCTTGATTCCGCGGATATCTGTCTTCCAGCCTGGAAGCTTGGTAAATACCGGTTTAGCCTTTTCAAGCTTTGCAGTAGTTGGGAAGTCTCTGGTCACTTCGCCGTCGATCTCATAGCCAATGCAAACCGGGATCTCATCTAAGTAGCCAAGTACATCTAATACTGTGAAGGCCACTTCAGTAGCGCCCTGGATACGGCAGCCGTATCTGGTAGCAACTGCATCGAACCAGCCTACTCTTCTTGGACGTCCGGTAGTAGCGCCGTACTCGCCGCCGTCACCGCCACGGTTTCTTAACTCTTCTGCTTCATCACCGAAGATCTCGCTGACAAATGCGCCTGCGCCAACTGCGCTGGAGTATGCCTTAACAACAGTAGTAATATCCTTGATCTCATATGGTGGGATACCTGCGCCGATAGCACCGTAAGCAGCCAGTGTAGAGGAAGAAGTTACCATTGGGTAAATTCCGTGATCCGGATCCTTTAAGGAACCTAACTGTCCCTCTAACAGGATCTTCTTGCCTTCTTTAATGGCATTGTGCAGATATGCAGATACGTCACATACATATGGACGGATCATTTCACGGTAGGTTACTAACTCATCGTACAGTTCCTTTGGATCTAACAGAGGTTTGTGGTACAGATGCTCAAGAAGTACGTTCTTGATCTCGCATACTCTCTCTGTCTTTTCCTTTAACAAATCATCATCAAAGAGTTCGCTTACCTGGAAGCCGATCTTTGCATATTTATCAGAATAGAATGGAGCAATTCCGGACTTGGTGGAGCCAAAGGACTTACCAGCCAGACGAGCCTCCTCATAAGTATCAAACAGTACATGGTAAGGCATCAGGATCTGTGCTCTGTCAGAAACCAGGATGTGTGGCTTCGGAACGCCTCTGTCTACGATAGACTGGATCTCCTTGATCAGATATGGGATGTTTAATGCAACGCCATTTCCAATGATGCTGGTAGTGTGCTGATAGAATACACCAGATGGAAGAAGATGAAGCGCAAATTTACCATAATCATTGATAATGGTATGACCTGCATTACTTCCGCCCTGGAAACGGATGATAATGTCAGACTCTTTTGCAAGCATATCTGTGATCTTGCCTTTTCCTTCGTCTCCCCAGTTAGCACCTACAATTGCTCTAACCATACGTAAATTCCTCCTTGGGGCATAAGCCCAGTATCATAATAAATAATCAATCTTCTTTTACTTTACTATATTATAGGCTATAAGTAAAGTGATTATTTATTATGAATGTCATAATATCAGCTTATGTTATCTGTATCCGCTATCTATTTTTCTTATTTCCCTGTAAGCAGTTCCAACAGGTGCTTTCCCGCCATGGACATTAACCCCGACTCTCCTGTTACCAGACAGATGGAACGGGACGGCATTTTTTCCTTAAAGGAAAGGGCAAATACTTCTCCCCGCTCTATTGCTTCTTCTGCAAAGCCTTCCATCACGCAGCCAACGCCCATGTTCCGCCTGGCAAACTGTACGATCATATCACTGGTAGCCAGCTCAAATTCCGGCTTTAATTCAATGCCTTTCTGGGATAAAAACTGATCCATAAACAGGCGGGTGCTGGTATTTTTTTCAAGGAAGATACAGGGAAGATCACAGAGAATGGAATAGTCCAGCTCTTTCCCCTGCAATTCTTTAAAGCTGCTTCCTGCAATAAATACATTATCAATCGGCTTTACCTCTGTACTGTGGATAGCTCCATGACCTGAAAATGGCGTTGTTACCACACCGAAGTCGATCTTGCCCTCTTCCAGGCAGCGGATGGTCTCCGGAGTCGGCGCATTGGTCACTGTCACCTTGATCTTCGGATATTCTTTGTGGAACTGCTCCAGATAAGGAAGTAAAAAGAACTGCAGTGTCATGTCACTGGCACCGATCCGCACCTCTCCCATATCCATATCCAGCATTCTTTTAAGCATCCGTCCGCCTTCTAGCAGCTGTTCTACCCCGCCTTTTACATAATGGTATAACAGTTCTCCTTCTCTTGTAAGGAGCACCCCTTTGGAAGTACGGGAAAATAATTTTGTTCCCGCCTCTTTTTCCAGCTGACGCACTGCCTGGCTTACTGCCGGCTGGGAAATGCAAAGTCTCTGGGCCGCTGCCGTAAGGCTGCCTTCCTGACATACATAATAAAATACCTTGTAGTATTCCAGATTGATATTCATAAAATTCCCCTTGCATAAAGCGCAGGATCCCTGTGCTTATTAAAAGGGGGCTGAATGCTTTCGCTCCAGCCCCCTTCGTCCATTTATTTCAAATTTGTGATCTTTTATACATTGATCTGAGCAGTCATTCCCAGAACTTCTTCGTTTTCCTTTAAGATCGGGTTGATGACTTCCTCTAAGAACTCTTCTACCTGCTTTGGTGCGCGTCCTACATAGCGGGATGGCTCCATAGCCTTCTTTAAATCCTCTAAGGACAGGTTGAATGCAGGATCTGCTGCGATCAGCTCTAACAGATTATTGTCCTCACCCTTTTCTTTTACGTTTCTGCCTGCTTCCATGGAAAGCTGACGGATACGCTCATGAAGTTCCTGACGGTCTCCACCTGCCTTTACAGCATCCATCATAATGTTTTCTGTTGCCATAAATGGAAGCTCTGCCATCATGTGCTTCTCAATTACCTTTGGATATACTACCAGTCCGTCTACTACGTTTAAGTACAGATCCAGGATACCATCGATAGCTAAAAATCCTTCCGGTACGGACAGTCTCTTATTTGCAGAGTCATCCAGAGTACGCTCAAACCACTGGGTAGAAGCAACTAACATTGGATTCATCATATCGCTCATTACGTAGTTGGACAGGGAAGCAATGCGCTCGCTGCGCATCGGGTTTCTCTTGTATGCCATAGCGGAAGAACCGATCTGGTGCTTTTCAAATGGCTCTTCTACTTCTTTTAAGTGCTGCAGAAGGCGGATATCATTGGAGAACTTGTGAGCACTCTGTGCGATACCTGCTAAAACGCTGAGCACACGGCTGTCGATCTTTCTGGAATAGGTCTGTCCGGATACAGGATAGCAGCCGGAAAATCCCATTTTCTCTGCGATCCGCTGATCTAAACGACGGCATTTTTCATGATCTCCGTCAAACAGCTCCAAGAAACTTGCCTGGGTTCCTGTGGTTCCCTTAGAACCTAACAGACGCATAGAACCGATGAGATATTCCAGATCGTCTAAATCCAGCTTTAATTCCATCATCCATAAGGTTGCTCTCTTACCTACAGTTGTAGGCTGTGCAGGCTGGAAATGGGTAAATGCCAGTGTTGGCTGATTTTTGTACTTATCTGCAAATTTAGCCAGTTCAGCCAGTACGTTTAATAATTTCTTGCGGACTAACTGCAGAGCCTCAGTCATAATGATCAGATCTGTATTGTCTCCTACATAACAGGAGGTAGCGCCTAAATGGATAATGCCTTTTGCCTTCGGGCACTGTACGCCGTATGCGTACACATGGCTCATAACATCGTGACGTACTTCTTTTTCTCTTGCCTTTGCAACATCATAATTGATGTCATCTGCATGGGCTTTCAGCTCGTCGATCTGCTCCTGTGTAATATTTAATCCCAGTTCTTTCTCTGTCTCGGCCAGCGCGATCCAGAGTTTTCTCCAGGTCTTGAATTTCATATCCGGTGAAAAAATGTACTGCATCTCTTTGCTTGCATAACGCTCAGAAAGAGGGCTTACGTATTTATCATTACTCATTGGTTTTTCCTCCTGTGCCTGCTTAGTAGGCTTTTTTTACTCATGAACCCCGCGCTAACGCGCTCTACTGTCTGCTCCGCAGACGGTTCATTCGTTAACGGTTTGTGAAAAACAAATGTCTGCTTCGCAGCCGCTTGTTTTCCCCTGCACTCGTTACAGTATAACATATCTGCGTTTTCTAAACAACCATCTACTTCTCATAGCTGCCGCGGATATCTTCTTTTGGCGGCTCGATCGGATAATCCCCGCTGAAACATGCAGTACAGATCGCCTTTCCTCCTGCCATTTCATACAGACGGTCCAAAGCCAGATAGGATAAGCTGTCTGCCCCTAAAAGTTCACGGATCTCTTCTACTGTACGGTTATGAGCGATCAGCTGGTCTTCTGACGGGATATCGGTTCCGAAGTAACATGGATGAAGGAATGGCGGCGCACTGATGCGCACATGGACTTCTTTGGCTCCTGCGTCTCTTAACATGCCTACGATCAGGGCACTGGTAGTTCCACGGACAATAGAGTCATCGATCATGATCACACGTTTTCCTGCCACAGCTTCTTTTAATACATTTAATTTAATGCGGACCGCTGATTCACGGCTACTCTGTTTTGGCTTGATAAAAGTTCTTCCTACATAGGAATTCTTTACAAAAGCAGTTCCATAAGGAATACCTGACTCCATTGCATAGCCAAGGGCTGCTGCATTTCCGGACTCCGGAACGCCCACTACCAGATCTGCATCTACCGGTGAGTCCATTGCCAGAAAACGGCCTGCCTGAATACGGGAATGATATACGCTTACACCGTCAAATACACTGTCCGGTCTTGCAAAATAAATATATTCAAAAATACATCTTGCTTCTTTTGCATGATCTGTAAAGCAAAGTTCTTTATTAGAAGCAATGCCGTCCTTTGTAATGGTAACGATCTCACCTGGCTCTACGTCACGGATAAATTCTGCACCGATAGTCTCTAAAGCACAGGTCTCAGATGCCAGAATATAGGCATTATCTCTCTTTCCGATGCAGAGAGGCTTAAATCCAAATGGATCTCTGGCTCCGATCAGCTTTCTTGGGCTCATGATCACCAGGGAATATGCTCCCTTGATCTTTTTCATAGCTTCTGCCACTGCCAGCTCTACGGTTGGTGTATGGATACGCGCCCTTGCAATGTGATACGCAATGACCTCAGAGTCAATGGTAGTCTGGAAAATAGCGCCTGTGTATTCTAATTCATGACGCAGCTCCGGTGCATTGACCAGGTTTCCGTTGTGAGCTAACGCCAGGGTTCCTTTTACATAGTTTAATACCAGAGGCTGCGCATTCTCTCTGGTACTGCTTCCTGCTGTTGAATATCTTACATGGCCTACACCGATATTTCCATGAAGTGGTTCGATCACATCCGGTGTAAATACTTCGTTGCAAAGACCCATTCCCTTATGCGCACTTACTTTTCCTTTTGGGCCTTCTGTATCACTGACTGCAATACCGCAGCTTTCCTGTCCTCTGTGCTGAAGAGCAAACAGGCCATAATAAATTGTGGAGGCAACATCATTTCCGTCAAAATCATAAATGCCGAAAACACCACATTCCTCCCGCACTTCATCTCCTCTGATATCAAAGTCCATCTGATTCTGGTTCATTGGTCTTTCCTTTCCGCTTTCGCCTTTTATCACAGTCTTGTCATTTATAAGTCATAACGATAAAAGAAGTCATTTTCAGTAGAAATTATAATACACGTTTTCTGTGAATACAAGCAACAGGATCATTAAAATTCCTAATGAATAAATTCCCTCTGTTCTAATCAGTCTGTTTTTTCTCCTCCCGGATCTTGAAAAATAACACTTTTCCTTCTTTCAGATAAACAGCAGCGCCTTCTTTTAAAACCGGATTTGCTGTATCATCATCCTGTTTTTTTCCAGATTTTTCCAATACATATTGTTCCCGGACTACTTCTTTTTGGATCAGGTATTCCAGGATCTTCTCTTTTCCCGGCCATGGCACAGAAAGCCCCTGCCAGTTCTCCTGCCCTGTGGCAGAGGTTGAAAACAGAAAAGGTGTCAGAAATAAAAAGAAAGCTAACATTTTACCTTTCTTTTTCTTCTTTTTCCAGGCTCTCACCCCTGCCTTTCGCATTTTCTTTAATTGTTTCACTGCTTTTCTTTTTTTCATGGGAGTCCTTTCCCACGCACTCCAGTTTTATTATAGAAAATTTTTATCGTTCCTTCAAGAGTAAAACAGGCTGTAAAAAAAAGCAAAAAACTGCCAGGAAAAAGAATTTTCATCTTTCTCCTGACAGTCATCACTGCAGCGCATATGACAAGTGTGCCTTTGCACGCTCATTGATCACATAAGTTACCTGCCTTCCACATCACTTGCTGCATCGGAAGCGCCACGGCTCAGATCGTCTGTAAGATCATCGAGCAGCCCTTCTCCGGTAGTCTCGATCTCTCCATTGGTGCCGCCGGTCATGGTGCCATTTTCTCCTTCGCCCCAGCCGGATGCGGTATCTCCATTCATGCCATTTTCCCCGGTTCCTGCTCCTGTTCCATTTCCAGTCTCAGAAGCCGCCGAGGAAGTGGCACTGTTCTGCTCCGTCCCATTCATATTGCCATTTTTTCTTCCTGCACAGGCAGTAAGGGAAAGAGACAAAAGCACAAACATGCATACAAATAAAAACGGTCTGATCTTTTTCATAAAACATTCTCCTTTCGTTTACCTGCTATTAGTATGTAACATCAGAGAATGCTTTATAGTGTTAAATTTTTCCAGACAAAATCTACAGCTGCACTACGTCACTCATGTCGTATAATCCCGGCTCTTTTCCAGCTAAAAATTTTGCTGCTTCCAGAGCGCCTTTTGCGAAAATAGCCTTGGAATACGCTGTATGATTAAAGGTAATGACCTCATCTTTTCCGGCAAAGATCACATCATGATCTCCTACAATAGAACCGCCGCGGACAGATGCAATACCGATCTCCTTTGGATCTCTCTTTTCATGAACACTGCTGCGGTCATATACATAGTGATACTGATTGCCTAAAGCTTCGTTCATAGACTCGGCCAGTGCAAGGGCAGTTCCGCTTGGAGCATCCTTTTTCTGATTGTGGTGCTTTTCCACGATCTCAATATCAAAACCGGAACTAGCCAGTACTTTCGCTGCCTCCTGGACCAGTTTTAATAAAAGGTTTACGCCTAAAGACATATTGGCAGAACGCAGTACTGCTGTCTTTTCTGCTGTCTCTTTTACTTTTTTGATCTGCTCTTCAGAAAGCCCAGTAGTACAAAGTACCAGTCCCAGCTTCTTTTCTGCGCAGAAATCCATAAGATGGTCTGCTGCCTTTGGAGAAGCAAAATCTACTACTACATCTGCCTCTTCTTTGCATTCCTCTAAGGATGCATAGACCGGATATCCATTTTCTTTATCATTTTTAAGATCAATGCCTGCAACAATGGTAAGCCCTTCCATATCCTTTGCCATTCCGGTGATGACCTGGCCCATAACGCCGTTGCAGCCATGCATGATGACTCTGACCATTTTTCTTCCCTTTCTCCTGCTGCCCTAAAGAATAGTTTTCTCCTTACAGCAGTCCGTATGCCTGTAATTCCTTCTTAAGAACTTCCTGATGCTCAGGTTCCATCTCAGTAAGAGGCATTCTCAAAGGTCCTGTTTCTTTTCCTAACAGGTTCATAGCTGCCTTAACAGGGATCGGGTTTACCTCGCTGAATAAAGCATGGATCAGTGGGATCGCATCTAACTGAAGCTTTGCACTGCGCTTTACATCACCGGCAAAATATGCTGCACAGATCTCATGTGCCTGAGCAGGAGCTACATTTGATAATACAGAGATAACACCCTTTCCGCCTAAGGATAATAATGGAACGATCTGGTCATCATTTCCGGAGTACAAGTCAATACCGCCGTCTGTTAAGTTCATTAAAGTTGCAGTAGCAGAGAAATCACCATTAGCCTCTTTTACGCCAACGATATTATCTACATTTTTCCAAAGATGAGCGATGGTAGCAGGCTGGATGGTCACACCGGTTCTTCCGGTGATATTGTAAAGAAGCATTGGGATCTTTACGGAATTTGCAACTGAGGAAAAATGTGCGATCAGACCCTTCTGGGTTGCCTTATTGTAATATGGAGATACTACTAACAGACCGTCAGCACCATTCTTCTCTGCTTCCTGGGACAGATAAATAGCAGTCTCTGTGCAGTTAGAACCTGTACCAGCAATTACAGGAATACGCTTCTTTGTAACTTCACATACAAACTTGATAACGTCTAAGTGCTCCTCATGGGTCATGGTAGATGCTTCACCTGTTGTACCGCAGGCAACAATGGCATCTGTACCTCCTGCGATCTGCTCTTCTACGATCTCCTCTAACTTGTCGTAATTAACCTCTCCATTTGCCTTAAATGGTGTGATCAGTGCAACACCGGCGCCTTCATAAATTGCCATGTCTTTTCTCCTCCTAAATATAGTAAAATTGTTGGAAACACGCAGTACGCGTCCCCGGATCCACCAGAGTGTTCCTATCGCGACGTGATCTGGAAAAATCTGGTGATCACATCAAAAGAAAAGGAAGGGCTGAGGTAAATGTCAGCTCTTCCAACGGTTTCGCATCTTCACGAATCTGCTCTTTCGGTAGCTCTCCATCCACCCGGATGACAGTCACAAAGTTCTTAACCTTGTGCCCAGAAAAGACTCTTTCAGGTTTCCTCTTTTCTTCGGCGCTTTTCCCTTTCACCAGACCTTCTTCTGTGCCTGTCACATCCGGCCGGTTACTTTTGATCAGCGCAACCTCTACTCTGTTTTATGTTCTTAATATTAGCATTATCAGTTGCAGATGTCAACTGTAAATATTTAACCCTCACAGTGTTCATAACGTGTCTGAACCTTGGTGATCTCGTCTGCGTACTCATCTAATTCCTGAGGATAAACGGTTCCTGTCATGATCAGTTCTGCTTCGGACTGTCTTGCCTGACAGATCAGCGCCTTTAACTCCTCCAATGAAATAATGCCTTCATCCAGGATCCCCAATATCTCATCCAGGATCAGGATATCGCACTCTCCTGTAACCAGTACCTTTTTTTCGAAATTCAAACCATTGCGGATATTGATCCTTGCTTCGTCCTTTTCTTCCTCTGAAAGCTGGTCAAAAAAGATGGGTGATTTTTCAAATCGGAATAATTTGAACTCCGGTTCCAGTCGTTTTACGATCTCCATACCTTCTGTTTCCATGGAACCCTTTAAAAACTGTACCATGATGACTGTTTTCCCTTTTAAAAGAGCGGTCACACCTCGTCCTAAGGCACTTGCGGTCTTTCCTTTTCCAGGTCCGCAGATCACCTGTATCAGATTTTCTTTCATCATTCTGCACCTCATGTCTGTTCTCTCATGTGAGCATTTTTCAAAACCACTCTAGCACAATTTATGTAATAATGCAAATATTTCTTACGATTTCCAGAAGATTTTCCTGCCTAAATATGAAAATTTATTTAAAATTCATCACACTCCAGCTTGCTGATGGATACTTCATAAGCAATACGCTTCTCACATTCTGTCTCCGTGATCTTCTTTGTATACTCCCGGCTCTGGACTCTTCCCCAGATACGGACCCTTGTTCCAACCTCAAAGCCAGAAGCAAAACGGGCATTACGGCCCCAGCTGATACAAGGGATATAATCTGATTTTCCATAAGGACGGTTTACAGCTAAAAGAAGGTCTGCGATCTCTCTTCCAAGAGGTGTTTTGCGGTAGATCGGCGCCTTGCAGATATAGCCGTCTAAGAAGATCTGGTTCGTCTTTGTGTAATCGGTAAATTCATCCATAAAATGGATCTCACGTACAAATACCGATAACATCAGGCGGTTTTTAGTACCTTCGTGACGGTTATAGGAACGGAACTGGCCAACGGCTTCCATGGTACAGCCCTTATAGTCCTTATGTACATCCACAAGCCGCTCAGAAACCATTAAAGGAATGATATCCGCCTGTTCACTTAAACGGTTGACAGATAATTCTACCATATAAAAGCCTTCTCCAAAGACCTCATGGCTGAATGTGAAATCTGATACGATCTCTCCGATCACACTTACCTTGTTGTTTTCGATCATTTTTTCTGTCATAGTACTTCTCCTCTTCTTTTCCATTTTTATTTTATGATACCAGGGTCAAAAGGTGGGAAATCCGACGCAAGCTTGCTTGCAGGAGGATTTATCAACTTGGGACCCGCCAAAAACATGAGTAAGAAGCCATTTTTTGAAGAAAAATGAGCGGATTACGAATGTTTTTAGGATTGCGTGAGTGCAACGCACGTAGCAATCCGGTATCTTGGGGGCCATGTACCTTTGGACACCTACATAGATAATTTATGAAAAGATGAAAAGAAATAGACCGGATATGCATAAAAATCCACCTCTGTTTTCCGACATAAAACGACAGGAGAAACAGCGGTGGATCTTACATATGATTTCCTAACAATATTTATTTTTCAAATAATTTCCAGATCTCGTCCAGTACGATCACACTGCAGGATACACCTAAGATCTTGCACCACAATCCTACAGACAGGGGAACTGTCTCAAATACAGCGCCTCCGGCCTGTGTAATGATGATCTGAAGGATCAGGACCAGTAAGAATATGCCAAGCATCAGCTTATTATTAAGCAGGTTCTTATACATTGGTGTGCGGTCCAGTTCACGGCAGTTAAAAGCATTAAACAGCTGGAATACTACAAACAGGGTAAATAATACAGTTGACTCCTGTTCCGGCGCTGCCCCTAAAAAGTTAGTAAAATGCTGGAGCATAAATACAATAGAGATAAAAATACCGTTTACAAAAATACGGCTGATCATGGACCTGGAAATAATATTTTCATCTCTTCTTGTAGGCGGATGATTTAAAATATCATCACGGATGGGTTCCAGTCCTAAGGTCAGCGCTGGCGGACCGTCCATGATAATGTTGATCCATAACAGTTCAAGAGCTGTAAATGGTGTTTCAAAGCCTGCTAAAATGGAACAGACTACAACTACTACAGATGATACGTTTACAGTCAGCTGGAACTGGATAAAGCGCTTAAAGTTTTCATAAATAGCACGTCCCCACTGCACAGCCTTCATGATGGTAGAAAAGGAGTCATCCAAAAGGACAATATCGCTGGCTTCCTTGGTAACTTCTGTACCTGCAATACCCATGGCAATACCTACGTCTGCATTCTTGATAGCAGGGGCATCATTGATACCGTCACCGGTTACTGCCACTACATTTCCCTGTGCCTTTAATGCTTTTACCACACGCATCTTTACAAGAGGGGTACTTCTGGCAATAACCTGGATCTTTTTAAGTGCCTGTGCCAGTTCTTCATCGGACATGTTTTCGATCTCAGATGCCTCTACTGCAATGTGGTCTGCATCCAGCATGTGAAGCTCATCTGCAATAGCTCTTGCAGTTAAAATATTGTCGCCGGTAAGCATTTTTACTTCAATACCTGCTTTGCGGCAGCGGCCGATGGCACCATAAACATCAGGGCTTAATGGGTCGGAAATAACAACGAAACCATCATAGATCAGGTCTGTTTCCAGTTCTTCCTGTGTTTCTTCCCCGGTGTACTGATCCAGCTTTTTATGTGCAAAAGCAAGGATACGTCCTGCGCGGCTCTGGAAAGAAGTGATCTTTTCTTCCAGTGCATTCTTCTCTTCATCAGACAGATTAACCGACAGGTTCATGATCTTTTCCGGATTTCCCTTTACATAAAGCATATAACCTTCTGCTGTACGCAGGATCGTACTCATATCCTTTTTCTGGGAAGAAAATGGGAAAATGTGGGCAATATCTGTCTCTTCTCTTTTCTTTGTATAATCCCAGCCTGCTTTTCTGGCTGCTACTAAAAGAGCACATTCCGTAGGATTTCCGATAAAGCTGTCTTTTCCGTCTTCAATCGTCACATTGGCATTGCTGTTGATACAGAAGTTTTCCAAAAGACAGACGTCCGTAAGCTTCTCAGGCTCTAACAGTTCTCCTTTGGCGTAGATCTGCTGTACGGTCATCTTATTTTCTGTTAAAGTTCCTGTTTTATCGGAACAGATGATATTAATACAGCCGACAGTCTCACAGGCGATCATCTTCTTTACCAGAGCATTTTCACGGGACATTTTAATAATGTTTAATGCCAGTGATACAGCCACGATGGTAGGAAGACCTTCCGGAACTGCTGCTACGATCAGGACAATACTGGTGATAAAAGCATCAGACACTGTTTCCCAGTTCATGGTATGGGACATGGCAAAACCGATGATCTGGATGGCAAATACGATAAAGGCTGCTGTAGCGCCTAAAACTGTGATCACTTTTCCCAGACGGTCCAGTTTTTCCTGAAGAGGTGTGGTGTCTTTTTCAATTGAGGATAATTCTTTTGCGATCTGTCCAAACTCTGTATTGTTTCCTACTGCAGTTACCACTGCTTTTCCTGTACCGCTTGATACAAAGCAGCCGGAATACAGCATGTTTCTGCGCTCTGCCACAGGTGTGGACTGGGGACAGACGTAATCTGCCTCTTTTGCTGCAGGAAGGCTTTCTCCTGTAAGAGAAGACTCATCGGTGCTGAGGTCATTGCTCTCTAATAATCTTGCATCTGCTACCAGCTTATCTCCCGTTTCTACTAAAAGGATATCACCTACTACAATGTCCTTCTGCGGGATCAGCTGGGGAGAATTATCTCTTAATGCTTTTACCAGTGTATCTTCATTGATGCGGTTTAATGCCTCGAAAGCTTTGGCACTTTTTCCCTCTGTAACAATAGTGATCACTACAGATAATGCGATCGCCGCGAAAATACCGGCGCATTCCAGGAAGTTATATTCTCCACCTGTCATATAGCGGGCAATATTTACTCCTAAGGTGATCACTGCCGCAAAGATCAGCATCAAAAGCATAGGCTCTGTGGAAGCATCCCAGATCTTTTTAAGCAGGGATTCATGACTTTCCCGGATAAAGGTATTGGAACCATACTTTTTGCGGGACTGCTCTGCCTGTTCTTTTGTCAGGCCGCCGCTTCCGTCTGAATGCAGGTCTGAAAGTACCTGTTCAGGGGTTTTGGTGTACGCGTCTTTCATTTTTCTTCTCCTTGTATTTTATTGTTATCAATAATACCAGATTGCTCCGTGCTTCGCACTCACGCAATCTTCAAAAATCCTCCTGCAAGCAAGCTTGCATCGGATTTTTGAACTTGGGACCCTGTATTATCATATTAAAAAACGAGACATCATGTATGGCAAATAAGCCATACATGAGTCTCGTTATTTAAGACAAGCCAGGTCCTTGACCAGTATGTTGACTTGTCACACTGCCCTTACAGGCAGTGCCACTACTCCCTCAGTTGGGTATTATATTACTCACGAGCCCCGCGCTACGCGCTCTACTGCCTGCTTACGCAGGCGGCTCGCATATATTTCTACTTATTTTTGAAAGAAGCTCTCTTACGAAGAGTTGGATCCAGGATCTTCTTACGGATACGCAGGCTCTCTGGGGTTACTTCCAGAAGTTCATCTGTATCGATGAAGTCCAGGCACTGCTCCAGGCTCATGATCTTAGGCGGAGTCAGCTTTAATGCTTCATCAGCGCTGGAAGAACGTGTGTTGGTCAGCTTCTTGGTCTTGCAGACATTGATCTCAACGTCTTCAGCCTTCGGGCTCTGTCCGATGACCATACCAGAATATACCTTAACACCAGGTCCGATGAACAGAGTACCTCTCTCCTGTGCATTGAACAGACCGTAAGTAATAGACTCACCAGCCTCAAATGCGATCAGGGAACCGGTCTGACGATATGCGATATCACCTTTGTACTCAGCGTAGCCGTCGAAAATTGTATTTAAGATACCATTACCCTTTGTATCAGTCATGAAATCGCCTCTGTAGCCGATCAGGCCTCTGGAAGGAATGGAGAATTCCAGTCTGGAATAGCCGCCAGCTGCCTGGCTCATACCCTGAAGAGCACCCTTTCTGGAGGTCAGCTTCTGGATAACAACACCGGTGTATTCTTCCGGAACATCAATATAAGCTAATTCCATTGGCTCTAATCTGCGGTTGCGCTCGTCATATTTGTAAAGAACTTCTGCCTTACTTACTGCGAACTCATATCCCTCACGACGCATATTCTCGATCAGAACGGACAGATGCAGCTCACCACGACCGGATACCTTGAAGCAGTCTGCAGAGTCAGTTTCCTCTACACGAAGGCTGACGTCTGTATTTAACTCACGGAACAGTCTGTCTCTTAAGTGACGAGAGGTGATGAATTTACCTTCCTGTCCGGCTAACGGGCTGTCATTTACCATGAAATACATAGCAATAGTCGGCTCGGAGATCTTCTGGAATGGGATCGCTTCCGGATTTTCAGGGGAGCAGATAGTATCTCCAATGTGGATATCTGCAATACCGGAGATAGCTACGATAGAACCGATCTCTGCCTTCTGTACTTCTACTCTCTTTAAGCCATCGAACTCATACAGCTTACCGATCTTGATCTTTTTGAACTTATCCGGATCATGATGGTTTACCAGAACACATTCCTGGTTTACCTTTAAGCTGCCGTTGTCGATCTTACCAACACCGATACGTCCTACGAACTCATTGTAGTCAATGGTACTGATCAGAACCTGGGTTGGAGCTTCCGGATCACCTTCCGGAGCCGGGATATGCTTAACGATGGTTTCAAACAGAGGTTCCATATCATTGTTGGTATCATCTAATTCATATCTTGCAAAACCTGCTCTTGCAGATGCATAGATAAATGGGCAGTCTAACTGCTCATCAGAAGCGTCCAGATCCATCATCAGTTCCAGAGTCTCATCAATAACCTCTGCCGGTCTTGCTTCCGGACGGTCGATCTTGTTGATGCAGACGATAACGGAAAGGTCTAATTCCAGAGCCTTCTGAAGCACGAACTTTGTCTGAGGCATAGGACCTTCGTAAGCATCCACTACCAGTACAACACCGTTTACCATTTTAAGTACACGCTCTACTTCACCGCCGAAGTCTGCATGTCCTGGTGTGTCGATGATATTGATCTTTGTATCTTTGTAGTATACAGCGGTATTCTTGGAAAGGATGGTGATACCTCTCTCACGCTCAATATCGTTGGAGTCCATTACACGTTCCTGAACTTCCTGGTTGGCACGGAATACACCGCTCTGCTTTAACAGCTGGTCTACCAGAGTTGTTTTACCATGGTCTACGTGGGCGATAATGGCAATGTTTCTTACATCTTCTCTTTTTGTCTTCATAGTGATTATCTTCCTTTTATATATACGAATCTTTTTGTCTCAGCCACAATTTTGTAGTATAGCATTCCATACTCCATATTGCAAGGATTTTTTCATTGTATTTTCTTTGTACTTTATAACAATATTAGTTCTCCCCCGCACTTTCCATAGTACACTTCCCCGTCTGTGCGGATCACTGCCCTGCCGTTTGTGCTTTCCACCAGCTTGGCCTTAAAACTTTCTTCCTGCTCTCCCGGCACTAAAAAGATAAATACCACTTTATCTGTATACTGGCTGTCCAGTGTGTCAATGCCTTCCTGGGCTGCAAGGTACTGGATTTTTCCCACTCCATTGTAATCGGTAATCACTTCCATACGCACTCCCTGTTTTTTCTCCAGGATCTGTGCATTTGCAAGACCTTCTTTTACTGCCCCGGAATAAGCCCTTACCAGGCCCCCTGTGCCAAGAAGTGTGCCCCCAAAATATCGGGTGACTACAGCACACACGTCCATCAGTCCTTCTCCCATAAGCACATCCAGCATAGGTTTTCCCGCTGTCTGGGAAGGTTCTCCGTCATCGCTGCATCTTGCTGTAGGCGTTGCCCCTTCTCCTTTAAGAATATAGGCATAACAGTTATGCCTTGCATCCCAGTATTTCTTTCTGGTCTCTTCTACGAAGGCCAAAGCCTCTTCTTCTGACTTTACAGGCCGTATCTGGGCAATGAACCGGGATTTTTTCTCCACCAGTTCTCCCATTCCTTCCTTATATATAATCTTACAGTTTTCCGCCACTTTATACGCTCCTTATAAAAACATTTATAAAAACATTCGTAATCCGCTCATTTTTCTTCAAAAAATGGCTTCTTACTCATGTTTTTGGCGGGACCCAAGTTCAAAAATCCTCCTGCAAGCAAGCTTGCATCGGATTTACGACCTTTTGTCCCTGGTATCATCATAATATAGTTATCCCACTCTTGCAAGCGGCTATTAGTATCCCCCTTTTCATTTTCTGAAAATTGTTGTATAATCGTAGGAGTTTAATCGGCTATTTTCTGTTCAAAATGCCGACACACTGCGTAAAGGAGACTATATGAACTACGGACAATATGAGACTGAGCGAAGGCTTAAGTCCCTTTCATCTAAGACCGGAAAGTACACATCCAAACTTGTTTTTAATATTTTCAAGGCATTTTTTATCCTGTTCCTTTTCCTGGCAGTTGCAGGTGCTGCAGTTGGTTTCGGAATGATCAAGGGTATTATTGATAATGCCCCTTCTGTGGATATTATGAACATCCAGCCGGACCGTTTTGCTACTACGGTTTATGATGCAGATGGAAATCTGACAGAAACTCTTGTTACCAGCGGCTCCAACCGTGAGTCAGCCACTTACGAAGAACTTCCTGAAAATCTGGTCAATGCCTTTGTTGCCATTGAAGACTCCCGTTTCTGGACCCATGACGGCATTGATCTTCGTTCCATTGCCAGAGCTGTAAAAGGCGTAGTCAGTGATGATTATTCCGGCGGTGGAAGTACCATTACCCAGCAGCTGATCAAAAATAATATTTTTTCCGGCGGTATGGAGACAAGCTGGGGCGCCCGTATTGAGCGAAAGCTCCAGGAACAGTACCTGGCAGTCCAGCTGGAAAAAAATTCCGGTTTAAACAAAGAAGAAACAAAAAAAACTATTATCACCAACTATCTGAACACCATTAACCTGGGCAGCAATACCCTGGGAGTTAAGGTTGCCGCACGGCGGTATTTTAATAAAGAAGTTTCTGACCTTACTCTTGCAGAGTGTACCGTCCTTGCATCTATCACTTCCAATCCTTCCCGATATAATCCCATTACCAATCCTGAAAACAACAATACAAGACGTCAGATCGTCCTTCAGAACATGGTAGACCAGAATTATATCTCCAAACAGGATATGGAAAATGCTCTTTCTGATGATGTATATGACCGGATCCAGAATGTAAATACCGCTACCAAGGAGACCAACTCCCACTACAGCTATTTTACAGACGAACTGATCGAACAGGTGACAGAAGCCTTAATGAAGAAATTAGGCTACACCGAAAGCCAGGCAAGCAATCTGGTATATTCCGGCGGACTTAAGATCTACACCACCCAGGATCCGAAGATCCAGGCAATCGTAGATGAAGAAGTCAATGATCCAGGCAATTATACAGTCGCTAAATACTCTGTGGAATACCGTCTTTCTGTCAACCATGCAGATGGCACTACCCAGCATTATTCAGAAGAAAATTTACGTGCCTACCGTAAGAACACTTTAGGAGACACTTCTTTCGAAGGACTTTACAACAGCAAAGAAGAAGTCCAGGCAGATATTGACCGGTACAAAGAATGGCTTTTAAAAGACGGGGATGATGTGATCGCAGAACGTCAGAACCTGATTCTGCAGCCTCAGGCATCCTTCTTTATCATGGATCAGCACACAGGTGAGGTAAAAGCCCTTTCCGGCGGCCGCGGCGAGAAAACAGCCAGCCGTACCTTAAACCGTGCTACCAATGTTTACCGCCAGCCAGGTTCTTCTTTTAAAGTACTTACTGCATTTGCTCCTGCTATTGATACCTGCGGAGCCACCCTGGGAACCGTTTACTATGACGCGCCTTATACCATTGGCACTAAAACTTTCCGCAACTGGTGGGGAGAGAGCCGTGGATTTACCGGTTATTCCAACATCCGTGAAGGTATTATCTACTCCATGAACATTGTAGCAGTCCGTACTTTAATGGAAACTGTTACTCCCCAGCTTGGTGTGGAATATGCAGAAAACCTAGGCATTACTTCTCTTACCAAGGATGATCTGGGCGCTGCTCTCTCATTAGGCGGTATTACAAAAGGTGTTTCCAACATGGAACTGACTGCTGCTTATGCAGCTATTGCAAACGGCGGTGTTTACACCACCCCAAGATTTTTCACAAAGATATTAGACCACGATGGCAAGGTGCTGATCGACAATGAACCGGAGACCAAGCAGGTATTAAAGGACTCCACTGCTTTCCTGTTAACAGATGCCATGTCAGAGTCCATGAAAGCAAACAGGAAATTTGCCCGCTCCGGTGTATCCATTAACTCCACCAGTACCCGTGCAGCCCTTACAGGTATGTCTGCAGCAGGTAAAAGTGGTACCACCACCAGCAACAATGACGTATGGTTCGTAGGTTTTACCCCTTATTACACTGCCGGTGTATGGGGCGGCTGTGACAACAACCAGAAGTTAAAGCATGGCGGCGTGGACAACGGCGGAACCTCTTTCCACAAAGATATCTGGCGCAATATCATGAACCGGGTACATGAAGGTCTGGAAGATCCCGGATTTACGGTTCCTGACAGTGTGGAGACTGCTGAGATCTGCCGCAAATCCGGAAAACGTGCTGTATCCGGCGTATGTGACCATGATCCAAGAGGAGATGCTGTCTACACTGAATATTTTGCAAAAGGAACGGCTCCTACTGAAGTCTGCGACAAACATGTGGCAGTAACCGTATGTGCAGAGTCCGGAAAACGTTCCACCGAATACTGCCCGACCAAGACCACCAAGGTATGTATGGTACTTCCGGAAGGTGAAGAGGATCTGGCTACGGATGACTCTGTTTTCTCCATCCCAGGTTACTGTAACATCCACGGCCGCAATTCCACCATCATCTCTCCTACCATTGAAGATAATGATAATTCCGGCGATGAAACCACGGCTCCTACCAAAGCAACCGTAGTGCCTGTAGGACCAGGCTATCAGCCTACCACTGCGCCGGAATGGGAATATACAGGACCGGGAGCCAAACATTAAGCTTTTAAACTGCAAACATAAAACCGTGATCTGTTGACTGCGCAAAAACAGGGACTGTTGTATTTGATAACACAATAGTCCCTGTTTTTTTGATCTGATCCACTCTTTACTTCATCTTTGGCTTAAATACCAGCGATGCCAGGTATCCAAACACAAGGGCTGCGGTAATACCGCCGGAGGATGCCGTAAGCCCGCCTTTAAAAGCGCCCAGGATACCGTCCTCTCCTACCGCTTTTTTCACCCCCTGCCACAGGGTGTTTCCAAAGCCTAAGAGAGGAACGCTGGCGCCTGCTCCGGCCCATTCTTTGAAGGGCTCGTAGATACCGATGGCACCTAAAATCGCACCGGATACTACTAAAAGGACCATAATACGGCCGGGCATCATTTTTGTTTTTTCCATTAAGATCTGCACCAGGGCACAGATCACACCTCCTGCAAGAAATGCTCTTATATAATCCATTTTCACATCCTGCCTTTCATACTTCTATCTATTTTTACATCTTTTGCCTTCGTACAAAAATTTTATTTTCCCATACGTTCCAGTATCACCCCATGGGCGATCCCCGGTATGGTCTGGCCTTCATTAAAGCTGACAGTAGAAAGCAGGGCTCCTGTAGGGACAAAAAGTACCCGTTTCCAGATACCAGCCTGGATATTTGGCAGGATCAAAGCCCCAAGGACTAAGGCGCTGCAGCCACAGCCGCTTCCTCCTGCGTGGGTATCCTGTTTCTGGTTGTCATAGATTTCTACGCCGCAGTCCATTAAAAATCCTTCCGCTTCCAGACCCTCATTCCGTAAAAGATCTGCCAATGCTTGTTTTCCAATTTTTCCCAGATCCCCGGTAATGATCTTGTCGTACCAGCCACCTTCCAGCTGCTCTTTTGTGATCTCCAGATCTTTTAAATTCTGCATTACCGTATGAAAGGCCGCCGGTGCCATGGCAGCACCCATGTTCATAGAGTCTCTGACCCCGGCATCTACTACCTGCCCTGTAGTGATCCCTGCGATCTGGGCAATTCCCTTTTCCCCATGTTTCCCTATTACCGCCGCCCCGCAGCCGGTTACAGTCCAGGTTGCTGATTTAGGCCGCTGGTTTCCATAGGCAAGAGGAAAACGGAATTCCTTCTCTGCTGTTGCAAAGTGGCTGGATGCCATGGCAAGGACATTTTTTCCGTATCCTGCATTTACGGTCATTGCCCCAAGACCTAAAGCTTCTCCCATAGTAGAGCAGGCGCCATACAGGCCAAATAATGGCACATGCAGACTTCCGGAACCAAAGGATGTAGCGATCAGCTGCCCTAAAAGATCTCCTGCAAACGAATAATCCATCTCCTGCTCTGTCAGCTTTCCTTTTTTCAAAGCCAGACCTGCTGCCTTTTCCTGCATGGCACTTTCCGCTTCTTCCCAGTTTTCCATTCCCATCTTATCATCCGGTTCCACACTGTCAAAGAAGCGTCCCAAAGGTCCCTGTCCTTCCCTGGTACCTGACACTGTTCCTACACTTTTGATAACCGGTGGATGCTCAAATAAAATGCTGGCTCTTCCCTTTTTCTGCTCCATATCCATTCATCTGCCTTTCTTTTCTGCAAACCTCTTTTCTTTAGAATGTGTTATCAGCAGGCAAATTATACAGATCAAAATCCGGGAAAAGCGAGCACGCACATCATTGGCACAAAAAAAGACCGGAACAAAGTATTATTTCTAATACTCCATTCCGGTCTCTGCCAGACAGATCTTTATTTATTAAGCCTCTGCCTCTTCATATTCTTTTCTTTTTTCCTGTTCATTTAACAGGTTGGTCATACTCTTTAAGCTGATGCCCAGTGTAGATGTATTGTGCAGCAGCGCAGAGGTAGCAGGTGCGATCACACCGGCAACACCTAAAAGGATCAGTCCCAGGTTAAATCCGATCACAAAGCGGTAGTTTCCATGGATACGCTTCATTAAACCATTGCTGATCGCCTTTAATGTTACCAGCTGGTACAGATTTTCCTCAGAAATGGTAATATCTGCGATCTCTCTTGCGATCTCAGCGCCTTCACTGATGGCGATACCTACGTCAGCAGCAGAAAGTGCAGGTGAGTCATTAATTCCGTCACCGATCATAATGACCTTGTGACCTAAAGCCTTTTCGCGCTCTACAAAGCCAGCCTTGTCTTCCGGAAGTACCTCGGAGAAGTACTGGTCAACGCCAACTTTTTCAGCAATGGCTCTTGCGGTTCTCTCGCTGTCGCCGGTCATCATAACAATATTCTTGATACCAAGGCTTCTTAATGCATCAATGGTATCCTTTGCCTCATCACGAAGAGGATCCTCAATAAGGATAACAGCTGCCAGCTTTCCGCCGATCGCCATATACAGATGAGAATAATATGGAGGCAGTTCATCAAATGCCTGTTTATGCTCATCCGGGATGATACACTGCTCATCATCAAATACAAAGTGATGGCTTCCGATAACAACACGCTCGCCATTTACATAAGTTGCAATACCGTGAGCTACGATATAGTCAACTTTGGAATGCATTTCTTCATGGACAAGTTTTCTGTTTACTGCTTCTTTTACAACTGCATTTGCCATGGAGTGAGGGAAATGTTCCTCAAGGCAGGCAGCAATTCTTAAGATCTCATTCTTGGTCATATCATTGAACACAACAATATCAGCCAGTACCGGCTCTGCCTTTGTAAGAGTACCGGTCTTGTCAAATACGATGGTGTGCGCCTCAGATACAGCCTCTAAGAACTTTCCGCCCTTAACAGTAATGTGATGGCTGTTTGCCTCACGCATAGCGGAAAGAACAGATAATGGCATTGCAAGCTTTAATGCACAGGAGAAGTCTACCATCAGGATAGACAGTGCCTTTGTAGAGTTGCGGGTCAGCAGCCATGTAAGAGCAGTACCGCCAAGGCTCCACGGAACTAAGGCATCTGCCAGGCTTGCAGCCTTTCCTTCTACAGAAGATTTTAACTTTTCAGAGTCTTCGATCATCTGTACAATGCGCTCGAAACGGGTGGAACCAGCTGCATGTTTTACCTTAAGAGTGATCTCTCCCTCTTCTACGGCTGTTCCTGCGTATACATAAGAGCCGGCTTCCTTCTTTACAGGAACGGACTCACCGGTCATGGAAGCCTGGTTTACCATAGCTTCACCGGTTACAACTTCACCGTCTAACGGGATCACATTTCCAACATGAACGGTTACCAGATCGCCCTCTTTAATATTGGATACAGGAACTAATACTTCTGTGCCATCTACATTCTGCCATACCTTCTCGATATTTAAGGACATGCTTCTTGCCAGATCGCCAACAGACTTCTTGTGGGTCCATTCCTCTAACAGCTCGCCAATTCCCAGTAAGAACATAACAGAACCGGCTGTATTAAAGTCACTTCTTATAATAGAAACGGTAATAGCAGTTGCATCCAGAACTTCTACTTCCAGTTTGCCCTTTAAGAGACAACGGATACCCTTAAATACATAACGGATGGCTTTTGCTGTGGTATAAACTGCTCTTAGCCAGAATGGGAAACAGGTCTTTGTAACCATACGTACAGCTACATGCTTAAACAGCTTTTCCTGGTACTCTCTGTTTAATTCACGTCCGCTGTTTACCGGTACGATCTCCTCTAATTCCTCATTATCATAAGAAAAGGTCCTGACTCCTTCCAGGATCTCCACTCTGTCACCTTTATAAACAATAACTGCGTCTGCGGTTCTTTCATATACCTTCGCATTCAGTACTCCCGGAAGTGTTTCCAGATAGTACTGAAGCAGATCCGCCTGGCGCATGCTCATAACGCCTCTCTGAAATACATGGATACGGACTCTTCCGTTAATCTCATGTTTAATAGAAAATTTCATACGTATATCGCTCCCTGTAAAAGAAAGCCCGGGAAGTTTTTCTCCCCAGGCCCCGATTAGTTTTTAATTAAGCCTCAGCGGTTGCTGCTTCTTCTTCATTGAAGGACTCTTCTGCCTGGCTCTCATCCTCGAAAACTTCTTCCTTGTTTCTCTGCTCGTTGATCTCCTTAGCTTCTGCAAGGATATCTTCTGCATTCTCCTGGATGTTGGTTGCAGTAGTCATAACGCAGTCCTTAGCACGAAGGCCAGCTGCCAGACAGTTGATGTAGAACTTCTTAGCGTCCTTGCTTCCTAAAACCTTAACACCAGCTGTACCGAACAGTACACCACTTGCGAATAAACCAATCTTCTTTACTTTACCGATATCTAACATCATATTTTTATCCTCCTTAATTATCAGGTGTTTTTATAATTTATTTTTTTCATTTGATACTCTAACAAATCAACCCACAGTTAGTCAATTCCAACATTTCTCAATAACTTACATTTTTTGTCCTGTCTTTTACCTCTTCTTTACATGAATTTTATACCTTTATCCTAAAAGCAATCTCTCTTCCTACCGCTACTTTCTCCTTTTCAGTTCCAATGATCAGATCCCCCATACAGTTTTGTATGACCCGGATCCGGCTCCCTTCTGTAATACTATGTTTTTCCATCCATTCTGCTATCCTTGCGCCTGTCACCATCCATTTAACGGTACAGCTCTCTCCAGGCTTTATTTCTGTTAATGCCTGCATATATATGCCCCCTAAATCAATTAATATTGACTAACTTAAGTTATTCATAACTAATATTGTCAGTTAATTTCCTTTGTTGTACCAATATTGTATTCCCATATCAGCCGGTTAGTCAATTATAAATTACTTCTATTTTTCACAAAATAAGTGTAAAATATAAATCAGTGCATTGAAAAATACTACCCAGGAGGATATATACAAATGAAAAAACCGATCATCGGCATCCTTGGTGCCCATATGTCAAATAACGGCGGCCCGGCTCCGGTGCCTGCTGACTATGTAAATCATGCTTACTGTGCAGGTGTGGAAAATGCAGGAGGCATCCCCATTCTTCTGCCTGTTTTAAAAGATCCGGCAGATATGGATCCGGTTCTTGCCATGTGTGACGGACTTCTGATCCCAGGCGGAGTAGATGTGGATCCACGTTTTTACAGCGAAGATCCATCTCCCCTTTTAGGTTCTTTGGACTCTGCCATGGACCGTTTCTGGATTCATGCTGCAAACTATGCCTTAGAGCATAAAATGCCGGTCCTTGGCATCTGCCGTGGACTGCAGCTTGTAAACGTAGCTTTTGGTGGCAGTCTTTATCAGGATCTTTCCTATAAGAACCAGGACCATATGCTCCATTCCCAGAAACAGAACCGCGATTATCTGATCCATCAGGTTACCATGGATGCTGACAGCCATTTAGCTTCTATTTTAGGTGCAGAACCGGTGTATACCAACACCATGCATCACCAGTGCGTAAAAGAACCTGGAAAAGGTCTGAAGATTACCGCCCATACAGCTGATGGAATTCCCGAAGCAATGGAAACAGATGGCGGACAGTTTATCCTGGTGCAGTGGCATCCGGAAGAGCTTCAGGACAGCGAACCAAGAATGCGTGGCTTATTTAAAAATCTAATAGAAAAAGCCAGCAAATAAATATGGCTGCGCTGAATGCGTATTGTGAACATATAAACTAAAAGCAGCATACCTAGTCTTATGGATCTTTCCTAAGATTAACAGGTACGCTGCTTTTTTCACGTTCCATATCCAATTATACTAAAAACAGACACCATACAGGTACTGTTACCAGTGAAAGCAGTGTGGAAGACACTACGCACCGGGTAGCAAATTTCTCATCCTTTTTATATTTGGACGCTATGATCGCTGTTGTGCTGGCTGCAGGCATTGCCGCTAAAACTACAGATACACCTGTTACCAGATCATCTAAACCAGCCAGTTTGCATCCAACATACACCAGAAGGGGTATGAATACCAGACGGATAAATGCATAGTAGATAGTATCACGATCTACCAGTTCCTTCATTTTTACCCTGGATAAGATCACGCCCACCAGTGCCATTGCAAGAAATGTATTTGCACCGGCAATATTTTTTATGGTCACGTTCAGTACTTCCGGCAGCTGTATCTGTGTTACCATCAGGAAAAATCCGATAAATACAGACAGGATGCATGGATGTGTGGCTACTTTTTTAAAGAGCGTTTTCTTATCCGGTGCCTCTGTAAAATAAGTAAGACCTACAGACCACATAAAAATACGCTGTGGGATCACATAAATGGACGCATACATCATTCCCATCTGTCCGAAAATCCCTTCCGCGATAGGATTTCCCAGAATTCCCGCATTGGAACAGATGGTGGCATACTGCAGCACTTTCTTTTTGCTGTCTCCATAGTGATTATAAAGAAACATTCCAAGAACAGAGCTTCCTGTCTGTATTACGATCCCCGCAATAGCAATGGTCATACAGGCAATCAGGATCTGGTGGTTAAACTCGATCTGAAAGGATTTGATAATACTTCCGGGAAGAGTAACATAGATCACCAGATCAGTCAGCAGATTTTTGCCTGTGCCATCTGCCAGTCCCTTCTTCCCGAAAATATACCCGATGAGCAAAAGCAGAAACAGCATTCCCTGTGTCTGAAATAAGCCGGAAAAACTCATAAGAACTACCTCAACTTTTATCTTTTGTCTGCTGGCTTTCAGCCAGTCCGGCTTTTATTCTAGCACACTCTTTATCTGTAAAACAAGTACCTATCTGTATCAGTTCGTTTATATACTGTTTCGGCTGTATTTATCTTTTTGTATTAAAAGCGCCAAAGCCTGGGAACTGTGCAGCTGCACCCAATTCTTCCTCAATACGAAGCAGCTGATTGTACTTGGCAACTCTCTCGCTTCTGCTTGGAGCACCGGTCTTGATCTGGCAGGTATTTAACGCAACAGCCAGGTCTGCAATGGTGGTATCCTCAGTTTCACCGGAACGATGGGATGCGATTGCTGTATAGCCAGCCTTATGAGCCATCTTAATAGCCTCTAAAGTCTCGGAAACGCTGCCGATCTGGTTTAACTTGATCAGAATGGAGTTGCCGCAGCCAAGGCTGATGCCCTTGGACAGACGCTCTGTATTGGTTACAAACAGGTCATCACCAACTAACTGAACCTTGTCGCCCAGTTCCTTGGTCATTAACTGCCAGCCTTCCCAGTCTTCCTCATCCAGACCATCCTCGATGGAGTAGATCGGGTATTTCTCACACAGATCTTTCCAGTGTGCGATCAGTTCTTTGGAAGTAAACTTCTTTCCGCACTTAGGAAGGATGTACTCGCCCTTTACACTGCCCTTCCACTCACTGGAAGCTGCATCCATTGCCAGTACGAAGTCTTTTCCCGGCTCGTAACCTGCACGTTTTACTGCCTCTAAGATGCACTGGATGGCTTCTTCATCACTTCCAAGGTCTGGTGCAAAACCGCCCTCATCACCAACAGAAGTTGCCAGTTTTCTCTCCTTTAATAAGGCAGCTAATGCATGGAATACTTCTGCACACCAGCGCAGTCCTTCTTTGAAACTTGGAGCGCCTGCCGGCATGATCATAAATTCCTGCACATCTACGGTATTTGCTGCATGAGCGCCGCCGTTTAAGATGTTCATCATAGGAAGTGGAAGTCTGTTTCCGTTTGCTCCGCCAAGGAAACGGTACAGCGGGATCTGCAGTGCATTTGCTGCTGCTCTTGCACTTGCGATAGATACAGCTAAAATAGCGTTTGCGCCTAAATTTGATTTATCTTTTGTTCCGTCTGCCTGGATCATAGCACGGTCTACTGCATAAACATCAGAAGGATCCATTCCCTTTAATACCTGTGAAATAACGGTATTTACATTCTCAACTGCCTTTAAAACACCTTTTCCGCCAAAACGGCTCTTGTCACCGTCACGCAGCTCCAGTGCTTCAAACTCACCTGTAGATGCGCCGCTTGGTGCGGTTCCTCTGCCTACCGTTCCGTCTGTAAGATAAACTTCTGCCTCTACAGTAGGATTACCTCTTGAATCAATGATCTCTCTTCCGATTACTTTTTCGATTTCCAAATGCTTCATAATTTTGTCCTTTCTGGCAACGGAGTTTTCCCCCGGCAGGTCATACCGGGGGACTTAGCCATGATCATTTCACATTAGTTAGTCATTTCTAACCGTTAATATTTTAGCATAGTTGGGTGGCAAACGCAATGTGGCTTATAGGGAAGTTTTTTCAAGTAGAAGTGAGGCCGCGCCCTGACGGGCGCAGATGGGCAAAGCCCTGGGGAGCCGAGCGAGAACCAGGGTAGTCCCCAAGAGGCTGAAGTGGCCATGCGCATTTACATACAAAAACAGGGCCTCCTATTTATAGAATGCCCTGCTTTTTTGAATTTATTCTATTTTACCTTTCCCAACAGAGGAGTTGTCTCTTACTCACCCAGACTATAATTTCCATTTCCCTCAGCTACAATACAGCTGTTGAAAAATTCGGTTGCTGCCTTGATAAGATAGCAGGTATCTTTCACGCCTGCCGTCTCATAAGGAGAATGCATTGCAAACTGAGGAAGTCCAATGTCTACGGTATTTAAGGAAACATGGGCATTGGAGATATTTCCCAATGTGGAACCGCCTGCAATGTCAGAACGGTTGGTGAAGGTCTGTACCGGAACCTGTACTTTCTTGCATAATGCTTTGAAAACAGCTGCGGATACAGCATCGGTGGTGTACTTCTGGTTTGCGTTGTATTTAATTACAATACCTTCGTTAATAGCCGGACGGTTGGTTAGGTCTGCTACATCTGCGTGGTTTGGATGTACTGCATGAGCGTTGTCTGCAGAGATCATAAAGCTGGAAGCAACTGCCATAAGATACTGCTCTCTGGTACGTCCTAAACTGTCGTTGATCCGCTCTAAAACATCCTTTAAGAAAGTAGAGTCTGCGCCCTGCTTGGTACCGCTTCCTACTTCTTCGTTGTCAAAGATAGCTGCTACAGAAATACTGGAGCTGTTTTCTCCTTCGATCACTGCTTTTACGGAAGAGAAGGCACACTGAAGGTCATCCAGTCTTCCACAGGAAAGGAAGGTCTCATCTGCGCCCCAGATAGTTCCTGGCTGACGGTTGTATAAGAACAGATCATGTCCTAAAATATCCTCTTCTTTTACACCTGCAGCTTCTGCGATCAGAGACATGAAGGTTCCCTTTGCTTCCAGACTGCCAAATACAGGAAGCATATCCTTCTGTGCATTGTAAGCATAGCCGTCATTTACCTGACGGTTCATATGGATGGCCAGATTTGGGATCATCACCAGATCACGGTCTACATTTACCAGCTTGGATACCAGACGGCTTCCCTCAGAAACTACCAGTCTTCCGGCAATGGATAATGGTCTGTCAAACCATGGTGCGCAGATCATGCCGCCGTATTTTTCTACATTTAACTTGATGCAGTGAGCTGCTTCCATCTCCGGATTTTCCTTGATCTTAAAGGTTGGGGAATCGCTGTGGCTTGCTATGATCTGAAAGCCCTTAAAATCTTTTCCCGGTACCTTAAATGCGATCACAGAAGACTGATTGCGGGTCACAAAATAACGGCCGCCAGCCTCAAGTTTCCAACTTTCTTCCTCTTTCACCTCTGTAAAACCGGCTGCTGTAAGCATATCTACTACATTTTTCACTGCATGGAAGCAGGAAGGGCTGTTCTGTAAAAATGTAAGCAGTTCCTTTGCTGTTTCGTTGTAGTTTTCTCTTGTTAATTCCATAATGATAAATAACTTCTCCTTATAATACTATCATATTTCCTAAATATCGCGTTTAGAAACCACGCCTGCAAAAGCAGACGGATATTTATTCTGCTTACTTTTCTTTCATATATGCTACTGCCTTAGAAAGTCCCATACTGTTGGACCCCTTAAACAGCAGGCAGTCCCCGAAAGCTACATGGTCATCCAACCATTGTTCCAGTTCTTCCAGGCTTTTTACTTCTGTCAGAGGAATATCTCCACCGGCTGCCTTTAAACCGGCACCGATCTCTTTTGCCAGTTCACCATATAAAACTACCTGATCTGCAGGATGCTCTTTTAAGAAAGCACCTACCTCCTGATGGAATTTTACAGTATCCGGTCCTAATTCCTTCATATCTGCAAGAACAGCGATCCGCTTTCCTTCACATGGCAAAGAGCCAAGTACTTCGATCCCCGCTTTCATGGAAACCGGGCTTGCGTTATAACTGTCATCGATCACAGTGACACCATTCAGATGTACGATCTGCTGACGTCCCTTAAAGCCTTCAAAACGGCACAGCGGTTCTGCTGCCATTTCCATGGAAATACCGTATTCTCCTGCTACTGCCAGAGCTGCCAGGGCATTCTGTACCATATGAACACCCATGACCTGAAGACGCAGCTGTACTTTTTCATCTCCATGAACTGCTGTAAATACAGGATAACCTTCTTCTAAGTGCAGGTCTTCGCCTCTGTAATCGCAGCCTTCAGAAAGTCCGTACAGAACCTTTTTTCTGCCGCCTTCCGGAACTACATCTCTAAGAAGGGGATCATCTCCATTTAAGAACAGAGTTCCCTTTTCAGACATTCCATCCTGGATATGCAGTTTCTCTTTTAAAATATTTTCCTGAGAGCCTAACTGTTCAATATGGGCTACTCCAATATTGGTCATAACCGCACAGTTTACCTGGGCTACATTTGCAATACGGGTCATTTCTCCCGGCTCACTCATTCCCAGCTCGATCACGCCGATCTCTGCATTTTCCGGAATTTCCGCAACAGTAATAGGAACACCTACCTGGCTGTTGCTGTTTCCAGGTGTTTTGTATACAAGGAAACCTGCACTTAAAGCAGCCGCTACCATTTCACGGGTCGTTGTCTTTCCTACGCTTCCGGTAATGCCAACTAACGGGATCGGATTGTTTCTTCTGCAATAAGCTCCAAAATCCTGAAGTGCTTTTCTGGTATCAGGAACGCAGATCCAGGCAGCTGCCTTTGCAGCTGTCTCTTTTTCTTTGTCACCTTTACACTGGGTAAGAATGGCTTCCTGTACTTCCTCTTCGGTTTTATGACGGCTGGTAAATACAACGGTTGCGCCATTTCCGATGGCCATGCAGATATAATCATGTCCGTCTGCCCGCTCGCCGATAATAGGGACAAACAGGTCATTTCCTGCCATTTTTCTGGAATCCAGGCTGATATGCTCTGCTACCGGCTCATTTCCCTCATGGGCCAGAACGCCTCCTGCTGCCTGCGCAAGAGCCTTTGCTGTTATCTTTTTCATCTTTATGCCTTCTCTCCCAGTTCTTTTACTGTTTCTTCGATCACTTCACGGTCCAGGAAATGATGGCGGACACCATTGATCTCCTGATAATCCTCATGTCCCTTTCCAATGACAGCTACCATATCTCCCGGCTGTGCATGAAGGATGCTATAGCGGATGGCTTCCCTGCGGTCCGGGATCTCAATAAACTTTCCGCCTGTCTTTTCAATGCTTCCGCGGATATCCGCAATGATATCTTCTACTTTCTCATAGCGGGAGTTATCTGCTGTAATGATACTCAGATCTGCCATCTTTCCGCCGATCTCTCCCATGGAATAACGGCGGTCCTTAGAACGGTTTCCACCGCAGCCGAACACGCATACCAGACGTTTTGGCTTATAATCCCGGAGTGTGGATAACAGGCTTTCCATGCTCACTGCATTATGGGCGTAATCCACAAGAACTGTACATCTTTCGCTGGTATAGACGATCTCCATACGGCCATTTACACGGATATTTTCTAAGGCATGGCTGATCCGCGCCTGATCCAGTCCCAAAAAGCTGCATACACTGACAGCCGCCAGGGCATTTACCACATTAAAGAGACCGGGGATACCCAGTCTTACTTCCATATCATATTTACCGGAAATGTGGAACTCTGTTCCCACAAAATCAGGCTGGGATACATAGCGGATATCAGATGCCACAAAATCAGCCTCTTTGCTTTCTTCACTGTAAGTATAAAGTTCACAGTTTGCTGCCTTTATGATCTGCGGTGCATGTTTATCATCTTTATTTACAAGACCAATACCGCACATATTTAACAATCTGGTCTTATAGTACAGATATTCCTCAAAATCCGCATGTTCTCCCGGTCCAATATGATCCGGGGAAATATTGGTAAAGATGGCATAGTTAAAATACAGCCCATCTGTACGATGCATTTTAATACCCTGTGAGGATACTTCCATCACTGCATACTCACAGCCGGCTTCTACCATCTGCGCAAATGCCTGGTGCAGTTCATAAGACTCCGGAGTGGTATTTAAGGTAGGGGTCACCACATCCCCGATCACAGTACCGGTGGTTCCGATCATACCCACTTTCTTTCCTGCAGCCAGTAAAATAGCACGGATCATATGGGTAGTGGTGGTCTTTCCCTTGGTTCCTGTTACACCGATCATTACCAGCTTTTTAGCCGGATGGTCAAAACGGGCAGCTGATAAAAGAGCCAGGGCATGACGGCCTTCTTCTACCATGACCACTGTTACCTGTTTTAATTCTTCCTCAGAGAGGCCGCTGTTTTTCAGCTCTTCTTCCACCGGTCTTTCTGTTACCAGGACACGCACACCTGCTTTTAACACCTGGGGAATGAAACTGTGTCCATCCACCCGGATCCCTTTCATTGCTACAAATACCTTTCCAGGCGCT
The DNA here is from genome assembly GCF_003473545.1 of Clostridium sp. AM22-11AC. Taxonomy (GTDB): domain Bacteria; phylum Bacillota; class Clostridia; order Lachnospirales; family Lachnospiraceae; genus Enterocloster. The sequence continues at coordinate 187,867 of NZ_QUCM01000006.1, forward strand.
GCTTTTCTGGAATCATAGATCACATCTTCTGTTTCTACATCTACGCTTCCCTGAAGCAGCGTATAGTCAAGTTCTTTCAGCCAATCACGAAAAATCATGTTTTAAACCTCTTGTTTCTGCTATATTTGCCGGTGATCCCCCAAAAAGGGGGATCCACTTTTAGAACAGGCCGGTGATCTTTCCGTTTACCACATCAATGCCTTCTGCAGCCGGTTTTTTAGGAAGTCCCGGCATAGTCATGATGGAACCGGTAAGAACCACTACAAAGCCAGCTCCGGCACAGACATAGGCGTCTCTTACATTAATAGTAAAGCCAGCCGGTCTTCCAAGCTTTGTCTGATCATCAGACAGGGAATACTGGGTCTTTGCCATACATACAGGCAGATTGCCAAAGCCCATTTCTTCAATGCGCTTTAATGCCTTGGAAGCTGCCGGTGCATAAGATACGCCATCTGCTCCGTAGATCTCAGAAGCAATGGTTCCGATCTTATCTTTTAATGGCATCTCATCTGTATAAAGTGGCTTAAAGTCACCCCTCTTATTTTCCAGGGTATTTAATACCTTCTCAGCTAAGGCCATGCCGCCTTCGCCGCCCTTTGCCCAGACTTCTGCCAAGGCAAATTCACAGCCTCTGTCCTCGCAGAAGCGCTTGATATAAGCATACTCAGCTTCTGTATCGGTTATGAAAGAATTTAAGGTAACAACTACCGGAACACCAAATTTCTGGATATTTTCAATGTGCTTTTCAAGGTTTACAATACCTCTCTTTAATGCATCCAGATTTTCTTCGGAAAGCTGGTCTTTTGGAACACCGCCATTATATTTTAATGCTCTTACGGTTGCTACTAATACAACTGCATCTGGATGGATGCCTGCTTTGCGGCACTTGATATCCATAAATTTCTCTGCACCCAGGTCAGCACCGAAACCAGCCTCTGTAACAACGATATCACAAAGTTTTAACGCTGTCTTTGTAGCACGTACACTGTTACAGCCATGAGCGATATTTGCAAATGGTCCGCCGTGTACTAAAGCACCTGTATGCTCTAAGGTCTGGATCATATTTGGCTTTAAAGCATCCTTTAACAGAGCTGCCATAGAACCAACTGCGTGAAGATCTGCTGCAGTTACAGGCTCTCCTGCAAAGTTGTAGGCAACGATGATCTTGCCAAGACGGTCTTTTAAGTCTTCCATATCATTTGCAAGACAGAGGATGGCCATGATCTCAGATGCAACAGTGATAACAAAATGGTCTTCACGTACCATACCGTCAGCCTTTGCGCCAAGACCTACTACTACATTTCTTAAAACGCGGTCATTCATATCCAGGCAGCGTTTCCAGAGAATCTGTCTTGGATCAATGCCAAGTGCATTTCCCTGCTGGATGTGATTGTCAAGAAGAGCTGCCAGCAGATTGTTTGCAGATGTGATCGCATGGAAGTCACCTGTAAAATGAAGGTTCAGATCTTCCATAGGAAGTACCTGTGCGTAGCCGCCGCCTGCTGCTCCGCCTTTGATGCCAAAGCACGGTCCAAGGGATGGTTCTCTTAAGGCGATGATGGCATTTTTGCCCATCTTGCCAAGAGCTTCTCCCAGACCTACAGTAATCGTAGTCTTTCCCTCACCAGCCGGTGTAGGATTGATGGCTGTTACCAGGACCAGCTTGCCGTCCGGACGTCCTTTTACTTTCTCCCAGAGTTCATCTGAAAGTTTTGCTTTATATTTTCCATAAAGCTCCAGATCATCCTCTCCAATACCATAAGATGCTGCTACTTCCTTAATTGGCTTCATTACCGCTTCCTGTGCGATCTCAATATCTGTTTTCATAGGTACTTCCTCCTTGATGAATAATGATATGATAATGATATTATCTGCCCTGTTCAAGCAGTTCTTCAAACTGCTCCGGGCTCATTAATACTTTTCTCGGCTTGGTTCCTTCTTCTTCGCCTACAACTCCGGCTTCTGCCAGCTGGTCCATAATACGGGCCGCCCGGTTAAAACCGATCTTAAAGACTCTCTGCAGCATACCAATGGATGCCTTGTCTTTTTCAATAATAAATTTACCAGCCTGGGCAAAATATTCATCCCGTCCGGCTGAGGAACTGCCTCCATCCGAAGAAGGCGCAGCCACACGGCTGATCACATCTTCATTATACTGGGCAGTCATTCCCTGTTCTGTTAAAAATTCTACTACCCGTCCTACCTCTTCGTCAGAGACAAAGGCGCCCTGAACACGCTGAGGTTTCGGGAAACCTGCAGGATAAAAGAGCATATCGCCCTTTCCAAGCAGTTTTTCCGCACCGTTCATATCAATAATGGTACGGGAGTCTACACCGGAAGAAACCGCAAAGGCAATTCTGGATGGTACATTGGCCTTGATCAGACCGGTGATGACATTTACAGATGGTCTCTGGGTTGCAATTACCAGATGGATACCGGCCGCACGGGCTAACTGTGCCAGACGGCAGATAGAGTCTTCCACCTCTCCCGGCGCAACCATCATAAGGTCTGCCAGCTCGTCGATGATGATAACGATCTGAGGCAGTTTCTTTGGCTTTTTATCATCTGGAATATCCGTCAGCTTGTCTACTTTTTCGTTGTATCCCTTTAAATCTCTTACATTACATTCTGCAAACTTCTTATATCGGTCTGTCATCTCCGCAACTGCCCAGTTTAATGCTCCGGATGCCTTTTTCGGATCTGTAACAACCGGGATCAGCAGATGAGGGATACCATTGTATACACTTAACTCTACTACCTTCGGATCTACCATGATCATCTTTACATCCTTTGGATCGGATTTAAAGATAATACTCATGATGAGGGTATTGATACAGACGGATTTACCAGAACCGGTAGCACCTGCGATCAAAAGGTGTGGCATCTTGGCAATATCTGTAACAACTACCTGTCCGCCGATATCCTTACCTACTGCAAAGGCAAGGCGGGATTTATGGTTCTTAAAAGAGTCGGAGTCAAGAAGTTCTCTTAAGTATACGATATTGTTCTCCTTATTCGGAACTTCAATACCCACCGCAGATTTTCCCGGGATCGGCGCCTCAATACGGATATCCGCAGCTGCAAGGCTTAACTTGATATCATCTGTAAGGCCTACGATCTTGCTTACCTTTACCCCCTGTTCCGGCAGTAATTCATATCTGGTAACAGAAGGACCGCAGCTGATATTGGTAACCGTAACACCGACACCAAAGTTGTGTAACGTCTGCTGCAGTTTAATAGCAGTTGCCTTATATTCATTTTCTGAGAAGGCATTATTATTTCTCACCGGTTTCTTTAAAAGATCCGTTGGCGGGAATATGTATTCTTTTTCTACTTCCTGTTTTGCGATCTCTTTGGCAACTGCCTCAGATGACTCTTCTTCTGAAGGCGGAGTGATCCGTACTTTTTCATTGGAAGATCGAGGTGCCATAAAAGGATCTGCCTTTGGCACAGATGCAGCAGCTTCTGCCGCCCGGGTGCTTTCCAGCTTCTTCTTTAACAGATCTGTTTCTGCTTCGATCACTTTTCCGGAAGCTGTCACTATCTGCTTTTTCTCCTCCGGTACATAGATGGAACCGGAAGCAGCAGCCAGTGGATCAGGAGAAACACTCTCATCCAGTTTTGGATCCCAGGGGGACTCCTCTGGCTCTTCTGTGATCTCTTCCCAGTCTTCTGACTGTTCAAAGTCTCTTTGCGTTTGAGGTTTTTTCTCATCATTTATGTGAGATTTTTCCTCATATTCAGCTTTTCCGCTGTTGTATATAGGTGTCTCCGTTGCTTTCTCAGCTGCTCTTTTCTCTTCCTCCAGATCAGCCAGACTGACTGTTTCTTCCGGAAGATCTTCATCCCACAACGGTTCCTCAACAGGAACTCTCTGTATTTCTTTTGGAAGGGGTTCTTCCTCTTCTTTTATCGCATGTTCAGACACAGCAGATACTTTCTGCTCCCAGGCAGTGGGCCGTCCGGCAGGGATCACATCAGGAGCCGGTATCTCCATCTCCTCTAAGGTCCGTCGATCTTTTGGAACGTGGATCGTCTCATACTGCTGTTCTAACTCATCAGCAAGAGCCTCTGTCTCATCCTTTTCATCCTTATTTTTCTCATAGCCGGATGGCATCTGGATCTTGCCCCTGAACTCGTCTGCTGGAGAAGGGATCTCCTCTTCTTCCTCATAGACTACCCGGTTCTTTCCTGTAGCTGCCGGTTTTTCCTCCGGGATCTCATCCATCTCAGGTTTAGCAGCCTGCTGCTTTGTACCAAACTCCCGCTCAAAGGCTTCCTCATCGTATTCTGCATCTTCCGGAACAGGGCGTCTGCCTTCATCTACAGCCGTCAGTCTGGTGGCATTTAAGTTGACACCACGTACTCTCTGTTCTTCTCTTAACAGTTTACGCTCTTCTGCTCTCTGGGCATGGATCTCTTTTCTACGGTCCATATCTTCTCTTGCATACTGATAAGCCCGTCCACTGCCCTGCTTAACTGCCGAAACAAAGGATTTACCTGTTATACATACCATGCACAGGATCAGGATTACTAAAAATACCAGATAAGCGCCTGCTCTTCCAACAAAGAACATAAGAGCCATAGCTAGCGCTCCGCCTACCAGACCGCCTCCGGCGCCTCCATTCGAAGCATCTGCATAGATCTGCATTACAGATCCGCCCTGAGGCATCCTTCCAAAAAGCAACTGGAACAGTCCGCAAAGAGTGATCAGCGCCCCGATCACAGCTCCTAATTTAATAGCTGCATGGATATTTCCCTGATTTGATAAATGAAAACAGGTTCCTACAAAGATCAGGATCGGTAAAAGATATCCCAGGATGCCAAACAGTCCTAACTGTATCCCCTTAAGGATCTGTCCTACGATCCCGCATAAACCAAAGTTACTTAAAAATAAAAGGATGGCAACGGCAAAAGAACAGATAATGATCACTTCTGCCCTCATAAACCCTAAATCGTCTTCTTCATAAACCGCTTCCGGCGCCTGTCTTGAGGAACTTCTTTTTGTGCCGGATGCCGTGGATCGTTTTCTGCTGTTTCCTGCTGTGGTTTCTTTTTTTGTCGTACTTCCCTTAGGTCTTCCCGGTTTACCCGTTCTTCCCTGCTGTTTTTTTACTGAATCAGCCACAAATCATAGCCTCCCATTTCCATAAAACGTTCTCAGAGAACATATGTTCTCTGATTTTAAAGACTATTTACAGTATACAAAAAATTCGTAAGAATTGCAACGCTTTTGATTTTTCACCTTCAATTCGTAAAGTAAATTTTTAAGCTATTGTTATCGACTAAATATATAAAAATAGCCCCGGCATTGTGAATACCGAGGCGTAATGGTTATCTTGAGTATGATATTATATGTTTTAAAAAACTTAAAATGCATTCAAAGCCGTTGTTAAATATTGCTGTAAAAAATGAACTTAAAAAGCATGAAGCTATAAGTTTTTTATTTTCATCTGTTAGTACCTTTCTTTCTTTATAAAATGGTATTTTCAAAATATAATATCGCTCCTTTTATTAAATTTTAAATCCTAATTAAATATAAAATCGGATGGACAATTCTCAATGAATTGGAAGTTGATTTATATGTATAAAAAGGAGATTATGGTCAAGAAAACCATATATTTTATTATACTATATATTTAGGCAAAAATAAAAGACCTGTCGTTCTAAATCATAAAAATAAATGATAAAAACGGTAGGTCTTTTATTTATAATCCAGAATTATTTACATCTGGTTTGTAATTTATATCACGATATTGTATTACCATACCTACTTTGTACTTTTGACTCGACATTGTAAGCATAATTGATGTATTATCTTTTTCCCAAGTTGCTGTATATACAACATATCCATATTCTAATGCTTTTGAAGGACCGGCGTGTTCAATTAGGCTTTCTTTTTCATTAGGCATAATTGTATCTATACTAGGCGTTCCATATTTTTGAATAAGGGAATTTTTCAATGAATTATAAGCGGTTATAAATTGTCCTCCACTTGTATAATTCAAATTAAATAAATACAAACCCTCATATAATTTTTCATTTTCAAAACGATAAAATGTATAAGCATCATATCCACTTACGGTTGTTTCTCCAAAAAGTCCTCCGTCCTCTGTAGGTTCCAAGTTTATTTTGGTTTCATATTTTTTTACTGTGTCTGTATCATCACCCCAAATACTACTTCTAAATGTACATCCTTCTCTGTGTTCAATAATTTCCTTATCAGCTTCTGATGTAGGTTCGCTTTCTGTCTCTTCGGGTCTGGTAACAGTAGCTATCGTAGAAGTAACTCTTACGTTTGTTTTAGAAGAATTACAACCACCTAAAATAAATGTTGTACTCATCAATAATATTACAGCAATTTTTTTCATACCTTTTTCTCCTATTTTAAAATATTTTCAAATAATTTTTGTACATTCTTTGGTGAATGAGTGAATATTACGGTGCGGCAGAGCCGCCAGTCCGGTGTGGCGAGAGCCACCTGTCCGGACTAACGGAGCCACCCCATTTTTTTATTAAGTTACTTTGCCATTGCTGGGTCCAGTCCATATACTTCTCTCATAGAGAGATCTTTAGCTGGGTCAACACTTTCAATATCGATCTTATAGGAATCATACGATATGCGATCCATGATGGCATCGGCAAGAGTACTTTCACCATCACAGATTTGCTGGTACCACTCACTTTCACGGAACTGAGAACAAAAGATTGTTGAAGATTTTTTACGTCTTTTATGTATCAGTTCAAAAAGATTTCTGGCTTCAGCTTCTGTCAGTTTAAGAAGCAGCCACTCATCAAGGATCAGTACTATTGGCTTGGTGTATTTCTTCAGGACAGTCGAGAAAGTTCCATTGTCCCTGGCAGCCTGTAAGTCCAATAATAGATCAGGAAGTCGTACATACCGTACTGAGTAATAGTGCTTGCATGCTTCCATGCCAAAGGCACAGGCCATGTAAGTTTTACCACTTCCGGTTGCTCCAGTAATAAAGATGTTCCGGTATTCTGTAATGTATTCACAGGTTGCCAGACGGTTGATCAGTGCTTTGTTCAGCTTTCGTCCAGAATGGTAATCAATCGCTGCAATGCTGGCATCTGGCTGTTCAAACTCAGCCTGGCGGATCAGCCTTTTCAGACGATTGTTTTTGCGGTTGCTATATTCGACATCAACAAGCATACCGAACCGATCTTCGAATGGAACTTCCTTCATTGCAGGATCATCCATCTGGATACGGAATGCATCTGCCATAGCAGTCAGACGCATTTCAATAAGTTTATCGATTGTACTTTGATTTGTCATGATTGTTTACCTCCATAGTATCTGGCTCCTCTGGTTATGCCGTGTGGTTTTACTGCCTGAGATGATTCTGATCCGGTATCAGGTTCATCCTTTGCTGCAACCAATAGATTTTTGATACTTTTATAGCTGGGTTTACCGGAATAAGAGAGCGCCGTGGCGCAGGCCTGTTCCAGTTTTTCTGGCGAATGTTTTTCTGCCAGTTTCAATAATCCCATGCAGCTTCTGTAGGATTGCTGTTCAATTCTGCCGGAGGTAAGTATCGCATTGACAACCTTACTTGTGTTAATTCCAATCGAATCAGCCCACTTACGGAATCGGTCACCATTCCATTCCAGATATTTCTGGTGTTCCTGTGGCATATGTTCTGTCACTGTAGAATATTGACCGCTTCTTCCATAGAGTCGTCTGTGGGAGGCAATACGATTGTGATTATAAAATATTTCAACCGTTGTATCTGTTATACGCACATCAACCTTATTTTTGATATACTGATAAGGCACGGAGTAGAACATTCTGTCTACTGCGATGTGATAGTTAAACTGGACGGTGGCTTGTTTCCACTCAGCCAGTTCAAAAGGTGTAGCAGGCAACGGAGCCAGTAATGGCATTTCTTCCCCAAGAAATAAACTGAGTCTGCTACATTCCTTTTTCTGGAATTTACGAGCATTGTAGGCATCCAGTTTTTCACGGATTGAGGCATTCAATTCTGCAAGAGAGAAAAACTGCTCATTGCGAAGGGCTGCTGTTATCCATGTGGATATCTTTCCTACTGCTCCCTCTACATTCGGTTTATCCTTGGGTTTCCGGACTCTGGCTGGAAGGATGGCAAGATTGTAATGTTCTGCCATCTCATGATAAGTTGTGTTTAAGGCAGTGTTGTACCAGTCACTCTTTTTATGATTCACTGCGGTTGTACAGTTATCAGAAACGAGCATAGGTGTGACACCGCCAAAGAAATCAAACATCTGGACATGAGCTTTGATCCAGTTGTCAGT
>NZ_QUCM01000006.1:196168-196904 GCF_003473545.1 Clostridium sp. AM22-11AC
CCAGTTGTCAGTTTTCTCATTCATATATGCTTTTACAAAAGCATACTGACTGTAAGTTAATACACCTACAAATATCCATGCATCTGTGATTTCTCCAGTGTCCGGATCAATGATGTGGGCAGGATCACCGGCCCAGTCAACTTCAATCTGTTCACCTGGTTTTCTGGGGATATGCATGGTAGCCCTGCGTTTTTCTTCATCCTTCTGGATGTAGTAGCAGAACTGAGAATACATTAGAGGCTCTTCGCTGCTCATGCGGCACTCCTCGCAGTATTCTACCCAGAGAAGCTTTTTGTTTACACCGTTCCGCAGAAGTTCTTTGCGGATGTAGTCAAAGTTTGGCATGCGTTTATTCGTTGCCGACTTATCCTTAGGAAACATCAGCTCCTCTAGTGCGCTGTCGGTCATGTCGAAATCCAGCGGCCATGAAAGATTGATTTCCGCTGCCTTTTTCAAAACCTTGGCGACTGTGTTTCTGGATACACCGCAACTCTGTGCGATGTTCCTCTCACTGAATCCTAAGCTTTTCAAGCGTAGGATTTCACGATACTTGGTCATAACTTACGACCTCCTTTATCTGTATTCACACCAAAGGTGTGTATTTACAGTATAAAGGAAATATATGTAATAGAGTCCAATACTGTGGCTCTGAATTACCGGAATATATGGCTCTCATTCTCCGGAATGGTGGCTCTCAAAGTCCGGACAGGTGGCTCAGAGAGCCCCGGAATAATCA
>NZ_QUCM01000007.1:0-124321 GCF_003473545.1 Clostridium sp. AM22-11AC
CCTTATGCAAGACTTGCCCTTGTCTGGACAGTGATTGTTTTTCATGCTATAATAAGCGAAATAGAAAGGATCCTACTTTAACTTATGAATAATACTTCCAAAAAACCAAGAAAAACATCCAGCTCAGCGGAACAGCTGGCAGCCTGCTCCCTGATCAGCGGTATTGCAGGTATTATCTGCAGCCTTTTTTATCTGCCATTTTCCCTTGTAAGCGGAAAGAACACTCCTATGGGACTGATCTGCGGAGTAATCGGTATCGTGCTTGCCATTATGGCAAAAAACGCGGACATCCGTCCGGGAAAGAAATATCCAGGTAAGGCACTGGCTGGTTTTATCTTCAGTGTGATCGCGATCGCTCTTACCATGTTCTTCTTTTACAGCCTGATCAATTATTATGATCTGCTCCGTGACCCGGTAAAGGGACCGCAGATCAACCAGTTGATCTACCAGATGCAGCAACAGCTTCAGATGCAGATGCAGGCACCGGCAAACTAGTTTGTTTCATAAAATTAATATTGAACACGCAAAAAGCCATTCTCTCGTTTTTATATTAAGAGAATGGCTTTTATTATTTTACCTGTTTATTTATTGAAGTATGAATTACAGCACCGCACGGATCATCTGCTTGATACCATATTCAGAACGTGACTGGGCTTTTGTATCAAAGGCGCTTGCAGCTGCCTTTAATTCTCCCTCTGTCATTTCTTTTGTAAGGATCGCAAATTCATCCATTCCGTAGAGTTCGATCACCTCGGCCTTGCCGAAATACTCATTTAACTCCTGCTCTTTGTTTCTGTAAGAGCCTGCAACACGGATAAAGTAGCGGAACTTGGTCTGATCCATAGGAAGGATCTCCTGTTTTTCATCAGTCCAGCCAAGTGGAACATTTTTGTCTATATTCTGTACTGCTTCGATAATATCTGCAACTACCGCGCTGGCTGTTGGCAGTTTTCCTGCGCCACTTCCGTAAAACATAGAAGTTCCCAGCATATTTCCCTTTACAACGATGCCGTTAAATACATCATTTACAGAGTATAACGGATTGTTCTTACTGATCATAACAGGAGCTACATAAGCGCTTACCTTGCCATCCTTGATGCGGCTGGTTCCAAACAGCTTAATGGAGGTTCCCATTTTCTCTGCATACTTAAAATCGATATCTGTAATTTTGGTAATACCTTCTGTATAAATATCTTCGTAATTAACAGTCTTTCCCGTTGCCATGGAAGTTAAGATCGCGATCTTACGGCAGGTATCATGGCCTTCTACGTCTGCTTCCGGATTGCGCTCTGCATATCCCAGGTTCTGAGCCTCTTTTAAGGCATTTTCAAAAGTTTCGCCCTCTTTATCCATCTTAGTCAGGATATAGTTGGTGGTTCCGTTTAAGATACCTGTGATTTCTTCAATGCGCTCGCCCATCAGGCAGCGGTATAATGGACGGATGATGGGAATTCCGCCGCCTACACTTGCCTCGAAGAAGAAGTTTACCTGTTTTTCTTTTGCAATCGCAAGCAGCTCTGTTCCATAAGCAGCTACTAAAGCCTTATTGGAAGTAACTACATGTTTTCCAGCCAACAGGCAGGCCTTTACAAATGGGTATGCCGGATTTAATCCGCCCATAGTCTCCACTACTACCTGTACTTCCGGATCTTCTTCAATGATCTTAAAATCATGAATGATCTTATCTGCTACCGGGCTGTCCGGAAAATCTCTCAGATCCAGAACATATTTTAATTCAACTTCCTGTCCTGCACTTTTTGCAACTTCTGCCTTATTCTGGTCCAGGATCTCTGCAACACCAGATCCAATGGTACCGTATCCCATAACTGCTGTCTTGATCATAATCTCTCGCTCCCTGTATGCTACCTGATATTTTTTACCGGCCCGATCTTTGTTTTTATTCTCTGGCCAGTATCTTTACATAATGGATACCGTCTAATACTTCCAGTTCATCGATCATACTGGAAACATTTCCCGTATCTTCCCTTACTTCCACACTCAGTGTCAAAGTAGCAACTCCGTTGACCGGAATACTCTGATGGATGGTAAGGATATTTGCCCGGTACACTGCAACCACATGGAGCAGGTCACTTAAAAGTCCCTGTCTGTCATCCATCTGAACTACCAGTGTAATCGTTTTTCCCTTTGTGTTATCATAGAAAGGAAAAATATCGTCCTTATATTTATAAAAAGAACTGCGGCTGATCCCTACCCGGTCTGCAGCTTCCTGCACAGTAATGGCTCTTACTGTTTCCAGAAGTTTCTTTGCCTCTACGACTTTTAAAAGTACTTCCGGCACTGCCTTTTGTTTTACAACAAAATACTTACTTTTGTCCTCCATGAACCCTTTTCTTCCTTCCTGTCCATGTCCGTATCGCGAACACATCTGTATTCATGAGGAAGATATTAACATACTTTTATGGGAATTGCAACCACTTTCTTATGTTAAATTAAGAACAAAGTATACAATATTTCAGATCCATCTATAACACATAAAAAAGACTGCTGTAAAATAGCTTTTCGTCTTACAGCAGTCTTTGTAAATTTATTATGCGTATGCTTATTGATCGTCTGACATGGCATTTTTATTCGGACAGCCAAGACTCATCCAGCGCAGATAAGCACTGATAAAGTTGTCAATAGAGCCATCTAAAACAGCATCTACATTTCCGCTTTCTTCCCCTGTACGATGGTCTTTTACCATAGTATAAGGCTGAAGGACATAAGAGCGGATCTGGCTTCCCCAGCCATTGTCCTTTACGTCACCACGGATACCGGCTGCCTTTGCTGCCTGTTCCTCCTGGCGGAGCATATACAGCTTTGCCTTTAACATCTGCATTGCCTTGTCCTTATTCTGGAACTGGGAACGCTCATTCTGGCAGGTAACAACGATACCTGTAGGATAATGGGTAATACGGATCGCAGAAGAGGTCTTATTGATATGCTGTCCACCGGCACCACTGGAACGGTAGGTATCAATACGGATATCGTCCGGATTGATCTCAATATCAATGTCTTCTTTAATATCCGGCATCACATCACAGGACACGAAAGAAGTCTGTCTCTTGCCTGCTGCATTAAACGGGGAAATGCGTACCAGACGGTGTACACCGTGCTCGGAACGGAGATAGCCATAGGCATTTTCCCCGCTGATCTGAATGGTAACAGATTTGATACCTGCTTCATCACCGTCCAGATAGTCAAGGACTTCTACCTTAAAGCCCTTTTTCTCAGCCCAACGGCAGTACATACGGTACAGCATGCTGCACCAGTCACAGGACTCTGTTCCGCCTGCACCTGCATTCAGACGTAAAATGGCATCATAGCCATCGTATTCGCCGGAAAGCAGAAGCTTCATACGCATCTTTTCCAGGGTCTCTGAAAAATGATCTAACATTTCCTGGATCTCAGGGATCAGAGAAGCATCATTTTCCTCATAACCCATCTGGATCATGGTCTGGATGTCTTCATATTCCTGCTCCAGTTCACGGAAAGTATCAACTTCGTCTTTTAAGTGTTTTGCTTCCCGCACCAGTTTGGTAGAGCGCTCCGGATTATCCCAAAATCCCGGCTCTTCCATGGATTTATCTAATTCGTCGATTCGTCTGACCTTATTATCCAGGTCAAAGTGAATCCCTCACTTCCACTAATGGTTTGTCATACGTTGATAACGTATATTTAAAATTGTCTAACTCAACCACAGCTTCACCCGCTTTCTTATTATAAATTTTTAATTATTTTGCAAAAATCCCCCTGCATGGTTTACTGCCACGCAGGAAGATTTTTCAATTCGTTCATATAGGACTTATTTAATACGTCCGCAGCACTGTTTATATTTCTTTCCGGAACCACATGGGCATGGATCGTTTGGATAGATCTTCTGCTCATCACGTTTCTTTGGAGCGATCGGAGTTGCATCCTTGTTGGTACCTGTAACCTTGGCAGCAGACTCTCTCTCGATCTTCTGCTCTACACGGATGTGGAACAGGATACGTACAGTTTCTTCCTGGATCGCAGCCATCATAGCCTCGTACAGCTCATAGCCCTGCATCTTGTACTCAACAACCGGATCTCTCTGGCCATATGCCTGTAAGCCAATTCCTTCACGGAGAGCATCCATATCATCCAGATGTGACATCCACTTGTTGTCAATAACCTTCAGAAGAACCACACGCTCGATCTCACGGATTTGCTCTGGCTCAGGGAATTCAGCTTCCTTTGTCTCATACAGCTTGATGGCAGCTTCCTTTAAGGTGTGCTTTAATTCGTTCTTCTTCATGGACTTCTTCTGCTCATCTGTCAGTACAACAGACTTTAATGGAATGATCGGCAGAAGGAGATTGTTTAACTCAGTGAGATCCCATTTCTCTGCTGTATCTTCATCAGAAACAGACATATCTACTGCATTCTCTACAATGTCAGTGATCATCTTCAGAACCAGATCACGCATGTTATCCCCATCCAGAACCTTGCGGCGCTCTTTGTAGATAACTTCACGCTGCTCATTGTTTACTTCGTCAAATTTAAGCAGCTGCTCACGGATACCGTAGTTATTGCCCTCGATCTTCATCTGAGCCTTCTCAATAGCATTGGAAAGCATCTTATGCTCGATCTGCTCACCTTCCGGTACGCCCATTGCCTCAAACATATGCATCAGACGCTCAGAACCGAACAGTCTTAACAGGTCATCTTCCAGGGACAGGTAAAATCTGGACTCACCTGGGTCTCCCTGACGTCCGGAACGTCCACGCAGCTGGTTGTCAATACGACGGGACTCATGACGCTCTGTACCAATGATCTTTAAGCCGCCTAAATCCTTTGACTCCTGATCCAGCTTAATATCGGTACCACGGCCTGCCATGTTGGTAGCGATGGTAACGGAACCATGGATACCGGCATCTGCAACGATCTCAGCCTCTAATTCATGGAACTTTGCATTCAGGACTTTATGAGGAATGCCCTTCTTGGTCAGCATCTTGCTGAGAAGTTCGGAAGTCTCAATGGTGATGGTACCAACCAGAACCGGCTGTCCCTTCTCATGTGCCTTTACAACTTCTTCAACAACTGCATTATATTTTTCTTTCTTGGTCTTATAAACAGCGTCATCTAAGTCCTTACGGATAACAGGACGGTTGGTTGGAATCACGATAACGTCCATTCCATAGATGTTACGGAATTCCTTCTCTTCTGTAAGAGCGGTACCGGTCATACCTGCCTTCTTTGCGAACTTATTGAAGAAGTTCTGGAAAGTAATGGTAGCCAGTGTACGGCTTTCACGACGTACATTTACATGCTCTTTTGCTTCGATCGCCTGATGCAGACCATCAGAATAACGGCGGCCTGGCATAATACGTCCTGTAAATTCATCAACGATCAGGACTTCGTCATCTTTTACTACATAGTCCTTATCGCGGAACATCAGGTTGTTGGCACGAAGTGCAAGGATGATATTGTGCTGGATCTCCAGATTTTCCGGATCAGCCAGGTTATCAATGTGGAAGTATTCCTCTACCTTCTTGACGCCCTGTTCAGTCAGGTTAACTACTTTATCCTTCTCATCTACTACGAAATCGCCTGTCTCTTCGATCTCTTCACCCATGATGGCATCGATCTTGGAGAATTCCTTTGAAACAGTACCGCGCTCTAACTGACGCGCTAAAACGTCGCATACTTCATACAGCTTGGTAGACTTGCCGCTCTGTCCGGAAATGATCAGAGGTGTTCTTGCCTCATCGATGAGAACAGAGTCAACCTCATCGATGATACAGTAATCCAGATCACGCAGAACCAGCTGTTCTTTGTAAATGGACATATTATCACGCAGGTAGTCGAAACCAAGTTCATTGTTTGTTACATAGGTAATGTCGCAGGCATATGCTTCTTTTCTCTGAGCACTGTTCATGTCGTTTAATACAACACCTACAGTCAGACCCAGGAAACGATGTACCTGTCCCATCCACTCAGCATCTCGTTTTGCCAGGTAATCGTTGACAGTAACGATCTGTACGCCTTTTCCCTTTAATGCATTCAGGTAAGCCGGACAGGTAGATACCAGGGTTTTACCTTCACCTGTACGCATCTCTGCGATACGGCCCTGATGGAGTACGATACCACCGATCAGCTGTACCGGGAAATGCTCCATATTCAGTGTTCTTCTTGCCGCCTCACGGACAGTAGCAAATGCCTCTGGCAGAATATCATCCAGAGTTGCTCCGTCAGCCAGCTTTGCTTTCAGGATACGGGTCTGATCGCGCAGCTCTTCATCTGACTTGGCAATCATTTCGGGGCGCAGGTTTTCGATCTTCGCCAAAATCGGGCGGATCATCTTCAATTCCCTTTCACTGTGAGTCCCGAACAGTTTCTCAATTACGTTCATGGTAAGTTCTCCTAACTTCTTCCTTATATAAATGAAAATTCTTTTCAACCTGCATCTGTGCCGCAAATGCAGCCAGTACGCTTATGATACAATCTAATACATTGTAACACTTGAGCGGGATTTATTCAACGACTTCATAAAAAGTTTACATTTCCCCCCATATTATGGTAAACCAGACATCTTGCACAAAAAGTATGTTCGATTTTGTGCACATCCACATTGTCCACACTTATCCACAAAGTTTTCCCCCAAAGTTATCCACATCGATTTTTATCGGTTTTTCTGCATTTTCTAGTTATACACCGACTTATCCACATTATCCACATATTTTACCCTGTTCTTTTTTACACCCCTTTTACATTTTCCTGTCCTTTCTTTTTTGTATATATCTCATAAATCTGCTGTTTTTCATCAAAATATGCACAGTTACTATTGACATTTTTTCATGTACACTATTAATAATTCAATAGCCATTTGCACCCTACATATACTTTTTTTATAAAAAATTAAGATAAATTATTAGTCAATTTGAGATTTTATGTTGTAATTTTATAATAAACATGATATAATGTGCATATCTCAGAAAAAGGAGTTGATGATTATGCGTTATACCATAACAGGACGAAATATTGAGGTAACTCCAGGTTTGAAAGCAGCCGTTGAAAAGAAGATCGGAAAGCTGGAACATTTTTTCACTCCTGACACCGAAGTGATCGTAGCGCTCAGCGCTCAGAAAGACCAACAGAAAATCGAGGTGACCATTCCAGTTAAAGGCAACACCATCCGTGCTGAAGAAAGCAGCACCGATATGTATGTATCCATTGATCTGGTAGAAGAGATCATTGAACGCCAGATCCGCAGATATAAAAAGAAACTCATCGACAAGAAGCAGGCAGCTATCGCATTCTCCCAGGCATTTATTGAGGATGAAGAAGATACCGCTTACGAAGATGATATTCAGATCGTAAAAACCAAGAAATTCGCTATGAAGCCAGTAAATCCTGAGGAAGCTTGCCTTCAGATGGAAATGTTAGGACATAATTTCTTCGTATTCCTGAACTCCGAAACTGAGCAGGTAAATGTAGTGTACAAGCGTAAAAATGGTACTTATGGACTGATCGAACCTGAATTCTAAAAACTTTTAAAACTTCATAAAAACAAACAGGGGAGCCAAAACCGGCTCCCCCATTTTTATGTGCATTATGATGCATATTTAATTTTGATTATGTACTTTTACGTTTCAACAGGATCAGTCAAAAAATGTAACTGCCTTGCAAGGTGTTCTGTAATTAGACGGTGCATAGCAGATACCGGTAGCAGGTGTACTGGAGTGGATGATCTTTCCATTTCCTACATAAATACCTACATGATTGATATAGCTGCCGCTGGCATAGAATAAAAGGTCTCCTGGTTTTACTTCACTGACCGGGATTGCCTTTCCTCTTGCTGCCTGGTCTCTGGAACTGCGTCCTGTACTGATACCGAAATGAGAGAATACACTCATAACAAAGCCGGAACAGTCAGCGCCCTTTGTCAGACTGGTGCCGCCGTATACATAAGGATTTCCTAAGAACTGCTGTGCATAGGCGATCAGTGCAGTTCTGGAAGCTGTCTCTACAGCAGAACTTTCTGTCTTCTTGGAAGAGCTTGTCTCTTTCTTTGCTCCAGGTCCCTCTGACTTGGTTTCTGTCTTTGTTTCTGCTACTGTTTCCGCCTTTGTCTCAGCTTTCGTTTCTGCCTTTGTTTCTGCTTTTGTCTCCTGTTTAACAGTTGGAGCAGCTACTGTCACATCCTCTGCCTTTTCCGGATTGGCTGCAATCACTTTTATGGCTGCCTCTGTTTCTTTTGTCTTTTCCTTCTTGGTCTCTTCCTTTGGAGCAGCTGTTGTTTCTTTCTTTGCAGCCGTTGTCTCAGCCTTGGTTTCCGCTTTCGTCTCTGCTTTGGTTTCTGCTGCCTTGCTCTCCGCTTTCTTTGCAGCTTCTAACTCTTTCATTGCCTTGTCAGCTTCTTCTTTACGCTTGGCTTCGTCTTCTTCTTTGGCTTTTTCTTCCTCTACAGAAACAGCTTTGTTAAATTCTACACTGGTTTTCATGTAGTCTTTAAATACATAACCTTCCAGGTCTGTATCCACAGCTACTTTTAAGAAATCACCTTCCTGTCCCACAACAGAATACTGGGCGCCTTCTGATAAAAGTGTCAGTGTCTTGCTGGTCAGATCCGGGCTTTCTCTTAAACGAAGGCTGGTGGTATCTACCACTGTTCCATAGGTCTTTCCTACTTCTTTTGCCTTTGTTTCTGCTTTCTGGCCTGTAACAAAATATTCGGATTTAATATAGCCGGTTACAGAGCCGGACTGAATCTTGTACCATTTTCCGCCTTCGCCGTCTACTGTATCTAAGATCGTTGCTGCACAGTCATTGTAGATCTTTCCTGTTATGGAACTGGAGGTATTTGCCTCTGTACGGATATTTACAGATCCGCTTACTTTAGATACTGCAATATTATCATAGGCAGAAGAAGCTGCCTTTGTCTGTGAAACAGCTGCTGCCTTTACTTCTGTAGAAGCCGCTGCTTTTGTCTCTGTTTTTGCTCCGGATGAGGTCTGGGCTTTTGTTTCTGCCTTTGCAGTTGCTGCGGCCTTTGTCTCTGTTGCAGTCTTTGTTTCACTGCTTTTTTTCGTTTCTGTTGCCTCCAACTGATTGTAAGATGACGCCAGCTTCTTTTCCGGCTGTGCATTTCCGGCATAATAATTATTTAACGCTACGGAAATTCCCGCAAGAGAGGAACCGGTTTCCAGATTTGTGGACGCAAAAGCCGGTGTCACACCTGCAAGGCTGCACATTCCGCTGATGATCAGTAATTTTTTCCATGTGTTCATCGGTACTCTTATCCTCTCTTTAAGTCTGACAGATACTGCTCTGCGCTGGTCACTGCATTGGCACCGTCTGCCGCTGCTGTAACGATCTGCCGCAATTTTTTTGTTCTCACATCGCCTGCTGCATAAATACCAGGTACAGAAGTAATTCCCTCTTCTCCTGCTTTGATATAACCCTGTTCCATATCCACAACGCCTTCAAAAGCAGCTGTTTCCGGCTGTATTCCTACAGCAATAAATACGCCCTGAAGAGAAATTTCTTTCTTTTCACCTGTAACATGATCCTGGAGCAATAAACTTTCTACTGCTCCATCGCCTTTTATAGCCTCTGCCTCTGTATTCCAGAGTATTTCCACATTCCCTTTTGAGAAAAGCTGATTTTGAAGGCTTTTTGCTGCACGGAGTTTTCCCCGTCTGTGGATCAGATAGACTTTACTGCACATACGTGAAAGGAAAATGGCATCTTCCACTGCTACATCACCGCCGCCGATCACTGCAACGGTCCTGTTCCTGAAAAATGCACCATCACAGGTAGCACAGTAAGAAACACCGGCTCCTGTCAGTTCTTTTTCACCAGGAATGCCTAACTTTTTATGAACGGCTCCTGTTGCAAGGATCAGTGTCCTTGCCTCATAGTTTTCATTCATTCCAATGACCTGTTTTAAGTTTTCCAGGCCTTTATCTTCTATTTTTAAAACTGTATCTTCTTTAAATTGCGCACCCAGATGATCTGCATGTTCCCGCAGCTTCATTCCCAGTTCGTAACCGCTGATCCCAGGATATCCGGGATAATTATCCACTTCATAGGTATTTAATATCTGTCCGCCGCTTACCGTAGATCGTTCGATTATCAGAGTGTCCAGGCAGGCTCTCTGGGCATACACAGCTGCTGCAAGCCCCGCCGGTCCTGAACCGATTATGATCAGATCATAGATATGTGATGTCATTTTTATTGTTTCCTGTCTATTTTTTCATTATCTCTTAATATATTGTAACCAATTCGTAATTATTATAGCATAGATTTTACTATTGTTGCACTTCAAATTCTTACAATTATCTTTACAGATCAACCAAATATATGCCAACCTCTCCATTCTGTGCTAAAATAGAAAGAGCAAATACTGCGTCACTGATCGTGGAACACGCGAACAGAAACAGTACTGTACACATGCAGAAAGGAACGTGAGCTTATGTCAAGAAAAACTGTACTTGTGACCGGCGCTTCCCGTGGTATCGGAAAAGCCATTGCCATTAAATTTGCCCGGAAAGGCTATAATGTAGTCATCAGCTGCATCCGCAATGAAGACCGCCTGATGCAGACAAAAAAAGAAATTGAGAATTATCAGGTACCTTGTCTTGCCTATATGGGAGATATGGGAGATATGGATTGCTGCAAAGAACTGTTCGCAAAGATAAAGAAACAGTTTGGAGGTATAGATGTACTGGTAAATAATGCCGGTGTTTCCTACATCGGACTGCTTCAGGATATGAGCAGTGAAGACTGGGATAAAATTCTCCATATGAATTTAACTTCTGTTTTTAACTGCTGCAAATTGGCAATCCCTTATATGGTACACCAAAAACAGGGAAAGATCATCAATATTTCCTCTGTATGGGGTGTTGCAGGAGCTTCCTGTGAAGCAGCTTACTCTGCAACCAAAGGCGGCATCAACGCTCTGACCCGTGCTCTTGCCAAAGAACTGGGCCCAAGCAACATCCAGGTCAATGCTATTGCCTGCGGTGCCATTGACACAGAAATGAACCAGTGGATGGAAGAAGACGAACTGATCGCACTGGTAGATGAGATACCGGCAGGACGCCTTGGTAAAGCAGAAGAAGTAGCTGATCTGGCTTATCATCTTGGTTATAAAGAATCCTATCTTACAGGACAGATCATTGGGCTTGATGGGGGGTGGATCTAAAACATTCTCTCACCCCCTCCCAGCACAGCAAGAGGTATTTCTGCAACATAATAAAAACGGAACAGGCGCCTATACAGGTTTCTGTTCCATTTAATCCTGCATCCTCTGCTTTAAAAATGACTACCGGATTGGCACAGTCAATAAGAGTTACAGGCAGTTTTCCATATCCAGGCACATCTAAAATATCCTGTTTATTGCCAGTTGGAAACAGCTTTCCTGTAAGACCGCCACCGGGATTTTCAAAACAGCTGTCCCGGCAGCTTCTGCTTTTCTTTTACCGGGAAGGTGGCTTCAAACCGTTCAAATCCGTCCGGGTCTTTCTCACAGACAAAATACCCCTCAGGGTCTTTGTAAGTGCCGGAGACGCCGTCCAGAAATCCGGGGGTCAGTTCTCTGATGAGAAAATAGTCCGCATCCGGGTCGTCGGCATAGCACACGCCCTTGGTTTTGGCCGGAACAAAGCCAGACTTGCCGTAAAAGTCAATATTGCCGGTAATGGCAAGTGCCCCTGCACCCATTTCCTTAGCTTTTTCCATGGAATAGTCGAGAAGCTGCTTTCCGTAGCCCTGCCGCTTGTATGCGGGTGCAACGCCAATGGGGCCGAAGGTCATGATCGGCACCTTTCGTCCATCGTCACAGTCGATCTCCGACCGTACATAGATGATCTGCCCGATCATCTCACCGCCCAGTTCCATCACAAAATCCAGATCCGGCACAAATGCCGGGTCATCCCTATAACAATGCAGCACATAGTGCTCCATACAGCCAGGCTGATAAACATTCCAGAATGACTCGCGGGTCAGGTTTTCGACGGTTCTGTAATCGTCTTTTGTTTCCAGACGAATGATAATATTCTTTTCTGACATAATTATTCTCCTTCTCTTTTATCAATGATTTTGTATAATTAGCAGCAGACATTTTTCGCATTACATTCTCTGATCCAATGATCAAGGAACTGCATCTGTTCCTCAGTATGGAACCAGTGCTCGCCGCCGGGCATGACGATCAGGCCAGCATGGTGCTGCTTGGCAAATGCAGATACCGTTTCAATGGATGTTAAGGCAAGTTCCTGTTCGGTCACCCCCGACCATTGCATCATATTGCAGATCAGTTTTTCCATATCCACGATTGGCGAGATCAAATAAGCCCGGTCAACCAGCGTTTCATCCAGCGAGGATATCCCAAAGAAAGCCCCGATGCTGTTTGCAACCAAGGTAATGTGCTCAAACCTACTTCTCTGTGTGGTAAAAAATGCAAAAAACTCTTTCTTGGCTTCCCAAAGCGTTTGCGAACAGTAATCAAACCCGATTACTTCACTATTAGGAAAGAACATTTTGTAATACTCAGCTTCCCCAGCCGAACCGCCCTTTCCGTGAACATATATAATTAAATTTTTCATTTTATCTCATTCCCCTTTCTAAGACAGCGGAAAATCATCCACAAAAGCAGGTGTAAGAAAGACCCCGAGAGAACATTTATTGCTGCGCTCTGTACCAATCGAGAATGGCGCTTAGATTTTCCGCCTTGACCCGCTCACCGCCGTGGAGCATCATATCCAGCATATCGTCCTCCTCCGGCGTGCGGTCTTTCTTTGCGGCCAGACCTTTGCCCACTGTTTTAACCATGATCTCCATCATGAATCGATAAATACCGTGTAGCTTTTTAACATTGAAGTTTCCTTGCAGGGTGAACAGCGGAATGTTGGCTGGAATTTCTGACTTTTTCCGCACGCTGTCTGTCTGCGTTCCGGTTTGTCCCATGCCGACGCCGCAGACAGCGCACACCTGATAGCGCTTCGCAGCCCCGGCACACCCCTTGACCGAACCGGCCATGATCCAGCCAAGATAGACAACCTCCGCACCAGCAAAGACCCGTTTTTTCGCTTCTGCAAGGGAATATGCCGGAAGTCCGGTTTCCTGGGCCAGCAGCTTTGCATACTGCCCGGTACTTCCGGTGTTGGTGGTGTAAATAATTGCATCCATAATAGTTGCTCCTTTCAAAAAAATAGGACGCAGCGCATGATCGTTTTTGCGATCAGCACTGCGTCTTAGCGTCTGGCTGTTTGGTTTCGATGATAAAATTTTTTGCATTGATAATACTCTCATGCCTGCATTTTGGACAAAACAGAGGAAAAGTTACTAATTCCGTCTCCCGCAGTATCTGCAAGCGCGTCTTGGCACCGCACCACGGGCATAAGACCCAGCGTTTTTCTTCTCCCACATCTTTCATGTTGTTCTCCCCTTCTTTCTGTAATCAGACTCAACCTTGGCAATAAAGTGATCAATATGTGTCGCCAGCAAAGAAGAAGCAGATTCTTTTTTTTCAGCACCGTCGTAGACACTGTATAAAAGATACATTGGACCATAGAATTCCAACGCCAACTGCATAGCATCCTCATCAGAATCTGCCAGCTTGCGGAAGATGGCCGCCATGTACTCCAGTGGACCACCCGCCAGATAGTCATGATGGAGCTGTGCAAGCTTGGGATCACGGTATTGCTCCAGCGTCAGCATTTTACGGAAATTGGAAGAAAACGGTTCCTTTGTCCAATGGTCAAACTGGGCAAGACTGTATGTGCGGATTTTCTGAATTGGTGTATGCAGATATGCTTCCGCAAAGCCGTCTGGTTCCGTTTCCGGCATTTCATAGACTTCCGCGCGCTCATAGTCCATCTTGTTCATCCGCTCCACGATCTTATCTAAGATTTCTTGTTTGCTGGCATAGTGCTTATATAAGGCGGCTTTCGTAAATCCTAACTGTCCTGCAATATCATTCATAGACGTCCCAAGATAGCCGTTCTGCGCAAACAGCTCCAGTGCTATCCTCAAAATCCGTTCCTTTGTACTCTCTGCCATAACTATCTCCTTTATCAAAGTAACCATTCGGTAACTCCATTACCGTTACCGAATGGTTACTTGTCAAGAACTAATGAAAAAAATATATTTTCAATCCTGTATTCCCGTTTATCCCCAGGCATTCAATCAATTTTTGATAACATTAAGAAGAATTTGACCAAATTTCACATCAATTCTTTATGAACCATAAACATAAGAAAACCCTTGAAAATACTGGATATCCAAGGGTTTTGATGTTCTCGTGGCCTGCCGGATACTGCACCGTCTTTGGATCAACACCTTTGTAATTGCATCCGCATCTCCATCCAGATACCAGCGATGTCTGAAAACTCACCATTACCGATTTCCGTATCAACTGCCCAGCCGGGAACAGTGCCTTCAGGGACAAAGACACAGGAGCTTCATATCCAGGAGCAAACGACTGTCGGAGACAAAGTCAACTTGTAAAATATACTGGCTTAGTGGCTTTACTTTTGAAATATATCTTCGTTCCATATAGCTTTTTCCTTTAACCACAGGAATGCTTTTCAGCGCTCCCTCCAAAAATATTCTGTTGTGTCTCCCTCGAAACAAATTTTGCTGTAGCTCATATCCAATCCTCTGGAAGTTGTGTACTGAAATGTCTGCCCGCTCTGAAGACGGCGCTTATTTCCTAACTTGAGTACAATGCCATCCGGTTCTCCCGCTTGAATATCCCCCTGCTCCGGGTCAAATTCATACCAGTAAATGGTATCTCTCTGGACCATAAAATAGAGGGAGCTGCTCCTATCCCCGTCAGGATACCAATATCCCTCGGCGACTGTATTGTCGTTATCATCGGAAGAGATGATTTCATGTTCCTGTGTGCGCATATCCTCAATAGAGTCATAACCCAGTTGCTCTGCCGGATTATCATCTGTGAAGTCATAGTCGGTGTCCTCAATCACACCGGGGGTATAGTAATCTTCTCTTTCACCTTCACTACTTCCCACTCCGCAGGCAGCAAGGCCAAGGCATATGACCAGCGCCAGCAGAAAAGCCGTACATTTTTTCCAATCCTTCATTTTCTCACTCCTCCTAAGTCAATCAATACCACCCGTCTAACGGGTGGTTTACTCAGCGGCTATAAGCCTTTGTTACCGGCCAGCGCCTAAAGACGCTGGCTTTCACTTTTCGTTCAAGCTATTATGCCCTTGACTCGTTGCTACCCTTAAAAGGGTGTTTGTACTACTGGCTACCCCCTAAAGGGGTCTTCATATTCTTTCACGCTTAATTTATCCAGCGCTATATCATGTTTCTCTTGTTCTTGTATATACTTTTTTATTGCCGCCTCATTTAAGCCTACTGTACTCACGTAATATCCTTCTGCCCAGAAATGTCTATTTCCGTATTTATATTTCAGATTTGCATGTCTATCAAACATCATTAATGCACTTTTTCCTTTTAAATACCCCATAAACTGTGATATACTGTATTTAGGTGGAATACTTACCAGTATATGAACATGATCTGGCATTAATTTTCCTTCTATTATTTCTACCCCCTTGTATCCACATAAAGTTTTTATTATGTCCCGTAAATCTTTTCTGTATTGATTGTATATTACCTTTCTTCGATATTTGGGAGTAAATACTATATGGTATTTACATAGCCATTTTGTATGTGCCATATCATTTGTTTTATTTGCCAAAAGATCACCTTTCCTTTCATTTAGCATAGTAGCCTGAACAACTCTATTCTAACGGAAAGGTGATTTTTTGTATAACATTGTTGGCTCCACCCGCATAGCGGGTGGTTTTTTGTTTCGGACATTTCCATTTTTCGGAACACGAAAAACTCCAATGTCCTCAACCGGCTAAAGCCTATAATAAAAAATCCACCGTACAAATATTGTACAGTGGATTAAAAAAGATAACCATTAACCAAAGGTTAGGGGTTGGCATTCAGCATGGATAAAATCTGCTGCCGCTTCGCCCGGGTATCCCATCTATGTTAAGTTTAGAATAAATCTGATTGATATATTGCTTAATACTGCCTTCGGACAGGAACAGTCTTTCCGCAATTTTGCGGTTACTCAGGCGCTCTTTCATCAGCCCAAGATCTCATATTCCTTTCCAAGCTGTACGATAGGTTAACCACTTACGGACCACTAAAACTCCAGTGAAAACGGCTCTCGTTAGGTCAAATGAGGTCAAACTATACAGATAAGTCTGGGTACAAGAAAACCCCGGAAAACCTTGATTTTCCGGGGTTTTTGAACCATTTTGATATAGTCTGAGCAGTCGATTATCGCTTGCTGAACTGAGGTGCACGACGTGCAGCCTTCAGACCGTACTCACCTGACCTTGATCCAAAAAGACCAGTATTCATGCGGTTTTTCGGGCTTTCCTCTCTCAGTAAACCCATAGGTAAACCCACGAAATCGCGAAATTTTTGGTGCAGTTTAACGCAGCCCGAATGCAGCATTCACAACGCTGCTTAATTCCTCAGGTTTATTGTACTTGACTTTCGCATAGATGTCCATAGTCGTTTTGCTGTTCTCATGGCCTGCCAGATACTGCACCGTCTTAGGATCAACACCTTTGTAAATCAGATTGGTGATGTAGGTGTGCCGCAGCATGTGCGGAGTCACCTTGAAGTCCATCGTATACACCAGTTTGGGATTATTCGGCTGATGCTCACCAAGCCTTGGCTTTATTCTATGCTTGATGGACTGTCCATTTACATAAGTGTAATAACAGCGTTCTGCAGTAGAACGGACTGTTATGTACTTCCAGACTCTCACAAACTGTGTTTCCGTCAAAACAGTTCCCTTCGAATTCGAGATCACATATTCCGATTCTGATTTTTCCCTTTCTTCCTTGAGACAGGCTACCAGGCATTTTGGAATCGGAACATCTCGTTTTGCTGCCGGTGTCTTCAATAGCGTGTTGACTACCGGCTCACCGCCTTCCACATGCCATGCACGCCTTACCGAAATGTACGGCGTTTTTTCATCCAGGAATACGCAGTCCCATTTTAATCCAAGGATCTCTTCTCTACGCAATCCCGCGTACAAACCGATCATCACGAAGACATACGGTGGAAGCTCACGAATGCTATCCAGCAAAATAGCAGTCTGTTCATCCGTCAAAGCCTCGCGCCGTTTCGCTGGCTTTCCGCCTCTTGCGCAAATCGTTTTGGATGGATTCTCTTTAATCACCTTGCTCTCTTCTGCTGAATTAAAAATGTTCTTAATCAGCATATTGAGCTGACCATACATTCCGGAAGAACCTTTTGATAACGGAACCATCAGCAGCCGCAGGTCATCTGTGGTCACCTCGTCCATATACATCTGTCCAATCGGACCCACGATGTACCGATTCACCATCCGTGCGTATCCTTCCAACGTATTAGTTCTTACCGTTCCAGACCGCATCAGCAACCATTTTTCACAGTACTCTTCCACGGTCGGATTCTCTCTATGGAAAACCACTTCCGCGATTTTCTTCTGGGCATCTTCCACCCGGTCATACAATTCTTCGCGTGTCAGCCCGTAAATCGCCACTCTCTTTCCGTCTGCATCTGTAATCCGGGTGCGGTAATACTGTACCCCTTTCATCATCACTGTTCCGTATTCCGGAAGTTCAGCAGGACGCTTTTTCCCTTTAGCCATGTGTTCTCCTCCTATCTATCTTCATACATTGCGTGTTGTCACTTTTATTATCATGGCGTACAGCACTTCCTTCAAGGATGTCGAATGTATGTAAAAAGGCAGGGATTTTTGACCATCCCTGCCCTAATTTCTTTCTGATTTACTCTTAATCCCACGATGCAAAAGCATCTTCCAGCACTCCTGCGAGCTGCTCTGGGCGATTATATTTCACCTTGGCGTAAATATCCATGGTGATCTTGCTGCTTTCATGACCGGCAAGATACTGAACCGTCTTCGGATCAACCGAAGCATGAATCAGATTCGTAATGTAGGTGTGCCGCAGCTGATGCGGAGTCACCTCAAAGTCCAGACTGTAAACCACATTTCCATTGTGTGCTGCCTTTTGCCCCAGAACCGGCTTCACCGTATGCTTCACCCTCTTGCCATCTTCATAGCGGTAATAGCAGCGTTCCTTGGTGGTACGGGTTACGATATACTGCCATAATCTCTTGAACTGCGTATAGGACAACGGGTCTCCATCCCGGTTTGCAACCACAAAATCCGATGTCGATGTCTTCTTCGCCTCTTTCAGACATTCCAGAAGATTGTCCGGCAGAGGGACATTCCGATGCGCTGCCTTTGTTTTCAGCTCTGTCAGAATCACCGGACGATTATGCTCCGTATGCCAGGCTCTCCGAACGGTAAGGTACGGAGCCTCGCAATCAAGATACACCGAATCCCATTGAAGTCCGAGGATTTCTTCTCTCCGCAATCCTGCGTACAGCCCCAGCATCACGAACACATACGGCGGTAAGCCGTAAATGGCATCCAGCAGCTTATCCACCTGCTCATCCGTAAGCGGGAGGCGATCCTTCTGGGGAATCCCGCCCACATTCTTCTTCAGATAGATGGTCGGATTCTCATCAATGATCTTACTCTCCATTGCTGCCGTGAAAATACACTTATATAGAACGTTCACTGATTTGTACACGGATGCCGACTTTTTCGATGCCTCCAACAGTGCCAGGCGAATGTCATCTGCTGTTACATCTCCCATATGCATATCGCCCAATGGCTTGATGATGTAGTTCTTCACTTTCGATGTATAGTCAATCAGCGTTGTCATCCTGATCTGTGCCGACTGCATCAGCAGCCATTTCTCGCAATACTCCTCCACTGTAGGTGTACTGCGGCGATACGTCTTGTTCTCAATCTGCTGGATCGCTTCCTGTTCCTTCTGGTACAGTTCCTCTCTCGTTCTTGCATATAAGGAAACCCGCCGTCCCTGCTGATCTGTTACACGGGTTCGATAATATTGCGTTCCCTTCATACTCACCGTACCATAATCGGGAAGCATCATTCTTCTTGCCGCCATATCATTACCTCCAATCCTGTTGATGCTTTCATTATTGCGGATTCATCGTCCATACTCAACGATGTCGATTTTCACCGCCGAAAGCTTCGAGGTTTGCGATATGTCGCAGCACGTTCCATCGGTTTTGCACGGTGCGTACATTTTGCAATGTACTCCTGAATCCCCACTTCCGTGAAATAAACGCAGCCGTTTTCCACATACTGAACATAGGAGATCAAACCGTCTGTTCTTGCAGCATCCAGTGTTTTTACGCTGATTCCCAGTATACTGGCTGCTTCTTTCCTTGTAATCAGTTTATCCATCGCCTTCTTCGCCATCCTTTCGGCATTTGCCCTGTCTTTTTTTCTCTGCTTGTTCCGGAATGTAATATCCAAGTTGAATCCTTACAGCTTCATCAATCCCACGCATCTGCCCCTTACTTACCCGCCCAAGATAGCGAATCACGCATATCTTGTCGCAGGTGTCGAGCTGTTCTGCCAATACCATGGACGGTTTTGCCAGTCCCTTTGCTTTACGGAGAAAGAAATGCGTTGGCTGTTTTCGCTTCTTCTCAATTTTCGATGTCAGCGGAGCAATCGTGATCGTCGGCGCATAATAATTGCCGACATCATTCTGAAGAACCACAACAGGACGAACACCGCCCTGCTTTGATCCTACCGGAACACCGAGATTGGCGAGATATAAATCACCTCGCCGATAAACCCAGTTTTCTTTCATATGCTGTTGTCTCCAATCTCCATACACTGATATGGATAAAGCCTGCCAGGTATCATGCTGATACAGCACCCGGCAGCGCTTTCTGAAAATATGGTTTCTCTGTACTTTTTCTTATCACCCCAGAGATGTAGGATTTCTCACAGGCGGCAGTGTGCTTCACTGCTCCATTGGAATTTAACCATCCCGCCTTCCTTATGGCCGGACCGCGAATTACGGAAGTATCATTGTCCCTGTCTGGCTTTAACACCGCCGCCGGTTGCAATCCGGCATTTGCTTCTGCGAAACCGCTATCGCCCCGATGGGCTTCATGGCGTGCAGTCGAAGACTCGACCAAACAGGAATGTACCTGAAGAATGAGTATTCAGTTTTCAAGGGACATTCGGACTTTCGTCCTTACAAAGTAAGTTTAACAAGAATCCTCCGGTTTCGCGTTGGCCTCGTAGGCGCACTTTGGTTGTCCTTGCAGGACTACATACGGTTCGTTTTGACTTTTTCAGTGTTCTATACAGCCGGATTGAGGCAAAAAAATACCCCGTTGGTTTCCCAACGAGGCATCAAAGACGATTCTATTCTATTTTCTATAAACTGGTACCCGTTTATCTCCTGGTGACCATTTGAGTCACGGCTAATGTATCAAAAAAGCAACGCTCATCTCAGCAAATCAGACAAGCTGTATTCTCCTTTGGGGATATTTGCTGTTCTGCGATACTCTTTTATGGCTTTCACCAAGAGCTGAGGATTACTGAAATACTGCTTCACAAAATCATACGACTTCACATCATGCATCCGAAGATTTATTTTACAAAATTCGCTTGGTTTTTTTCCAGAACGCTTAAACTGATCATATGCTCCTTCCGCATGAATAATCAGCATTTCAATTTCTGGAGCAGTAATGACATTTACCACGTCAATTTTCTGCTCATATGCTTTACTCAATCGAAATTCCTCTCTGCGAGAATCCAAAATCCGTATCACAGAAATCTGCTCATCGAATCCTTTCCGTAAGTATCGCTCCTCGAATCGTTTAGCACTTCTGCAACGAATGACACGTTCTTCCAACATTTCTTCTCTGTTGAAAATCAGAAGATCATTATCAACCTGTATGTCGATAATAGCTTCTTCGGCAGAGCCTTCACATATACACGCCTTGTATTTTGCTAATTCCATTCTGCCGCCTCCTTATTTGATTGAAGCAGCCAGGCTTTTCTTCAAGCGCATATACGCTTCATATGCTGGCGTTGTTCCCTCAAGGAAGCCGCTCTGGTAAGCATCACTCTTTTTAATATCATTACGTTTCAATATATAGCTCAGATTTTCTGCTGTAATGCCATTACGGTTTCTAACGATACAAATTCCGTCATTTCGGTCATATTCGTCCAGCAGTTCCGGATAATGCGTAGTGAAAATAAGCGTTCCGCCATTTTTGTTCAGTCGGCTGTCCATAAAGAAGCGCACTAAGGTCGTTACAATTTCCTTGTTGAAATGATTCTCTATTTCATCTACCAGAAGATAACCACCTGAATGAAGAACTTCCTTTACCATCGAGAATGTAATAATACCCTTAATCGTACCAGAGGACAGATACTGCTCAAGGTCTGCCGCATTATTCAGGATAATCTCTTCTTCATCCTTAAACTTCAAGTGGATAAATGTTTTTCCCTCTGCCTGCTCAAAACACAATTTCTCAATGGTCGGATCGAGAAGCGCAATTACCTCCAATGGAATATCTTCGGTAAATGGAAGCACATTCACATTCGTATAGGAAAGCAGGCTGAATATTTCCACTGTATCATTCGCTTTTTTATTATGTGCAATGACAAAGCTGACATCATCAGAAAGGTATGCTTCATCGCTATTGCGCTGCTCTACAGGCTTCATTCCTGTAAAATCTGTCAGATACTTTTTCGACTTAACGGTTGCAATCGGTTTTTCCCAAAGGCTTTCAGACAGAATCGAATACACATATTCCCCTGTTTTCGACTTCTTTGCCGCAATTACAGTTTCCAAGCAGCAGATGTAGCTACGCTTATCATAAAAATATGTGCGGATTGTAACATTCTTCGCTCCGCCAAGAATGCTTTTTGCCTCCACATGATTGATGGGCTCATTTTTCACAATATTTAAGGCCAAGCTAATGACCTTTAATACCGAGGTCTTGCCAGATGCGTTAATTCCAATGAAAGCACAGGCAGAGTGGAGATAGTAATTATCCGTCAAACGGTAAAGACTATCTTTGTCCTCTTCGCAAACACGTTGCTGCGTATAAAAGCAAATATCCAAGTCTTTTTTGAATAATGGGAGTCCTTGTGCGGTGATGCGGAGTATTTTCATAGGTAGTCCTCCTCTAAAAACAGTTTTTTTGTTTTTATTTTCTTATAATCTTATTATACGCCGCAAATCAGAAAATATCAACGGATTTTCCGTTTTTATTTTCTGATTTGTTTTTGACACTAAAAAGTATCCGTTCAATATGGCAAGCCCTGTGATTGCTGACCCGTTCCAACGCATGAAATACATGGAGCGTCATGGAAGCGGCCTACGCAAAATCGTCAGGGAAACCGAAAAGCCGCCTGGATATACAGCGGCATATAATCCGAAAATTTTCTCAACGGCAACAGATTTCAGAGTCATCTTGAAAAATGTAAATTACCAACTTAGTCAGAAAAACTTAGTCAATGACCAAGTTAGTGAGCAAGATAAATCGCCGGACATCCCACACACAGTTTTGAATCTTTGTATCCACCTTATTGCCCACGGCAGTGAGGGTGCTCAAATCACTCATGCTCACTCTATCATGGGTACAGCCAATGATAAGTCCTATGACGCAACCCATGATAACTTAGAGGATGACACCCATCAAGGTATCCACCAAGATAGCCACCATGATTCTACGCCGTCAGCAGTTATATTGCGCCTAATGCTTTTTAGATTTTCTTCGCAATCGTAGACAGCTCCGAAATAATACTAAGAAGATCATTTTTGACTTCCTCTTTGCTTGGCTCGCTGCCCATAAGAAGATAATCCGTGCTGACATGGAGGATGCAGGACAGTTCAATCAGCAAGTCAATAGAGCAGCTGCGTTCACCGTTCTCCATGCGGCTGACATGCTGCTTGCTTGCCAGGCCCAGGCGAACCGCCAGTTCCTCCTGCGTAATGCCACGGGAAGTGCGAACATCGTGAAGTCTCTTACCAAACTCTTTTGCGTCAAAATACATACGTTTCTCCTTCCGCACAGCCGGTACAGAACCGGATCGACGGAAGGTCAAAAAAAGAGCCGCATGACGGTGAAGAAAAATCCTGTGCCGATAAAACAGAACATGGGTATCCCATAATTCTGTCTCATGCGGCATTCGGAAGACTTCGCCTGTCAGCGGCTCCACAGCACAGCTATGACTTATAAAATTGTGTTAATAGGGTTATTTATTGTCATCTCAACCATTCAAAGACGAATAGTAGAGCTGCAATCTCCGTAATCTTCTCATCTCCAAAACATTGAAGACGGTCTCGCGTCCGCAGGCCTTACATTTGGTCTGCACATGTCCTCTGGTATCCTCAAAGACGATGATTGAATTGTGTCGGCAATAAGGGCACCTGACAATCCTGGGCTTTTGCGAAGCAATCGCATCCTTTGCCCGGATGATTTTAATCTGCATTTCCGCAGATGGTTCCGATACTCTGATATTCCTGCTCATGGCCACACCTCCAATGGATCACGATATTCATAATCCTTTTTCCGGTTCAGATAGCCCAGTTGTTCCAAGCGGATAGCAGCTGCCGATCTCGAAACGCCAAAGACACCACAGAAAGTATCTATCTTCACCTGGTCTTTGTTATAAAAACGCCATCCATAACATGTCAGAGGCTTTCTGCTGTTGATGAACCACATCGCCCGATCCACTTCTGACTGGGGCATCAGGATGGCAGCTCCCAGCGAATTGGCCTGCCACTCGTTCCAATCTTCCTGCGTTCTCAGAACGCGGGAACCTTTTTTCCTCACTTCCGGTCTCTTATGGCAGGCTATCTTTCGGTCATCGGCATCCAGCTGAAACAATATCTGGTGAGCGCACTCATGTGCCAGCGTAAATCTGCGTTTTCCGCAGAGTTTCCGTATATTCTCCGGTTCAATGAAGCTCTTGTCCAGAACCACATCATTGGTTTTCAGGAAGATGCTCCTCTGACTTCCATCGACTTCAATCTGATATTCTGTATCCACATACGCGGTCAGACCATAGATGCTTCCGTCCGAGGACAACTTTTGAAATGACACCTTCAGGTTCAGATAATCGGATGCAAACTGATCAATGGGTGTCGGAAGTGCGAATCTTGCCGGATCATCTGCTTCGCTGCCGAAAAAGGACTTTTGAAAATCTCTTATCACTGCAACAGCGATTTCTTCTATGTTTTTCTGCGAAAGGATCATAGGCACGGCTCCTTTGCTTCAACGAACCATTTTTCATCTTCGTTGTACAGGAAACTCTCATGCCCACCGATCATGACCGTATAGCGGATTCCGCAGCCACCTACCTTCGTGGAAGCAGCCCGACACTTATGCTTCAATCGGTCGATCTCATACACCCGTCCGTCAATCCACCGAATCAAGCGCGGGCGGATATTTCCCTCGGCATCCACATCCAAATTCACAGGTACATATACTTTTCTACACTTCTGTTCCGACATATTCTACGCTCCTCCTCTGTAAACCGGCGAATGTGTTGACTTCTTTTAGCAAAGAACTCACCAGATTCTACCGGTGCTGTATTAACCAATCATTCCTGTCGGCATAACCAAATCCACCTTTCGCTCTGTCGGCATCTTGCTTTTCTGAAAAAGTACCCCATTTTTAATCGCATCTTTCCCGAATCGGAATCGAATCTGCTCAATCGCTGCGTCCAACCGTTCCTGGCGATCCAGTGATTTCACATCGGTGAATAGGTCGTATTGTATCGGACAATCCTCTTCAAACAGGTTGATTGCCCGAACTGTCACTGAACGAATCGGGTGTTCCCACTGATAGTTTTTTGCAAATAATGCAAATGCAGTTTTCGCCAGATAAGTAGGGCTTTGTGTCGGAATACTAATCCGGCACTGCCACTCTTTCGTGTAAAGCTCGTTGTTACGGATGGAAATCGCTATTCCGCCGGCTTTCTTCTTATGTGTTCGCAGCTTGGTTCCGATCTCCTGCACCAGTTCCAGCATGACACACCAGACTTCGGCGTTATTCTCCAAATCCTGCATGGTCGTTATCCCATGCCCAATGCTCTTTACTGGGGAGACATAATCGGAACGCATAACCGGCGAATCATCCAGTCCATTGGCATATTTCTTAATCGCCAGTCCATTCTTTCCAAGGCGGCACTTCAAGAAATCATCCGATGTTGCAGCAAGCTCTCCAATGGTATGAATCCCATAACCGGACAGAACCTTCTCGGTCGCTCTGCCGACTCCAAGCAAGTCAGAGGCGGGAAGACACCAAATCTTCTCCCGGAACGAATCTGCTTCGATGCAGGTAATCGCATCCGGCTTTTTCATATCCGACCCAAGCTTGGCAAAAATCTTGTTGAAACTCACTCCTGCGGAAATCGTAAGTCCCAATTCAAACTTAACCGTTCTGCGAATCTCATCTGCAATTTCAAATCCGGTTCCCATGCAGCCGCTTCCGGTCACATCCAGCCAGCATTCGTCCATCCCATACGGCTCGATCTGATCGGTATAGCGACTGTATATTTCACGAGCCAGCTTTGAAAACTTCATATATTGCTCATAGTGCGGCTCCACGATCACAAGATCCTGGCACTTCTGCTTTGCCTGCCAGATTGCCTCCCCCGTGGAAACACCAAACGCCTTTGCTGCATAGTTCTTCGCAAGTACGATACCATGCCGTTCCTCCACAGAACCGCACACTGCCACCGGCTTGTTCTTCAGTTCCGGGTTCAGCATACACTCGA
This sequence comes from Clostridium sp. AM22-11AC, assembly GCF_003473545.1. Taxonomy (GTDB): domain Bacteria; phylum Bacillota; class Clostridia; order Lachnospirales; family Lachnospiraceae; genus Enterocloster. The sequence goes on from NZ_QUCM01000007.1 coordinate 25,679, forward strand.
CAGAGGCATAGAAATTATTCATATCACAATGAAGAATCACTCTTTGCATCCCGTATTCCTCCTCTCCGTTCGTGAAAGCACGAACAACTTTTCACGAACGCATTGACACACAGCATTTCTTGTGATACTATAATTACACGAATTGTATTTCGTGTTTTCATCGTCATTATAGCAAGCACAGTTTTTCGTGTCAATAGGTTTTTATGAAAAAGTGTTCGTGTTCGTCATCAAAAAAGAAAGAGGTATTCCTATGGTCTTCAAAGAAAGGTTGAAAGAAAAAAGAACAGAAGCCAATTTAACTCAGGTAGAACTTGCAGAGAAGGCCGGTGTAACCGCCCGCACAATTCAGAATTATGAGCTTGGCAGCCGCAAACCATCCAATATGGTCACGATCCAGAAGATTGCAGATGCGCTGAATACTACTACCGAGTACCTGCTGGGAAGCAGCGGCACCTATGTCGTAGAAGCTCATGAAAAAGGTGGCGCAAAAGCAGCCAAAGATATTGAAGAACTGGTCAGCGAAGTGACCGGTATGTTCGCTGGCGGCGAATTAAGCGAAGATGCCATCGAAGGAGCTTATAAAGCTCTGACCGATGCCTACTGGATTGCCAAAGAGAACAATAAAAAATACGCCCCGAAAACGAGGCGTAAAAAATCCGATCAGTGATATTTATCGTACACACTTTTCGCTATACTGTAAACTGGAGGTGGTATGATGAATGCGGAACAGCTTTCACGGGTCGGTGAGAAACTGGTAAAACGCTACGGTTCCAGAGACCCTTTTGAAATTGCAAGGCAGCTTGGTATCAATGTTATGCTTTGCGAAAATTTTGGTTCCCTGAAGGGAATGTACCGGGTGATTAAGCGAAATCGCTTTATTTTCCTGAATAACAGTCTGGATGAAAACATGCTGCGCATCGTGTGCGCACATGAATTAGGGCATGATCAGCTTCACCGGAATATGGCGAAAACCACCCCGATTCATGAGTTCATGCTCTACGACATGAAATCCAAACCGGAATATGAAGCGAACATCGTAGCAGCGGAGATCTTGATGGACAGCAACGAAGTCCTTCGTTACATCTATGAGTATGGATACACAGCCGAGCAGATCGCCAGCGCGATGTCCACTGACATCAATCTGGTTGCGCTGAAGGTAGCACACCTGGCCACACTTGGCTATAATCTGCACGCACTGGAACATAAAAGCAACTTTTTGAAATAACGTATCTTCGAGGAGCCTTGACCGGCTCCTCTTTTTTGTTGCAAATTGTGCAGATGCCGTCTGCACAATTATCAGCCTAACATCTGCATGTGATAGAGCTTCACTTTTTCCTCGAACGGCAGTCCCGGATCAATGCCGACTTCTTCCCACATCACACCATACGGTGCGCCGCCATCTGTATATCCGGCGATAAAGGCAAAACGACCATCGCAGTCCTCATACAGTTCTCCCAGCCGTTCCCGTTCTTTCGCTTCCCGCTCCATTCTCCGCTGCCGAAGCCGCTGTTCTTCAGCCTGTTTAATCTGGTCAAGCTGCTCTTGTGTATAATTGACTCCAAGCTCCTGCAAATCTTTAGCGGCAGTCACAGCATCCACATGAAAGCGTTCCCGGTAATGCTTGTTCATCTTTTTCGGTGAGCCGGTATAGGTGAGCAGCCACTGCTTGCCTTTTCGGAGGCGAGCTTCCTTTCGCTCAGCCTTCGTCAGTTTCTTTTTCTTTGCCATTTGCGAAATCTCCCGGATTTTTTGCTGATGACTTTGGTTTGCGCTTCTTCGGTGCCGTCAGCTCATAGCTCAAAGAAAGCAGGTCTTTGATGGCATCATCCAGTTCTGGTTTGCCAAGCTGAATACTAAGCCATTTTTCCTTATTCATGTGATAGGCTGGAAAATAGCCGTCTTGCCCACGAAGAGAGCCTATCAGCAGCGGATCACTTTTCACATTAAGGACATCAATGATGCCTGCTTCCGGCAGTCCCAACTTATCAGCAGATACTTCCAGAACTACACCATACCATTTGTTATTGTCGTTGTGCCGCAGCACCGCATTCCAGTCATGCCAGGGGTATTCCGGCTCTGTGCCGTACTGCTGGCGTATCCATGTAAATAATTCTTGGCGTGTCATTCCACATTGCAAGCGAAGTCAATCTATGTTGCACTTCCCACTGCATCCTCCATTTCCACAGAATTCGCAGCCATGTGTATGCCCATGTCCATAATACCATCGCCCATAGCGATAACCATAGTGGGGAGGACAATGAGCACAATCTCCCGTGCATTTGCCTGTATTTTTAGGCTTAGGACTGCCAGCCAGAGCCATTCCCATTAGTATACTGCTGAACAGTCCCGGCTTCTTCGGTTGTGCCTCTTTAAGCGAAATTTCCTCGTCAGGCTCATCTGGATCAGCATACGGAATGCCACTGCGCTTTGAAATCTTCCTAATCAGAGACTCGTCCACACCATAATCACATAACTCATTCAGCCCATTTTCTGTGAAAATCGCATCTGTCGAGTTGACCAACTGATAGATGGATTCCTCATCTGGCAGATTAGGAAGCAGTGTCAGAACATCCTCCTCTGTAAAGTGCGTTGGTTTGGAAGTAATCTTATCAATCAACTCAAACACCGGTTCCGGATCAGGAAGACAGCTCAGCAGCGTATCCAGCTGTTCCCCCGTATAAGCATCCACAGCTGTCTGAATCAACTTTTCCAGTGCTTCTTCATCTTCGATTTGCCCGCTATCTGCAATCTCCGCAACTTCCGCGGCTCGAAACCGGACTCCCGCTGCTAATGCTCTGCGAAGAATGCTGGTCGCTGTGCGCGTATCCACATACTGAATGCAGTCACATATTTCCTCAGATGGACTTCCATCCGGTCCGAAGTCCTTGATAGAGGCCAGACGGCTATACTGAGTACTTTCCTGCCATCCGTCATATCGCTCATAATATTCAGCCCAGGTCACTTAGCCGCACCTCCTCCACACTGCATCGCCATCAAAAATCATCTAATGCAGCATCTATTTCTTCCAGCCGATCAATCCAGCCCAGGTCGGATTTCTTCTTGGTTGCTGGTCTTTTCTTATCACCGCCAACCACTTCAAACCGTTTCTCTTCTGTCCCGAACAAACCTTTTACCTGAATTCTGAAATCCGGCTTGTTGTTTGCTGGGGTTAGATAGCGATACTTTTTACATCTACCATGTTACGGCGGTCATGGTTGACAACTTGCGTCGGCTCCTGCTCGGTATCAACCTGTCCGACAAAGCTGTAATGGATTTCGATTTTCCGGGTGTTGGTTTCCCGGTCTAATTCATGTATCAAAATACGGTCGATAAACTCATGGACGTTTTCATAGGTCAATTCCTGTATGTCGCTGTATTTCCCGACAATCTGAATAAACCTTGATATATCCCTTTTTCGCTCGGTAACGGTTGCGATCTGCTGTTGTAACTCGTCTATCCTTGCGGCAAGGGATTTCTTTTCGTCCTCGTAGCCGGAAGTTAGAAACACAAACCGTTCATCTGTCAGTCTGCCTAATGCGTTGTCCTCGTACAGCTTGCGGAAAAGCGTGTCAAGTTCGGTCATACGCGCCTGTGCTTTGGAAAGTTCCTTTTGCTGCTGCGCTAATGCCTTTCTCGCTTCCATGTCGCCGTACTCGGTAGCTTTACAGATAAAGTCCTGTTCGTGTTCCTTAACATACTGCAAAACCCGCCGCATATCTTCCAGCACTAAATCAAGAAGTACGTTTTTGCGGATATAATGAGAGGTACACTCGCTGCCTGTCCTTGCCCTGTTGCGCCATGCGCCGCAAGAATAGGAAAACCTGCGCGGCTCGATATTTACGCCCTGTTGGTAATACATCTTATGTCCGCAACCAGCGCAAAACAGCAAGCCGGAAAAAATATCAATCTCCGCTGCTTTTGTCGGGCGGTGGCGGGTAGCAATCCGCTTTTGCGCAAGTTCAAAGGTTTCCTCGTCAACAAGCGGCTCATGGGTGTTTGGGAAGAAATAGCGTTGTTCTTCTTCGTTCTTCCGGGTCTTTTTCGACTTGTAGGATACCTTGTGAGTTTTCGCGGTTATGGTATGCCCTAAATATTCCTGCCTTGCTAATATGTCATAGAGCGTTTTGTCCGGCCAAGTATAGGGGGCGATCATTGCCCGCTGATACCGCGCCTGTCCTGTGCGCTGATAGCGCAACGCTCCAATCGTCAAGACTTTGTTTTCCGCAAGCCATTTTTGGATTTCGCACATACGCACGCCGCTAACAAACATAGCGAAAACCTGTTTGACAATCGGCGCGGTTTCCGGGTCGGGTATAAGGTGGTGGCGGTTGTTCGGGTCTGGGATATAGCCGTATGGATATTCCCCGTTGACACGCTCGCCTTTTTGCGCCTGTGCCTGTTTAACTGCACGGATTTTCTTGCTTGTATCGCGGGCGTAAAACTCGTTAAACCAGTTCCGCAAGGGGGTAAACTCGTTATCCTCCCGCGCTGTGTCAACTCCGTCGTTAATCGCGATATAGCGCACTCCGTTTTCGGGAAATACAATCTCTATGAGTTCGCCCGTTTTCAGATAGTTTCTGCCAAGACGGGAGAGGTCTTTGGTAATAACCGTCGCCACTCGTCCGGCTTCCACTTCCTGCAACATCGCTTGCAGCCCCTCGCGCTCAAAACTCACGCCGGAAAATCCGTCGTCCACAAAAAACTTTGTGTTCAAAAAATGGTGTTCGTCCGCATAGCGTTGAAGTATCATTTTTTGGTGCTGTATGCTTCCGCTTTCTCCGGCCTGCATATCCTCTTGACTTAAACGGCAGTAAAGGGCGGTGATTTTATTCGACTGTAACATTAGTCCTCCTTTCCGACAGCCGAATAAACAGGTATAATGTGTTGCTATCATTATACCATATCCCGCCGCCTAATGCACTACTCGGACGCTAAAAAGCCCGGATTTCCGGGCTTTTTCTGCAAATCCTTTACAATGAGTTTTTCAATCTTTTTATGGATTGTATCGGTTGCCTTTTCACTCGGCAACGCTTGAACAAGATAGGTGATTTTCCCTATTTTGCGTTCGGTTGTAATTGTCTGTTTTTTATCCATTAGAAAAACCTCCTTTTCCTGTATGGATAAACTATATTCGTCAAAAGGCAAAACGGGCGGTTGTTAGCTGCAACCTCACGGGAGTTTCACCCCGGCCCATGCTTATGGGTGCGCCGCGCAATACTTTGAGGGTGTTCAACGCGGGAGTATCATTGTGCCGCCTTGTATGTCGTCGCCCACAAGCTGCTAAACTTGTTTTACGGCGGGTAGTTCTCGCTCGACTTTTCCCCAACGGGGAAAAGCGGTCATGGCGTACCCGCCGCCCGGCTCGGTACAGACGGAATGTACCCGTTGCCTGTTATGCTGCGCACCAAAGGCCGCTTTCTTTGTCAAGGAACAATAGGCTTTGTCGGCCTGTAACAGTACACCGTTTCCGATGTGCTGTTACGGAACGACAAATAGCCCATAACGGGAAGCGTGGAAAGGGGACACGCTCCCCGCATGGGCTAAAAGATTATCCTACATGAAAAGCAAGGGTGCGGGTAATAAGGCGCACTTGCAGCCTGTTACGCATTTCCTCGTCCACATAGGAATAGGTATTGCCCGCGTCGTCTTTCAGCGTGCGGGTACAAAGTTTCGCTATGTAACCCTCGTAATGCTTCAAGATCGCGCACATGGCGGTTGTGTCGCCGTTTGCCGCTGCGGAAATGACAGGGAACGGCAACAGATTTTCAGATTTCCTAACGGTATTCATCATCTGCTTTTCCCTCCAAATACTGTTTGATTTTCGCAAGCGCGGATTTCCTGTGCCGGAAAACCGTCGTGCGTACAACATTCAGCAGTTCAGCAATTTCCGCGTCGCTCATGTCCAAGAAGTAGGACAAAAGGATAATGTCGCGTTTCCTTTCGGGCAAAGCGTTAAGGGCTTCGGCAAGCAGTTCATTTTTGACGAGTACATCAAAGCCGGACACTTGAAAACGGAAATAATCGCTTTTGTATTCGTCCGTTGTGAAAAGCTGCGCGAGTTCGCTTTCGCTCAAATCCGAAAAAGGTACTTCGCGTGCTGCGCGTTTCGCAAGAGTGCGGCGGTGGCTTTTCGCTTCGCCAACCAAAGTTTTCTTTGCTAATGCGTCGTACTGATGTTGTATTCTTTCCTTGTCGGAAGAAGATAGCTCCATAGAGTTCACCTCCTTCCCGCGTGGAGTAGAGGACGGGAGTTAAGGGCTTGTCCTCTCTGCCCCTTTCGCTCCGTACCCGTTCGGGAGATGGCTCTTGAGTGCGTTTTTCAGAAAAAAGTTGAAAAAAGCAAAATGCGCCCGTCCGCAAGACGCGGACGAGCGCAAAGGAAATGTAAGAAGTATTTAGATGTATTGACAGTTCATACTCATAGCCGGAATATCCCGCTTGCGGAGCATAGCTTTTTTTGACCGCAAAGCATTAGGCGGGTTACAGTAAATAAAAATGGACACGGCGATACCTCCCCGATACCGCCGTATCCTTAAAAAAGGGCGACTTTAATACACTACCCGCAATCCATTCTATAATAGGGAACAGCGGCTTTTGCGCAATATTAAATAAAAAAGCCGATAACACATAGGTTTTTTGACCTAATGCGTTATCGGCTCTGCGTCTATGCGTCTGGCACTTTTAATCATTTTTTTTTGAATTTATTATATGTGTTAGCTAACTGTCCACAAGCCGCGTTAATCTCTCTGCCATGAGAAACTCTCATAGTAACTTCAAGTCCTGCTTGCTCTAATTGATGTTTGAATGCAACTATTTCCCGTTTCTGTGGTGCTTTAATTCTTGAATTGCTTGTTGGGTTGTATTGTAACACGTTAATCATAACTTTTTTGCCCCGAAACCATTTTGCAAGTTGTCTTACATCTGAGGGCCGGTCATTTATACCCGGTAAAAGCAAATACGCAAAGACAATTTTGCGATTATGCCTTTCAGAATAGGATAAGGCTTGCTTAACAACATCTTCAATAGCATATATGCGCATGTGAGGAATAATACGATTTCTTGCAGATTGTGTTGCTGCGTGTAAAGATATTGTCAACTGAATTTTAAGATGTTCCTCGCGCAATTTTTTTAATTGATCGACCGGACCAACTGTTGATATGGTAATGCCGTCGGTTGGAAAGTTGAGCCCATATCTATCTCGGAGAATATGGATTGCTTTTATCAAGTTGTCATAATTGAATAAAGGCTCTCCCATACCCATAAAAACGATACGGTTTACTTTTCGACGCAACAATATAATCTGTTGTACGATTTCTGACGATGTTAGATTACGAACAAAGCCATTTCGCCCGGACTCACAAAAAATACAACCAACAGGACAACCGACTTGTGTGCTCACGCAAACAGTTCCACCATCTCGCCGCTTGATAAAAACCGTTTCAATGTATTTGTTGTCTTTCAGTTCGTAAACATACTTTTCAGTATCACTGCTTTTGCAAATATTTTTTACCAACATTGATAGATTTTTTTTGCGTGGTAATTGCTTATATAATTCTTCATATAAGGCTTTTGCTTCATTCTCGCCAATAACTTCCGACATTTCTTTGTAAGTAAATCCGTATGGATCATTCCGTACTTCCGCAGGCGTATATTTAGGTAAACGTTTCATTTTTATATCCTTTCTATTACAATAAATTTGGACAGGAAAGCCGGGCAGCCAGTCCGGCTTTCATCCGTCTCATGCCTAAGCTACAATAAGAGGAGCAACCGGCTGACCTCTCCTTTCTTGGGCTTTCGTGTCCGTTCAGAAGACTGTCAGCCGTCCTCTTATTGTAGCGTTCGATTTAAGCAGGTTGAGCCTACCGCAATGCCGGGGAGTTCGTGTCACCCAATAGATTGAATCGGCAATGAGTAAAAGATGGGTTCCGGTTGCGCGATTTTGTACTGGAGGTAGATACATGAACTCTGTTGGCATTGATGTTTCCAAAGGCAAAAGCATGATCGCCGTCATGCGCCCCTTTGGAGAAGTGGCGGTCTCTCCCTTTGAAGTTCGTCACACGGACAGCGAACTGTGCGAGCTGGCAAAGCTGCTTAGAAGCCTGCCCGGTGAGACCCGTGTCGTTATGGAAGCCACGGGTAATTACCATCTGCCGGTAGCCTGGTTACTAAATGACTCCGGCTTTTACGTTTCAGTAGTCAATGCAATGTTGGTGCATGGCTACGGGAACAACAGTTTGCGGCGAGCCAAGACCGACAAGAAGGATGCCATCAAGTTGGCAAACTACGGTCTCGATCACTGGCTTGCCTTACCGAGGTACGTTCCGGAAGAAGATACCCGATTGATGCTGAAAAACTGCTACAGGCAGTACCAGCAGTATTCCAAGGTACAAACCATGCTGAAGAACAACCTAATTTCTTTGCTGGATACTGCTTTCCCTGACGCAAATCGCCTGTTTTCAAGCCCTCCACGCGCTGACGGCAGCGAGAAGTGGGTGGACTTTGTAGCCACATTCTGGCACTGTGAGTGCGTTTGCGGCAGCTCTGAGAAAGTCTTTGTTGCCAAATATCAGAAGTGGTGTAAGAAACTCGGTTACAATTTCAGCGAGGATAAGGCGCTGGATATCTACGCTTCCGCCTGCGGCCATTTTGGTGTCATGCCAAAGACAGACACCACTAAGCTTTTGGTGGAACAGGCTGTCTCTCTGCTCCGGGTAACCTCAACGGCATTGGCCTCTCTCAAGCAGGAAATGCAGTCACTGGCAGCTTCGCTTCCGGAGTATCCGGTGGTAATGAAGATATTTGGCGTTGGCCCGGCACTCGGTCCACAGCTCATGGCAGAAATCGGAGACGTTCGCCGCTTTCATTCCAAGAAAGCCTTGGTGGCATTTGCGGGTATTGACGCCCCTCCGTACCAGTCTGGGCAGATGGATGTTTACAGCAGAAGCATCTCTAAGCGTGGTTCGTCCTCGCTGCGCAGAACGTTATTTCTCGTAATGGGGATTTACTTGCAGAACGCTCCGCCAGATGAACCCATATACCAATTCATGGACAGAAAGCGTTCCGAAGGAAAGCCTTACAAGGTTTACATGATGGCCTCGGCGAACAAATTCCTCCGCATTTACTACGCAACTGTTAAAGCTTATTTGGACGCCTTAGACGAGGCATAATGCCGTTTCATCATCTACGGACAGCCACCATCTGAAATTTCAGATGCAAAGTGGCTTGTTTGGGTGCGCCATTTTTGTGCTGCTTAAATTTTTGAATTTTTTTCTTGACTTTTGTTAGCAGGTCTTCTAAATAATAAAAGTTTGTTTTTCTGTATTTTTGATTACAATCTCTAATTTTTCTACATCAATGATATGCGTCAATTTGCATTTAGGGCAGAAAAGAGGAAAATCTTTTAATACAGTATTATGAAATACTTGAACTCTCGTCTTTCCGTTACAAATCGGACATTTTATCCAATATTTTTTAAGCATTATATTTCACTCGTCCTTTTTACACAAAAAAATGCAGGTCAATCCTCAACATGAGCATTGACCTGCATTTATAATGCACAGAGCAGTACAACAAAACTAAGGCATAGCTTGCACTATGTCTATACTATATCTATACGTCGTTAGTTTTTTGTATAGCATCCGCAAAATAAGCATGACAAAAAAGCCCATGTTGAAAATGGGAAAATCCTTTTTTTCAATGCTTATCTAATACGCATGCTATGCAACATAAACGCCGCCTCCTTTTACATAAATTTTATTTTATCAGAAAATCAGTCTACTGTCAATACACAACAGGAAGTATTTAACCTAATGATATGAATTGTGTGGACATATCAAAAAGAAAGGTGAACTGTAAAATGTAACAGGGTGAATGAAAATGGCAAAAAGACCCGTACCATTGTACGACTTTAAGGCTTTCGGGGCAGCTATAAAAGCCGCGAGAAATGAATACGGCGAGAGCCGCAAAAAGGTAAGCGACGAGTTATATATTTCCCCGCGCTACCTTGCGAATATCGAGAACAAGGGACAACAGCCGAGTTTACAGGTATTCTATGACCTTGTAACCCGGTATCATATTTCGGTAGATCAATTTTTCTTCCCGAACAGCAATGCGGAGAAATCCACCGGGCGGCGGCAGCTTGACGCGCTGCTGGACGGTATGAGCGATAAAGGCATACGGATTGTAACCGCAACAGCAAGGGAGATAACGGAAGTCGAAAAAGCAGAGGATTAACCTCACAATATGAGAAATCGGGAGATTGCAGCGCATGGCGGCTGCAATCTTTTTTTGCGTCCAAAATCAAAGGAACGCGCAACAAATACCGCCTTTCGGTGGGGGTATGGAGTAGATAGCAAGCACAGCAAACGAGTACCCGTTTGCGGAAAATGCTTGTTGGGATAATCCCAAACCCTTATACCGAAAGGCGGTGCGGAAATGGAAAACCGAAAGAGAAATATACAGATGAAGTTTTACGTTACGGAAGAAGAAAAGCGGCTGATCGACGAGAAGATGAAGCAGCTTCCCATAAAGCAGTATGGGGCATACTTCCGTAAAATGGCGATAGACGGGTATATTCTTGTCGTTGACCGAAGCGACACAAAAGCATATATCCGGGAACTGCAAGCGGTGAGCCGGAACATCAACCAAATTGCAAAACGCGCCAATGCGACGGGGACGGTTTACAGGCAGGATATAGAGGACATTAAAAAGGCGGTGGACGAGATATGGCGGTTACAAAGACGCACCCTATTAAATCAACCTTAAAGGCTGCGATAGACTATATCTTAAATCCCGAAAAGACAGACGGGAAGCTGCTTGCGTCCTCTTTCGGCTGCGGGCTGGAAACCGCCGATATTGAGTTTGCATGGACGCGGGAAGCTGCCGGAGATCGCGGCACACATTTAGGGCGGCACTTGATACAATCCTTTGCGGTGGGAGAAACCACACCGGAAGAAGCGCACAAAATCGGCATGGAACTTGCCGGGGCGGTATTAGGCGGCAAGTATGAGTTTGTTTTGACAACTCACGTCGATAAAGACCATCTGCATAATCACTTGATTTTCAACGCGGTTAGCTTCGTTGACTACAAAAAGTACCATTCCAACAAGCAAAGCTATCACTTTATCCGGCGCACCAGCGACAGGATATGTAAAGAGCATGGGCTATCCGTCGTCGTACCGGGACAGGACAAGGGAAAAAGCTATGCAGAATACACCGCCGAAAAGCAAGGGACAAGCTACAAAGCAAAGCTGAAAACGGCGATAGATACTCTCATTCCCCAAGTGAAAGATTTTGACGAACTGCTGCGCCGCTTGCAGGAAATGGGGTATGAAATCAAACAGGGCAAATACATTTCCTTTCGCGCTGCCGGACAGGAACGGTTTACCCGCACAAAGACGCTCGGCGCGGCCTATACGGAAGAAGCGATAAAGGAGCGTATCAAGGGCGTGTATGTTGCCAAAACAAAAACGCTGCGGGAAGATAAGAAAATCCGGCTTGTCGTCGATCTTGAAAACAGTATCAAAGCCCAACAGTCGGCGGGCTATGAACGGTGGGCAAAAATCCATAATCTGAAACAGGCTGCTAAAAGCATGAACTTCCTAACCGAAAACAAGATTGAGTATTATAGCGAACTTGAAAGCAAGATAGCCGATATTATGACCGCTCATGACGCGGCGGCAAAGGCGGTTAAGGAAGTGGAACAGCGTATGTCTGATTTGTCGCTGCTTATCAAGCACACCACCACATACCGACAGTTAAAACCGATTTACGATGAATACCGAAAATCGCCGGACAAGGAAAAGTATCTGCGGGGGCATGAAAGCGAAATTATCCTGTTTGAAGCTGCGGCAAGGGCATTAAAGGAAATGCAGATAAAGAAGCTGCCCGATCTCGCCGCGCTGCGCAAGGAGTATAGAAGCTTAAACGACAGGAAAACCAAATTGTATGAAGATTATCGGCAAGCCAAGAAGCAAATGCAGGAATACGGCGTTGTCAAAAAGAACGTCGATAGTATTCTTTACCCGTCCCAAAGCAGGGCGCGGGAGCAGGAGCGATAAGGCGCAAAACATGGGGTGGCAAGTGGAATGTTAAGGGCTGAAAACGCCTGTGTTTCTGCGGCTTCCAGCGCATGAAAACGACATAGACGATAAAGTATATTCAAACCCGCAAAAACGGCTTTCTAATTGTCCACGCAAGGACAAAAAAAGAACAGGGGCGCGGTGCCGGAAATCGGCAACCGCGCCCCTGTTCTCTATGGGCTATTCCTCGTCGGTCAAGATAAACTCCCTTTCGGAAAACTCGCTGTCCGTCATGGCTTGCAGCTTGTTCACCGCTGCGGCGGCAAGCTGGCGCATATCCTCGTCCATGTAGGGCATGGCGGCAAGGATATTTTCAAGCGTTGTTTCCCGGCTGTCCTCGGCGTAGATCGCAACAATGTTTTCTTCCTCAATGGTAAAGCGGGTATTCATGCTATCAAACCTCCAAATCCTTTTTATGCTCTTTCTGTTTATCTTTCGGCTGCTGCGCCGCCTGTTTCTTGTATTCGTCCAGCTTCTTCAAAATGGACGGTTTTTTCTGCGGCTGTTCCCGTTTCTCGGCTTTTACCGCTTTTGCAAGGTCGGTAACGGAAATCGCTTCCCCCGCCTTTGCCCGCTGCTCAAAATCTGCAACGGTGGGCGTTTGCGGCGTATTGTTGATAAGCCCGTCAAAATTGTTGTCGTTCTGCTCTATGGTGTCCTCGACGTGCTTTAAGGGATTATCCCGCTGCGGCTGCTCGGCGGCTATGGCATAAGCCTGTGTGCCATTCCCCATAATGAGATACTTCCCGTCCTCCGACGCATGGTGAAAACCAAATCCCGCCGCTTCGATCTGTTCACGGCTCATATCGGTAATATGAAAATTGCCCCTCGGCGTTCTAACGGTTTCACCCGTCAAAAGGCTGTCGGGGGTCGCTTCCGGCTGCTGCTTTTCAAGCTGCCCGTCCTTGTAGGAATATCCTTGCGCCGCGATTGCTTCAAGGGTCTTGCCCGTAACGTCGCCATAAATCCGCTTGTCTGCGTCAACCAGCATTTGCAAAGTGTCTTGTACGGTGTCGGACAAGGCTTGCTGCTGTTCGGGCGGCAGCTTGTCAAATACGGGGGTCTGCTGCTCCTGCAAAAACTCCGGCACTTGCTGAAAACCGATACTGTCTACATAGTGGGCGGTGTCCTCGTCGTTCTGATGAAGCACAACAATGTCGGAAACGGAAAGGCTATGCCCCTTAAAGTCGGCGGGGTGGTCGATATTAAACCTTTCCCAAATGTCGCCCAGCGTCATATCCTTTGTAAGCGGTGCAGTATAGACGAGTTCATAATTTACCCGGTCAATGGTAAGTCCAGCCGCTTGCAGACGGTCATAAGGCTCAAAGCGCAAGTCCCTTGTTTCGTCCCCGCGCTTTAACTGATAAATGGAAAAGGTATCGCCCTGCTCCTGCTCGGCTTGCCGCTGCTGCTGCAACTCGGTAAAATGCCCCTCAATCTCGGTAATGAGTTCCTTTGCGGTGGTCTGTATTGTTTCAAGGGACGCTTTTAACTCGGTCATTTCCTTGCCGCTGCTCCAACCAGCCACATAGCCGAAAGAGTAATCGGAAGTATCAAGGCCGAAATGCTGGCAAACCGTATAAGCGACGCTTTCCGCTTCTACCTCGCAGGTATGGCGGTCAACGCGGTTTTGCTGCTCCGGCGGGGCGTTTAAGTCTACGTCGTGCAGCTTCGCATGGGCGATTTCGTGAATGGCGGTCTTTACCGCCTGTAATTCACTCACGCCCTCTTTGATTGCAATACGCTTGTCGGTCAAACTGAAATACCCATTTGCGCCGTTTGTGATCTGCTCAAATGCAATCGGGACGGGGGACGCTTTTTCAAGGGCGGCGAAAAAATCCTCGTACTGCTCCACATCGGCAAGCAGGGCTTTCGTGACACGAAAGCGATTTTCTGCTTGTTGGGGAAACTCCCCAATCCCCATAGAACGCTGCCTGCGGCATCGAGCTGCGCATCCGTTCCGGATGCTTTAACGGCAGTTCCTGCCAAAGAAAAAAAGCCCGGTGCAGCATGAGCATTACGCCCACACTGCACCGGACATTCCATCATCTACTATTCTCCTTATTTTCTTCTTCCTGCCGCACTTCCTGCTCATGCAGTTGCTCTTTTTTCTGTTCGTCCTCTTTCAGGATTTCCTGCACAATCTTCTGTGCCACAAGCCAATCCTGCATTTCCGATTTGGTCTTGCGATACTCTGCATAGGAGCTTTTCTTTCGTTCCAGAAGCATCGCATACTCTGCGTTCAGCTCGCTGATGCGCGGGAGCTTTTTGTCAGAGCCATTCTCTTTCTTATAACCATCAAACGCCTTTTTCGCTGCGCTGCGTAAGGCCAGCGTATCCCGATGGGCTTCATAGAACTCCCGATTGTAGCCGGATGCTTTATATGCGGCAAAAACATCTTTTGTCTTGGCATAATTGATTAGATGCTTCCGCAGCACTGACACTTCCGACATCCGTGCCTCATCTGCCTTTACAGATTCCAGCAACGCATCGCATTCTTCAGAAATCCCATCTGCTTTTTCTTTCAGCTCTGCATAGCTCTTGATTCCATGCTCTTCCATGAACATCATAGCTTTCGCCATCTGCTTCAGATTAAAGACTTTTGCCCAGCGTGCATATCCCGCGCCTTTGCCTGCCTGCATTTTGGCACGGACATCTATAAGGAACGACAGCTCCGCCTTCTGATGCACCTGCGCCGACCGTGCGCTTGTGCGAGTTTTCTCTACAAATTTGCTTTTATGAACCGCATTTCCAGCAATCACTTCGCATAGTTCTTCAACCGAATATCCTTTACCAAGAGAGCGGAAACGAGCAAATCTGGCGTGGCCTTTTCCCCGCAGTGCAGGCTGTTTTCCATCTTTATACTCGTACCCTACTTCCTGCAAAATACCAATCAGTTCCCGGAAGTCTTTTGGTTTTCTTTCCAATACCGTATCAATGGCCTCGCAGATTTCATCACGCTGCGATTTTCTCTCCGGGTATTCCGTTCTCTTCTGCCGCTCCCCATAGGGCTTCCGGATAATGACCGACAGCCGATGTTCCAGGCAGACGATATCACTGAGCCTTGCCAGTGCAAGTCCTGACAAGCGAAAATCTCGGAATTTTCTGGTGCAGTCTAATGTAGTCGAATTAAAAATAATGTGGTTATGAATGTGCGCACGATCAACATGGGTAGCCACGATAAATGCGTGTTTTCCCTTGGTGAATCGCATGGCTGTCTCATACCCAACCTTGTTCGCCTCCTCCGGCGTGATTTCTCCGGGCTTAAAGGATTGCCGAATCTGATATGCAATCACATCATGCGCCTGGGTTCTACCGGTGATATGCTCATACTGCCGTTTAGAAAGCAGAAATTCTTCATCACAGGTCTTTGCGTCACAGGCATACGCGCTGATATATTTTCCATCTTCCGTCTTTGCTGCATTCTCAGAATAATCAGTACGGTCAGCCAGACACTGCGCTACCGTCTTTCCTTTATTGATATGCAGCGCAATTAGTCTTGTAGCCGCCATTTTTCATATTCCTCCATCTAAAAAGAGCTACCCGAAGGCAGCTCTTACCAATTCACTATTCTCATTTTAACATCCGTTCCCGATCATAAGCTCCCTGCAAATAAACGGCCTGCTTGATGATCTCTTCCATATCGAAATAGACGCACATAATGCTTTCGTACAGCTTCCACACATTAGATTCGCTGCCGCCCACCATTTCCATCAGCTGGTCTTCCATCTTCGATTGCTCAGACTGTTTTTCCTGATAAGCAGTCTCATTCACAAAATGATTCTCTCCATCTGTTTCCTCGTATCGTAAATCATAATAATCTTTCATAAACTGAATATCCATCAAATCCCTCCTGAACTCAAATTGTCAAAACATCCTCTACACGCTCACATAGCCGCTCCATCAGTTCCATGATGCCGCCCGCACCAACCGCAGCTGCGAACAGTCCCATCTCAATCAGGGTCAGCAGGAACACATCCGTCCAGCTCGCCCGAACCACCGAATAGATGCCGCAGCCAAGAACGAACAGCATAACCGGTGAAAGCACCCACAGGGATAGCTGCATCAGCAGATTCCAGATAAAGCATAGAAATCGCAGCAGAAACGCAACCGGCAGCAACAGGATTTTCAGCACCAGCTTCAACAAAAAACATACGATCTTCATGGATTTCACCCCTTCGTTTTTCTTTTCATCTTCATTTTATCGTACCTGCTTGCCAAACACCACGATGTCAACAGGTAGACCAAGAAATATGTAACGGCACAGACAGTTTCATCTGTGCCATGTGCTGTAGAAATCCCGCACATTTGCGCCGTCAGCGAATACCAGAAAGCCTCTTCAGGATCAGCTTCTGCATCTCCCAGAGTTCATCCAGCCGTCTCTGCAAATCCCGGATATCCTCCGCATAGATGCTTCCAGATTCATTGGCGCGTTTTGCGTACTGATTCAGGTTGTTGCTGCATCGGCGAAGAAGGATGGATACCTGCGCCACATCCGACAAATCAAGATTTACGCAGTACCCGTCCATCGCCATCTTTCTCATATAGGCACCGGTATTCCGAATACCCAATTCCTTCTGCTTTTCACGAATCCTCGCCAGCTCTTCCGGGTTCACCCGGACATTGATCCAGTGTTCCCGAACACTCATAGTGCCACCTCCTCATCCCGATGTGTCATCGGCGGAATGCGACCAGCACGATCACGCAGCTCTGCCAGGACAGACGGCTTTTCTGTTGTATTCTCACGGTCAGGATCATCATTTCCACGGTCATCCATATTCAGCAGTGCGTCCAATTCTGCCAGTCTTGCACTCTTCTCTGCCAGTTCTGCCTCCTGGGGAAACGGTTTTCCAAGCTCGGCCTGCGCAGCTTCCTGCTGGCTCCTAAGACTGTCCAACTGCTGTTCTGCCTTTTCCAATCTTGCAGGAATCCCAGCAAGAGCATTGTCCAGACGCTGGATATTACCCGCAGCACTGGTTCCGATGGGTACCCGGTGGGTCATCTCGCCTTTCAGCAGTACCTGATACTCTTTCTGGAAGCTGTCAAATGCCAGTTCCATCTTGAAACCTCGATAACTGCCAAGCGGTACCGGCTCCAGACTCTGATTGGCTTTACAGACCGCAAGGATTGCTTCACCGGCCTCGGCTTTTTCAATAAAGCGTGTGCTCTTCACCTCCATGCCGCAGAAACCCTCTTCCGGCAGCGGATGTGCCGCCACCGTCCGGATATCCGACTGAAAGCCCTTGATGAACCCCTGTGTTTTCTCAATCTCCGCAGGGAAATATTTCATCAGCTTATCCTCCAATCGGTACTGCTGGCTCTGATGATCTGCTTTCAGCACCTTCAGTCTTGCAACATCTACATCCAAGTCCATTTTTTCCTTGATTTGCGGGTCTCCTGCACAAAGTGCCTTGATCTCCGCATAGGAAAGTGCCTGCTCATCCACATCATCACAGGAACGAACCGGAGATTTGCTGGTCATGATCTGGCTGATAAACTTCTGCTTATTCTCCAGTGTCTGATAGAGGTAGGCATCAAAGGTTCCTTCCGTCACATACTGATAAACCTGCACTTCTTTGTTGCGGTTGCCCTGACGGATGATACGACCATTTCGCTGGGTCATGTCCGCAGGCCGCCAACCCACATCCAAATGATGCACGGCCACCAGTCTGTCCTGCACGTTCGTGCCTGCGCCCATCTTCTGTGTCGAACCTAACAACACCCGCACCTGTCCGGTACGGACTTTGGCAAACAAATCTTTCTTTTTTGCCTCGGTATCCGCATCATGGATAAATGCGATTTCTTCCTCCGGTACGCCGGACTGGATGAGTTTGGCGCGGATATCCTCATAGACATTGAAGGTTCCATCGTTCTTCGGCGTGCTGAGGTCGCAGAACAGTAACTGGGTCAGCTTATCCGACTGTCCTTCCTCATAAATCCGAAGCACATTCCGCACACAGGCGTTGAGCTTGCTGTTGGGGTCATCCGGAAGAAGCGGATTCATCAGCCGCTGATCCAGCCCCAGCTTTCTGCCATCCGATGTGACTTTCAGCATATTATCGACCGATGGGTCTACCACACCGGAATGCACAGCCGCCGCCCGTTCCGAAAGCTCCGCCACCATCGCCTGCTGATGCTCCGAGGGCTGCACTACCACGGTTTCAAACTTTGCCTCCGGCACCGGCAGATGCAGCTGATCGGAAGTCTTGATATCTGCCACTTCCTTGAACATATTCATCAGCTCCGGCAGGTTGAAGAACTTTGCAAATCTTGTTCTTGCCCGGTATCCGGTTCCTTCCGGTGCCAGCTCAATGGCCGTGGTGGTCTCACCAAAGGTAGAAGCCCAGCTGTCGAAATGGGTCAGCCCTTTTTGCTGTAACGTGCCATACTGGAGATACCGCATCATGGTATAAAGCTCCGTCATGCTGTTGCTGACCGGGGTTCCGGTCGCAAAGATGATGCCGCGCCCACCTGTCAGCTCGTCCATATACTGGCACTTCATAAACATATCCGAAGATTTCTGCGCTTCCGAAGTGGACAAGCCTGCGACATTGCGCATTTTTGTGTAGAGAAACAGGTTCTTAAACGCGTGTGCCTCGTCTACAAACAACCGGTCTACGCCCAGCTGCTCAAAGGTAATCACATCGTCCTTTCGGTCGGTTGCCCGGAGTTTCTCCAATCTCGCCTCCAATCCTTTCCGGGTTTTTTCCATCTGTTTGATGGAGAAACGTTCGCCATTCTGGGATTTCATCTCAGCAATGGCATTTTCGATTTCATCAATCTGGGCAGTCAAAATCCGCTCCTGCCGTTCTGCGGACACCGGGATTTTCTCAAACTGAGAATGCCCGATGATGACCGCATCATAATCGCCAGTGGCAATTCGTGCGCAGAACTTTTTTCTTCGGGCAGTCTCAAAGTCCTTTTTGCTTGCCACCAGCAATTTTGCACTCGGATACAGGCGCAGGAACTCGTTTGCCCACTGAAGGGTCAAATGATTCGGAACAACGAACATGGATTTCTGGCACAGTCCCAACCTCTTTGCCTCCATAGCAGAAGCGGCCATCTCAAAGGTCTTACCGGCACCTACCTCGTGAGCCAGCAGCGTATTGCCGCCGTACAGCACATGAGCAATGGCATTCTGCTGGTGTTCCCGCAGCCGGATTTCCGGATTCATGCCGCCAAAGCGGATATGAGAACCATCGTATTCACGGGGACGGGTACTGTTGAACAGCTCGTTATACTTTTCCACCAGTTCCGCACGGCGATAAGGGTCTTTCCACACCCAGTTCTGGAACGCATCCTTAATGGCCTGCTGTTTCTGCTGGGCGAGGGTGGTCTCCTTTTTATTCAGAACGCGCTTCTGCTTGCCGTCTGCATCCTCCACGGTATCGTAGATACGGATATCCCGCAGATTCAGCGTATCCTCCAGAATCCGGTAGGCATTGGCACGGCTGGTGCCGTAGGTCATATAGGCATGAACATCATTCCGGCTCGGTGTACTCTTGCCAGTGATCTGCCATTCTGCCGTCATGGGAGAGAATTTCACTTCAATGTTTCGGCGCAGGTAAAACGGCGGTTCAAAGGTTTCTTCCATAAACTGCTGGATATAATCCCGATTGACCCATGTGGCACCAAGGCGCACATCAATCTCCGACGCATCCAGGTCTTTCGGCTGCGCCTTTCTCAAATATTCCGTGTTCACTGCAAAGGCAGAGTCCGAAGCCGCAGCCAGTTCTGCCACACGGAGCTTTTCACGGACATTGCCGGACAGATATTCATCAGCCGTCACCCATCCGTTTTCCTCGCCGCCCTGCGTCATCGGGTCTTTGAAAATGACACCATGCAGTTCCTGCCGGATTTTTTCATATTCTCCCGGTGTACCTAAAAGCTCCGACATATAGGGCAAATCCACTTTGCCGCGCTCTCCGATGGAGATTGCCAGAGCCTCTGCCGGAGTATCTACGCTGGTAACAGCCCGTTCCGGTCGAATCGTCCGTTTGGTGAACATATCCGCCTTGGATTCCAGCCTGCCGTTTTCATCTACATTTTCCAGAGAGCAGAGCAGATAATAAGACGAATCTTCTGAAAAAGCCTGCGCATTTGCACGGGAGTTGATAAGCCCATACTGATCGGCGAATCGGTCATAGGCTACATTCAGTTCCCGCTGTTTCTGGGCAATCGCGTCCTCCGGATAATCGTTCAGCTGATAGTCGATCAGTTCCTGCACAATGGTACGAAGCTCCACCATGCCCTTGATCCTGCCGGTGGCTGTCGCAGAAAGGTCAGCCTTTCGCATGATGCTGTTCTCACGGAAGTAGACATCCCCATCCACCACCGCATAGGAGAAGTTCTTTACATTGGGGTCTGCCGGAATGGTTTCGCCCTGCAAGGACAGTTCTTCCTCCGGTGCCAGCTCCTGCGCTTCATAGTGACCGCCGATATGCTGCACAGCCTCATGCAGCTGGTCTCCCAGATCCTCATCCGGAATCGGAATGACCGTACATTCTTCCTTGCCGTACTGGGTACTTTCCGTTGTAATCTCACCCAGCACCATTTCCGGGTGGTCAACAAAATAGCTGTTGAGGGTAATACCCTCCGATGTCAGCCCCAGATGCACCCAATCCGGTTCGATATCAATAGGATGGTCTCTCTTTTGCAGAAAAATGATATCCGACACTACATCTGTACCGGCATTGGCACGGAATGCGTTGTTAGGAAGTCGAATAGCCCCCAGCAGTTCTGCCCGTTGCGCCAGATACTTTCGCGCGTCCGGATTCTTGGAATCCATCGTGTAGCGGCTGGTAACAAAGGCCACGATGCCACCGGGACGAACCTGATCCAATGCCTTGGCAAAGAAATAGTTGTGGATAGAAAATCCGAGTTTATCATAGGGCTTATCGCTGACACGGTAGTTGCCAAAGGGCACATTGCCCACGGCCAGATCATAGAAGTCGCGCCGGTCGGTGGTTTCAAAGCCTGCCACCTTGATTTCTGCCTGCGGATACAATTTCTGCGCAATGCGCCCGGTGATGGAATCCAGTTCCACACCATACAGTCTGCTTCCCAGCATGGAATCCGGCAGCATACCGAAGAAGTTGCCGACACCCATCGAAGGTTCCAGAATATTGCCTTTCTCAAATCCCATACCGTCCAATGCCTCATAGATTGCACGGATCACGGTAGGGCTGGTGTAATGCGCATTCAGAGTCGAAGCCCTGGCTGCGGCATATTCTTCTTCCGTAAGAGCTGCTTTCAGCTCCTTATATTCGCCTGTCCAGGCAGTTTTCTCTGCGTCAAAGGCATCTGCCAGCCCACCCCAGCCGACATAATTGGCCAGCGTTTCCTGTTCCTCCGGTGTCGCATCCCTATGCTGATTTTCTAAGGCTTTCAGCGTGTAGATGGCATCCATGTTGGCACGGAATTTCTGCTTTGGGCTGCCTTCACCGAGATGAAAGCTGTTGATGCGGTAGTTTTCTGCATGAGTGCTCTCCGGTTCTGTCTCCTGGATAGTCAAGTGCTGTTCTTCACTTTGCTTTTCTCTGCCAGGATTCAGATCAACCACCAGATTGTGCAGGTGAACATTTTCCTCATGCCCCAAAAGTCTTGCCAGATTCTCCTTGCTTTCCGAGCGGAAGATCGGATACACGGAATCCGGGTCCCGAAGCTCCACGTCGAAAAGCCCGACTTTTTCAATCGTAAATGCCTTTCCGTCCAGATACAGCGTATCACCGACACGATAATCCGGCTGCACCGGAGCTGCCGGTTCTGGCTGCACAGTCGCAGGCTCTTTTTCAGCCTCCATATTCCTGCCGCGAATCTCCTGCAACGCCTCTGACGCACTCACATAATCGGCAAATGTCTGCACTTTTCCGTCCGAATATCCGTAATACTCTTCTTTAACATAATCCCAGATGGCAAACGCATCCTTAGAATCCGGGAAATTCTCGCCGGTCATCGTGACCACAAATCGTTCATTCGGTGCATAGCCTGACTCTCTGGCAAGTTCTCTGGCGTGTTCCTGCATTTCCAGCACCAGAGGATCTGCCTCTGCGTGAACCGCTTCCGGTGCTTCTTCGGATTCCACATCCGGGAATGGAATGTCCTGCTGCAAATTCTGTTTACTCTGCTCAACATAGAGCCAGTCTTTGGCCTCCCGTTCCTGGACTTTTTTAATCAGTTGCTGACGGTAGGTCTCTGCCTCCCATTCGCTGGTAAACTCCTCGCTGACACCATCCGGCTCTACATGAATGCCGTCCTGAATATCATCCCAGACCGCATAGCCATCGTCTGTCTCCATCACGGTAAAACGCTGGGGTGCCGCCAGTTCACTCCGGGCATAGACATCCGCAGCCGTATTCAGCATGTTGTCCACATGCTCATTTCCAGTATCGTAGTGTTCCGGTGGCGTTGGAGGAAAGACATGGGCAGCAGTCGGCATAGGAAGCGGCGCGCCGTATTCCTGCTCCAGCTTTCGATACTCTTCCATTTCCAGAGCAGTCAGGTACTGACCATTTTCCACAAGCCGGTCTAACCGCTTATCCACCGCCGACCATGTGAGGCGTACTTCCCGGTCATGACCATAATTGCGAAGCAGAATGCCTTTCCCGTCATAATCCGCAAAACCGCGACTGCCATCCATAAAGGTATAGCTGTGACCACCGATACCATATTCCGCTTTCAGAAATGCAGCTCGTTCTTTTGCGTCCCCTTGCTGCTGATACAGCGCATAAATACGGATTTTTCCGCCCTCAAAATTGGAGCCTGTCCGCAGCATCCGGTCGATTTCATCCTCAGAAATGACAAAAGCGGAGGGCTTTTCGCTCTCCGCTTCTCTGGCTGCATTTTCTGCCGCCGCATCAATTTTCTGAATCTGCTCTGCTTCGGACTGAAACAGGCTCATAAAATTTAGCTGTTGATAAGTTCCGTCAGAATGACTTCCTCTGCCTGCGCTTTCAGCATGTTCATGTGCTGCACCCAGGCCATCTGGTTCGATTTCTTGTCCGGTGCCGGATTCGCTTTCAGAAGTTCCGCCATCATCTGCTCCATCCGTGCGGTCGCGGTCTCCTGAATCTCCCAAAGGTGCGGATACAGCTTCTCGGTTAGGATCAGGTGATTGTACAGCAGCGTGTTGTTCTCCTGCAGGAACGCTCTGCGCATCCTCCCGTACTTGCCCAGCGGCTTCTGTTCCTGCACCGACAACTGGATGTCCGGAATCAGGTAATCGCCGTTCTTCGTGTAATTCAGCTCCATCATAGTTTTGGCTCCTTTCTGCCTGCTTATCTCTTTCATAGGTTCGGATCGTGCGTTCAATTTCCCGGAAGATCTGGCTGGACATTTCGCTGACCGCAGTTCCCAGCACATTGGCGGCAGCCTGCGTATTAAAATCAAAGATATCCAGAAAATCCTCGTGCTCAAAATAGTCATCTGCATTGCCCACCGTCCGGGTAAAGACGGAATATGCGATGCTGACAGCGGCAGCTCTCTTAAAGGAAGCTCCGATGTTGAGTTCATCATACCCTTCCAGATAGGAATCTGCAACGATGTCACTGATCTGCCTGTGGTTTTCCTCCCAGTAATCCCTTGCAAGGCGTTCCGCCGCTTCCATAATGTGATTTTCCAGAGATCCGGCACCGGCAGGCACATCAAACGCTGCATCCATTGCTCGAATGATCGGCTGCTCATGCTCCGCATTCATTTTCCAGAGCTGTACCGGACGTGAATTCTTCCGTTCTCCGGTATCTGCCACATCAAATACATACCGCAGTTTCGGCTGCTCGCCACGCATATCCAAAAGAGCAATGCCCTTGGAACCACGTTTCACATAGCGGTTCATCCGATCATTCCAGAGATCGTACTCCGCACAGGCCGTTGCTTCCGGCCTCTGCTTATAGATCATCAGCTGCTCCGCAAAAGGATACTTATAAAGCCTTGCGGATGTGGTCAGAAACGCTGTCCACTGTTCTTTGCTGCCAGTGATCTGTGCCGCAGCTTCCTGTGCCATCTGCATATAATAAGCCGTTTTCGTCATCATCTGTCTATTTTCCTCCTCTCTCTTATTCGTCCGGATACAAATCCAGTGCCTCATATTCTGCATCTGTCATCTCTGCCAGTTTCGCAAGCAGCGAGGCCGTCCACCTGCGCAGGTTTCTGTCTCTGCCCGTCAGACTTTTTTGCATCGTCTGAAGCTCTGCAATCAGCCCTGTCCGTGTGCCAGGGCTGTAAAGCATCATGAGCATCCATTCGTCATCCGTAAAACGCATTTATAACTCCTTTTCTTCGCAGCACCTGCGAGGCGGCGCAGGCGGCACCGCCTCCTGCTTTTCCTTCAGCTGATCCAGAACCGATGCTTTCTCTGCCGGTTCTTCCTTCTTTCCGTTATTGATCACGCCGTCAATCATGCCGTAATCGTCCTCCATCGCCATTTCTGCGGCTTTCAGGTAATTCTCCGGTTTCAAAAATCCGGGCAGTTCCTGGAAACCGATGGAATCCACATAGTGACAGCTTACAACACCATTCTGCCGTAAAGCCACGATGTCAGACACAGAAAGACTATGCCCAGTAAAATCATCAGGGCGGGAAACATTGAATTTCGCATACAGTTCCTCCAACATCGTATTCTGATCCTTGTATGGAAGAAGCGGAGCCGTATACACCACCTCATAATGGTCAATATCCGGTTCCAGCCCCATCCGTTCCAGTTCGCGCATAGACGAAAAGCGTTCATATACCGTATTCTCGCTGCGGCGAAGCTGCAAAATCGCATACTGGTCGGTAGCGCTGTCGAGAAATGCCATCATTCTTTCGTCCGGTGCCTGATTTCCATGCACTTCATCCCATTTTTCAATTCTTGCCATCGTTCATTTCTCCCTTCTCCATAAACGGCAGGCCGTTTTCCTTTGCTTCCTGTCGCTGCTGTTCCCGTCGTTTTTCACTATAAGGCGGTCGGATACCAACACAGCGTTTCGGAATCGTATAAGTGACTGACCCTTGCTCCCGATGCTCCAAAACAAACTGCTCCGGATACTGTTTTCGCAGTTTCCGAAGCTTCTTAATCAGGCGGCTGTCATGGGTGTAAATACTGGCAGTATCCAGTTCATTGTCAAAATTGATGACGGTTTCCTGCTCTGCCTTCGTAAGCTTATATTTCATCTCTCCGCCTCCTTCGCCTTGGCAGCTTTCGCTGGTGTATCCGTTCTGGAAGACAGATCCGAGAGTTTACCCAGCACAGATTCCCGTCTACTGATTTCTGCATCCTCTGCTCGATCACAAAGTTCATCATAGTCAATCCGCGTCATGGTGCGTCCACCGAACCCATAATCCGAAAGAATCTGGTCTCTGGCTGCATTCATGCTGATTTCCGGGTTGTCGATCTGTCCGCCGTCAATTTCCGTGAAGTCCTTATGATATAAGGTATAGTCGTAACCGTCCTCACAGGTCTGAATGGCAAGAAAGCCCTTGCTTCCCAAATCCCATGCGCTGTGTTCTTCTGTAATCAATGGCTCCGGGCGGCATGTGCCACCGCCGCGTTCCAGCATTTCTGCCAGCTGACAGATGTGCAGAACATCATACCCAAGGCGCAGATGATATTCGTCCATATATTCGCAGCGGGCTGAGAATTTTCGATTCGGATACTCGACCTCCACCGCACTGCCATCCGGGATTTTGAACCGATCCTCGTAGTTGCTGGTGATAAACCGGATATTTTTAGCATTCTCCAGCTCAGGATCAGCCTTTTTCATCTGCCAAAGAACCTTTCTGCCGCCTCGCATCTGCTCCAGCATCTCCGGGGCTACCGGCGCAACGGCAAGACCGTCAAGCTGGGGAATCTTCTGGAGTGCCGCCATCCTCGCGCTTTCTTCCAGCGTAGAAAACGGCTGTTTATCCAACACATCCCAGCCAATACGTCCTTCGGCGGTCTGCACCTTACTGTTCATATCAAAGCAGTGGAATTCCACGCCGTCCTGCTTTTCCTGCAAGGAAAGCAGAGCGACATTATCCACCAGATAAGCTGCATTCATCATTTTCATGCTCATTTTTTACCTCCAAACTCCAGCTTAAATGCTGCTGCACCGTCCTCGCCAGTCTCTACATAAACGGTTGTGTCATAGTAACGATTGGACTTCCTGGAATAGCAATGGGTAAGTCGTGCTTTCCCCTGATTTACCAGTTGGCTTGCCAGTTCCTCTGTCATCTGCTTTCCCAGTGTCTGAAAGAACCTGTTTTCCTTCCAGAGCGCAAATTTACAGCCCTTATCCCTGCAAAACCATCCCTTTGCCGTTTCACAGACATCATTGCCGCAGGCCGGGCAGGAACCAATGACTTTCCGTTCCGGCTGCATCAGCACATCAGCACCTTTTACAGCCTCGTAGGTTTTAACAAGTCCGCTGACCATGCTGCTGATTTCGCCCATAAAGGCATCGCTGTCGTACTCGCCGTGTTCTATTTTCAGCAGTTTTTCCTCCCAGTCTGCCGTCATGGATGGGGACTGAATCTGTTCCGGCACCACCGTCACCAGCGCATTTCCCTTGTCCGTAGAACAAAGATATTTCGTTTTCTTATCACCCCTGCGCTCGATAAAGCCTTTCTGCACCAGTTTTTCGATGATGGCAGCGCGTGTAGCCGGTGTGCCGATGCCTTTTCGCTCTACACCGGCCGGAAATTCATCCGAGCTGGCACTCTCCATCGCTGAAAGCAGAAGATCTTCGGTAAATCTCTTAGGCGGGCTGGTCTTGCCCTCTTTCAGATCGACACCGGCAAGTTCCAGTGTCATGCCTTCCGAAAGCTCCGGAAGATCACCCGCCTCCGCATTCTTCTCAGCATCTTCAACCGGCTTTCCTGCATATCGCCTCCAGCCCATATCCGTGACTGTTTTGCCTTTCGTGCGGAAATTCTGACCGGCGCACTCCGCTTCCACTATGGTTTCTGCATAGTGGCAGGGTGTTCCGACCGCACAAATCAGCCGCACCGCCAGCAGAGTAAGAATCGCTTGTTCTCCACTGGGAAGCGAGGAAATGTCATAACCCGCCGCTGTTTTTGTAGGGATAATGGCATGGTGATCGGTGACTTTCTTAGAATTGATGACCTGCGCTGCATTCACCGGTGCCGGTACATCCGCCTGAATCTGAAAGCTCTGCTGGATCACAGAAACAAGTTCCGGCACCAGCGGTGCCATATCATCCGTCAGATACCGGCTGTCGGTACGGGGATATGTCACGAGTTTCTTCTCGTACAGAGCCTGTGTGTAATCCAGGGTCTGCTGGGCAGTGAATCCCAGCTGCCGATTTGCTTCTCTCTGAAGCGATGTCAGATCAAACAAGGCCGGGGGCTTCTCTGATTTTTCTTTCTGCTCTACCTTGGTAATGATGGCACTTCCTGCCTGGCAACACTCTGCCACCAGTTTTTCTGCTTCTGCTTTTTCTTTCATTCGCTCACCGCCCGCTTGAAAATCCCGAAATTTTAATTCTGCCGAGTAGAACGGCTCCGGCTTGAACGCCCGGATTGCTGCATCTCGCATAACCACCATCGCAAGCGTTGGTGTCATCACGCGCCCCACATTCAGGGTCTGCCCATACAGACATGAAAAAAGCCGGGTGGCGTTGATTCCGACAATCCAGTCGGCTCGCTCCCGGCATAAAGCCGCCTCATATAAGGCATCATATTCTGTTCCCGGTCTGAGCTTCTGAAAGCCTTCCCGGATAGCACTGTCCTCCATTGATGAAATCCAAAGCCGTTCCACCGGCTTTTTGCAGCCGCACTGATGGTAAACCAGTCGGAAAATCAGTTCGCCCTCACGCCCTGCATCGGTTGCACAGATCAGACTCTCCACATCTTTCCGCTGCATGAGCTTTTTCAGGATTCCGAACTGCTTTTTCGTGCTGGCGGACACCTGATACTGCCAATGTTCCGGCAAAATCGGAAGATCATCATACTTCCACTTGGCATACTTTTCATCATAGGCTTCCGGCTGGGAAAGTTCCACCAGATGCCCCACACACCAGCTGACAAGGTAGCCATTGCCCTCCATATAACCGTCTCCGCGCTGATTTGCCCCGATCACCTTCGAGAGACTCATGGCAACCGAGGGCTTTTCCGCTAATACAAGCTTCATTCGATACTGCTCCTTTCGCAAAAAAATTAGCAGCCAGGCACCGAAGTACATGACTGCTATGTAAGGAACTGTATTCTATTTTAGGTCTACAAACTGGAAGTTGCAGGGCACAATATCTTATCGACCTGCCTTAGCCTGCTTATAAAGCAGAATGCCTTTGATAAGCAATAACAGGAACGTTACTGTTATCGCATACGGCTCTCTCGCCATAGCCAAAAACAAAACAGCAATGATACTGAGTCCTACAGAGATGAATGTAACCGCTTTTTTGCCCTTTTCAAACTTGAAATAGACCATCAGTATTTTCACGATTCCGGCAATCGTCAAGCTGATAAACAATGCCCAATAGATCCTGATTATGAAAGCATTTCCATCTACATATCCTAAGAGATTTACCGAATAGATATATCCATTGACCGGTTTGGGATACAGCGGAAGAAATATCAGCATCAGTGAAAACAAGTCAACAAACCCCAATAACAAATCGCATACGCCATTGAGATTTGATTTGTTTTCTTTTTCTGCTATGAAAATCAATTGCTCTCCAGATAACAAATCATCAATTGATACAGAAAAATAGCTGGATATTTCCTTTAATGAATCTATGCTTGGGTATCCTCTTCCGGACTCCCATTTTGAAATAGCGGTTCTGGAAACAAATAATGCCTCGGCTAATTCTTCCTGTGTCAAACCTCGACTCTTTCTTAATTCCTGAAGCTTTTCATGAAATTCCAAAACCTGCACCTCCCATACCAATTCTATTTTTCTTTTAATGCCAGCATAACTGCCGCTTTATAAAGCTTAAACAATCCGGCACTTAGCAGTACACCGCCTACGATATCCGTAAACCAATGTACTCCGGAAATCAATCTCCCAGTCACCATGAATACCGAAAAAGCGATTGCCGCAATCGTTATGATTCGTTTTACCCCAATGCCAGAAAGTCTACGCTGGATTTGCTCGATCAAGACAGGCATTACACTTAATACCAACAAGGTAGTTGAGGACGGATAAGAAGCCTCCATAATTCCTTCGATTAAAATCGGTCTGTAATTGATTGGGATCATTTCAAAAATCGCATATGCCAAGAACACGATGACAAAATACACACCCAAAATCATGATATCTGCATCCACCCTGAAAAGGCTTCTTCTTTTGATCAACTGTACAAGTCCAATCCCTGCGAAAATAAGGCATATTACGACAGGCACCAGCCCCATCCAATCGGTAATCGTATAAATTGCCATGTTTACCCCTGTGAAATGGTGAAACCAGCAATTGAATGTTGCAAATCCAATACTTGTTCCGTTTTGACCAAGCGGCTGCACATCCACAGACTGAATCAAAGCTGTCCATACTGCAAACATTGCAAGGAATATGCTTCCAATCAGCAAATTCTTCTTTTCGCTCTTTTTCATAATTCTACATCCTTTCTGTTTTGGCTTGTCTTTCCGACAACTCCACCTTATCAAAAAGTGTAAAACTATGAAAGAAACGCTCTTTCACATGCATGATACGATTCGTATCATGCCCGCAAATGCTTGTTTTTTCGATGTTTTTAGATTTTCTTTCCCTCTAAATTTCGATTTGTATCACTGTTCTCTCTCTATTTTATCAGATATCACCTACAGTTTCCATAGCTTCATTGCTCAAAACACTCCATTCACAAACCATTTAGCTATGTAAAAGGGACGGCTTCTCAGCCGCCCCTCAGGTCAACACAGTCTTAATTAGACAGGTTCATCATCCGATTCCGCTTCGTAATCCTCGTTTACATCCACTTCTTCGTCCTCGTCACCGTCATCCTCCGGCAGCTGGAGCGCGTCTTCATCCTCATCGTGATAATCCGCATCAGGGTCCGGTTGATTTTTCTTGGATGCAGGCTTTACGCCCTTCATCTTGATATAGAGATAACCGCCGACACCGGCTGCACCAATCACAAACAGAAGCAGCATAATCATCGGAAGCGGAGACGCTTTCTTCTGCTCGCTCTCTGTTTTCTGCTCTTCCGGTGCAGGCTCCGTCTCCTGCGGCTTTTCGGTTTCCGCAGGTTCCGTGACTTCCGGCTCCTTCTCCTGATACTTGGCGGCTTCCTCTTCATCCATCAGTGCAAGCAGATCGGCCTCATCCACCATGTTCAGGAAATGCACATTCTGGTTGCCGTCTTTATCGCGGTCGATAATCAGATAGAAGGTGTTGCCCGCCTTTGTCACCAGCGTAATGAACTGCTGGCTGGATTTATCTTCTTCCTCACCGATATCATCCACCAGCGTCATATTTCCTTCCGGAGTCAAAGCTGTACTGGATTCCGTCTCATCCTCGGATGACATTCCGCCCTGCATCAGATCCAGAAACAGCTTCAGAGCATCTTCACTGAACATGCTGCTGTCATTTGCGGAATCCGTGACATTCAGGTACTTTCCATGTGCATATCCGGTTTTGCCGTTGAAATTCACCTTATACCAGTCACCGTATTTTTCGACAATCTCCACCGTATCGCCTGAATGCAGATATCCGATAATCTCCTGATCCATGCCGGGACCGGAACGAAAATGCAGGCTGGTGATACCCGGCACCACTGTACCCATCTGCTTTCGAGACTTTTCGCTGCCGATGTTGTATTCCTTGCCGCCCACCGTAACGATCAGGTTCCCATCCGCATCCGTAGAAACCTCATAGCCATCCGGCAGCACCTGCATATCCGGGTCGATTTCGATGCTGTCGGTATTGTCCGTTTTCCCTGCATTTGCGCTTCCTGCTGCATCCGCTTCCTGCGCAGCGGTACTGACAGATGTGTTCTTCTGCACATCATCGCCCGTATAGGCAAACGCAGTAGTCGCAAAGGTTCCTGCCACCATCACGCTGGCAAGCAGCATTGCCATCATCTTTTTCATTCCATATCCTCCGTTTCTTTCTCGTCCAGTTTCATGTTTTCCGGGTTGGGAACCGCAGCCTGCGCCATCTGAATGATGACTGCCAGCTGTTCCGGGGTCAGGCTCTGGGCATGTACCATTTCACAGATTTCGCTGTTTTCCTGTTCGTGGTACTTTCTGTCCCATTCCTTTCTGCGCTCCTCCCACTCATCGCGTTTTCTGCGGGCTTTCTCCCGCTCCGCAGCAATCTTTTCCAGTTTCAAGCTCATATCGTTTCCTTTCCGGACGAATAAACGCCCTGTTTTTATCGAATTCTTCCCATACAGTAGTAATGCTGCCGCCAGTAGTTCGTCTCAATGGAAGCATAGGAAATTGGGTTGCCGCAGTGAATCATCATCCCGTTGCCGACATAAATGCCCACATGGGATGCGCCACTGGTGTTGTAGGTTTTCTGGAAGAAGATCAGGTCTCCGGGCTTTGCCTCACTCTTCGGGATAATGTCGCATTTTCCCATCAGACCGTTGGCCGTCTGCCTGCCTACATTCCAGCCATTGCCGCAGTGGTTGATGACCCAGCTTACAAAACCGGAGCAGTCAAAACTGGTACTCGGCGAGCTGCCGCCCCAAACATAGGGATAACCGAGATATTTCTCTGCTTCGGTAATCATCTTCCGGAATTTTTCATCCGTCAGAGCTTCGCCCGGAATGTCGTAATCCTGATATTCTCCGCTGGAACCCGCGCCATCCGGCGTTGCAAAGGCGATGCCTGCAAACAGGTCATCCCGATTGCCACGGCAATCCAATGTGACTTCGTAGCGTTGCAGCTGGTCATCTGTAAGGCCGGAATTTCTGGCAACATAGTCCACGCCCCGATTGAGCAGCGTCACATTGAGGATTTTATACTCATACTGTACCGTTACCTGATAGGTGTAGGTGTGTCCGGTTCCGGTGATCGGATTGTAACTATAACCCACACGGGTTTCTTTCCTTGTCCGGATTTCCACCTTTTCCACCAGCTTCAACTCATACTGCGCTTCAAAAATACTCTGGAGCCGAGCCTGCACCTGGCTTCTCGTATAGTTTTCAAATTCTACGGTCAGCAGAGATGCAAGCTCATAGGGATTGTGACCGATTTCCGCCAGATTGTAGCGATACTCGTCATAGCCCGGATGGTCGGTTTCAATACGGTCGATTTGTTTGCGAAGTTTATCTTCCAGCTTGGTATAATCCGTCTCCACGCCTTTCAAATCTTCATCTTCCGCTGTGTAGGAAGTTCCCAGCACTACATTGCCGCCGCCATTGATCAAGACGGAGCAGGACGATACCGACCCGGCAATCACCAAAACAAGCAGTCCCACGGCTGCAATGCCGATGATGATATGCGAGTGGCTCTGCACAAACTGAAATGCCTTTTCCGTCATGCTGGCAGTACCCTGCGCAGCTTTGGCTGTGCCAGCTACTGTGTTCTCCGCAGCAGCCGCACCTGCCTTCGCAGCGGCATACTCTTTTTTGATAGCCTGCTTCTGCCTCCATCGGGAAAAGAGATTGGAACCAGCCTGCGGATCAGACTTCATGCGTTCCGCAAAGATGGAATCCACGGCATCTTTATCTGCCTTTTTCTCCAACCGCTCCAGCTTTTTGTACTGCCGCAGCTTTCGACCATATTGGAACCGGTAACCAGCACGGGCTGCACCTTCCGCTGAGCCTTCGGTAAAATGCGCTGCCTCCACACCAGAATTATTATCCTGGTCGGCATTGCGCACGCTCTGATGTGCCTTGGCTGAAAGTGCATCTGCCGCAAGATTTCCCGGCTTCTTTGGCTTTCCGCCTTTTTTCCCGGAAGCTGCTGCATTCTTTTTCGCTTTTACTTCCTGCTCTGATTTCAGTTTCTTACTGCCCATCTTAGCAAGATCGGCCTCGTGACGAATCTGCCTTCGGTGTTCCGCTTTTTTCTTGCTGCTGTCTCCCGTACTGCTATCGGCGGTTTTGTTTCTGGAATTGCGAAGGGTGTTCTTCGCACCCTCGCGCTCCTGCCGCAGCTTGTCTCCGAGATTCGGATTTTTCTTGCCCGCCATCACTTATGCCTCCTTTGCTTCCTGCACTTCGGTTAATTTGGTCGTCATGATCCGGTACAGTTCCAAATCGGTCGGGAAACGATCAACGAACGGCAAAATCACATTTCCGTAGAACAGCAATCCTTCGCCTTCACCGGAGTGGGTCACATAGGACAGCTGGTGCGGACTGATATTCAGCTGATCCGCCAGAATCTGACGGTCACCGGCTGCCTGATTCAGCATATAAATGAAGTCGCTGTTCTCAAAAATGTTTGTCACTTCGCGGGAAGAAAGCAGATCTTTTACGTTCTGGGTAATGCCGGTTGGAATACCGCCCCATTTACGGAATCGCTTCCAGATTTCCACGCTGTAAGCCGCTGTCTGCTCTTCTTTCAAAAGCAGATGGAACTCGTCCATATAGTAGCGGGTGGCTTTACCTGCGTTGCGGTTGGCGGTCACACGCCCCCAGACCTGATCCTGCACCACCAGCATCCCGATCTTTTTCAGCTGCTTGCCCAGTTCCTTGATGTCATAGCAGACCAGCCGGTTATTGATATCTACGTTGGTGCGGTGGTTAAACAGGTTCAGAGAACCGGTTACATAGATTTCCAGTGCTGTTGCCACATGGTGTGCTTCCTTTTCATCCTGCCTGAGCAGTGCCTCATACAAGTCCTGCAACACCGGCATGTTCTCCGGCACCGGATTCTCAAAATAGGTCTGGTAAATCTGATGAACGCAACGATCGATAACCGTCTTTTCTACCGGCTGCAAGCCTTCTTTGCCGCCCACGATCAGCTCGCACAGGGACAAGATGAAATCTGCTTTCAGGGCAATCGGATTATCTTCTTCCGAATAATTCGCGTTGATGTCCATCGGATTGATATACTGCGTGCTGGAAGGGCTGATCTTAATGACCTGCCCCTCAAATTTCTGCACCAGTGCCGTGTACTCGGCTTCCGGATCGCACACAATTACATCGTCATCCGTCACCAAAAACGCATTGGCGATTTCTCGCTTGGCAGAGAAGGATTTACCGGAACCGGGAGTACCCAGAATCAGCCCGTTGGGGTTTTTGAGCTTTTTCCGGTCAACCATAATCAGGTTGTTGGACAAAGCATTCAGCCCATAGTACAGAGCCTCTTTCCCGGTCTGAAACAGCTCCTGGGTGGTAAACGGCACGAAAATTGCCGTGCTGCTGGTAGTCATGCTGCGCTGAATCTCAATCAGGTTCTGTGCCAGCGGCAGGCAGCTCATCAGCCCCTGCTCCTGCTGAAAATCCAGACGGCGCAGGTTGCAGTTGTACTTCTGCGCGATACTGGAAGCTTGAAACACATTGGTTTCCAGCTCCTGCTCCGTCTCGCCGGTGTTCATCACCAGAAAGGTCAGCAGGAACATACGCTCATTCTGGCTCTGCAATTCCTTCAGCAGTGCCTTTGCGTCCTTGCCGTAAGTTGCCAAATCTGACGGAATGATGTCCATATCGTATCCGGAACGGACAGCTTTCTTCTGTTCCTCAATCTTGGAACGATCCAGCTCCGTAATGGTGTGCTTAATGGACTTGATTGCTTTGTTCTGGTCTACCGACTGAATGTGCATGGTCACAATCTGGCTGGATTCCATATCCAGAAAATCTTTCAGCAGCTGGTCCGACAGGTCGGAAGCCGTGATCTGGAGATAGGACATGGAGCCATACATCCCGCCCATCTGAAAAATGCGGTTCTTCGGAAAGGCAAACCCGGTCGGTGCAATAAAGTCCTTTACCGACAGTCCGCTCTCCGGCAACCACTTCCAATCGAAATTGAATCGGTCATGGTCACCCATGTGGAACATATCGTGCATCAGATGAAGCCGTTCCTTGCCGTTCAGCAATTTTGCCCGGACACCCAAGCGTTTGAAGTTGTTCATCAGGTCGATCTCGATGTGGATAAGCCTCGGCTTTGCCTGTTTCATGGATTCCGCCTCAATGCCAAACGTCAGATACTTCGTCTTGGTCAGGCCGTTGTTACCTTGGGCAAGCTGGCGGCGCAGCATGGTGCTGTACTCCGTGCGCACCGGATTGAAATGATCCTTCTGGTACGGGATGCGCACCATCTTCTCAAAATTCGAGGCATCCGTAGCCATATTCATAAAAGAAAGCTCAAAGCGGATGCTGGAATCAAAGAAGTTCAGGAAGCTGCACCATTCCTCAAAGATAGCCGTCTGATCTTCCTGCTGCGCCAGCTGGTAATTGATGTCCTGAAACTGAATGGTTTTGGTGTAGTAATTGTCCGTCACACGGCAAATACCGTCCGGGAACATCCGCTGAAAAGGAATGCTCTCCTGTGCCGAATGCGGAACCGTGCGGTCACCCCTTGCACGATCAATCACCGTCTGCACCTGTTTTTGCTCTGCGGCTGACAGATGAGACGGCATTCGGATGTCATCCTGCTTTTTATTCTTCGCTGTCAGCTTTTCGAGAATTTTGAACAATGCGATTTACCTCCATTTCCACGTCTGCCTGCTGAACCAGCAGTGCATAGTAATTTTTCGTTTTGTAAGGCCGCGTTTTCGGCCTCTTGAACTTCGCCTCATAGAAATGCTTTGCCACCACTTCCAGCGGCTGACCGTCTTTCTCGTACATGGCAAGAAAGAAGAGCGGCAGCATCACTGCCATCATGCCAAGTGCAGCAAGGCTCAGATTTCCGCTGGATTTGAGCAAAAAGAAAACCGGAACGCCAATCAGCGCACCGGCTCCGAAGCAGAGAATCTGCCGTTTGGTCAGGTTCATAAAGACCTTGGTCTTGACCTTTGAAAGGTCTCGCGGCACAGAAATATAAGATGCCATGAATCATTCCTCCTCTCTTAGTGCGCTGCAAACACGGATTTCGCGAGGCTTCCCGTCTTAAACAGCGTAAATGCCAGCAAAACCGTATAGCCCAAAACGCCCCAAATGCTGCTGATGATGTTATCCGAAAAGGACAGGTTCTGAATCAGAACTGCATAGATGCCTACACAGATCATGATAAGAAAGCCCTGGAATCCCAGTGCAAACAGGGAGCGCAGATAGTTTTGACCGGTATGGCTCTGCTCATGGTTTCCAAAGGTTGCGAACGGAATCGGCGCAAGGCTCACCATGAGATATATTTCCACCATTCGGCCATACACGATGACAAAGATGATAGCCGACAACGCCAGCATCGTGACCTGAACCACAAAGGTCTGCAAATACAGTCCCAGCAGCGGTCCTAAGTCCATGCCTTCCAGCGTGGCCTGCATTGCTGTCAGGGTCGCATCGCTGACGGACGTACTGCCGGAAATCAGCCCGCCGCTTCGGGAGATCACTTGCTGCGCCGCATCAAAGACAGCCATCGTGATATTGAATGTGTTCGAGATCAGGGTCACTGCCAGAAAGGTCTTAAAGACCCATTTGAAAAATGTCCATGTCTCGAAATTTGCCAGATTGTTATGCTCAATGAGCATCTGGATCAGCTCATAACAGGCGATGAAAGTCAGCACCATTCCGGCAATGGGCAGGATCACGGATTCCGAGATGTTGCGGATCATAGAAAAAACAGCAGGTGAAAAGTTCGCCGGTGTGGTTCCCACATCGCCTGCGATCTGTCCAACCTGCTGGTTGACCGAATCGAACATCCCTGAAAGATTTCCCATGATACCGCTGATGATCATGCTCTTGAGCCAATCTGTGATCTGTTCAAGGATACTCTGCATGAGCCGCCTCCTTCCTTACGCAAACACGCCGAACAGCTTCGCCATCCGGGACAGAAGCATGAACAGCTGAGAGAAAAGAGACAGTGCCGATGCAGTTGTAGTAAGAAACGCCATAGATTTGTCCTCCTGTAACTTGTCCGGCCTATCCGCCGGTGCGATTCTAAACTGCGGTTCTGCGCCATACTTCCAACATGTGCACCTGCCAGAGAGCGCAGAAAATAGCCAGCTGCGGAGATTGCCTGCACCTGACTATGTAACAGGCAGCTTTCGCCGCCCGGCCGGAATCTTCGCTCCGACAGCTTTTGCTTAACCGAACAGACCGGAAAGCAGCGGCACCAGAGTCGTACCGATCAGTGCCACGCCGCCGCCAGCCATCAGCTGTTTCATACCCTGGGATTTGGCACCGGGGTTGTCGTTGCCGTAGCCCTCCAGCAGGTTGATGGCTCCCCAGATGCCGAGACCGGCACCCAGTGCGATGACAAGAGTCTGAAGAACGGTTACTGCGCTGTTGAAAAATGCCATAAATGTGTACCTCCTTGTACGATGCGCCCTTGCGGGCTAATGAATAGTGATTTTCCATCTGCATGTGCACCTGCAAATGGGCAAACATATAGCCAGGTCTCCAATCCCAATCAGAAACCTGGCTATGTAAAGAGGCGGCAGCTCGCCGCCCCTTATCTTATTCTGTTACCAGCAGCGTACCCATGACATCTTCGTCACCGGAACAAACTTATTTGGCATGATCTGCATCAACTACTTCGTACTTATCACCGGGCTTGAGCTTCAGCCGATGATCGAGAAACGTCTCGATGCTGAACGTGTTTTTCTTATCAGCACCGGCAGTGAGCTTGTAGTTCGGATGCTGGGTCAGATCGTATTTATCTGACTTGAACGGTCTGACACCGCGCAGCTGCAAAATGCACTTTCCGCCATCCAGCACAGCCAGTTCATCCACCGAAGCCAGGTCATGCCCAACCTTTTGGTAATTGGTGCCGTAAGATGGGCTGTTGCCTCTGGTATCGGAAGTGTTGTACAGATCAATCGTTTCTTTTCCCAATGCCTGATTCAGCTCTTTCAGCGTAGTCGGCTCCGAACCGCCAAGGAAAATACGAGAATCCATATTGCCGATGATGGTATCGGCATTGTCCTTGTAGATTGCCTTCAACTGGCTCTGTGCCTGAAGTACCAGACATGCCGAGATTTCTCTTGATCGGATGGTGGCTACCAGCTTTTCCAGATTTGGAATCTGACCAATGTTCGCACACTCATCAATCAGGCAGCGCACATGCACCGGCAATCTGCCGCCGTAAATATCATCCGCTTTCTCGCACAGCAGGTTAAACAGCTGTGTATAGATCATCGAAATCAGGAAATTAAAAGTCGGGTCTGTATCGCTCATAATGAGGAACAGAGCCGTTTTCTTATCTCCCACCGTATCCAGCGACAGCTCATCGTACATGGTGATATCGCGGACTTCCTCAATATCGAAGGGAGCCAGACGTGCACCGCAGCTCACCAGAATCGACTTTAAGGTCTTGCCCGCCGCCAGCTTGAACTTGGCATATTGGCGGACAGCAAAGTGGTTCGGTTTTTTCTTTTTCAGAGCTTCAAACATCTGATCCACTGGATTCTGAAAGGTTTCATCATCCTCGCGCACTTCCATCGCGTTCAGAAATTCAATCAGCGTTGCAAAGTTCTGCTCTTCCAGCGGTGCCTCATAATGGATATAACCAATCAAAGCACAATACAGCAAGGTCTCTGCCTTCGTCCAGAATTCGTCACCGGCCTTGCCGTCCCCTTTAGTGTTGGCAATGAGGGTTGTGGTCAGCTTCAAAATATCCTTTTCGCTGTGAATATACGCGAAGGGATTATAATGCATCGACTTTCTGAAATTGATAGTATTGAAAATCCGGATACTGTATCCGTTCTTCAAAAGGGCTTGGCCGCAGTCGATTACGATATCACCTTTCGGGTCAGTGACCACGTAGGAACTGTGACATTGTAAAAGGTTGGGTTTAAGCCAAAATCTCGTCTTACCGCTGCCGGAACCGCCGACCACAAGCACATTTTTGTTTCTGGCATTTGCCGGATTCTTCGGGCGATTGCCCATCATCAGCCGCTCCGTCCGGGTCAGAATCACATTGTTTGCAAACACTGGATCTTCAAACGGTTCGATGTCTTTCTGCGTACCCCACCGGGCAGAGCCATACTCCATACCATGACGATATTTCTTGGCATTTTTGCCTTTCAGATACACAGCAAGCCGCAGACCCGCTCCGCAGCACACACCAATCAGCAAATCCAGCGGATGCAGACTTGGCATCGGGTTGGAAAATGCTGCACCCAGGGCAGAAAGAAAGCCGAGGAGCTTTTCAGACATGTCTGCGCCCTCGGCAATTCTCCACGCTTCTCCCAGATTGGTACATACAAGACCGGCAATGAAGTACGGCAGGTTCAGGATCAGCAGCTTCTTGGTCTTATTACTCATAGATCACGCTCCTGACTTTTGTGACGAACCTTATCCGGCAGAATTGCAGCCACCAGTTCTTTGAGCTTGTTAAGCTGCTCCAGAACACTCGGTTTTTCCTTTGCTTTCAGCTTGCGGTTGGTGAATTCCTCAAAAGCGGAAGTCAGTGCATCCGCATCCTTCGCCTTAAAGAACACCGTGTACTTGGGTGGAATCACATTTTGGTCTTTCGTAATGGCATAATCCACACCGTATTTCCGCGCCACCTGTTCAAAGCCTTTCAAATCCGTTTTCTCAATGGGGATACTGCTGACTCCCTGATTCTGACCGATCAGTTCTTTGATGCTCTGCTTTCCAAGCGGCATCTGCGCTGATTTCTGAGCCGCCTTTGCCTGATGGTGCCGTTTCCACGCATTATAGCCATTCACGATAGTGCGAAATGTCAGTTTCGTGGTACTGATTGCCAGATTGACGGTACGATTTTCAACTTCTTCCTGCATGAATCTCCGCCTCCTTCCTTACAAACTGTCCCGGTCCGGTGCCGGTTTACTCTTTTCTTGGGGCTTTGCAGCCTTTTCCTCCATCTTCTTCACCATGTCATCCGGAACCGGAATCGCCATGATGCTGCGCCCCATACGAACGAACATCTGGGGCTGATGGAACTGCTCCTCAAATTTCTGCATCTGCTCCGAAGTCAGAGAACCAAAGTCATCCTCTGTCAGCCCTACCACCAGAAAATCACCGGCATAAATGTCCTGCATATCCCCGTCTTCGGTGTAAATCGCACGGTTCAGCGGCAGACCATTGATTTTGCCGGATTCATTCAGAATAATGGCCACTTCATCCTCAAATGGATAGGTGACTTCAATATCGCCGCCGACCATGGCCTGCAAATCTTCCAGCTCCGTGCCAACACTGATTTTCTTCGGATAGGCATTGGGCTGTACCAGCAGCACATCCATTGTCCTGGCCTCTGCCAATTCATGTTCTCCCACGGTCTTGAAATCCACACCGGTGAAATCGCCGGAATCCAGAACATAGTCCTGATTGTTCCACGCCTGCGTCACCATGCGTTCCGCATCTTCCTGTGAGGCAGCTTCCACGGAAACCTTTCTCTGGAGAGTCTCTGTAATCTCCACATCAAATTTCTTCATAGGCACCTCCTTAGATCAGGCGCAGTGCCGGAACCAACTCGCCGCCAATGGAAACCACCGTCAGGTTCTCGTTCACATAGTCGATGGTGCGTTCCAGCGTAAACAGATTGATGCTGCATTCGTTGCCGTTCTGGTCGATTTCCGAAACCTCCGCAGCTCCCAACAGATAGCGGGTTCTGTCAGTCTCGATCACATCGCTCTTATCATAATGGAGAAGCAGTTCCCCATCTGCCACCAGATCAGCCTCCATCTCATCGTAAACATCCTCAAAGATGTCTCGACTGCCATCCTCGGTCAGGAGTTCGCCGCCAGCCCCCGGCAGGATCACCATCACAATGCGCTCCTTCGGGTGATCTTCACGGATTGCCTCCAGCATCAGCCAGTTATGAAGCATCGCAATGGACTTCTCAAACATGGGATCATCCATCGGATTGGGCTGCGATGCACCGTGCGGGCAGTTCTTGCAATCCATGCTGCACACTGCGTTGTTCTGATTCTTCTTAAAGTTCATCATCATAAAAATCTCCTTCTCATCGTTCCATATCTCGTTGTTTACTTCGCTGCCATTTTTCCAGCAGCCGGATAATCGTGTCCTGCATCTGCTTCGGCGTATAGGATTTTGGGAAATACTTCCGAAGAACCTCGTTTTTAATCGTCACATGGTCAAGCTCATCCTTTTTGACTTCATTCATCACTTCACACATGGCATCCAACGTGCAGCCGCCCTCCTGTGAGAGCTTCTTCAGCCGCTGTGCCTGCGACAGGGATGGAGATGCCTGTGCATAGTCCATTGCCTCCAGAAATTCCTTCTGTTCAGACGGTTTCAGGTAAGACAACTCCACCGCCGGATTAAAGGCGATTTTCTTCTCATCCACCATATCCAAAATTTCAGGAATCAGGTTGGTAAGGCGGATATAGCGTTTAACCGTATCCTTACTCATTCCAACAGCTTCACCAATAATCTCCGTAGACAACTTCGGTGCAAATTGCTCCGAAGTCAAATCTTTTCTCTGACCCTGATGTTTCATCGCCTCCAACTTCATCTTGTAGGAAAACGCTCTCTCGCTGGGAAGAATATTCTCCCGCTGCAAGTTGCTGTCCACCATAAAGATGATTGCTGCATCATCGTCCATTTCCTTGACGATGACCGGCACAGTCTCCAAACCTGCCAGCTGCGCCGCATGAAGTCTGCGGTGTCCTGAAAGAATTTCAAATCCGCCTTCCGGGTCAGGTCGGACAATCAGTGGTGATACCACACCGATCTGCTTGATGCTCTCTACGGTCTGTTCCATCAGCTCGTCATCCAGCACCTTAAAGGGATGCCCTTCAAAAGGATGCAGGTCAGAAAACGGCATCTCCGTCCGCTTCTCCTTAGCCGCAGCGTCGGCAGCTGAGCCACTGCGGTTTTCTGTTGTAATACTGGTTTTTGCTTTTGCCATTCAGCTTCTTAACCTCCTTCCAGCGGTGATAGATGTCATTCTTACCTGCGAAAAACGCCTTTTTTGCCTTGCACTTCATAGATCAAGTACCTCCTTAACGACCTGCTGTTTTTCTTTTCCAATGCTCTTTCTGCGGTCCTCTCCGCTGATTCGCACCGGCGTACACATTTCCAGAATCCTGCTGTAAATCCGGGCGTATGCCACATCCTGCGGATTGCGGATTTCTGCAATTTTCAGATTGGTTGTGATAATGACCGGAAGCCCGGACTTATACCGCTCATCAATGACAGCGTAGACCTGCTCCAGCGCATATTCGGTGCTGCGCTCAATTCCCAGATCATCCAGAATCAGCAAAGAATAGTTGGAAAACGAAGCGATATACCGGTATCGTTCTTCCGAATACATGGCACCCATCTGGTTCAGGATTTTGGAGAAGTTCGTCATCAAAACCGGAATGCCCTGATCCAGCAGCGCATTTGCTATACATGCCGCCACAAAGGACTTTCCGGTTCCGACATCTCCCCATAACAAAAGGCCAAGGTTTTCAGCCTTGACCTTTTTCCACTGCTCCACATAACGTTTTGCCATCTGGATGTCCTTGTTGTCTTCTGCAACGCCAAAATTCCATTCCAGAAGATGCTTTTCCTGAATCCCAGTTGCTTTCAGCTGCCTGATTTTACGCTGCCGCTCCACCAGTTCATCCTGGCGTTTCTTTTCCGCCATCGCTTCCTGCTGGCATCTGCAAAGGCAGGGAACAATCTTGTCTCTGCCCCAGAGCTTTACCCTGCACTGCACCGGAGTATGACAGTTCCGGCAATACAGCAGTCCGTCCACGCCCTGGTATTCCTGCTCTCCGGGTTCTTTCGGCGTAAAGAGCGAATCCAACGCCGCATTCAATACTTCAGGCACCATGTCGCTCATAGGCTGTCTCCTTCCTCAAATGTGTAGTCTGCCGGGTTATACTTCGGCTTTTCTCTCTTTGCCCAGCTCCGGATTGTGGCAAGGTGATTTTTGTAGCTCCTGCCGGTGGAAGCCATATACTCAGAGAGCCGTTCCACCCGCATCTGATAATCTCCTGGGAACTCCTGCCGGAGCTTGCCGTATTCCGTGTCAGAGAGAAGGACATTTTCGTATGAGCCATACCGGTGCTGGATTTCCTTCTTCTCTCTTTTATTGATTGTTTCAGTACTTGTTCTATTAGTACTTAATTGCGCGGGATTTTCCGTAACCGGTGTGTCCGTATCCGGATTTACCGTATACGGCTTTTCCGTACACGGTGATTCCGAACACGGCTTTTTCCTTGGCATCTCATAGATCACATACTCCGCTCTGCCCATCCGACCGTTACTCTCACGCTGCTGGTTCCTTTCCAGATATCCAAGACGTTCCAGTTCTTTCAGAGCTGTAAGCACCCCATCTACGCCATCCGGTGTAATCGAAGATAATCCCCGTACCGAATAGTTCCATGTGTCCGGTAAACTAAGCAGCATAGAGAGAAGTCCTTTTCCTTTCAGGCTGAGACCCTGATCCCGCAGGTGGTAATTGCACATCGTTGTGTAATTGCTGTTTTTCTCAACCCTGAATACCGGCATGGTGCTCACCATCCTTTTTCGCAGGCTCCGTTTTTTTCTTCGGACATTTGCGCGAACGATCTTCGCTGTCCTCCCGTCGATGGTATTTGCCGGTATCCTGCATCATGCGTTCAAACGCCTGAAGGCGTCCCTCTGTAAAAAGCGTCATTCGATCACACCCCATTTCTTAAACAACTTGAAGAGATGATTCTTT
The DNA here is from genome assembly GCF_003473545.1 of Clostridium sp. AM22-11AC. Taxonomy (GTDB): domain Bacteria; phylum Bacillota; class Clostridia; order Lachnospirales; family Lachnospiraceae; genus Enterocloster. The sequence goes on from NZ_QUCM01000007.1 coordinate 69,346, forward strand.
CCCTTGCAGGTCACTCTCGTCTGCTGCACCAGTTTTCCGCTTCTGCCGTAGCAATCCCGGACAATAAAATAGCCCCTTGCAGATTTGTCTGCAAAAGGCATCAGCCAGCCGCTTGGACTGCGGTACAGATAGCGGTGATCCAGTAAGAGAGCTACTGCCGTCTTCTCTGGGATTCCGATTTCCTTACAGAAATTCCGGATGCAGGTGCAATCTTCCGAATTTACAAAGGTGTCGAAGTAGTCTGCCTTGGGCTGTGCCGCATCCAGCTGTTTGCGGATACCCTCAAGCTGCTCTCTCTCGGCTACAAGCTCCTGTGCCAGTGTGTAGATGACCTCCGGATGCTGAATCACCTGATCCAAAATGGAATCGCTCATATACACACCATGCTTGCGAATGGACGGGAGAACTTCATCAAACACCCAGTGTTCAAATCGTTCTGCCGATGGCAGCTTGCTGTGAACGATCAGCCGGTAAACATCGCCTTCTGTGATAAAGGAGATTTCAACGACCTGCTCTCCAGCATCTCCATACTGATTCACCTTCTGAACGACCCCCTCGCGTTTCGTTAGGGGGCCTCTGCAATGGCGTTTCACTGCGGCGTAGGGATTCACATACCCCAACGCTTTCGCCACATCGCTTGCACAGAAGAAGGTCTTGCCCGCCTCTTGCAACACGCGGATCGAACCAAACTCCTGGTTCTCAAACACCTCCATCATCTGCCTTGACTGTCCGCCATGACTGCCCACATCGGTGTCATGGGTCTTCTGATTGAAATCCGTCATACCTGTTACCTCCTGCTCAAATTTGTCTCGCCGGATTTCGGGCGAAAAAAATAGAGCCTCGACCCATTCTCGTTTTCAAAGAATGAGCCAAGGCTCTATGTAACAGGATACCTGATATTAAATTTTTGCAGAATTTGTCAGAACTCGCCAAACGAACCTGACACTGTTTTTCATTCCGTTTCAGCCGGATTTTTGCCGAAAATCTGTCAAGGATATGGGGCTAATTTCCCCTCCAAAATGGCCTTCTGTAAACCCATTTTCCCACCCATTAGGCTCAAAAATAGGCCGTAAACCCATGGTAAACCCATCAAAATGGGTTAATTTGAAGTCAAATTTCCTCAAATTTCACCATCGGAATCAGGCGATTTCAGGCATAGAAAAAGCCCGGAAAATGGCGTATTTCCGGGCTTTTTTAGCATTATTAAGCTGTAGATTATCGCTTGCTGAACTGCGGAGCGCGACGAGCGGCTTTGAGGCCGTACTTCTTTCTTTCCTTCATTCTTGGGTCTCTGGTTAAGAAACCTGCTTTCTTCAGAACTGGTCTGTAATCAGCGTCTGCCTGAAGAAGTGCTCTGGAGATACCGTGACGGATTGCACCAGCCTGTCCTGTTGTGCCGCCGCCGCGAACGTTTACTAATACATCGAACTTGTCAACTGTCTCAGTTGCAACTAATGGCTGACGAACGATCAGCTTTAAAGTTTCAAGACCAAGATATTCATCGATGTCTCTCTTGTTGATGGTGATATTACCTGTACCTGGTACTAAATATACTCTGGCGATAGATTTTTTTCTTCTGCCTGTTCCGTAAAATTTTGCGCTAGCCATGATACTTTCTTCCTCCGATCCTCATTAAAATGTTAAAACTTCTGGTTTCTGTGCTGCCTGCTCATGCTCTGGGCCTGCATATACATGAAGCTTTGTAAACATGCTTCTTCCCAGAGGTCCCTTTGGAAGCATACCCTTAACTGCTAACTCAACAACCTTCTCAGGCTTCTTAGCCATCATTTCACGCAGAGTGGTTTCTCTCATGCCACCTACGTAATCAGAGTGGTTGTAATATACTTTCTGATCTAACTTCTTGCCGGTAACTTTTACCTTATCAGCATTAACTACGATTACATAATCACCACAGTCAATGTGTGGGGTAAAGATTGGCTTATTCTTTCCTCTTAAAACTTTAGCTACCTCAGATGATAAACGTCCTAATGTATAACCTGTAGCATCAACTACGTACCATTTTCTCTCAATTGTCGCTGGACTAGCCATAAAACTCTTCATTGGTTAACCTCCTGTTAATTTCAACCTAAATTACATCTTTTCAGATGATCGCTATATGTGATAAATATTGGGAAGTATTTATCAATGAAATGCTCCGCTCCGGGGCTTTGGATGAGCATTTACTCTCAACGTCACAGTTTCTTATTATATAATATCTGTTTTGCCATGTCAAGCCATTTTCTTGGCTAAATCCTTATATTTTCAAGGATTTTTCCATTTTTAATCCTGATATTCCATTCCCACTAACATCAGACCTTTTGCAGGCGCTGTTGGACCTGCCGCCGCCCGGTCACAGGCTGCAAGGATATCCGGCATTTCCTCCGGTTTTCTCTGGCCCATTCCCACTGCCATAAGGGTTCCTGCAAGGATGCGGACCATATTATAAAGGAAGCCGTTTCCCCGTACCCGTATGGTGATCACATCATTACTGTCTTTTTCTATATCAATACTGTATACAGTACGCACAGTATCTAATACCTGGGTACGAACATTGCAGAAACTTTTATAATCATGTTCTCCTGTCAGCAGTTTGGCAGCCTGGCGCATCTGATCCAGGTCTAAGTCAAAATGGCAGAAATGGGTGTACAGACGCAGGGACGGTACTTCCATCTTGCGGTTTAATATTTTATATTCATACGTTTTGGTGCAGTGATGTTTTCTCGGATGCCAGTCCGGCTCCACTTCCATAGATGACTGAATGCGGATGTCTTCCGGGAGCCGCTGGTTTAAAGCGAAACAGATCTTGTCCGCAGGCATACGATGTTCTGTGTCAAATACTGCCACATTTCCCATAGCATGAACGCCGGAGTCTGTGCGGCTGGCTCCGATCACTTCAATAGGTTCCCCTAAAAGTTCTGTCAGTTTTTCATTTAACACCTGCTCAATGGTCACTGCTCCCGGCTGTACCTGCCAGCCGTGATAGTTGGTCCCGTCATAGGCCACTCTCAGAAGGACCCTTTTTTTCATGTTTCTTTTCTCCTTATACTTTCCTGCGTCCCATATATTTTACTGCTTATACTGTTTCTTATCTTTTATTGTATACAGGATACATTTACAGATAAACCCTGGAAGCAATGATCAGCACAAAATACAGTGCAAAGACCATATATGCCTCATGGTCTTTCTGGCTGTACTGCAACGGTTTCATCTTGGTCCTTCCTTCGCCGCCGCGGTAACATCTTGCCTCCATTGCCATTGCCAGGTCTGTTGCTCTGCGGAAAGCAGAGATAAATAACGGTACTAACAGCGGGATCATGGCTTTTGCTTTCTGTACCAGATTTCCAGACTCAAAATCAGCGCCCCTTGCCATCTGGGCCTTCATGATCTTGTCTGTTTCCTCTACTAAAATAGGAATAAAACGCAGTGCAATAGACATCATCATAGAGATCTCATGTACCGGTACATGGAACCGCTTTAAAAATCCCAATCCCTTTTCCAGACCATCTGTCAGCTGGTTCGGAGTGGTAGTCAATGTCATAAGGGAAGAACCTACTACCAGGTAGATCAGGCGCACTGCCATAAAACCTGCAAGGCGGATTCCTTCCCAGGTGATCTTAAAGATCCAGAAACGTACCAGTTCGCGTCCCGGTGTAAGGAACAGATTAAAACTGACACTGATCAGTAATAAGATCACAATGGCTTTTAATCCCTTTAAGATAAAACGCACCGGAACTTTTGTCAGTACGATCACAGCAGCCAGTGCTATGGTCCCTAATAAATATCCCCATATATTATTTGCCACAAAAAGGGACAGGATAAACACCATTGTCCCAAAAAGTTTGGTTCTTGGATCCAGACGATGGATCAGGGAATCCACCGGATAATATTGTCCTAATGTTATATCTCTCAGCATTTTTATACCTGCCGCTTTCTCTTTTTATCCCACAATGCCAGGATCGCCTCTTTTGCTTCTGCCACTGTAGTAATATCACTGTCAATATCCAGTCCTTTTTCTTTCAGATCATGGACCAGATAAGTTACCTGAGGCGCTGCCAGACCAATGGCTTCCAGTTCTTTATAATGGCGGAATACTTCTCTTGGAGTTCCGTCAAACACTTTCTGTCCATGGTTCATAACGATCAGTCTGCCTGCATATCTGGCAACATCTTCCATACTGTGGGATACCAGGATAATAGTCATCTTCCGCTCTGTATGCAGCTTTGAGATCTGGTCTAAGATCTCATCCCTTCCTCGCGGGTCAAGACCTGCTGTTGGTTCATCTAAGATCAGGACTTCCGGCTCCATTGCAAGCACACCTGCTATGGCAACTCTTCGCTTCTGACCACCGGACAGTTCAAATGGTGACTGGCTGTAATAAGACTCACCCAGGCCTACCAGACTTAAAGCTTTTTTCGCCTTTTCCTTTGCTTCTTCTTCAGAAAATCCCTGGTTTTTCGGTCCGAAACATACATCTGTCAGTACATCGATCTCAAAAAGCTGGTGTTCCGGGTACTGAAATACCAGTCCTACCTTGGAACGAAGCTTTTTCATATCATATTTATCTTCGTAAATATTTTCTCCATTATAATACAAAGCGCCGGAGCTGGCCTTGATCAGTCCGTTTAAATGCTGGATCAATGTGGATTTTCCGGAACCGGTATGTCCGATAATGCCTACAAACTCCCCGTCCTGGATCTCGAAATTCACATCAAAAAGGGCATGCTGCTCAAAGGCCGTACCATTTCCGTATACATAATTCAGATCAACTGCTTTTATCGACATGTTATTCTCCTATTTTTCATCTGAAAGCAACGCTGTAAGCTGTTCTACCAGCTCCTGTCTGCTTAAGATCCCCTCTGTCAAAGGCATTCCTGCTTCTTTTAACTCAAATGCCAGTTCTGTTGCCTGAGGTACATCCAGTCCATGTTCCTTTAATTCCTTCACACGGGAAAAGATTTCTTTTGGTATTCCATCCATGATCACTTTTCCGTCGTCCATAACGATCACACGGTCTGCATCAATGGCTTCTTCCATATAATGAGTAATAAGAAGGACTGTAATTCCTTCTTTTTTATTCAGTTCATGAACCGTGCGTATTACATCTTTTCGTCCATTTGGGTCCAACATGGCAGTAGGTTCATCTAAAATAATACACTGAGGACGCATGGCCATAACACCGGCAATGGCAACTCTCTGTTTCTGACCGCCGGACAGCTTGTTGGGAGACTGTTTTCTGTATGCCGTCATCCCTACTGCTTTCAGGCTTTCATCTACCCGCTTCCAGATCTCTTTTGTTTCCACACCAATATTTTCCGGTCCGAAACCTACATCTTCTTCTACAATATTTCCAATGATCTGGTTATCCGGGTTCTGGAACACCATTCCTGCTGTTTTGCGCACATCCCAGATGTGTTCTTCATCTTTGGTATCCATCTCACCCACCCATACAGTACCTTCTGTTGGAAGGAGAAGACCATTGATGTGCTTTGCAAAAGTAGATTTTCCGGAACCATTATGTCCTAAAACTGCCACAAAACTTCCCTTTTCTATATCCAGGTCAACACCGTCTATGGCACGCTTTACTTCTTCTATTTTCTCTTCTTCATCTCTTCTGATATATTCGTAGATCAGTCTGGCTGTTTTTATAATTCCCATGACGTTCCTTTCAAAGTGATGTTGTTGATAAAAAAGTCAGCTGCTACGTGCCTTTGGCACTCCCACAGCTGTCACAATTGTAGATGATATCATAGTATAAGTCAAGAAAAAGCCACCTTTTCAGGCAGCTTTTTCGTATATACGTATGATTTATTTTTTATATTTTAATGGTTCCATACACCATCTGCATCTACCTGAAAGCCTCCAATAGAAGTACTTACAGCCTTGGAGCCATCTCCCGGATAGAAGTAATACCATTTACCGGAAATCTGATACCAGCCTTCCATCATCACACCGGACTGGTTGATGAAATAAGTCTTTCCGCTGATGGTCAGCCAGCAGTTGGAGATCATGGCACCTTCCGGACCACCCTGGTTTGGATTTAAGTAGTACCACTTGTCACCTTCTTTTACCCAGCCAGTTCTCATACCGCCATTAGTGGTGTCAAAATAATACCAGTGATTATCTTTCTGCTGCCAGCCTTTCAGCATCTTTCCGCTGTTATCAAAGAGATACCATTTATTATTCCACTGCAGCCAGTTATTCTTTACATAATTGCCATCCGGGTATTTAAAATACCAGTCGTTGTTATCCTGTTTCCAGCCAGCATCCGTAGTACCGCCTCCAGGGGTGATACCACCGCTGTTACTTCCATTGGAACTGTTGTCCTGTCCAGAGCCATCTGATACATCATCTTCATCAATATACTTGCTGTCTGACTCGGTCCATTCACTCTTCTTACCATAGCGCTTCTGCTCATCTGTATGAGGAACAGTACGTACTTTAAAGGTATAATCTCCTTCTTTTGTCATATAAGGATAGAAATTGTAAGAAGTACCATTGTAATCTTCCAGTTTCTTCATAACTGTGGAACCCTTATATAAGATCACATCATAATAACCGGTCTTATCATCTGGTGCTTTCCAGGTTGCTTTTCCTTTTCCGCTTCCCCATTCAGCTTCCTTTGGTGCTTCATAAGTGCCCTTTACCCCATTGACACGAAGAACCACTTTTAAACTGCTGCCGCTCTTACTGCAGGATACAAATTCACCGCCGCTGATGCTTACCTTGCTTGAGCCATAGCTACTGCGAAATCTGTATTCATACTTTGAGCTGGATGAAGAGTCTGGTTCCAGCCATACAGTGATCTTTGGAGTATCTCCGATAGACACATCTTTATTATTGGTCCATTCAGCAGACTCTACACTGTATTTGTCTGATGTAGTATAAACCTTTGTTCCGGAATCATCTTTGGATGTTCCTACACTGTCACCGCTGTTGACCTCATCTCCTGCATCCAGGTCAACTTCTACTTTCAGGGAAATATTCGTAATATACTGATAGTCAGATGCTGCCAGTGCCTGAACAGGAAGTGCGGTAGTAAACATCCCTGCTGTCAGCAGCATACATACCATTCTTTTTAAATTCAACATAAGCCATACCCTCCTCCATTTTGTACTTTCATTATAAAGCAGGATATGGGTTTTATCAACTTACGATATTCTTTCAAACCTCTGACGGAATACAGCATCGCTCACAAAATCCGCAAAAAAAAGACTGCAGATACCTTTGACAGTACCTGCAGTCGCCTGCATAACTATATTCAGATCAATATAAGTTAATGATTAAACTAACTCAAGCAGAACTTCCATAGCTGCATCGCCCTTACGCTGGCCGATCTTAACGATTCTGGTGTAACCACCATTGCGGCTAACGTACTTAGGAGCAACTTCATCAAATAACTTAGCTACCAGATCAACAGACTTGGTGCCGTTCTTCTTTCCAGCTGCCTGGGTAGGAACCTCAGTTACACCGTAAAGAACCTTTAACATCTGTCTTCTAGCGTGAAGTCTGGAAGCGCTGTCCTTCTTGATTTCCTTCTCAACTTCATCGTAAACAGTTACTTTCTTGCCGTCTACTACTTCTTTAACGCGCTTGCCGTTTGCATCTTTACGAGCAACCTTAGCAGTAACCTTTACAGTCTCGAAGTTATCTTTTTCCTTAACAGCCAGTGCGATCAGACCCTCAGCAACTTTGCGGATCTCTTTTGCTCTGGTTTCAGTTGTTTTGATGTGACCATGATATAACAGTGCAGTTACCTGGCTTCTGATCATAGCCTTTCTCTGATTGGATGTTCTTCCTAATTTTCTATATCCTGCCATTATTCTTTCCTCCTGATCGGTGGAACACCTTTCCATGCATCATCGGACTTACTGGTAGAGGCGCATCTTACCCACCTGTTTATTTTTTATAGTGGCAACCCGCGCCATGCTTCATTGGACTTACTGGCTAAGGTTATGTGGGGACTTCCCACAGCTTTCAATCATAACTTATGCTTCGTCACTAGGATTCAGCTGTAAGCCTAATTCTTTTAACTTGGCAAGTACTTCCTCTAAGGACTTACGGCCAAGGTTACGAACCTTCATCATATCCTCAGAAGTTCTGTTGCACAGTTCTTCTACCGTATTGATTCCGGCTCTCTTCAGACAATTGTAAGAACGAACAGAAAGTTCCAGTTCGTCGATGTTCATCTCAAGTACTTTTTCTTTCTCATTGTCTTCTTTCTCTACCATGATCTCAGCGGTCTTGGCATTTTCAGAAAGGTCAATGAAAAGATTCAGATGCTCGCTTAATACCTTTGCAGCAAGGCTGACTGCTTCATCAGGAGCCAGGGTGCCGTTAGTATAAATTTCCAGAGTCAGCTTGTCATAGTCTGTCTGCTGTCCAACACGGGTGTTGGCAACAGCCATATTAACACGCTCAACTGGAGTATAGATAGAATCAACTGCGATCACACCAATTGGAAGATCTGCATTCTTGTTCTTGTCAGCGCTTACATATCCACGGCCCTTGGTGATAGTCAGTTCCATATAGAACTTGCTGTCAGCGCCGCCGCTTAAAGTTGCGATTACCTGATCCGGATTCATGATCTCGATATCAGCATCTGCCTGAATATCAGCAGCTGTAATCACGCCTTCGCCTTCAAACTCAATGTATGCAACCTTCGGTTCATCGGTATCGCTGTTGTTCTTGATCGCTAAGCTTTTGATGTTCATAATGATCTCAGTTACATCTTCCTTAACACCTGGAATAGAACTGAACTCATGCAAAACGCCATCGATTTTTACCTGACTCACTGCGGCTCCGGGTAAAGAAGAAAGCATAATTCTTCTCAGGGAATTGCCCAGTGTAGTACCGTAACCTCTTTCAAGTGGTTCAACTACAAACTTGCCGTATCTCTTGTCTTCTGAAATCTCTGCGATTTCAATGTTTGGTTTTTCAAAATCGAACACTAATAGCCCCTCCTTTTTGGGTTTCTATCAAATATCGAGGGTTAAATCCAGCAAAGTATACCTGTCCAAAATAAGACAGGCATACTTTTCAATCTTTCATATATTGATGGATTATTTGGAGTACAACTCGACGATAAGCATCTCATTTACTGGAACATCAATTTCATCTCTGGTTGGCAGTTCCTTAACGGTACCGCGCAGATTTTCCTGATCAGACTCCAGCCATGCAGGAACCATACGACCAGCGGTTACTTCCAGAATGTCTTTGTATCTCTGAGCAGATTTGAACTTCTCTTTGATCTCGATTACATCGCCAGCCTTAACCTGGTAAGATGGGATGTTTACCTGCTTGCCATTAACCAGAACGTGCTTGTGATCAACGATCTGTCTGGTTTCTTTACGTGTACGTCCAAATCCCATACGGAACAGAACGTTGTCCAGACGGCACTCAAGAAGGATCATCAGGTTGGTACCAACCATACCGTTCATCTTGGAAGCCTTTGCGTAGTAGTTACGGAAAGGTTTCTCTAATACGCCGTAAATGAATTTAGCTTTCTGCTTTTCTCTTAACTGCATGCCATATTCACTTAACTTCTTGTTTGCTCTTTTAGATTCTCTGTTAGATTTTTTATCAATTCCTAAATAGATTGGATCCATACCGAGGGATCTGCATCTTTTAAGAACAGGAACTCTATCTACTGCCACTTTAATTACCTCCTAATTAAATCAATCAGACTCTTCTACGCTTTGGTGGACGGCATCCGTTGTGTGGAACTGGGGTTACATCCTTGATGCTGGTTACTTCCAGACCACATGCCTGAAGGGCACGGATTGCTGCTTCACGACCTGAACCAGGTCCTTTAACCATAACGTCTACTGACTTTAAGCCATGTACAAGAGCTGCCTTTGTAGCAGTTTCTGCTGCCATCTGAGCTGCATAAGGAGTAGATTTCCTTGAACCTCTAAATCCCAGACCACCGGCACTTGCCCATGATAAAGCGTTACCCTGCGCATCAGTTAATGTAACGATTGTGTTATTAAAAGATGACTGGATATGTGCCTGTCCGCGTTCAACGTTTTTCTTTACACGCTTTTTTGTCACTTTTTTTGCTGTAGTGGACACTTTTTTAGCCATTTTAAACTAACCTACTTTCTCATTTACTTGAATTCGCTCTCCTGTTTTTAAAACATACAAATCGAATTCGGTTACCATGTTACTAAATTACTTCTTCTTATTTGCTACCGTTTTTCTTGGACCCTTGCAGGTTCTCGCGTTGGTCTTTGTTTTCTGTCCGCGAACCGGCAGGCTCTTTCTATGACGGATTCCTCTGTAGCATCCAATTTCCTGAAGTCTCTTGATGTTCATTGCGATCTCTCTACGAAGATCACCTTCTACAGTCTGAGTGTCAGCGATGATGCTAGCCAGCTTTTTAACCTCATCATCGGTTAAATCCTTAACGCGAGTGTCTGGGTTTACGCCAGCTTCTGCTAAGATGCGGTTGGAGCTTGCTCTACCAATTCCGTAGATGTAAGTAAGACCGATCTCAACACGTTTTTCTCTTGGTAAGTCAACACCTGAAATACGAGCCATGTGTGTAGTACACCTCCTAAAAATAATTAACCTTGTCTCTGTTTATGCTTTGGATTTTCGCAAATTACTCTGATACTGCCTTTTCTTTTAATGATCTTGCACTTTTCGCAGATCGGCTTAACGGATGATCTAACCTTCACAGTAATTCTCCTTTCTATAGACCAACAAAGTTGCTAAAGCATTATATCAAATATTTTTTGGTAATGCAAGTCTTTTTTTGATCTATTTTTAAATTATTTTTATTTATCTCTCCAGATGATTCTGCCCTTGGAAAGGTCGTATGGAGACATTTCCAAAGTTACTTTATCGCCTGGAAGAATGCGAATGTAATTCATACGGAGTTTTCCGCTGATATGTGCCAGAACCTGATGGCCATTTTCCAGTTCAACCTGGAACATTGCGTTTGGCAGCTTCTCTACTACGGTTCCTTCAATTTCAATTACGTCTGCTTTGGACATATTCTTTCCCTCCTAATGCTTATGGGGTGTTACAAAGATAAGATCTCAGGTTCTCCATCCGTGATCAGGATGGTGTTTTCATAATGGGAAGCAAGTGAACCATCTTCTGTTACAACGGTCCAGCCGTCGTCCATCCAGGCTACATCGTAACGTCCTGCAGTGATCATTGGTTCAATTGCCAGTGTCATACCGGCTGCCAGCTTGATGCCTTTTCTCTTCTGTGCGAAGTTGGGGATCTCCGGTTCTTCATGCATATCGGTTCCAATACCATGTCCAACCAGATCTCTTACAACTCCGAAACCGAAGCTTTCTGCATATTTCTGGATTGCTGCTGAGATATCATAGAGATGATTGCCAGCTTTTGCAAACTTTATTCCTTCAAAGAAGCTCTGCTGAGTTACTTCAACCAGCTTTCTGGCCTGAGGAGTTACCTCTCCGATCATGTGAGTTCTTGCTGCGTCTGACTGATATCCCTTCCAGATGACTCCGGTGTCAAGGCTTACAATGTCACCTTCATTTAAGTAACGGTGCTTATTTGGAATGCCGTGAACGACTTCATCATTAATAGAGATACATACAGAAGCAGGATATCCTTCATAACCGAGGAAAGATGGGATGCAGCCATAGCTGCGGATCATCTCTTCACAGATGCGGTCGATTTCCTTGGTGGAAATTCCCGGTCTTACTACCTTGCCCAGTTCCTCATGAACTTTTGCCAGGATCTTTCCGGCTTCCCGCATTAATTCAATTTCCCGTTCTGATTTGATCGTTACCATTTTTTATGCTCCTAAAATATTAACAATATCCTGGAATACTTCTTCCATGTCTTTTGTTCCGTCTACTTCTGCCAGAATGCCTTCATTCTTATAATAGTCGATCAGAGGCTGTGTCTGATCATGATATACAGACAGTCTCTTCTTTACAGTTTCAGGCTTGTCATCGTCTCTTAATACCAGCTGCTGTCCGCAGGTATCACAGATTCCTTCTTTCTTGGAAGGATTGTAAACAATATGATAGGTAGCGCCACAGTTTAAGCATGCACGACGTCCGGACATACGGTTGATGATGTTCTCATCTGGTACATCTACGTTTACTGCATAATCAACTGCTTCGCCTCTTTCGCTTAACGCTTTTGTAAGACTTTCTGCCTGAGGGATCGTTCTTGGGAAACCATCCAGTACATATCCGTTTACGCAGTCTGCTTCATGGATACGGTCTAACAGCATTCCAATCGTGATCTCATCCGGTACAAGACCGCCTGCGTCCATGAAAGACTTAGCCTTCATGCCCAGTTCTGTTCCGTTTTTAATATTCGCTCTGAAAATGTCTCCTGTGGAAACGTGTGGAATACTGTACTTAGCTGCAATTTTCTTTGCCTGGGTGCCTTTTCCTGCGCCCGGAGCTCCTAACATGATGATCTTCATGAAAAGTTTTTCTCCTCTCAAAAAAGTCCTATAACGCAATAAATCCGCCCTTGTGGAATACCACAAAGGCAGATTGACTGATCCAACTGTTGTGTTAATCGTTCAAAAATCCCTTATAATAACGCACAAGCATCTGAGATTCTACTGCTTTAATTGTCTCCAGTACTACGCCTACAATAATGATCAGTGAGGTACCTGAAAATGAGATACGGCTCACATCTAAAAGTCCGGATGCAAGGATCGGGACGATCGCTACTACTGTAAGGCCAACTGCACCAATGAAAACAATATAATTCAAAATCTTATTTAAATAATCGCTGGTGGGCTTGCCGGGACGAATGCCGGGAATGAAGCCTCCCTGCTTCTTCATATTGTTAGCAACTTCCAACGGATTAAAGGTAATCGATGTATAGAAGTATGCAAACACGAACAACAGTACGATATAAATTATCAAACCGATAGAATAGATTGGCTGGGATGGTTTGCACCATGAGCCGGAATTCAGCATTGTTAAGATCTTTCCACCGATAGAGCTGTAATCAACAGTAAAGAACTGAGCAATTACAACAGGGAAAGACATAATGGAAGATGCGAAGATAACCGGCATAACACCTGCGGTGTTGACCTTTAACGGAATGTTGGTAGCCTGACCACCAACCATCTTGCGTCCTACCATCTTTTTGGAATACTGAACTGGAATCCTTCTCTCTGCATCGTTTAAAACGACTACAAAGACTACCATAGCTAAGAGAACTACTGCGATCAGTAATACTGCTACAGCCATTGTTGCGAAGGACTGACCAAATATAAAACGATAGTAAAGGCTTCTCATATCATCGGGAACACTTGACAGGATGTTAAACAGAAGCACGATGGAAATACCATTTCCTACACCCTTGTCAGTGATCTGCTCACCGATCCACATTAACAGTGCACTTCCTGTTGTCATAGTGATGATCGCTACGATCACGTTCCATGCATTGTAATCCAGAAGAAGTCCCTGACGTCCAAAACCAATTGCCATGGCACTTGATTCCAGCAGCGCAAGTCCTACAGTGGTATATCGGGTGTATTCCTGAATTTTCTTTCTTCCTTCTTCTCCATCCTTCTGCATCTCTTCCAGTTTAGGAATAGCAATTGTCAGCAGCTGGATGATAATGGAAGAAGTGATGTACGGTGTGATGCTTAATGCGAAGATAGACATGGATGAAAATGATCCACCGGTCATCGCATTAAAGAAACCGAACACATCGGTTGTCTGTTTCGCAAACCAATTCGCAAAGAATGATGTCTCAATTCCCGGAATAGGCAGCTGGCAGCCAAATCGAATGACTACCAGCATCATAAAGGTATAAAGGATCTTCCCACGAAGCTCTTTTACCTTAAAAGCGTTTCTAATCGTTTTGAACATTAGATCACCTCGCAGGTTCCACCTAAAGCCTCAATCTTAGATTTTGCACTTTCACTGAATGCATTTACCTTAACAGTCAGCTTTTTGGTTAATTCTCCGTTTCCAAGAATCTTAACACCATCTCTTGGGTTCTTAACGATACCGGACTCAAGCAGAGTCTCTACAGTAACAACTGTATCGTTGTCGAATCTTTCCAGTGCGCTTACGTTAATGCCAACAATGTGCTTAGAATTCATATTGGTGAATCCACGCTTTGGCAGACGTCTGTATAATGGCATCTGTCCACCTTCAAAGCCTGGTCTTGGTGCTCCAGAACGAGCCTTCTGACCCTTATGGCCCTTACCAGCGGTCTTACCATTGCCTGAACCATGGCCGCGGCCTCTTCTAAAATTATCGCTATGCTTTGAACCTGCAGCAGGCTGTAAATTAGATAACTCCATGACTGCACCTCCTTACTTTATCTGAATTAGATTTCTTCAACCTTAACTAAATGTCTTACTCTCTGAATCATGCCTCTAACAGCGCCATTATCTGGCATTTCAACTGTTTTGTGCATTTTTCCAAGTCCAAGTGCCTCAACAGTTGCTCTCTGCTTTGGAATAGCACCGATAGGGGACTTGACTAATGTGATTCTTAACTTCTCTGCCATGTCTATTTCCTCCTATTAGCCTACGATTTCTTCAACAGATTTACCGCGAAGTCTTGCGAACTCTTCTGGTGTCTTTAATGCAGTTAAACCTGCAACAGTTGCAAGAACTACATTGGTCTTGTTATTGGAACCTAAGGACTTTGTACGGATGTTCTTAATTCCAGCTAACTCAACAACGGCACGAGCAGGGCCACCAGCGATGATACCGGTACCTTCTGGAGCTCTCTTTAACAGAACGCTTGCACTGCCGAATTTTCCGATAAAGTCATGAGGAATACTCTTGTTCTCATCGATCGGGATCTCTACAAGGCTCTTTACAGCAGCCTCTTTACCTTTGCGGATTGCTTCCGGAACTTCTCCGGCCTTGCCTAAGCCTACGCCCACATGGCCGTTTCCGTCACCAACTACTACCAGAGCGGAAAATCTCATGGTACGTCCACCTTTAACAGTCTTGGATACTCTCTTGATTGCCACTACTCTATCATTCAGCTCCAACTGACTGGCATCAATAATTGTACGCTTCATGTTTGTTCTCCTCTCTATTAGAAATCCAGACCAGCTTCACGAGCTGCATCTGCTAATGCCTGAATCTTACCCTGATAAATAAAGCCGCCTCTATCGAAAACAACTTCCTTGATACCTTTTTCAAGGGCTCTCTTTGCAATTACTGTACCAACGTATGCTGCAGCTGCCTTGTCATTTGTCTTCTCCAGTTCAGCCTTGATCTCTTTCTCAACTGTGGAAGCAGCAACCAGTGTGTTACCAACCGTATCGTCGATAATTTGAGCATACATATGATTATTACTTCTAAACACTGCCAGACGCGGTCTCTCTGCTGTGCCAGCAAAACGGTTACGCATTCTGTTGTGCTTCTTTACGCGAATTTCGCTTCTTGACTGTTTGTTAACCATTTTTACACTCTCCTTAAATTATTTCTTACCAGTCTTACCAACTTTACGTCTGATAACTTCATCAGCATACTTGATACCTTTGCCCTTGTAAGGCTCAGGTCTTCTCTTGTCTCTGATCTCAGCAGCGTACTGGCCAACTTTTTCTTTACTGATACCTTTAACGATGATCTTGTTCTGTCCGTCGCAAACAGTTTCGATACCTTCTGGATCTTCCATCTCTACTGGATGAGAATATCCAAGGTTTAAAGTCAGTTTCTTTCCCTGCTTAGCAGCTCTGTAACCAACACCGTTTACTTCAAGAACCTTCTCATAACCCTCAGTAACACCATGGATCATGTTGTTGATCAGGGTTCTGGTCAGACCATGTAAAGATTTCATTCTCTTTAAATCGTTTGGTCTGCTTACGATAACGTGACCGTCCTTCTCTTCAATGGTCAGCTCAACCGGGAGCTCTCTCTCTAATGTTCCCTTTGGACCTTTTACAGTCACCTTATTTCCTTCTGCGATTGTAACAGTTACACCTGCTGGAATCGCAACTGGCATTCTACCGATACGTGACATGCCTTTTTACCTCCTACTTAAATTCTCGGAGAGGACATATGCGTCCTCTCTGTTTTCAGTTACATTTCGCACTTAACGTTCGTCTTCCAGAACGTTTACGTGCGAAAGTACTTCGTTGCACTTAGTGAGGTCTCTCACGAACTTAGTGCAATCGAAGTTACTATCGTCCATTCGACTAAGCTCGAAAAAACCTCGCTAAGTCTCAGGACGGGCTTTCATACTAGGCTCGAAAAGACCTCGCCAAGTATTCAAAGCCTACCAAACGAAAGCCAGAACTTCGCCGCCTACACCAAGCTTACGTGCTTCCTTATCGGTGATCACGCCCTGATTGGTGGAGAGGATTGCAGTACCGAGACCGCCAAGAACCTTCGGCAGGTTCTCCTTGTCAGCGTATACACGCAGACCAGGTTTGGAAATTCTCTTGATACCGGAAATAATCTTTTCGTTCTTATCTTTGCCGTACTTTAAGGTAATGTGGATGTTCTGGAAAGCGCCATCCTCTACCAGATCGTACTTTGCAATATAACCTTCATTTACCAGGATATCAGCGATAGCTAATTTCATCTTGGAAGAAGGTACATCTACTGTATCATGCTTTGCAGTGTTTGCATTACGGATTCTTGTAAGCATATCTGCAATTGGATCGCTCATTGTCATTTTGAAAATGCCTCCTTTTCTAAATTCTATCTATCTTCACCCGCCAGGTCTGACAACCTATGCTGTCAGACGCTGTAACGAGCCTTCAGCCTACCAGCTTGCTTTCTTAACGCCAGGAATCTGACCCTTGTATGCTAACTCACGGAAACAAATACGGCAGATACCATATTTTCTCAGGTAAGCATGTGGACGGCCACAGATTCTGCAGCGATTGTACTCTCTGGTAGAGAATTTAGCAGGACGCTGCTGTTTGATCTTCATTGAAGTCTTAGCCATGAATGTTTCCTCCTAACTATTTTGCAAAAGGCATATTGAATAATGTCAAAAGTTCACGCGCTTCTTCGTCAGTATTAGCGGTGGTAACGAAGATGATATCCATACCTCTTACCTTGTCAACTTTATCGTACTCAATTTCAGGGAAAATCAGCTGCTCTTTGATACCAAGAGCATAGTTTCCTCTGCCATCAAATGCGTTAGGGTTAACACCTCTAAAGTCACGTACACGTGGCAGTGCCAGGTTGATCAGACGATCAAGGAATTCGTACATTCTCTCACCACGAAGGGTTACCTTGCAACCGATTGCCATGCCTTCACGGATCTTGAAGTTTGCAACAGACTTTTTAGCCTTGGTTGTTACAGCCTTCTGACCGGAGATGATCTCCAGATCTCTAACTGCGGAATCCAGAACCTTGGCATTTTCCTTAGCTTCGCCTACGCCCATGTTGATAACGATCTTATCAAGCTTCGGCACCTGCATAACGTTCTTATATCCAAATTTCTTAATCAGAGCGTCTACGAATTCGTTCTGATACTGTTCTTTTAATCTAGCCAACGTTTTTTTCCTCCTCTCCTGAATTATTCAACAACCTTACCGGTCTTCTTAGCAACGCGGACTTTCTTTCCGTCTCTTACTTCAAAGCCAACTCTGGTTGCCTTGCCGTCTACTACCAGCATTACATTGGAGATATCAATTGGAGCCTCCTGATTCACGATGCCGCCCTGTGGGTTAGCTGGAGACTGCTTGGTGTGCTTTGTAACCATGTTGCAGCCCTGAACCAGAACTTTGTTCTTCTTTACGTCAACAGAGAGTACCTTTCCCTGTTTGTCTTTATCTTTTCCTGCGATTACTACTACTAAATCGTCTTTCTTGATTTTCTGCACAGTGGACACCCTCCTTATAATACTTCTGGAGCTAAGGAGACAATCTTCATGAACTGCTTGTCTCTTAATTCTCTAGCTACAGGCCCAAAGATACGAGTTCCTCTTGGAGTCTTGTCATCCTTAATAATAACTGCTGCGTTCTCATCGAACTTGATGTAAGAACCGTCTTTACGGCGAGCGCCTCTAACGGTACGAACTACTACAGCCTTTACAACATCGCCCTTCTTTACAACACCGCCTGGTGTTGCATCTTTAACAGAAGCAACGATGACATCGCCGATATTTGCATATCTTCTGGTTGAACCACCTAATACACGGATGCAGAGAAGTTCTTTTGCACCGGTATTGTCGGCAACCTTAAGTCTTGTTTCCTGCTGAACCATACCTGTTAACTCCTTCCCTAATTATCTTGCTTTCTCGATAATCTCAACAAGTCTCCATCTCTTATCCTTGGACAGTGGTCTTGTTTCCATTACTTTTACAGTATCACCGATGCCGCACTCATTGTTCTCATCATGAGCTTTCAGCTTAACGGTTTTCTTAACGATCTTACCGATCATTGGGTGCTTTACGTGGTCCTCGATTGCTACAACGATGGTCTTATCCATCTTGTTGCTTACCACTTTACCGATACGGGTTTTTCTTAAATTTCTTTCCACGGTAAGTTCTCCTTTCATTAAGCATTAGCCTTCTCAGTGATAACAGTCTGGATACGAGCGATGTTCTTGCGAACTTCTTTGATCCGGGATGTGTTGTCTAACTGATTGGTTGCATTCTGGAATCTTAAATTAAACAGTTCCTTCTTCGCAGCTACTAACTCTTCATTCAGCTCATTTGCTGACTTATTCTTTAACTCTTCTACAAACTTATTAGTTTTCACTGTTATCACCGCCTTCTAAATCTGCTTTAGAAACAATTTTGCACTTGCATGGCAGTTTGTGCATAGCAAGACGAAGTGCTTCCTTAGCTGTTTCCTCTGGTACACCAGCGATCTCGAATAATACGCGGCCTGGCTTTACAACTGCTACCCAGTACTCCAGAGCGCCCTTACCGGAACCCATACGGGTTTCTGCTGGCTTTGCTGTTACAGGTTTATCCGGGAAAATCTTGATCCAGACTTTACCACCACGCTTAATGTAACGGGTCATAGCAACACGGGCTGCTTCAATCTGGTTTGATTTGATCCAACATGGTTCAGTAGCGACTAAACCGTACTCACCGTTAGAGATCGTATTGCCTCTTAATGCCTTGCCGGCCATAGATCCACGGAACTGTTTACGACGCTTAACTCTCTTAGGCATTAACATTATTTATCGCTCCCTTCCTTATTTCCTTTAGTAGGAAGTACCTCGCCTTTGTAGATCCATACCTTAACGCCAATCTTGCCGTAGGTTGTATCTGCTTCTGCGAAACCATAGTCAATATCTGCTCTTAATGTCTGAAGCGGAATAGTACCTTCGCTGTAGAACTCTGTACGAGCCATATCAGCACCGCCTAAACGACCTGCAACTGCAGTCTTGATACCCTTAACGCCAGCCTTCATGGTTCTGCTCATGGTAGACTTCATAGCACGGCGGAAGGATACACGGTTCTCAAGCTGCTGTGCGATAGATTCAGCAACCAGCTGAGCATCTCTGTCTGGTCTCTTGATTTCTTTGATGTCTACG
The DNA here is from genome assembly GCF_003473545.1 of Clostridium sp. AM22-11AC. Taxonomy (GTDB): domain Bacteria; phylum Bacillota; class Clostridia; order Lachnospirales; family Lachnospiraceae; genus Enterocloster. The sequence continues at coordinate 88,784 of NZ_QUCM01000007.1, forward strand.
AACAGCTTCTTAGCAGTCATCTTCTGAACTTCTGCTTTCAGCTTTTCGATCTCTGCGCCGCCCTTACCGATAACAACGCCTGGCTTAGCAGTGTAGATGATAACTTTCACTCTGTCAGATGCGCGCTCGATCTCGATCTTGGAAACGCTGGAGCTCTTTAATTTGTTCTTAAGGAACTTTCTAATATTATAGTCTTCAACCAGGTTGTCTGCAAAATCAGCTTCTGCATACCATCTGGAATCCCAGTCTTTAATAACACCGACTCTAATGCCGTGTGGATTAACTTTCTGTCCCATATTTGCCTCCTATTTATTTCTCATTCAGAACTACAGTGATGTGGCTCATTCTCTTCTCGATTCTGTAAGCACGGCCCTGAGCTCTCGGTCTAACCCTCTTCATGATCGGTCCCTGGTTTGCGTAGCACTCTTCTACGTACAGTTTTGCAGGGTCCATGTTGTTATTGTTCTCAGCGTTTGCTGCTGCTGATTCCAGTAACTTCTTTACTAAGCTGGAAGCATATCTAGGATTGTAAGTTACAATACCAAGTGCGGTCTGTAAATCTTTGCCTCTGATGGCATCTAATACAAAGCAAGCCTTCTGGACAGACACTCTAGCGTAAGACAGTGTTGCGCTTGGTCTGGTGTCCTTCTGGGCATTTCTTTCTCTCTTAATTTGGGATCTATGTCCTCTTGCCATTTGTAAAACCTCCTTTCAATTTACCTGTGGATTACTTTCTAACAGCGGACTTCTTCTCGTCTTTACCGTGGCCTCTGTAGGTTCTGGTTGCTACGAACTCACCCAGTTTGTGTCCTACCATATCCTCAGTAACGTATACCGGAACGTGTTTTCTTCCGTCATGTACAGCGATTGTGTGACCAACCATCTGAGGGAAGATTGTTGAACGACGGGACCAGGTCTTGATTACCTGCTTCTGTCCTGCTGCATTCATAGCGTCTACTTTCTTTAACAGATGTGCATCTGCAAATGGTCCTTTTTTCAGTGAACGAGCCATGTGTTCTTAACCTCCTTAATTATTTGATGGTTTTGCCATCACGTCTTCTTACGATCAACTTATTAGACTGCTTGTTTTTCTTTCTGGTCTTCAGACCCAGAGCAGGCTTGCCCCAAGGTGTGCATGGACCTGGACGGCCGATACCGGTCTTTCCTTCACCACCACCGTGTGGATGATCATTCGGGTTCATAACGGAACCGCGAACTGTAGGTCTGATGCCCATGTGACGGGTTCTACCAGCTTTACCAATGTTGATCAGGGAGTGTTCGCCATTGCCAACAACACCGATTGTTGCGCGGCAGATGATCGGAACCATTCTCATTTCACCTGAAGGTAAACGTAAGGTTGCATACTTGCCTTCCTTAGCCATAAGCTGAGCAGAGTTACCAGCGGAACGAACCAGCTGACCACCCTTGCCAGGATACAGCTCAATGTTGTGTACCTGAGTACCTACTGGAACATGATACAGTGGCATGCAGTTACCAACTTTTGCTTCTGCAGTGTCACCGCTCATAACCTTCATTCCATCAGTTAAGCCCTGAGGAGCTAAGATATAAGACTTGGTACCATCTGCATAGCAGATCAGTGCGATGTTTGCACTTCTGTTTGGATCGTACTCGATACCGATAACGGTTGCCGGGATACCATCCTTGCTGTTTCTCTTGAAATCGATAATTCTATATTTTCTTCTGCTGCCGCCGCCTCTGTGACGAACAGTGATCTTACCCTGATTGTTACGACCAGCGTTCTTAGCCAGAGATACTACCAGAGACTTCTCTGGAGTTGTCTTGGTGATTTCCTTGAAATCAGAACCGGTCATATGTCTTCTGGAAGGTGTATAAGCATTATACTTCTTAATTCCCATGACATTTACTCCTTTTCTTTTCTTTTCACGGCTGTCATAAGAGCCGTATAAGTTCTCCGGCCGGGCACATACCCGGCGGGGTGATGGGTCTTAAATTATAAGCCCTGGAAGATTTCGATCTCCTTGCTATCCTCGGTCAGCTTAACAATAGCCTTCTTGGAAGCAGCGGTCTTTCCGAAAGTCATTCCTCTTCTCTTTGTCTTGCCATCGCAGTTCATGGTGTTTACGGAAGCAACCTTGGTTCCTGGGAACATCTTCTCAACTGCTTCTTTGATCATAGACTTGTTAGCGTCTACATGTACCATGAAAGTATACTTCTTATCACCCATAGCGTTCATGCTCTTCTCAGTGATAACTGGTTTTAAGATGACGTCATAGTATTTGATATCTGCCATTATGCGTATACCTCCTCGATGGATGCAACAGCTGCCTTACTAGCAACAACTGTGTTGTACTTCAGAATGTCGTATACATTGATGGTTCCAACCTGAGCAGTCTTAACATCAGCAATGTTTCTTGCGGATAATACTGCGTTCTCATCGCTCTCGCTTAAAACAACCAGAGCTTTGTTAACCTTCAGATTGTTCAGAACATTCTTAAAGTTCTTTGTCTTGATCTCGTTAAACTTAAGTTCTTCAACAACGATGAACTTGTTCTCCTGAACACGGCTTGTCAGAGCGGACTTAAGAGCTGCTCTCTTTTCCTTCTTGTTCAGTCTGATTGTGTAGTCTCTAGGAGTTGGTGCAAATACAACACCGCCGCCTTTCCACTGTGGAGCTCTTGTTGAACCCTGTCTTGCATGACCGGTTCCCTTCTGTCTCCATGGCTTTCTGCCACCGCCAGAAACCTCAGAACGTGTTTTAGCTTTCTGTGTTCCCTGACGCTTATTAGCAAGCTGTGCAACAACTGCAAGATGTACCAGGTGCTCGTTTACTTCTACACCGAACACGGCATCGTTCAGTTCTAATGTGCCAACTTCATTACCTTCCATATTGTAAACAGATACGTTTGCCATCTGTGTATTCCTCCTTTCCTATAAAAGCTTACTTCTCAACCTTAACGGTTTCCTTTACAGTAACCAGGCATTTCTTAGGTCCTGGAACTGCACCCTTAACCAGAATCAGGTTGTTCTCGGCATCAACCTTAACTACTTCAAGATTCTGAACAGTGATCTGCTTGTGACCCATCTGTCCAGGCATTCCCTTGCCCTTGAATACGCGGCCTGGGGTAGTTGCGGAACCGTTGGAACCCTGATGGCGATGGAACTTGGAACCATGAGCCATAGGTCCTCTGTGCTGTCCGTGTCTCTTGATTGCGCCCTGGAAGCCTTTACCTTTGGAAATAGCGGTTGCATCGATCTTATCGCCTGCTGCGAAGATCTCAGCCTTGATCTCATCCTTTACAGAATACTCTTCCGCATTCTCAAATCTGAATTCTCTCACATATCTCTTGTAAGATACGCCAGCCTTATCAAAGTGGCCTTTCTGTGGTTTGTTAACAAGTTTTTCTCTCTTATCAACGAAACCAACCTGTACTGCTTTGTAACCGTCGTTCTCTTCGGTCTTAACCTGAGTTACTACACAAGGTCCTGCCTGAAGTACGGTTACCGGAACTAACGCACCATTCTCATTGAAGATCTGGGTCATTCCGACTTTTGTTGCTAAAATCGCTTTCTTCATTGTCTTACCTCCTGTTTCATGATCTACAGCGGAATGCTTTCGCATTCATCCTAGAACAGCCTAATATACGTGGAACACTATGAACCGTTGCCGGTATGTTGATTCCTACAGGAATGTAGTGTTGCTTCTATATCTAAACCCTTCAGGATATAAACATAATCATTAATGCTTACTGGGATTATTTGGTCTTCATCTTGATGTCGATGGACACACCAGCTGGCATTTCCAGTCTGGACAGTGCATCTACTGTCTTCTGGCTTGGTGCAGTGATATCGATCAGTCTCTTGTGAGTTCTCTGCTCGAACTGCTCTCTGGAATCTTTGTACTTATGAACCGCACGCAGAATTGTTACAACCTCTTTCTTAGTTGGTAACGGCACTGGTCCGCTCACCTGAGATCCTGTCTTTTTTACTGTCTCGATGATCTTTCCAGCGGACTGATCTACTAACTGATGATCATAAGCTTTTAATGTGATTCTCATTACTTGACTTGCCATAAAAAAAGTCGCCTCCTTTTCGCACTTTATAAACCAAGTACGACAAGCGGTGACTGTACACGTTTCCGTGTGTGTCCTCACAGAACTACACACTGATTCTGCCCTAAATTGCAGTTTCTTTAATTGGTACAGTGACTTGTCGCCAGTTTCCTAACTTGACATTCGCTCCACGGAAAACCTGCCTTTTGTAAGGCAGCAACCTCACGTTTCTTTGCTATCATGTCACAGCTGTTCTAAGATAACATATATTCCAGAGAAATGCAAGCATTTTTTTGTATTTTTCTAAATAATTTTTATAAGGGGTTTTATTAAAAAAGGAAACAGGCTTTTTACCACCTGTTTCCCTTTATTCTGCCCTGTTCTTTCTATAATTAATACATCAGTAATACATTAATACCGGTACTGTTAATCCCTGCATCAGCACATCCTGATCTGATCCTATTTATTATAGAAGAAACAGATATCATTTTATCAGTCCTCTGTACAGATCGGTTCTTCCGGCTCTGTGAAATAAGAGCTTACATCGTTATCATCATCTGCTGTACTTAAAGAGCCGCTGGAGCTTGTTTTAAACTTCACTCCGTCACTGGTCTTTACAGTAGAGTTTTTCATAACCTTTCCGGAAGAATTTACTACATAGTTGCTGCTGTCGATCTTATAGCATACATACTTCTGACCATCTGTAGCTTTCTGAAGCTTTCCTTTATAATAGAGGTAATTATCTTTTACACCGGTATAGCCGCGGCCGTTTTCACTGAAGTAGAAATCTGTCTTGTTTCCATCATCTTCTTCTACTTTCATCTTTCCACGCTGTACACAGCTCTGTGTCTTGGTTCCAAAATAGAACGCGGTCCAGTTGCTGTCACCGGATCCGATATAGACCTTCTTAAGTCCATAGACCGGATTGCCACGCTTATTAAATAAGTAGGTCTTTCCACTGATCTTGGTCAGATCCTGTGTGGTAAGGTGATCTGAGTCTGCAGCTTTTGGCCTTCCATTATTTGCAAAGTAGAACCATTCTACATCTCCATCATAACCTTCTAAGTCTTCCGGCGGTTCTATGGAATACCAACCGATCTTTGCCTTTCCGTCAGAGCCAAAGTACATATAGTCTTTGATCGAGTCAGAACTTCCTCTTACATTCTTCCAGCCCATCTGTAAAATGCCGTCATCATCAAAGCAATAGTAAATGCCATCGATCTTTCTGGTGCCATAATCTCCGTTGTCGTTGCCGTCACTTGGAACATATTTCTTGCCGTTTGTTCCAAAATAGTACCAATACTGGCCATCTTCGCCGTAATCTAATGTACCGCCCTCAGCTCCCGGGATCACTTTGTTGGAGTCTTCCTCGTAATTATCCGGCGGATACAGTTTTTGCCAGCCGGTACGCATCACACCGTCATCTCCGGTATAATACATATCGTCTAAGATCCAGCCTGTTTCCATACGGCCGTTTCCGTCAAAATGATACCACTTATCATTGATCTTCTTCCAGGTGTCATCTATGGTCTTTCCGCTGCTTCCAAAATAGTACCACTCTTCTTCTCCGCCGTCAGAAGTAGTCTTTAACCATTTGTCCGTAACCATAATGCCATTGCTGTCTACATAATAATCAGAGTCTGCCCATGCATTTACAGCCATATATCCTTCTCCGTTCAGATATCTCCACTGGCCGTCAGCTCCCTTTTTCCATTCATTATATACTTTATTTCCATTGCTGTCATAGTAGACCCAGCTGCTGTTTTCCTGTGCCCATCCCTGTGCTGCCATAGCCGGGAACGCTGCCAGCCCTGCTGATAGTAACGCTGCCAGAAACCAGGCTGCTTTCATTTTTTTCCTCATATGCCCTGTTCCTCTCTTCTTCTGCTTTCACCCCGAAACTGCTGTAAATATACAGTTTGCGCTTTATAACTATTGTACCAAGAGTTTTCTTATAGTTCAACCAGATTAATCTTTCAATTCTATTACAAGAATATGTCACTGGTACTCAAATCTCTTGACGGACCCTATTAAAATAGACTATACTCAATTGGAGTCCTATGATACAAAACCGTACTATAACATCCGCCCTGGGCGGAATACAGGATATCATATATATTATAAATAGAAGAAACGAGGTTATCAAATTTATGTGGCTTGCCGACGGTTGGAAAGATTATGAAGTAATTGACTGTTCCAAAGGTGAAAAATTAGAGCGCTGGGGAGATTATCTTCTGGTGCGTCCGGATCCTCAGGTGATCTGGGATACCCCAAAGAAACACAAAGGCTGGAAGAAAATGAACGGACATTATCATCGCAGCAGCAAAGGCGGCGGTGAGTGGGAATTTTTTGATCTGCCGGAGCAGTGGACGATCAATTATAAAGAACTTACCTTTAATTTAAAGCCTTTCAGTTTTAAGCATACCGGTCTTTTCCCGGAACAGGCTGCAAACTGGGACTGGTTTGGTGATAAGATTCGCAAAGCAGGACGCCCTGTAAAGGTATTAAACCTGTTTGCCTATACCGGAGGTGCTACACTGGCAGCTGCCGAAGCAGGAGCCAGCGTGACCCACGTAGATGCTTCTAAGGGTATGGTTACCTGGGCAAAGGAAAATGCCCATTCTTCCGGCCTGTCTGATGCTCCGATCCGCTGGATCGTAGATGACTGTGTCAAATTCGTAGAGCGCGAGATCCGCCGTGGAAATCACTACGATGCCATTATCATGGATCCTCCATCTTATGGCCGCGGACCAAAGGGCGAGATCTGGAAGATCGAAGATGCCATTCACCCATTAGTAAAGCTGTGTGTACAGCTGCTTTCTGATGATCCGCTGTTCTTCTTGATCAACTCTTATACCACCGGTCTTGCGCCATCTGTTCTTTCCTATATGATGGGCGTTGAGATCGTACCAAAATTCGGCGGAACTGTAAAAGCGGAGGAAGTAGGTCTTCCTGTTTCCCAGAACGGTCTGGTGCTTCCGTGTGGCGCTTCCGGACGTTGGGAGAAATAAAATACGATATTCTTTGCAGGCTGCTGACAGATGATAAGATCATATTTCATCTGCCAGCAGTCTTTTTACGTCCAGTTTTCCCCAGCCCTGCTGGTTATGGGGAAGTCCCAGATCGACTGCCCGCTCCCTGATCCGCAGTTTAACGTCTTTATTACTCATAGACGGATATTTTTCCAAAAGCAGGGCAATAGCACCGGATACAAGAGGCGTAGACATGCTTGTACCTGATTTTATAAAATACCGGCCCGGTTCATTACAGCAGCTGATGATCCCGCAGCCCGGTGCTACCAGATCTGGCTTGCACACACAGGCATTGGTAGGACCTCTGCCGGAATAATCCACCATTCTGCTTCCCATCACCTCTACCTCCCGGTCATCATCAGAACAGCCTACTGTGATCACTTTCCGGCTGATCCCCGGCGTAGTCACAGTTCCCGGAGCAGGACCATGATTTCCTGCAGCCACCACCACTACCAAGCCGTCATCCCAGGCAGCATTTACCCCTTTTACCAAGGCGGAATTTTCCGTCATTTCCCGTCTGGTAAGGGATCCTACAGAAATATTTATGATCCGTATGCCATATTCTTTCCTGTGTTCCCGGATCCACCTAAGTCCCATTAAAACATCTGCCGCATATCCATTTCCTCTGTGATCTAAAACCTTGATCGCTGTAATACTGCTTCCCGGTGCGATCCCCTTTAAAAGGCCGCCTGAGGCAAGACCGCTGCCTGCGATCATAGCTGCAATATGGGTTCCATGACCATTATCATCATAAGGAAGCTTTTTTCCATGGACAAAGTCCTTAAATCCCTGTATCTTTCCTTTCAGGTCTTCATGAAGGTAGATGCCTGTATCTAAAACTGCAACACCGACGCCCTTTCCGGTAATTCCCTTTAAAGCCGCCTCATCACAGTGAATTTCCATTCTTGCCCGATTCACAATTAAAAAATCCCTTTTCTTATACTGTATGCGCAGAAAAAAGCTCCGTACCTGTCAGTACGGAGCTTTCTTCTAAGGATTTCGGATTTTCAAAAAGGGTTGAAGGATAGTTCTTAAACTTTCGTGCATTTCTTATGTAACTAAAGTATATCATGCAATCGCCGGAAATGTTTGAATGTTCTTTGAATAGATTATTAAGAAAGTCTTAAGATTGCAGTAAGAGTCCCGTACAGCGACTGAGGATACAGGCAAGCTTACTTGCATGGATACACAGTCATTGGACGGGCTGAGGCGAAATGAGCACGTGCGTAGCAATCCACTCTTACTATGAATTACGAAAGGACAGATTCGTAAAGTGTGCGTTTTAACTTTTCCACATCCCCGTCTGCAAAGCAGTAACCGTCCATACCGCAGGCTTTCGCTCCTGCAATATTATTTGGCAGGTCATCAATAAAATAGCACTCTTCCGGTTTCAGACCGAACCGTTCAAAGAAATGACCATACATTTCTTTCTGTGGTTTCATGCACAGAACTTCTGCGGAAAACAGGATCCCGTCAAAGCATTCTACTGCCGGCAGCACCTCTTTGTAGCAGGTAAGCATACGTACAGATGCATTGGAGCATAAATAGATGCCGTAGCCTTTTGCTTTCAGATCCCGGACCAGATCTCCCATCTCCGGCTTCTGGACCAGATTATACTCATGCCAATGGTCGAAAGACTTCACAGCCAGTTCTTTTTCTTCTTCTGTATCCAGACGGCTGATCATCTTCTTAATACCATCTTCCTCCGTGATCACTCCCATATCCAAAAGAACCCATTCCGGTGAATCAAACACAGCCGTGCAGACTCTCTTTGCCAGTACCTCATTGTCTGTAAAATGACGGCATACCGGCATACCAGAATAATCCATTAGAACTTTTCCCATATCAAATACAATATTCCTGATCAAAATAACCCCGCCTTTCTTATTATGCAAAAATGCCGGACGTTCTCACCTGTGCAGACCGGCTGCCAAGCTCCAAACCTCCGACATTTTTAATGTTCATTTTCTTTGTAAAAAACCAGTCTTATTTTGTCTCTGGCTTCTCTACCTGAACGATCGCAGCTTTCTGCATTGGGATACGGCAGTTTTTGTTGCTGCCGAACTCAACGATCACGGTATCATCGGTCATATCAATGATCACACCGTAAAAACCGCTGGTAGTAAGAATGGTATCTCCTACAGCAACGCTGCTTAACATCTCCTGCTGTTTCTGTCTTTCCTTCTTCTGTGGACGGATTGAAGTAAAATAGATCAGAGCTGCAAAAAATACGATATAGATAACTATAAAGCCCATTCCCTGCATGGTTTTTCCTCCTTCACATCTGCTGCCGCCTCGCCGCAGCAGTTATAGTTTTTTGTTTACCCGCTTCTACCTGCTATTTGCCTTCCATACCGGCAAGTTTAGCTGCCTTGTATTCTGCGAAACGGTGTTCTTCGATGGCGTCGCGGATCTCCTCCATCATTTTATTATAAAAATACAAATTATGCAAGGTACATAACCGCATTCCCAGCATTTCTTTTGCCTTTAACAGATGACGGATATAGGCTCTGCTGTAGGAACGGCAGGCCGGACACTGGCAGCCTTCTTCAATCGGGCTGTGGTCCAGTTCATATTTCTGGTTAAACAGATTTAATTTGCCATGGTTGGTGTATACATGACCATGACGGCCGTTTCTGGATGGGTAAACACAGTCAAAGAAATCTACCCCACGCTCTACTGCCTCTAAGATATTGGCAGGTGTTCCTACCCCCATAAGATATACAGGCTTATCTTCCGGCAGATGAGGTACCGTCACATCCAGGATGTGATACATTTCCTCATGTGTCTCACCTACAGCCAGACCACCGATAGCATAGCCGTCCAGGTCCAGCTCTTTAATGGTTTCTGCATGCTGGATACGGATCTCATCTACAACACCGCCCTGGTTGATGCCAAACAACAGCTGTTCTTTGTTAATGGTGTCCGGAAGGGAATTCAAACGATCCATTTCTGTCTTACAGCGCTTTAACCAGCGTGTAGTGCGGTCTACGGAATTGCGGATATAATCATAATCTGCATGGCTTGGTGGGCACTCGTCAAAAGCCATGGCAATGGTGGAACCAAGATTTGACTGGATCTGCATACTTTCTTCCGGTCCCATGAAGATCTTATGTCCGTCAATGTGGGAGCGGAAGTATACGCCTTCTTCCTTGATCTTGCGCAGATCTGTAAGGGAGAATACCTGGAAACCGCCGGAGTCTGTAAGGATCGGCTTATCCCAGTTCATAAACTGATGCAGTCCGCCATACTCCTTGATCAGCTTGTCGCCGGTACGCACATGAAGGTGGTAGGTATTGGAAAGCTCTACCTGGGTGCCGATCTGGCGCAGGTCATCGGTAGATACAGCGCCTTTAATAGCGCCTACAGTTCCTACATTCATGAAAACCGGTGTCTGGATGGTTCCATGTACGGTTTCCATCTGGGCACGTTTCGCCCGTCCATCTTTGGTTATTACCTGATATTTCATATATTATGCCTCTTCGTCTGCCAAAGCAGCCTTGATCATGATGGCACATTCGATCCTCTTTTTCTGCATCTCGCAGCCGATCTCATATGCGCCGTTAATAGAACCACTGAAATTATAGGCATTTGCACTACATCCACCGCTGCAGTAAAATCTTGCAAAGCAGTCCTTGCATGTTTCTTTTGCATATACATTGCAAAGCTTAAACTCATCACGGGTCTCTGTATTTACAATACCTGTGTCTACATTTCCAAGAAGGAATTTCTCATTGCCTACAAACTGGTGGCATGGATACAGATCGCCCCATGGGGTAACTGCCAGATACTCCGTACCGGAACCGCAGCCAGCCAGACGTTTTGCAACACATGGACCTGCTGTTAAATCCAGCATAAAGTGGAAGAAGTTAAAACCTCTGCCCTCTTTTTTACGCTTGATGTATTCTAATGCCAGTTTGTCATATTCTTTTAAGATCTGAGGAATGTCCTCTTCACGGATGGCATAATCCTCTGCAGGATCAGCTACTACCGGCTCCATGGACATCTGCTGGAATCCCAGATCTGCATAATGGATCACATCATCTGCAAAATCCAGGTTATTTCTTGTGAAAGTACCTCTTACATAGTAATTCTTCTGTCCTCTGCTCTCAGCAAACTTCTGGAACTTCGGAACGATCATATCATAGCTGCCGCTGCCGTTTCTGAACGGACGCATCTTGTCATTGATCTCACGGCGGCCATCCAGGCTTAATACTACATTGCTCATCTCATGGTTGCAGAATTCCATGATCTCATCGTTTAAGAGAACGCCGTTGGTGGTTAATGTAAAACGAAACTTCTTGTGGTTTGCCTCTTCTAAGGAGCGGCCGTATTCAACCAGCTGTTTTACTACCTTCCAGTTTAAAAGAGGCTCTCCGCCGAAGAAATCCACTTCCAGATGCTCTCTGTTTCCGGAATTAGCTACCAGGAAATCCAGTGCTTTCTTACCAACTTCATAGCTCATTAAAGCACGGCGGCCATGATACTCTCCTTCTTCCGCAAAGCAGTAACGACAGGCAAGGTTGCAGTCGTGTGCAATATGCAGACAGAGCGCTTTTACAACGGTCTTGCGCTTCTTAAAATCTAAAACAAAGTCACGATAAATGTCACGGGTAAGAAGCTGTTCTGTATCGATCAGCTCCTGAATATCTTCCAGTGCTTCACAGACCATTTCACTTCCATAGGTCTCGTCTAATTTTTTATGAACATTTGCAGTTACTTCTTCAGAAAGCTTCTCAGGCTTGTCCATTTCCGGAACCTGTTCTGAAACTGCTGCGATGGCGTCATAAACCACCGGATCTACTACATGGACGGAACCGCTGTTCACATCCAGAACAATATGATAACCATTATTAATATACTGATGAATCAAAATTAAAATCTCTCTTTCTAAACGTAATAGGCCTTTCAGGCCAATCCAAATCACATGGGAAAGCCCCTATAATCTCTGTGACCATAGGGGCTTTGCACACTTAATCCGTTACCGACCTATACCATTAGCGGGCAGAGTTTTCGCAGCTCTGGTTACCAACGGTACAGGAAGTCTTACATGCAGACTGGCAGGAAGTCTGGCACTCGCCACATCCGCCCTTCTTCATGGTATCCTTTAAGGTATTGGCATTTAAAGTCTTTACATGCTTCATTGTACAGTACCTCCTTTTTTTATATGCCTCAAAAGGCACATATGAATAAACTCCATAAAATTATAACATAGGTTATGTTGGCTTGCAATGGTGAATATACTTGACTGTAAACATATTTTAGGGAGATGTCTATGGAAACTAAAGTGATAAAACCGCTGCTGCGCTCTCTTTTTATCTCCTATGCCCTTTCTGCCCTCTTTTTAGGGGCACTGGCTTTTGCCCTTTACAAACTGCGCCTGGGAGAAAGTCTGGTAAACCTGCTGATCTTTGCTGTGTATTTTGCAGCCTGTTTCGCAGGTGGATTTTTCACAGGAAGAAAAGTCAGAAACCGGCGTTTTTTCTGGGGACTGCTGTCAGGAATGTTTTATTTTCTCATCCTTTTTGCTGCTTCCTGGGCTATGGATCCCCGGGCCTCTATCCAGGCTGCCAGATCTCTCATGGTATTAGGCGTGTGTGCCTTTGGCGGAACCCTTGGGGGAATGCTCAGTTTTTAAGGTCTATATCCTCCAACAGTTCCCCGATCAGAAATACCAGGCTGCCTAAAAATACAAAAATATCTCCCAGATTAAAGATCACCTTTTTCAGCCTTTTAAATTCAATGGAGAAATAATCCACTACATAGCCTTTTACCAGACGGTCATAAAGATTGCTGATAGCACCTCCAAGGACCATGGAAAGGCCGATCTTCTGGGCCAGGCAGCCCTTTTTTGTCATAAACGCGCCTAATGCGCCTGCTGCAGCAGATGTAACTGCCAGGGGGATCCCTTTTACCAGTTCCGGGCGTTCTTTTAAAAAGCCAAAAGGAAATCCGGAATTATAACTTTTATGAAGGCGGATCAGCCCCTTTGTGCCGGGAAGGTCCCTTGGAAATTCTTCTTCCCCTTCCCGCTCTATTTCGTCTTTTATAAACAGATCCAGGGCAGCAATGCCGCCAGTAAGCCACGGTAAGATCATATTATACATCCATCCTTTCTGGTACATGGAACAGGTTCGTACTTTTTTCATGAGTCCATTTTACAATATTATCCCGTTTCCGTCCAGATATGCAGGTAACTTCCGGTGATTTTCCCATATACTGATAACAAGCATTTTACCGGTGGTTTTTATGGCTGAATGTATCTTAAATCCTGCTTCCCAGGATGTCGCTGATTTCATTTACCGTTTTGGATCCCTGCAGAATAATCTCCGGGACCCGGAGCAGTTTCCCTGTGTGGATTATGTAAGCAATGATTATGCTGTTTTTTATACAGAACTTGAAAATGCACTTCCCCTTTCCCTGGAACGTCAGCCCTACTACAGCATTCCCTCTCTTTTTACCCTGTTGGATGACTCCGCTATGGAAGCTGCCAGGATCCTTCCTGCCCTTCAGACACCTGCACTGAGCAATATGGGAAGCGGGGTGATCGTTGGTATTGTAGATACAGGGATCGACTATACAAGTCCTGTTTTTCGTAAAAGTGACGGAACGACCCGGATCCTTGGTCTGTGGGATCAGACCCTTCCTGAGGATCCTTCTGTTTTTTCTCCTGGCGTACCGGAATATTATCCCATGGGCGGTGCCTCCTATGGAACGGAATTCACTCATGAAGAGATCAACGAAGCTTTAACCTTAGAGGATCCTTTTTCCCTGGTACCTTCCAAAGATACAGATGGCCACGGCACTTTCCTGGCAGGCCTTGCAGCCGGATCTGCTTTCCCCCTTCAAAACTTCACAGGCGCCGCTCCCATGGCAGATCTTGCCATTGTAAAATTAAAGCCTGCAAAGAAATATCTGCGGGACTATTACCTGATCCCGGAAGAGACTGTTGCTTTCCAGGAAAATGATATTATGATGGGAATTAAATACCTGAGAGTCACTGCTGACCGTTTCCGGCGCCCCTTAGTGATCCTTTTAGGACTTGGAACCAATTACGGCAGCCATACCGGTACCTCCCCCTTAAGCCAGGTAACGCAGAATTATGGCGGCTTTTTCGGAATCGCCACTGTAATCGCAGCAGGAAATGAAACAGGACTCGCCCACCATTACGCAGGAAGGTTTTCCGCTGACACTTCTTTTGAAGATGTGGAACTTCGGGTAGGAGAAGAAGAAGGGAAACGTGGCTTTATCCTGGAACTTTGGTCTTCTGCTGCCGATCTGTATACAGTAGGCTTTGTATCTCCCGGTGGAGAGCGGATCAGCCGGATCCCCATTTTATCCAACAACGAGACCCGTATCCCTTTTCTTTTAGAGTCTACGGTCATCACGGTAAGTTATCAGCTGATCGAGGCTGGAAGCGGAAGCCAGCTTGTATCCATGCGCTTTGAGCGTCCTTCCCCGGGGATCTGGACCATTCGTGTATACAATACACAGTTTCTTACGGGAGAATACCACATGTGGCTGCCGGTTCAGGGTTTTATCTCCGATGAAACTGTATTTTTAAAACCGGATCCTTCAAACACGATCACGGTTCCCGGCAATTCCCGCCTGCCTATTACAACAGGGGCCTACAATCACAGAAACAACAGTATCTACATCCATTCCAGCCGTGGCTACACCAGCAGAGATTATGTAAAGCCGGATCTGGCTGCTCCGGGAGTGGAGATCCTGGGGCCATCGGTGCGGATCTCAGCTGCTTTTCGCCCTGGGCTTTCATCCAGTGTAGCAGCCGGTACTGCTCCTGCCTTCTCCCGCCGCACCGGTACCAGCGCTGCAGCCGCCATCACTGCAGGAGCAGTTGCCAATCTTTTAAGCTGGGGGATCGTTATGGGAAACTACCCTACTATGAGCGAGGCTTCTATTAAAAGTTATCTGATCCGGGGCGCAGCCAGAAATCCGTCCCTTACCTATCCTAATAAAGAATTTGGGTATGGAACCCTGGATCTGCTGCAGACATTTTTACGGCTGCGGGAGTGATCGAATTCCATACCCAATTCATTTTATCCTTCTCTTACCTGGATCAGGGGACCTCCCTTTTTCTCCAGATAAGGCCTTGTGACCACCACAGACCCGATATTCGGGTCTTTTGGTATCTCATACATGATATCAAGCATAAACTCTTCCAGAATGGCTCTGAGGGCTCTTGCGCCTGTTCCACGCTTTAAGGCTTCCTCTGCGATCCAGGAAAGTGCGTCTTCTTCAAATACAAGTTTTACCTCATCCAGTGCCAGAAGTTTTTCATACTGACGCAGGATGGCATTTTTCGGTTCCTTTAAGATCCGGATCATCATATCCTTATCCAGTCCCTTTAAGGTAACATTTACAGGCAGACGTCCTAAAAATTCCGGGATCATTCCAAATGCCCTCAGATCTTCATTGGTCACATGGCTTAAAAGATCCGGATCATTGTCATAGCTGTCTTTTAAGGCAGCTCCAAATCCCATGGAGGATTTCTTTGTAAGGCGCTCCTTGATGATATTTTCCAGATCCGGGAAAGCACCTCCACAGATAAACAGGATATTATCTGTATTTACAGTAGCCATAGGAGTCATTGCATTTTTCTGATTGGATCCCACCGGAACTTCTACGGTACTGCCTTCTAACAGCTTTAAAAGTTCCTGCTGAACGGACTCGCCGCTTACATCCCTTGTATTGGTCTGTTTTTTCTTTGCGATCTTATCGATCTCATCAATAAAGATAATGCCTTTTTCTGCCCGTTTTACATCATTTCCTGCAGCTGCTAACAGCTTGGAAACAACGCTTTCAATATCATCGCCAATATAACCGGCTTCAGTCAGGGATGTGGCATCTGCAATAGCTAACGGCACATCAAGAAGCTTTGCCAGCGTCTTTACCAGATAGGTCTTGCCGCTTCCTGTAGGGCCGATCATTAAAATGTTGGATTTTTCGATCACAACACCGTCTGGGTCGGAACCACCTAAAAAGGCGCGCTTATAATGATTATAAACAGCTACTGCCATGACCTTCTTTGCCTTGTCCTGGCCGATCACATATTCATCCAGCTTGCCTTTTATAACGTGAGGCGCCGGAATATCTTTCATAGTCAGCTGCTTTTCCGGTTCTTTTTTCTTTTTCAGTTTCTGGCTCTGAGGGATCTCATTCACTGGCGGCATCTGGCTTAAGTCACTGAAATTCATGTTCATATAAGGCATATTGGGCATTTTTGAAAAATCCATGCCTCCCTTAGTCACTGTATCAAAAGCCTTCTGCATACAGTCATGGCACAGACACATGCCTCCCGGCATTGAGATCATTGGTCCTGCCTTGCTCTCCGGTCTGCGGCACATATAGCAGATCTTCTCATAATTATCGTTATTTTTATTATCATCCTGGGATCCATTTGTCATCTCGTTTTCCATATTCTTATCGTCCACTGTCTTTTCTCCTTACCACATTCTTCCCCATGGGAAGCCATTTCCCGGAAAACTCCAGGGATTACTGTCTTCTCTTCTGGAAGGTGCTGTTTCCCCGGGCTGCTCCCTGTTATCCTGTTTCTCCTGTTGTCCTTCACCTTCCGGCAGTCCTGCCAGCGTAATCTGGATCTGCTGTTCCTTATACCGGCCTTCTTCCTGGCGCTGCACCAGCAGTTCAATGGTCTCTCCCATTTCATAGCCTTTCAGGAATTTCTGCAGTTCCTGCATACTCTTTACAGTCATGCCATCCAGCTTGGTGATAATATCTTTCTCACGAAGTTCAGAGCCAGCCGCAGCCCCGTCTTCCAGTATCTTGTATACATAAACGCCCTTCGGCATATCAAAGGTTGCCGCTGTTTCTTCATCTACTGTAGTTCCCTGAATCCCCAGATATCCCCGTCTGCTTTCCTCTACTTCAGAACGGGTCTTACGGTTCATCAGTTCATCTAAAATCTCCTGGACTCCTGAAACAGGAATGGCATAGCCAATCCCTTCTACTTCTGTGGAGGAATATTTAGCCGCATTGATGCCGATCACTTCCCCTTTCATGTTCAAAAGGGCGCCACCACTGTTTCCCGGATTGATGGCTGCATCTGTCTGAAGCAGGACTCTTGTATTTCCGTCGGAAGTCTGTACTTCCCGGTTTAAGGCGCTTACATATCCCACTGTAACGGACTGGCCATACCCAAGAGCATTTCCAATGGCGATCACGCCCTGTCCTACTTTTAAGCTGTCTGAGTCCCCAAGCCTTGCAACGGCTATCTTATCCTGGGTTTCCTGTGGGATCTGATCTATCGGGATGGAAATAACTGCCAGATCTGTATCTGCATCTGTCCCCTTTACCGCAGCATCCACAGCTGTATCATCTACAAATGTGATCTTTAATGATACTGTGTCCTTCACTACATGATTATTGGTCACGATCAGCAGTTCCGTATCATTTTTACCAATGATGATCCCGGAACCACTGCTTGGCACCTCATAAGACTGGCTTCCGCCTCCGAAAAACCAGCTGTATCCGTAATCCGGAGTCTGGTAAACGGCTGTGCTGGCAACTGCCACAACCGTTGGCATTGCCTCTTCTACGATCTCTGAAACATCCGTTGACGGTGCCGGAATGTCTGCTGCCTGTGGAAATGTTTCCGGTATCTTTTCTCCCGGAAATGGTTCTGGAGGCGGCAGTGCTTCTCCCTCCGCCTTTACTGTATCCTCATCTGACGCAACGATCGCAAAAAACTGGGAAACCATTCCGGAAGACGCAATCTGGATCCCGGTCATAACCGTTCCTGCCACGGTTCCAAAAAGGACTGCGGAAAGAACGATCCAGGCTGTCTTTTTCAACAAATTGTTTTTCCTCATATATGATCTGTTCTCCTTCCAAAAAGAGATCCCGCAAAAGAGGAATTCTCCCTGCTTTCACGAAATCTCTTTCTTAAACTTTGGTGTTATCTTTTAATGCTTATTAAGCTGCCGGTGAGATCATCTCTCCCGGACCGCCTACATTCTCTTCTTTGATGCTGTTTCCAGGATTGAAGGATGAAGCTGCTGTTGTTTCACTGCTTCCCGGTCCATATGGTTTTGTAGCAGCCTCTGTAGTTGCCGCTTCTGTGGTACGGGAAGGTGACAGCGTACCGCTTGGAACCGTAGGCTTTAAGCTTTCTGTGGAGTCTCCCGGATGGGCTGCCTTTGTAGTCTCTCCCGGATGGGCCTGACTGCTTTCACCTGTATGAGAACTCTGGGTCGTTTCAGAAGAATGTTTACTGGTTGGTGGTATATAATCTTCCGGAGGATCGATCACATTTCCATCTTCATCTGTTTCATACTCAAAATCAGTTTCACCGTCAATAATACTCTCTTTTGTGGAAGAAGTACTTTCATTGTTCTTTTCAGAAGAAGAACTGCTTTCTGAGCCGTCCGCTGTTGTCTTGTCTTCTTTCTTTGCCTCTGTAGTCTTAGGAATATAACCGCCATCTGTACCAACATCACCTACCGGCTTTCCTTCTTTATACAGACCTGTATCAGAAGCAATCTTTGCGCTGATCTTCTTTACCATATCACTTGGGGTGTAATTTTCGTCACCAAACAGGAACTTGTGAAGAGAAACCACATTGCTCTCTAAGGTCTGCGGAATGACACAGTCACCCTTTTTACCCATATTGGCATCACTTCTTGCCTCAGGGAAGCCGGCGGTATCACCGATATGATAACGGGTCAGGTTCTTTGCAGCCGGGATCACATCATCTAATGTGATACTGCTTAAGATCTGTGGGAATACCACTTCCATTACATTATTAACAACAGAAAAGTTTGCCTGTCTTAATTTATCAAAGCTTAACTGGATGATCTTTCTCTGACGTTCTGTTCTTGCAAAGTCTGTATCCATCTTTCTTAAGCGTGCATAGGCAACTGCCTGGATACCGTCTAAATGGTTCGGGCCTGCGCTCTTTAACTGATAAGAGCCAACACCTGTAGACTCTACTGTTTCTGTAATATAGGCATTGATATAATAAAACTCCGCCTTGCTCAGTTCCACATCTACACCGCCCAGGATATTAATGGCATCTGCTACTGCTTTCCAGTTAAATGTAGCATAATCATTGATCTCCAGATCCAGGTTTCTGTTTAAGGCTTCTACTGCCTGTTTCGGGCCGCCTCTGAAGTAAGCCTGGTTGATCTTGTTGTAACCATTTTTATCATCTACATTCAGATACGTATCACGGAAAAGGCTGACCAGTTTGATCTCCCCTGTTTCCTGATTGATATTGCAGATGATGATAACATCGGACATATTTCCTTTGCCCACAGAACTGTCACGGCTGTCCACACCAAAAAGAGCTACGGTCCAGTATCCCTTCATAGCCTGCTCTTTTTCCACAGAGATATAAGGATTTGTCATATCAGACTTATTAAACTCTGTATCCGTCTGCATCAGGGACATCATACGCTTTCCATACCAGCCTGCGCCGATCAGTGCCAGTGCAATGATCTCTGCCACAATAAAAATGATAATGGTCCTTAAGCGGCTTTTCCCGGACCTGGCTGCCGTCCTTGCAGTCCGGCTGCCTCTTCCTGTACTGCCTGTTCTGCCGGTAAGTCCGGAAGAAGCGTATTTCCTTCCGTCTTTTCTGCGGCTGCGCCCTCTTTTTAACTCGTCATCCGTTTCAAATTCATTATCAAAGTCGTGATTCATGTACGTTTCCTCATTGTAGTGATAACAGCAGTCAGACCGCTGTCATTCTAGTATGCGTTTTTATTAATAAAGCCTTTGAATATCGTCAGGAACATGATCTTAAAATCAAATCCAAGGCTCCAGTTTTCAATGTAATACAGGTCGTGCTCGATCCTCTTTGTAATAGAAGTATCTCCCCTGTAACCATTGACCTGCGCCCAGCCTGTAAGACCTGGTCTTACCTGGTGCTTGATCATATAACGTGGGATCTCTTCTTTAAACTTTTCTACAAAAAGAGGCCGCTCCGGCCTTGGACCAACCAGGCTCATATCTCCAATGAGAATGTTAAAAAACTGAGGCATCTCATCAATACTGGTCTTTCGTATAAAACGGCCTACCGGAGTAACACGGGGATCATGAGGGGTTGTCCACTGGTTCTTTTCTTTATTTGGATCCTGTACTTCCATGGAACGGAATTTAAACATTTTAAAAGGACGGTTGTGCAGTCCGATCCTCTCCTGGCTGTAAATGATCGGACCTGGAGAAGTAAGTTTGATCAATGCTGCTGTCAGCAGCATAAGAGGCGAAAACAGGATGATTCCAAACAGTGCGCCACAGATATCTACCATACGCTTTATAGTTGCATTAAATACGCTGGTAAGAGGTACATGGCGGATATGGATCACCGGAAGTCCCTGAAGATCTTCCATATAAGGGATCGTAGGGATAATGTTATTGTAATCCGGAATAAATTTGGTATGCACACCTGACTTTTCACAGGCCGCAACGATCTGTTCCAGATTTGCATATTCACCGATACTTAAAGTAATAACGATCTCGTCTAAGGTATTCGCTGCAAGAAAGGTCTCCAAATGGGAGATCGGTCCTAAAACCTGGACTTTCTTGTAAACATAACCTGCTTTTTTATGGTCATCCAGGATACCCTGGATATGATAGCCCCATTCCGGATTTAAAGTCACACGGTCAATAAAACCTTCTGCCGCACGGCTGTAACCGATTAAGAGCACATGCTTCTGGTTGTAACCATTGGTACGAAGAGAACGTAAGAACAGGCGGATCGCCAGTCGTTCTCCTGCCAGAAGAAGTATATTTAAAACAAAAAACACCAGGAGCATTCTGGTGGAGAAATACCCCAGATGTACAATAAAGCTTCTTCCGCCGAAAAGGATCAGCGTAAAAAGCATCAGGCCGATCACATTTGCCTTACAGATATTGGCAAATTCAACCCTTCTTCCCTGGATGCGCTTTGGTACATACAGATGAAAACAGCCATTTAAGATCAGATAAACAGGAACAATAAATATAAGTGCCAGAAAATAAGGTCCCGGCTCCAGAGTTGCTCCTCTTAAAGGCACTACCTTTCCGCTGACGATAATAAACCACGCCAGTATATAGGCTACTGCTGTTACCACTGCATCCAGAAGAACCTGAACATGGTTCAGGCTTTTCTGGTTATCTTTTATCATTGTATATCACCTTTTGTTAAGCTGTTCACTCATTTCCCCCCGCCGGAGAAAACGGCTTCTTCATTCAAAACATTATACATGATACAATCCCATTATTCCATAACTTTTCTCTTAAAATATAATAAACTTCACCGTTTTGCCGCCTGACGGGCCAGAAATTCCCGGATATAGAGGAGAGTTCCGGTGCATAATTCCCACTCAATGGCAGCATAATGTTTCAGGTGGTCTCTGTTATATTTTACTTTTTTACACAGCTTTGCTGTCTTCACTCCCTCTTTCAGACCGTCCAGATAATCTTTTCCAAACCCGATCTTCTTAAAAAATCCATATTTTACCAGGATCCCCAGTCCCAGCGGAAGAGCATTTAGAAGCAACTGGGGCCATGGCATATTTTTATAGTTCAGATAAATATTGTTTCTTGCTGCCAGACGGACCTTAAATGAATTGTAACGGGATCCACTGGTACCGCTTCCCACGTGGTATACCATGGCGCTTGGGCAGTAAACATTTTTATAACCATAAATCTTCGCCCTGTAACCCACATCAATATCTTCCAGATAAGCAAAATGCATCTCGTCAAAATAACCGATGGTCTCAAACACTTCCCTGCGATAGATGGCAGCACCTGCACAGGCAGAAAAAACAGAACAGCTGCGGTTGTATCCTGTAGCCGGACGTCCAACGCCCCGTTGGAATGCCCAGCCTAACAGTGTATACATATCTCCTGCATCATCCATTTTGCTGTGGTCATACAGCTGGATCATCTTGCTGCTTACAGAAAAGATCTCCGGTGAACGTTCAATGGCCTTGATCATCTCTCCAATATAGTGGCAGTCCGGTTCTGTATCATTGTTTAAAAGGATCACATAAGGGGTCTTTGAGGCTTTGATCCCCACATTTACAGCCCCTGAAAAACCGGTATTCTTCTCAAGGAAGATGCTTGGTATCTCATGTTCCTTCAGCCATTCTACGCTTCCGTCTGTAGAACCATTATCCACTACCAGGATGTCAAAATCACGGCAAAGCTGCAGATTCAGAGCCTTAAAACAGGGATCCATAAACTTAAGACCATTATAATTGGGAATGACCACCGTTACTTTCGCCTTATTACTCATCACTCTTTTTCTCCTCAGGTGCAAACTTATCATAAACTGACAGGTCGTAAGGTTCACCGATCTTTTCTTTTAACAGATCACGCAGGGCAAAATTGGACTTTCTTAACGTCAGGTTCGGGTTGTAGTAAGGATCACCATTTTTAATGATGTCCGGCCATTTCTTAATGAAAATAGCTACTTCCCTGTTAAACCGCGCCACCTTCTCAGGCGTATCTTCCAGTCCCCTGGATTTGGACTCATAATGGTAAAGAGTTGCATAAGGGGCATATACTACCAGTTTTCCCAGAGCACGAACTTTCATGCAGTAATCAATATCATTGAAAGCAACTGCCAGTTCCGTACTTAAACCTCCCACAGCCTCAAACACAGACTTCTTTGTCATAAGGCAGGCAGCTGTAACAGCACTGTAATCCTGGGCACACATTGCACGGTGGAAATAGCTGTTTTCCGCTTTGTGAAGACCGATAAAGGTATGTCCAGCAATACCGCCGAAACCAATAACAACACCTGCATGCTGAATGGTATCATCTGCATACAGAAGCCTTGCTCCCGCAATACCAACCTCTTCTCTCTGGCAGAACCCAAGCATTTCACGAATGCTGTCAGGCTCTAACAGTTCCGTATCATTATTAAGAAGCAGCAGGTACTCTCCCTTTGCAAAGGATGCGCCAAAATTGTTGATGGCAGAATAATTAAAGCCTTCTTTCCAGGTAACTACATGGAAGGACGGATGTTTTTCTTTCATCTTTTTATAATACGCAAAAGTCTCCGGCTCTGTACTGTTATTTTCCACAATGATAAATTCCAGGTTCCGGTAAGTAGACTTCTCTAAAATAGACCGGACACACACATCCAGATCCTTGCTGTGATCCTTATTTGGAATAATAATGGAGATCAGGGGCTCTCCTTTGATCTTATAGGTAGTATGGTAAATACCGTAATCTACGCCCTTTTCCACACGTTCTGCCGGAATGCCCATACGCTCATAATGGGCCATGATCGCTCTGGAACCAGCCTCAAAAGCATACATCTTGCTTTCCGGATTGCTGGCAGTAGAGTCCTGATGGCAGCGCCAGTGATAAAGTACCTGTGGGATATGGACGATCTCTTTTGCCTGCTCAGTGCAGCGGAAGATAAAGTCATAATCCTGGGCTCCGTCAAATTCCTGGCGGAAGCCGCCTACCTGGTCTAATAACTCTTTTTTCACCACGAACAAATGGCAGATATAATTCACACTGGTAAGCAGGTCCGGGTTAAAATCCGGCTTAAAATGAGGATCAAATAAAGCCTTCCCATCCATATCCAGCTTGTCTTCATCTGAATACAGCACATCACAGTCCGGATGCTTATTGATAGCCTTTGCCACCTCATAAAATGCCTGAGGCGGAATGGTATCATCATGGTCTGCCAGGATCACATATTCCCCCTTTGCCATAGCAAGAGCTGCATTGGTATTTCCGGAAATGCCCCTGTTTCCCCCCAAGATCTCATAACGGATCCGGGAGTCTTTCTGTGCATATTTCTTTAATACCTTTTCCACATCCTGGCCTCTGGGGCTTCCATCTGCAATACATACTTCCCAGTTTCCATAAGTCTGGTCCAGGATGGAGTCTAACATCTCTTTCAGATAACGCTCCGGTGTTTTGTATACCGGTATGACTACGGAAAATAAAGGTTCTTTTTCAAAATGTGTTTCCCTCTGGGCCTTCAGTTCTTCCTCTGTCGGCTTGGTCAGCTCATACCACTCACCATAATCGTAATCATTATCCAGTCCCTGGATCTTATGGCAGGATTTTTTAATAAGGGCACGGAGACCATTTTCCTTCCAGAAATCAAGAGCTACATGGACCGTTTCCATGTTCATCAGATCTTTGATCTTTTCCATGCGCTTGTGGGCAACACTGGCTCTCTTGGTGATCAGTTCTTCATTATATTTGATCTTTGCCTGTCTGCCATCACAGCGGATCAGCAGCCAGTAACTTTTTCCTCTCTCATATGGAAACTGGATATCAAAGCCAAATTCCTTATCGATCACTTTCTTAAAATAGATCTGGCTTACATCATCTCTTCTGGTAGAAACCATTTTGCACTTCACCGGCTGGTGATGTTCATCTTCTACCCGGAAAGTGACCTTGCTCTCCGGGGTCTTTCCCAGAGCCCATCCGTTCAGTGTAATGGAATTTTCACGGATACGGACCACATCCACTTTATACTTCATTTGCCTTACCGTCCTTTGCATTTTCATCTTTCTGGTCAAAGTTCAGCCGTTCTTCTTCGATCACAAGAGGACGCTTCATCACGCGCTGATTGATACTCATAATGTACTCTCCCAGAAAGCCGATAAAGAATAACTGTACAGAGCCTAAAAACAACATTCCAATGAGCATAGGCGCCATACCTGCAGGAAAACGATCCCACCAGATCAGCTTCATCACCAGATAGATCAGGGCAATGATCATACTTCCTGCTGCACAGACACCGCCGAAGATCGTTGCCAGGCGCAGTCCCTCTTTTGTATAAGAAGTAACGCTTAACATGGCAGCGTCATACAGACGGTAGAAATTGTTGTGTGTCTTTCCTGCACGGCGCTTTGGCTGCTCATAAGGGATCTCTTTGCGCTTATAGCCAAGTTCCGCTACGATACCCCGCAAAAACGGTGTGGGATCATCTAACTTGCGCAGGATCTCAATAAATTCCCTGTCATACAGACCGGAACCTGTAAAATGTTCGATCTGTTCTACATCAGACATTTTCTTAATGGTCTTGTAGTAGCAGGTGCGCAGCCAGTACATAAACTTATTTTCCTTGCTACTGGTCTTAATGCCGATAACGATCTTATAGCCCTTTTCCCATTCATGGACATACTTGGGGATCATCTCAACCGGATCCTGGAAATCTGCTACCATCTCAATAACGCAGTCTCCTGTTACCTGGAGCATGCCATAATACGGAGAGTTAAACTGACCGAAATTTCTTGCATTAAAAATAGCCTTGATCCTTGGATTTTCCTTACACAGTCCACGGATCACATCCCGTGTTCCGTCTGTGGAGTCATTATCAATAAATACAAGTTCATAATCATACTGAGGCAGTTCCTTCTCTAAAATATCGGTTACTGCCTTGCTGATGGGGCCTGCATTTTCCACCTCGTTATAACAGGGAATCAATACACTGATCTTTTTCATAGGTTTTTGTTCTCTTTCTCTTTTTTCATCATAATTTCAATGCCCTGACGGAAGGTAAATCTTTCCTGCCAGCCACTGGTAAGCAGTGTAAGACGTGAAATATCCGGCTTAATAGAAAGGGCACCTTCTTTTGCCTGGACAAAAGTCCCGTACTCCAATTCACCGGCACCACCTGCAATGGAATGGATCTCCTCTACAAAGTCCTTTAACACTCTCGTATCTTTGCTGGCAATGTTTACAATGGTGCTTACAAGACCATTTTTCTTAACCCCTGCATCAGCAGACTGGGGCAGTTGTTCATACAACTCATACACTGCCTCCACAGCATCATCAATATACATAAAGTTCCACTGATGTCTGCATGCGCTTAAAGAAACCTTGTTTCCTGCTGGAAGTTCCCGCACAAGAGTGGAAATGATAGACCAGGGATGGTCTCCTGTTCCATATACACTGAAAAAGCGCAGATGCACATAATGGAGTCCCAGTTCTTCACATAAAGGCACTGCCTTCTGGTAAAATTCCCATTTTGCCTTTCCATACTGGTTCACCGGATGACATTCTATATCTTCCTGCATAAAGCCATCTGTAAGACCATACTCCACTCTGGAACCTGCATCCATAAACATACGGCAGTTTAATGCTTTCGCCGCCCGGATACAATCCAGGGAGCCAGCTACATTTTTCGCCTGAACCTCAGGTGAGTCGATCTCCTGACGGTTCACACCGCCCCATGCCAGGTGGAAAAAGGCGTCCGCTTCTTTAATATAAGAAACGCAGTCCATTACATTGCTTAAACCGCAGGAAACCACATGAAGTTTTTCATCTTTCGGAAGTACATCCAGGTGCGTGGACTCCGGGCGCACCAGCACAAAAACCTCCGCACCTTTCTTTAAAAACAGTTTTGCCAGATTACTTCCAATAAATCCGGTAGCTCCTGTTATAACGATCCTCATCTGATTTCCTCCTAGACCATTTCCAGGTGATTGGAGCGCATGGCACGGATCTCTACCTGATCCCCAAAACGCTTTCTTATGATCCCTGTGATCTCATCTGTATAGCCGGGAGCTGTGATCACAATGGCATCTACAGGATGGGCTTCAAAATACTCCGGCGGTACGATGGGAAGGTGGGAAGCAGGTGCATATTTTCCATGTTTAAACGGCGCCGAATCGATGATATATTCTGCATTTTCTCCCAGACAGGTAGTTGCTGCCAGTGTAAAGCCCTGATGGCTGGCTCCCCATATGCACACAGTCTTATGCCATGCCCTCAGATACTTCATATACGTATTCATCTCTTCCCGCAGGTTTACGTAGCACTCCAGCAGGTTTTCTGTTTCCACCTGTGGACGTTTGCGCACGATCAGGGAAAGAGTATCCCGGTTGATCATAGAAGCTTCTACTACATCAAATCCGCTTCTCTCCATCAGGGAAGTCAGTGTATCAAAGGTATAATACGCAATATGGTCACGGATCAGTTCATAATAACTGCTGTGCTCCATAATGTACTCAAAACTTGGCACTGTAATAAGTCCCATGGCATCATCTTCCAGATTATTCCAGATAGCACGCAGCATAGTCACCGGATCCGGCTGATGTTCCAGGAAATTAAAGGATAAAAATACATCGTAAAGTCCACCTGGGAACACCGTATCTTCTGTCTCTGTAAAGCCCTGTACTACATCAATGCCCTTGCTTTTTGCAAGTTCTACCAGAGCCGGATCATGTTCTATTCCATGAACCTCTACCGGAAATTCCTTTAAAACCTGTAAAAACTCGCCCTGGCCACAGCCAACTTCAATAAAACGCTTTCCTTCCAGATGATAGGTTTCGATGAGATGTTTGTACTGCTTTCTGCGAAGTTCTGCCATAGTCGTAGAATATCCACCGGCACGGATCACATCCCGGTAATAATCCACAGGTTCACAGTCAAACTGCACCAGACCGCAGCCGCTGCACTGGCAAAGATCCAAAGTCAGTCCCTTATCAGCTCCTACATGTTCTGCATCTGGCATGTGCTGCGCAGACGCCGGCATATTATCTAATGTAAGAAGGGGTGTCTCCCAGAGAGGAGCCCCGCAGGCAATACATCGTTTCATTTTATATGTTCTCCTTTTTAGCCTCTTTTATGGTCTCTAAGATTCCCTCTTTAAAAGAAACCTGCTGGTGAAAATCAATGGCTTTTTTTAATTTTGTAAGATCCGGCATCAAGGAAACACAGCCTTCCGCATTCGGCGGCCGGTATCCAAATTCATAGCTTCCTTTTCTGCCGCAAAGCTCATAAACCTCTTCAATATAGCTTTTTAACGGTCTTGTATCTTCTCCTGCCACATTATACACGCCTGCAGGAACTTTGCCAAGAAGAAGTTTTACCAGGATCTGTGCCGCTTCCTGCACATACAGAAAGTTCCACTGCTGGGTACAGGGACCCATTTCCATATTCCCGTTAGCTAAGAAAGTCCGGATACAGGTCTCGATCAAAGACCATGGATGATCCCCCGGACCATACACGCTGAAAATACGGGTATGGATGTAGTCTACCCCAAGTTCTTTTGCCGCTTTGGTTGCCTGCTGATATACCAGGACTTTGTCCTTTCCATACTCGGATACAGGATGGCACTCCTGTTCTTCTTTCATCCATTCATTACAGATCCCGTATTCTGCCTGGGAACCGGAAAACAAAAAGCGTTTGCATCCAAGAGCCGCTGCTGTGTGAAGAGCCTGCAGGGCATAACCAATGTTCTTTTCCTGAAGCTTTACATCTTTGCGCTTGTCACTTCCAGCGCCGTCCCAGCCTAAATGAAGCCATGCCTTTGCCTGCAACTCTTCTTTTTTGTAAATTTTTTCCAGTTTTTCAATTTCTCCCAGTTCACAAAAACAAAGTTCCAGGCTGCCGAAAACCTTTTTTTCTGCCCCGGCCTGCTTTTTCAGGTCCTCAAAAAGTTCCTGCAGCTTTCCTGCCCCGGCTGATGCAGGGCGTGATACTGCCACCACCCTGCATCCTTCTTCTAAAAGTGCCTTTACAACCGCTCTTCCAATAAAACTGGTAGCTCCTGTAACGATCACGGTCATAGGATTACTGATCCTTTCTATCTTTATGATGATACCGCCAACAGACGGAATATTTATCCTTTGATCCTTGGAATGATCATGTTCTCGTCCATTTCCTCATCTGGAAGGAATGGTGCCATATCTTCCAATGGCGGAGAAACCAAAGTTCCATCCGGCAACCGTTTTGCGGAAGACTTCGGTTCAAAGTTCTGGTCTGTAGATACAATGATCTCACAGATCACCGGTCCTTCCATGGCAAGGGTCTTTTCTACTGCCTCTGCCAGCTGTCCGTTATGTTCTGCTCTTACGTAAGGATAACCATAAGCAGCAGACAATTTTTCCATGTCCGGGAAGCTTAAGTCACCACTGTCATAACCAACACCTACTAATGGCTCCCCAAAGAAATTCTTCTGGGTCTGACGGATGGAATGATAACCGCCATTGTTAATAATAAAGATCTTAATACCCATTTTGTGATGGATGATGGTCTGCAGCTCCTGAAGATTCATCTGGATACTTCCATCTCCCGTAATCAGGATCACATCTTCCCCTTCACGGGCAGCGCCCATGCTGTACGCGCCGTCCTTTCTGGAAGCAGCCCAGATACCGATGGCTGCCGGAAGGTCATATCCCATGGAAGCCACTGCTGAGTTGGAGATAAATCTCTGTCCCTTTTTAATGATCTGGGCATGTCCGCCTACTACGCAGGCAGAGCCATTTCCAACTACTGTGATCTGTCCTTCTTTTAAGCGGCTGCTGATGGCCTGAACAGCTGCATATACATTAGCTGCCTTGTCTTCGCCCTGCTCCCAGTGTTTTTTCTGTACCACCGGATATTTCTTCTTCCACATAGCGCAGGTCTCATTCCATGTCATCCCTTTAAGACCTTCGCCGTAAGTAAATACCTGTTTCTTTCCAGGTTCACTTAAACTGTCCGGAAGTGTATCTTTTTCTGCCTCTAATACCTGATCCAGACACTGATCCAATACTGCCAGCAGATCTGCTGCATCTGCATGGACCGGCATATCTACATGAACCGATGGCTTCTTTAATTCCTCTTCATCAATATCATTTACGATCACATAAGCGGCTCTGGCCCAGGTTTTATAGTTATATCCTACCTGACGGATACTTAAACGGCTTCCAATGGAAAGCACCAGGTCACTGTTCTGGATAGCAAAATTTCCCGGACGGTCACCCATATTTCCACCGCGGCCTACATATAACGGATGTTCATCCCAGATACAGTCCTCACTGTCCCAGCCTGTAACAACCGGAATACCCAGTTTTTCTGCCACTTTTAAGAAAGTCTCATGGGCACCTGCCAGACGGATGCCATTTCCTGCATTGATCACCGGGCGTTTTGCCTGACGGATCTTCTCAATGATCGCTTTTGCAATCTCTTCTGTTACCTTCTTTGGAAGAACCTGGCGTTTTTCACCTTCTCCGGCCTCATCTTCCGGGATAGCCGGTACATTTTTCTTCTCTGCCCAGCCATTTCCTCCGTTTTCATAATCTACCGGGTCAAATCCGATCAGCTCATCGGTCTCCACATACGCACCCTGGACATTTAAAGGAATATCCAGCCAGCTTGGACCACGGCGGCCGGACTTTGCCAGATATAATGCTTTTTCCAGGCAATAGCGGATACGTAAAGGATCAATGACCATTTCTGAATACTTGGTCATACAGTCAATGGCCTTACAAATATCAAATTCCTGATCGCCCATAGCACGGATCCCTGTACCGGACCACCTTGCTGTGGTATCGTAGCGCACCTGTCCGGAAAGTACCAGCATTGGAATGGAGTCCAGCCATGCACCTAAAACACCGGTAATGGCATTGGTGCCTCCAGGACCTGTGGTCACGCAGAGAGCTGCCATCTCATTATGGATCCTGGCATATGCCTCTGCTGCAATGGCGCAGGCCTGCTCATGGTGATCATAGATACAGTGAAGGCCTTCCTGATGTCCCAATGCATCATCCAAATGCATGGCACCGCCGCCTGTAACCATAAATGCCTGGTGGATCCCAGCTTTCACTAACATCTCAGAAATATAGTTTGAAACTTTCATCCTCATAATACGTTTTCTCCTTTAAGTCGTTTACGCATCAATCTATCTGAAAACAAGCATACCACAAAATGCTTAAAAAACCTACTGTCATTTTCCTTAAGGGGCTCCTGGATACGCCCATTTCCAAGTGTGGAAACCATGCCCAGACTTACCAGTAACCTTCACTGGAAAGGCGGCTTTATCCTGGTTATAATGACCTGCGTAATGCAAACAACGGATCAACGGCCACTAACAAAACACATTTTCAAAACATCAAAAGGAGAGAATTTATATTATGAGAAAACAGACAACATTCCTGGCTGTATTATCCACTGCAGTATTTACTGCATCCATGGCTTTTCCGGCATATGCAAAAGCAGCCGGATGGACGGAAGAAAACGGAAACTGGTATTACTACGACTCCTACGGAGATCCCCTTACAGATACATGGAAGAAATCCGGAAATGACTGGTATTACTTAAACGCTGACGGCGTTCGCGCTTATTCCGAACAGATCGACGAATACTATGTAAACGAAGAAGGAAAACGTGTCACCTACCAGTGGGTCACTATGGACAACGAAGATTACTGGTCCGAAGATGACGCTCCTGAATTCCTTCATTACTATTATGGAAAAGATGGCAAAGCCTTAACTTCCACCTGGGCTTCCATTGACGGAAACTGGTACTACTTCAACGAAGACAGCATCATGGAGACCGGCTCCATCCAGGTAGACGGCTATAACTATTATCTTGGCGAAGACGGAAGCAGAAAGACCGGCTGGGTCCTTTTAGAAGAAGAAACAGATGATCCGGAAGATTTGAATGCCTGGTATTATTTTGACTCCAACGGACGCCGGATCGAAAATGAGATCGACAAAAAGATCGACGGTTCCTACTATACCTTTGAGGAAGGAAAAATGCAGACTGGCTGGTACAAGCTTCCTGTAACCACTGAGAACACTGCTGCATCCGACAATACTCAGGCAGAAGACTCTGCAGAAACTGCAACTGCTTCCCAGGCAACTGCCGCAGATCAGGAAGATAACTCTGTATCCCTTCCAACGATCTCCGGCTATAAATACTATGATGAAGACGGAAAACGTGCTTCCGGCTGGCGTACCATTGAAGGCGTGGAAAATATCAGCGAAGACGGTGAATATTTCCGTTTCTACTTCAAGAACGGTGCTCCTTACTACGGAAAAGAGGACCTGGAGATCTTCACCATTGACTCCAAAAAATATGCCTTCAACACAGCAGGTGAGATGCAGACCGGCAAGCAGTCCATCAAGCTCTCTGACGGTACAGCTGCCAATTACTACTTTGACGAAGAAGGTATTATGAAAACCGGGAAACAGACCATTTATGATGAGGACCTTGGGGAGACCCAGAACTGGCTCTTCCACGCAGAAGGCAGTAAAAAAGGACAGGGCTACCATGGCATCAAAGATAACACCCTGTATGTAAATGGCCTTCGCCAGGAAGCAGACAAAGATTTACGTTTTGCCCCTGTTTCCTTAGACGATACACGCTATCTGGTAAATGTAAACGGTGCTGTACAGAAGGCAGGTTCCACCTCCAAGTCTGCTTCCAGACCGGAACTTGGCAGCGGATACAAAGATTTTAAAGACGAAAACGATATGATCTGGACTGTAAACACAGAAGGCATCATCCAGTAAGATCATCCCCAAAAACGGCGCTCCTTCCCCATCCGTTCACAAAAAGGAGCGCCCTTTTTTGTGCATTTTGCCGAATTTCTGATTTTTTTAAAAACAGGCGGTATATTTTGGAGATTTTCGCGTTATTTATAATGTAAAGTATTTTTCAACAATCATTCTACATAAAAAGGGGGATTTGTGATGAGAGAACTCGCCGTTTTTTACTGTCCAAAATGCGGATACTATGCTTACTATCAGACTTCGCGCCATCCACAGTGTCCCAGATGCTGCCATCCGGATGTAATGCATATGGCGCGTATGTATTACAAAGAATTTATGGATATGGGATGTCGTGAGCGGGATGACTACCTGGCTCAGGAGATCATGAAGGACAACCCTTCTTTCTTAAAACGGATCAATGCTCCTCACAAGCGTTTCAACAGCCGTGAGATTATTGCAGAAATGAATATCGAGATCATGCGTCTGGACACAGAAAACAAGATCTTAAGCGACACTGTGAAATGGATGCACGACACCATCTGGGAGATGATCCGTGAACAGAAGGGTTATACCGACCAAAGTGCCGCCCAGATCGTAAACAATCTGCAGGATGACAAATCCACCCATACAGACCATTAGGAAAAATACATGAAAACGATTTTTACACCGATGATCACTGATCATCTAATTTTAATAAGCCTCCCGGATCATCTGTGATCATATCATCTACCTGAGCGCTTTCACACTTGCGCAGGGAGTACAGATCATTGACTGTCCAGGCTGTAACCTTCTTTCCCAGGCTGTGGATCTGATCCACCCGTTCTTTCTGGATCAGCTCAATACTGAGCATAAACTGATCTGCAGCCGGATATTGGCTGAAATCTTCTATATCTTTTGACCGGATATATCCAGTCTTGAGGTATGGTTCTACGGCTTTTACCTTTTCCAACACACTATAGCAGAACGATGTGATCATACACTGGTCTGTCATTCCCTTATCCCGGATCAGCTGTATGACGCGTTCTGTAAAATCACTGCTTTCCGTTCCGTCCTCTTTTATTTCAATATTCAGTTTTATCCTGCCTTTGCAGGTATCCAGCGTTTCCTCCAGAGTCGGGATCTTTACATTATTATATCCTGGTCCCATACTGGCGGCAGGATGAAGTTTTTTGATCTCTTCCAGAGTCATTTCCCGGATTGTTCCATCCTGTCCCATGAGACGCTTTAAACTGCTGTCATGAAATACCACCGGAACATTATCGCTGGTCTCCTTTACATCCAGTTCGATCCAGTCTGCCCCGCTTTCTATGGCCTTTTCAAAAGCAGGGAGCGTATTTTCCAGTGCTTTTACGGAATCACCTCTGTGGGCTGTGATCTCTACTTTTTGACTCCAGGCTGCATCTAAAGCAAAAACAGGCGCCGCCTGCCCCAGGCAAATACAGGCAGCCATGAGAAATACAACGCCTCCCCTGACTGCCTCTTTTTTTCTTTTTTTTATTTTCAAAATCATAAATATCACTTCCTGAAACAAATTTTCACTTGAAATGTCTCCTCTGGTGGCATATCATAGTACATAAAGCCACATTTACAAAAGAGGAGTAAAAAATGAGTATCAACGAATTGCTTAACGATTTAAAAGAAACCTATTCTTTTTCAAGTGTAACCTGCTCACAGAAACCAGGCGATGCTATGACTGACTTCGTATTCTACCTGACTCAGGATCAGATCACAAAAGTCATCGAAAAAGCCAGCCGCTTAAATTCCATCGTGGAATCCTGTGCAAACATGATCAGCATCTGCGAACCGGAATTAAAAGATACTTTAATGGCAACCACCCTTCGCTGTGTAGGAGCAAACGAACTTCACATCCGCACCTGCGATTCCATGATCAAAATGCTGATCCAGTCTTTATTCGACTGATAGTATAGCACGTATTTTTCTAAAAATACGCATCTTAAAAAAGCTTTCATAAAACTGTAAATATTTTTTTAGACATCCCCTTTCAAATAAGGTACAATATAGGTATAACAATTACACAGATCAGTTATATCACGTATCGGAAAGGGGATCTTTTTATGCAGAAAAAACATTTTCGTATTCTTGTCGCCGCAGCCTGCCTATGTGCAGGACTATCATTTTCCGCCTATGGAGAAGAAACCATTTCCTCTGTACCTCTCTCATTTTCCTGGGATGGGGCACCAAAAGGCGGGGAGGCTGTTGGAACGCTTACTGCCACCACTACCAGCCAGTCTTTTATTGTAGAAGGCAGTGAATATCTGAAAGACGATGACACCTGGGATTATGGGGAATGGCCCTGCGCTGAAATTGAACTTTCCGCTGCTGAAGGTTATCGTTTCTCCACTCCAAACCGACGTACCTTCTCTCTGTCCGGCTGCAATGTCCAGTATAAAAGCTCAGAGATTGACAGCGACGGAAGCACACTGATCCTTCAGGTTTATTTATCCCGCATCGGCGGCCAGCTCCCTAAGATCACAGATCTGTCCTGGAGCGGAAAAAATGCCGTATGGGACAATATCGAAGGATGTGACGGCTATGAAGTCTGCCTGAAAAAAGACGGAAAAACCCTTGTAACTGTCACCTCCAAAGGAACCTCCTATGATTTTTCCGACTATATCAACAATGCCGGCTCCTATGTCTTTACGGTCCGCGCCGTAAGCACCTACGGCAGCCAGAACAGCAGCTGGTCTGCCGGTTCAGAGCCTTACATCCTTTCTGTAGAGGACGCATGGTACAGCGACAATGGAAACTGGAAAAAAACTGGAAATAAATGGCGTTTTGTATACAAAGATGAGTCCTACCCTGCCTGCAGCTGGCGGGAGATCAACGAAAAATGGTATTACTTTGACGGAAACGGCTATATGGTAACCAGCTGCTACGTCAAAGCACTTGGCGAAAACCTGTACTACTGGATCAGCGAAGATGGTGTATGGGATGAAAATGAAACCACCGCAACACCAAACCGGGCAAAGTATCTGGTTTATTGACCTGTTGTTATTTTGTAAAATCCAGGTGGATCTGGTATCTGATCCGGTCAATATCTTATACTTTTGAAAAAGCAGCCGCCAAGGAATATATGTTCCTTAGTGGCTGCTTTTCCTAAGAGACCGTTTCAAGTTTTGTGTAAACGTTAAAAACTGATATAAGATTTGTGAATAGTTACAATGGGCAGAGCCGATTTTCCGGATTCTGCCCATATCTGCATTATACAGTAGTTTTTAGGCATGTCAATAAAACCTGCCTAAA
>NZ_QUCM01000007.1:124331-125684 GCF_003473545.1 Clostridium sp. AM22-11AC
ATAAAACCTGCCTAAAATTGACTGCTTTACAGGTTCCGCCCTGCCAGACGTTCTTCAAAATAAATTTCAAGCTGGGAATGGATCTGTCCCCAGTCCTGCCTGTGTCCGGTCCATTTTTTCGTGATATCCATGGTTGCCAGATACAGCATTTTCAAAAGGCTGTCATCCGACGGAAATACCGCCTTGCTTTTAGTCACTTTCCGGAGCTGGCGGTTGAATCCTTCAATGGCATTTGTGGTATAAATCAGCCGTCTTACTGCCTCCGGATATTTGAAATAAGTGGACAGGGTTGCCCAATTATCATGCCAGGATTTATAGATTTTTGGGTACTTGGAATCCCATTTATCCTTGAACAGTTCCAGTTCATTTAAAGCGGTTTCTTCCGTCGGAGCTGCATATACAAGCTTCAGATCAGCCATCAGTTTTTTGATGTCTTTGTAT
Source organism: Clostridium sp. AM22-11AC (assembly GCF_003473545.1). Lineage (GTDB taxonomy): Bacteria > Bacillota > Clostridia > Lachnospirales > Lachnospiraceae > Enterocloster. Next base: position 124,773 of record NZ_QUCM01000007.1, read on the forward strand.
GAAACAAACTTCGTTGAATTACGGATCTGATGGATGATACACTGCTGAATCTCTGTTTTTGGATAAACAGCCTCGATTGCCTGTGGAAATCCATTTAAACCATCAACGCATGCAATCAGGATATCCTCAACGCCTCTGTTTTTTAATCCATTCATGATAGAAAGCCAGAACTTTGCACTTTCGTTTTCTCCAACATACATTCCAAGAACATCTTTTTTCCCATTCATATCGATACCAAGGGCAATGTAAACCGCACGTTTTACAATACGTCCTTCACTGCGGACGTGATAGTGGATTGCATCCATAAATACTACAGCATACACTTCTTCCAAAGGGCGTTCCTGCCATTCTTTTACAATCGGCAGGATTTTGTCTGTGATCCGGCTGATTGTGCTGTCAGAAATATCAATATCGTATAATTCACGCATGTGGGATTCAATGTCTCCAGTTGTCATTCCCTTGGCATACATGGAAAGTATTTTTTCTTCCATGTCCTGAGTTACGGTATTCTGATATTTTTTAATCAGCTGAGGTTCATAATCACCATTACGATCCCTTGGGATTGCCACATCCATATCTCCATAACTGGTGTGCATGGTTTTGCTGGAATGTCCATTTCTACTATTGTCTGTTTCTTTGTTTCGATAGTCATACTTGGAATATCCTAATTCTTCATCCAGTTCTTCATCCAAAGCACCTTCCAAAATGACAGACATCATGTCACGCATGATGCTGTTAACATCGGTGCCATCTTTGATGCTGATATCATTATTTTTCAGATAGTCACGCATCATTTCTCTCATTGCAGCTTTTTGTGGGCTGTCTTTTCTTCTTGCCATAAAAATAACCTCCAAACTGAGTAATTTTATCTTACATCAGTTTGGAGGTTTACACAAACTTTAGGATACTCCC
>NZ_QUCM01000008.1:0-39296 GCF_003473545.1 Clostridium sp. AM22-11AC
AAGAACGACAAGCCTGATTCACAAGCTTATCGCTCTTAATTATCATAGAAGAAGCTTATTTACAGAGATTTTCTCATACTCTCACTGCAAGAAGCGACCCCATAATACATAGCATAATTTTCAAAAATTTCTTCATTGTTATAACACTCCTTTTAATGTCCACGTATATCCAGTTCTTCCAATAGAGAATTTCCGCTTCCCCATGAATATAGAATGTAATAACCGCTATCCTTTATTTCTTCCGAAAATTGTAGTGTCTCGTGATCAATCACCTCAATGGACTGCCCTTCCTGAGTTTCCACCAAACATTCCCATTCATTACTTCTGTAACCTGAATAGTAAGCATCCAATTCTTCCAAAGACAAATCACTTCGAATTAAAATTGCTCCGAAATACTGCATTCCATTTCCGTTACCCGTCAGCTTCCCAGCCTGTGACAACGACTCTATCAATTCTGTTTCCTCTGGCAACGGGATTTCACATAATGCCTTTTCCACCTTATAGGCTGTATGGTTATTTATAAGTGGAATTGAAATCACACTGCCTATCAATACAACTGCTGCCAATATTCCAACTAATTTTAATTTTTTCATTCCATCCTCCTTTCTCTTACGCCCGTAAGATTACCATAGAATACCACTATTATCAAATCATTCTTCTGTTGCTATTCACGAATTCGGTATTGGTAGTCTGGTATATGCATAATTCCGTCATTTAAGATTTCATTCCCCAAATATTGAAAGCTACCATCATCAGCAAACTTTACTGTAAGTTCATGGGTTATGACCGCATCATCACAAATGACCATATCACACACCGCATCCACCGTTAATGTCACTGTTCCATCCTCATTTTCTTTGATATCAATAACCTCCGGCAACGAAGTTCCAAAAAAAGTTGGTGCATAGTTAAGGCAGCCTAGTCGTACCCATACATAAGTCTGATTTTTTTCATCAAATACCGCATATTCCTGAATTTGCTCTGCTGTTACCGGAAGATATTCCATGATCAAACTCTCAAATTCTTCTTTTGGTATTCCATTTGGATAATCCTCGGCATCAAACGCTTTCTGATGTTTCATGGCATACAGATATTCATATATTCCATTATAGTCCAGTTTTTCCATATGGTCGGTATCCCAATTCGAGCATAAAAGATTATTTCCCTGATACCCCAGACCTTGTACGCATCGTTCTGACATTTCCCGTTGTTCCTTAGATAATGGCTTTATTCTTACCAGACAGCTTCCGTCAACAATCTCTGTAACCTCCGGCGGTTCCGGAACACATAATTCATAACAAAACCATCCTTTATCCGTATATTTCCACTCCTTTATTCTGGTGTAGGATATATAGGACATTCCCGACTTACCATTCTTATTCCATACGCTTCCTGCACTTACAACATACATATCCGTTCCATCATAAATGTATTTTATTCTACCAATTCCACCATCACTATGTATCTCATAAACTACTACAGAACCACGTTCCCCAGCCGTGCAATTCTCAAGATAAGAATCCACACTTTCATAATTTCCCATATTGGAGTATGTTACCAAAGTGGAAACCGGACATCCCGTTTCCATTAACCTTTTCTGCATTTCCAGAACCGTTTCATCATTCAGAACCACATTTGATGCTGTCCCTTTATCTGCATCCTTATAAATGTCAAAAATAAGTTCCATCATTTTTTTGCAGTCATTCGCAGCTTCTTTTTCCTCCTGTTCATCCACTGGAAGTCCATAGCCCTTTTCCCACTGCTCTGCAGCTTCTTCCTCAGCGCTTTTTGTTTCCTCCGTGGGAGATACTTCTTCCGTATCTTCCGCAAGAGTTTCACCCACAACACTCTTTTCTTTTCCGCAGGCACATACGAAACACCCAATCAGAAATACCATAATCAGTAGAATACTTTTTTTCCTTAATACCATAAAATCATCCTTTCGTTCTTGCTATCGGTGGCAGTTCCAATTCTATTTGCTCTATGGAATTAGAAAGATATCTGAACGTTCCATCTTCAAATGGTTGGACCACAACCGTGTTTCTAAAAGCGAGATCGGAATTATAATCCGGCCATACTCCATCAACGATAAGCGTAATTGTTCCATCCGCATTTTCTGTATAATCAACCACCTCTCCAAAGGGCGGATATGGGCTGGCATAAATCATTTCATATTCATAACTGTTGCTGCCCTCATCATATCCACGATGCTCTCTCAACTGTTCCACCGATACAGGAAAATAGGTGGTCATAATCTTTTCAAATTCCTCTGCCGAAATTTTCCAATCTTCCGTTTTCAAATTTTCACCTGTATAAATCCGATAAATATCTTCATACATACAAGGCATCAGTATGTCCTCCACATTATTACTGTCCCAGTTTGTGACAAGCACGTTGTAATTCACATAGCTTAGTCCCGATATGTATTTTTCCGTCAATTTCCGGCAGTCTTCCGGAAGCGGTTCTATTCTCCAATACTGTCTCAAACTTGCATGTGCAATCACATATTCATATGCATAGATAAAATACCCTTTTTCAGTAAGTTTGATTTCAGCTACATTACTTACCGAAGTTCCCTGTATTTCAGGTACTCCACCTTCCTTCCAACGAACTCCTATATAATAAGTCTGCAGCTTACCTTTCCGATAAATAAAAGTAACTGCTCCAATCAACCCATCTCTATGCACTTCGAATACCGTAACCATCGAGTCCCGTCCATCCAAGTAATCTGAATAGAATGCTTCGATTGCTTCATGATTTTGCATAGCAGTATCTTCTTCAACACTTACCAGACCTCTTTTTCCCAAGGCTTCCACTACGTTCTTTCTCTGTTCGCCAGAAAACTCACTGATACCGGAAGAATAGTTTGCTGCATCTGCAATTACGAAATCCTTATATATTTCGCTGACTGATTCGGCTGCTGACAACACCTTACTTTGTAATTGCTCCTTTTCCTCATCTGAAATAAGGCAATCTTTGGATTGTGGAATGAACCAATATGCTGACTCTGTAGAAGTTTCCGCATCTGCTTCTGTTGTTGCTTCACTGTTTTCGATTTCTACAGGTGGCTCCCATACTTCTTCCGCCACTTTTCGTTCCTCTGTATGCAGTTTTCCCCAACAGATCACCCCGGCTATAACAGCAAACAACAATATCAAAATTGGGAGTCCACACTTTTTAAGCAACCATTTCACATCTTCCATCATTCGCCTCCATATATTTCTTCCCATTCTTCGGCTGTCAAACGAGGGGTATGCCATGTTTCCCTGTAATTATCCTCAGACGGTATAATTCGGTTAGACACATACTGTACGCCTCCATTCTCCAAAGGACGAACTACAACCTCGTGGGCAAATACTTTGGAATCACCCGCATAAGGAAACACCACGTTGGCTGTCAGCGTAAGTGTTCCATCGCTGTTTTTTGTAAATCCAACTACCTCTGAATATGGGTATTCCGGATACTCTACTTCCTCAAATCCTCTCGGTTTATATTCATAGGTTTCATCCTCTGCATAATAGATAGTTTTGGACTGTAATGTTTCACTATCGATATTGAAATATGCCATGATAACGCTTTCAAAGTCATCCTTGGGAATTCGATAAACAGCACCAACTCCTAAATTGTCATCTGCAACATAAGGGGTGTATGTCCCATTTACTTTTGGATAAAGAAGATCATACATATCATAGAAATTCAAATCCCCAAAATCATCCTCGCTCCAATCTACAATGAACATATTATTCTGTTCAAAGCCGATTGGAAGAAGATACTTCCGACTCAACTCTCTGTATGTTTCATCCAAAGGCTGTACCCGTAATGCGGTATGCTCCTCCGCTCCGCTCAATGTCAGTACATATAATTCTTCCGAAAACCAAACTCCTGAAAACATAAGATAACCATCTTCTGTATAATTCCAATACTCCGCCTGATAACTTCCTGTCACCTCTCGTTTCATGTTTCCGTTTTCGTACTTATAATAGCTTCTGACCACATCCACATTTCCGTCTTTTGTTTCCAAATCGTATTTTACAAATCCGCCCAAGTAACTGACCTCAATAATTGTTATTTCAGCCTCTTCCTGCGTATCCACCATTTCACAGAACCACTCTACCTGCTCTGCCTCAGTCATATCAATCTGATTTCTGCTGTCAACAGCCGGATACCCATTTTCTCCAAACCGATTTACAATGCTGCGAATCATTTCCAGATCAGCTATTTTATTTTCCTCTGCTGCCTTTTCATAAAGTTCCAAACAACATTCAATCATCTTTTCGGTTTCTTCTTCATCCTTTTGTCCCGGTAACTGCACCTCACTTATCGTTTCAACAACCGCTGTTTCCTCTTGGGGTGTATCACTACACCCCGAAACACTTACTATCAACATGAAACTAATTGCGGCTAAACCACTCTTCCAAAACCAAGCTGTCTTTTTTAACAACATATCCGCTGCCTCCTCTTCCTTTTACATCTTCCACCATACTGATAATCAATATAGGACGTTCCACCGTTTCTTCTGCTGTAAAAACCGCAAACCAACCTAATTCAGTACCGGAAGTATCATCTTTTGATGCCTTGATTTCTGCTGTACCCGTTTTCCCTGCCAGAACTATGTCATCCCGATGGGCTGCGTACCCTGTTCCATGAGAATCGTTTACAACCTTTTTCGTTCCCTCCAATACCCGACTTGCGGTTTCACTGGAAAACGCTCCTGATATCCAATACTCTGCAGATACCTCGTTCTGATAGACCAGATAAGGTTTTATGATGTTCCCCTCATTACAGAAAGCAGAATAGATACATGCCAAATGTAATGGATTCACTAAAACCTGTCCCTGACCGTAACCGCTGTCTGCCAACTGTATTTCTGTTTCAATACTTTCTGAATTGGAATACTGCGACTTTGCCATTTTAATCTCAAATGGCAGCTCCGCATTAAAGCCAAGCTGTGTCAGGGAACTTTCCATTTCCTCATAACCAATTTTTAATGCTGCCTTTGCAAAATAAATATTATCGGAATAAATCAAAGCGTTCTCTAAAATAACTGGTTCATATGCATGAAGGGTAGTTACATAATAAGACCCCCACGATGCATCTTTTTGCCAGCTTAATCCTACATTACCATAATCTTCATTTGGATCAATTGCTCCTGATTCCAAACCGACCGCAGCCGTAACTGGCTTGAATGTCGAACCGGGACACCAGACTTGCCGGAACCGATTATACATAGGCTTATCCTCGTCATCATTCAATGCTGTCCACTGCTCACTGGACAATCCCATGATAAAATCATTATTGTCATAAGATGGTGTACTGACCAAAGCCAGTACTTCTCCGGTATATGGATTCATGGCTACAGAGCAGCTCTTGTCTTCCTGAAACTGCTCATATAAGGCAATCTGCAAACTGGCATCTATCGTCAGCTTAATGTCCTGACCGTGCTGCACTAAAATACAAGCAAGTTCTTCTTTCTCTTTGCCTTCCGAATTCACAATGTATATCCTGCAGCCGTTTTGCCCTTTCAGTTCCTTTTCAAACAGACCTTCCATTCCGCTTCTGCCAATCACACTGTTAGCTGTATATCCCTCTCCTGCATGTTCTTCTAAATCCTCTGCAGTAACGCTTTGTACATACCCTACCAAATGTGCAGCCGCTTCACCTAAAGGATACTCACGAACTTCAACGTCAGATATCATTACTCCGGGAATTGCCAGCAAACTTTCGTGCCTTTCTTTCTCCTTCAATACATCTTCGTCCGGTTCTACTTTTAGCAGTTCGATTTCTTCCACTCTCGGAATCGTTTTTATTGGAACAAAAGAATCATCTTTTACCCACTGTGCTGACAATTTCTTCTCTATCACTTCCGGCGTGGTTTCCAGTAATTCTGCAATCTTGGCGATTGCTTCCTCCCTGTTCTCCAATTTTCCCGGAACGATTCCAACCGAAGATGCAGTTCCTTTTCCAGCAAGCACTCGTCCATTCCTATCTAGAATTTCTCCCCGGTTTGCCTGTGTCGTTAAAACTCTTACCTTATCAGTAGAAGCTAAATTCGGAAAGATCAGTGAATTATCCCAAACCAACTTATACCCGTCTTCGCCCTCCAGAAAAAATGCTTCATTCTCAAAGCTGATTTCTCCTGCAACCGTATCAAAAGATGTCTGATAAGTTACGGTCAGTTGCTCTTCGTCATATGCGATAATCTCGACCGCCATATTCTGGATTTCAATACCTTCGTAAATAGCTGAATTGCGTTTTATGAAATCCTCCTGACTGACATTGCCAGATGCCTCAATATGGAGCATCTTATACATTTGCTCATACTCCTGTGCCGGGATGTGATTCATGTATTCAACCAGAAGTTCTTCTGGTGTTTTCCACACATCCTCCTTTTTGAACATTTCTGCCACACATACCGCAACAGTAATCGCAGCCATTCCTATAACAGCAATCGCAATCCATAGGAGCCTGCTTTTCTTTCTTTTATGTCTGCTTTTTCCTTTCTTCATATTGACCTCCATTCATTTTGCTTTGCTGATATGGCAAATAACGAGTCAAGCGGCATTCATGCTTGCATGAAATGCCATTTAACGAGTATGACCATTGAGACGATAGTCGAAATGGTCATATTCTATTTTCAATGTTCATTACTCGCTTTCAAAATATTACATTCGTAAGATTTTGGAACAAAAAAATTTTCCTTTTGTTCTGTTCTACTCTTCATCCTTCCTTTTTATTTATTACATGTGTAAGATTTCACATCAAAAAAATATTTTTGAAACCCACTGCACTTGTGTAAATATTACATCAGTAAGATTTATAAGTCAAGTTATCTTTATATAAAAAGGCTCCTGCCAGAAGGTATCACACATTTTCGCAAAAGTGATACCTTTTAGCAAAAGCCTATTATTCAGCAGAGTCTTGCACCACCCCACTGTTTCAATATTCAAATATTTCTTTCAAAAGATCGGAAAACACACATCTCAAACTCTTTGAAATACAATGCTTCCCCGCATTTTCTATATCGTCATATTGATATTATTACTTTACTATCCACATTTACTATCCGCCACACCCTTTGGGAGTGGTAAAAAACAACCTTAGCAAGCACTGCCTGTGTCATGACACAGGCGAAATTCCCCACACTTTCCTATCGTATATGCGTGTGAATTTCCATAGGGAAGTATCCCTAACCCTCTTTTATTTTTTCTTTGATTTTCCTGTGGAATACCTTGACCTTTCCTGCCACTTTTGCTACAATCTGCTGTGGGTAATTACACCCAAAACTGAATAAAACCTGAAACGAACTGTTGTAAAAATCGAACATTTTACAGCAGTTTTTTTGTACCCAAAAGTAAGAAAGGAAGTGGCAGAAATGGCAAAGCGAAACCGCACCAATCCGGTGCAATTTTATCTCAGCGATGATGAGCAGTACATCCTCAACACCAAGTTCAAAGCATCCGGCATGAAGAGTATGTCTGCTTTCCTGCGCAAGCTGATCTTATATGGATATGTGTATGATGTCGATTACAGTTATCTGCGAAATTACAATACAGAACTGGGACGTATCAGCTCCAGTTTAAACCAGATCGCAAAGAGGGTAAACAGCACCGGAAACATTTATCAGGAGGACATAGACGAAGTAAAGGAGTTGATGAATGAGGTATGGCATACACAAAAATCCATGCTATCAAAGCAACCGTTGATAAAGCCATAGAATATATCTGTAACCCAGACAAAACCGATGAACAAATCTATGTTTCGTCTTATGCGTGTGCGCCCGAAACTGCGGCGATTGACTTTAAATATACGCTTGACCATTGCAGGGAAAACAGTCCCAACAAAGCCTATCATCTCATACAGGCTTTTGCTCCGGGCGAGGTCGGTTATGAGGAAGCACACCGCATCGGAAAAGAGCTTGCAGACAAGGTTTTAGAGGGGAAATATTCGTATGTTGTCACCACGCATATTGATAAGGGGCATATACACAACCATATCATCTTCTGTGCGGCTGATAACATCGAATACAATAAATACCATGACTGCACACAGACTTACCACCGCATCCGCCACCTGAGTGATAAACTGTGCAAAGAACACAATCTTTCTGTCATCATTCCCGGTGGTGAACGTGGCAAAAAATACAAGGAATGGCAGTCTGATCAGAATGGTTCAACCTGGAAAACACAGCTCAGGCGGGACATCAATTTCTGTATCAAATCAGCTTCCACTTACGAAGAATTTCTGCTTCTGATGCGGGCAAAAGGTTACGAAATCAAAGGGGAAACTTTTGGAGAAGATGCTGCGAAATATATCTCTTTCCGACCTCTGGACAAGGAGCGTTTTGTGCGTGGCAGTGCTAGGTCTTTAGGGAAAGAATACACAAAGGAACGTATCCGGGAACGCATTGAAAAGAAGCGGGAACGAAAGGCAGTTATCCCGAAAAAGGATTACTCCACCCGCAGGCTCATTGACACCTCGGACGAGAAATTCCAGAACAGTCCCGGACTGCAACAGTGGGCGGCAATCGAGAATCTGAAAATCGCCGCACAAAGCTATAATGAAGCTGGTTCTCTCTCCGATTTGGAGCATAAGATTACTGTAAAAACCGAAGCGGGCAAGTCCGCCAAACAGAGCGTTGTGGAACTGGAACATCGCATGAAAGACCTTGCTGAAATCATCAAATATGCCGAGCAGTACAAAGACAACCGCTCCTATCATATCGCCTACAAGAAAGCCAAGAACCCGGACGCTTATTTTCGCAGATACGAGAGCCAGATCATCCTATATGGCGGTGCAAGACGGGTGCTTGAACAGGCAGGCATCAAGCTAAAAGGATTGAATGTGGATAAGCTGCGAGCCGAATATCAGGCATTGGAAACGCAGAAAAAAGAACTGACCGCTACTTACAAGAGCTGTGAAAAAGAGGTGCGGGATTTGAAGCGGAAACAGGAAAATCTTGACCGGTATCTCGGACGGGCACAAACCGATCCGGTGCAGGAACAATTTAAGAAAAAGAATAATCCTATCTTGTAGCTTGTTAATAATGACACCATGTATTATACTTAATTTATTACCACAAACACTTAGGAGATACTATGGCGAAAACAGACTATAAATCAACTGATGCCTTAATGCGGCATCTTAGAAATAACGGAATTTCCATCTCAGGGACTTCTCAAAAGCAGCAACTGATCAATACAGGATATTTTCATGGTTATAAGGGATACCGCTTTTTTGTATCATCCTCAAACCGCCTTCCATTTACCTCATACAATGAGATCAACGCAACCATACAATATGACACAAAACTAAAGTCTCTTTTATATGGAAAAATGATGTTTATTGAAACTGCCCTTAAAAATATTGCATTAAACACAATTATGACAGAAATAGATTCAAGCAGTGTCTATGATATGTATGATAAAGCAATCAGCAGTTACAAAAATGCTCCGGCTGGAACTCGCGAAGATATAAAAAAGAAATACCAAAATAACAAACTGAATCTCCAAGGTTCCATACAAAATGCCATAGCCGCTGCATACCGCAAAGAAAACCCTAAAATCACCCATTTTTATAATAATGTCAACTATAATGAGGTTCCAATTTGGGCAATTTTCGAAATTCTTACTATGGGCGATTTTGGTTATCTACTTTCCTGTCTGACTATTGATATGCGTGAAAAAGTATCCCGTTCAATCGGCATAAATCTATCCAGTGATACCTATCGGGAATTGCTTTATAAATATGTATATGCCTTAAAGGATCTGAGAAATGCTATTGCCCATAATGATGTAGTATACGATACCCGTTTCAAAAAAATGGATCCATCCAGACCAATGAAACAGTGTCTGATTTTAGAAATGGGAATGCCTTACATAAATTTCAAAACTATTGGTGACTATATTATTCTCATTTGTTATTACTTGAAATTACTGAAAGTTTCTAAAACTGAGATTAAATCATTTATTCGAGAATTTGAAAAGATCACACGAGAATACGAAGCATCCGTAAACCCGAATGTTTCAGCTATTACCATTCATCCCGATTTGTTTTCTCGGCTGGGCATCTTGAAAAATGCCATATAATGCTTGCATATTTCACTTGTATATAGTATATTATAGATAGCAATTGGGGTATGTGTTTGCGGACACATACTTGGAGGAGTCGGAGTAATCCGGCTCCTCTTTAATTTTCAACAAAAAAGATGGTAGCCAAAAGGATATTTCCTAATGACTACCATCTTTTTATTCTGCCGCTTCTAACACTAATTCTGCAAATTCTTTATCATTCATGCCTTCTAATTTTTCTAATACCTGCCCGGCAATATCTTCCATATCGCTGTCCTTTATGTGCGGCATTACCCGTCTGATTTCTTCCATCATCTTCATTCTGTTCTGTGTCTCAAAAACACACATGAAATTGATTTCTTCTACTGTGAATTTATTCATCATCCTACATCTCCCTATGTGAATTTTTTGATTTTTCCAGTTCCTTCGTATCCTTATTGTTTCCCTGTGCCGCTTCCTTCTGCTTGGCTGCCAATCTCTCCTTTAAGGAAGAACGTGCTTCCGGCTTTTCCTGCTGTTCTTTCTTTTCTTCTTCACGATTGAATTTTTCCACTCCATTGTTGAGCCTCTCATCAATCATGTTATAATTCTGCTCCTCCAGTTCCTCAATCTTAGCAAGCGGCTTGTACTCTGCCAATTTCACAAGCAGTTCCTTTGCCTGTCTCTCACTGTCCTCGTCTATCCCCTCGTCAATAGATGCCTGTAAGAAAATACTTAGAGGTTTCACATTTCCAGTTCTTATATCATCAGCAATCATTTGTATCTGTGATTCTCTGTCTGATACCGAATCTCTATATCCATATGTATCAATCTCATAAGATAGCTGATCAAGTTCTGCCGCAAGTGCCTGTATTTTCTGCTCTTTTGTTTCCCGGTCATTGACCTCTTTCTCCGGAAAGGCTGCAATCAATTTCTTTAGTGCATCCTGCACTTTCGGAGTGTCCCGAAGCTCCGGTGTGTAATTCAGGAAATCAACATCAATACATTTTCCACTCAAAATGTCCGCCTGCTCATCTTCCCATTCTTCTGTTCCCTCGATGTGCATATTCACACCAAGCGAATGGATACCGTTCATCCGGGACGGATCAATGGCTTGATAAATCTGAATGGCTTCCTCAATCGTTTCTATCCCCTCATGATATTCTCCAATATTGTGAAATTCGCCACATTCTGCCACTGTAAATGTCACATGGACGGTCTCCGGCTCAATAACAGGTTCATTTGCCAGTTCCGTCTGCTCTGTCGGTTCCTGTTCCCGCCCTTGTGTTACAAGCTGTGTATTGACCTGTTCCTGCTGTGCCTTCTCCTGCAGATAGGTTTCCACTTCTGGCAGATAAGTCTCCAATGTTCCGGTTCTGCTCTCTGTAATCGGGTTAATATCTACCTGTATGCCTGCAATATAAATGCTGTCCTCATGGAGCATATTAAAAAGGTCATCTTCTCTGGTGGAGCCTGTGTATTCCACAACCACATCCAAATCCGAATTTTCCTGCTCAATACCTCTGCATCGGCTCCCGACTACCACTACATCCACGATTTTCGCATCCAGACCGTATTCATCAATCTGCGACTGCACATAAGCATACACTGTTTTTTCTATATCGTCCGCACTCTGTCCGTCCAGACTATGAAACAATTCTTCTGTCTTTGCCCGGAAATCTGCAACCACATCCGGATTGTTCTCTCTGAATTCTGCCTGCTTTGCTTCCAAATCTGTCTGTTCCACTTCCTCGGCTTTCTCCGAAAGTTCCTCAAAATCAACAATCTCTGCTTCGGAACCTGCATACACCTCGCCCTGCAAAAATTCATCACGATAATACTGCTCTGTGACCGCTGAAAACCTCGGTTCTTTCAAATCCGCAATCACCATATCCATTGCACGCTGAATCGTAATATCCGGGTTATCGTAGACACCGCCATCCAGTAAATGATACTGCTCATTCAGAATGGAGTAATCGTATCCCTCATCACATTCATGCATCAGGATATAACGGTCTGCGATATGAACCGCAAGCTCCGTCTCTATCTCATTTTCCTTGCCCTCCAGTGTCAGCATGAACTTCGGCAGTTCTGTAAATCCAAAAGAATCTACAAAGTGTGCGCTGTTTTCCCCGTTCTCATGTAATACCACAATATCGCTGACCGACAGTGAATGTGCCTTGTAGTCTGCCGGATGGTCAATATTAAGCTTTTTATAGATTGCTTCCAGTGTTTCCGATTGCGTCCGTCCCTGCAATTCTGACAATTCGCCCAAATACACCAGTTTATAATTTTCCGGCAATACCGCATCAAAATTGTCTTTGGTTATTCCCATACGCTTCAGGCTTTCCGTTCCCTCAAAGCGGAACTTGTCCAGTTCGGGATTATCCTTTAACTGGTAAATACCGTATTTATCGGTATTTCCATATAAAAGTAGTGCTTCCCTGTTGGAATTACTCTCTGTAAGTTCTTCCTGCATCATGAGAAGTTTCCGTTCATTCTGCCAGTCCCCTTTTTCTATTCCGCACATTCCATCATGCTCTAAAATCTGTTTTCTATCAGCTACAGTACTCTCGGAACCATCCGTATGCAAAAGATACACAGGCAAGTCATGGTCAAATAGTTCCAATGCCCTTTCCTGTGTTAGTGGAAGCATTTCAATCCATGTATAGCCATACTCCTGCATTTCAGATATTCCGACCATGCTATCCGGAAGTGCGTCGATTTCTGCTTGTGCATCTATCATTGCTAATGCAACATCCTGATTTCCATCCACTTCCTGTGCATAGATATGTTCTGCAAGCTCCCTTGTTTTCTCCATATCCCCCAGCTTATACGCATAATTCACAATCAGATTTCTTTCATCATCGGAAAAGGCAGGCTGTCCATGCTCCAACCGGTTAATGATATGCTCTGCCTGTTGCATGACAGACAATTCCTCCGCATCCGTCAGACCTGCATCAAAATCGTATTCATAATCCCAAAAGTCCGTCATATTTCCATTTAATTCCTTACTACTGGACGCAAGTAATGTGATTTCCGCTCCCTGTTTTTCCATATATGAAAGGTAATTGCCATCCCATTCTTTTTCATCAAGAGAAGCCATATCTTTAAGCATTTTTCCGACATCATCCCTTAACATATTTGTGATTTTCAAAACCTCCCATTCGCTTTCAAAAATGGAAGCGAACTTAACAACCACATCATCGGCATTGATCGGCTCCATTGCCTTATCATAGACCGCCTTTCTCTCCTTCATATCAATCAGCTCATCTGTATCCGTGTTATAACGCACATCCAGATGATACTCTCCGTACTCTCTGGAATCCTGATTGCCGATTTCCGTTGTCCATGCACCCCTGCTTTCCAAATATGCCTGTATGCTCAACTTGTCATCGTCTGTCATTTCTGACAATGCCTGCATCAGTTCTGGTCTGTCCATGCCATATACATCAAGCAGACTGAACTCTGAAAGGTCAGTATTCTGTATGAGGAGAATACTTTCCTTTGTCTGTTCCTGTGATACTTCCCTGTTCCTTTGTAATTCCTGTAATTGTTCCTCTATCCCGGTAATCAACTCCGAAGCTGTCCTGCGTATCGTATCCATGGAAGATCTAAGTTCTTTGGTATCTCTTCCGCTGCTCCAACCTGCAATATACCCAAAAGAATAATCAGAGGTATCTATACCAAAATGCTGACATACTGTATAAGCTATGCTCTCAGCTTCCACTTCTTTGGTATTGCGGTCTTTTTTCATCTGCTCATCCTGCTCCACTTCCTTGCTATGCAGCTTGGAGTGAACCACCTCATGGATCATTGTCTTTAAGGTCTGGCTCTCGCTCATGTTTTCCTGTACCGCAATCCGCTTTGCTTCCCTATCATAATAGCCTTTGGAATCTCCGGCTATCTCCTCCAGTTCAATCGGTACTGGTGAAATGGCTTCTACTGCACGAATCATATCCTGATACCCTTCCACATCTGAAAGAAGCTCCTTTGCCGCAAGTTCCGGTATCGGCTTTCCGTCTGTCTGTGCCACATCAAAAACGGATACTGCCCGGAATGCCGGAATTGTTATCTCGACTTCCTCTTTCTGCGGATTTCCGTCCTTATCAAGCAACAACTCTTGTGTAACCGGATCAATCTTATCCCGTTCCTCTTTGATTTTATAGGGTGCAGGTGCAAGGATACGGATTGCCTTTTCCCCTTTATTTACATGACGCTCAAAATTCTTCTGCCAAGCCTTGTATCCGGCCACTAACGTAGCGTCAGGCTTTTGCATCGCAATTAAGAGCGTGTTGTTAAAACTGTAATTATGAAATTTTGACATCGTTCTAAGATAATTGCAGTAACTGTCACTGTTGAATAAATCCTGCAATCCCTGCTCCAGTTTATCCGTAAGCTCCTGCACACGCTGTTTTTCTGTATTATTTTCTGCCATAAATGACCTCCATTTTGTACGATAAAAGGCAGCCACCACTGACTGCCTTTACATCAACTGCTATAACATTTTTAATAATCCTGCTTTTATTCCCAACCCGAATAGTGCTGACAGGTTGGGAATAAAGTTGGGAATAAAACTTTTTTTATAAAATCTGATCTTTCCCCTTTGCCTTATCCACTGCATCCCTTCCTGCAGGTGTCCCGGACACCCTTGCCTTCATTGCTGCGAGTTTTTCTTGCAATGAAGTCCGTTCTGCAGGTCGGTCTGCAAGTCTGCGTTCTCCTTCTGGTGCTGCTTTTTCCAAATTGCTCTGCTTGATTGGCATATCCGCAACCACTTCCTCCCGGTTATCCACTTTTTTCACATCTTCCTGTGGTTTTTCCGGTTCCGTGGCTTCGTCATCCATGCCAATCGCATCATCGCCCTTTTCATCCATGTTGAGTAAAGAATTAAGCTCTGCCAGACGCTCCAGTTTCTCGGCAAGTTCTGCTTCCTGTGGAAATGGCTTGTCTACCTCTGCTTTTGCTGTTTCAAGCTGATGTTTCACATTGGATAGCTTCATCTGTGCTTCCTCAAGCTGTGAAGGCATGGCTTCCAGTACATTGTTGATTCTTGTGATATTTCCAAGCGGATCAGAGCCGACTTCCATCGGGTGGCTCATTGCTCCTTTGACATTCATCACAAATTTATTGTTAAAAGAATCAAAGGTTACATTCAGCTTAAATCCAAGATATTCACCTACATCCGCACTGGCATTGATGCCTTTAATCTCCTTACACATGGCTATGATTGCAGTTCCAGCTTCCTTTTTGTCGGTGTATGATTTTCCACCCACCTGCATAAAGAACTGCTCCTTATCCTCCGGCTTATTTTTCGCATATTTATTCATATCAGCGGTAAAGCCTTCGATACGCTCCTTGAAAATGGCGATCTGATGCGGATAATGTTGTGTGATGTTATCCTCCAGCCTGTACTTCTGACTGGTATGGTTTGCCTTCATCAGTTTCAGCTTTGATACCTGAATATCGAGATCCATTTTTTCTTTTATGTAGGGATTGCCTGTGGCAAGTGCCTTGACCTCCGCATAGGAAAGTGCCGCTTCATCCACATCCTCACAGCTTCGTACCGGAGATTTACTGGTCATAATCTGTCCGATGAATTTCTGCTTATTCTCAATGAGCTGCCACGAGTAACTGTCAAATGTACCTTCCGTAACATAACGAAATATCTTGACCTTATCATTCTGGTTGCCCTGTCGTAAGATTCTTCCCTCCTGCTGTTCAATGTCAGAAGGTCTCCAAGGCACATCCAAATGATGCAATGCAATCAGTCTGTCCTGCACATTCGTACCGGCTCCCATTTTGGCGGTGGAACCTAATAAAAAACGAACCTGTCCGCTTCTTACTTTTGCAAACAGCTCCGCTTTTCTGAGTTCTGTATTGGCATCATGGATAAATGCTATCTCATTCTCCGGCACTCCTTTTTCCATGAGCTTATTTTTTATATCCTCATACACATTGAAAGTGCCATCGCCCTTCGGTGTCGATAAATCACAGAAAATCAACTGTGCTGACTTCTGCTCTTTGGTATTTTCCCATATCTTATAGGCTTTCTCCACACAGGTTGACGCTTTGGAATTTTCCTCATCTGGAAGCATATCATTGAGCAGCCTCTGGTCAAGTGCCAGCTTTCTTCCGTCATTGGTAATCTTTAACATGTTGTCCTCGTAAGGCTGTACCTGCCTGTCCCGGACTGCTTCGGCACGTTCCGCAAGTGACGCTACCATGTCTTTCTGGAACTCACTCGGCTTTAGAACCACATTTTCATATTCTGCTTCCGGCACAGGAAGTTTTAACATATCCGGTGTCTGAATGTCCGCACTCTCCTTGAAAAGTGCAATCAGCTCCGGCAGATTGAAAAACTTCGCAAATCTTGTCTTTGCCCGGTATCCGGTTCCTTCCGGTGCAAGCTCTATGGCTGTCTGTGTTTCTCCAAAAGAAGCCGCCCATGCGTCAAAATGTCCCAGTCCCAGCTTTTGGAGCGTTCCATACTGAAGATAACGCATATTCGTGTAAAGCTCCGTCATGCTGTTGGAAATTGGCGTTCCGGTCGCAAAAGTTACACCCTTGCCGCCCGTGATTTCATCAAGATACTGGCACTTGGCAAACATATCAGATGACTTCTGTGCTTCTGTCTGTGCGATACCTGCCACATTCCTCATTTTCGTATAAAGGAACAGGTTCTTGTAATTGTGGCTCTCATCCACAAACAGCCTGTCTACACCCAACTGCTCAAAAGTCACGACATTATCCTTACGGCTCTGGTCATTTAACTTGTCAAGCCGCACCTGCAATGCTTTCCTCGATTTTTCCATCTGCTTAATGGTATAACGCTCCCCGTTGTCTCTTTTTGCCTGATCAATAGCAAGCTCAATCTCATCAATCTGTTTTTCGATTGTGGCTGCCTGTCTTTCCTGTGATAACGGGATTTTTTCAAACTGACTATGCCCGATAATAACGGCATCATAATCACCTGTTGCAATACGGGAACAAAATTTCTTACGGTTGGCGGGTTCAAAATCCTTTTTCGTTGCCGCAAGGATATTTGCTCCTGGATATAACCGTAAGAAATCACTTGCCCATTGTTCAGTCAGGTGGTTCGGCACCACGAATAATGACTTTTGGCATAGTCCCAGACGCTTGCTTTCCATTGCCGCCGCTGTCATTTCAAAGGTCTTTCCGGCACCAACGCAGTGTGCAAGCAGGGTATTATCCCCATACAGCACATGGGCAACCGCATTTTTCTGATGCGGCTTTAATTCAATATCCGGTGTCATACCCGGAAATTTCAGATGTGAACCGTCATATTCTCTTGGTCTGGTGGAATTGAAAAGCTCATTATATTTTGCCACAAGTGTCTGCCTGCGCTCCGGATCACGGAATACCCAGTCCTTAAATGCTTCCCTTATCGCTTCCTGCTTCTGGCTTGCAATCATGGTTTCCTTTTTATTAAGAACTCTTTTTTCCTTTCCATCTTCCTCAATGGTATCATAAACTCTTGTGTCTTTCAGATTTAAGGAATCTTCCAGTATCTTATAGGCATTTACCCGGCTTGTACCATAGGTCATGTTGACAAGCGTATTTCCAAAATCAGCGTTTTTCCCTTTAATGTTCCACTCTCCGGTCACACCCGAAAACTGCACCCCAATCGTATCTCTGCGGAATAAATGCTCCGGTGTCTGGAACGTATCACGCATGAAATCATTGATATATTTTGGATCAATCCATGTGGCACCAATACGCACCTCAATCTCCGATGCGTCCAGCTCCCTCGGCTGTACCTGCGTAAGAGCCTGCACATTTGGAGCATATTCCGGATGATTTTCTGCATAGGTTGCTGCAATGGCAAGTTTCTCACGCACATTTCCGCTGAGATACTGGTCTGCTGTCTCCCAGACATCGGTAAGCGGGTTCTGAAAAATAACACCACGAAGCTCCTCAATCAGCGTATCCTTGTCCTTTTCAGTCAGCTCTGCCATATAATCAAGGTCGATTTTAGCTTTCTCTGCTAAAGATACTGCCAATGCTTCACTTGCAGTATCCACACTTGTGACCACCTCTGCCCTTTTAATGGTACGCTTCGTGAACATATCCGCTTTGCCCTTGAAATTGCCCTCATCATCAAGTTTTTCCAAAGAACACAACAGGCAATAACTGCTGTCCTGATTAAAGGCTCTCTTATTCGTCTGCGAATTGATCAGACCATATTTTTTCGAGAAAGAATCGTATAATGTGTTTAATTCCGCCTGTTTTCCCTTGATTGCCGCATCGGAATATTCCTCAAGCTGCATATCAATCAGCTCCTGCGTACAGTTACGGATTGCCACCATTCCCTTGATACGCTCTTTTGCGGTGTCTGATACTTCCACAGGCTTCATAACCGAGTTTTCACGGTAATATACCTCATTTTCAACTACGGTATAGCTGAAATTCTTGACGGACGGATCAGCCGGAATACTCTGCCTGCTCATGTCATCCGCAAGCTCCTCATCCAGATCAATCGTATCAATCTGTCCTGTAATATTTTCAAGTGCTTTTGCTAACTGCTCCGCAAAAGGTCTGCTGTCATCTGCCCTGCAGGTGCTTTCCACGCCATAAGGACCGGATACCATTTCCATCTTTCCTACGATCTGCTCCGGATGCTGTGCAAAGTAAGCGTTCATTGCAATGCCATCTGCATCCTCTCCCAGATGTACCCAGTCCGGCTCACGCTCTACCATGCGGTCACGCTTCTGGAAAAATAAAATATCCGAAGTGACCTCGGTTCCTGCATTTGCCTTAAATGCGGTGTTCGGAAGTCGGACTGCACCTAGCAGATCAGCTCTTTGTGCAAGGTATCTTCTGACCTCCGGACTTGCCTTGTCCATGGTTCCCTTGCTTGTGATAAAAGCAACCACACCACCGGGACGCACTTTATCCAACGTCTTTGCAAAGAAATAATCGTGTATCAGGAAATTGTTTTTATCATACTGCTTATCTGCCACCTTATACTGACCAAAAGGCACATTTCCGATTGCAACATCAAAGAAATCATTCGGATAATCGGTCTTTTCAAAGCCTTTGATCTGCACATCTGCCTGCGGATAAAGCTGCTTTGCAATGCGTCCGGTAATGCTGTCAAGCTCCACTCCGTAAAGCCTGCTCTCTTTCATGGAATCCGGCATCATACCGAAAAAGTTGCCGATACCCATGGAAGGCTCCAGTACATTTCCTTTGGAAAATCCCATTTTCTCCAATGTTTCATACATCTGGCGGATAATAACCGGACTTGTATAATGGGCATTCAAGGTACTCTCCCTTGCCATGCGGTACTCCTCCGGCGATAACAGTTCCTTTAACTGGTGATATTCTGCTGACCAGTTTGATTTGCTCTCGTCAAACGCATCGGCAAGACCACCCCAGCCGACATACTGGGATAAAATCTGCTGTTCTTCCGGTGTAGCATAACGGTTTTCGCCCTCAATCTGCTCCAACAACTTAATTGCCGCAACATTTCTCTGGAATTTTTCTTTTGGAGAACCTTCGCCCAATCGGTCATCGCTGATATGGAAATTGACAGCGTTACTTTTATCCGGTGCAGCCACATTTATTTCCTGTACAGTCTTATTCTCCTCTGCCGAAGGTGTAAGCGGCTCCCATTCTCCGGTAAGCACCTGTGACAGCATTTCCTCTGTCTTTCGGTCTGCTTCTCCATTCTCCAGACGCTCACGGGCAAACTGCGTATCTATACTGTCCAGTTCATCTTCAGTCTGTTCTGTAACAACATTCTGTTCCTTTTCATCAGGAAACTCCGCTTCTGCTTTCCTGCCACTTTCTGCAAGCTCATTGCCCCAGTCCATTGCTTCCTGCAAAGTCGAAAATGTCTCCAATGCCGGACGGGTGGTGTCTGCCGTATCATAAATAGCATATCCGTCCACTTCCTTATCAATCCAAAGGAATACTCCCTCTGATAAGGTGGCACTCCACTGTGTCGGATTCCCATATTCATCATCAGCATCATGTACCACATGCCAGAATAATTTCTGCGATTCCTCTTGTGAAAATTCTTGTTGTGGCTCAGTTTCATCCGGCTCAGCGATACCATCCGTCCCATCAAAGCGTGAAAACACTTCTGCTTCGTGCCTGTCAATATCTTCCTCTGCCAAAGCATTGATATAATCATCTTCTACCTCGCCACGCTCCGGCTTATGGTCGTATTCAAAGGATTTCCCATTGACCTGTGCATAATAAAAACTGCTGTCCTCAATGTCATTTCCAAGCAGATATTTCTCTTTTTCACTGCCCCACTCATCAACCAGAACACACTCATATCCATCAATCGTGATCTTTTGCTGTGCTTCCTTTTCTTTTTCCCGAATCACATTGATATATCTTCTCGCCTGATTGGTAAATCCGTCCAGCACTGCCGGATGTGAGCTTAGAATCAGATCGTTGTTCTCCCACTCATTTTCCGCAACAATGTCCTTTGCCCAGTCCTTATTGTTCCGTGAAAAACGACCATCATAATCAAAATGCGTAACCGTATTTGCAAGAACAAATTCCACACAGTCAATGCCATATTTATCTATGATCTCATCTGCGGTATTCCTCGGAAGAACAAAACCATTGAATTTCTCAGCAATCAGTGCATCAATGTCTTTCTTACACTCTAACCGCTGTCCATGCTCCAGACGAGAAAGCTCACGCTGTCTTGCTTTTTCTGCCTGTTCTTCCTTGTAAGCCTTATAGTTTTCCTTTCCCTGTGGAGATAAGTATTTGTCCTCTTTGATCAGCTCACGAAGCCTTTTCTCTACAACATTCCAGTTCAGAAGCACTTTTGCATACGGATTGCCATAACTGCCTTTCTCCAGACGGATACCTTTTCCATCATGTTCATTATGGGAATCATCATTACCCGGCAGTCCGCCGGAACCACCACCAATGCCATATTCTTTTTTCAGAAAGGCTACCGCTTCCTTCTGGTCATGTCCTTCCATGAAATACTCATAGATGCGGAAAGCTCCATGCTCATAGCCGCTTCCCCTGCCTAGTGCATAGTCAATCTCATCCTGTGTAATAAAATCTTCCTGTGCTACTTCCACAGTATCTGGCAATGGAAATTCCAGCCTTTCTCTGTCAAGGTCTGCTATCTCCGATAACAGATATTCCGGTGATTTCACATGCCGCCATTTTAATTCGGCTTCACCCGATGCAAGACGTTCCGCCGCATCTTCCAAAATATTTTTAAGCTGCTCCCTGCCCTCATGGGTAGAAAGAAGTTCCATGAGTTTTGCTTCACTCTCCGGATAGTTTCCGGCTTTTAATCCAAGCTCCTCCGGCATTTCATCCATGCCATCCCGCAGAAAGAAATAGATCTGGTTGGCAACACGGTTCCGCTCCTGTGTATCCACAAGAAATGCTTCACTGGCACTCATATAAGTACCATTTTCGATCATAGAACGGATATGGCTCTCCACATCTTCCCAATCCATCGTGACAATCGGCGTTTCCCTTGCCTGTGTTCCATAGCCGACACTCATACCATGCTCATCGAACCACACTGATACGGGATTTCCATTGATTTCAAAACCTTTTCCGGTCTGTCCGTACTCATTTTTCAGAAAATCCACCATCTGCTCGGCATTTCTGCCCTCTGTGTACTTTGCAAAGATACGCTTTCTGCTGTGCTGTTTTCCTCCGCCACTGCGAAGAATGGTTTCAAGCTCATTCTGTGGCAAAGAAAAAGCAGCGGGCATGGTATATTTCATACTTGCTTCCGCTGCTGCGACTGTTCCGACCTGCTCCTCAAAAGAAGGAAACAGGCTGAGTTGTGTAAAGGTGGGTTCCGGTGCTTCTCCCCGGAGAAGATCATCGGTGTCTGTTACAGACTGTAAACCAGTTCTCCCAGAACCACTTCCTCTGCTCGGTTCCGAATGCTGTTCATCTTCGCTACCCAGAGCATCTGATCGGCTTCCTTGAGTTGTTCGGTCACTCCCTCGGTTGCCGCCATCTGGCTCGTCAGCTTCTCCATTCTCTCCTCTGCCTGCTTCTGGATCGTCAGCAGGTGTTCTTTCAATGTTCCTTTCAGAAGAAACGCTGAGTACACGCCCCTGTGGTTCTCCTTCAGATAAGTCTCCCTCATCATTCCGTACTTCGTTACCGTTCCCTCCGGCTGAATGTCCGCCTGTAATGTCGGAATCAGATAATCCCCGTTCTTTTCGTATGTCAGATTCATCGCTATTGCCCCTTTCTACGCTGTTTTGATTGTTGTCAATATATTCCTCATGTCCGCTCTCGCTTTCACGCTTTAACGCATTGTAGTCTATTTCAGAAGTATTTGCAAGTCCTTTCTGCGTTAAATTTTCTGTTTGTTCCTTTTCGTAGCTTCTGTTATATGCCCTTATGGTTCTTCCAATCTCTAAAAGTACCGGTTTTGCAAGCTCATTGGCTGCATCTCCAAGTACTGCTAGGGTATCCATGGAATTAAATTCATGGATAAAATCGAAAGAAAATTCCGAACCATACTCCTGCATATCTGCACCACAGGCAGATAAAAGTGTAAAGGAAATGCTGTCCGATAATGTCTCCCTCAAGCGGATACCGACATTCTGCTCGTCCAGTCCTTCTAAAAAACTGCCCTCGATCATGTACTGCAAATCCGGCAACAATTCCTCATAATAATCTGCCGCAATCCTCTCAGCTATCTCCATAAGTCTTTCTTCAAACAGCTTCTTATCATCGGTAGCACCATAAGTCTGCTCCAGACGCTTAATTACATCTTCCTTATGTTCCTCATGTAATTCCCAGAGTTCCGGATACCGTCCGATTCTCCTTGCCGCATGGACATCTGAAACATCAAATACATATTTCAGACGCTTTCCATGTGCATCATCCTCGTCCAAAAGTGCGATACCCTTTGCCCCTTTGTTTACCCAGCAGTGCATACGCTCATTCCACAACTCTATGGAAGCACACGCTGTTGCGTCCGGTCTTTGTGCATAGATTAAAAGCTGTTCCCGGAACGGATACTTGTATAATCTCGCCGCTGTAGTAAGGTATTTCATCCATTCCTCACGATTTTTGACAACCTCGGCTGCTGTCTCTTTTGCCAGAGCCGATATAAAATCATATTTTCTCACACAGTTCTCCTTCCTGTCATAGATACGACAAAAAGGCAGCCACATACACTACATGACTGCCTTTCCTTTATTTCCCGTTACATTCCTATTCTGTTGTACCAAAGCTGAAAGTCTTACTCTCAGCCGCTTTCTTAGGCGTAAACCTTGCCTTAACTTCCGCAACCCTCCCCTCTAACGCCTGAAACATCACATCTACCTGTTCCTGTGTATATTCGTAGGAACCTCGATTTGCAAGATTCTCCAGTCTGCCAATAGCATCAACCGCCTTATTCATGCGGTACTCGCCAATACGGATAAACTTCTCCGCCTTTGTCTCATTTTCCTTTGCTGCAGGTTCACCCTGCATTTCCTCTGTAGTCATTGTTACATTTGTTTCTTCCATGTGATTTCCCTCCATTTTTGATAAAAAAAGAGAGCGTACAGTTTTCCCATACGCTCTAACGCTGTGTTGTTATTAAATTGTATGTGGTATACTGTCGTACCGCTAAATTAAATTTCTCGACATCCACAAATAGAGAATTGTCTATTACATTTCCCATTATAGTTGATTTTCTAATTCGTCGAGAATGAATTTTTGTGAAATAGATGAAATCATTTCTACAACTTCCATAACAAAGTTCCTCATAAATTCTCTATAACAAATCACAATTTCACCCTTATATAACACTATGAATAACTTCTCTTTATTGCTACCTTCTTTATACTCATCATACTCAAGTTTAATATTAGTTTGATGTACGATTTGATCTCTTAATGATCTTCCTCTCTCGCTACCACAGAGTAAACGAAAAGCATGTGTATCAAGTTTATCTATTTCACAAAGATATGATTTTAAATAAATAAATTTATCATTTTCATCCTTCAATATTTTCTTTGTGAATTTATTGAAACTATCATTTCTTTCATGAAAAGCTATACAATGAAAAATAGTAGCTACTACATCTAATGCATTTCTTGCAAAAAGGATTGTACTTTCAGTATGATAAAGCAATGTTGTTTCATCATCTCCAAAAAGGCAAGGCATTTCCATGTTCTGTGAGACTTCAAATTCATTTAAATTTTCAATAGCACATTTTTCTGCAAACAACATCATTTTGATTTTCTGATGACATATTACTGCTTTCTCTTTTAAATTGATTTTAGTTTCTGTATCTATACTGGTATTATGTTCAATAAGATTAAATAGATCATAACCTATTTGTATTTTTGGTATGATATCACCATAGTCCGATGTCAACTTCAAATCAAGTGATACAAGTTCATTTCTGTCTAACCACATTAAGTATTTCTCCTTAACTTTACAAATTCCGATACTTTCCCCACTATACCACAATCACAGCTACATTCCTACCCTTGCTTTCCTGCCTTTTGAGAAAATTCCATCTTAAACTTATACTGGAATCCCTTGATTTCTTTTCCATCCTTCGTATAGGAAAACTCCTCTATGCTCTCCGGAATCAAATAAGCATCATAGCTGCCTTTCTTGCCTTTTAATCCTTTTACAAGTATCTTTTTCCCTTGAAGCAGGCTCTTGACCTGTGTATCGGAAAGTGTTACCCCAAGTGCCTTGCCGACATTCATACCGCACTTCCCGGTACAGTACGCTCCGAATTTTCCCTTGACTACATCGGCACCGCACTTCGGGCATTTGCCTAGCACTTCCTGTTCACCCTTGCCTGTGCCAAACATGGCTTTCTGCTCATCACTAACGCTGTGATAGGTCTTTACAAGATCAGTTACCATTGCTTCAATACCAGACATAAACTGCTCTGCAGCAACTTCTCCTTTGGATACAAGTGTAAGCTCATTTTCCCAGTCAGCAGTCAGTTTCGGAGATTTTACTACATCCGGAAGTATCGTGATCAGCTTCATTCCGTCCTCTGTCGGAATCATCTGCTTTTTCTCACGCTTTACGAATCCGTCTTTTACCAGTTTTTCAATAATGTCAACTCTGGTGGCAGGTGTGCCAAGTCCTTTTCTCTCCACTTCGTCACCCATATCTTCTGCTCCGGCTCGCTCCATGGCAGACAGTAAGCTGTCCTCGGTGTAATGTTTCGGTGGCTGTGTGAAATGCTCGGAAACTCTTGTCTGCTCCACTGCAATCGTCATGCCCTCACGAAGCTCCGGCAGCTTCTTTTCTTCCTCTGCATCCGATTTATCCTCTGCGGTTTTATAGGAATTTTTGAAGAAATCCTCAAATTCCTTCCATCCATTTTTCCACACTTCCTTGCCGGATACCTTAAATACAGTATTGTTGCAGGTAATCACTGCCTTTGTGGAATTATAAATGTGCTTCTCCCCGGTCGCACACAGCAGACGGTTTGCACAAAGGGAAAGTATCTTCATTTCGCTCTCCGGGATTGCCTTTAAGTCCTGCTTGATGATCTCCATGGTAGGAATGATTGCGTGGTGGTCCGTCACTTTCTTGCTGTTCAAAATTCTTTTAATATCTGGATTGAACATGATATTCTGCTCAAATAACAGAGAATTGAAAATCGCTTCGATCACATTTTTTGCAGTACCTTCCATGTCATCGGAAAGATACTGGCTGTCTGTTCTTGGATAAGTTACTAACTTTTTCTCATAAAGGCTCTGCGTATATTCCAATGTCTGCTTGGCAGTAAAACCAAACAGACGGTTTGCATCCCTTTGGAGTGTTGTAAGGTCATAGAGCTTCGGCGGTGCTACCCACTTTTCTTCCTTTACCACGGAAGTGACAAGAGCCTGTCCGTTTTCACAGGCTCCTGCAATCCTCTCTGCTTCCGTTTTATCACTGATATGCTCTGATACCGCATCCAGACCATTTCCCATGATGTGAGCCATATAATAGGCTTCTTTCTTGAAATTCATGATTTTACTTTCACGATCCACCAGCATGGCAAGTGTCGGTGTCTGCACTCTGCCAACCTTCAATGCCTTACCGCCATATAATACCGTAAAAAGTCTTGTCCCATTGATACCCACAAGCCAGTCTGCTTCCTGCCTGCATAATGCTGAATGATACAAGTTATCATAGTCGCTGCCTGGGCGAAGATTATGGAAGCCGTCACGGATAGCACTTTCCTCCATGGAAGAAATCCATAACCGCTTCATCGGTTTTCTGCACCCTGCCATGTTGTAGGTCAGGCGAAAGATCAGCTCACCCTCCCTTCCAGCATCGGTAGCACATACAACGGCATCTACCCTGTCATCATGCATGAGCTTTTTCAAAATCTGATACTGTGCTTTTGTATCACTTTTCACTTCATGCTGCCATTCCTGCGGAATGATCGGAAGGCTCTCATAGCTCCATTTCTTCCATGCTTCCTCATAGCTTTCCGGCTGTGCCAGTTCTACCAGATGTCCCACACACCATGATACCAGATACTCATTGCCTTCCAAATATCCGTCCTTACGCTGTGTGGCACCAAGAACCGCCGCAATGCTCTGTGCCACACTCGGCTTCTCTGCAATTACAAGCTCCATCTCTATTCCTCCCCATCTTCTTCGTTATTCTCGTTGTTGTTATCTTCATTGTCATTCTCGTCTGTGTCTACTGATTCTGTATCATCACCACCATTTATGAATGCTTCGTCGGAATCCTGCTCGGTTTCTTCCTCGTCCTCATAATCGTAGTCCTCGTCAAGCTCGTCCTCATCTTCATCCTCATCAATGAAGTTTTCCTTTTTCTTCTTGGATTTCACAACATATACCACTCCGATCACAGCTACCGCAGCAATGCCCATTAAAATATATGTAAAGCCGGAACCATCTGCCTTTGCGGTATCCTCTTTCGGCTCACTTGTATCTTCCGTGCTATCTTCGGTGCTGTCCTCAACACTTTCTGCTCCCTGTGTTTTCTCTCCTGTGGTATCAGCATTATTGTTTGATAATGCGCTGTCTTTGGTAGGGATTGCAGATTCCAATGCCGCTGAATTTTTCGGAAGTGTCTCGCTGTTATCCGTTGTGGTATTCAGCAGGTCGTTTTCACTGACTTCTGTAAGGAAATACACCTTTTCATCTTCCCCATCACGATCAATCACAAGATAAAATACCTTTTCTGATGCAGTCTGGATTGTGTAAAATTCCTTGCCTTTTTCAGAAGTCTGACTGTCACTGCTCTGGTCTGCATCCTTAGAAGTATCTCCCGTACTTGGAGATTGCTTTGCTGTTGCGGAACTGCTTGAATTTGTTCCACTGCCTGTCTGGGAAACTGTATTTCCATTCACATCCGTTTTTGTATGTTCTGTGACCTGTGCGGTTGCAGAGCTAGGTTTGGTTGCCGACGCATCCACTGGGAGCTGCTGTGCCGGATCTTTTTCATTGCTGTCCTTATTCTCCGGATCGGTGTAATACGGATTGGCTGTTTTATAGATTTCAGAGGTATTTCCTGCATTATCCATGGCAGAAATCGTGAAATACTGATACCCTGCATCGAACTGTTGCAGACGGATATTCAAGGCTCCATTCGTATGCTCTGTAAACTCATAGCCATTGACATAGATTGCCTTGATACCGGAATCCGTATCATGTGCCTGAATGCTCAAAAGACCGTCGCTGACTGCCGCATTTAAGGTAGGCTTGGTAAAATCAAAACACTTGATATAACGGTTTTTCTCGTAGGTCTTGCCCTTCTGGTCTGTGACCTGCACATAAATGGTGCTGTTCTCGGAAATCTCTATGTACATATCCTCGGTAATATCTGTCCAGCTTCCATTCTGTCCGACTTTTGCCTTTACTGTCCGAATGGTAAAATTGCCGGATGCAATAGTATCCTCCACCTTGACTGTTACTTTCGTGGTATCGTTATGCCACCCAGAAGGTGTATTGATTGTAATTTTTACGCTCGGATTGATATAAGCACATTCCTTATAATCCTTTGCACACACCTCACAATCCTCATCCACCGCATACTGACTGCATTTTTCCTTGCAGGTGCATTTTGCGGAAGGCTGTGTTTCCTCGGTTGTGCCTTCTGTGGAATTTTCCGTTGTATTCTCTGTGGACTGCTCTGTGTGATTTTCTCCACTACCGGAACTGTCCTTGTTATCATTACCGGACGCTGTGCTTTCTGCACTGCTTTCCTCTGCCGCACTTTCTGTTTTCTGCTCTGCTGTATCCTCCGCATGAACCTCCACAGTATTTGCCCTGTTTGCAAAAAATGCCCCAATCGGCATACAAAAAAGTATTGCCGACAGTATCAGGGACATTAGTGCCTTAACGGATAACTTCTTCATTTTCATTGGTCGAATCCTCCTTTTCCTGTTCCCGTTTCTGTAATAAATTTCTGACTTCATCCTCACTGAGCTTATTAAGCATCTGCAATCGCTCGGATGAGATTTTATATTTCCGTATGATCTTCATGGCTTCGGCATCCTCCGCCATCTGTTTCTGCTCTGCAAGGTCTTTTTCCTTTGCCTGTAGCTGTGCTATCTGTTCTCTGACCTTTTTAAGCTGTGCATTGATTCTTTCTACTGACAACTGATCTTCCTCCCTTCGCTAATTTAATCTTCCAAAACCATAAAAATGGCTCTGCCAGTAAGAGGTATTGATTGAGGTATACTGGATTGGATCACCACAATGCACCATCGTACCGTTTCCACAATAAATACCAACATGCGTGACGGTTCGCCCTGCATTATAAGTTTTTGTAAAAAATATGAGATCTCCTGCCTTTGCTTCCGATGCGGATACCGAAGTACACTGGTCATAAATGCCCTGTGCTGTGGTTCTTGGCAGGTTATGTACGCCGCTGTTTGAAAATACCCAGCATACAAAACCGGAACAGTCAAAACTTGCCGGAGCTGTGCCGCCAAAAGTATATGGCATTCCCAGATACCTGTTTGCTTCCCGCATAAGCGTCTGCACCGTTGCATCGTCATAGGACTCCGGTGGTATCACATTGCCGGTTCCTCCTCCGGTGCCGCCCGGTGTTTCCCCATAAATGGTCTGCTCTCCTGCCTCAAAATAAAATAACGGGTTATAATACTCCCCGTTATACAGACATTCGATATGAAGGTGGCTTCCGGTACTGCTTCCTGTATTTCCGCTTTTGCCTATATCGTCACCCTTTTTGACACTCTGTCCTGCGGACACATTTAAGCTGTCCATGTGGGCATATTTTGTGGTATATCCCTTACTGTCCGTAATCACCACATAATTCCCATAATAGGAATCGTAAGCCGCTTCCATAACCGTTCCGTCATGCGCCGCATAGACAACTGTACCTGTCGGCACTGCAATGTCCACGCCCCTGTGAAGCTCCTCTGCTCCGGTGTTCGGATTCTTCCGGTATCCATAATAACTGCTGATATAGTAGTACCAGTAGTAATCCACGGGTGTTCCAAATACCTGTAACCCGCCTTTTGTCTCCGTGTAGGCGGCAAAGATTTCTGCCTGTTCCGTATCCATGCGTCCGGCAATAATGCTCTCAAGAGGTGTGACCGTTAAAGTGACTCGAAGGATTGTTACGATATATTCTTCTTCCTCCTCATACTCGTATTCCTCGGTACTGATGCTTCCATCTGCATTTGTAACTGTTCTGGTTCCGGTCTTTGTGACTGTCCTTGTCCGTGTCTCCTCCACTTCCTCAGTAGTAAGGGAATACATGGCATCAAATAATTCCTGAATTTCACTCTCCATTTCTGCGGCAGTAAATTCCGTATGGACTGCGGAAAGATAACTGATCAGTGTATATGGATCATGCCCGATTGCACCAAGGTTATAATCGTATTCATCATATCCCGGGTAATCAGTTTCAATCCGGTCAATCTTGTTTTGCAGCTCCATTTCCTTTTCTGTAAAAGATAAATCTGCTGCATCAATCTCTGCCGGAAGGCTAAGATATGTGCTTGCCATCGTTGTTGTCACAGTTCCGGTAAACATGGAACCGCAGCTTGATAATGCCGACATGATCATAATAAGCAGAAGAGCAAAAATACCCACTGTGATAATCAGTGTTTTATTTTTTGTGGCAATCTCCTGTAACTTCTTTGCAATCCCGGTTGCGGCATTGGCTGTCTTTGTAAATGTTTCCTTTGCAGTCTTGGCTTCT
Organism: Clostridium sp. AM22-11AC; assembly: GCF_003473545.1. Classification (GTDB taxonomy): domain Bacteria; phylum Bacillota; class Clostridia; order Lachnospirales; family Lachnospiraceae; genus Enterocloster. The sequence continues at coordinate 30,198 of NZ_QUCM01000008.1, forward strand.
GCTCCTGCCCGCCTTGCCTTGGCATACTCACGCTTGATGCGCTGTTTCTGTAGCTGCCTTTGTAACTGTTTCTTTGGACTGTTGCCCTTTAGATGTGGATTTTCACTAATGAATTTCTCATACTCCAGCTTCATATCTGCTGTGACCTGCTTTTTCTGCAATCGCTCTAGGCGGTCACGCTTTCTCTGTGCCTTGCTCTTGCGGTGATACTTCATATAGTGATAAATGTCCTCGGCACGCTGTTCCGTCTTGTGTGCACCCTCAACCGCAGAATTGTCCTTTTCTGTTTCTGCAATCTTACGATGCACAAAATACATATTTTCCGTTTGCAGCTTATGAACCGCAGTCTTTCCCAGACCATCCTGCTTAAATGGCTTCTCCACATCCACCGGAACAACGATATATTTTGCTTTTCCGTTCTGTTCATCAAAGACACGTTTCATCTCATACTGCCGCTTTTTCGGCATCTTGTCCTTTGCTTTCTGCAACTTCTGACGACTCTTTTCCGACTTATCAAAAGCCTTCTGTACTTTTTTGTCGGTAAATTCTTCCTCCTGCCCCTGCGAAAATGTGGCATCCTTTGTCTGGAAATCTCCATAATCGGACTGCTTTGTATTTTCTGACTTCGCACGCTCTCTGTGTGCGTGTTCTCTCTGCACACGCCCTTTGTGATATTTTCCTTTTTCCTCAGACCGTTGGAAGGTATCCCTGACATGAACCTTGTTTTCTATCGTGCTGTCAGAAGAAGTCTCATAATCAGTCTGTTCGTCCTGCATGAAGCTGTTTTCCTTTAAGAATGACTTTTCCGCTTCGGCTTCCGACTTCTGGACGCTATGACCAGAAGTTGCATTTCTTGTACGACTGCCATGGTTCGCATCCCTTGACAGGTTGCTCACAGGCTTCTCGCTGGCACTAAACTGGTTTTCCACAGAAAAGGTGTTGTCCTGCCTGTGTTCTATATGTTTTACTCCAGTCACTTCCTTATCTTTGGAAAATGTCTCTTTTTCAAATGCCTTTACTGCCTGCTTCTTCTGTCTCTTTTCCGCCATTTATACTGCGTCCTCCTTCTGCACCGATTCCTCCGGCTTCGTATTCATAATTCTGTAGGTCTTGGTGTCTGTCGGGTATTTATCCACGAAGGGAATTACCACGTTATCAAACAGTATCAGACCACTTCCCGGCTCAGAGTTGGTGACATAGGAAAGCTGCTTATCAGAAAGTCCCAGCTTATCAGCGAGGATTGCCTGATCTTTGGCATTCTGATTTAACAGATACACAAAATCGCTGTTACCCAAAATACCCTCAATCTCCTCAGAACGGAGAAAATCGCCCACATTCTGCGTCAAACCTGTCGGAATACCGCCCCATTTTCTGAAACGCTTCCAGATTTCCACAGAGTAGATAGCTGTCTGCTTTTCCTTCAGAAGAAGGTGGAACTCATCACAGTAATAACGGGTTGCAATCTTTCGCTCCCTGTTCTGTGAAACCCTGTTCCACACTGCATCCTGCACGATCAACATTCCAAGTTCCTTTAACTGATTTCCCAAGTCTCTGATGTCAAAGCACATGATACGGTTGCCACTGTCCACATTGGTATGGTGGTTGAAATAATTCTGGGAACCATGCACATACAGCACAAGGCTGTTTGCGATACGCTCTGCCTTTGGATTCTTATGCTTCAGAAGTGCGTTGTATAAATCCTCCAGTATCGGCATATTTTCTGGCACCGGATTTTCAAAATATTTATCGTAAATATGACGGATGCATTCGTCGATGATACCTTTCTCATCATTCTCCAGACCGTCCTTGCCACCTGCAATCAGATCGCACAATGTAATGATAAAATCAGATTTCAGTTTTAATGCTTCCTTATCCCCCTTATGGCTCAACTGAATATCCATCGGGTTCAGATAATCTTTGGAATTAGTGGCAAGTTTTACAACCTGTCCATGTAGTGCTGCCACTAGCGCAAAATACTCGCCCTCCGGATCGCAGATAATAATGTCGTCCTTTGTGATAAGAAAACAACTTAAAATCTCACGCTTTGCACTAAAACTCTTACCACTTCCGGGTGTTCCTAAGATAACTCCGTTTGGTGTACGGAGCCTTTTGCGGTCTGCCATGATCATGTTGTTGCTGAGTGCATTTAACCCGTAATAGATTGCCGGAGCAGGCATAAATAATTCCTGCGTGCAGAATGGTACTAAGATTGCGGTGCTTTTTGTGGAAAGAGTACGCTCAATACCTGTCTCATTGCATCCAATCGGTGCGGATGCCATAAGTCCCTGTTCCTGCAAATACTGTAAACATCTGAGGTCACAGTTTGCCTGCTGAATGATACCGGACACTCTCTGCATTAAGCTCTCCAGTTCCCGCTTGGTTCTGCCATAACAGGTAATAAGGAATGTCATGTTGATCATCTTCTGATTGCTCGTATTCAAATCATCCAGAAATTCCAGCGTATCCTTTTCATAGGTCACAATATCCGTTGGAAGAATATCCATATCGTAGCCGCTCCGGACTGCCTTTTTCTGCTCCTCAATCTTCATCTTCTGGATATTGGAAATGACCGCTTTTAACTTCTTGATTGCCTTTACCGGATCTTCCGTCTGCATGTGCATGGAGATAGTAAGGTTTGCATCAATGTCAAGAAGCTGCTTGATCAGCTCGTCCGTAAACTTCGGTGCGATAATATCCAGATAGGACACACAGCCATACATATTTCCCGACTTGAAGCGGTTCGGATAGCGGAAATCAAACCCCGGCGGTGCAATATAGTCCTTGACCGACTTACCGGATTCTGCCAGATCCTTAAACGAAAAGCGGAAAGGCTCCATGGTATCCTGATTAAAATATTCATGCAGGATACGCAGTCTTTCCTTTCCGTCCAGTCCCCTCGCAAGGGTTCCTATATTGTTTAAGTTTCGTATGACATCTTTTTCAATGTTGTTAAGGCGGCTCTTGGCTTCCCTGTAGCCATTGCTCTCCACACCAAAAATCAGATATTTTGATTTGATGATACCATTGTTTCCCTTTGCCGCCTGCTTCTTTAACATCTCCGTATATTCTTCACGAATGTCATTAAAATCATCCTCCTGCCACGGAATGTCAAACTGTTCCGTAAGCATCTGCTCGTTGACTTGCCGGTTGAATAACACCAGTTCAAATTTCACAGACGGATCAAAATAATTGATGAGCTTACTGTACTGTGCCAGTATATCCGCCTGCTCATCCACTTCCAGAAGCGAATAGTTTATATCAAAAAATTCCACCATCTTTGTATAATAATGGTGGCTGACCTGACAGATACCGTCACGGAACATCTTCTCAAAAGTAATCGTCTTTTGTGCGGTAGTCGGCTTTTCCTTCTCTTTGCCCCTGCCGGATAAAATATGCTTTAATTCCATAAGACGCTTTTTCTCTGAAAAAGTAAGACCGCCACTTTTGCTGTTATTTCTGCTATTGCCCTGATAACTGCTTTTTCTGTGTTTTTCCGGTTCTGCCTTTTGCTTTTTCTTCAAGATAACGAACCTCCCTTCGTAATTTTTCTTTCTCCTCCAACTGCTTGTAGAGGTTTTCTGACCGGTACGGTCTGATTCCCGGCGTGAGTATCTTCTGCCGGAGCATAAAATACAAAATCTTCTCCGCCGGAAACCCGTTTTTCTCATACATCGCAAAAAAGAAGAACGGAAGCATTGCTCCCATCATTAAAAGTGATGCCGCTGATGTCCCGATCAGTCCCTTAGTCAGAAAATACAGAGGGATGCCCGTTACTGCCGCACCACTGAAACAGATGATCTGTCTCTTTGTTAAATTCAGTGCCACTTTTGTCTTGATCCCGGACAAATCCTTTGGCACCTGCACGGATATTGCCATATCGTTCCTCCCTTAGTGCGCATTCCAGATAGATTTTGACAGCGAACCTGTCTTAAACATGGAAAAACATAAAATCACGGTATATGCTGCCACCGACCAGAGTGCCGTATGCAGGTTATCGGATACTGCCACACCAGCCACAAGCACCGCATAGATTGCAACGCATACCATCATAAAAAATCCCTGAAATGCAAGGGCACAAAGTCCCTTAAAATAATTGGTTCCTATTGTTCCCCACTCCCGGTTGGTTACGGTTGCGCAGGGAACAGGTGCTACTGATACATAAAGATATATTTCAATCATTCGCCCATAAAGAATGACGGTGATCAGGACTGACATGATTTTCATACATAAACTGACGATCATGGTCTCCATCCCCAGTCCTAACAGCTCGCCTATACTCATTTCCGAAAACTGCTCATTGAACATCGTCTGCAGCGTACTTGAAACATCAATACTGGTTTCCCCACTGATTGCTGCGGCGGCAGAATTGACGATGTGGCTTCCCACATCAAATACCGCCATTACAATGTCAAAAGTCTTGCTTAACAGCATGACTGCAATACACGCTTTCATAAAAAAGCGGATAAAAATGGCTGTATTGAAGTCATGCAGGTTATTTTTGTCAATGACCATGGAAATAAGCTCATAGACGAGTACAAAGCTGATAATCATTCCCGCTATGGGAATCATCACATTGTCGGACAGGGTTTTTATCATATCAAAAATACCGGAGTTCCATGTGCTGGGAGTTTTGCTGACCTCCCCTGCAATCGTGCCTACTTTGTCATTGACATCGGTAAACATGGTTTCAAAGTTGGTCAGAACCCACCCCTGCAACAGTTCCTTTATGAATTCAGTAATCTTATCAATGATCCCGCCCATGAATTATGAGAACAGTGTGGTAAGCTGTGGAATTACCGTCTGTGCCACAATGATGATGCCACCGCCACTCATAAGCTGTTTTATCCCCAATTAGGTGTAAAACTCTGCTCGATGGCGGGCGGCGGCGTACAAAAAATCTATATGGTGTTTTTAAGAGAACCGTCCCGGCGGGACAGGTCAGGCAGTGACCTGTTCCACCTCCGGGATGGGTTTGAGATTAAAATGAATTTCGATAGAAATGTGTCTTGTTTTATCTTCGTCAATGCGCTCATGCACGACGATTTCTTTGATTAAGCGGTTAAGGGTGGCTGCGTCCAGCTCTGTGATATTGGCGTATTCCTGAATGGCTTCCACCCATTGTTTTGCGTCATTGGCAAGCTGGACTTCATCGGACAGCCGCTTCCTGCCCTCGGACACTTTTGTTTTAAGCTCCGTCTGCTCAGTCTGTGTCTTTTCCAGCATGGTGTTGAAATTCTGCTCACTGATACGCCCTGCAATCATATCCTCATAAAGCCGCATTACCATTTTGTCCAGAACCTCAATCCGTTCCTCGTCCCTTGTAAGGGAACGTTCCATTGCTTCCCGTTGTTCCCGCTGCTCGGCTTCACAGGTATTGGTCAGGCGGTCGGCAACCGCTTCCCCGTCCATCAGGGCAGCTCTGGCACATTCCCGGATTTTCCGCAGCACATGGCTGTAAAGGGTGTCATAGTCAATCCGGTGCTGGGTGCAGTGGTTCTTTCCAAAGGCATTGTAGGTCTTGCAGGAGTAAATCTGCTGGGGATATTTTGCGTTTGTGTAGCGTATCGTCAGAGACTTCCCACACTCGCCGCATTTTATCAGTCCGGCAAACAGGCTGATTTCATTGGTCTGCCCCGGGCGCTGGCGGGATTTCAGCTTGTTCTGCACAATATCAAAGCTCATGCGGTCAATCAGCGGTTCATGCTGTCCCTCCACCACAATCCAGTCCTCCGGCTTCTTTTCTCCGATCGTGCCGATTTTGAAACGGTAGTCTTTTTTCTGGGAAGCAATCGCCCCGGTGTAGACGGGATTCATCAAAAGGTCTTTGATAACGGAGAAGTCCCACATATACCGCCCATTTTCCGGGTCTTTCTTTTCCCATTTGGTACGGGTATTGCGAAGCCCCCGTTCCCGGTTCCACCATGTGGGGCAGGGGATTTTTTCTTCCTCCAGCCGTCTGCGGATATAGTTCGGACCATGACCGTTTAGGGCATATCCGAAAATCAGCCGCACAATCGGGGCGGTTTCCTCGTCAATGAGCAGATGGTTTTTGTCCTCCGGGTCTTTCCGATACCCAAACGGGGCAAGACACCCGGTAAACTGTCCTTTCTGCGCTTTCAGAAGATAAGAGGAATGGACTTTCTTAGAAATGTCCTTGCTGTACATCTCGTTCAGGATATTTTTGAACGGGGCGATGTCGTTGTTATCCCGCAGGGTGTCGATACCATCATTCATGGCGATATAGCGGACACCGTTTCTTGGGAAAAAGTCCTCAATCAAATGCCCGGTTTGCAGATAGTTCCGCCCCAGTCGGCTGAGGTCTTTCGTGATGACAAGGTTGATTTGCCTGCGCTCAATGGCTCTCAACATTCTCTGTAAATCAGGACGCTCCATATTAAGACCTGTGAAGCCATCGTCCTGATAGACTGCCACAACCTCCCATCCCTGCTTTTCGCAGTATTTTTCCAGCATATCCCGCTGGTTGGCGATACTGGCACTTTCGCCTTGCAGGTCATCGTCCTTTGACAGCCTGCAATAGACCGCCGCACGATAGCCCCCGGCAAGTGCCGAACCGATTGTTCTGTATTCCATTTCGTTCATCATAGCCATTTACCCACACAATCCAGACGGTATCTGGCTCTTTTGAACCTCATCTTCATTATAGCCTATATCTTTCTTTTTAGCAAGATATTCTTTTGTATTTGTTTTACCGTATTTCTGGGAAATCAGACTGACGAACACATCGGTTGCGTCCAGTTCCCCGTCAAATACAGTGGTCACATGAATCTCTGTTTTGTTTTTTGCCATAGGCAGTTATCCTCCATACATGAAAATAGCCAGACAGAGGGTGTCGGCAACGAAGTCCGGCAACGGGCTTCAAAAGACCTTGCAAACAATCTCAATCTGGCGATGGTTACTATTTATACTTTTCTTTTATTTTTCTGTTGTTTTGGTTGTTATAAGGGAGAAAAGCCCGGAAATAAGGGGTTTTCCCCGGCAACCGGCTCGGCAACGGGATAGCAACAGGGGGTGCAACGGGCTGCCATTTTCAGAACGGAAGCTCCATCTGTTCTGTGACCTCCACAAAACCGTCCATCGTTTTTTCAGACGGGTTGCATAAGTCCGTTGCCGGGTTTTCACGCTCCCAGCCCTTTTGTCTGCCATATTCGGAAAACATTCTTGGGTTCGGGAAGTACCGCCAGCCAGAAATGCACTGGTTCATAATCTCGTTGATTTCCCGGATTTCCCATTGCTTCGGCTCGTCAAAGGCATGGTTCAAGGCTCCCTTATAGAGCTGCTTGGAGCAGACCATGCTCCCGGTGTACTTATCAAGATACGCCTGTATCATCCCGGCTTTGGTGTCCTCCGGCATAAAATCCCGCTGGTGTTCTTTGAGATACCGCTGCATGGCAGGGCTGAAAGCCAGCTTGAACCTGCCGCTTCTGTAAATTTCCATCGCTTCTGCCCACATCTGCTCGATATAGGCTCTGGAAGCGGCTTCGTCCTCCAAAATGTGAACCTCGGCTTGCTCTGGGTACACCATGACGGGGATAAAGCGGCGGTTGCCGGAACGGTCAAGGGGCAGGAAGTCAAGGGCATTGGAAGTGCCGCCAAACACGCACTGACGGGGGCGGTCTGCTGGGTGGGTTTCATAGGGTATCTTGTAAACCTCTTTCTGTCGGCTTAAAAATGACTTGATTTCCTCAATGCTCTTGGCGTTGGCGGTTGCCATCATTTCCGACATTTCGATAATCCAGTGACCTTGCAGCTTGCGGTACACATTGTCATCGTCCAGCTTCCGCAAATCATCGGAGAACCACTCGTCCCGGACTGCCAGCAGACGGAAGAAAGTGGACTTGCCAGCCCCCTGACCGCCGACCAGACAGAGCATGATTTCAAACTTGCACCCCGGCTGAAAGGCTCGTGAGATTGCACCCAGCAGGAACAGCTTCAATGCTTCATAGGTGTAATCGTCTGCGTCAGCCCCCAGAAAGTGCCGCAGGCAGAAGCGGATTCGCTCTGTCCCGTCCCACACAAGGGAACTTAAATAATCCCGGATGGGGTGGTACTTGTTTTCATTCGCCACAATCCCGATGGCATTATCAATCTTTTTCTCATTGGTAAGCCCATAGGTTTCTTCCAGATAGAGAAGCAGATACTTCATATCCGTATCGTTCAGGGCTGTGCTTTCTCTGTGAAAACCGATGGGCTTTATGATGTCCTTGCGGTCGGTCAGGATGTTGTATGCGATAGCCCCGGAAAGCAGAGGGTCACGCTGGAATACGGTCAGGCAGTTCCGTATGCTCTGGCGGACACCGCCTTTCTCGGTGGTTTCCAGCCCCGCCTTGATTTCCTCAATGCTCTGGGGCGGCTGCATGGCGTTCATGGTGTTTTTTAGTTCTTGCTGCGTCTGCGGCTGCAAGCTCTGCCATTCGCTGTTCAAGCTGTATCACATCCTTTCCGTAGTCCGCAATCAAAGCCGCTTTTTCCTCTGTCTCCCCGAACAGCAGCACATCCAGCAGATATTCCACATGGGCTTGCTTTTGTAAGGCTTCCACAAACCGGGGATGAAAGGCTTCCTCTGGGGAGTGCGGGGCATATTCCGTTCTCCATGCCCGAAGCAGGTGGAGATAATCGGCAAGGATACGGAAGCAGCGGTTCTTTGCTTCCTGAAACTGTTCCTCCGGGGATTTCTGCTGGGGCTTGGGCTTTTTTGCCTTTCCCGGCGGTTTCCAGTCCTCATAGGAAAGCCCAAAGTCATTTGCCAGTTGTACGGCGGCTTCTTTCTTTGCCAGCCCATACAGGGCGGCGGCAAAATCAATCACATCCCCATCCGCACCGCAGCCGAAGCAGTGGTAACGCCAATCCAGCTTCATGCTTGGGGTTTTATCATTATGGAACGGGCAGCAAGCCATCCCGTTCCGACCTACATGGATTCCATAATGCTCCGCAGCCTGTCTTGTTGTGACGGACTGCTTCACAGCTTCAAATACATTCAAATCTATCCCTCCTTGAAAATAAGAAAAGCACCTGACATTCTCTGATTGAAAATGGCAAGTGCCTGTTAAAGTTCCATATCCTGTTGTCTGTGTTTCGCCT
>NZ_QUCM01000008.1:39306-109533 GCF_003473545.1 Clostridium sp. AM22-11AC
AATCCAGCTTCATGCTTGGGGTTTTATCATTATGGAACGGGCAGCAAGCCATCCCGTTCCGACCTACATGGATTCCATAATGCTCCGCAGCCTGTCTTGTTGTGACGGACTGCTTCACAGCTTCAAATACATTCAAATCTATCCCTCCTTGAAAATAAGAAAAGCACCTGACATTCTCTGATTGAAAATGGCAAGTGCCTGTTAAAGTTCCATATCCTGTTGTCTGTGTTTCGCCTGTGCCGGGGCGGTTCTTTGAGCCTTTTTCTCGTCTGCCTTATCCTGCAAGACTTCCTTGATGGGCTGCTTCTTAGGCGGCTCTTTACTTTCCTCTGTGCCGGGTGTGGCTTTCCGTACCCAGTAGCGGATGTCCCGCAGCTTCTTCAAATCCTCCTGTACCTCGGTCAGTGGTACTTTCAACTCTGCGATTTCTTCCAAAAGCGTTTCCTGCTCCTCTTGCAGCTCCTTTTGGGTACTGTCCTTATCATCTGGGTGCTTGGCAAGGTAGGCGGCGGCTTTTTCATACCGGGCAACCTCCGGGTGTTCCTGTTTGAATTTCTCCTTTGTTTTCTTAAAAAATATCTTCTGGTACTTCTCATAGACAGGCTTACATTCCTTGCAGTCTGTCCGGCTGGCAAGAATCCCGTCAATCACTTTGCTTCGGGCTTCCTTTGGCTTCATCTGATTGCGGTAATCTGCGGCTGATTTCCCGGAAGATTCCAGAAACGCTTCTAAGTCCTCCACAGTGGAAAGTCCCTTTTGCCGGAGATAGGACAATGCTTCGCTGACTGCCTTTAAGTCCTGTGAAGTCCCCCGGTTCTGTCCAGCCCTTGTCCAGTCCCTCCGTTCTTCTTTTCGTATCTCCATATACTTCATCAGCAGATTGGGAAGAAGTGTCGCTTCCTCCGCCGTTTTTTGTGCAAGCAGCTCTTTCCGTTTTTCTCCCAGTTCGGTAATCCAGCCTTTGAGGTTTTGAATGAGCTGCCGAATGGACTGCATCAGGCGGTTGGCGGCTCTGATTTCCCGGTTCAGGTTGCCGATGTTCGTCTGGATACCCCGCTTTTCCATCTGCCGGACAGCAGCTCCCTCATGGACAGTAGGGATAATATCAAGCCCCTGTCTGGCATAAGAACGCAAGTCCACACGCTCTGGGCGGTCATTGGCTTCCAGATAGCGGTTCTGGATGACCTCCCATTCATGCCGCCAGATTTCGCAATACTTCTGGTCGTTCCAATCCACCGTATCCTCCTTGTGGCTTTTCCATCTGCCGGACGGAAGTTTTATCCGTTCCCCGTTTTCGTCAAGGTCATAAACCTTGCGGCTCTTGGGAAGCCATTTTCCATGTTCGTCCATTGCCCTCATAGTGAGCATGACATGGGCGTGGGGATTGTGTCCCGGCGGATAAGTGTCATGGATGGCAAAGTCAACAATCATTCCTTTGGAAACAAACTGCTGCTCACAAAACTCCCGGACAAGGACAGCGTACTGGTCAGGCGGTATCTCTCTGGGAATGGTAAGCACCCACCTCCTTGCAAGCTGGGAGTTCCATTGTTTTTCCACAGCTTCGGCGGCGTTCCATAGGGTATTGCGGTCTGCATACTCCGGCGGAGCATTTGCCGGGAGCAGGATTTCATTGTGGACGATACCACGCTTTTCCGGGTAGTGCTTCACTTCCTGGTCGTATTCACAGAACAGCTTTTCGCCGCTCTGGTAAGCAGCGGCGGCAACAGCAGACTGCCGCTGGCTGCGCTGCACAATAGAAATTTCGTTGTGTGGACAGGGCATTTCGTGTCCCTCCTTCCTGTGATTGACTGATGGGGTGGCGTTTTGCCACCCCACCTTGGGCAGAAAAAAAGCAGGAGATCTTTTCAGATTTCCTGCTTGGTGTGCCACTGTGTAGGCGGCGGGTATTTAGTTGTGAAAGTTCGGGGCAAGTTGACCCGATGTGTAGGGAATGAAAAACTGGAAATTATTTTTCTTTGCATTTTATACCGTAATTTCCCCTACTACCATTTTCGTAGCCCCGATATATTTCATATCTTTTTCCATTTATCTCCACTTCGTCATCGTTAATAAATGTATAAGACTCGCCATTTTCTTCACAATATTTTGAAATTGCTTCCATAGTTTTTGCAAGAGTTGGGTAATTGGTACTATCCTCATAAGGAACCCAAAAAGCCTTTTTAAACATATAAAATACCTCCTTCTAATTTGTTAAATAATCCACGAATTTTCAAATCTTTGTAAAATAATAGTATCATACAACTTCGCAAAAGTCCACTTATAACTTCTAATTTGTTGCTGTCTTTATTATACTGCATTGCCTATCGAAAAGATAGTATATTTTATAAAACTTGTCGGCTGGGAACAGCTTGCAATGCAAGGTGTCCCCAGATGGCAAGTCCACAAAAGGGTAGCTGGCGAAAGCCAGCGCAGGGGAAGCGTAGCGTCCCCTGTTTGATTTGGAGCAGACCATGACTGCGGAAAATCACAGCCCTCCGGCGAGGAGCCTTCGGAGAACGCAATGCACCGACCTCTGGGTGGTGTATAATTGCGCCCTTAGTAAACTAAGGGGTTTCCGGCTTCTCCCGTTCCAGCAGTTTTTTCAACAGTTCCTGTGTGTTCTGTCTGTGAAAAATGAGTTTCAACAACAGCATGACATCATCATCTGTCAGGCGTTCCGGCTCTTGTAGAAAACTTTCCAGCATACCGCCACGAGTACAGAGCCGGTGCGTCCGTTCCTTTCGGGTAAGCTGCTTTAACTGGTGCTGCAATGCCTTTTCATCATGGATGGCTTTCCGCAGTTTCTTTTCGCTTTTCTCCAGCTCCCGGTTTAGCTTTTCCAGCTTTGAGGTATCAGGCAAGGGCAGCGTCCCCCTTTCCCGGTATCAGCACATAAATCCGGTTTGGTTCTCCAACGCCCTGACGCACCCGCATGATAAGTCCGGCGGTTTCCAGTTCATTCAGAGAACGCTTGACCGTCATGGGACTGCGGGACAGGACTGCGGCAATGGCTGTGACAGGGAAGCAGACAAACAGGATTCCGTTCTCGTCCTCTTGCCCTTTGGATAGCATAGCGTCCAGCATCCGGCAGTACATGACCTTTGCGGTGCTGCTGACTGGAAATCCTGTCAACGCTCTGGGAAAGGGCATACAGGGCGGCAATGATGTGTCTATCGTCATAAATTCAAAATTCATTCTGTGTGTTCCTCCTTTTTCTTTGCTCGTTTGGATAAATAACGGGGGCAGTCAATCACAACCGCCCGGAAGCTCTGCTTGCACCCATGCTGGCATTTCCGGCATAATTCGTTGTAAGTGACACGCCCCCGGTCATTGAGGTAAAATGAAAGCTCATGCTTCCTCTTTTTGCTCATTCTCGGCATATTGCGCTTCCTCCCGTTTTCGTGTATGGTTTCGGGGCGATTTTCGGCAAAATTACGGTCATAGAGCCGCCTAAAATCTCCCGAAGTATCAGCGATAGGATAGACTGTCCCCCTATCAGATTGTCGTGTTTCGGTATCATTTCGGTGTCAGTCCGCCAGTTCTCCCCGGTGTCGTTCCTCCCCTGAATCTCACAGCGGCGTATCGCTCCCGTTGGTACGCTCGTTTTGGTCAGGGTTCCTCCATATCCCTGCCAAAAGTCATGGCGCTACATCGCCGGGGAAGCATATCCCACACAGGCTGGTCATTCGATTGGAATAATCCATCGATGAACTACCTGTATCATAGAACATTTTTGTGCCCTGTGCCGTATGTCCACAAAGTAGGAATTAGGGGTAAAAATCAGAAATTTCCACGATTGCGGAAAGTGTGCTATAATCCAGTTAAGCGGCAGCAATGCAACCGCCGGAAAGGAGCGTGCGCCCATGAAAGGAGCAACAAGCATACAGGAACGCCTTTGGGAACTCCGCAAGGACAAAGGCTTAAATCTGGAAGAATTATCAGAGCTGACGGGTATTTCCAAATCAGCCCTTGGCAGTTATGAGAAAGAGGATTATAAGGAAATCAATCATGGCAACCTTATCACGCTGGCAGATTTCTATGGGGTTTCCGTTGATTATCTGCTGTGCCGGACAGAGAACCGGGAGCAGATTAACACGCCACTAACAGAGCTGCATTTGAATGATGAGATGGTTGCACTTCTGAAAAGCGGTCGGATTAACAACCGCCTGCTCTGTGAGCTTGCCACACATAAAGATTTTATCAAGTTTCTTGCGGACATTGAGATTTATGTGGATGGGATTGCCACCATGCAGATTCAGAACCTCAACGCCCTTGTCGATACCGTCCGGCATGAAATCATTGAACGGTATCGCCCCGGCGAAGATGACCCCCATTTGAAAGTGTTGCAAGCCGCCCATATCAGCGATGATGAATATTTCAGCCACATGGTTCTGGATGACCTCAACCTGATTATCCGGGATATTCGGGAAGCTCACAAAAAGGACAGCGAGAGTGCACCCCAGACCACCGTTGCTGATGAACTGAAAGAAAATCTGGAAGCGGTCGAAAATTTCAAGGGCAGCCGGGATGAAAAGCTCGTTGTACTTTACTGCAAGCAGCTTGGTATCAACTACAAAAATTTATCGGAAGAAGAATTTCGCTGGCTGATTCGGATTCTCCAAAAATCAAAGAAAATGGGAACGCCTATCAGCCAGAGGAAAAAACGGTAACAAAAAACCGCTGTTGCATGGTTGGGGTGGCTTCCATGTAGCAGCGGTTTATGCTGTGCTTATTTAGTTAAAATTTAGGGTGACAAACTGAGGATACAACTAAAATACTCCCTATAATTGGATTGCCGATTTCTCTGAATCATTTATATATACTGCAATCGAATCTGTTTCTTTCATATACGGCTTATCCCATAAAAGATGGCTTTTGTGATGATAAATCTTCCCTCCGTATGTATAGCTGTAAAGAACTCTGTACGGGGACTTTTTTCCATATTGTAGAAACTTTTGCATATATACCTTTTCTACAATCCCATTAACTTTAATTCCGTTAGAAATCAACTCGCAATATGATTTCCTCTTTGCTGAAGCGAGAACTGTAAAAATAGCTTGTGCAATTAAAAAAGCGACACCAAGTACAGAAAAAACAATCCCAATGTGCCTTTGACTTTGAACTATTGACGCTGATGTAGGCTGTAATATTCCAATAAAACTAAGCAAACCAAAAACGATAAAAGCACAGCCTAAGCACATAGAAATAAGAGCATATAACTGTTCTGCATATTTGATTCTATTCATAGTATTCTCTCCTTTACAACTTCAACTTTGTTGTTCCAATGTTTTTTTTAAGTCCAGAACAAATTGAGTTTGCTGCTTCTTCAAATAGAGTTTTACAAAAGGTTTCATAAACCACTTTTTAGGTGTCACATTTTCTGTAAAATCAATTTGTGTTTCATTTCCCTTAGCTGTAAAAATACCAGTCCAATGCCCGGCCATATTGCTATTTTCCATGTCAAATTCCCAGCGGTTATATGGCTCAACAGCAGTAATAGAAAATGTAGTTGCATATCCGTCTTTCGTGTACTCAATAAACTGCTTCTCATTTATGATTTCTGTTTTGCTTAAATCGCTTCGCCACGCACTATATTTATCAACAGCAAAAACAATATCCCAAACTTTATGAATATCATCATTGATAATCGCATTTATATTCGAAATTGCCATTTTCATACCCCCTTCAAACTCTATTTTGTCATAATCATTCTACCATACCATTATGAATAAATCATCTCATACAAAACAATTTCTTCTGCCCGGTTGTGAATGTTATTGCAACGCTGCACCCATTCCATTTGACAGGTACGCTTCAATTCCTCGGTCACGCCCTCGGCAGCTTTCATCTGCTCCATGATGGTGTCTAACCGTTCCTGTACCTGTTCGTTCAGGTCTGCAAGGTATGTCCATAACTCCCCTGTCAAGGTCAAGGTGTTCAATTTGGCTGGGTGGACTTCTCTTAAATACTCCCGGTGCATCCGTCCGTACTTTCCGATAGGGCGGTGTTCCTCCGGCAGCTTCAAATCTGGGATATAGTAATCTCCGACAAGGATATAATCAATTCCGTTTTCCGTTATTCTTGGTTTCAATTCGCTCATGCTCCTTACCTCCTGTGGAAGCAGGCTCGTCTGATACTAACTCAATCACATCGGTAATCTCACAATTCAGCGTTTCGCAGATACGGGCTAATGTATCCATGCTGATGTGCTTTCCCTCTTTGCTCATGTTGGCAATCATATTCGTTGTCATACCAGCAGCAAGCCTTAAATCTTCTTTTCTCATATCACGCTCTAACAGTGTATGCCAGAGTGGTTTATAGCTGATGTGCATATTGCTTTCCCGCCTTCCTATCCATACCACCGGGGCGGCTGCCCCGGCAGGAACTTTTCTCTTATTATAGCACCAATCTTGTGAAATCACAATTTATTCTTGTGGACTGCCGCTGATACCGTCTGGATTGTGCTTTTCCTTTCTTTTTGTTCCCTTTAATTAGCCATGAACTGCTTGATGCCCTGCGATTTTGTTGATGTGTGATAAAGAAGTAATAGAAGTGCAAAAAATTTTGCCGTTCCTATCCGGCACTTAGCTCTTGTGTCGGATAGGTCGGGCGGTTATTCGGGCAAGTCCACCTTGCCAACAAAAGAATAATAAATCTCAATGTCCTGCCTACGGGTCTTGTTCTCGTCATAGCTGCACTCATGCACAACGATTTTCTCTACAAACTCCCGCAACAAAGTAGGGGTAAGTTCTTCAAAGCTGGTATGCCGCCGGACAACATTCATAAACTTTTCTGCGTTCACGGTGGCTTCCTGTGCTTTGGAAAGCTCCGCTTGAATAACAGCGGCTCTTTCTTTCAGTTCCCGTTGCTCCGCTTCATAGTCTGCCGACAGCTCTGTGAAACGCTCGTCTGATATGCGCCCGGTCACGCTGTCCTCATACAGTCGCTTGAAGATAGCGGATAACTCGGCTATGCGTTTCTCGGTGGCTTCCAGCTCCTTTTTCTTGGCGGCGTTCCTGCGCTTGCCCCCGTCCTCGTTCTGCTGGGTCAAGAGCTTCATAAACCGGGCTTCATGCTTTGCCGCATAGCTGGTCACTTTCCGCAGATTGGAGAGTACACCAGCGGTCAAGAGGTCGGTGCGGATAAAGTGCGCCGTACAGTCATGGGTGCGTTTCTTGTAGTTGCCGCAGATATAACAGTCCTGCTTGCGCTTGTCCGTCTGGTATCGCTGCTGATACATCACGCTGCCGCAGTCCGCACAGAACAGTATGCCGGAGAACAAACCCACTTCATCATAGCGGTTTGGGCGTTTGCGCTGTTTGCGAAGCTCCTGCACCCGTTCCCATGTTTGGGTGTCTATGATAGGCTCGTGGTGGTTCCCGAAAATCACTTGCTTTTCCGGGGGATTTTCTACACTGTGCTTGACTTTGTAAGAAAGTTTTTCTGTCTTGAAATTTACCAGACAGCCTGTGTATTCCCGGTTTTCAAGGATATGCACTACGGTATTGGTCGCCCACTTGCACTCATAGCCGGGGTGGTAGCGGCGGGTGCTGCCCGTCCTGCGGTATTCAAGCGTTCCCGGCGTGGGGATTTGCTGCTCTGTGAGCATACGGGCTATCTTGGTCGGACCGTTCCCGGCAAGGCAGAGGTTGTATATCTGCTTAACTACGGGTGCAGCTTCATCGTCAATAATGAAATTTTCGTCCTCGTCCATGAGGTAGCCATACACAGGTTTGCTTGTGATTGGCTTGCCACTCATACCTTTTGAGCGTTTTACTGCTTTGATTTTCTTGCTCGTATCTCTCACCAGCCATTCGTTAAAGATATTCCGCAGCGGGGCAAAGTCATTGTCGCCCTGTGCGCTGTCCACTCCGTCATTGATAGCGATGAAGCGGACGCCTTTCTGTGGGAAAACCATTTCCGTGTACATTCCCACTTGCAGGTAGTTTCGCCCTAACCTCGACATATCCTTTACGATAACTGTCCCGACTTTTCCGGCTTCAATGTCCGCAAGCATGGCTTGAAAACCGGGTCTTTGAAAGTTCGCACCAGAATAACCGTCGTCCGTGTACCAGCGCAGATTGGAAAAGCCGTTCTGCTTTGCATAGGTTTCAAGAATACGCTTCTGGTTGGAAATGGAATTGCTCTCGCCTTGCAGCTCGTCCTCATGGGAAAGTCTTGGGTAAAGGGCGGTAATTGGTTGTTGGTTGGTCTGTCTTAACATAAAATCCTCCGTTTCCGACAGCCAGCCCCACTATTCCGTATTTCGATTATACCACATGGGGCGGCTGTCTGTATAGCGGCTTCTGCTTCTTTACCGCCCGGTAAAATGACGATTTTTTACTGTGCGGCTTCTCGCTGCAAAAAAGATAGAAAAGTTCATAACTCTGTGATATACTTTACCGTAAATACACATCAGACATTGCAGGAGAGAAAATGAAAACTATATTACTTCATGGATTAGGGCAAACATCATCAAGCTGGAAAAATACGATTAACACTATGGGGAAAAGTGCGGACATTTTATGCCCGAACCTTTTTGATTGGTTTGAAGATAAAGAGGTCTGCTATCAAGTTTTATATCTTGCTTTCTCCGAATACTGTAAGCAATTTTCAGAACCGGTCAATATCTGTGGGCTATCTTTAGGCGGTATTCTCGCATTGCAATATGGGATTGAAAATCCAGATAAAATAAACTCTTTGGCGTTGGTTGCGACACAATATACAATGCCGAAAAAACTCTTGCAATTTCAAAATATGCTCTTTCAGTTTATGCCTAAAAGAACATTTGAAAGCATGGGACTTGGTAAAACGGATTTTATCAATCTGTCAAAATCCATGATAAACTTGGATTTCCAAAAAGAATTGAAGTGTATCAATAGCCCTGTAATGGTTATCTGCGGGGAGAAAGATGCAGCAAATAAACAGGCTTCTTTACAGCTTCAATCGCAGTTACCACAAGCCGAATTATTAGTGATTAAAAATTCTGGACATGAAGTAAACATAGACGCTCCCGAAGATTTGGGGAAAGCACTCTCCGCATTTTTCAACCTATAATTTCTCCGCCAGCGGTCACGCCAAAAGCGTGACCGCTTTTCAGTATCATGTTAAATCACCGTTTTTTGTGTAGCAGTTTCCGCTTCCAGCACTTTCATCATCTTGTCGGCTGCGGTGGCTGTGGTATCTTTCTTGAAAAAGCCGGACACAACAAGCACGGTGTTACCCATGCGGATCTCCGTCACGCAGTCCGGGCGGCGGTCGGTGCGGTCATTGTTATTCTGTTTGTTTTCTGTCATAGGCAACTCCTTTCACTTCAACAGTTCTTTTAGTCCATTGAGCTTGGCTTGTGCCGTTTCCTTTCGGAAGTTCTTGCCTGTAAAGAGGATAGGCAGACACATTTCAAGCACTCGGTCATGGATACGGGCGTGGGCGGTGTCCTGTGGATTCTGCAGTTCCGTAAGGCTTAGATTGGTGGTGACAATCAGCGGCTTTCGGCTGCGGTATCGGCTGTCAATTACATTGTAGACCTGTTCCAAACCGTACTCTGTGCCACGCTCCATACCAAAATCATCAAGTATCAGCAGAGGGAAACGGCAAAGACGCTCGATATATTCGTTTCGCCCCTCAAAGCTGGCAGTTAAATCATTCAGTATCGCAGAAAAGTTTGTCATGCGGACGGAGATTTCCTGTTCCATAAGGGCATTGGCAATGCACCCGGCAAAATAGCTTTTTCCTGTGCCTACCTTGCCCCACAAGAGCAGACCATAGTTGTTTTCTCTCATCTGCTCCCAATGCTCCACATATAAATGTGCCTTGCTCATCTGCGGGCATTTGCCGTTGTCATGTGCAAAAGTCCATTCCTGCATGGTGAGGTCGGTAAAGCCCCGGCGTTTCAGTTCCATAACGGTGTTAAGGTGTCGTCTGCGTTCCTCGGCGGATTCACATTCCAAACGCTTCTCCCGTTGGCAGTCACATTCTGTCGGGTGCTTGTCATGCCCCAACCATGCGGCGGTTTCTTTGGGAAAGTAGGCTTCTTTCGCCGTGCGGCATTTGCTGCAGTAAAGCAGACCGTCCTCGCCCGTGTAGTCCTCCGGCTCTGCGGTAGTAGTCATCATATTCAAAACGGTATCGGTAAAAAGTTCAGTCATAAACTCTCGCCCTCCTTAAAGGTGTAATCGGGTATGCCTTTTTTCGGCGGTTTCTTGGCTTCGTCCTCCTGCGCCCACTTGTATATCGTGGCTGCATGACTGCGGTATTTCGTTCCTTTGGACGCTATATGAGTAGATAAGCGGTCAATATAATACTCCCATTTGTCGGGCAGTTCCGCTTTCAGCTCGTCCAGTTCCGTATCGGAAAGAAAAACATTGTTGTATCTGCCATAGCTGCGGGCGGGGGCTTGTCCCGTTTCTAACTCTCTCTCTTTTTCTATCTCTATATCTATCTCTTTCTTTATCTCTATCTCTGGCGGACGAATGTCGGACAAATGTCCGCCGTTTGTCCGGGGTGGTGGCAAAGCCTTGTTTGCAAGCCTTGCCGCCCGTTTTCGTTCCGCTTCGGTAGAGGATTGCCCTATCATCAGTTCAATATCGGTCATGTAGAGCAAGCCGCCGTGTAGCTGCTCCACAAGCCCCAACTGCTGAAAAATCCCTAACGCCCGTTCCACCGTGCCTACCTGCTGACGGGTAAGAGTGGCGATCATCTGTGCTGTGTAAGGGATATTCTCGTCAAGCTGCAACTTGCCGCCGTTTTTCAGCGATTTTAAGTACAGCTTCAAGAGAATGTTGGAATAGAGAATACCGTCCGGCATACTCTCCAACAGCACGATAGCGTCATCATCAAAATAGCTTTCTTTCAGTTTGAGGTAGTAATATTTGCGGTTATCTGCCATAGGCGGTGTCCTCCTTTGGTTTCCAACGCTTGGAGTAATACCGGTGGCAGAGGATAATCACGGCTCGGAAACTCTGCTTGCAATCGTGGGTGCAACCCCGGCAAAGGTCGTTATAGGTAATTCGGTTTCGGTGGTTGAGGAAAAAGCTCCATTCAATCCGCCGTTTGTTGCTCATGCGTGGCATTGGTACGCTCCTTTCTGCCGTTTCCGTGGGTATCACGGATAGGGCGGGAAAACTGTATCTTCTCGGTATCATTTTCGGGGATTTTTTGCCCTGTACGCCCTGTTTTGAGGTCGGGGAGTATTGCGGATAGGGGTAAGGGTATATCCCTGTTTTTGTTTGGTTTCGGTATCATTTCGGGGCGGTTTTTAACGCTCCTGTTCATGCTTTTTCTGTCTGCTCGGTTCGCCGTGGTGCATTTGGGAAAGATTGCTTTTCATGGTCTGCAACTCCCGGACACGCTCTTTATTTGCCCGGTACTCGTTGTAAAGGGCGTTCTTCTCGGCGGTAAGCTGCTCGATTTCAGCCTGCAACGATTTATAGGTGGGCAGCTTGATAATGTCTTTTTGCCGAAAATATCTTACGGCTGCGTCTGCTATGATAAAGTCGCTTTCATGCTTTTCACGGTAGGCTTTGCGTGCCTTATCGGTTTTCTGCTTTTTCAAGCCGTCACGCACATCTCTTGTCTTGGCATAGGCAAGCACCTGTTTCTGCAAGTCCTTTTTCTCACGGATAGCCGTTTCAATGGGCTTCAGCTTGGCGGTGCTGCTGTGTAAATCCGCATTGGCAGACACAAGGGCTGCGTCCAGTTCATCCGGGGTAAAGCCGTATTGCTCCATAGCGGCAACGGTAGCCGCCATCTGTTTGAGATTGTGGACAGCCGCCCAACGGTCATAGCCGATACCTTTTCCCTCGGCTCGCTTCGCCGCACGGTCAACCATTCTCTGAATGTTGCCTGTCGGGGCGATTTTCTGCGTTTTTCCTCGCTCTGTGCGGTTTGTTTCAGCGGTATGGTATTCGGGTATGGGTACGGTCTTTTCGGCGGCTCTGTGGGCGTTCTGCTCCAAAAGAGTAAGAACGGCAGCGCGGTCAAAATCATCTCCCAGCTTGCGGGCGGTAATGGGCTTTGTCCTGTCCGGCGTGAGGTAGGATAGCCGCCCTCGGCTCTCCTTGACAGTCACGCCCTGTTGCAAGAGAACGGCGGCGAACTCGCCATAGCTTGCGGCAGAGGACAGCGCGGTGCGTATGGCCTGCCGCAATTTTTCCTTGTCTGTTTCAAACTTCGTGGGCTTGGCTGGCTGCTCCTCGGCTGGCAAGGCGGCAGCTTCCTTGTCCAGCTTTGCCTGCCCTTTCCGCTGCGCCCAATACTCACGCTCGGTAATGCGGTTTTTGCTGCCATGCAAAAGGTCGATTTGATAGAGATTTTCCCGGTGGCACATCTCCATGACCTCGGCTTTGAAGTATTCCATAGCAGCGTCCGTACAGCGGTGCTTGCACCCGGCACGGGTATCTGCCGGTCTGTCCATGTAGGGCAGTAAGGGTACTTCCTCGATACGCAGAGAATTGATAACAATGTGAACATGGATATTGCCGCTGTGGTTGTGTCCGTCCGGGTGGGTACAGACAATGGCTTGGTGTCCTGGGAAATGCTCGGCACAAAATTCCTCGCCCAATGCTTGCGCCCGGTCTACGGTCAAGCCGTTGTCCGCTGCGTCCCGTGGGTCAAAGGAAATGATATAGTGGTGGCTTTTCACATCTTCCCGTTTTTGGTTCTTGCCGTATCGGAGATTTGCCCGCATACAGGCAACGGCAAAATCTTCCTCGCCGCAGTTCAGCGTGGCTATTCGGTAATCCTCCCGGAGAATGAGCCGCCCGGCTTCGTCAAGGGTGGGCTTCATGGTAAACTCGTCATGCTCAAAGGTTAGATACTGCTCGGCTGCACCGTAGTCCGCATTTTTAGAGCTGATATGCTTGAATGTTGCCAACAGCGTCACCTACCTTTCGCAAGACTTCAAACTTCAAGGCGGCAAGGTCGGAAATGGCGGCTCGCACTTCAACGGACAGCGTATTGTAGGGCGTTCCGTATTCGTTGAGGGCACGGGCGATCTGATTAAGGTTGCCGCCGATTTTTCCGTATTCGGCTATCAACTTTCCAACAGCGGACAGCAGTTCATCATTGACCGGGGAAACGGTAACAATGGGGCGAATGGTCGCCCTTGTAATGGCTTGTCGGATAAACTCGGCTTGGCTCATGTCATAATTCTTTAGCCGTTCTGTGAAGTCGGCATATTCTTCTTCGGTCATGCGTGTCTTGACTACATGGCTTCGGTGGGGCGTATTGTATCGCTTTCCTATGGGTATCAACTCCTTTCACTTACCGCCGTTTTGTGGGCGATTTTTTAAGTATTTTTTGGTGGGATTTTCAAGCGGCACAAGCCGCATAGCAGGGTTTGGGGAAGGCACTCCCCAACAAGATTCCCGCAGGGGCAAAATGAGCGATAAGCGAATTTTGGCACCTCGGTAGAATCTTGCTCTAAGAAACTGCCGGACTGCCGTTCACTTGCTACTGCCACTTTTTCGGGAAATCTATAACCAGCTTTTTTATAAAAGGCTGCGGGCGGCGTTCTCCCCTTACTCCCTACAACACCGCAAAAAGCAAAAATGACGGACTTTCCGGCAAGAACTTTTCCTGCGGCGTGGTCTTTCCCGACAATAAGGCGTTTTGGAAACTGTGTTTTGCTCGCCGTCTGAAAAAAACGGCAATCTTTTTTGGCTTCACTGTCTAATACGGAACATTTGGAAATTTGCCAAAAATGGGCGCAAAAAAAGCAGCAAATCTTTTTCGGATTTACTGCTTCATGTGCCGCTGCGGGGCGGCGGGATATTCAGTTTTTATGTTATCGGTCAAGCCGAAACTTGAACAGGCTTTCAATCAGCTTTGTTCTGATGTAGTCCTCCATATCAGAGTTATAATAACCGTTCATGTTGGAGAAGTAGCGGATATATCCAGCGTATCGGTCAAGGACGGCTTGTATCGCTATGGGGTCGCCCTCATGTGCCTTTATGATAGTGTCATAGGGGAGAAGTCGGTTACTCATGGGACAACACCTCCATTTCCTCTTTCAGCCGCTTCAAGGCAAGCTGAATATGCCGCCCGATTGTGCTGCGTGTCCAGCCGCTTTGTTCTCCGATTTCTTTCTGTGTCAAGTGCTGGAAGTAATATAAAAAGATTTCCTCTTGTGTCTGTTCCGGCAGCCCGGCAAGAGCCGCCGCAAGGGAACAGCTATCTAAAAATATCGTCTGCCCCCGGACAGAAAACAGATAAGTTTCGCCATAGTCCGGCACTTGAAAATACTCGTCTGTGGTGCTTAGTGGGACAAACTTTTCTTCGGTCAAATATTCAAGAGAGATTTCCCGTCTCCACCTCGCCGCCAGCATACGGGCAGCGTCAAAGGACGCATGGCGAATAACAATCCGGCAATAGGTATCATGGGTATAGCGGATATGTTCTTGATAGGCTTCCTGTTCGGTCATGGAAAATCCCCCTTTCTTCAATTATGGGAAAGGGCGGCAGCATTTTCTGCTGTCGCCCCTTGATTACCCACCGGCAAGGACAGGCGGGGCTGTCAACGGTGGGTGCAGCCCATTTACTTGCCGTTGACTGGCTCGGCTGGATTTGCTATTTATATTATCATTCTTGTGTTTTTGCTTCTTGTCTGTTGTGCATGATTTGTATTTGATATATAAGAACGGGAATCAGAGAAATCAAAGCAAGCACACCAAAAACAATCGAATGATTTATAACTGCAAATATTGCAAACATAAGCAGTATCAACAACCATGGATTACGCAGATTTCTGTAATAGTTTTCCTTGTCCTCATAGGAAGTATGAAGTTCAAACGGCTTTCCATCATTCTCTTTTTCTACAATCAACAATTCACGGTTGAAGGTTGTAGTGTTGGTCGCAATGCGTCCGCCTTTTTCAGCCCATGGACGCCAACGCACCTTACCGACAGAATAGTTAAGATTGATATTTTTGAAAAATACCTTATAGCCCATATCTTCCAAAAAGAGGGAATAGTCTTTTGCATTCTCTTTCGATTTTTCTCCGATAAATTCTACACAGTATTTTACTTCATTAGGTTTACATTCTTCAAACTCATATAACATTTTCCCCGCTCGAATAAGACGATAGCCCTTCTCCGACATTTTATTCAGCCAATTCGCCTGTGCATTCAACAGACCACCAAAAAAATGATAACATTTTTTTCTCATACTGTACCTCCAATAATTCCACTTGCAACCTCTACAAGTTCATTAAGCCTTACAAGTTCTTTTTTCGCAACTTCTTTTCCCAGTGAGGTAATGATGTATTCTTTTTTTCTACCTTCACAATCTCCGCAAGGCTTAATCCATTTCTTTTCCTGCAAAGAGTTTAGCGCACCATACAAAGTGCCTGCTCCCAATGAAAGCCGCCCACCTGTTTTTTCTTCGATAAATTGCATGACAGCATATCCATGTTTTGGAGCATAGAGAGAAAGTAAAATGTAAAATGTCACTTCTGTAAGCGCACCACCTTTCATATTATCACGCATTGTTTATCCTCCTTGTTACGGTTACTGTAATAAATATATCACTAACCGTAATAGAAGTCAACAGCGTTCAAAGAAATTTGGAAATATGAAAATGAAGCAGCAACATCTTGGTGTTACTGCTCCATTCTTATACGGTATAGCGGTAGCCTTGGCTGCCTTTGTCTTGGTTTAGCTTCTTTACCGCACATGAGCATTTGCACCTGGATTATCATTTCCATATCCTTCGAGAAGATTGATTACTCCCCACACACCTACACCTGCGCCGATTGCGGTTACTACTGTTTTAAGTCCTGTTACTGATGTTGTAAAAAAGCCCATTTGATCGTCTCCTTTTGCTTGAAAATTAAATGAAAAAAGGGAGCTGTTCTGATTTGTGATTTTTCAGAAAAACTCCCATAACAATAGTTCCAATATTTAGTTGTAAAGTCACTTCTGGACGCTGTGACCAGAAGTTAAGCTGTGATTTCTCCGACATCGCATACCTCATCCACCACATCATTCCTCTTAAAACGAAGTCTGTTGCGGTTCTTCACGTATTTTTCAATGTCAAATTCATTCTTTTTGTCATAATCGGATAACAGCGGGTACTGCTTATGCTTCGTTATATCAAATTTATCTGAGAAAAATGGTCTTACACCTCTAAGCTGCATGATACACTTGCTGCCATCCATGACCGCAATCTCGTCCTGACTCATTAACTCCTTTCCGGTCTTTTGATAATTCAGACCGTAGGACTGGCTCGTACCTCTCGTATCCGAGGTATTATAAAGGTCAATCGTTTCTTTTCCAAGGATTTCTGCCAGATCTTTCAGAGTATCTTTCTCTTTTCCTCCCAGAAACAGGGTAGTGTCGCAGTTTCCTTCAATCGTGGAAGCGTTGTCCCGGTACAGAGCCTTGAGCTGTGACTTTGACTGCAAAATAATAGAAGCTGATATTTCCCGGCTACGAATGGTAGCAATCAGCTTCTCAAACTGTGGAATCTGCCCGATGTTTGCAAACTCGTCCAGTAAGCACCGGACGTGAATCGGCAGTCTTCCGTTATATACATCATCTGCCTTGTCACAAAGCAGATTGAATAACTGCGAATACATGATACTTACAATGAAATTGAATGTCGCATCGGTATCGGAGATAATGACAAACAGTGCTGTCTTTTTCTCCCCCAATGTATCAAGCTCCAGTTCATCATAAGCAGTCAGGTCACGCAGCTCCTTGATGTCAAATGGTGCCAACCTTGCACCACAGCTAATCAGAATAGATTTTGCTGTCTTTCCTGCGGCAAGTTTATACTTCTTATACTGCCTTACCGCAAAATGGTTTGGGTTCTTCTGCTCCAGCTCCTCAAACAGCAGGTCAACCGCATTTTTGAAATTTTCATCATCCTCCCTAGCTTCGCTGGCATCCACCAGATCAATCAGCATGGAAAAATTCTGTTCTTCCTCCGGTGCTTCGTACCAGATATATGCGATCAGTGCCGTGTAATAGAGCTTTTCGGCTTTCACCCAGAAATCCTCAGAGGCTTGCTGTCCTTCCCCTTTGGTATTTACAATGATTGTGTTTACGAGTTTCAGAATGTCCTTTTCGCTCCGGATGTAAGCGAAAGGATTATAATGCATTGATTTTGCAAAGTTAATGGTATTCAGCACCTTGATCCGGTAATCATTCTTGGACAACATTTTGCCACATTCCACGAGGACTGTGCCTTTGGGATCAGTCACAACGTAGGAACTGTGCATCTGCATGAGGTTCGGCTTTACAAAAAATCTGGTCTTTCCGGAACCGGAACCACCGATTACAAGTATGTTTTTATTTCTCGCATACTTCGGCTGCTTTGGTCTGCCGGACATCATAAGACGCTCCGTTGCCGTTAAAAGCACGTTGTTTTCAAATACCGGATCGACATAAGGCTCTATGTCTTTGGCAGTTCCCCACCTTGCCGAACCGTATTCTACTCCCTGCCGGAATTTCTTTGCATTTTTCGCTTTATAATATACTACCATACGAAATCCTATCCCGCATCCCACGCCAACCAGTAAATCCCTTGGCATAAAACTGGGAAACGGGTTTACAAACGCACCTCCCATCCCATTGATCGTGTCCAACACCTTCTGTAAGGTGTTATCACCTGCCTGCTGTCCATACAGCCATGAAACCTTATTCAGAACATACCCGAAGATCACATAGGGAGCGCATTTCAGGGCAAGCTGCTTTTTATTTACCCCTTTTGTTTTTTCTTTGAGATTTTTCGGAATTGACTGCAAATCTTTCACAATCCCGTCAATGACCTTGCTTATAAGCTCTGTCCCCTGTCCTTATTTTTCTCTCTGCTGCGCTCCTTATTTTTATTCTGTGCAACAATCTTCTGAAGTCCTTTCAGTTTCTGTCTGAGTGACGGACGCTGCTGTTTTTTCTCATTAACTTTTACAAATTCCTTGAATGCCTGTGCAATCACATCGGCATCTTTGCCCTTGAAAAATACAAGATACCTGGGTGGTTCCGTGGTCTTATCCCTTTTTACTGCGAAATCGACATTGTATTTCCTTGCGACACGCTCAAAGGATTTTATATTGCTATCCGTAACCTCAATGGACTTTGCACCCTCTCCCTGACCGACCAGCTTTTTTACCGGAATTTTCCCATGCGAAGGCTCCTTATGCTTCTGATGCTCCAGATACATCTTCATTGCCTTCTGTAAAACGCTTGCGGTCAGCTTGGAAGTCTTGATTGCAAGAGCAATCGTTTTCTGTGTTGTTTCCTCCTGCACGGTGTACCTCCTTCCTTATCTGCACCGATTGGATTCAGGGTGGAACCAACAGCCTGTGGAGCTGTATTTTCATTCCCATATTTACAATTCCTCTCCTTCCTCAAACTCCCTGTCCCACCAGTTCAGTTCTTCCTCATAAAAATCATCCAATGCAGACCTGAGTTCTTCTTCCTGCTTTTTTGCCTTTATGACATCCCTCACTGCCTTTACCACAACTGCCCCTACTGCAACCGCAATCAATAACTTCTTTCCATTTTTTTTACTCATTTTTGTTCCTTTCCACTTCTGGACGTTGTGACCAGAAGTTGTTGCAATAAAAAAAGGCAGCTACAAAATCTTTCGATCTCATACCTGCCTTAACGCTGTTACTTTTTCACTATCCTATAAAAATTGTATAGAGCTTAGCTTCAATCTCTCCGTCCCGCAGCACCACATCATCCAATAACAGACAATGTGCCAATACCTCTACATCCTCCATATCCATAAGCCGATTAACCACCTCATTCCCTTTGTCCGGTACTTTGGCTGAACATACAGCAAAATCCCGCCTAGCTTCCCTGCAATACTTATATAACCCCAAAATATACTTGTTTGACATAATAAATCCAAACGCTTCATTCTTCTGATACGTCATCTTGTGTGTATTCCATTCTTCCTCCGGCAAAGAAAAGTAACACCTTGCCGTCTCGACATAGCAGTCTCCCTGATAAGTCGGCTGTAACTTTTTCTCCTGCCGCAGCATCTGATGATAGATTTTCTCCCTGTCAAAAACACTTCTTGCCCTTGTAAAATCCGGTGTTTTTCCTCTCATAAACGTATAGACATTATTGATTATGGTCTTGCCCGCCAATGCCTTATATTCCCCCACTCTATGGAGATACTTCAATACCTCTGTCAATTTCTCTTTTGATGCGATCTCCTGATAACAGGTTGCGTCCAGTTCAATCCTTTCAAATTGAAGCGGTGTACTGCCTTTCTTAATCTCCCGCTCCATAATCCGTTTCGTATCACGCATTGATTCC
Source organism: Clostridium sp. AM22-11AC (assembly GCF_003473545.1). GTDB lineage: Bacteria > Bacillota > Clostridia > Lachnospirales > Lachnospiraceae > Enterocloster. The sequence continues at coordinate 58,578 of NZ_QUCM01000008.1, forward strand.
ATTTTATTTCCTTTCCACTTCTGGACGTTGTGACCAGAAGTTATAAAAAGGCAGTTACAAATCTCTCGACTCATAACTGCCCTATTGCTATTTTTACCTAATACTTATATATTCCCTTTTCTTCTCTTTCGTCCAATTTTTAATTGGTGCCACCCGATTTAGTAATGCAACCCCATGTCCATGTTTCCCAGAAATATATTCTTCAAACCATTTTATACCTGGTGCCACACCATAACTTCCCTCTATTTGATAATCAATAAATCTAAGTTTATTAGGAATAAATTCATAATTGTTCCGATAATCTAACATAATTGAACGAGCATCATTTATAACAATTCTGTAATCAGCATCATATAATAAAAATGCCAGTTCCACCACTGCATCTCTTTCAAGTCCCTCCAATATTAACTTTGCAGGGTAATTAAAGAAAATGGTAATCTGTATCAATTCCGTTTGAAAATCCTTAAACATTTTTAATGCAATATGCTCTGTATTCTTACACTCTATATCTAATGTGTTTCCTTTGGCTACATTCTCATTTCTTGAGAGAAAACATAGATTATTTATATTACAGTTAAAACCATCTCCATCCATGTGGTCAACAACAAAATTATCTGCTGTCATAGTATCAAGAATTTCCTTTGTATACCACTTTTCCATAATATATCTATGCAAGTATCCCAATTTTGCATTGTAAAAGTATTTTCCGTTCTTTCCCCATGTGACAGACATCAATTCATCACGATAATCATCCCGTATAGATGCAACCGCATGAAACATACCATCTGCAGTGTGTATTCTAACCAGATCACCACTTATATCAAAACTATTATTACTCATGAAATATTCTCCCAGTCTTTTAAGATAAGACCAATTATAGCATAAACGGGCTATTTTTTACATCTTACAAAATTTAGTATTTCGATAAATATACTTGTAATCTTAATAATAATAATTCCTCCGCCTATCACACCTCCAATGACACAATTTAATGCCAGAATTCCTATATTCCCAGCAATACCAAAGTTCTTCGGCACAATAAACATACACATTTTTCGGATACCATAGGGGCATCCAATCATAATCCAGTAAAGGAAAAAATCAAAGCCATCTGCCCTTATGCAAATCCAATAACACATATTCATCCACGCTGCAATCACAAGCAATGGCAGTATCACCTTAAACAATACCCTTTTCATGCCAGCCTCCCCCATACATATCATGCTGCACTTCCTGTTGATAAAAATGATTTATCGTAGTGGGTGCATTATAAAGTGCCGTAACCATATATGCCTTGATATTTGTGATTTTAGTGGTGGTATTTTGCATACAGCCAATCACATATTCCAAATGGCTGCTTTCCAGTTTCAAAAACCTTGATTTCACAAGCTCATACGGATATTCTTCTCCTGCTACCCTGATTGTTGGATGCTTCACGCAGACTACCTCACAGATTACCTGGAACAGTTCATCGTAAAGCTCTCTCTTTCCATAACCATCATACTGCATATGGTGATCGTAACTGATATTTTCTTTGATTAGCTCTATGTATGTCTGGACATCATCCATCACATCCATCGTATCCTTTTTCCTTGAATCAGATTGAATGATAGGATTGATATAACTCTCCTCAGTATAGTTTAAATCAGTCTGATTATAGTTAGTATAATTAGGGTTCGATTCTCCGACTTCTTGAGGTTCGATTTCCGGACTTCCAGAGGTCTGTTTTTCCGACTTCTTGAAGTTCGATTTTCCGACTTCTTGAAGTTCGATTTCCGGACTTCTTGGAGTTCGATTTTCCGACTTCTTGAAGTCTGATTTTCCGACTTCTGTGATTTTATCAGTGTTTCTAGACTTTTTTTCATCTACATTTTCTGCCAGTGAAGCAAAGTTCTTCACATATATGATGTCCGGTTTGCCCAATCCTCTACGCACTTTCTCTACCAGCCCAATTCCCTTAACAGAATCCAGCTCTGCAAGAACCTTAACCGCCTTTTCCTTTCCACACCCCAAATCTTCCATAATACTGTCTATGGTGTATATGATATATGCCCGATTGTCCTCATCAAACCACTCATTTTTTATAGATAAGGACATACGATCAAGCATCAGACCGTATAAAAGTTTTGCATCACTGGATAATTTCTTAAATCTTTCATCCTTGATCAGCAGGCGGGGAACACGATAGAATGAGAACTGTTCTGCTTCTATTCCATAATAATAATCCAGTTGTAATATTTCACTCATTCCCGGCTCCTCCTTTCTACTGTGTGCTCTTCCAATTCTCCAATAACTGATAAATAATATTCTCTATTTGCTCCCTGCTGTATGTCGCAGGAAAATAATTGTTAATGCGCTCTGTTTTTATGACAACCTTTCGCTCCACGGTTTTCTCTTTTTCCAACATCATGCGAACCATCGGAAAGGTAAGTTCCCCTTTTTTGTCACTTTCCTTGAGCATGGCACTCTGCTGAGTTGTGATAACAACATTTGTTTCCTGTATTGCAACCAAAACCCATTGCTGTGCATCCTCTGATAAAAATGATAAGTCAACCGCCTGCATGATACCGATTTTCTTTGCATCCACCATATCGAGTAGCGAATCCGACAGGCGTGAAATCCATATATATCTCTGAACCGTCTTTGCACTCTCTCCTGCCGCTTCTCCCAGTTCTCCAAGCGTAAGTCCGCCTTCCTTACTTCCCTGATGCTTCATTGCATCGTATTTCATTCTGTATGCCTTTGCTTTCTCACTCGGAAGAATATCCTCCCGCTGAATATTGGAATCTACCATGATAATCGTAGCTTCGTCATCCGTATAATCACGGATGAACATCGGCATTGTAGTAAGTCCGACAAGCTCACAGGCGTGTCTCCTGCGATGTCCGGCAATAATCTCATAACCGCCATCTTTCATTGGTCTGGCAATGCCTGGCATCAACACTCCATGCTCCCTGACGCTTTCTACCGTTTCCTGCATCTTTTCATCATCCAGTACCTTAAACGGGTGTCCTTTGAACTCATGCAGTTCTGACAATGCGATTTCCTGTACCTGCTCTGTTCCTGTCTGTGGCTGCTCCGTTCCAAATAAATCATCAAAACTGTTCAACTTTACCTTTGCGGCACTTCCTGTCTTACTCATTGCCAAGCACCTCCTCCGTCAGTGATTGGTAGGCACTTGCTACCTTGCCATTCGGATCGTGCTTATAAATGCTCACACCTTCCGCAGAAATCTCCGCAGCTCTTACCGACATTGGAATACTGTTTTCAAATATCCGCACTCTACTTCCATAATTTTCAATCAGCAGATTGCTGATGTCTCTGGCATAATTGGTACGATTATCAACCATTGTAAGCAAAATTCCCTCAATCTCCAGTTTCGGATTGATCTGTCTCTTTACTTTTCCAATAGTTTTAATCAGCTGTTCCAGACCTTTTACCGGCAGATACGCTGCCTGTACCGGAATCAAGATACTGTCCGCACTGGTAAAAGCATTTATCGTAATCATGCCGAGTGATGGCATACAGTCAATTAGAATGTAATCATAGCGGTCTTTCTGCTGTTCTATGTAGGTACGAAGCACCGTCTCCCTGCTCATAACATTCACAAGCGAGGTTTCCAAACCGGAAAGCTCAATATTTCCCGGCATGAAATCCACACCTTCCTCATGTCTTAAAATGCCGTACTCCGGTTTTATTTCCTCATCATTGATAATGGATGCCATAATGGTTGCAAGTGTAATTTCCAGTCTATCCGGCTCCTGAATACCAAGACTTGCCGTAAGGCTACCCTGTGCATCTGCATCTATCAGCAAAACTCTCTTTCCCTGTTTTGCCAGTCCGATTCCTAAATTGCTTGTTGTGGTGGTCTTTCCAACTCCACCCTTCTGATTTGCGATTGCTATAACTTTACACATGATAAAATTCTCCTTATTCTCTACTATTGATTTTTCACATTGCTTTTCTGTACTTCCGCATAAGCTCTGTAATATTTGTTTGTTCCTTTGTTGCTATAAAGCTCTGATATTTCCAATACCTCAATTTTGGGATGACGCTGTAAAATTTTCTGAAACCATACAATGTCATTCTTTGTTCCCATCAGTCTGACTTTTAACATTAGTCTGCTCCTCCAAATAAGGCATACAGTTCCCGGTTATAAGTCGCATACTCCGGATAGCGGATCTGTATCGCCTGCCAAAAGAAAGGTGCATAGGCACAGCAGAACAAGTCCTCCACTGTATACTGCCTGCACTCGTTTACCTGTTCCTCTGTTTTTGTGTAATCATCTACACTCGGTGTGCCGTTGCAATACAGATTAAATGCCATTCGCACCACCTTCATACTGCCACTGGTCTGCCAGCCTTCATGCAGACACTCTGTTTTTACACATCCTGTTTTAAAATCATAGATGCTATTGATATTTCTTCTCGTATCATCACTGATACCAAGACAATAGCAAAGTGCCTTGTGGTACACATCCTGATAGCGTACCTCTTTTAATTTTTCATAGTAGAATTTTTCATGTGCTTCGCTGATAAAATTGATTGTCTGTTTCTTATTGTTTTCTGCTCCTAACGCTGTGTTGTTCATAGTGAACCTCCTTTAAAAAATTTTTATTTTGCATATAAAAAAGGACTAAGTCCTTTTTAAGCCATAGCTTTAAGGATTTAGTCCTAATCGAGAGATATAAGAAAGGGAAGCATTGCGCTTCCCTTTCGAGTTATATATAGATTTTGCAAACAATATCTTTAAATCGGTTCGCTTTCGTGTACTCAGCATGATATTTCATGTACTCATTCACATCATCCCTTGTAACAATCAGCGTTGTGAAGTAAAAATATTTACGCTCTTCTACTTTCCTGCATTGGCAATCGCTGCCTGGGTTGCTGCAAATACAGCATCACCCCACACGTTACCAGTAGTGCCGCCCCAGAACAGAACATTCAACGGAGTTGAAATAGCTACAGCCACAAAACCTGCCACACAGGCGGTGATGATAGCCTTCGGGAAGGACTTCATAAAGCCCAGACGTGCCATGATTCCTGCCGCCGCGCCAATACCAAGACTGGTCAGTGCATAAATCAACGTAATATTATCACCTGCGGAAAATCCGTAGATCAGGTTATTAGCTGCTCCGCAGATTGCTCCGATAATGGGACCACCCAGGCATCCACCGATACAGGTTCCAATGGAATCCAGCCACAACGGAAGCTTTAACACGCTGGCAAACAGCTTTCCAAGATAGTTAATACCGATGCAGGCCGGAATCAATACGATCACTGCCACATCAAATTTAGTTTTGAATAAATTCTTCATAACATACATCCTTTCCCATTTGATCGCTCCAGTTTCAGAAGCTGTATTTTTTGCTGCATTACTGTCTTGTTAACGCTGCAAACGCTGTCAAGATCTCATATTCCTCGCCCTGGGCAGTCAATGTCTCACCATCCACGTATCGTCCGATGTTTTCAGCTACATTGCCCTTGCAGGCTGCCACTACATTTAAAATAGATGCTGTCCTCATACCACGTATCCTGCCAACCACAAAAAGTGCCGCAGTTTCCATGTCAAACGCCAGCACGCCTTTCTTTGCCCATTCCTCATAAATAACCGGATTGTCATCCCGGTACAAGCAGTCATGACTTCTGGCAATGCCGGTATGGAACCGGCAGCCGGCCTCCTTTGCGCTCTCCTCACAGGCGGTAAGCAGCCTGTGGTCTGCAACAGCCGGATAACTAAGTGGCGCGTATCCAAGTGAAGTTCCTTCATCACGTACAGCGGCTTCTACCATAACCAGATCTCCGACTCTGACCTCCGGCTGCAGCGCACCGCAGCTTCCGATCCGCACAGCCGCTTCTACACCGATCTTTTGCAGTTCTTCCACAGCAATTGCCATAGACGGACCACCCATTCCGGTGGACATGACCAGAACCGGCACACCATTCCAGAAACCGCTGTAGCTTTTATACTCCCGGTTGAAGGTTAAGAGCTTTGCATCTTTTAAATAACCTGCTGCCCGCTCTGCCCGGGCCGGATCTCCCGGCAGCACTGCATACCGGATTCCCAGATTCTCCGGAAGCTGGATATGCGGCATTTTATTTTCTCCCATTTCACAATCTCCTTCCCAACTGTATGACACTTTGTACCTTGTATATCTGCCACCAGATTTTTTCATGTTGTTCCTTCTAAATCAGGAAAATGTACACCCATTTATGAATTTAACAACAATTTACGATAAAGATAACATTATCCTTACACAAAGTCAATGAAATGAGCCAATTCAGAGTCTTATTGTTAATAAATTAACATATTGTTTTGCTTGTAAAATTTTAAGTGTAAAACTATACTGAAAATACATTAATACTGTTCTCCCGGAGGATTTTCAGAATGGAACAAAACAATTCATCAGACCTGCTGTTAGTCATTGACATGCAGAATGTTTATACAAAAGGACAGGAATGGGCCTGTAAAGGCATTGAACATGCATCTGCCTCCATCCTCCGTCTATTAAACAGTCAAAAAACAAAGCAGGTCATCTTTACCCAATATCTGGCTACAGAACACCCGGACGGTGTCTGGAAAGAATATAATAAAGTTAATGCGGCTGTAAACTCTGATCCATGGCTCAATGAAATGATGCCGGAATTCCTTCCATGGGTAAAAACATACCCGGTATTCACCAAAAGTGTCTATTCCTCCTTTGCCATCCCCGAGGTTGTAAAAGCCGCAAAAAAAGCCCGGCATCTTGTCATCTCCGGCGTAGTAGCAGAATGCTGCGTACTCTCTACTGTGCTTTCTGCCATTGACGCCGGCTGTAAAGTCATTTACCTGACCGATGCCGTAGCCGGACTCAGTGAAGTTTCCCGCAAAGAAACCGAAAACATTATCTCTTACTTTGCTCCGCTCCACACAGTACTCATGACTACAGAAGAATACCTGCTCTCTGATACTCCTAAGTCACACCTCTGCTATAAAGTTTCCGGTCATTAAATCCGAATCTAAAAAAAGACAGGTTCCTTGTGGGCCTGTCTCTTTTTAGGATCTTCCTTACATTTTCTATTTATTTTTTTACTATTTATGTTTTCTATTTACGTTTCCGGTTTATGCTCCCGTTTTCCATTCTGGATCAGGATTTCCTCTTTTGCTGTTAAATTCTTGTCATTTTCTACCATTACATCCCAGTTATAGGGGGCACTTTCCAGCAGGTTCTCTCCCACAGGCATTTCCCCGGACATTTTCTCCCCGGACTGTTCTTCTGCCTGCTTCTCTTCCGCAGCCCGTTCCAGACGCATTTCCGCCCTGGTCTCCTGGCGCACTTGCGGGAAAATAACCTGAGCCTTGAACAGATCGCCGTCAATGGTGATCACAAACTCACCTTTCTGCAGCTGGGTCAGGCTCCGGGCAATGGAAAGTCCTAATCCGCTGCCTTCTGTTGTCCGCGCCACATCTCCTCTGACAAAACGTTCTGTCAGTTCATCCGGGCTGATATTTAACGGCTTTTCCGAAATATTTTTCATAGTGAAAATGGCTTTTCCATCTACAGAAGCCACATCCACATATACCCGGCTGCCTTCCTGGGCATATTTAAAAGCATTGGTATAAAGATTTTCCAGAACACGCCATAATCTGCGCCCATCTGCTCTAATAATGATCATACCATCTGGGAAATCAGAGATGATCTTTAAATGGCGCTGTTCAAAACGCTCTTCAAATTCACCATTGGTCTGCTGTACCAGCTCCACCAAGTCAATATCTGCCATCTCCAGCTTCAGGTTTCCGGAACTTGCCTTGGAAGCTTCCACCAGATCTTCCGTCAGTGTTTTTAAACGCTGGGATTTCTGGTCCAAAACTTCCAGATAGGAAGCGATCTTAGGATCCTGTATCTTCTGGCGTTTTAACAGATCCACATAGTTGATAATGGACGTAAGAGGCGTTTTAATATCATGGGACACATTGGTGATCAGATCCGCTTTCAGGCGTTCGCTCTTTACCTTCTCCTGAAGAGCCGTGTCCAAGCCGCTTCCAATGTTATTAATGTGGTCTCCCACTGTCCGCTCTTTTCCTGTCAGCTTTTTCGTATCCAGGCGGAAACCGGTATCGCCTTTTGCAATACAGGTGATCGCATTATTTAAAAGATCCTTCTGCTCCGCTTTCCTGAACAGCTTATGGAATACCCATCCATCCAGACCAACAAATAAAACAGCACATACATAAAAGAGAATACGGAAAGTCAGTTTCTCATCTATATAGGCAAACAGGAATAAAATGCCCCACAGCATTACGCCATTGGCTCCTAAAAACAGAAGATAGCAAAGTCCGATCCCGGCTACAAAACTGGCTTTTGCAATATAATCCTTAGAAGCCTTTACTACCTTTTTTGCAATACTCTTTTTCCACAGGGTATCTGCCTTGTATCTTCTTAAAAGACTGAAACCGCATAGAATACTGCACCCGTAGATGATCACATATTTCAGCAGTTTACTCCAGTATGCCAGGTGTTCTTCGGAGGCAAATAAGCCGATCACCATCATCCCCAGTCTTTTACAGAAGTACAAGATCACAGCTGTCACCACCGCCCACAAAAGGACACAGGTTTCTGTATAGATCCTGTCGATGGGGAAAAGACGGATCTTGCCATCTGCTCCATCTTCATGGCCGGATAAAAGGACCAATGTTACCAGTGTAGCAAAAAATCCTGCAATTCCTACGATCACACCGCCCATTCCCATGATAAACGTGGATCTGGCACTTTTATATTCCCCGGCTTCCTCTGCATAATTATCAGAATAAGGATAGGTAGTATCCACAGAGACCACCATATAATTCTGGTCATTGTCAAAGGGATTCCATGTTTCCAGAAGAGAAGCCGCATTGTCCGGGATCGTTGCAAGATTGCTTTCCATACGAATGGTATTTCCGGGAATGAACAGATATTTTCCAAATCCCCGCAGCTCATCTAAAGACATAGAAGGAACATTGGTATAAACCACTTCTCTTCCATCATTGCTTTTATAGAGGATACGGAAACGGACATTTGTGTTATTGCTGATGAAATTATAATAAATGGTATAATATTTTCCCAACCGGTCCAGGATGTCCAGTGCCATTTCCTCTTTGGTCATCCTGGTCTCCAGGCCATCAACATCTGCCAGGTCCGTTTTTGCGGATTTATACTCTACCGTTATCTCCATGTCATCATCATCCATGGCCATAGGAGATCCCTGTACTGTAAAATCTTCTCCCAGATAATATCCCCGGATCTTGGCATAGCGGACAATCTGATCCAGTGTCATATCCTCATCTACACCGGGACCGTCTATAATACGCACAATGGGTTTGTGCATATCCAGGACACCATTGGTCTCAAACATATCCTTATATCCGATATAGGTAAAAATATTACTGATATCTATGCCAAGCTGGGAACAGAAGGCATCTGAGTCTTCATAAGTCTCATCATAGATCCAGCGGATCCCTTTTCCATATCCGCCGTTTAAGTACATGGCGCTGATCCCTGCCAGTGTGATAACAAGAAATATCACATGAAACACTGACAGAAGCACCTTCCATTTTCTCAGACCAAACGCTCTTTTTTCCATAGGCCACCTACTGTTTCTCGATCTTATAGCCTACGCCCCATACTACCTTCAGATATTTTGGCTCTCTTGGGTTGATCTCGATCTTTTCACGGATGTGGCGGATATGGACAGCTACTGTGTTATCCGCGCCAATGGCTTCCTCATTCCAGATCTTTTCGTAGATCTCATCAATGGAAAATACCTTTCCTGCGTTCTTTACCAGAAGCAGGAGGATATTGTATTCAATAGGAGTCAGCTTAATCGGATCTCCATCAACTGTAACTTCTTTGTTATCATCATTGATCTGAAGACCGCCACACTTGTAGACCTGTCCTTCCGCCTGCTGGTTCATGTTTCCAAGCTGTGTATAACGGCGCAGCTGGGATTTAACTCTTGCAACCAGTTCCAGCGGGTTGAATGGCTTTGTAATGTAATCATCTGCACCAATATTAAGTCCTAAGATCTTATCTGCATCTTCTGACTTTGCGGAAAGAATGATGATCGGGATACTGCTGGTCTCACGTACCTTTAAAGTAGTGCGGATGCCATCCAGTCCCGGCATCATTACATCTAAGATCAAAAGATCTGCGGACTGGGTCTCCAGATATTCCAGAGCCTCATAACCGTCATATGTTTTTATAACTTTAAAGCCTTCTCCTGTAAGATAAATGTCAATGGCTTCCACAATCTGTTTATCGTCATCACATACCAGAATCGTCTGCATAAATGTCCCTCCTTTTATTGATATATCCTTCTGCGCCCGGCCGGGCGCAAATTTGCTACAATTTGTACCACCTGCGTCCGCGCCGGCAGGCGCGGGGCAACTTAATTTAGAAGATACGCCAAGCGCAGACAAAGTTGCTTCTCCACCAGGAACTTAAACCTCTGTGGACAACTTTACCGTTACTGGAAGAAGCATCGATGACTGTTCCGCCGCCTGCAGCGATACCTACATGGCCTCTTACTACTACGATATCTCCTGCCTGGATATCATTGAAATTGCTTACCTTTGTATAACGTCCTGCGCTTCTCCAGCCGGAAGAAGTCATATAACTCTGGCTCACGCCTACCTGCTTTAAGCACCAATATACAAAACCGGAACAGTCAAAGGAGCTTGGTCCCTTTGCACCCCATACATATGGACTTCCCAGTTTGGAAGATGCTACGGATATCAGAGCTGAAACACCTGCACCGGAAGCTGGTCTCGGAGCCGGTGAGCTGGTATTTCCACCGCTGTTGCCCTTACTTGAGCTATTATTCTTATTGCTGCTGCTATTTGATTTATTACTCTTAGTTGACGCTGCTGTAGTAGGCGCCGGCTTCTTAACATTATCACTGGTCAGCTTTGCCATGGTCTGTACGCCTACTTTACCGTCTGCAGACAGGCCGTTTCGTGACTGGAAGTTCTTTACCGCGTCTTCTGTTGCTTCACCATAGTAGCCGGTTACATTGGAAGACGGCAGATAGCCGTACTTGCTTAACAGCTGCTGTACTCTGGTAACAGAATCACCCTGTTCGCCGATCATCAGGCCGTTTGGCTTTGCGTCAGAACTGTTTAATACAATACGTGTGGATGGTCCTAAGTAACCATCTACTACCTGGTCGTTTCTTGCCTGGAACTGCTTAACTGCGATCACAGTGTCCTGACCGTAGGTACCGTCCGGTGTAGTAGTCAGATAGCCCAGATCCTTTAAACGCTGCTGGCATGCTAATACCACATCGCTCTTTTCGCCATATGCAAGCATATTTGCCTTAATGTCATCGCTGTACATCAGGTTATAGGTCTGCTGGCCTACCTTGCCGTCTTCTGCAAGGCCATTGACGCCCTGGAGTTTTAAAACAGCGGTTTCTGTGGCATCGTCAAAGTTGCCTGTTACCTGGTCTGCAGAAGCCAGATAGCCCAGTTCGTATAATCGCTGCTGGATCTTCTGGATATCATCCCCCTGGGTTCCCTTTGATACTGCGTAATGTTTGGCATCATCTGCCATCAGTTCATTCCAGGTGGTATCACCTACAATACCATCCTGAGGCAGTTCATTCTGTCTCTGGAAATGTTTCACTGCTGTAAGAGTGACCTGACCAAAATAGTCAGTAGGTTCATCGTTATCCATAAAGCCCAAGTCCATTAATCGCTGCTGTAACTTCTTTACGATCTCATGGCGTACACCTTCTCTTAAATACTGAGGCGCTGCCTGTGCATCTTCCGGCAATTCTACATCATCCAGTCCAGGAAGGATCTGCCCATCCATTCCTAAAGGTGCTATGGTCTCATCTGTTCCATCTGAAACTGCTGCCTGTCCGTCCTGGGCATTTGCAGCTACAGCCTCATTCTGAGTTGCAACTCCTCTTTCCCCTGAAGAACAGCCTCCTAACGCCAACGCTGCCGCCAGCGCACTGGATATGCAGGCATATCGCAGATAATATGTATATTTTTCATTCATGAAATGTATCCTCGCTTGTTGTTTGTTGCTTCTGTAAATCCAATCCCTGAAGATTTCGCTTCCACTAGTTTCACTCAGGACCACGCGCTTGCGCGCTCTACTGCCTGCTTGCGCTTATCAGATTATAGCACATATCCTACTATTTTTCGATATTTTTCACAGTCTTAAGAAAATCGCAAAAAAGGACAAACCAGAAACAGCTTCCATAACAGCGCTCCCTGGCTTGTCCTTCTTTTTCTTTGTTTTTATTATTTTTCTTATTTTCTTTAACTTCTCTTTTCCCTGTGAAAAAGCTTCTTAGCCCCCCGTCCAAAGCGTTTTCTTTTAAAAAATGGCACTTTTGTTGCAGCAGCTTCCTCCTGTCCTGCTTTCTGGAAGGAACGGATGGTTTCATCCAGGAGACGAAAACGTTCCTCTTCCTTCTGGCCGGACTCCTGAAGAAGAAGTTCCAATTCACCTGCCAGCCGCTGTTTTACCAGGCAGCTGATATCCTGACTCAGTTTTTCATTGTTTACCTCAAGGGCCCGTCCAATGATCAGGTTCATCATCTGCTGAAACTGGGCCATTTTCTCTTCTGCGCTTACAGGCAGCGGACTTCCATCTGCAGATGTGCTTACCATAGCTGTATTTTCCTCTTTCTCTTCTTCCTTAAGTTCTTTTAAAGCAGCATCCATATCCTGCTCTAAAATCTCATCTGTCAGTTCGCCTTCCAGCTTTCCGTCCTTTTTTATCTGTTCTAAAGCATGTTTGATCGCCTTTAACTGATACCCTTTTTCCTTCAGATTTTTAACCTGCTTAAACAGCCGGATATGAAAATCCGTATAATACCTGTGTCCCATTTCATTCCGTGGGATCGCAAGTTCTAACTCCTCCTCCCAGTACCTTAATACATGGGCTTCCACATCCACCTTTCTGGATGCATCCGATATAAGATAATGTACTTCATCCATAGCCATTCTCTCCTTCACAACACGTATCATTCTGATTAACTGCAGCCCTTTTGCCGCTGTTTATTATCAATGTATGCGTTGAGAATGACTATTATGACTAAAAATATAAATGGCACCTGCATCAACTGATACAAGTGCCAGATCATATACATTATCCTTCCTGATTTCCACCCTGAGGACGCACTGCATTTACAAACTTGGTGTACTCCGGTTTCCAGATCAGGTTTACAGTACCGATAGGGCCGTTTCGCTGTTTGGCGATAATAACTTCGGCCTCATTTGGATGTTCCGTATCTTTATTATAATAATCATCACGATATAAGAACATAACAACGTCCGCATCCTGCTCGATGGCTCCGGACTCTCGAAGGTCGGAAAGCATAGGTCTGTGGTCTGTACGTGTCTCACAGGCACGGGACAGCTGGGACAGGGCAATGACCGGGGCATGAAGTTCTCTTGCCAGTGCCTTTAAAGAACGGGAAATATCGGAAATTTCCTGCTGACGGTTGTCATTTCCCCCTTTGCGGCTTCCGCTCATCAACTGTAAGTAGTCAATGATAACAATACTTAAGCCATATTCCAGCTTCATTTTCCTGCACTTGGAACGCAGCTCAGAAATGGAAATACCCGGTGTATCATCAATGATCAGCTTGGAATTACCGATAATGCCGATACCTTCCACAACCGCATCCCAGTCAGAGTCTGTCAGCGTACCTGTACGCAGCTTCTGGGAGTCTACATTGGACTCCATGGAAAGCATACGGTTTACCAGCTGTTCCTTTGACATTTCCAGACTGAATACCATACAGGGCAGGTTCTTACGCACAGAAACATAGTCAACTACATTTAAGACAAAAGCCGTTTTACCCATAGAAGGACGGGCTGCGATCAGGATAAAATCGGAAGGCTGGAAACCGGACAGTTTATAATCCAGATCAATAAATCCGGAAGGGATACCGGTAACCGTTCCCTGGTTTTTATATGCATCCTCGATCTTTTCCAGAACATTGATGGCAACCTGCTTGATGGGTACAAATTCCTGTCCGCCCTTGTTCTGGAGCAGGTCAAAAATAGATTTTTCCGTATCCGCCAGAATATTTTCCAGTGGCTCTTTTCCTGCATAACAGGTATTTGCGATCTCTTCTGTTGTCTTTATAAGCCGGCGCAGAACTGCTTTCTCACTGACAATCGTAGCATAGGATTTAACATTGGCTGATGTAGGCACAATGGTAATGATATCCCGGACAAAATCCAGGCTGCTGACTTCCGGCGGAACATCCTTCTCCTTTAAACGGTCCTGAAGTGTGACCAGGTCTACCGGCTTTCCTTCATTGAACAGTTCCACCATGGCATCAAACATGATCCCGTACTGCTGCTGATAAAAATCGCTGCCCGTGATGATCTCCGATGCAGCGATTACCGCTTCCCTGTCCATTAACATAGAACCTATAACAGACTGTTCCGCCTCTATACTGTGAGGAAGCACCCGCTTGATCAGGGTCTCTTCCATAAACTTATCTCCTTACATTTCCGGGTAGTGTTCCCGGACTGTGTTATCTTTATGCTTCTACTACCTTAACTGCCAGTTTTGCAGTTACTTCTTTGTGAAGCTTTACAGATACCTCAAAGCTTCCGATTGCCTTGATCGGTGTGTTTAATACGATCTTCTTCTTGTCGATCTCCAGACCTAACTGATCCATAGCTGCCTTCTCAATCTCCTTAGAAGAAACAGCACCGAAAGCTCTTCCGCCTTCGCCAGCCTTGATAGAAACAGTCACAGAAGCATTGTTTAACTTCTCAGCCAGTTCCTTAGCTGCTGCCAGCTGCTCCGCTGCGATCTTTGCATCATTTGCTTTCTGAAGCTTTAAGTCATTTAAGTTCTTGGAGGTTGCTTCTACACCTAATTTCTTTGGAAGGATGAAGTTGCGTGCGTAACCGTCATTTACCTTTACAACCTGTCCTTTTTTACCTAATGCCTTTACATCTTCTAATAATACGATTTCCATTTTACAAAACTTCCTTTCTATATCATCTGAATATCTCTATATCTTATATCTCTGAATATCTTCGATACTGTCTGTTAAGACACATCACCTTCATCCATCATCTGACGGATAACCGCTTTCAGGCGCTCCTTGGCTTCTTCAATGGTAACTCCCTGCATCTGGGCACCTGCAATAGTCCTGTGACCGCCGCCACCCAGTTTTTCCATCATAACCTGAACATTGACCTCATCAATAGACCGGGCACTGAAATAAATGGTATTATTGTAATCAGTAAGTACCACAGAAGCCTTAATGCCCTTGATCTCAAGAAGCTCATTAGCCGCCTGGGCACCGATGATCGTCGGGCTGTCTAACCCTTCTGCCGGGCAGACGCTGATAGCAAATGCGTCCATATAAACCTCTGCAGCCCTTACTGCCTCTGCCTTCGCCTGATAATCTACCATATTTTCACGGAACAGCTTGCGCACTCTTGTTACATCCGCGCCGCTTCTTCTAAGGAATGCTGCCGCCTCAAAGGTACGCACGCCTGTCTGGTTGGTAAAATTCTGGGTATCGATCACGATACCTGCATACATGGCATCTGCCTCACAGGGCCTTACTTTAATGCCGTCTGCAATATACTGCAATACTTCCGCAACCATTTCACAGGCAGAAGAAGCATATGGCTCTACATAAGAAAGAACCGCATTGTCGATCACTTCGCTGCTGGTACGGTGATGGTCCAGAACCACAATGGTCCGGATCAGACGCAGCAGGCTCGGTTCATCGGTAATACTTGGGCGGTTTACGTCCACAACCACCAGCATAGTACCTGCATCCACCAGCTCCGCAGCCTTGGCGCCGTTTAAGAACATATCATCCGGGTACTCCGGATTGTTCTGGAAACGTTCCATCATAGGACGTACAGAAGAAGTTACATCATTGAGTACGATATTTGCCTTTTTATTCATGGACATGGCAATACGGTAAATACCAACTGCCGCACCGAAAGCATCAATATCTGCCATCCTGTGTCCCATGATCAACAGACGGTCTTTATTATCCATCAGCTCTTTTAAAGCATGTGCCTTCACACGGGCCTTTACACGGGTGGTCTTTTCCATCTGCTGGGCTTTTCCGCCGTAATAAAGGATCTTATCGGAGTCCTTTACAACTGCCTGGTCACCGCCGCGGCCAAGTGCCATATCGATGGAAGTTCTTGCATAATCATAATTCTGTGCATAACTTTCACCGTTCATACCAATACCGATACTTAAAGTGACTGCCATGTCATTACCGATATTGACTGTTTTTACATCTTCCAGAATGGAAAAACGCTCATCCTGCATCTTTGCAACATACTGCTGCTTGATCACAAAGAAATATTTATCCTTCTCAATACTTTTTACAATACCGTTCATGGAAGAAATATACTTGCTGATCTTTCGATCAATCAAAGCTGTTAAAAGAGAACGGCGTACTTCCTCAACGCTTTCCAGCGCCTCATCATAATTGTCCAGATAAATAAGACCGGCTACCAGTTTCTGGTCATTGATCTGCTGCTTATATAACAGCATCTGAGTCTCATCGATCAGATAAATGGCTGTTACCAGGGAATTTCCCTCATCCAGTCCACAGTCAGCTGCCGCTGCCTGAGCCTCTTCTGTATGGATCTCTTTCATGTCCACACGGTACTTCTTATCTTTAAAAGAGCTGTGGATACTTACAGTTTCTCCACCGGTGGCAAGCATTTCCTTTGTGACATCCGGAAACATCTGGGTAATGTTTTTGATGGTTGCTTTATCATCCCCAAGAATGGCTTCCATTTCCTGGTTCATCCACAAAATACGACCTGCTATATCCGCCACACAGTAAGGCACCAGCATTTCTTCCAGAAATTTACTTTTGCTCTTGTCGTAGACCTGTGAAAATGCGATCAGTCCCGCAAGAATGCCCTTTCTTCTGGAAAAGTAGATCCATAACGCTATTCCAATATAGATAAGAGTAAAAAATGAAACTATAATGCCTGCTCTTAATGAAACTGCCCCCACAGCAGCTGTCAGCAGGACCATCAGGACCGATAAAAAAATGGGCCACTGAAGATAAATGCGGAAGTTCCCCCGCACCTTCCTTTTCTCATCCATAGTCTTCCTCCAATCGTACCCAAAAATGAATGGAATACGCCTATCTTATGAATTATACCATATGCAGGGCCATTCGTCCATGATAAACATTATCAGTCAAAGAATTCCGTAAATTTTTTTCAAAAAAAGTATTGATTTTTCCTTTTTTCTATGGTATCATCATTACTGCTTGAAAAAGCCATGGGCGAATTCCCGAGTGGCCAAAGGGGACAGACTGTAAATCTGCTGGCACTGCCTTCGGTGGTTCGAATCCACCTTCGCCCATTTACATACCTGCTAAGAGCGACAGTGCTTGCACGTATGCGCCTGATTTCAGCAATAGGTATGTATGAAAAAAGAATATGCCGTAGTGGCGGAACTGGCAGACGCCCGGGACTTAAAATCCCGTGGGTAGTGATACCCGTACCGGTTCGATTCCGGTCTACGGCAGCTTTTGGAACAGAACCTGATTGGTTCTGTTCTTTTTTTGTAAACAGCGTGGCAAATTTCGTTTCGTCTTGCCACAATAACTGCAAAAGAAGCAGACTCCCAGCAAAACCGGAGTCTGCTTCTTTTATATGCTCTTTTATATCTTTTTATGCTTCCGCAGCTTTCTCAAGCTGCTCTTTTTCCCTTGCCTCTTCTTCTCCCTCTTCTACAAAACGAGATGGAAGCACCGGATAAAAATCTTCCGGATGGGAAGCAAAGACCGCACCGCTGTATGCAGGCATTCTTACTTTCAAAATACCGTCTTTTACATGGTAGAATAAAATTCCTGCATTGTAGCCGTCCTCTGTTGTTATAATAGGACGTCCCATAATATCTTCATCTGTGATGCCTAACTGCCATACCGGAATTTCTATCGCAGACGGTTGTGGCAAATTGGAAATAACTGTCACTGTCTGGTATCTGTCCCACATACGGCCATAGGCAATCTGCTGGTTTGCCGCAAATAATGGCTTTACAGCGCCTTTTCGCAGTGCAGGAAGACGTTTGTGGATACCGGCCATATAACGGTGGAATTCCATTAATTCCAGGTCTTCTCTTCCCCATGGATAAGTTCTTCTGCTGTCCGGATCGGTCCAGCCGCACACACCGGCCTCATCGCCGTAATACAGTGTAGGAGCACCCGGCCAGGTCATCTGAATCATGACCGCCTCTCTCATAACACATTTCTTTACATTTTCAGAAGCACGTTCCGGTCCCATACTTCCGATACGGCCTACTACCTGGTTGGTCCTTGTAAGGAAGCGGGAGTGGTCGTGATTTGACAGCTGGTTCATGGCTGTAAACACCGTGTTGGTCTGCATCCGGCTCATATGATAAGCCATGGCATCAAAGAAAGACTGTCCATTTCCGTAAAGACCGCCATTATAGCTGTCACTGTGCTTTTCCATACCTGTCAGGAACCATGTGACCGGCTCCATAAAGGCATCATAGTTCATAATAGAGTCCCACTCATCTCCCTGAAGCCAGCCGGACGGGTCGCCGTAATGCTCTGCAAGGATCAGTGCCTGGGGATTTGCCTCTTTTACCGCCTTTCTGAATTTTTTCCAGAAAGCGTGATTATATTCTGCTGTATGTCCCAGATCTGCCGCTACATCCAGACGCCAGCCATCTACGCTGTAAGGCGGAGACACCCATTTTTTTGCCACATTTAAAATATACTCAACTAATTTATCAGAGCCTTCATAATTCAGCTTTGGCAGGGTATCATGCCCCCACCAGCCGTCATAGGTGCGGTTGTAAGGCCATGCTTTATCACTGTTGTCATGAAAATGGAAAAAGCTGTGATAAGGGCTGTCCTTGGAAATATAGGCCCCTGGCTCATAATCACCGGAACGCTCATAGATCTGCTCTGCATCCAGCCATTTATTAAAGGATCCGCAGTGATTGAACACACCGTCTAAGATCACCTTCATGCCGCGGTTGTGTACTTCTTTTACGAATTCCGCAAAAAAGGCATCACTGGCTTCCAGGTTTTCACGGTCTGCGGAGCGCACTACATACCGCTCTGCTTTTGTGTTATCCGCAGCATTCTGATCCACCATGGAACCGCCGTCTTTTACGATCTTTCCAAAATGAGGATCAATATGTTCATAATCCTGGCAGTCGTATTTATGGTTGGACGGGGATACGAATACCGGGTTTAAATAAATAACTTCTACGCCCAGGCTCTTGATATAGTCCAGTTTGTCCCACACGCCCTGAAGGTCGCCGCCGTAAAAACAGCCTACGTCCATAGTAGAAGGATTTCTGCTCCAGTCTTTTACCTGGTAAACCGGTTTGCCAATATAGACATACTCACAGGACTGTACATCATTGGTCGGATCTCCATTGCAGAAACGGTCTACAAAGATCTGGTACATCACGGCACCTTTTGCCCAGTCCGGAGTGTGAAAACCAGGTGTGATCTTAAAATCAAACTGGTCCGTGTCCTGATCAGAAACTCCCAGACGGTTATACTGACAGACTTCTGTTCCCTTTACTATTTTAAAATGATACAGGATCTGTTCCTCTCCTGCTGTCATTGTGTGCTCATAATAATCAAAAAGAGTATCTGAGACAGTTTTTTTCATCTCTGTCTCTTTCTTTCCCTCTATATAATAAACATGATCCACATCATCCTTTGCCGTGCGCATTCTCACTACAACTTTATCATGAATATCCGGCTCTGCAGGCATACGGTAATCCTGAGTTTCTGCTGAAAACAGGGCATCCCTGTTTATCTGAATATTATTTTTCACAGGTTTTTCCTCTTTTATATTTATTATTAAATCCATAATTATTTTAAATCAATTTTTTCAAATATGTAACACACCGGTATACCGGTTATTAACTTTCTTCTCTTTATTTTCCATTTTTTTCCACATATCCAGATATGCGAAAAGCCTGGCGGGGTAGCCAGGCTTTTCAGGAGAAGGTATTTCGTTTCTTATGGGGTGTAGCAAAAACTATATAATGTATTGGGGGGTTACATCTATTATAATAGCATAACTCCCCACAAAAGTGTGCACAAAGATATATTTTTTTCACGGTTTTTCGCTGTCAATTTTAACAGCTGCTTTTTGCTGTATTTTTACATCTCACCATCATTGTGCATGACAGGTTCGTGATTTTTAAACAAAGCCTCGAATTCTTCCTGTCCGATCTTCTCTTTTTCGATGAGAAGGGCTGCACAGGAATGAAGTACATCTTCATGTTCCAGAATGATATTTTTCGCCTTGGTGTAGCATTCATCTACGATCCGCTTTACTTCTTCGTCGATCACATCTGCGATCTCGTTTCCGTAGGACTTGGTGTGTGCCAGATCACGGCCGATAAATACTTCGTCCTCATCACTGCCATACTGGATCATTCCCACACGATCAGACATACCATACTGGGTGACCATGGCTCTTGCAAGCTTGCTTGCCTGCTTGATATCCTGGGAAGCACCGGTGGTCACATCTTTAAAGATGATCTCCTCTGCAATACGTCCGCCCAGGTCTACCATAATGTTCTGAAGCATCTTACCCTTTGTATTAAACATTTCATCCTTTTCCGGAAGCGGCATGGTATAACCAGCTGCGCCAACACCGGTAGGAATAATGGAAACGGTATGCACAGGACCTACATCAGGAAGCACATGGAACAGGATCGCATGGCCTGCCTCATGGTAAGCAGTGATCTTCTTGTCTTTCTCAGAGATCACACGGCTCTTCTTCTCAGCACCGATGCCAACCTTTACAAATGCCTTGTCAATATCTGCCTGGCGGATAAAGCGGCGGTTGTCTCTTGCGGAAATGATTGCTGCCTCATTCATCAGGTTTTCCAAATCTGCACCTGTAAATCCAGCTGTTGTCTGGGCTACTCTGCGAAGGTCTACATCTTCACTTAAAGGCTTTTCTTTGGAATGTACCTTTAAGATCTCTTCTCTTCCCTTTACATCCGGGCGGCCTACAGCCACCTTACGGTCAAAACGTCCCGGACGAAGGATCGCCGGATCAAGGATATCCACACGGTTAGTAGCAGCCATAACGATAATGCCTTCATTGACACCGAAACCATCCATCTCAACCAGTAACTGGTTTAATGTCTGCTCTCTCTCATCATGTCCGCCGCCCATTCCGGTACCTCTGCGACGGGCCACTGCATCGATCTCATCAATGAAAACGATACATGGTGCATTTTTCTTTGCTTCTTCAAACAGGTCGCGGACACGGGAAGCGCCCACACCTACGAACATTTCTACGAAATCAGAACCGGAAATGGAAAAAAATGGAACTCCCGCTTCTCCGGCTACTGCCTTTGCAAGAAGGGTCTTACCGGTTCCTGGAGGGCCTACTAAAAGCATTCCCTTAGGGATACGTGCACCTACGCTGGTGTATTTCTGAGGATTTTTTAAGAAATCCACTACTTCTTCCAGCTCCTCTTTTTCCTCTTCCAGACCAGCTACATTGGTGAAATTCACCTTGCTGTCACGGCTGAGTTTTGCACGGCTTCTGCCAAAGTTCATCATTCTGGCATTGGAACCGCCGCCTGCTGCTCCACGGTTCATCATGGTAACGATCACTACCACCACTACGATGGAAAGCATGAAAGGCATTACCACAGTAAGAAGGGTATTCTCCTGAGGTACATCCTCCATGGAATAATCAATGCTATTGTCCTTTAAAAGCTGCTCTGCATCTTTTACGTCAGATACGTTCTGGCGGACTGTCTGGCCATTTGCCAGTGTAACTGTCACATATCCGCTTGGTGTCTGGGGATTTGGGCTGATCACTGCCTCTGCCACGTTTCCGCTTCCCAAGATCTGCTCAAATTCCTGGGCTGTTACCGTCTGTGCCTGCCTTGCATAAGGAAAACGCAGCGCAAGCATAAGAAGGATCAGCATCAGGATAATAAACATAAAACCTCTGAATGTCTGTTGCTGTTTCAACGAATTGCCTCCTTAATTTTAGGACCCGGAATTATTCCTGTGTCTCTTCCTGATCCTGCTCTACCACTCCGATATAAGGAAGGTTGCGGTATTTCTGGTCATAATCCAGTCCATAACCTACTACAAACTCATCCGGAATGGTAAAGCATGTGTAATCTACTTTTACCTGCTTCTTTACACGGCGCTCCGGCTTGTCAAGAAGGGTACAAAGATGGATATCCTTCGGTCCTCTCTGCTTTAATACTTCGATCAGGTAAGCCAGGGTACGGCCGGAATCAATGATATCTTCTACGATCAGGACATTCTTTCCCTCTAACGGTTCATCTAAGTCCTTGATGATCCTTACCACACCGCTGGACACAGTGCCTGCGCCGTAACTGGATACGGACATAAAGTCCATGGAAACCGGCATGTTCAGTCTCTTTGCCAGTTCACAGGTAAAAAATACACCACCCTTTAAAATACAGATCAGGTGAACGCTCTTGCCTGCATAATCTTTGTTGATCTGCTCTGCTACTTCATTGATCCGCTTATCTACTTCTTCTTCTGTTAATAATACACGAATTTTGTCTGCCATGATTTATCCTCCGTTTTCTATGATAATGTACTTTGGGAAACTTTCGCCTGTAATACACGCCGTGTATCAGGGCCTATTTTATAATAACTGCTGATCCGCCTGCCTATGATCCACATGATATGGTCCCCATCTGCTAACAGGGCTATTTCATCCCTTTTATCTGCAGGTATTTTTTCGTCGATCATAAAGCGTCTTAATGGTTTGCGACTGCCATTTTCCAGGGTGATATAATCCCCGGTCTGCCTGGTTCTGACAACGGGCGTACCCTTTATTTTATCACAGTCGAACCATTTCGTATACGTCTTTTTGGGAAATTCCATTGCTTTTTCATAAGAAAAAACCTCAAAAGAAAGCTCCGGAAGGGGATTTTTTATTCTTTCCTCCAAAGGCTCCTTTTTTACTGCCTGGAGGCTGATCCCGCCGTATACTTTTCGGGCTTCCAGTCCATAAGGAAGAGACACCTTCCGCCCGGTCTGAAGGTCAACAAGTTTTTCTACCTGTTCTGCATGGACCAGTCCCAGGTCCTTTGCACACCCGGCTGCTGTTTTTAAAAGTTCCATAACACTGTAAAGGCGGATCACCGGATCTGCCTCTTTAAAAGGTCCTTCCGGGATCATCCAGGTATGCTCTTCCTCTTTTACATATTTTTGCACCCACTGATCTGCCTGTTTTTTCAGATACACATCTGCCATTCCTGCCAGATACCCGGCACGGCGTATTCCTGCCTCTGCTCCCGGATTGATCTCTTCTTTGATCGCCGGAAGAATGTGGGAACGGACACGGTTTCTGGCATAATAGTCTGTGTCATTACTGGAATCATTGACCCATTTTAACCGTTTTTTTTCAAGATAAGGGATGATATCTTCTTTGGAAACATCCAACATAGGGCGTATAATACGATCTCTCACATAGGGGATCCCTTTTAAACCGCCAAGACCGCTACCCCGAAACAGGTTTAAAAGTATGGTCTCCGCCTGATCCCTGCTGTGATGAGCCACTGCGATCTTTACTGTCTGACCGTTTTCTCCTTCCCAGGCCCCTGCTTCTTCCTCCAGGGCTTTATAACGCAGGATCCTTCCGGCTTCTTCTTCCGACATCCCCGTCTGGGATGCATATTTTTTTACCTCTGCTTTTATCATATGACAGGGGACACCCAAAGCTTCACTGATCTTTATGGAAAAATCCCCATCACGGTCCGCTTCTTCTCCCCGCAGTCCGTGATGGACATGAAGGCTCCTCAGTTTCAGCCCCATTTCCTCTCTCATATCCGCAAGCAGACTTAAAAGGCAGACAGAGTCTGCCCCTCCGGACAGCGCGATGACCACCTGATCACCGGGCTGCAGCATATGATACCGGCAGATCGTCTGCCTGACTGTATACTCCAGTTTCTCCATAGTATGTTCATTTCCGTTTCTGTCTTGCTTACATGACCCTTAAAGATCATGTCCACTCTTACTATACCCACATCCTTCCCCATACGCAAGGGGCTCTTTATTTTTGTTACACAACCTTATCCTGCCGCTGTTCTTGCATTGCATATGCAATATTACCGTTTCCACACCTGCGCAGTAAGAACTGTCATATCATCCCTTGCCCCGGGAACAAAAGAAAGGGCAAACTCCAGGATCCGCTCTGCCATATCCTGAGGCGGCATTTCCTCCAGACTTTCTAAAAACTGCCCCATGACCTGTTCCTTATCTTCTCCCGGAAGGGCGTCTAAAACACCGTCCGTCACCATAACAAGCCTGTCCCCGTCCCATAATTTCTGTGAAAGAAGGACCGGTTCTGCCTGCCCTAAAGCGCCTGCCGGTACCTGGCCTGCTTTTAACACCTGTATGCCTTCTTCTCCCATTACAAAAGTAGGAGCAGCCCCCAGTTTGAATACTTCCAGGGCGCCTGTATACAGATCAATACAGCCTGCGTCCAACGCTGCCGGGTGTTGTTCTCCGCCTGCTAAAAGGAGTACTGTATTTACCAGTTTAAAAGCGGATCTGGGGGCAAAACCGGCTTCCAAAAGCGCCTCTAAAAGTTCCACGATCCGCCGGCTTTCCTGTCCTGCCACTGCCCCGCTTCCCATTCCGTCACACAGGCTGAACATTACCTGACAGCTGCCTCGCTCACAAAAACTGTAATTATCGCCCGAGTAGCGTTCTCCCTGTTTGGGAACTCCCGCAGCACCCCAGGTAAGATAATAATCTCCTTTTTCTTCAAACCGCACTGTTTCATACCTGCGTGTGATGATACTGCGACTGTCCTTTGCCGGAAGCCAGGTGGTATCAGGAAAAACGCTCTCCATCAGCTCTGCCGCATCCTTGGAAGTAACACAGCGTCCGTTTGTGGTCTTTGCTGTAAGATAGATCTCCCTGCGCCCGCTTTCATATTCCAGCAAAAGCATACTGTCCACCAGGATATGATACCTGCGAAATGCTTTTTTAACTGCTCCTTTATATTCCTCTGTAATATTTTTTGCTTCATCGATCTGCCTGGAAAATTCTTCCAGTATCACTGCCAGCTCACGGAACTGGGATATGACCACATCCCTGCTTTCCAGAAAGCGGTTCTTCCAGGACAAATTCATGGAAGCCCTGGTAAAACTGCGGTTTAACTGCTCTAAGTAATCCCGTTTCCTGCGGCAGTCCTTCTTAAAAAGCTCCGGCATATCCTCTGTGCCGATCCGCCCGTTCTGTTCAAATATACGCAAAAGATAATACAGATAATAACTGTCTTCTTTTTCACTGTCTGCATAAAGGCTGCATCCGCCACAGTTACCGCAGACCAGTGCAGCGCAGGTCTGCATGGCAGCCAGTCCATCATCCTTTGTAAGGCTCATTGTCTCACCGGCACCTTCATCAAAGGCCTTTGCCAGCTGCTCTAATGACTGCGCCATATCTTTTAATTTCCTGGCTGTATAATAATTGATCCCATTTTCATTTTTGCCTGATAACACAAAAATCCCTCCTAATCTGCGCAACATCCAGTATACGCACCCAGGAGGGAAATATCTGTCATATTTTCATGTTTCTTCCAGAAAATGTTTCGACATTTTCTGCCGGTCATTTATTCCGAAACTCATTTTACTGATTGGGCTTTAAAAGGATCTCATCCGGATTTACCAGACCCAGTTTCTCCTTTGCAACTTCTTCTGCAAACTGTTTTGTCTTTACATATACCTTGTACTCTTCCAGCTTTTTCGTCCGTTCTTCTTCTTCCCGTACCTGTTCTTCCAGCTGCTTCTCCTTTTGCTGATAATCCAGGTCAGACTTCTTCAAAGTTGAGCCCTTGGCATTTACAGCAACTGCAAGACAGAGAACTACCATTGTAACGCCCAGTACAGCCATTCTGTTTGCCCATTTTTCCCGCTTTACGCGTTTTGATCTTCCGTAGGAGCTCATGTATCGGTCACCATCTTTTTTATCTATTTCTTTTTATTTTAAACCATTTACCAGCCTTTTTCAAGGCTGCAAAGAGAAACCGGCTGACAATTTTATCATAAAGGATCATCCCCGTAAAGACGCCCGCAACTGCATACATCCTGACTCCGCCGTCATTTAGCTCATACAGCAGCATAAAAGTGGCTGTCCCCGCATAGATCCAGTAAAAAAAGTCTTCTATCCCCATTACAAAAGAGCTGTGTTTTATCATAAGCCGCAATACCCGCAGCAGGTCATACACCAGCATCAGCCAGCAGCCCACCAACAGGCTCAAAAGTAGCAGCCAGGCTTCAAAACGGATCTGCATGCTCATAAATCACCTCCAGGATTATTTAAAAAGACGGTTAAGAAATGAGTCTCCCGACCGTTTCAGTGCTGCATTGGAACTGTAATTCAAACTGTCCACCTGTCCTTCCAGATCCAGCTCCCCCTTTTCCAATGTAAGCCGCTTTACATGAAGTTCCTTTCCCCTGACAGTCAAAAGGCCCATATCCGTATCCAGCACGATCTCATTTTCATCAAAAGACACCACATCATTGACTCCTGTTACAGAACCTGTATGCCTGTCCGAAAGCACCAGCCGGTGAAGCCTGCCGGATGATATTTTTTCTTCCATAAAAATTACCCCCATATATTCACTCATTAACCTGCTCTGAGCTTTCAGAGTATGTATCAGTTAAATATATGGGGTGGAAACACATTCTATGACTTTTAAGTTTTTATTCGTAAAGAGCCAGCCCTGCTTTCAGGTTTTCAACCACTTTTTCCCGCAGTTTTTGAGGGCTGATCACCTTGCAGTGCCTACAGTGATGGGTACAGAAAACAGCTGCCCCCATCAGGCTTGCTTTTGCAGTTACATGGACCCAGTCTGGATGGTCCGGATCTTTTATATCCCGTGTCTGGATGTTCCAGCCAAAATCATCCACCAGATTATTTAAGATCACCGGATCACAGCTTAAATGGATCCGCACTGTTTCGTCTGAATACATGACCGGATGGTCATTGCGGTACTCGCTGGCCTGAAAAACTTCATGGGCCGCATCCTTGAAATAGGGAAGAAGGGCGCTCGGCAATGGTTTTCTGGGCTCATCCAACATCTGGATCTGTAAAATACGGTCAATGCGGAAATTGGTCAGTCCATCGGGATATTTGGGATTTCCTGCTATGAGATAATAATAACCGTTACTTGACATCACTGCATAAGGTTCAATGGTCCGTGCATCTTCACTGGTAGGCGCCAGTTCCAGATTTCTGTCATACCGTCCATATAGGATCCGGAGTTTTTTCTTCTTGCGGATACTGTCCCGTATTACTGACAAACTGGCGAAAATATCCGTTGCCTGGTTTTTCAGCCTGGGGTCCGCAAATGCTGTATAAAGAGACTGTTCCCGGCAGTCAAAAGGCTTTTTATGCTCCAGATCAGCCAGGATCTCCCTTGTTTTTTCCGCTGAAAGGTACTGGTTAATAGCAACGGTACTTTGAAGCAGTTCCAGCTCCTCCGGTGACATTTCATCTTCTATATAATAATATAAAACACTGTTTTCCGGGATTTCCTCTTCCGGCAGACAGATCCGGTAGCTGCTTTCATTTCCGGGCTTTCTGCCATTTTCCCTGCTTTTTTCTTTCCCTTCCTCTTTCCGGCAGCGAAACAGCCTGCTGCACAGATACTGTCTGAAAAAAGACTCTTCATCCTGGTCCGCAGACAGCATCTGGTCTGTAAGGATCTTCATATGATTAAAAACCGTCTTCCGGTCCAGATCGATCCCCAGTTCCTTTAAACGGCGATGGACCATAGGTGCCGAATAGGGCTTTTTCGGAGAAGCATCCAGTTTCAGAATATTAAAAATATAAAGCATAGTCAGCTGATTGTACCGGGAAGCCATATGTCTGTGATCTCCTTTTGTATTTTTATGTAATCTTATTTTATGTACCCTCGTTTCCATTCTCTTTCACAAGTATACAGGAAAAAATAAATTTTTTCAAAATCAGGCAATTTTGCATAGCCTGATCCGTTATAGTAAGGGCGTGATCAACAAGACAACAACCTTAAAAACCTGAAAACAGATACAGATAAAAGAGCGGATCCTATGAGTACTAAAAAGAACCTGATCGTACCAAAACTTCAAAAACAAAATCTGGGCAAAGTCAATCCCCAGAAAGCAGAGTATTTATATATATCCAAAGAGTTCTGTAAAGAAGGACTTTCACAGATCATAAAAGACGGGGGAGTGCAGTTTAAAGAGATCCAGAAATTTGTAAAGGATCACCAGGAACCACAGTATATCCTGGTACACGCTTCCAAACTGGAAGAAGGATACCTGGCTATCAGCCTTTTAGCAGGTATCTACAATGAGATTCACAGTCGTGGAGAGTGGGAAGAAGGGGCAGAGCCTGACATCCAGTGGTCAGACAGCTGGCAATGCCTCCCCATTATTCCATTTAAAGAAGCCGATGACTATTACAACTGGCAGGAAAATGACTTCTCCTCTTTTGGAAACTCCTTTCTGGCCAGCCAGAAGACAAATGACACCTTTGTTCCTTACTGGGCAGAAAATGAGGATAAACCTGTCTGTATCTCTATGGAGAATATCAGTTTTTTCAGGTGTGACCCGATCATTGATACCTTAAATAGCTTCCGCAGCAATGAACAGGTCTACGTCCTGATCCTTCACGAAGAAAATGACTTCGACTCCTTTAACTCTTTTGGAGGATTTGGCGGATTTGACACCTTTGAGTCAAATGAGGATAAAAACCTGAACCAGATCATATTAAGCCTTACCGCAGAAGAGCTGGAAATACCAAAAACAAGCTCTGTCTCTCTCTACTATGAAAATATCTGGAAACAAATGGTCACAAACAGCGGCTGCAAGCTGGAACGTAAATTTCCGGTCCATGATTTTTTACTGGATATTGAAAAAATGAATAAAGAGTTTTCCTATGACTTTTTAGATAAGATCCTAAAATATGCCCTGCGGAACAAGGAACATGGTATCCTGCGAAAAAAGGATTTTCAGTTTATGGAACGTTTTGCAGGCAAACGGGGACCTGCAGAGCAGAAGACAGAGACCCGTTCTGCCATCCGCTGTTTAAGAGAAGATCTGATCGGCATGGACCAGGTAAAAGAACAGGTCATGGAAACCGTCCAGGTCATGAAATTCAACCGTCTGCGCAAGGAAATGGGCATGAAAAAGAGCAGTTACCACAACGTTCACATGATGCTTGGTGCTCCCGGAACTGCCAAAACCACAGTAGCTAAATTAATGGGAAAGATCATGGAAGAAGAAAAACTTCTGCCTGGAAGTCAGTTCACCTGCGTAAACGGTGCTGAATTAAAGGGCATGTATGTAGGCCATTCCGCCCCGAAAACCAAAGCTTTATTTGAGGAAAATGACATTATCGTTATTGATGAAGCTTATTCTCTCACCGGTGACCGAAGCGAACCGGACTCCTTCAGCAGAGAAGCCATTGCCCAGTTAGTGATCGAGTTAGAAGAACATGCAGAAGATAAACTGGTGATCTTTGCCGGATATGGCGGAACGGATATAGATGAAAAAAACAACAAGATGAAAGAATTTATCGATGCCAACCCCGGTATCAAGAGCCGTATTAACTCCACTTTCTATTTTCCGTCCTATACAGCCCCGGAGATGGCGGAGATCTTTAAGAAACATGCGGAAATGAGTGGATACGAACTGCCGGAAAACTGGAAAGAACCGATCACTGCTTATTTCTCAACCCGTGTAAATGATGAAAACTTTGGAAACGGTCGTGAAGCCAGAGCCTTATTTGAAAAAGTTTCTGTCCAGATGGCGAAACGGATCATGGGCGATGCAAACGGAGGTCTTCAAAATTCCATTAATGAAAAAGCCATAAAACAATGCCGGATCAGCGACATTGAAGGCGCGATCCGGCGGGCAAGGGAAGAAAACAAACAGATCTCAGGCCGTGTGAAAGTGCACAACAGAATTGGATTTTAATCCCCTTCCGTCTCGCACGTTCATCGAAGGATTAAGTTCCAGACAGGCAGCTACATAAGTAGCTAAAGTCACATTTTCCAGATCATGATCCGGGACCAGACTGCCATAACGGTTTTTCTTAAAACAGAAAAGCCGGATGCTGCAGTAATCGGTCACGGAAGTGGTCTGGTAAAAATCGTTGAGAAACCGCTTTACCGTATCTGCAGAAACCATTTTCCGGGGAGCTGTTACATGATCATAGCGATGGTTAATGATCCCTGCCAGTTCAGACACTGTAACCGGCTTATGCAGCTCCAACAATGTGTTTAAAATAAAGATCCCATTTAAACGGCTGGTAAACAGTGTATTCATAAGAAAATCCTCCTTTGCTATCTCTGTTACCAGATCATAGCAAAGAAGCTGGGGAAAAATTTCCCCAAACCAGATCCCATCTTCTATTCCTGTCTTCTTTTATTCCGTTTTTCCCTTACACCACATAAGAAGCATTTCTTTCAGATATTTTAACTCCTGGGTATGGTCCGTTTTATGATCATTGGCCCATACGATCCCCTGGGCATAGCGCTCTGCCACCGCCAGCATGGCAATGGCTACAGTTGTGAAAAGCTCCTGCTCTGAAAGATCGGTGCGGATACTGTGATCCACTTTTGCCTGTTCATAAAGCTTGTGATACATGGCTCTTAAAGGTTCCAACACGTCCAGGTGTTCCCCTAAAGGCTCTTCTTCAATTCCTTCATGGTAAATAAAGTTCTTATAATTATTGCTGAACCGGAGCATTTCCGGTTTTTCCCTGTATAACCGGATGATCATGTCCAGATAAAATTCAATATACTCATAAGCTGTAAAGTTTTCAAAGAAATCCGGTCCATTCTGGGCCAGCACACTTTTCCAGATATCCCCCCATATCTTTCCACTGATGGCTACTACCAGTTTTACCTTTGTCTGGTAATATTTGTACATAGTGGCAACCCCTACATCCGCTGCATCTGCCACCTTCTGCAAACTTACATTTTCGATCCCATTCTCTGAAAACAGTTTAAATCCAGCTTTCATCAGCTGTTCTTTTCTGCGCGTGGCTTCTCTCTCGTCACGTTCCGTATTTCTTGCCATATCGTTCTCCATGTTTTTAATGCATTCCCAACCTTTCAGATCAGAAACACATTTTAAAGTTTTGCTACACAACTGAGTTGACACTCTATTTGTATTATAGATTAAAAAATTTTTTCAGGCAACTAAAAATCGCCAGAGGATCCTGTAACTTTCACAGAATTCCCTGACGAAGTCTATTTATTGGTCTGTTTTTACAGATACTCAAACATCTCTTTGGCATCTTCCTTGCGGATGGCATCCTGTACGCTTGTAACCTTCACTTTCACAGCCTTGGTACCAAAGGCAATTTCGATCACATCACCTACTTTAACCTCTGCACTGGCTCTTGCTACTTTGTCATTAAGCATAACCCGACCGCTGTCACAGGCTTCATTGGCCACGGTTCTTCTCTTGATGATACGGGATACTTTCAGGTATTTATCTAATCTCATAAAGTCGCTCCTTTTAATACAAAATCCCCTCCATGATGCAAATGTTCACGGAGGGGATTACCGAATTTTCTTATAAAATCAATTATTTGTTGATCTCGTCCTTTAAAGCCTTACCTGGTTTGAACTTAGGTGTCTTGGAAGCAGCGATGGTCATAGTCTCGCCGGTTCTTGGGTTTCTTCCCTCTCTTGCTGGTCTTTCGCTAACTTCAAAGTTACCAAATCCAACTAACTGAACCTTTCCGCCCTTTGCCAGTTCTTCTGCTACTGCATCAGTAAAAGCCTTAACTGCCTTTTCTGCATCCTTTTTAGAAATTTCTGCCTTCTCAGCTACTGCTGCGATTAACTCTGTCTTGTTCATCAAATTTTCCTCCTAAACCGAATCCGAAAAAAACAGGTTCGGACCGTTTTCGTTCTTGTCTGTGATACCCTATCATTTATATCTGTTTTACTATAATTTGTCAAGGTTTTTTGGCCTTTTCCTGCATTTTTATCCGGGCCCAGAGAGCCTCTCCTTCTTCGGTCGAATTTATCTTTTCACCACCGAATACCCAGGGGTGTCTGCGCACCATTTTTTCGCAGATCCCACCTATCACATCATCTATAGAAAACAGCCCTTTTTCCTTTGCGATCTGGCTGTTTAACATCACCTGAAAGAGCACATCTCCCAGTTCTTCACAAAGGTTTTCCATGTCATTTTTATCCACTGCCTGAACTGCTTCCTCTGCCTCTTCCCGCATATATTTTCGCAGGCTTTCAAAGGTCTGTTCCCGGTCCCAGGGACAGCCATCTTCTGCCCGTAATTTCGCGGTGATCTCTACCAGATCTTTAAATGTATACATGATACAGTATCCCCCTATTTCAATCCATTCAGGCGCTTTGTCAGCTTCTCCATTTTATTATTTCCATCACCCGGTCTTCATCCTCTTAATGACTTTCAGACGGGTAAATTCTTCCCTTTCCTTCTCTTCCAGAGCATTGGAAATAGACTTGGACAGCTCTTCATAATGAGGAATGGTAATGTTCTTCAACGCATTGGCACGCTTCTGAGTCTTCTTAATAGAATTTGCCAGCCGGTATGCAGAGTTTTCCACCATAGACAGCTTAATGGTCAGCTCCTTTACCCGTTCAAACCGCTCTCTGGCAATGTCTAACGCCTCCGAGGTATTATTAAACCCATAAGCCAGCTCCATAGGCTTTTCCTGATGCTGCACCAGAGGGATTTCCGTTCCCATGATACTTCTTGCCTTGATCTTTACCGTATCGTCCACAGGAACGGACATTCCGATCTCCTGGACATAATTGATGCCCAGCTCAATATTGGCGCTCTGCAGTGCTTCATAAGCAGCCTTAAACACAGTGTCGATCTCAGACTGTATCCCCTTTGCCTCATCGATCAGCCCCATAAGCTCACGGATCAGGATATTTCTCTTCTTATCCATTAATCCGTAGCCCATAGTTGCCAGTTTCAGGGAGTTTTTCGCAGCGATCAGATTACCTTTTGTGGGAAATGTATTTGGATCCATTCCTGCTCACCTCACTCCTCGTAGTATTGATCCAGAACCTTGGTATCAATACGGTCTAATTCCTCTCTTGGAAGCATACGTAAAAGTTTCCAGCCGATCTCCAGAGTCTCTATGATGGAGCGGTTCTCATGATGTGCCTGGCCAATAAAATGCTCCTCAAATGCTTTACCAAACTCCAGATACTTCTTGTCAATGGCAGACAGCTCATCTTCACCGATAACAGATGCCAGCGCCCTGGCGTCACCTACCTTGGCATAGCAGGAAAACAGCTGGTTTGCCACATCCTGGTGGTCTTTTCTTGTATATCCTTCACCGATACCGTCCTTCATCAGTCGTGAAAGAGATGGGAGTACGCTGATCGG
This sequence comes from Clostridium sp. AM22-11AC, assembly GCF_003473545.1. Lineage (GTDB taxonomy): Bacteria > Bacillota > Clostridia > Lachnospirales > Lachnospiraceae > Enterocloster. Next base: position 91,984 of record NZ_QUCM01000008.1, read on the forward strand.
CGGATAAACAGACTGGCTGTTTAACTGACGGTCCAGAACGATCTGTCCCTCTGTAATATAACCGGTCAGGTCCGGGATCGGGTGTGTAATATCATCATTTGGCATAGTTAAGATCGGGATCTGGGTAACAGATCCATTTCTTCCTGCTACGATACCGGCTCTTTCATATAAGGATGCCAGATCACTGTACAGATAACCTGGGAAGCCTTTTCGTGAAGGAATCTCGCCCTTAGAGGAAGAAACCTCACGCAATGCCTCTGCATAAGAAGTCATATCTGTTAAAATGACCAGGATGTGCATTCCCTTTTCATAAGCCAGATACTCTGCCAGTGTCAATGCGATCTTTGGCGTGATAAGCCTCTCTACTACCGGGTCATTTGCCAGATTGATAAACATGGCTACATGTTCGGAAACACCGCTTTCCTCAAAGGTACGGCGGAAGAAATCAGCCACATCATGCTTTACGCCCATAGCGCCAAAAACGATGGCAAACTTTTCATCAGAATTATCACCTAATGATGCCTGCTGCACGATCTGGGCCGCCAGCTGGTCATGAGGAAGGCCATTTCCTGAGAAAATAGGAAGCTTCTGACCGCGGATCAGTGTAGTCAGTCCGTCAATGGCGGAAATTCCGGTACGGATGTAGTTTCTTGGATACTCACGGGATACCGGGTTTAAGGGCTGTCCGTTAATGTCCATGCGGATATCAGAAATAATATCCCCCAGTCCGTCAATAGGCTGTCCGATACCATTAAAGGTACGTCCTAACATTTCCTCTGAAACGGCGATCTCCATAGGATGTCCTGTCAGCCTTGTATGGGTATTTCTAAGGGCCATACCGTCTGTTCCCTCAAATACCTGGATAATGGCTTTATCCCCGTAGATCTCAATAATACGTCCGATCTTCTTTGTAGTGCCGCCAACGGTCATTTCCACGATTTCATCATAAGCTGCGCCCTGAACGCCCTCTAACACTACCAGAGGACCATTGATCTCACTTAAACCTAAATATTCAACTGCCATTTTAAGTCCTCCTTATGCGTTGCGCTCCAGCACATGCTCATAGAACGCGTCAATCTGTTTCTTGTAATCATCAAACATGTCCAAACGGTCATTTGGCACATCATACTTAATAGAAATGATCTTATCAAAGATCTTGTCCTCTTTTAACACGGACATAGGCATTCCCATGGCGATCAGTGCCTTTGACTTCTTGTACAGATATAAAATGGTCTCCATCATCTTAAACTGCTTGGTAAGGGGTACGGAAGTATCATCCTTGTGGAATGCATTCTGCTGAAGGAAACCTACACGGATGACCTTTGCGATCTCTAAGACCAGTTTCTGGTCATCAGGGAGAACATCTGCACCGATCAGCTTTACGATCTCCATCAAACTGCTTTCCTGGGTCAATAACGCCATCAGGCGGTTTCTGTCACTTACAAAGTTCTTGTCTACGTTATCAATATACCAGGATGACAGGTCATTTACATACTCTGAATAACTGGTCAGCCAGTGGATCGCCGGGAAATGCCTTGCATAAGAAAGGTTCTTATCCAGTCCCCAGAAGCAGCGTACAAAACGTTTGGTATTCTGGGTAACAGGCTCAGAGAAATCACCGCCCTGAGGGGAAACCGCACCGATAATGGTAACGGAACCTTCTGTACCATTTAAATTGCGCATCATGCCTGCTCTCTCGTAGAAAGAAGACAGACGGGATGCCAGATAAGCCGGGAAACCTTCCTCTGCCGGCATCTCTTCCAGACGGCCGGAAAGCTCACGTAGCGCCTCAGCCCAACGGGAAGTAGAGTCTGCCATGATTGCTACATGATATCCCATATCCCTGTAATATTCTGCCAATGTTACACCGGCATACAGACTTGCCTCACGGGCTGCAACAGGCATGTTGGAGGTATTTGCGATCAATGTAGTTCTGTCCATCAGGGGATTTCCGCTCTTTGGATCGATCAGCTCTGAAAATTCTTCCAGAACCTGGGTCATTTCATTTCCACGCTCACCACAGCCGATGTAGATAATAACATCCGCATCAGACCATTTTGCGATCTGATGCTGGGTCATGGTCTTTCCTGTACCAAAACCTCCTGGAATTGCCGCTGTACCTCCCTTTGCCAGTGGGAACATGGTATCCAGGATACGCTGTCCGGTGATCAGAGGTCTGGTTGCCGGATAACGCTTTGCAGAAGGTCTCGGCACACGGATCGGCCATTTCTGGGTCATGGTCAGCTTCTTTTCTGTTCCATCAAGTAACTGAAGCGTAAGAAGAGGCTCATTAATGGTATATTCCCCATCTTCCACTACGTCTAATACATAGCCCTCTGTATCCGGCGGCACCATTATCTTATGGATAATAGCCCTTGTCTCAGGAACCTCTGCGATAATGGTTCCCGGAAGCACCCGGTCGCCTTTCTTTACTGTCATATGTGTTTTCCATTTTTTGGAAGTATCCAGAGAATCTACGCTGATGCCACGGCTGATATAGTAGCCGCTGCGCTCTGCGATCTTGCTTAACGGACGCTCAATACCATCAAAAATGTTATCTAAAATACCAGGGGCCAGTGTAACAGAAACCGGTGCTCCTGTTCCTGTTACCACCTCACCAGGCTTTAAACCGCTGGTCTCCTCATACACCTGGACCGTTGTTTTTTCTGAGGTAAGCCCAATGACTTCGCCTACCAGATTTTCCTTACCAACGTACACCATTTCGTTCATCTGAAATCCGGGATCACCGGCCAGAGAAACTACAGGTCCGTTGATACCGTAGATCACACCTGTCTTAGCCATTTACTGCTTACCTCCCAAGTCAAACTTAAATTCATGGCGCGCTTCTTCCAGTTTTGTCTTAAAGGAACTGTCGATCAGGATATGTTTGGACGGGATCACTGCGCGGATACCGCCGTCAAAGGAATATTCACTGATCTTCACTGTTACATTGTGGTGCATGGCCAGTCTGCGGGCCTTATCCTCATCTGAAGGATCCATATACACGATCATGGCCTCATCACCGGCAACCTTTTTAGCTGCCCCGATCTGTTTTTCCAACAGATCCAGATACTCTCTGGTTTCCATGAAATTCGCCAGTTTATCTCTCACTTCTACAAACAGTTTATCCTTTAATTCTTCCTGTCTGCGGCTTACTTCTCTTCTTAAGTCCAGCTGTCCGATGGAAAGCTTTTTGTTGCGCTCACGCCCTAACTTTTCCGTCTCAGCCTCTTCCTGCATTTTCGCCCGCTTCCTGGCATCCTCTGTATGCTCCTCATAGGCCTTATCAAGAGTTTTTGCGTAATCGTCCAGTATTTTTGCACTTTTTTCCCTTGCATCTGTCATACAGATCTCCTGAAAATGCTTCAGCTTTTCCTCTGTTGTCAAGCTCTTCACCTGCTTTCTATAGTTTCAGTCCAATGGCCTCGTTTACATAAGAGGTGATAAAGTCCGGCTTGCGGCCGGTTCCGTGGCGGTCCGGGATCTCTACGATCAGCGGCAGCTTCCGCTCCAGCTTTACATTGTCGATGATCTCCGGAAATTCCCTGCCAAACTTTTCAGTTAACAGGATAATACCAATGGATTTATCGGCCAGAACCTTATCCAGCTCACGTTTCAGTTCGTCCCTCTCATGTACCACAGCCCCGTCAACACCTGCCAGGCGCATGCCGGTCCAGGTGTCGATGTTATCGCTGATGAGATACATTTTCATATTAAAGCTTACCTAAGATCATAAAGGAAATGATCAGACCATACAGGCACACACCTTCGGCAAGACCTACGAAGATAAGGGATTTACCAAGAATAGAGCTGTCTTCACTGATAGCGCCCAGTGCTGCACTTGCTGCTGCAGATACTGCAATACCACCGCCTAAACAGGAAAGACCGGTTGCAAGAGCCGCTGACAGATAGCCCATTCCGGCTGCGCTGTTAGAAGCGGCTGCTGCTGTTTCCTCTGCTGCAAATGCATTTCCTGAAAACATGAAAGCTGCTGCTGCGATCATGGTACCGAAGAATAAAAATACGTTTACGCCAAGAGCTGTTTTATAACGTCCCTTTGTCTTTTCTCCTGCTGCAAATGCTCCAAAAGGTACACCGATGCTTAATACTAATGCTGCGCTTAATGTCATTTTAACTAATAAACTCATGATTGATTTCTCCTTTTTCTCTTCATTCTGCTAATGCTTGCCATACGGCTCAAATGCCCGTCCGCTTCCTCTGTAGAACCGGCTGAACAGCTCATAATATTCCAGACGAAGTACCTGGATACCTACGATCAGGCCTTCCATACCGCATACAAACAGGTTTCCCCCGATAACAACCGCCCAGTTAGGACTTCCGGCCTCTGCGCCTGCAAGCATTAAAACCACCTGCATCATGGCTGCATGGCTCACTGCGAAAGCGCCTACACGGACGAAAGAAAGGGTATTGGAAAAATAACTTAAAAGCACTTCAAACAGTTCAAATACGCCCTGAGTAATGAACATTCCCACGCCGCCTTCCATTTTCTGTGCCTTCTTCTCTACCATTGCTGACAACGGTTCCTTAAAGAACATAAGCAGTAACGGGATAATAAATAATACAGTCAGTACAATAGTCGCCGGAAGCGCATTTCCGCTCATATACAGGACAATGACAGTTGCCAGTGCAAAGTAAAATACCAGTCCCGCAGCGCCGTTGGTGTCAAACCATGTTTTCTCTGTGTTGTGCTCCTTTACGCTGTTGATGATATTTAAGATCATGCATAACAGGATAATGCCCATACCGATGGCAATAGCAACTACGAATACAGTGTTTAATTTTCCAATAAATGGAAGATCTGTCATGGCTTCCTGAGGTCTTAACCACACTGCGTCAATGATATCCTCAAATCCGAACACACTGCCGAACAGCACGCCGAATATGGTAGAGAAGAAGCCACAGCAAGAAATAATGCCTGCCAGACGCATTTTTTTGAACTTATACAGTAAAAATCCACCAATGAGAAGGCAGAGTCCCTGTCCCGCATCACCAAACATAAATCCAAATAAAATAGAATAGGTGATACCGATGAGGATCGTAGGATCGATCTCATTATAAGAAGGCAGACCATACATCTCCACATACATTTCAAATGGCTTAAACAGTCCCGGATTTTTCATTTTCGTAGGCGGAGTGCTCATAATGTTGTTGTGGTTATCTTCCATGATGCAGAAAGTATCTGCGTCAGACTCGATCTCTTTCTGGAACTTCTTTGCGTCTGTTTCGCTCATCCAGCCGCAGAGAATGTAGAAAGTATGATCTCCATGCTTGGTGCAGGCTGCCATTTTACGCACATCAAAGTTGACGGAGAAGCGCTCCAGTCTGGTACGGGCTGCTGCCAGCTCTTTTTTATTTTCATCCAGTGTCTGAAGGATCTTTCCTTCCACTTCCTGTTTTTCAGCCTCTAACGCCTTGATCCTGTCATCTAACACATGTTCCGCTTCCATCGGAGTACCTTCATACTCATCCGGCAGGAAACACCGTTCAAAATGCATGGACGCGTAAATGGCATCGATCTTGTCTGCCAGCTTCTCCGGCACGAAATAGACGATCCAGACATATTCCGCATCTTCCAGGCATTTAAACATCACCGTGTCAATGGTCTCGTACACATAGCTGTTGAACTTGTCAAAGTATTCCCTGGAAATACGGCCAAAGCGGAACTTGATGAACTGGAAGCCCAGGATCTCTTTTACGCTGTAATTTAACTCTGTAAATGGTGCTACCTGGTCTTTAGAGCGCTTTAAAGTCTGGATCTGCGCCTGAAGCTCTTCTTTCTTATCATTTAATTCCTTTAACCGGCTGTTCAGATCATCTACCATCTTTGCTGCTTCTTCCTGTGTAGGAAGTTCCGTCTCTGAAACCTCTGGCAGCTGTCCGCCGATCTTTTCTGCCAGTTCTCTGGCAATATTCAATTTTTCCTTATATGGATTGGTCTCAATATAAGGTCTTAAGTCTTTTACCGTCTTTAACTCTGACAGGGCATTTTCCAGATGGATCTCATATCTGGAAAGATAGGTATCCACCACCCGGTCAATGTCTGCCTTGGGGCCGGTAATGCTTAAGAACTTCATCTTCTCTATCACTTCACATTAACCCCCTTATGTCCTTGCTGTCATCCCATAACGTATCTTTTCGATGGTAGTTATGATCTGCTCGATCTCTCTTTCTTTAAAATAAAGATAAGAGTTTAATACTGCTGCTGAATAAGGCTCTTTCCTGCTGGTAAGCTCATAGATCTTATCTGTAAGCTCCTTTGCCGCATTTCCAAGGCCCTGATCCATCAGCTCTTCTATATTCTGGCATTTGTACCAGCTGTTTTTGATCACCCCGTAAACCTGTTCCATGTTTTCCGCCTGAGCCATGGTCTGAATCTCTTTTTTGGTAACATGATACTGGATCGGAATGATCAGCGCATAAATATCACCTTCCGACAGGTTATAATATTTTTTCGCCCTGCAGATCCACTGAAAATTCAACATATCCATTTTCGTGCCAAAGCACTGGGCCAGCATTTTTGCCTCCGCCTTTGAAAGATATTTATCCTTTATCTTCCAGATAGTCTTGAAATAAAGCATATCCATAGCCGTTTCACAGGCCGGAAGCGTTGCTTTTCCCTGCTCTAAAAGCTTTTCTAATGGCTCATAGTAAGCAGAACCTTTTAACCCGCGGATCACATCTTCTATGCTCCTGCACTGGGACAGCTGCACCAGATCCATATCCGAATGTTTATCAAAAAATTCCTTAAACCCCGAAAGATCCTGGGCACTTTCTCTGTTTCCCGCTGCATTTCTGAGACAGGTTTTTAATATATCGATCTCATAATGCATGAAATAAAGGTCCAGAAAACGCCTCTGCCCTACATTTGCAAACCGGTACAGCTTTGCAAAATCATGGTATTTGCTTAAGTTTAACAGCTGCTCGATCTTTCCGCGGTGAAGCTCATCCTCAGAAGCTTTGGAAAATGCCTTTTCATAAGAGGGGTTACTCCTTAAGAACTGAACCGCCTCAGGCACAGATCCCAGGTCTGCCATTGCCTCAAATTGCTCCGGGCGGATCCTGAAACGCTCCATAGCCTTCACCTTGGTGGAAATGCCGCTGTAACTGATCAGGCTTCCCATGTTCTCACTCCTTTATCATATTTTTAAAGAGAGCCTGCGCATATTCCTCATGCCGGTTTTCGTAGGTGGCCTCCAGGCGCTTCATCGTAGCTTTGGCATCCTCTGATTGTTGTCTTAACTCCTGCTGTAATTCCTCTTCCATTTTGCTGCGTATCTGGGAAATGCGATCCTGGTTTTCTTTTTCCAGCTGTGCATCAAAAGCCGCCGTTTTCTCTTCCATTTCACGGGCCATCTGCTTTTTTCGCTCACTGGCACCATCCATCACAGAAACGGCGGCTTTCTCAATATCAGACAGCCGGTTGATCACTGTATCCATGTCACAGTCCTCCCTTTCTTTGTTCTTTTTTTAATGCAATTTGCTTTTTGCATTTTTTTATCATACTACTTTTTTCAAAAATTAACAGAGCGAAATTGTACATAAATTAAAAATTTAACGAAATTTTTAAGCGTTATGCACAAAAACAAGGAGAATGGGACCTTTTTATGGGTCTCATTCTCCTGTTTTGCACAAAGTTCTCAATAACTCAGCCATACACTGACCAAACCAGCGACACTACTGGTTTGCTGCAGTCTCGCCTTCAGCGGCTGTTTCTGCTTCTGCCTGGGTCTCTGCAGTTGTTTCTGCTTCCTGTTTTGCTATATACTGGCTGGAAACATAAGCTTCCTGACCATCATAATTGATCACAGTCCAGTCATTATTATAACGCTTTACATAAGTAACTTCTGTTCCGCCTTCCAACTGTACTAAAATACGGCCATTGGTAGACGGTTCTGTACGTACATTTACTTTATTTCCTGTAACTACATATACATCAGCCGGTGGCTGGGTCTCTTCCGGAGTCGGTGCTTCTGTCTCTGCTGATGTCATTTCTGTGGACATGGTCTCCGGCTGGGTCGGATCTGCTTTCTTCTTTCCCGGCACCAGAGTGCGGATCGCTACTACCAGGACTACGATCACAAGGATCGGGATCAGGAATTTTAATACCATTGCCACAGGTGATGGTCTGTGTTTTCTTCTGCGAGTCCTTCCGCTGCGGGAAGATCCGCTGTAGGAGCGGTTGGTACTTTGGGAATTTCTGTTTCTGCTGCCTGTGCTGCTATTGCTTCCTGCCGTTCTCCGGCTTCCGTTTGCTCCGGAACGACTGGAAAGTCCCTGCAGTTCTGCACCGGAGCGCGGTCCATTTCCTGTACCGTTAGAGGTTCTGGCTGATGTCTGGGATCTCGGGGATGTCTGACTTCTTACAGATGACTGTGCTCTTGAAGCTGCAGTCTGCCCTGCACCGGTACCTGTACGCGGTCTTGCCCCGCCTGTCTGACCATAGGATGCACTTCCTGCACCTGAACTGCCAGTGGTTGCACCTGTTCTGGCATTTCGCACCGGTCTTGTATCTGTTACCGGTACTGTAAAGGTCTTTGCCACCTGAAAATCATGAGAAAATGCATAAACCTGTTTGGTTAGAAGCTGATATGCCTGATTTGCATTATAGGCCGTATTATCGTTTTCATGGACCGCCTTATTTCCCAGAATACGGATGGTATGATAATCATCCTTGGTCGTCTTGTCGATCCAATGTCCCTCATACAGCTGATCTATGGTATCTGCCAGATCTCCATCTACAAGACACGCCTTCTCAGCCAGACATCGGACCATACACTCCAACGTCTGTCTGGCCTTCACCATAACAAGATTGTAATCTTTACTGACGATCAGGCGCTCCGCTTCCTTCACCCCCTGCTGGATCTGCTGCCAGCTGGTAGTACGTTCAAAGTTTGACATCGCCCTTCCTCCTTTGTATGTAATTTTCCCCCCGAAATCACTTATTCATAAACTTAAAAAGAGCAGTCTTCGTGTTTTTGGCAAAACACGAAGCTTCGGGCGCTGCCCGAATATTCGGAAACGAAAGCAAGCGCTTATGCAAGCAAGCTTGCAACACCCTTGTTTTCACTCCCGACTGCTCTTTTATCTGCTAACGTAAGTATACTAAATTTTCCTTCACCTTGCAATCACTAAGCACTATATGATATAGTTACTAGCAGATATATTTTCACCATATATCCGTATTTTCCGCAGTTGCGGAAGATACTTTTCACCATATTAAGAAAGAGGACAATATCCATGCGTTTAAGACATATACGCGGGGCAGAAGAGACTATTGCTACCAGCCCCTATGTGATCCAGGAACCAGAGCTTCACAAAGGCAGCTGGAACCAGGTTTTTGGCAACGACAACCCCATCCAGATCGAAGTAGGTATGGGAAAAGGACGTTTTATCATGGAACTGGCACAGCAGAACCCTGATATCAACTACATCGGCATTGAACGCTATTCCAGCGTACTTTTAAGAGGACTTCAAAAACGTGCCCAGTTAGAATTAAACAATATTTATTTCATGTGCATCGATGCCAAAAACATGGCAGACTACTTTGCACCGGGAGAAGTAGACAAGATCTACCTTAACTTCTCCGATCCATGGCCAAAAGACCGCCATGCAAAGCGCCGTCTGACTTCCCCGGATTTTATGGCCGTATATGACAAGATCCTGGCAGCTGACGGTATGGTAGAATTTAAGACCGACAATAAGGGCCTTTTTGATTACTCCCTGGAAGCAATCCCTGAAGCTGGCTGGACCATTACCGCCCACACCTTCGATCTGCACCACGATCCGGTCATGTGTGCCGGAAATGTAATGACAGAATATGAAGAAAAGTTTTCCTCTATGGGAAATCCTATCTGCAAACTGATCGCTATGAGAGAGCCTAAAGAAAACAAAGAAAAATAAACCACCGTATATGCACCCAGGTCCCGGCATACCAATCCGCCGGGATCTTTGCATTTTAAATCCATTTATCTCATTTTATCCACATTCATCCACATATTATCTCTTTTTCCCTTCTTTTATCCACATTTCATTTTCCTACATATTATATATAGAAATAACAAAACAAAAAAGGAGCCTCATTTCCATGAAACTCCCACCCAAACTGACCCGACAACTCTGCAAAGCCACCTGCGACAAAAAAGACTGGGACAAACGGGCTTTAAAGCTTTGCAAAGCTTTTCGCGAGGTAAATAAATGCCTCGGTCCCTGTCCCAGCCATAAACACTGCCATAAGAAATAATGATCCAGCCACAATCTCATTGCGCCTGTTCATCTAATTTTATACAACAAAAAAGTCCGACCCCGCAGCCTCCAATATCTGCAAAATCAGACCTTTCAATGCGCCTTCAGGGACTCGAACCCTGGACAAATAGATTAAGAGTCTACTGCTCTACCAACTGAGCTAAAGGCGCGTTCTCTTGAACACAACGAGAATTATAGCGTATCATCCTCTTCTTGTCAATAATTTTTTTAATATTTTTTTTAAAAAATTTCACCGAATGTTTACAATACATTGTCCACACTTTCAATTCATGATATAATGAGTCCAAGAGAAAAACAAGCGCCGCCAAGAGCGGCATTTGTTTTTCTTGGGCTATTAACGAAGGTTCCGCCTGCGTAGCAGGCAGTGGAGCGCGTCAGCGCGGGAAACCTGAGTTTACACCGAAAAGCAGGAGGAAAAACCTATGATACTATTCACCGCCCAGGAAAGCAGCGCTCTTCCTACCCTTGCAGAGACCCAGGCAGTTGCTGCCGAAGTCCACGAAGACCTACAGCAGTTAAAGCCCAATGCCATTTTAGAGTCTATAAAGTCCTGGACTCCCGGCCTTTTGTCCCTGGCTTACCGGTTATTTGTTGCTGCCCTTATTATCTTCATCGGTTCTCGGATCGCCTTATACATCAGCCATTTTCTGAAAAAGACCTTTGACCGTATGGGAATGGACCTGAGCCTGAGTAAATTCCTTATTTCTCTGGCAAATGCCATTACCTATGCTATTGTCATTTTCATGGCATTAGAAAAGATCGGCGTTCCATCCGCTTCTATTATCGCACTTTTAGGTTCTGCAACATTGGCCATCGGCCTGTCACTTCAGGGAAGCCTTGCAAACTTCGCAGGCGGCATCCTGATCCTTGTTATGCGGCCTTTTGGTATCCATGATTACATTGTCTGTGAAGGTACCGAGGGAACAGTACAGAACATCGGTCTTGTATACACAACCTTAGTTACTGTAGACAACCGAAAGATCACCATTCCAAACGGCAGCCTTTCCAATGCGGTCATCACAAACGTAACAGCCCAGCCAAAACGCCGTGTGGACCTGACTGTTGGCATCGGCTACACCTCTGATCTGAAAAAAGCCAAAGAGATCTTAAAGCAGATCTATGCCAATGATCCCCTGATCATCAAAGAAGACGGCATCACCGTTTATGTAGACGAATTAGCAGACAGCTCCGTTGTCCTCGGTGCAAGAGGCTGGACCAACACTTCTGATTACTGGACCGTCCGCTGGAGGATCTTAGAACAGATCAAGTTACAGTTTGACCAGGCCGGCATTGAAATTCCATTTAACCAGTTAGATGTGAATGTAAAAAAGTTTTAAAAATTTTTCAAGAAACCTCTTGACAGTCTCTATAAAATCCCTTATAATGTCTATCGTGTCATTCAAAAGCACATAGACATGCGCCTTTAGCTCAGTTGGTAGAGCAGTAGACTCTTAATCTATTTGTCCAGGGTTCGAGTCCCTGAAGGCGCACTTAAAGGTCTGACTTTGCAGATACCAGAAGCTGCGGGGTTGGGCTTTTCTTTGTATATAAGGAAATTTCTCTCTGAGAGAACATATACTTATCTTCCAAAAGGAGGCAACTACTATGAAACACCTTCAACGATTTGCCGGTATCCTTACTGCATTCTGCCTTATGATCATACTTTTTTTCACTTCTGTAGAAGCAGTGGTCTACTGGACTCCGGGATACTTTGAAAAAGAATATACCAAATACCAGGTTCTAGACGACCTTCCTTCTATGACTATGGATGACCTCTTAGATGTAACAGACCAGATGATGGCATATTTAAAGGGAAAACGTGCAGACCTTCATGTTTCCACCCATATGGGCGGCGAAACCCGTGAGTTTTTCAATGAACGGGAAATTGCCCACATGGAAGATGTACAGGGACTGTTTTTAAAAGCCATTGCCCTGCGCCGGATCTGCCTGGTGGTCTGCGTCGTTATGCTTTTATTTATGATCCTCTCAAAAGCAGACCTGCGCACATTGCTTCCTTCTTCCCTTTGTATAGGAACCGGGCTGTTTTTTGCAGTAATCGCAGCACTGGCTGCTATTATATCCACCAATTTTACAAAATATTTCATCATGTTCCACCACATGTTTTTTACCAATGACCTGTGGATCTTAGACCCGACCACAGATATGCTGATCAATATCGTGCCCGAAGGATTTTTCATGGATACTGCCGGACGCATTGCTTTTCTGTTCGGCGCCCTGTCACTGATCCTTTTTGGCATCTGCCTGATCATGACACTGAAAAATAAACGCCGTTAACAGGAGCTGCTTATAATGAAACGAATTCTTTCTTTTATCCTCAGTATCAATCTGATCTTTATCCTGGTTCCCGGAACCGTTCTGGCCGCGCCTTCCTGGCCGTCTGCTGTCTCTATTGAAGCAGATGGCGGTATTCTTATGGAAGCGCAGACCGGAACGGTTCTTTTTGCTAAAAATGAGGACCAGCCTTATTATCCTGCCAGCATTACGAAGATCCTCACTGCCCTTATTGTATTAGAGCACTGCAGTTTAGATGAAGAAGTAACCTTCTCCCATGATGATGTTTACAATGTGGAAGCAGGCAGCAGTACAGCAGGTATTGACGAAGGAGATGTCCTTACGGTCCGTGACTGCCTGTACGCCCTTATGCTGGCTTCTGCCAACGAAAGTGCAAATGCCCTTGCCTGCCACGTAAGCGGCTCCAGAGAAGCCTTTGCAGAGCTTATGAACCAGACTGCAGAAAGCCTTGGATGTACAGGAAGCCATTTTGCCAATCCAAGTGGTTTAAACGATGAAAATCATTACACCACTGCCCATGACATGGCCCTGATCACCAGAGCAGCCATCCAGAACCCGGACTTCTTAGAGATCGATGGCGCACGCAACTACAAGCTTCCGCCTACCAAGCGCAATTTGGAAGGCGGTTATGTAGCCAACCACCACCGTATGCTGGTAAAAAACACATCTGTGTACTATCCAGGGGCTTTTGCCGGAAAGACAGGTTACACTTCCATTGCGGGCAATACCCTTGTTACCTGTGCAGAGAAAAACGATATGACCCTGATCGCCGTTGTTTTAAACGGGCATCAGACTCATTATTCCGATACCAAGGCTCTTTTTGACTTTGGTTTTGATCGTTTCCAGGCGTTAAAAGCGGTAGACCATGAAACCTCTTACCAGGCACTTGATAACGATATGACCATCGGCGGCATGACTGCCCAGGACAATGTTTCCCTGGAGTTAGACAAAAACAGTCTTGTGATCATTCCAAAAGATGCCGATTTCTCTGACACAGAAGCTTCCCTTTCTTACGAATTGGATGAAAATGCGCCGGATCATGCTATTGCCCGCATTTTATATGAATACCAGGGCCATTCCATTGGACAGGTCTATCTGTGCTCTGCTGCCCATACACAGGCAAATACAGAAAACATATCCGCCGGATCACAGGCACCCGCTGCACAGACAGAAACCGGCACTGCTGCTCCTGCAGAAACTCCCGAGCAAAAGGAAATTCCTGATGCAAATGCCCGTTCCAGCGCACAGACACGTTCCTCCGCTTCCAAAAAGGCATTTCCATTCCTTTTAGTGGGGATCTGCTCTGCAGCCCTGATCATTGTAGGCGTGATCCTTTTTCTCCTTCTCCATTCTCACAGGAAGGAAAAAGAAGATCTGCTCCTGCGCCGTAAGCGCCGTCTGGAACGCCTGGAAGATATCGGTTATTCTTCTTCCGATTTTGACCAGCTTCTCTCCCAGAAAAGAAGTTCCACTCCTGCTTACAAAAAGCAGACACACAAAGTAAAGCGGCCCCGTAAAAAATGGTAACACTCTCTTACATTGCGCTTATAAGCAGAATGAATTATAATATAATTATCCTAATACTGAGGTAAATATTATGATTTTAAAAAAAGGCTCTTTGAAAAAACTGCCCGCGCTATTAAAAGTTACTTTTTTCAATACACTGCACACACTTCCTATAACGGTCGCCTGTATGGCGGTAGCTACGTTGACTGCCAATGCCATCTTTCATCTCAGCGGTAATGCCATTAATGTATCGATCATCTACATCCTGGCCATTCTGCTCCACGCCCGTTATACCAAATGCTACAGTGCCGGTATCATCGCTTCTCTTTACAGCGTGTTCTGGGTCAATTACGCTTATACTTACCCATATATGACCCTGAATTTTACATTGAGCGGCTACCCGCTGACATTCGTGGGAATGACCTTTATCTCCTGTTTCACCAGCAGTATCTGCATCATGCTCTCCAAACAGAGCGTACAGATCCAGGAAAAGGACCGTATGCTGATGCAGGCGGAAAAAGAAACTATGCGTGCCAATCTGCTGCGCGCCATGTCCCATGACCTGCGTACCCCTCTTACCACGATCATTGGTTCCAGCGCTGCCTACTTAGAGCAGGAAAATGAAATGTCACCGGAGGAAAAGCGGAAGCTGATCCACAATATTGAAGAAGATGCCCAGTGGCTTTTAAACATGGTAGAAAACCTGCTTTCTGTTACACGCATCCAGGATGACAAAGGCATTACCAGTGTTACAAAAACAGATGAATCCCTGGAAGAAGTGATCTCAGAAGCAGTCAGACGCTTCCATAAGCGTTTTCCAGGCGTAACTGTCCAGGTTCATATTCCTGAGTCCTTTATCATGGTCCCCATGGATGCCATGCTCATTGAGCAGGTTATTAACAATCTCTTAGAAAATGCACATTTTCATTCCGGCAGCGAAAAGCCCATTGAATTAAAAGTACGTACAGAAAATGGAGTACTTTATATTACTATTAAAGACCACGGAAAAGGTATTGATCCTAAGCGGCTCCCAACCCTTTTTGATGGCGGTGGCGTAAACACAAATGAATCCGGCGACAGCCACAAAGGAATGGGAATCGGGCTTTCGATCTGTAAAACTATTATCAATGCCCATGGCGGTATGATCCAGGCTGCAAATCATGCAGATGGCGCCATGTTTACTTTTACCTTACCCGACTGGAAGGAGTATTAATTATGACTACGAAAGCAAATATCATCATTATTGAAGACGAAAAAAATATCTGCAGTTTTATTGAACATATTTTAGAGCCTCAGGGCTACCGGGTGATCAGCGCCAATACAGGAAAGGAAGGCTTACAGTACATCACTTCCGAGCATCCGGATGTGATCCTGTTAGATTTAGGTCTGCCGGATATGGACGGCTTAAAGCTCATTGAACAGGTCCGTTCCTGGAGCATCACTCCGATTATCGTTATCTCTGCCAGAACCCTTGAAAAGAGCAAGATCGCTGCTTTGGATCTGGGCGCAGATGACTATCTCACCAAGCCATTTGGTACAGGAGAGCTTCTGGCACGTATCCGTACCGCTCTGCGCCATTCCCAGCGCAACCAGCATATTGGAAGCTCCAAATACCAGGTAGGCGATCTGTTGGTGGATTTTGAACGCCGTCTGGTAAAAGTAAAAGATCAGGAGATCCATTTAACCCAGATCGAATACAAACTGGTATGTCTTCTTGCCCAGAATGCAGGACGGGTCATGACCTATGAGTCCATTATCACAAAGATCTGGGGACCCTATGCAGACAATGACAACCAGATCCTGCGTGTAAACATGGCCCACATCCGCCGGAAACTGGAAGAAAATCCGGCAGAACCACAGTACATTTTTACAGAGATCGGTGTTGGCTACCGCATGCGTGAAGAATAGTAAATTAAAAAGAAGAATTCGCCCAGCCTACTGTTTGGACGAATTCTTCTTTTTCTTTTTATTATCTTCTCTTTTCTGTACTAGCATAGGCAGCGCCTCTTCTCCAACTGCCTTGATCGTCTTTACTGCATAATACAGATCCTGTTCCGATTTCTTCACCCGGATCTTGCCCTTCATATAACCATGTTCCGGACAAATACCCAGTGCAAAATAAAACCGCTGCCCATAAGAAAACCAGCGGATCTTTTTCCGCAGCATCCTTGAACACTTTACACAGATGATATCCGATATTTCCTTATCCTTAAGGATCTCTTCCTTACAGTCAAATTCCCCTGAAATATATTTGGAATACTCCGGAAATTTCAACTTATAGCTGCTTCCCCGCTCAGGAAGCCGGTAATAATCAATGGATCTGTATATCCCATATGTTTCCATATGGATCATACGAAGGGTCCGGCCTGTATACACCGCATCATCCAAGGCCCGGTGAAACGGACGCTCCTGGTTCAATTCAAGCTGTTCCACTGCATGGTCCAGGGAAATACGGCTCTTTCCATCAGAATACTCCAGAGAATACAGTTTCTGTACATCGTAATACAATAAGGGCCTTGGAAACGGTATTTCCATACCATGATAGGTCATATTCCTCTGAAGCTCTGTCAGATCCATCGATCCCCAGGTACAGAAAACATATTCATCTTCCCCGCACCAGTTCAGGAAATCCTCCATCACAACCGGAAATGGCTGCCCCTTTTTACAAAGCTCCTCCATATCCATATGGGTCACTTCTGATATTTTAAAATGCATTTCTTTATATGCTTTCGGCTGGACCAGACGATGGAATTCGCTTACCTGCTTCATCTGACTGTTCAGCTTCACAGCTCCAATTTCAATAATCTCAAAAGGCATATGCTCCACAGAGCATTCTTTCCCCTCCGCGCTCTGGTTCCACTCCAGATCAAATACAATATAATTCATGTCTTTATCCTGTCAAATTTTTTCCTTATACATAGTACCATATTGACCTCAATATGAAAAGGGCATATTTCAGACAAAAAAAGAACCACATTTCTGTGATTCTTTAGAGAGGCGACAACCGGAATCGAACCGGTGATAGAGGTGTTGCAGACCTTTGCCTTACCGCTTGGCTATGTCGCCATATTTAGTTAAATGACCCCAAGGGGATTCGGACCCCTGTTACCGCCGTGAAAGGGCGATGTCTTAACCGCTTGACCATGGGGCCTTGCTAAAAATATAAACTTTGTAAAACTCCCCGAGTAGGACTCGAACCTACGACCCAACGGTTAACAGCCGTTTGCTCTACCGACTGAGCTATCGAGGAATATTGACGGTAGAAGGTACATACCTTCAAAACCACATATTGAACTGTTGATCTTCCGAATACTTTACAACCTTTGTTATCCAACTCCGCGGCGGTCATTCGAAAAATCTTCGATTTTCCTCATGTCATTGGCTTCGCCAATGCCTGAAGTCTTCCAGATCCGACCTTATGAAAGTAAACTTTCAACGGTCTCCTCT
>NZ_QUCM01000009.1 GCF_003473545.1 Clostridium sp. AM22-11AC
ATTAACCAAAATATATGTATTTATGTATCTAAAAGATATTATACGAGGAGTGAAAGATATGATAAAGATCGATCTGATCACCGGATTTTTAGGTGCCGGGAAGACAACTTTTATAAAAAAGTATGCTTCTTATCTGATGAAACAGGGAAAGAAGATCGGAATACTGGAAAATGATTTTGGCGCCATCAATGTGGATATGCTCCTTTTACAGGATTTAGAAGGGGATAACTGCACATTGGAAATGATCGCCGGAGGCTGTGACGCAGACTGCCACAGACGCAGATTTAAAACCAAGCTGATCGCAATGGCTATGGAAGGCTATGACCGGGTGATCGTAGAGCCGTCTGGCATTTATGATGTGGATGAATTTTTTGACACCCTTTATGAAGAGCCGTTAGACCGCTTTTATGAGCCGGGAAATGTGATCGCACTGGTGGATGCAGGCCTGGAAGAGGATCTTTCAAAAGAGGCAAAATATCTGCTGGCATCAGAAGTAGCAGATGCAGGCTGCGTGCTTTTCAGTAAATGCGATGAAGTGTCTCAAGAACAGTTGAAAGCCACCCTTTCTTATCTGAACCAGGCAATGGAACAGGTACATTGTAAACGAAGGTTTACCCTGGATCAGATCCTGTGCAAAAACTGGGAAGATCTGGAAGAGGCTGATTATAAGCGTCTGCTGAATTGTGAATACCGCATGGAAGATTATGAAAAAATGCATTTAGAACAGGGGAAAGTGTTTGATTCTCTGTACTATCTGAATTTTTCCATGGATCCGGATCAGCTAAAAACAGCAGTAGAAAATATGTTTAGGGATCCTTCCTGCGGAAAGATCTTTCGCATCAAAGGCTATATAAAAAAGGGAGAAAACGGCTGGTTGGAGTTAAATGCCACCAGCAGGGAATTTTCTCTGAAACCGGCGCCAAAAGGCCAGGAAGTGCTGATCGTTATTGGCGAAAACCTTTCAAAAGAGGCAGCAGCTCTTTATTTAGGCCGTAAACCGGATGTTTAAGCCAGGTTTTAAACAAAAAACAGTTTACAAAAGATAAGGGACAGGTTATAATATTTCCCGTTGGACAAGGACAGATATGGCAGAGTTGCAGATGCTCTGTGCATAAATAAAATGTTCTCACAAAATCAGGCACAGAAAGATTTTGAGAGGACATTAAGAAAAAGCTGATGGCTTCTGTGAGACAGATGGATTGCAGATGACATCAGCTTTTTTACGGTGACTTTCATCTGATCATGAAAGGAAATTATTATGGAACCATATTACTATACAAAGATGAGCAAGCCCCAACAGGCTGTCTACTATGCCATTTACCAGGGGCTCATGGCACTTTCCGACAGCTTCCAGGTGCCGAAATTAGAAGGACGGGAACTAAGCGACGTATTTTTCCAGCTGCGTTTGGACCATCCGGAGATCTTCTGGGCAGAGGGATTTCATTACCGGTATTATCAGGACTCGGCCAATATCACTTTTTTGCCGGAGTATATTTTTGAAAAAGGAAAGATCAAAGAACACCAGAAAGCATTAAAAGCCAGAGTGGAAAAGCTGGTCCGCCCTGCTATGAAGCTTTCGGAATGGGAAAAAGAAAAGTATGTACATGATTTTATCTGTGAAAATGTACATTATGATAAGTTAAAGAAATCTTATTCTCATGAGATCATCGGTCCTTTAGGACAGGGTGTAGGGGTATGTGAAGGGATCGCCAAATCTGTAAAAGTGCTTTGTGACGCCTTAGGTATCTGGTGTATGATCGCTATCTGCGGAAATAATCCTGAAAAAGGGATCAAATACCGTCATACCTGGAATATTGTAAAAATTGGCGGCACGTATTATCACCTGGATGCTACCTTTGACAATACGTTAGGTAAGCACAGCTTTGGTGCAAAGGAGATCCGCTACGATTACTTTAATCTGGATGATAAAAATATTTTCCGGGACCATGAGCCGCTGATCGCGCCGGCGCCGGCCTGTACGGACGGGGATCATTTTTATTACAAAGAGAAGAAAATGTCCTTTACAAAGACAGAAGATGTGTATAAACGTTCTCTTCAGGCGGCGAAAAAGGGAAAAATGCTTACCTTTCACTGGAGAGGCGGTTATCTTACAAGGGCAGTCCTGGACGAATTGCTGGATCTGATCAAAAAAGCAGGAGCAGAAAAGGGAAAAGTAGCCCGTATTGCTTTAAACTGGCCCCAGGCAGTGCTGCGTCTGGAGTATGTGGAAGATGGCCAGGAAAATGTTACTATGGAAGAGGCAAATGAAGGAGAGCAGGAGTGAGATTAGACTGTTCGGGAATGGAATTTGAAAAGCTGGCAGATCTGTTGGAACAGGGGCAGTTTGAACTTTTGAATCTGCCGGTTGGTGATGAGAGGAAAAAGCCATCGGATATCCGTCTGGTGTATATGATGAATGACACAGCGGAAAGCTTTCTGGTATTCCATGAGGCAGTGCTTACAGGAAATTACCTGCCGGATTACGAGGGAGAACTAAGCGCTTCCCTGGATAAAGAAGAAACAGATAACACGGACGCGGAAGGTGAAGAAAAGGGGCGGTATATCCTGGCGGTCCATCAGGGAGATACAGTCTGCACCCTGTTTTTTAAAGATATCAGCCTGGAATGTGAGCTGTATGATTATGGTGAGATCGGTCATTTCTGGGTGAAGGGATATGAGTATCTGCGCCAGTTAGAATATAAGATCGCTATTTTAGGGGATAAATGGGAATATCTGGGAGAAGATTGCTGCAGTGAAGAAGAGAAAAAACTGGCATCTTTAAGAGAATTTCCGCCTTTAAGTTATCTGTTTTATCCGGCAGCTTCACTGGCCTATGTAAGAGAAAAAGAAGAACCGTGGAAATGTTCGCCGCTGGCAGCAAAACTGGTGGAAGAGGCTGCAAAACAGGAGAAAGATACCTGGTTTGCAAAAATGGTATCCCTGTATAAAAGATACCCCGTCAGGGTACTTGCCAGATACATTGCCTGGATGTTTCACAGAGAAGCCCATAAGAGAGTAACCGATCATCTGATCCGGCAGATGGATCAGGCAGCGGTCATTTATCCAAGACGTTATTTTGGAGAAGAGAACGAAAAAAAGCATAAAATTCTGTTTGAAAAAGCCAACAAACGTAAAAGAGATCTTGAAAAACAGGGGATACAGGCGGAAATCTTTAGAGAAGAACCTTTTGCAAAAGGCGACGATGGACCCTTTAAAGTGTATGTAATGCAGTTTACAGTTAAGAAGGGAAATCGCATATCTGCAGTTGAAGAAATCCGATAATTGCAAATGATCATAACCACATACTGCTATGCATCAGCCCCGTGCGGCTGTTGGCAGGTTTTGCAGACAATATCTATTATATAAAAACAGCAGAGGAATTTACCCCTCTGCTGTTTTCGTTTCTAATAATTTCGTTAATTTTTCCAGTAAAACTTTCGCTTCCTCGCCCTGTTCCCGGATATAAGAAGCTTCCGGTACTTCAATATCATGGATCAGGGAATTTCGCATTTTTCGTAAAAAGGCGATCTGGTTAATACATTCTTTATCAAGCACTCCCAGTCGTTTTAAAGCGTTGATATTAAATACGCTTACGGAACGGGAACTGCGCTTGGTCACACGGTTTAAGAGATTTTCAAGAGGCACCCATTGGCCAAAGAAGTAGTTGATGGCTTCCTGATGTTCCACCGTTAAATTGGAGTCATCGGAGCGCAGCTTCTGGTATGCCTGGTATCTCTTTTCATTTCCGCTGATGATCTGGTCAATGATCTGCTGGGAAATGGTACGTTTGTCTTTTTCAAATTTTACAGACTTTACGATAGGTCCGATATCTTTTGCCCGTAATATCTTTAAGCTGCTTAAAAAGCGGAACAGCAGCTCAATATTTCCCATACGAAGCTTGATATCTTCCGGAAGGAAATTATTGCTTAAATAATTATATAAATAAGAGGCAAGCTCAAACTGATTGGCAAAAGTAGCTTTACTGTTCTGAATCCTTTCATTTCCAGCAGCCTGAAGCCGTTCCAGGGCGATTTCACCGGTAAGCACCAGACCATTTAATTCATCTAAGATAGCCAGTTCTTCCTCAGAAAGTGTTCCCTGCATAGGCTTATACACCAGGTCATGTTCCACCTCAGACCAGGCATGCATCAGGACAGAAGCTACCTGGATCTCGATCCTGGCAGCGCAGTAGCGTTTTTCGGAAGGCTGTACCATTTCCTCTTTCATATGCACCCGGTAATGATTGGCCCAGTAGCCGGAAAAACGTTTGTTATAGGTAGGCGGTTTGGACTGTTCCGGGAACTGTTTGCGCTCGATCACCTGAAAAAGATCGCTGATCAGGGAGTCTACTTTTATGCGGTCACCTGGGAAATACAGGGACACACGGATGCCGCAAAGGTCAGCAATATCCTCGTAGATCTCTTTCATGTTCTTATAGGGAACCGTGCGCTTGACATTTCTGCGCAGTATCTTACTTTTTAAACGGCCGGGGTTTTTGATCCTGTAAGTGACCATAGCCCGGATACCGGCTGACTGTAAGGCATCTTCCAGTTGAGAAGAGGAAATACGTCCCAGATTTTCATAAAAAGTAAGTTTCTTTTTATAGTTTTCAATAAACTGGTTGATCAGATCCATAAATCCTCCTTTGCAGTCGGATATCTGTAAAAATACAGATATAGTAATTTTCAGAATTTTCTGTCACTATTATAGCACAGGAGCAATCGCTCTGCAAGAAAGAGAGCAGTATCCGGGGGGAAAATGATCATGGTCCAGCCAAAATATCTTAATGAGAAAAATTATGGGAACAGCCTACTTGACAATATACCCTGGTGGGGTATATAATGCGTATATTCCCAGGGGAATGGTGGGAAAATAAAGGAGAAAGACAGGAACGTTTATGGAAGAAGAAAAATGCTGCTGTTGCCACCATAAAACAAAAGAGCGTTCAGAAAAGGAATACAAAGACCTGATCCACCGCTTAAACCGCATTGAAGGCCAGATACGGGGAATTAAAGGGATGGTGGAAAAGGACGCTTATTGTCCGGACATATTAATACAGGTGGCTGCAGCCAATGCAGCGTTAAACAGTTTTAATAAGGTCCTTCTTGCAAATCATATCAGGACCTGTGTAGCAGAAGATATAAGAGCGGGAAAAGATGAGGTGATCGATGAACTGGTGACCACCTTGCAGAAACTTATGAAATAAGTGGAGAGGAAAATGAAGGTTCCGCCTGCGTCAGCAGGCAGTGGAGCACGACCGTGTGTGGAACCTAAACAGGTATGAACAGGTATAAGAAAGGAGCCAGTAATACAATGAAGCAGTATACAGTAACGGGAATGAGCTGTGCAGCCTGCAGCACCCGTGTAGAAAAGGCGGTTTCCAAGGTGCCGGGAGTAACTTCCTGCTCTGTCAGCCTTTTAACCAACTCCATGGGCGTGGAAGGAAGTGCCACAGACCAGGAGATCATAAAAGCAGTAGCAGATGCAGGCTATGGCGCGTCTGCAAAAGATGCCGAAGGAGAAAAAAACGGTGGAGCAAACAGCGCTGCAGCTTCTGAAGAGGCCCTTGCAGACCATGAAACTCCTATTTTAAAGAAACGTTTATTATATTCCGTAGGTTTTTTACTTGTCCTTATGTATTTCTCCATGGGACATATGATGTGGAACTGGCCGCTGCCGGCATTTATGGACGGCAACCATGTGATGATGGGTCTGGTACAGCTGTATCTGACAGTGATCATTATGGTCATCAACCAGAAGTTCTTTATTAACGGTTTTAAGAGCCTGTTCCATGGTGCTCCAAACATGGACACCTTAGTAGCCTTAGGTTCCTTTGCCTCCTTCGGCTACAGCTCCTATGCACTGTTTGCCATGACTTATGCTGAACATCAGGGAGATGCAGAGGCAGTGATGGGCTACATGCATGAATTCTACTTTGAGTCCGCTGCCATGATCCTGACACTGATCACAGTCGGAAAAATGTTAGAGGCCCGTTCCAAAGGAAAGACTACAGATGCCTTAAAGAGCCTGATGAAGCTGTCACCAAAGACTGCCGTAGTGGAAAAAGAGGGAAAAGAAACAGAAGTACCTGTTGAACAGGTACGCATCGGTGATGTATTTGTTGTCCGCCCTGGTGAAAATATACCGGTAGATGGTGTCGTATTAGAAGGAAACAGCGCTGTAAACGAAGCTGCTCTTACAGGTGAAAGTATTCCTGTAGACAAGCAGGCAGGAGACCGTGTTTCCGCAGCCACCATTAACCAGTCCGGTTTTATCCGCTGTGAAGCTACCCGCGTAGGAGAAGATACTACACTCTCCCAGATCATCCGTATGGTCAGTGACGCGGCAGCTACCAAGGCACCCATCGCAAAAGTGGCAGATAAAGTTTCCGGTATTTTCGTTCCTGCTGTTATTTCCATTGCAGTGCTGACGGTTATTGTATGGCTGATCGCAGGTGAAAGCGTTGGTTTTGCCCTTGCAAGAGGTATTTCTGTTCTGGTTATCAGCTGCCCTTGTGCTTTGGGACTTGCAACACCGGTTGCGATCATGGTAGGAAATGGTATGGGTGCAAAGAACGGTATCCTCTTTAAGACTGCCGTTTCCCTGGAAGAAACAGGAAAAGTTGAGATCGTTGCATTAGATAAAACAGGAACCATTACAAGTGGTGAGCCAAAAGTAACAGATGTACTGGCGGCAGATGGAACTTCAGAAGAAGAGCTGTTAAAATTAGCATATTCACTGGAAAGCAGGAGCGAGCATCCGTTAGCAAAGGCGATCGTAGCCTATGGGGCAGAAAAACAGGCAGAACAGATCCCGGTTAGTGAATTTAAGGCACTTCCGGGAAATGGCCTGGAAGGAAAAGTGGGAGATGCGGATGTAAAAGGCGGCAGCCTGAAATTTGCACAGAGCCAGACGGAGATATCCGAAAAGATAAAAAGCCAGGCAGAAAAACTGGCAGAAGAGGGAAAAACACCTCTTATGTTCTTAAAAAATGGTATACTTGCAGGTATGATCGCAGTTGCCGATGTGATCAGAGAAGACAGCCCACAGGCAGTAAAAGAGCTGCAGAATATGGGTATTGAAGTAGTTATGCTGACCGGTGATAATGAACGCACAGCCAAGGCCATTGGCCGCCAGGCCGGCGTAGACCGTGTCATCGCAGGCGTTCTTCCGGATGGTAAGGAAGAAGTGATCCGCAGGTTAAAAGAACAGGGAAAAGTTGCCATGGTTGGTGACGGTATCAATGATGCCCCTGCTCTCACAAGAGCGGATATGGGTATTGCCATTGGAGCCGGTGCAGACGTTGCCATTGACGCAGCAGATGTCGTTCTGGTAAAGAGCCGCTTAAGTGATGTGCCCGCAGCCATCCGTTTAAGCCGCGGAACCCTTAGAAACATCCATGAAAACCTGTTCTGGGCCTTCTTCTACAATGTGATCGGTATCCCCCTTGCAGCAGGTATCTGGATCCCCATCTTTGGATGGAAGTTAAACCCGATGTTTGGTGCAGCAGCCATGAGCTTATCCAGCTTCTGCGTTGTGACCAATGCATTAAGGCTGAATTTATTAAATATCAAAGACAGCCGCAAAGATAAGAAGATCCGCCGTAAAGCAGCCGCTCCTGCAGGAGCAGTAGTTGCTGCGGCAGAAATAAATACAGAAACAAAAAAGGAGAACAAAACAATGACAAAGACTATGAAAATTGAGGGAATGATGTGCGGACACTGCGAGGCAGCTGTTAAGAAGGCTCTGGAAGCATTAGACGGAGTAGCGAGCGCAGAAGTAAGCCACGAAAAGGGAACTGCTGTTGTAACCTTAGATAAGGACGTAGATAATGCAGTCCTTACAAAGGCAGTAGAAGATAAGGATTATAAGGTAGTTTCTGTTCAGTAAGCGATCATAGATGAACAAAAATGAATAAAATAGTATAAAATACAAAATAGTATAAAATGAATGAAAGAAACGCAGGAACCGGTCCGAAAAGATGGGTTTCTGCGTTTTTTGTGCCACGGCACATTCTTTTTATAAATTTAGTATATAAAAAAATCAGGGAAGAGGTGTTACGTCTGTCCGTTTGCGTGGGGATTTGTTGATCTCAAAATCTTTTTTAATGACTTCGTTGTAAACAGAGATCACATGGTAAAATGCCTCGATCTCTTCGGCGCTGCACTGTTTCTGAAGCTGGGACATGGTCTTGGCGATATCCAGGATATCATACATTTTATGTGCCTTACTGACACGGGAACCTTCTGCTGTCACATATAGATAAAGGTTTTTCGCGTTTCCATCTTTTTTGCGCTTTTCGATCAGTTCCAGTTTTTCTAATTTAGTAAGGATCTGGGAAATAGTTCCCTTTGTTTTATCCCAGTACTGGATCAGTTCACCGGAAGAGGTTCCGGGATGGTCTTCAATATAACTGAGTGTGTGGACTTCCATCATGGTAAGCGTATAGTTATCACCATACTGGTGTGCGGACATGATGTAGTCATTATAATGCATAAAGAAGGCGATGCGCTTCTGATCCAGCAGCCGGTTTACTATCCATTCCGCGAAGTGATCGAAGATAACGGAAGAATTTTTGTAAATAACCAGCTGCATTATGAAGATGGAAAATACACCATTGATTTTGAAGATTTTGAAAAGAAGATCGTAGATAACAATGTAAAAGTATTTATCCTGTGCAATCCTCACAACCCTGTTGGCAGAGTATGGACAAAAGAAGAACTGGAGAAAATGGGAGATATCTGCTTAAAGCACAATGTAGTGATCATGGATGATGAGATCCATTGTGACTTTACATATCCTGGCTTCAAATTTACAAGCTTCATGACTCTGGATAAAAAGTACCATAACAGTCTGGTACTGTATACTTCTCCAAGTAAGACTTTTAACGTAGCAGGACTTCAGCCAGCCAACATTATTATTAAAAATCAGGAACTCCGCGCAGCATACCGTAAGGCAAATGTAGCAGCAGGTTACAGCCAGGGAAGCATTATGGGACAGGTTGCAGTAAAATCTGTTTATACAAAGGGTGATGAATGGGTAAATGAACTGGTAGAGTATATTACCGGAAATATGAATTACATGCGTGATTTCGTAAAGGAAAACTTCCCGAAGGCTCAATTCGTAGATCCTGAAGGAACCTATCTTACCTGGGTTGATTTTTCAGGATATGGTTTTACAGATGAAGAATTAGAGCACATTATGGTAGAAGAAGCACATCTCTGGTTAGACAGCGGTAAGGTATTCGGACCGGCAACTGCACAGTTTGAAAGATTTAACCTTGCATGCCCGAGAGCTACCGTAGTAAAGGCAATGGAGCAGTTAAAAGCTGCACTGGACAACCACACAAAGTGGGCATAGTCAGGGGGAGGATAAGAGATGAAAACTTTCTGGAATACATATAAATCGTCTATTTTACTGCTGGCAGCTATGGTAGCAGGCGGTGTGATTGGATTTTTCTGGGGACCTGGAGCAAGTGTGCTCCAGCCCATTGCCGATACATTTTTAAATCTGCTGTATTGCTGTGTTGTACCGCTGATCTTCTGTTCTTTAACAGCGGCGATCGCAAAAATGCAGGATCTTGCAAAACTCAGAAAGATCTTAATGATCTTCCTGATCGGTGTTATTGTCTCCGGTGTTATTGCATGCCTGTTTATGGTAGCTCCTTGTCTGGTCATTGATCCGGCGGAAGGTTCTACTGTTTCTTTAACACAGGATGTAGCAGATGCCAGTGGAAGCATGAATGTACTGGGAATGTTTACAGTCGGTGATTTCCCGCTTCTGTTCTCTAAATCTAACCTGATGGCACTGATCGTATTTACTGTTATTTTCTCTATTGCGATCATCCAGACCGGTGAAAAGGGCAAGCCGATCGTAGAAGCTATGGATCGCCTTACAGCAGCTATCGTAAACGTGATCAATATCGTTATGAAACTGGCCCCTTTAGGACTTGGCTGTTATTTTGCGATCCTGATCGGTTCTAACGGCAGTGATGTGATCGGACCGTTGTCAAAAGCAATTGTCATGTACCTGTTTGTGATCGTTGCCTATTATGTTGTTTCACAGACAGTATTTGCTTATATCGGTGGCGGCATGGAAGGTGTACGCATATGGTGGGCAACCTGCGTGCCATCTACCTTAACTGCTCTTGGTACCTGCTCTTCAGCAGCAACTCTGCCAGTTAATTTACAGCAGGCAAAGAAAATTGGTATTCCCGATGAGATTGCAGATCTTGTTATTCCTTTAGGTGCAAATCTTCACAAAGATGGCGCATGTGTGATCCAGATCATTAAGGTAGCGTTTTTATGCTCAGTATTCCATATGGAATATGCAACCCCACGAAACATTTTAATGTCTATCCTGGTAGCTGTTATCGCATCTGTTGTTATGGGAGGAATCCCTGCAGGCGGTTATGTAGCTGAGATCTTTATCATATCTGCATTCGGCTTCCCTACAGTAGCTATCCCGATCATGGTTCTCATCGGAACCATTACCGATGCACCGGCAACTGTAGTCAATGTAACAGGTGATACTGGACTTGTCATGGTCATTACAAGATTTGTAGAAGGAAAAGACTGGATCCACAGAAAAAAAATGGCACAAAAAGCAGCATAAAATAATAATATAACTACGCATCCCTCATGGTCGGACCGGATCTGACATATGGGGGGTATTGCGCGTTTCTTTACAAGCATTTATAATGGTTTAATGGGAATACAAAAATGCTTTGCAGAAGATGCAGGCACGAAAAGGAGAATTTCTTATGGAAAACAAGAAACTGGGGGCGTTGGCCTTTCTGCCGCTGATCATATTTTTAGGAACTTACATTGGTTGTGGTATTGTGTTTTCGGTTATGGGAGCGGAAAGTCCTTTTGGCTATTTCCCACGCCATGTAGCGTTGCTTGTGGGAATTGCGTCTGCCCTTATTCTGGCACCGGGGGTGAAGATTTCAGAGAAGGTAGATGTCCTTACGGAAAATATGGGCCGCAGCGGTGTTATGATGATCGTTCTGATCTATCTTATGCCAGCGGATTTCAGGGCGCAGCAGCAGCTATTGGCGGCAAGACTTCTGTTATTAACCTGTGTTTACACTATATTCCGGTCAAACTTCTGGTTCCTGGCGTATTTATGATGTGCTGCTTTATCTCTACAGCCATCGGAACATCCATGGGTACCATGGCAGCTATGGCTCCGGTTGCTTTGGGCGTAGCGGAAGGCGCAGGCTTAAATCCGGCTATCGTCTGTGCGGCAGTGATCGGCGGTTCTTATTTTGGTGATAACCTGTCCATGATCTCTGATACCACCATTGCAGCAGCAGAAGGCTGCGGATCTGAGATGCGTGATAAGTTCCGCATGAACTTCTTCATTGCCTTTCCGGCAGCTGTTCTTTCTCTGATCTTTTATGGATTTATAGGGGGAGCAGGCAGCGGAAGCATTGAAGTAGGTGCTTTTGACCTGTTCCAGATCGCTCCTTATATTGTCGTTTTAGTAACTGCGTTAATGGGTATCAATGTAGCTGTGGTACTGTTCATTGGTATTTTAATGACCTTTATTGTAGGACTCTTACAGGGAAATGTAGGCTTCTTTGATATCGCCATGGCAGTAGGTGATGGAATGGCTGATATGTTCAGCATCAGTATTGTTGCTATCCTGGTATCCGGTGTGATCGGTCTGGTACGGTATTACGGCGGTATTGAATGGATGATCGATACGATCACCAAAAAGATCAAAAACAGAAAACAGGCAGAATATGGTATCGGTATCCTTTCCGGTATTTTATCCGGTGCTATGGTCAATAATACGATTGCTATCATCGTTACCTGTCCTATTGCAAAAGAGATCGGCAGCAAGTACAAGATCGCGCCAAAGCGTCTGGCAAGCCTGGTAGATATTTTTGCCTGTGCATTCTTAGCTGTTATGCCTCATGACGGCGGTATGCTGATGACATCTGAAATGGCGAACATATCCCCGTTTGCTATCCTGCCATACTCTGTTTACCCATTATTCCTGATTATTGCAACCTGCATCACGATCCAGGCAGGACTTTTAAGGACAGCGGAAGAAAAACAGAAAAAATAGGCAGAAAAAGCAATAATAAAATAGGATTTTTCGGTAAAATAGACAAAGACCGAAAGAAAGTGCATTGACTTATAGGGGTAATGATGATATTATAGCTCTATCGTTATTTTCTTGATAATATTGGTTGCTCTAAGGCAACACGCAAAACCAATTTTGAACGATATTATGTGAAACAGATATTTGTTCAAAATTGGTTTTTGTTTTAAGGGGGAATTATTATGTTTCAGGGAATTAAAAAATTATTCGGTGGAAAAAAAGAGGAAGGCCAGATCCTTGCACCTGTAGCCGGTCAGGCAGTGCCTTTAAGCGAGGTGCCGGATCCTGCATTTGCCCAGGAGATACTGGGAAAAGGCGTAGCCATCCTGCCTTCGGAAAATGAATTTAAAGCGCCTGCATCCGGAGAGGTAACTGTATTATTTGAAACCGGACATGCGGTCAGTATCCGTACAGAGAGCGGTGCAGATGTGATCGTTCACATTGGCTTAGACACTGTGAATTTAAAGGGGCAGTTCTTTATCACCCATGTAAAACAGGGTGACACAGTAAAGGCAGGGGATCTGCTGATTACAGCAGATATAGAGCAGATCAAAGCAGCGGGTTATGAGGTAATAACACCGGTGATCGTCTGCAATGTTTCTGATTTCCCGGATATGGTATGCCATACGGGAAAAGCCGTAAAAGCCATGGACGAGATCATTACTCTGTAATGAACATCAACATGGATATAAAGGGGATTTGAAACCAGGAGAAGGGTTCAAATAAATAAGCCGGGATAAAAAAACGGCAACAAAAGAAAGGGGTTTTTAGTTATGATGAAGTTCTTTCAGAAACTTGGTAAGTCACTGATGCTTCCAGTGGCGTGTCTGCCAGTATGTGGTATCCTTATGGGTATCGGATACATCCTGGCACCGGCAGCTATGGCAGGTGAGGTTCAGGGATTTACTGCGGGGGGCTTAGCTTACTCAATCGGACTGTTCCTGATCAAAGCAGGGGGTGCGTTGATCGATAACATGTCCTGGCTGTTTGCAGTAGGTGTAGCCGTAGGTATGGCAGATGACTCAGATGGTACAGCAGGTCTGGCAGGTCTTGTTTCCATGTACATGATCACCACACTGTTAAGTCCCGGTGCTGTTGCCGGTATTACCGGACATGAGGCAGCACCTGCATTTGGAAAGATCGTCAACCAGTTCGTTGGTATTCTTTCCGGTCTCATCGGTTCTGCATGTTACAACAAATATAAGACTGTAAAACTGCCGGATGCACTGGCATTCTTCAGCGGCAAGAGAGCAGTTGCGATCTTTACAGCTATTTATTCCATAGTTGCAGCTTTAGTCCTGTTTGTTGTATGGCCTCTGGTTTACGGTGGTCTGGTAGCATTAGGCGAAGCATTTATCGGAATGGGTGCTGTTGGAGCAGGTATCTATGCATTCTTTAACCGGCTTCTGATCCCATTTGGCCTGCACCATGCGTTAAACTCTGTATTCTGGTTTGACGTAGCAGGTATCAGTGACCTGAGCAATTTCTGGGGCAATACCGGTGTTTACGGACAGACTGGTATGTACATGACCGGATTCTTCCCATTTATGATGTTCGGTCTTCCGGCAGCCTGCATTGCTATGTATCAGACTGCAAAACCTGGTAAGAAGAAAATTGTTTACGGACTTTTAGCTTCCGCAGCGTTCTGTTCTTTCTTTACAGGTGTTACAGAACCAATCGAGTTTTCCTTTATGTTCCTTGCTCCGGGACTGTATGTAGTACATGCTCTGTTAGCAGGTATTACAGCAGGTATCACCGTTGCCCTGCCGATCCGTGCAGGCTTCTCCTTCTCCGGCGGTGCTGTTGATATGGTACTCAGTTCCTTTACACCACTTGCAGAAAATCCATGGCTGCTGATCCCGGTAGGTCTGGCAGTTGGCGTTCTTTACTATGTTGTATTCCGTTTCGCAATTGCCAAGTTTAACTTAAAGACTCCGGGACGTGAAGATGATGATGCAGAAGAGTTAAAGGCAACTTTAGCAAACAATGATTATACTTCTGTTGCAAAGACAGTCCTGGAAGGCGTTGGCGGTCCTGAAAATGTGGCTTCCATTGACAACTGTATTACAAGACTTCGTCTGGAAGTAAAAGACTATACAAAGGTCAACGAAAAAGTGATCAAATCTGCCGGTGTTGCAGGTGTGATGCGTCCAAGCAAGACCTCTGTACAGGTTATCATCGGAACACAGGTACAGTTTGTAGCAGATGAATTTAAGAAGCTGTGCAAATAAAGAGTATCTGAAAAATTTATCTGGAAAATTAAGTTAGATCATATGGAAAAGATCGCAGCAAAGCGGCATTTAAAACGTCATTTTGCTGCGATCTTGTTTTATTTTCAGGTCATTGTTTTAAAAATTGTTTCTCAAGCATCCCTACTGCCTGATACAACACACAGGACAACAGGCAGAGCATGATCAGGGCGCTCATCAGTTTTGTCATCTCAAAGGTCTGGGAAGCATAGGTGATGAGGTAGCCAAGTCCTGCTTTGGCGCTTAAAAATTCCCCGATGATCACACCGACCAGACAGAGACCGATATTTACTTTCATAGTGCTCATTAACAGAGGAAGGCTTCCAGGAAGAAGAACCTTGGTAAGTACCTCTTTTTTTGCGCCGCCTAAGGCATAGATCAAACGTATTTTGTCTGGATCCATCTGGTTAAAGCCTGTATACAGAGTCATAACAGAGCCAAAAACAGCAATGGACACAGCGGCTACGATAACTGTGCGCATACGGTTTCCAAGCCATACTAAAAGAAGAGGGGCGAGAGCCGATTTTGGAAGACTGTTTAAAAGTACCAGAAACGGTTCAAAAATCTGGGCTGCAAAAGGACTGGACCAGAGAAAAAGGGCAGTTAAAAGGCTGATAAGGGTACATAAAAGAAAGCTTAAAAGGGTTTCTGTTAAGGTTACCCCTGTATGGAGAAAAAGGCTCTTATCAAGAAGCATGTTCCACAGACAGAAAAGGATCTGGGAAGGGGAACTGAAGATAAAGCGGTTGATCAGGCCAAGAGAGGCAGTCAGCTCCCAGAGGGATAAAAACAGGATCAGAATCATTATACGGCAGATCCGGATCTGGCGGGTCTGCAAAAGGAGGCGGGCTTCATATTCCTGCTGTCTGGTCATCTTTTATCAGCTCCTTCCATAAAGTATTAAAGTAATGGGAAAATTCCGGACAGTTGCGCCTTTTTAGGGGGCTGTTACAGTCATCAGGAAAAGAAAGGTAAAGGACTGTGCGGATACGGCCGGGTCTGGGAGTGAGGACGATAATACGGTCAGCAAAACTGATAGCTTCTGACAGGTCGTGGGTCACTAAAATAGCAGTCTTTCCATTTTTCCTTAAAATAGAGCTGATATCATCACATACCATAAGCCTTGTCTGATGATCAAGGGCAGAAAATGGCTCATCTAATAAAAGCAGATCCGGTTTCAGTGCCAGTGTACGTATGAGAGCGGCTCTCTGACGCATACCTCCGGAAAGGGCAGAGGGCTTTGCGTGTTCAAAACCGGCAAGTCCATAGTCAGAGAGCAGGTCAGAAAGTTCCTGTTTTGTTTCAGTATTCAATTTTTTCTGGATCTCAAGTCCAAGGGAAACATTGGAAAAAATATCCCGCCATTCAAAAAGGTGGTCCTTCTGGAACATACAGCCGATCCCGGTGGCATTTTTGGGATTTTTTTCCAAAAGTTCCCCATCCAGAAAAATGGCGCCTGCTTCCGGCATGTTCAGTCCGCATAAGAGAGATAAAAGAGTGGATTTTCCGCAGCCGGAAGGACCTACAATGGCTATAAATTCTCCGGTATCTACGTTAAAAGAAATATCAGAAAGGGCCAGCGTTTCCCTGTTTTTACTATGGTAGGAAAAGCTGACCCTGGAAACCTGCAATTTGGGTTTCATAGAAAGGCTCCGAAAAGAAACGTTCTTGCTTTAATATACGTTACTGTTCTGGTTCTGGTGCAGGTGTTTCATTTTGTGTATGTCCGTAATTCCATGTAACAGGAGTAGGACGGGAAGGATCAAAGATCTGGGAAGCGTCAAACAGATCGCTTAAACGCTTTTTAGCAGGATCTTCCTGGATCATATCTTCGTACAGGCGGTAACCATCCAGGTTTCTTCTGGCCATTCGCAGATAATCAGGTCCCTTCTGGATCCATGCAGGCTTGCTGGCATCTACATTACAGAAGTAGCGGAAACCTTTGGAAGCAAGGTACTGGTAACGATAGTTTTCCTCTGTATACGGGTGCCAGTCAGCAACATCGTTTCCATTAGGATAGATGTAAATATCGGTCGGTCCGATCAGGGACTCCACCTCATTTTTCCATTTATCCGTATCTGTGTAGAAACGTTCATCACTGATTTTGTATGGATTTTCCGGATCGTCGGAAACGCCCATCCACAGGTGTCCCCAGCTGTGACTTGCCAGTTCCCAGCCGTCATCCCGTAAGCACTGGGCTACCCTGGCAGCCTGCTCTTTCTCGCTTTCATAATCTGGGGTTTCGCTGTAGGAAGAAGCAGTGCGGTATCCTAAGATCCCTTCATAACCGGTAAGTGCGATAATAGCCTTGGCTCCTTTGTAGGAGAAATCCGGGTGCTCATCAATAAAGTCGTTTAAAAGAGGGATCAGGTCATAAGAACCTGTGGAAATGCTGCCGTCATCCATTTTCATTTCGCAGGTAGGCCGTCCGTCCTCGCCGACTACGATCTTGCTTGCAAATCCGTCTCCATCCATATATGGATAGTAGCATACGTCATCCTGGGACATAACAATGGGCTTTTTGCCTTCCGGCAGCATGATCGTTCCCCAGGTGAAAGCAGGATTTCCGTTTTCATCTGTTGTTTCGTAGGCAATATCGTGGATGCGCACTAAAACGTAGCCGTCATTGTAAAGGGCATCTAATATTTTTAAGAACTCATCCTTGGTAGTCATAACGGAATTATATCCTTCCATACGGGAGTCACCGTCAAATGCTTTGGAAGTGTCCATGATCAGAGAGTGGAAAAATACATGGGTCACATTTTTTACATCTGCAGCTACCAGAGAGTCCTTTTGGGACTGGAAGGAAGCAAGGGCTTCGCTGATCCGTGGATCGGACTGAATGGAAGGATCCTGGGACAGAAGTTCCATTGCTTTGTCGTAGTCATAACCTTTTGCCAGACGGTCTGCCTGATCGATCAATTGCCCAATGGGATCGTCGGAATCAGCTTCTGCTGATGCAGACGGGGTCCCGTTGCTTTTCGTAGCTTCAGAAGCAGTGGCAAAAACCGGACGGTCTCCAGGCTGCTTTTTTAAAACAAAGCGTGAAAAGGCAAAAATACCGCCCCCGAGAACAAGGGCGATCACAAAAAGAACTATAAAAGTAGGAAGGTGGCGGGACAAATGGAAGAAAAATCCCCGGCGGTTCCGTCTCTTTCTAAAATTTAAATTACTCATAAAATCTCCTGGTCATATTTCTGATAATCATATTGCTTGTGGTATTGTTGAAATTCCTTTAAGTCTATACAGTATAGCATAAAATACGCCTGTTGGATATAACATATAGTCCTTTTTGTTGATTTTTTAACATCTCCGTGGTATTCTAAGAAATGAAGTAAAATTCAACAGAATGTGAGGTCTCAAAAATGGGAGAAATGGTTAAAGATCCAAATTGCGCATATTGTGTGGAAGGAGAACTGTTAGCTAAGTTTGGTTATCCTTGCTGTGAGATGAAGACAGGTAAGCTGTATGTATTCAAAGAGCAGAGCAAGAGAGGAAGAGTGATCTTAGCTCACAAGAAACATGTCAGCGAACTGATCGAACTGACTGATGAAGAGAGAAATGACTATTTTGCAGATGTTGCAAAAGTTGCCAGAGCCATCCACAAAGTATTTAACCCTGATAAGGTAAACTATGGTGCATACGGTGATACCGGACATCATTTACATTTCCACATTGTTCCAAAATACAAAGGTGGAGAAGAATGGGGCAGTACATTCGAGATGAACAGCGGCAAGACCATTCTTACAGATGCAGAATATGAGGAAATGGCTGAAGCGATCCGCCAGGCATTAAAGGAAGTCTAAAACAGAATAAAATTGAAACAGGATCCTGTTTCATAAAAATGAGAACTGCGGCCGAAACGGTGAGAGATCATCCAGGGCTTCAGTTCTCTTTTTATTTAGAAACCGTCAGGTTATACAGGTGCTTCTTTTTTCATATTTATGTTAAAGAAATAAATTGCAGAAGATCTGTAAAAGGGGAAGATATGAAAAAAAGAAGATGGATATGTATGTTTCTGCTGCTTCAGGTTCTGTGGTGCAGTATGACTGGGATGGCAGTATATGGGATGGAGCCGGATATTCCGGTATCAGCGGTTGTTTCAGGGCAGGCGCAGGCAGTTTCCATACAGGCACCTTCCGCTGTTTTAATGGAAGCATCCACAGGAAAGCTGTTGTTTGAGAAAGATGCAGACGAAAAGCGCAGTCCTGCCAGCGTGACCAAGGTAATGACACTGCTTCTGATCTTTGATGCTTTAAAAGCAGGCAAGATCCAGATGACGGACCAGGTGACCACCAGTGCATACGCAAAGTCCATGGGCGGTTCCCAGGTGTTTTTAGAAGAAGGAGAAGTACAGACCGTAGAAACACTGATCAAATGCATTGTGATCGCTTCCGGAAATGATGCTTCTGTTGCTATGGCAGAATATATTTCTGGGACAGAAGAGGCTTTTGTAGAAGAAATGAACAAACGGGCAGAGGGGCTGGGAATGACCAATACCCATTTTTCGGACTGCTGTGGCCTGACAGAAGATCCGGATCATCTGACCACAGCCAGGGACATTGCCCTTATGACCAGGGAACTGATCAACTGCTATCCTGAGATCCATAATTATTCCACCATCTGGATGGAAAATATCACTCATGTGACGAAGCAGGGAACCAAGGAATTTGGCCTTGCAAATACAAATAAGCTTCTGAAAATGGCAGCAGATTTCCAGGTAACCGGTTTAAAAACAGGTTCCACCTCCAGGGCAAAATACTGTCTTTCCGCTACTGCACAAAAAGACGGGATCCGCCTGATCGCCGTGATCATGGCAGCGCCGGATTATAAAGCACGTTTTTCTGATGCCAGAAATCTTTTAAGCTATGGTTATGCCAGATGCAGGCTTTATGAGGACAAAGAAAAAATGCCTCTTCCTGAGATGAAAGTTGCAGGAGGAGTGAAAGAAAACGTACTGCTGGAGGCAGAGGGAACCTTTACCTGGTTGAGCACAGAGGGGGAAGATCTGGGAAAGATCGAGAAAAAACTGGAACTGGCAGAGCAGATGGAAGCACCCTTAGCCAGGGGGGAACGTGCCGGCATGATCGCTTATTATATGGACGGGGAAAAGCTGGGAGAACTTCCGGTTGTGACGGCAGAAGCAGTAGAAAAGGCCGGATACATAGACCAGCTGCAGAAATTATTTGGAAAATGGGCGGGTTTTCGCAATAAGGCAGCATAAAGAAGCTGTTAAAATGCAGGAAATGACAGGGAAAACCTTTGACGGGAGCGGTTTTATACCATTATAATACCTTTCATATTATCATGATACCAGGGTCAAAATATAATCTACCCAGGCAAGAACGGTCACGTCAGAAGACAGGGACGTATGCAGGTGTGGGAAAAGTGAGTCTGGGAAACGGAAAGAGGTGGACCATGAACCAGATCTTACTGCTTACAGGGATCGTCATTGTGATCTGTATTCTGTCAGGACGGCTGATCGATAAACTGGGAGTTCCGTCATTACTTGCATTTATCCTTCTGGGAATGTGCTTTGGGGTAGATGGTATTTTTAAAATATCCTTTGATGAGTATCAGTTCAGTGAACTGATCTGTTCCGTCAGTCTTATTTTCATCATGTTTTATGGTGGTTTCGGAACGAATATTAAAGAAGCGGGGCCGGTGATCCCCAGGGCTGTTCTGCTTTCAACAGCCGGTGTTTTATTTACAGCCGGGATCACAGGACTGTTTATTCATCTGGCGTTAAAACTTCCTCTTCTTGAAAGTTTTTTAGTGGCATCTGTGATCGGTTCTACAGATGCAGCTTCTGTATTTAATATCCTCAGGTCAAAAAATCTGAATCTGAAAGAAAATACAGCCTCTTTACTGGAAATGGAGTCCGGTTCCAATGACCCTGTTTCCTATATGCTGACGGTGATCCTTACAGCAGTCCTCACAGGACAGTCTGTAAATGTAGGTTCCATGCTGGTTTTCCAGATCCTGTTCGGCATTGGCTGTGGTGTGTTTTTTGGAAAAGTCACAGCGTTTATTTTAAATAAAGTGGAATTTGATATTGCCCAGGGAAAAACCATTCTGGTATTTGCAACGGCTATACTGGCATATACAATTCCTTCCATGATCGGCGGAAATGGATATTTAAGTGTATATCTTTGCGGGATCCTGTTAGGAAATTCCTACCTTCCTCACAAGCGGGATATGGTGTTGTTTTTTGATGTGCTTACAGGTGTGGCACAGATGATGAGCTTTTTCCTGTTAGGACTTTTAGTAACTCCAAGCCAGCTGCCACAGGTGATCATTCCTTCTTTTGTGATCATGATCTTTCTTACCCTGGTTGGCCGTCCTGTGTCTGTAGCCGCACTTTTAGCTGGTTTTCGGGCATCTATCGGGCAGATGGGACTGGTGTCCTGGGCGGGACTTCGGGGTGTTGCTTCCATTGTTTTTGCAATCTATGTAGTGCTGCGCCAGGTCCCTTTAGGATATAACCTGTTTAACCTGGTATTTTGCATTGTACTGTTGTCCATTTCTATCCAGGGAACCCTGCTTCCATGGATCTCAGGAAAGTTGCAGATGATCGATGAAAATGCAGATGTGCGCCGTACATTTAATGACTATCAGGAAGAAGAGAGCATCAGCTTTGTAAAGTTTCATCTTTTTAGCCAGCATCCTTATGTGGGAAAATGTTTAAAAGAGATCACATTGCCGCCTAAACTGTTGGTTGTGGTGCTGATCCGGGGAAAAGAAGTGTTAGTTCCCAATGGAGATACCTGTTTGCAGGCAGGAGATCTGATGATCGCAGCGGCAGAGGAATTTGAAGACCGGAAAAATATGACGCTCCGCGAAATAACCGTGGATAAAAATCATAAATGGAAAGGAAGATCTTTAAGCCGTATCCCTATGCAGGCGGGAACTTTGATCGTTATGATACGAAGGGGAAAAGAAACTGTGATCCCTACAGGAAATACAGTGGTGTATGAAGGGGATGTGCTGGTACAGGCAAAATTTTAAAGTATTATGATCATCAAAGTGCTATGAAAAGGGCAGGTCTCATTGACTTGCTCTTTTTCTTATGTTATCCTAGTACCATCGGCGGGGAGATCTCCCTGTCAGATCTGTTTATTCTATTTATTTTTGGTCGTTTCAGACCGCAGTTTCACAAAAATTGTAAAAAAGTGAAAAAATGAAAAAGGAGGGGAAAGTTTGGATTAAAATATCAGGGGATTTTGCAACATTTCTAAAATTCAGATCATGGAAAAGATCAAACATCAAATCTAAACACATCACATCAGGACAAATCAGATCAAACACATCAAAACACATTCCAAAGGGGGAAAAACAATTGAATACGAAAATATGGAAACGAATGATGGCTGGCTTACTGGCAGGCGTCCTTATTTTTACAGGAATCCCGTTTTCTGCCTCTGCAGGTGAACCGCCTGTGCAGATGATCATCAGGGGAGATGCCTTTCAGAACAGGCAGATCAACATTTTCGGCCACAGTCACCGGTCGATCACCTGCTATTATGTAAATCCGGTGGAAGGACATGTACCGGCATTTTGCCTGCAGCCGGGAAAGAAACTTCCCAATCACACCCAGGCATCCTGGGAGAGGTACAGTGCGTCACCGGAAACCTCCGTACCGGTCATAGGAAGTTTTGATCGGTATCTGCCTATGACACTGGCTTATGAGTGGATGGTTTCAGGAAATTATTATGATAAGACCCGGTATGCCATGGTGCAGACTTATTTCTGGGGCTGTCTGGCAGGTTTTGAGCAGGACTGGGATATCCAGGAAGAGACCATGAAAAAACTGGAATGGGCTATAAGAGACGGAAGGGTTCTCTCCCTGTTTCATGAAATGAGGTCGGTAGTGGAAAAGGGCCTGGAAGAATATGAGTCGAATAGCGGAAGCAGTCTTCCTGCCTGGAATGGCCGTAAGGAAAATATGATCTTAAAAGACGGTCATTATGAGCTGACCTTAGATCTTAGTTCCTGTCCCCAGCTTAAAAACGCAAACTGGCAGTTCCCGGATAAAAACTGGAGTTTTACACAGGGACCAGGGGAAAATGAGATCACATTTCTTTATACAGGAGAAGAACCTTCCGGACGGATCAGCGCAGGAAACGTGGAAGGCTTGGATGACCGGTATTATGCCTATATCTTTTATCCGGGAGAGTCTTATCAGATGCAGATGGGCTGGCTGGATATGCAGCGTCCCCAGGCAGAAGTATGGTTTGAAACAGGAAAGGGGAGTGTCCAGGGCGGTCAGATGCAGCCTTTAGAACGGTTCCGCCACAGGGAAGTTTTTGAGGCAGATTACAAAATAGATCTGGAAAAATATTGTGCAGAAACAGGACAGCCTCTTGCAGGAGCGGATTTTCAGGTATGGGAAAGTTTTGACCATTCCCAGATCAATGAACATGGCTATGAAGAAGGGGAGCCGGACGGAACGACAGGTCAGGTTTACAGTAACTGTATGTCCCCGGAACCGGAAGAAGAATGGCTGTGTGACGTGATCACCACCGACGAAGAAGGAAAGGCTTTTCATAAAGATATCCGCAATTACAATTACAGCAAAACCTACTGTATGGGCCATCCGGCGCCGGAATGGATCGAATGTGATCACGAAGGAGATGGCGGTGATGGAGAAGACGGGGAAGGCGAAGAGGAAGAATGTAACTGTGAAGAAGAAAATGAACGTCTCAGGGAGCAGTGGCTTGAGGAACAGGAACTGTGTGAAGCTTCCAGCGATTTCCATGTATCCAATGAGGATGAAGAGGACCATGAACAGAGTACAGAAGCAATGGAAGCCATGTTAGAGGACCGGGATGAAACCTATGAAAATTTTATTGCCCTGGAGTATGGCTATACATTAACAGAGAAAAAGGCCAGAACCGGCTATATGGTCCACGGGACACACAGGGAAGATTTTGAAATCGAGAAAATAACAGTGGCTTCCGCCCAGGCACAGAGAAATACAGCAGGAAAGGAAGGTAC
The DNA here is from genome assembly GCF_003473545.1 of Clostridium sp. AM22-11AC. GTDB lineage: Bacteria > Bacillota > Clostridia > Lachnospirales > Lachnospiraceae > Enterocloster. The sequence continues at coordinate 23,361 of NZ_QUCM01000009.1, forward strand.
AGGAAGAGAAGATCCGCAATCAGAGGTGTATCTGGGGGAAAATACGCAGCTGCAGTTTCATCCCGCTCCACAAAAAAAAGAAAAGAAAAACGGATATGCTTATGAAACCGGAGCGCAGGAAGAAAGATCAGCAGAGGAACTTAGAACGATCCATGAAGTGAAGCTGACCGAAGATATTTATGAAGAAGAGGAAGATGACGAGGATGAGATCTGGGATGACCGGGCAACGGAAAGTAATGCAAAGATAAGCAGGACAACAGCAAATACGGCAACAGAAAGCAAAGCAACCGCAAGTGATGCAGCAGAAGATAACGCAGTTGTAGCTGCTGCCACTGCATCGAACGCAAAGAAGGATCTGGAAACGACAGAACAATATATTTATACAAGAGAAGAAATTTCCCTGGAACCGATTTCTTTATGGGAGTCTTTACGGGAAAATGTATGGAATTCTGTAAAAGCAATCTTTTTTTCCTCAGAAGACGATGATGATTTTGAGGGGATAACAGCATTTCTTCCTGATTTTCAGGATGATGATCTGGGAGAGATGGATGTTTCCTGTTTTGGTGATCCATCGAATTCCCTTTACTGTTTTAAAGTCTGGGACCACCGCACAGAAGGAAGGATCTATATAAATAAACGGGATCTGCATCTTTATGAAAAGGACCAGGAAGAAAGCTATGGCCGGACCCAGGGAGACGGAACTTTAGAAGGTGCTGTATATGGCCTTTTTGCAGCCGCAGACATTGTACATCCGGATGGAAGATCCGGTGTGATCTACCAGAAAGATGATCTGACAGCCGTGGCAGCAACAGATCAGGATGGTAATGCCTCATTTTTTGCATACACGGAGGTCCCGCATACAGTAGTAAAAGAAGATGGGACCATTGAGGCACCGGAAAATTTCCTGGGGCCGGAAACCTTATATAACGGCAGTACCATTAATTCTTCTGATCATGGATTTGGAAGCTATACCTATCCGGACAGAAAGGAAGAAAATGGAAATTCCTGGATCGGAAGACCGCTGCTGATGGGAAGTTATTATGTGAAAGAACTAAGCCGGTCAGAGGGATATGAACTGTCTGTAACAGGAAAGAACCTGGTGGAGACGAACCGGGGGTCAGGAGAAGAAAATGTAGTGCGAAAGGCAGGGCAGGTACAGGTAAGCGCAGGTCTGTCTGAGCATAACAGTATGGAAGCAGACGGTTCCTGGAATGATTTTACAGTAGAAGCATTTGGAACAGAAAAAGGGTATGAGATCACAGTTTCCGGTTATCCGGAAAATACAAAGTTTTACCGTTTAAGTTCACAGGAGCAGAGGGAAAATTTAAAACAGATCACAGGAATGGAAAAAATTCCCAAAATGGATCATTTGGGAAATCCTGTATATGAAAAGGCAAAAGGCGGAGAATTAAAACGGGATCTTAATGGCAATCCTGTTTTAAAAGCAGATGCGGGGGAAGACGAAAAAGTACCTGCATCTGAGACTGTGCCCTATCATTTCCGGACAGCCCCTTATATAAAAGGAGAAGCAAAACCGGAAGATCTGTCTAAATGGGATGAAGACCTGGATCCTGATTATGTGATGGAACAGGCACAGGCAATGCTTATGCAGTTAGGCTATAAAGAAGCTGACGGGGAAGGGGCACCATGGGTTTCTATAAATCTGGATTCTATGAATGGAAAGGCCGTAGAACAGATCCTTGACTGGTATACAGAACACAGTTTTTATAATATGGCCGCCGTTTCTGAGATAAAGGAAGAAGAGGGACAGTGGCAGGCAAAACTTTTTTATGACTATTCTGGAAATACAGAAGCAGGATCTGCAGTTTATGACCGGGCAGACGGACAGCTTTATGTGAAAAAAGAAAGGGAAAATGGTCATTACTGGATCTGCATTCCCAAAGGAAAATTCCGTTTAAGCAGTCATACCGCTTACATAAAAGAAAAATGGGAATATGTGGAAGATGAGCTTAAATTAATTTATGAGCCTGTTTATGAACGGTATGAAGAAGGAGAGGTTCTTTTAGATCCAAACGGAGTACCGATCCAGGAAATGGAACAGGTCCCCATTTTTGAAGAACGGGAAACCACGTATGTGACTACGAAAGAGGAGCCGGTAGAGGCTTTCTGGGATCCTGAAAAAAGAGAGTATCATATTTTGGTGGAAAATGAAACAGACTGGTCCGTGGAAAAAGAAGAGGTAGAAGAAACGTTCCGTGCAGTGACCGGACAAACCACCATTTCTATAAATGGAAAAGAGGTTCCTTATAATCAGTATCTGGTATCCATGGGAGCAGCTGTGGATGTAGAAGCAGAACAGGAAGAAACAGATCCTGGAAGTTTTGTAAAATATGTTCATCTGGCATATCCTGGTCAGAACCAGACAGTTCAGGATGGTGGAACAGAAAAAGAACCGGTTCAGGTTTTGGAACGGGCGATCCGGCAGCCGGTACGCATTACCAAACACATTTCCCAGTCTTCTTATGAAAATGTAAATACCTACGGTTCTGTGCATAATGATCCAGTCACTACCTTTTTAGGCTTATTCCGTAAAAATGGATCTGCAGAAGGCCGGAAACTTTTAGATCAGTTTTCATTCAGGATCTACCTGAAGCAAAATCTTTTAAACATTTATGTGGATGATGAGGGAAAGATCCTGTCAGAAGATATCAGTTCACCAGCTTATAAGGAGCTGGTACAGACTATTTATCTGCCGCCGGAAGATGCAGAAAACAGGGGTCATCAGCTGATGGAAAGAAATGAGGATGGCAGCTGCAATTACCGGAAATTTTTTGACGCAATGGAAGGCGCAGAAAAGAAGAAGGGCGGTATTTATCCCAAAGAGGTACTGACCCAGTTTGCCCTGGATCATTATGATATAAGATCCTATAAGGAAGAGATCTTAAAAGACCGGCCATATATGGACAGTGACAGGGCATACAAACAGGCTTTAGACCAGGCGAGAAAAGAAGCAGCCCGTTATCTGGATCAGTTTACAGGGTTAAAAGAGCGTCTGTCTATTGAATGGGAACGGGATGCAAATGGCGGTACGGATGGTAACAGGAAGACCATCCAGTGTAACCAGAGAAATGGAAAAGACGATTATTATGAGTATTCCATTCCTCTCCCGTATGGTGAATATGTGATCGAAGAGCAGATGCCTTCTGATCTGGAAAAAGAACTGGCAAACAGGCATTATAAGATTGAGGAACCAAGGGAGATCACACTGCCCTTTGTGCCGGAGATCATACGAAATGAGGATACCGGGGAAGAAACGGTTTTAGATGAGATCGGCAGTGCCTATTTTCGTTATCACAGTAGTGACAGTCCGGATGAACTGATCCGCAAATACAAGATCCGCTTTAATGAAGAGGACCGGAAGATCCTGGCAGATGGTATAGATGGTTCCTTTGCCATTTATCCTTATGGGCTTGATAAAGATATTTTGCCGGAATACAGTACGGGAACTATTTCACAAAGTGAGGATCATGTAATTTTAGATGGTGTGATCTATGACGGAAGTGAACGGGAAAATGGCCAGATGGAAATATGTGACCAGGTTCCTGGTATGAAGGGGAAAAATACTGCCATTGAGGGCAAATTTGCGCCGATGCTGGTACCGTGGAGCATCCTGACACCGGAATATGACCGAATCAACCCGGATACGGGAAATATAGAAACCTTACAGCCTGGGGGAAGCGGTGCCGGATTTAATTATATTGCATTTGCCCAGGAAGATTTTGAAAATACCTATTTTAATTCAAGGCTGCGGATCGAAAAGATCGACAGTGAAACAGGGGAAAATCTGATCCATGAGGGAGCTTTATTCCGCATTTATGCTGCAAAGCGGGATGCACAGAAAAACGGGATAAACAGTGTGACCGGAACCGGACAGGTGCTGTTTGGACCGGCAGAGGATGCAGAAGGAAATAAGGTTGTGGACGCAGATGGAAAGGAGATCCTTTATCCGAGAGTGGGGCAGGACAATGGTTCACAGGATGATCTTCCTGTGAAGTTAGACCAGGATGGGGTCCCTCTTTATGATGAAACCCAGCGGATCAGCCAGGTGGATGAAACCGGCACAGAGAGAGGGATATTCCGCTCTTTTACTACACTGCGGGAAGTCTTGATCCATGGAAAGCTGGAAAAACTCCCTGTGGGATACATTGAAACGCCCAGACCTTTAGGGGCAGGTGCCTATGTCCTGGTAGAAGTACAGGCACCGGAAGGTTACGTAAAAAGCCGTCCGGTTGCTTTTGAAGTTTATGGGAACGAAGTATCCTATTATAAGGAAAACGTGTACAGAGACGGTACAACAGATGGATATGAACGGAAAACAGCTGCAAACTATGAGTATGCCATTCCGGTAACGGGAGATGGAAATAAAAATGCTTACGAAACAGTCAGCCAGATCCCGGTGGAAAATTATCCTTCTGTAATGCGGATCCGGAAAGTAGAGGATGGCGATTCCCTGGTTGGAAATGAAAATGGCCTGTTAAAAACGGATGCTTTAGGCCAGGAAGAAACAAGCGGCGGCCTGGAAGAAGATATATGGGTAAATGACAGAGGAGATGAAATCATTTACCAGGTATATGGAAGAAAGGAGAAGTTAGAAGAAAGAGGAGATGTAAGAGAGATCCATTTTGACCGGGAACTGGGGACATGGACCGGGAAAGTAACAAAGAAAATGGATTTCTGTTCAGAAGAGATCATAGAAGGTGCAGAAAAAGAACTAAAAGCAATGGAAGGAGTAAAACTCCTTTATGACCGGAAGGGGGAATTTACAGGAAAAGGGATCCGTTTTAAAGTAACGGTCTCAGGAGCAACACTGGCTTTATACCAGGGACTCTGGATGGAAAAAGAAGAGGACGGAAGTTATAAGGGAGTAACAGCTGAAGTTCAGGATGGTAAAACCATAAAGATCACTGCTTCTGAAACAGGAAGCAGGCGGCAGATCCTGGAGACAGGAAAAGATGCCGGTCCTGCCGGGCTTGCTATATGGCAGGATGAGAAGGTGGAAAACCAGCCGGAAGATCTGTATTTTTATGATCTGGACCAGTTAAACGAAGAAGGGCGCCTGGAGAGGACAGAGGACAAGTCTGTATACAAAGTATTAGATGAACGGGGAAACTTCATCTGTTATGCAGACGTAAAAACAGGAATGGCCTTTGTATACGATGATCATGAACGGATCATGGCTTACATTGCAGATGAAACGGGAGAAAAGAAGCTGGTTTATTCTGTCCAGGTCTATAAGGACAAGAATGGGGAGTCTGTTTATAAGGAAAAACGTTCTGTAGATGATGAAAATGGTCTGCCTGTTTACGATAAACAGGGGCATTTCACAACAAAGGAGGAACGCTGGACCAGTGACAACAGCACAGACTCCAAAGGGGAAGCAGAGCGAAGAGGCGGCCTTCATGAGATTAAGCGCCTGCCTTTTGGGGCCTATATCCTTCAGGAAGAACAGGTTCCGTTTGAACAGGGCTATGTGCAGGCACCTTATCAGGGAATTCTTTTTAAAGACAGCATAGAGCCTCAGGAATATTTCCATTCCAATGCCTTTACAAGGGCAGCTTTCGCCAAGGTAGACACCCGTACACAGGAAGAGATCAAAGGGGCTGTGATGACGTTTTATGAGGCTGCGACAGATGAAGCGGGAAGGATATTAACAGATGAAGACGGAATTTATCTGCCTGGAAAGAAATATGCTTCCTGGGTCAGCGGTTATGCCTGTGACGATCAAGGCAATGTGAAAACAGATGAGGAAGGAAACCGGATCGAAACAAAAAAACCTCACTGGATCGATCATATTCCGGTAGGGGAGTATGTATTAGAAGAAACAGAGTGCCCGTATCTGCAGGGCTATGTGCAGAGAAAACGGCAGAATATCCAGATTTTGGAAACAGAACATGTACAGTCTTTTACTATGGAAGATGATTTTACAGCTGCAGAGATCCGCAAGGAGGATGGAAAGACGGGAGAACTTCTCTATGAAGACAGTCTGGCAAAACTGGTCCTTTACCAGGTGCCGGAAGGAGAAGAAGATAAGCCGTTAGCGGATCTTATGGGAGAAGATAATAAGTTGTTAGACTTTGAACGGGCCGGTTTTAAAGAATGGATGGAAATATGGGCTACAGGAAGAGAAGAAGCAGACGCTGCCGGCTTAAATCCCATTGCAAAATACGATCATCGGTGGGAGAATGTGCCGGGTACGCTTAAAGGCAGGTATTGCTTTACAGAAGAAGGAACGGTACGGTTTGAATATCTTCCTGTGGGATCTTACATTCTTGCAGAAAAAGAAACGCCTTCCGGTTATGCCACAGCGGATCCAATTTTATTTGAGATCACAGATACCGGTCATTTGGAAAAAATCCATCAGGTGGTTATGAAAGATGAACCTTTGAGTCTTGTGGTCAGCAAGAATACGATTACCGGAGGAAAAGAAGTAGCAGGAGCAAAGCTGGGAATCTATCCGGTGGATGAAGAGGGCACAGTCAGCGAAAAGCCGCTGCTTTTGCATATTCCGGAGGAAGAAGGGCGTTACAGGGATGAGGAAGCCATATGGTTTTCCGGAACTGATGGAGTGTATACAGAAGAAGAGAATGAAAATGGGGAACTGCCAGAAGGATTTGAAGTGGGAGATCTGAAACCACATCTGATCGAATACATTCCTGTTGGTTCTTATATTTTAAGAGAAGAAATGACGCCTTATGGATTTTTACAGTCTGTGGATATCCCATTTGTAATAGAAGATACCAGAGAGATCCAGAAAAAGGAGATGCAGGATGAAATACCAGAAGGCAGGCTGACGGTGATCAAACATGATGCAGATGATGCAGATCAGGTTTTAGAGGGAGCAGAATTTGAACTCTTTAACCAGACCTTGGGCATATCCTGTGAAAAGCAAATAACGGATGAAATGGGGAAAACTCAGTTTTCTTCCCAGCCTATTGGCTGCCTGGATCAGGAAGGAAAATTCAGTTCTTATGATTATCTGGTAAAGGAAACAAAAGCAGCGCCGGGACATATGCTTTCTGAAAAAACGCTGGAATTCCAGTTTGAATATAAAGATGAAAAAACACCTTTGATAGAGCTTACTTATGACCCGGTAAATGACAGCAACCGTGCACTGGTGAAAAAGCTTTTAAGGGATACAGAAGAGTATCTGGAAGGTGCTGTTTTGAGACTGGAACGGGAAGAAAAGGTAATTTTGGAACCGGATGAAAGAGGTGATCAGGGCGAAAGTCAGAAGAAAGATCAGAAAAAATATCAGGCGAAAGATCAGATGAAAGAGGAGAAGACCTGGGTAGTAGTAGAAACATGGATCACAGGAAAGCAGCCCCATCTGATCAAAGGACTTACAGCCGGAGATTACAGACTGGTGGAAGAAAAAGCACCGACTGGATTTACGAAATCAGAAGAACCGGTGTATTTTACCATTACAGATGGAATGACAGAAATACCGGAGATTACACTGCGCAATTATGGCACCATTATATCCGTAGAAAAAAGAGAAGCCAGTTCAGAAAAACTTCTTTCCGGCGCAAAGCTGGAACTGGTATGCAAAGATACCATGGAAGTGATCAGCCAATGGATATCAGACCAGGAAAATGGTCAGGTATTTAACGGTCTGGAATCGGGAACTTATATCATCAGGGAAATAGAAGCACCGGCCGGATATGAGAAGGGCAAAGAAATGGAGATCCGGATCTTAGACCAGGCAGAAACAGTGCAGGAGTTTGTTTTCTATAACAGCCGGATCCGTTCATCTGGCGGAGGCGGAAGTCATACAGTGCCAAAGAAACTGTATATTTCCTTTAAAAAGACAGATGAAAAGGGAGAACCTCTTGCAGGAGCTGTGTTTGCATTTTATGACCAGACAGGACGATTGGCAAAGATAGCAGAAAGTGGCCCAGATGGAATGTTCAAGATCATTTGCCCGCCAAATGGAACTTATATTTTCAAAGAGATAAAAGCACCGGATGGTTATGAACTGAGTCAGGAACTGTATCATTTTACAGTAGAAAAGGATCAGACTGTAAAAGGTGTATTTGAGATCAAAAATGAAAAGATACAGAAAAAGACAAAAGGAAGGATCCAGGCTTTTTACCAGGTAAAAGGAAGAAATGGGAACTTTAAGGGCTTAAATGGAAAATATTCCGGCAGCAGTGTTAAGACAGGAGACAACAGTCAGATTGGATGGATCCTGTTGGTGACATGTGTGTGTCTGGCAGGGGCTGGCTGGTGTTTTTCTGATAGCAGCCGAAAAAGAAAAAAGATGGTTTTGTTTCTGGGACTTGTGATGGGTGCAGTGAGCCTGTTTGCATTCAGTGCAATGGCCCAGGAACAGGATGCAAATCTCTATGATGAAAGCTTTTATGCATCCCAGGAGATCATTTACAAAAAGATGGAAGGAGTGGATACAGTACCGGAGACTGCCTGGGTCCAGGTAAAGGACCGGACAACGGGAAGAAAAACAAAGCGGATCCTGCCTTTAGAACAGTTCAGCTGTTTTAATGAGCACTGGGAAGATGGGCTGGAGATCACGATAGAACAGGAAAAGGAATTTCAGAATGAGATAACAGAAGCAGAAATATTAGACGAAGCGGGTTTACCCGCTTCGGACTATGAGATCACACAGATCGAGAAAGGAGAAGATGGAAAACTGGTTGCCAGGGGCAGAAAAAAGGTATTTGACTGCAGGGCAGTATACAGTGGGCTGATCGCAGAGAAAGATTGGGACAGGGAAGAAATGCCGGATACGGATCTGAAAAGAGAATGGGAACAGGATGTAGAATTAAAACCAGCTGTCACAGGATCAAAGTTTGTAGGAAAAATGGTTCTGGCAGTGGTAACCGGCAGCTGTGTCGGTATTGGCGCCTACTGGATCCTGAAAAAGGGAAAGTTAAATAAAGCAAGTTTAAAGATCAGGGAAAAGCGCCGGATCTTAGGGATAATTCTTTTGACAGGAGCTGCAGCCGGAATAGTCTATACCGGAAATACAGTAAGAAAGTATCGTCTGGCTGCCGAAAAATACGAAAGTATCCGCAGGGAGGTACAGAAAACAGAAACTTCTTATGCCCAGGACCATTCTGGTACGTCTATAGATGAAATAACAATAGAGGAAGCAAAGTTAAAAGAGATCAATCCGGATTATAATTGCTGGATCCGTATTCCGGGAACGTCCATTGATTATCCAGCTGTCTGGGGAAAAGATGACAAATATTATTTAGATCATGGGTTTAACGGGGAAAAGCAGTCAGGAGGAACAATCTTTGCGGACAGCCAGAACATTCCTTTTGTATCAGCCAATACCATTTTTTATGGACATAACATGAAGGATGGTTCTATGTTTGGTGATCTGAAAAAATACAGGGATCCCGGATTTTTAAAGGAACATCCCAATGTAGAGATCTTTTATCAGGGGCAATGGATCACCTGCCCCATTATCCTGGCAAAAGTAACAGATGAGACAGATGGAACACCTTATCAAAAAGGAGAAAGAAAGATACTGACCTTATCCACCTGTTATGGAACCAGTAAACGGATGATCCTTCAGGCACTTATTCCGGTTGCGGGGGGAATGAATTGACAAGAAATTTGCTGGACAGTATAATTAAATCAGTTAGATATACGTAGCTGAAAATGGAAAAGAAAGCATGGGTGAGAAATGAAGATAAGTGGGGCACATAAGGCGATGAAGCGGGTGCTGATCTTTCTTGTTACTTTGGGAATTATTGTTCCGATCCTTTTTACAGCCGGGCAGATGGGGCTTTTTTCACCAGAGCCTACAGTAGAAATAGAGGCTGGTATTACAAGTGAATCAGCGCCGGTTTTGCGGATCGCAACAGATTATGATTTCTGTCCAAATTCCTATTACAATAAGGATGGGGAATTATCAGGTCTTTATGTTGAGATCATGATAGAGGTGGCAAACCGCTTGGGAATGCGTCCGGAGTTTAAAACGGCTGACTGGATGGGCTGCCGGAAAATGCTTACTGAGGACGAAGTAGATGTTTTGACGGGACTGGAAATATTTTCCAATATGGAAGGGACTTTAAGGACGATCCCTTTCTGTTCGGATGAACTGCGTGTATATGGCAGAAGCAGGATCGACAGTGCGGCTGCCCTTGCAGGTAAGAAGGTTGCGTTAATGGCGCGTTCTGTGATCGCAACCACCTATGATCTGCAGTGTGATTATCTGGAATACAGCACCAATACGGAAATATTGGAGGCAGTAGAGCAGGGAGAAGCAGATTTCGGGATCTGTCACGGTGCAGTTGCCACAAAGATCATTGAAAAAAATCATCTGCATCTGGTGCCAAGCCTTGTGATCACAAAGAGTTATCCGGCTTTAGCAGTTCATGATACACAGCCAAAACTGCAGCGCATGATCAATGAAGTGGTCCGGGATATGTCTGAAGACGGAACTATTGGAAGGCTGCAAAATAAATGGATCACGGAATTTGCCAGAAACAGGTCCTTAGAATATGTATTCCACCAAAATGAAGTATTTTATATTACATTTATACTGGGGATCATCATTGTACTGTGTATTACAGCCGGTTACTGGGAAGTAGATAGACGTCAGGAAAAATATATCCGCACCCTATTGGAATATCAGGAAAAACTGCAGCAGTCCAATGAAGAGACGAAACGGGCCAATCAGGCCAAAAGTGAGTTTCTCTCCCATATGTCCCACGATATCCGCACACCGATCAACGGGATCATGGGTATGGTGGAGATCATCAAGAAAAATCTGGATGATCCGGAGCGGATCAAAGACTGTCTGGAAAAGATCGATAAAGCATCGCATCATCTGCTGTCCCTGATCAATGATGTTTTGGATATGAGCAAGATCGGAAGCGGGAAGGTCCATCTGGAAGAAATACCGGTGGATCTGGATGAGGAGATGGAAAAGATCCATGCGATTGCAGATGTACAGGCGAAGAAGCAGGAAATAAGGTTTTCTATTGAGGATGAAGTTGTCCACAGACAGTTTCTTGGCAGTCCGGCCCATTTGAGAAGGATCCTTTTAAATTTGATCAGCAATGCCCTGCGTTATAATAAAAAAGGGGGAAAGATCTGTCTGGCCATCCGGGAAGTGGAATATGACGGATCCCATATCGGTCTGGAGTTTAAGGTTCAGGATACGGGAATTGGTATGAGCCGGGAATTTGTGGAAAAAAGCCTGTTTAAGCCATTTACACAGGAAGATGACCGTGTAAGGACCGAATATCGTGGAACCGGTCTTGGGATGTCCATTGTTTATGAACTGGTAAAGCAGATGAACGGTACGATCGATGTAAACAGCAAACCGGGGGAAGGTACAACATTTACAGTAAAGTTGGCATTTAAGACAGTGGACCCTGCATGGAAAAAGAAGGAAATACAGGAAGAAAACAGGAATATTACCGGGATGAACATACTGGCTGTAGAAGATAACCAGTTAAATATGGAGATCCTTCAGTTCCTGTTAGAAGAAGCCGGAGCGAAAGTAACGGCAGTATCAGACGGAAAACAGGCAGTAGAATATTTTGCGGATGCAGCATCAGGCACCTATGATGTGATCCTGATGGATATTATGATGCCAGTCATGGACGGTCTTGAAGCGTCAAAAAAGATCCGTGAACTGCCGGAGGGCAAGGGAAAAGACATTCCGATCATAGCGATGACGGCCAATGCATTTGTAGAAGATAAGGAAAAGACAAAAGAGGCGGGAATGAATGCCCATCTGACAAAGCCTGTAAACAGGGAAGAGATCATCCGGGTTCTGGCAGCATATTGGAAAAATAAAGGTTAACGAGTACATGAGAGAGTTTTGGAAGAAGACCATCCAGGTCCTGCTGTATGGAGGTCTGGAAAAAGAACAGTATAAGAGAATCTCTGCTGAGATCAACGAGGCGAACAGAAAAAGCATTGTGGTGCTGTCAACACACCAATAAGATCATATTTATGGGAGCCATCCTTTTATTTGGAATGTTGGCATTTGTAAATTTCAGGATCAGAAACAATCCGTTTCTGATCCATGTTTGCGCCTGTATGTTTATGGCATTTTATCTGGGGGTGGGTATCCTTGCAGCCATCGGAGAAGGAAGCATTCAGGAACGGACGGGCTCAGGAAATACAAAAATTAAATGAAGAACTGGCTGCCAGCCAGGAAAAACTTCAGGCTGCTTTAGTGGCTGCTGAAAAGGCCAGCCGGGCGAAAACCACATTTTTAAGTAATATGAGCCACGACATCCGGACTCCTATGAATGCCATTGTCGGACTTACCACTCTTCTGGAACATGAGATCCATGAGCCGGAAAAACTGCAGCTCCACATCCAGAAGATCCAAAATTCCAGTCAGCATCTGCTGGGACTTATCAATGACATTCTGGATATGAGCAAGATCGAATCCAGTGAGGTGAAATTAAATGAAGATCCCGTTGATCTGATGGAGCAGGTGGCACAGATAGACAGTATCATCTGTCCACAGGCAGAAGAACGGGGACAGGAGTTTAAGATCCATGTTCACGGGATCGATCATGGACATCTTCTGGGAGACTCTGTGCGCCTGCGCCAGATCTTTATCAATCTGCTGTCCAATGCTGTTAAATATACACCTGTTGGGGGAAGCGTTATCCTGGATCTGACAGAAGAGCCAAGCAGTATACCGGAACATGCCAATATATCCATTACAGTTACAGATACCGGATATGGAATGACGCCGGAGTTTATAAAAACGATCTTTGAACCTTTTACCAGAGCAGAAAATTCCACGACCAACAAAATACAGGGAACAGGACTGGGTATGGCCATCACGAAAAGTATCGTTGACCTGATGGGCGGCAGGATACAGGTGAAAAGCGAGTTAAATAAAGGAAGCTGTTTTGAAGTGGTACTTCCTTTTGCAATAGATCCCAATGGTTCACAGGAAAAAAATGGAAAATATCTGCATCAGGAAGGTGAAAAAGTTTCCGTATTAAAAGGAATGAAATTTCTTTGCGCAGAAGATAATGAACTGAATGCGGAGATCTTAGAAGCGATTTTGGAAATGTACCAGGCATCCTGCAAGATCTGCCCAGACGGTGAAAAACTGGTTGAAGCCTTTGAAACTTCTGCTTTCGGAGATTATGATGCTATTTTAATGGACGTACAGATGCCAAATATGAATGGCCTGGAAGCAACGAAAAGGATCCGTAATGGCAAAAATCCTCTGGGCAGGACCATTCCCATTATTGCTATAACAGCCAATGCATTCAATTCAGATGTACAGGAATGTTTAGATGCCGGTATGGATGCACATGTGTCCAAGCCGTTGGATATAGGAAAAATAATAAATAGTTTTAAATTCCCTATAAATTTATCTTTAAAAACTAGATATGAAATAGGTAAAAATGTGATAGAAGAGAAAATAATTGATCCTTCTGTAGAATATAAAATTCAAAAGGTGCAAGATGATGATAATGTATAAAATGTAAAATTTAAAAGTATTTCCATTATATTTGGAAAAATATGTTTAATTACATATTTAGAAAAACTAGTAGGAGTATTTGCCATTTCTGTAGATTTCAAAAATACAGAAAATATTTCTGATCGGTCCTTTTAGGCTGTTCCAGCATATGATAAATTATGAGGACAATGGAAGATATCCCCATAAATATTGCTGGAAAGAGAGGAAGAGGATATGGATTTTGGGATTGCAGGTGTGGCGGCGATCACGGTGATCTGCTATTTAGGCGGAATGGCGTGTAAGACGACGGAAAAAGTAAAGGATGAGGTGATACCGGTAGTCTGTGGCGTAACCGGCGGAATTCTGGGGGTTGCAGGCATGTATCTGATACCGGAGTTTCCGGCTGGTGATGTGATTAACGCAGCAGCTATTGGTATCGTTTCCGGGCTTGCTTCAACGGGAGTACACCAGGTGATCAAGCAGGTGGGGAAAAAATAAGGGAGGTACCGTGTATATGAGAGATATTGCATTGTGCCACCCGCGGATGCAGAAGATAGCAGCTCAGTGGATCACCGCCTGCAAGGCAGAAGGAATTAATGTTGCTATTTCTGAAACACTGCGTACTGCAGCAGAACAGGATGCTCTCTATGCCAAAGGCCGTACAAAACCGGGAAATATCGTAACTAATGCAAAAGGCAGTTCCTACCGGTCACAGCACCAGTGGGGGATTGCCTTTGATTTTTATCTGAAAATGGATGTGGATGGAGATGGGAAGATAGCAGATGACGCTTATAATGACAGTAAAGGTCATTTCAGGAAGGCTGCTGAAATTGGCAAGAAACTTGGTCTTGCCTGGGGCGGAGACTGGTCCAGCATTGTAGATAAGCCCCATTTGTATCTGCCTGACTGGGGAAGTACGCCCACTCCATTAATCAAACAGTACAAAACACCGGAAAAGTTTATGAAAACATGGATAATGGAACCAGTGAAAATGGGATGGCAGAAGGAGAATGGCGGCTGGAGATTTTATCTGAAAGATGGTTCGGAAAATTATGTTGTTAATGATTGGTATAAAGATGGCGATCTCTGGTACTGGTTTGATGGCAATGGAATAATGGTCCATAACGTGTGGTATCAGTATAAGGGACATTGGTATTATCTGGGAAGGGATGGCGCTATGGTGAAAGGACTGCAGACCATCAGCGGGAAATGGTATTATTTGGATGAAGACGGCCGGATGGCAACGGAACCGGTGGTGCTTACGCCGCAGAAGGATGGGGCGCTGCAGTATCCAAAGCTGACAGAATAGAACCATATGCAAGATGAAATGTAATACAAGTTAAATTGGAAAAAGAAAAAACCGCGTGTTTGCGCGGTTTTTTTAGTGGAGCTGAGGGGAATCGAACCCCTGTCCGAAAATCAATTCCCTGTTCTTCTACTATCATAGTTCCTTATTTGACATTCCCTCTACCGTCCGGGAAGAAACACTCTGACGGTTTTAGTAGCTTCATAATACGCCCGCATGCGCAAAGCTTTGCATGTGTCGTTTCCTACATAGTCGATGCCAGGGCCTTAAAGTGTAGGTGCCTTAAGTCTGACAGCTGCCATTAGGCAGCGTATGCTAATTCGTCGTTAGCGTTTATTTTTAATTTTGCCATTTAACCCATCGCATGGGGATAGCTTCACCAGCTGCATGACCCCCGTCGAAACCAGTACAACCCCTGAATGGAATACTCAGTTTTTGTTTATCTGGTAGGCCAACGAAGAAATGCTACTCTTAGTATCATATCATTTTCATTCTTTTATGTCAATACAGCAGAGGGGAGAATTGTCTGCATTTTGTGTAAGATAATGTGCCATTTATTTGTCAGGTATTTGTAATAAACAGGCAAATCATTATTAAGAGAAAAGAAAACAAAAATAATCTTAATCTGCTAGAATAGAATTATAAAAGAGGTCAGCAGATGTCCTCTAAAGGAGAAGAAAACAGTAAAAGGAGGAAACGTATTATGAAGAAAACTTATAGAAACATGGCGCTGGCGGCAGCTTGTGTTTTAACGGCAACAGGACTTTGGGGATGCAGCACCAGTGTGCAGATCCCGGATACTGTAAAGGTGCAGCAGGGAGATAGCAGTGACAACCGTATTACAGTAAGCGGTATGGAAGAAGTAAAGGCAGTGCCGGATATGGCCCAGATCCAGTATAGTGTATACACACAGGCAGCGACAGCCCAGGAATGCCAGGAAGAAAATGCGAAAAATGTAAATCAGACCCTGGAGACTTTAAAAGGTCTGGGAGTGGAAGAGAAGTCCATCCAGACATCGGATTATGGTTTGAGTCCTATTTACGATTGGAATTCCGGACGCCAGAAGATTACAGGTTATCAGATGAGTACCAGCATCACAGTTTCAGATATCCCGGTAGAAAACGCAGGAAAGATCATTACAGCTTCTGTAGCTTCCGGTGTCAATGAACTGGACAGTGTTCAGTATCTTTGCAGTGACTATGATGAAAAATATCAGGAAGCATTGAAAATGGCTGTAGAAATGGCAAAGAACAAGGCAGATGCCATGGCAGAGGCTGCAGGAATGACGGTTGTAAAGGCAGTAAATATATCGGAAGATGGTTATTATCCTCAGGCGAGATACAATACAGCAGGTGCTTCTGCCAAGCAGATGATGATGGAGGATGCTGCTGCAGATATGGGCGTTATGCCGGGAGAAGTGTCCATAGAAGCCCAGGTAAGCGTAACTTTTGAGATGGAATAGAATGAGTGCGTTAGCGCGTGTTTGTGAGTCAATAGATACACAAATTAAAAGAGGGATGTCACCCGGCTTAAAAAGCCGTCAGGTGACATCCCTCTTTTGAGGATAGAAAAGAGACCAGATTAATAATGAAACATTTTAAACATTCTGAACATCATTAATTGGCTTTTTTATCTCTTGGAAGTGTTACATTCAGGATAATAGCTACTAATGTAGCAATAACTACCGGAGATTTTCCGAAAATAGTTGTTACCCATGCAGGGAATGCGGAAAGGGACGCAGACGCCTGAGAAACACCCATACCAAGAGCTGCTGCAAGACCTACGATAGAGGTATTGCGGTAGTTCATATCTTCTGTCATAACCAGTTTCATACCGGTCATGGCGATGGATGCGAATACGGAAACGGTTGCACCGCCCAGTACTGCATATGGAATAGTTGTTAAAAGAGCAGAGAATTTAGGAAATACACCTGCAATAAAGATGATCACAGCTGCAAGACCAAGAGTTACTCTGTTTACAACTTTTGTAGTAGCAACGATACCAACGTTCTGGCTGTAAGTTGCAGTAGGAAGACATCCTAAACATGCGCCGACCATATTGGAAACGCCGTATCCAAGGATAGCACCCTGAAGCTCATTTGTAGTTGGTTCACGGTCTAAACCGCCGGAAGTAGTAGCGGAGAAGTCACCGATAGCCTGTACAGAGTTGATGACAAACAGCAGTCCTAAGGCGATACATGCAGATGGTTCAAAAGTAATGCCGAAATGCAGGACCTGAGGAAGCTGGAACACACCAGCCTGAGCTACGTTGGAGAAACTTACCATACCAAAGAAGCTGGAAAAGATATATCCGATGATCATACCAATCAGGATAGATGCCAGTTTTAAAAATCCTTTTGCAAAATGATTTAAACCAGTAACAACTACCAGAGTAAAGATAGCGACCAGCCAGTTCTGCCAGGAACCATAAGTAGCGCTTCCTGTACCTCCCGCCATATAGTTGATAGCAGTTGGGTAAAGGGAAAGGCCGATGGTGAAAACTACGGTACCGGCGATTAAAGGTGGGAAGAACTTACGGATCTTTTTGATCGTCAGTCCTACAAGGATAGCACAGACACCGCCTACGATTTGGGCGCCCAGGATAGCCGGGATGCCGCCTTGATCAGCAATGGCCTGCATACTTGGCACATAGGCGAAACTTACACCGATGATAACGGGAAGTCCGGCACCTAAGTGAAAACCTGTCTTCTTTCCGATTGGGAAGAGCTGCAGGAGAGTAGCAAGTGCAGACACAACTAAAGATGCCTGTATCAGCAGTACACGGTCTGCGGTTTCAAGACCGGCTGCACCGGAAATGATGATGGCAGGTGTAACGCAGCCTACGATCATTGCCACAACGTGCTGTAATGCCAGAGGAAATGCCTGGCTTAATTTCGGCACGCCGTCTAATTCAAATAAAGATCCTTCTTTACTGGTTGTATTCATATGCAATGCCCCCTTTATTTACGCTAAATGGATATGGGTACCGGTCTTGCCCTGGATACCGTCTTTTGCTTTCTCCAACAGCGTAATGAGCGCAGTGCGTCCTGGTTTTGATTCAGCAAATTTAACAGCAGCCTGAACTTTTGGAAGCATAGAGCCAGGAGCGAAATGTCCTTCTTTGATGTACTTTCTAGCTTCTTCGGTTTCAAGGTCATCCAGCCATTTTTCTTCCGGCTTTCCGAAGTTAATAGCAACTTTTTCAACAGCAGTGAGGATGATAAGGAAATCTGCATCCAGATTTTCAGCTAACAGCTCACTTGCAAAGTCTTTATCGATAACAGCGCTTGCGCCCTTTAAGTGGTTGCCCTGTCTTGTAACAGGAATACCGCCGCCGCCGCAGGCAATTACTAACTGACCGGAGTCAACTAAGGAACGGATCGCGCCGATCTCAACGATCTCAGCTGGCTTTGGAGAAGCAACAACACGACGGTAGCCTCTTCCGGAGTCTTCTTTCATGATATATCCGTACTTTTCTTCAGCAATCTTAGCCTGTTCTTCTGTCATGAAGTGACCGATTGGCTTGGATGGAGCGTCAAAAGCAGGATCATCTGCGTCTACACGTACCTGAGTGATCATGGTAGCAACCGGGATATCATAGATATTGCGGTTGTAAAGCTCTTCTCTTAAAGCATTCTGTAAGTCATAGCCGATATATGCCTGGCTCATTGCAACACAGACAGAAAGAGGAGTGTTAGGCTGGTTTGCATCTTCACGGCTTAATGCAGCCATAGCGTTGTTGATCATACCAACCTGCGGACCGTTTCCGTGAGCTACGATCACTTCGCAGCCTTCCTCGATCAGGTCTACGATAGCCTTAGCGGTGATCTTCACTGCCTTCATCTGCTCAGGAAGAGTATTTCCTAAAGCATTGCCGCCCAGAGCAATGACGATACGTTTTTTCTTCTTGTTTTCCATTGTTAATTACCCCTTTTTTCGATAAAAAGAGCCACCGGTAGCCCGAGTGCGTCTGACAGAAAGCCATTTACGACGCGCTCCGGTCCGGCAGCTCAGAAACACCTATCTTTTAACTAGATTTTATTTGAATACTCTTGGAGTTCCTTTTTCTTCCAGTTTCTTTAAGATCTCAGCAGGATCAGCAAACTTAGCCAGCATGATCATAGCTGCGATAACGTATGGCTTGTAGCTTGCTTCTTTGTACAGAGGATCACGGTAACGATCGAATACAGAAGCCTCAACCTCGCCGTCCTTGCAGCTTACGCCGTTGATATCAGCTGGTAAGCAGTGCAGGTACAGAGCCTTTCCGTCCTTGGTTGTCTTCATCAGCTCTTCTGTACAGCACCAGTCTTTGTGCTCTGCGTTCTGAGCTAACAGTTCTTTCTCAAGAGCCTTGATGCCATCGGTATCGCCTTCAGCATACAGGTTGGTTCTCTTTTCCATAGCTGCAAATGGAGCCCAGCTCTTTGGATAAACGATATCAGCATCCTTGAATGCGTCAGCCATGTCATGAGATACACGGAAGGAACCGCCGGACTTCTCAGCGTTCTTTCTGGCAACTTCTTCAACTTCTGGCATTACTTCGTAGCCTTCTGGATGAGCCAGAACAACTTCCATACCCATACGTGTCATCAGACCGATAACGCCCTGAGGAACGGATAATGGCTTGCCGTAAGATGGAGAGTAAGCCCATGTCATAGCCAGCTTTTTGCCCTTTAAGTTCTCTACGCCGCCGAATTCATGGATGATGTGCAACATATCAGCCATACACTGGGTAGGATGGTCGATATCACACTGTAAGTTTACTAAGGTTGGCTTCTGCTCCAGGATACCATCTTTGTAACCCTGGGTTACAGAATCAACAACCTCATGCATGTAAGCGTTGCCCTTGCCGATGTACATATCATCGCGGATACCGATAACGTCAGCCATGAAAGAGATCATGTTAGCTGTTTCACGTACAGTCTCGCCATGGGCAACCTGAGACTTGCCTTCGTCCAGATCCTGAACTTCCAGACCAAGCAGATTACATGCAGAAGCAAAAGAGAAACGGGTACGGGTAGAATTATCGCGGAATAAGGAAATACCCAGACCGCTCTCAAATACTTTTGTAGAAATATTGTTCTCTCTCATGTAACGGAGAGCATCAGCAACAGTCCAGACAGCTTCCAGCTCGTCGTCTGTCTTCTCCCAGGTCAGGAAGAAATCGCCTTCGTACATTTCTTTGAAGTTTAATGCTTTCAGCTTGTCAATGTAATCCTGTAATGTTTTCATGATTCAATTCTCCTTTTATATGTAGGTTTATGGAATTTAAAGAATTTCTTGATGGAAGCGCAGCCCCGAAGGGCCACGCAGACTGGCTAAAATAATTGATTACTTGCAGTAAACAGTTGGAAGAGCTGCATATACAGCTGCACAGGTTACCAGATCCTGTTTCCAGGTCTTCTCGTTCGGAGCATGAGCCTGAGCCTCAGCGCCTGGTCCAAAGCCGATGCAAGGGATTCCGTTACGTCCCATGATGGATACGCCGTTGGTAGAGAAGGTCCACTTGTCAGTCAGAGGACGAGCGGTTCTCATAGCCAGAGTTTCCTCAGCACCGATACGCTCTTCACCGTACAGGTTGTGGTAAGCTTCTTCCAGAGCCTTGGTTACATCATGATCCTTCGGGATTACCCATGTTGGGAAGTAGCACTCGATTGGATATACCAGATCAGTGTAGGAAGGACGATTGTATTCGTACATGGAAACCTTAACGTCATCGCCGTACTTCTTAACAGCCGGAAGGGCACGGATCTCGTCTAAGCAGCTTTCCCATGTTTCTCCGGCGGTCATACGACGGTCAAGAGATACTGCACAGGAGTCAGCAACTGCACAACGGCTTGGGGAGGTGAAGAAGATCTCGGATACAGTTACAGTACCACGTCCAAGGAAGTTAGCCTCTTCCCATTCTGGATTGTATTTCTTGTCTAACATCTTAACAAGGCCCTTAACTTCCTTGTCATCAGCTGCGTCGTTCTCGTTCAGAGCACGAACGTCCTGAAGGATGTCAGCCATCTTGTAGATAGCGTTGTCACCACGCTCTGGAGCGGAACCATGGCAGGAAACGCCCTTAACGTCGATACGGATTTCCATACGTCCTCTCTGTCCACGGTAGATACCACCATCAGTTGGCTCTGTGGAAACTACGAATTCAGGACGAACTTTGTCTTCGTTGATGATATACTGCCAGCACAGACCGTCACAGTCTTCTTCCTGAACAGTACCGGTTACTAATACAGTGTACTTGTCAGACAGCATGCCTAAGTCTTTCATGATCTTAGCGCCGTAAACAGCAGATACGATACCGCCACACTGGTCAGATACGCCACGGCCGCCGATCTCGGTCTCGTTCTCATATCCCTCGTATGGATCGAAGTTCCAGTTATTTCTATTACCAATACCTACAGTATCGATATGAGCATCAAATGCGATCAGGGTTTTTCCGGTTCCCATATAGCCAAGTACGTTGCCCATTGGGTCGATCTCAACTTTGGTGAAGTCTAACTTTCTCATTTCTTCTGCGATGCGGGTGATGTGAGCCTTCTCGTCACAGCTCTCACCTGGGTTCTTAACGATCTCACGTAAGAACTTAGTCATATCTTTCTGATAATTCTGAGCTGCTTCTTTGATTTTTGCGTAATCCAGATTCATTTTAAATATCCTCCTCTTGTTTTGCAATTACTTTTGATGGTTAATAGTTATTTGTCAAGGCCTTTCCATACAATGTTCTTGTAGCGATCAGGATCGGTATCGCCCTCTGTAGAGAAGAGCAGTACTTTGGAGTTTTCATCCAGGCCAATGTCATTTCTTAAATCTTTGTATTCGTCCATGGTCATCATAGCTGCTAATGCACCGAATGGAGCAGCACCGGACTCACCGGAGGTGATCGGAGCATCGCCCTTAACAGGAGCAGCTAACATACGCATACCATTTGCAGCAACCCAGTCAGGAGCAGCAATGAATACTTTTACATGGTTCTTTAAGATGTCCCAGGAAATGGTGTTCGGTTCACCACATGCAAGACCTGCCATGATGGTCTGCATATCGCCGTCTACAATGCGGATGTCTCCATCACCGGCAGCAGCACCCTTGTAAAGACATGCAGCAGCTTCAGCCTCAACAACTACGAATGTAGGTAAGTTGTCAGCATACAGATTGGAGAAGTAACCAACAACTGCACCAGCTAAGGAACCAACGCCTGCCTGTACGAAGATGTGGGTAGGACGCTCACATCCCTGAGCTTTTAACTGTTCACCAGCTTCCATTGCCATGGTGCCGTATCCCTGCATGATCCATGCCGGGATCTCTTCGTAGCCGTCCCAGGCAGTATCCTGTACGATAACACCTCTTGGAGTTTCATCCGCTTCCTTAGCAGCCAGACGAACACAGTCATCATAGTTTAATTCCTGGATGTCTACCTGAGCGCCTTCTTTTGCGATATTCTGAAGACGGGTCTGAGTAGTTCCCTTAGGCATATGAACAACTGCCTTCTGTCCAAGACGGTTAGCAGCCCATGCAACACCACGGCCGTGGTTGCCGTCTGTTGCTGTAAAGAAAGTAGCCTGTCCGAATTCTTTTCTTAACTGTTCGGAAGTAAGTACGGAATAGGGAAGTTCAGAAACATCCTTTCCGGTTTTTTTGCGATGTAACGAGCCATTGCAAAAGATCCGCCCAGTACCTTAAATGCGTTCAGACCAAAACGGTAAGACTCATCCTTTACATATACTTCCTTAACTCCTAAATAGGAAGCCATGTGAGGCAGCTTGGTTAATGGTGTTTCGCTGTACTGAGGAAAGCTCTCGTGGAAAGTACGTGCCTTTTTGATCTCCTCAAGTCCCATAATTGGAAGGTTTTTGTCATCTGTTTTAGGCATCTTGTTTACTGCCCACAGAATCTTCTGATCCATTTTATATTGTATCAATTTAATTTCTTTCCGGCTAGTCCAAAATAGGATTGATTGCAAAAGAAGAGTGAAAATGTCTCCAAAAAACATCTGAAAAATAAATTTGAAAAAAATTAAAAAAATTTCAAAAAAACTATTGCCAAACTGAAAAACCTATGGTATATTATAACACGTGCTGCGGGAGTGCTGGAATTGGCAGACAGGCAAGACTAAGGATCTTGTGGTTGCATGATCGTGTGGGTTCAAGTCCCATCTCCCGCACTGGTACTAAAAAGTACCGTGCTTAACTAAATAAGCAAATGCAGAAGTGGCGGAATTGGCAGACGCGCACGGTTCAGGTCCGTGTGGTAGTAATACCTTGAGGGTTCGACTCCCTTCTTCTGCAGGATTTAAACAGGAACTTGGAAACAGGTTCCTGTTTTTCTTTTGCAAAAATGATGAGTGCAATCTTGTGTTGGCTTTCGGCACGGGGATTGGAAAGAGGAATGAAAAATGGATTTTTACAAACGTCTGGGGATCGTATGCCGGGCAGTGCCGGAGGGAAAAGTCATTACCTATGGTCAGGCAGCTCTTTTGTGCGGTTATCCAAAGAATGCCAGACAGGTGGGTTATGGGTTAAAAAAAGAGCTGGCAGGAGATGTGCCAGCTTATAAGGTAGTAAACAGCCAGGGAGTTCTTTCCGGTGCCGCTTCTTTTGAGCATCCGGGTCTTCAGCGGATACTCCTGGAAGAAGAAGGGATAGAAGTCTCTATGGACAACAAAGTAGATCTAAAGAAATATGGATGGAAAAATTCCCTGGAAGATGCAGAATTTTTCCGGGAAACATTTCGCAGGAAGGGGATCTAGTTATTTAAAATTCTTCTTCCTCCTGGGCCGGTATACGTACCGTCACCTCTGTGCCCTGTCCGGGAACACTGGTGAAAGACAGGCCGTATCCGCTGCCGTACAGGCTTTTAAGACGCAGGTTGGTATTGGATACGCCTACATGGCGGGAAGAGGAGCCTACGGCTGCCTGGGTGCGTTCATCTAAAAGAGAGTCCAGCTTTTCCGGAGGAATACCGGCCCCATCATCCGAAATTACAAAAACAATATCATTTTCTTCGCGCCAGCCTGTAAGAAGGATGGTGCCTTTTTTTTCTTCTTTCATCATAATGCCATGAAGGAGGGCGTTTTCCACGATCGGCTGAAAGGTAAGCCGCGGGATGGAAAAATGGTCAAGCTCCGGCGGAACGTCCGCAATAAATTCCGCACAGTTGTTGTAGCGCATGTTCTGAAGCTGCATATAAAGGGAAACATGGGTCACTTCGTCCTGGACGGTGCTGATCAGGTCTTTGCTTCCTAAAGTCAGGCGGTAGAAACGGGTAAGAGCCTGGACGGCTTCCGTTACTTTTTCGCTTTGCCCGGACTGGGACAGCCAGTTGATCATATCCAGGGTGTTATAGAGAAAATGGGGATTGATCTGTGCCTGGAGGGCGCGAAATTCCGCGATTCGCAGTTCGGTGGCTGCTTTTTCTTCATAATCCATCAATTGATTGATCTCCGCAGTCATATAATTATAGGTTCCTGAAAGAACACCGATCTCGTCATTTCCCGCAGCTGTCAGTTCTAAAGGCTCCGGCCGTCCTTTTCGTATGGTCTCCATCTGCAGGGCTACGCCAATAATACGGTCTGCAATAGACTCAGACAGTTTATAGGCGATAAAAAGGGCAAACAGGGCGATCATACCATAGGTAAAGGCAAAGTTAAGGACAACGGAGTGACCGATCCCTGCAATCTGGTCCCTGGGGATCAGGGAAACCATGTACCAGTCTGTATTTTTTAAAGAGAAACAGGCTGTATAGGCAGAAAAATCCTCGTAGTTCACTAACTGAAACTGTCCGCTGGCATCCGGGTCTGACTCAAAAGCGGTAATTGCAAAGTTACCTGAAAAAAGAGAAATGTCGGAAGCGGCTACCAGGTCCAGATCATCATTGATCAGAAAAGAAAATTCCCCTTTAAGGGAAGAGTCTTTTTTCAGGATCTCTTCAAAGGCATCTTCGGAAAAATAGATGGCTGCATAGGCAGCGATCTTTGGGACATCTTCTTCGTTGGAACGGTAAAAAATAGGCTTGATATAGGCTAAAGGACCATTTTCATCTGCCTCTTTTTCAGACAGGGCACTTTTTGGAAAAAAGAACTTTGACCAGCCTTCTGCATTAAAGTATTCTAGCCAGGGACTGGAAACTTCGGAAAGAGGGACAAACAGTCTTTGGGCATTGGTATTAAACTGCTCCAGGCGGTGATAGGTATGGTCATCATAATAAAACCGGACAGACTCAATGAGAGAATGATCGGTAAGTGTATCTGTTAAACGCATCAGGTTGCTGATCTTGCTTCTGGATGGGATCAGCCCCTGGGCCTGGGCATTGGAAATATCAAACATATCCCGGATCACATAGGAAGAAGTCAGGGTATCAGAAGCATGGGTCACATGGGAAACAAGGTTTTCAACAGAAAGTACGGACTGGGAACTGAGGGCCTGTTCGGAGCGGATGGTATCATCCATAACGATCCGGAAGATATTTAAGAAAAGAAAACAGATCAGAACAGCCGTAGGAATAAGAAAAAGGATGGTATGGGATACCACCAGCTTTTTCTTTAAACGCATGTCATAGATATAATAATGAAGGATACGGTTAAAAAAATTCATCGAAGCATTTTCTCCCTGTATTCAGATGGTGAGAGCCCTACGATCTTGCGGAAGGCCTTGCTGTAATAATTTCCGTCGCTGTAGCCTACTTTTGCGGAAATGTCTGTGATCTTATAAAGGGGATCACTTAAAAACTGTTTGGACATTTTTATGCGGTAATCTGTAAGATACTGGTTTAAGGTCTGACCGGTTTCATTTTTAAACAGGGTACACACATAGGTAGGAGACAGGCGTACATGTTCGCTGATATCCGGAACAGAAAGAGATGGAACCGCATAATTCTGATGGAGATATTCTTTGATCTGGAATACAACAGGGTTTTCATCTTTATTGGAAGCCAGACGGCTGAAATACAGTTTTATTTTTTCACAGAAGAACTGGTGGAGGGTCTTTAAAGCAGCACAGTCCATGATCCCTTCCCAGATGGACTCTGACTCCAGGCCTTCTCTCTGCCACAGGGAAATGTGGTTGGACATGCTGATCTCGTCTAACTTAACCAGATATTTAAAATACAGATCACGGACCTGGCTGGAAGAGATATTCTGGCTGCTGCATACAGACTGATAGAAGCGGTCAGCGGCTGCAAGTGCGTCTTCTTCATTATTATTGGTAAGAGCTACGGTCAGATCCATCATAATATCAATCAGGGGATGACGGTTGTTTTCGCTTTCTGCTTCCATTAAAAGGGTATTTGGTTCATGGAAAAAACTGCGTTTTAAAAGCTCTCTTGCTGTTTCAAAGGAAAAAGAAGCCCGCTTAAATCCCAGAACAACCGGTCCCATGGACAGGAAGAAAGAGGAAAGTTCTTTAAAATGCTCCATAAGATTGTTGGCACAGTCAATTAAAACCGGTTTTTCCGGTTTTTCACTGCTGTAGATAAAGCAGATGATAAAACGGTCTGTTTTAATGAAATCAAGGGCATGGAAGCCTTTTTCTGCCAGATAAGCCCAGAACCTGCGCCGGATCTCTGTAAGCAGGTCAGAGGAAAGTTCCGATATTGGCGTCAGGCATTCCAGGATCAGGGCAGTAAAATATGAATTTTCCCCTACAGGAGGCTTTAATTGTGCGCCGATCACAGGAGCCTGTTCTTCCGGATCTGTTTCTGTTAAAAGCTGTGCCAGCTGGGAACGCAGGTTGTCTTCATGCATCCACCGGGCGTTCAGTGAGGTGTACATGGAGCGGTACTGGTGGATGCCCTCGGCTAAGGCTTCTGTCAGCTCATTCATATCAAGAGGCTTATCCACATAGCTGACAGCCTTTAATTTAATAGCAGCTTTCAGATATTCCTTATCTGAGTAGGCGCTCATAAACAGGATAATGGCATTGGGAAGGGCTTTCAGGATTTCTTCTGCCATCTCCACACCGCTCATACGGGGCATGCGCACGTCAGTTAAGATAAGATCCGGTTTTTCTTTCAGGGCGATCTCAAGGCCGTGGACGCCGTCATCTGCCATAAAAGTGTGGTGAATCCCCAGTTTTTCCAAAGGAAGACTTTTAAGAATACCTTCACGGGTCAGTTTTTCGTCATCAACGATCAATAATTTCATAGAATATATTGCTCCCCTTAATAAAATCAAAAAATATTACTGTATATGATAGGATTTTACCATGGAATTAAAAAAAAAGGAATGTTATCATAAAAATGTCCAAAAGATAACCCGCACAGCCGGGACCTGGCTTATTGTAAGCCACATCCCCAACGGGTGCCGGTTGTGATTATTTTTTATATACGATCAGGAGGAACTGAAAATGCAGAAGATAGAGTTAAAGTTTGACCAGCCAGAAGAGATCATTGATTTTGTACGTATTATGAACCGTTATGAGTGCGATGCAGATGTAAAATACGGCAGCATGGTAGTGGATGCAAAGTCCATCGTAGGTGTATTATCCCTGGCACGTTCCAAAACTGTAGAAGTGATCCTTCATACAGATGAATGTCAGAACCTCTTAGATGAGATCGCACAGTTTGCAGCATAATACAAAAATATTGTTAATCTTCCCCTGGAAAGCATCGGTAAAGTACCGGTGCTTTTTTATGTACTAGGAAATTCCGTTGGAACTCCCTGGTACACAAAAAGGCACGACCTGCCCACGATGCGCACTCGCGCGATGAGGAAGTTTGTCGCAAGCGACCGCGCTCGGCGCGAGAATGTGCCAAGGCACATTCTTATTTACATATGGATTTACAAAAATAAATGAATGTTCTATACTTTATAAAAGGGTAGTACGCAAGGAGGAAGGTTAAAGATTATGACAGAATTTCTGCCGGGTATTTATAAGGTTCTTCAGAAAACAGATCGTGGCAATACCACGGAGATCAATATATTTATTATTCCTGGAAAAAAAGGGGAAAGAAGCCTGATGATCGATGCCGGGTTTCAGGATGAAAACTGTCTGGCACAGATGGAGGGAGTATTAAAAGAGCTGGATATTTCCTATGAAGATCTGGATGTATTTTTAACCCATAAACATCATGACCATTTAGGACTGGCAAGTGTGTATGCAGACCGTGGTGCTACCATTTATATGAACCCGTTAGAGGAACGCCACCATTATGACTGCCTGTTTTACAGCACCAAGAAAACGGATCCCCAAGAACAGGATAAAGTCCTTCACAGTGTAGGAGTTACAGAAGAGGGTACACCGGAAGTCTGGGATATGTTTGAACGGGTGAGAAAAGTAGTGGAAAATCACAATGGCTGGACCTTTGAGGTGCAGGATTTCCCTTATAAGCCCATAGCACCGGGAGCTGTACTGCATTACGGTGACTACACATTTGAAACAATAGATCTGAAAGGACATACCTTTGGACAGCTGGGACTTTTCGACAAAGAGCATAAGATATTTTTCTGTGCAGACCAGGTGATCGATGGGATCGTTCCTATTGTTGCAACAACGTATCCGGATGAACATCTTTTAAGGGATTATTTTGTTTCTTTGGAGCGTTTCCACCACGAATTTAAGGACTGTCTGCTCCTTCCGGCACATGGAAAGGAAATTTCTGATGCAAAAAAAGTCATAGACCGTATTGTATTTTCCTATCTTGACAAGGTAGAGATCATGCATAATATCCTGGAACATTCCAGAAAAGCAAGGACGATCCGGGAGATCGCAACCATTGTCTACGGAATGCCTCATCCTCCGAAAGATACAGCAGAATTTATTAAATTAAAGATGATCATGAGCAAGTGTTTCTCCTGCCTGGAATATTTAAGGGATGAAGATTTTGCGGTCCGTGAGGAAAAAGACGGGACCTTTTACTGGCGGCCATAATTTCTTTCAAATACAATGTCAGTGAAAAAGTACTTGCAATTCCATAAAAAAAGAGTATAGTTACTTAAAATAGCTATCAAAACAACATAAGAAAGCAGAGTAGGTTTATGTGCGTTAAGTGCCGGCTGAACAGGGAGTTGTCAGTCAGACGAAAGGAATTTTGAAAGAAAAGGTTCCTGCGGTACATAAGCCGCATCCCGCTGCATCAGAGAAAATCTTGATTATCTCCGATTGTAGTATGAGGTATCTGCAAAGGAGGTAATTTTTTTATGGAAAGATTAGCAACTTTGTTTACCGGTTCCTTCAGACAGTTAAAACAGGTAAAAACGGTTACGGTATGTGCCATGCTTGGGGCTGTTGCCATTGTTCTCGGTTCATTAAGCATCGAGCTTGGAAGTACCCTGCGTATCGGTTTTTCCGGTATTCCCAATGAGATCGTCCACATGCTGTTCGGTCCTGTAGTGGGAAGCGTTTTTGCAGGCACTATGGATATTTTAAAATATCTGATCAAGCCTACGGGAGCATTTTTTCCAGGCTTTACGCTCATAGCCATGCTTGCAGGCCTGATCTACGGCAGCTTTTACTATAAGAAGGAATTAAATTTCTGGAGAGTGCTTGCAGCCCATATTACAGTGGCTCTGATCTGCAATGTGCTCCTTAATACCTGGTGTCTGTCCATTCTTTACGGAAAGGCATTTGCAGTGCTCCTTCCTGCAAGACTGGTAAAGAATGCGATCATGTGTCCTATCGATGCTTTTATTTTTTATCATATTGCCAAAGTTTTAGATGTAACAGGTGTATTTAAGATGATCAGAAAAGAATAAGATCTTAACTGAAAATAACTTTTGCGAAAAGACCTGAGGTTTGAATACTTCCGGTCTTTTTTTCATACATTGAAATAACGTACATTGGGGCAGTAAGGAGAGCCGGCTATGGACTTTCATATAAGCCAGTTTCTTTCACCGGGGAGAAAAGAATTTGTAAAAGGGACGCTGCTTCTTACAGGGGCCGGGCTTTTCTGCCGTGTTTTAGGCTTTTTTTACCGGATCTACATGTCACGTACCATAGGGGCAGAAGGTCTGGGACTTTACAATATGATCCACCCGCTGTTCAGTATTGCCTTTGCGGTTTGCGCCGGTTCCATCCAGACGGCTCTGTCCCAGTACATTGCCGCCAGCCAGGAAAAAGGACCGGCTGTTTTTAAATGCGGTCTGTTCCTGTCTCTAAGTCTTTCTGTGATCCCTCTTTTGCTGTTGTGGAAAGGAAAAATGTTTCTGGCTGGGAATATCCTTTCGGAACCCCAGGCAGCCCGTTATCTTCCGGTACTGGCAGTTTCCGTACCATTTGCCTGTCTCCATGCCTGCATCAACGGCTATTATTATGGAATGAACAAGGCTCATATTCCGTCTTTTTCACAGATCGCAGAGCAGGTGATCCGTATGGGTGCAGTGTGGCTGTTGGTGGGGTATCTGGAAAAAAATGGAAAATCAGTTACAGTAGGTCTGGCAGTAGAAGGCCATCTGATCGGAGAAATGGCATCGGCAGCTTTTACATTTCTGGCGCTGTTTCTGGTGCCGCCGCAGAGGAAAGAGAGACAAAATGAAACACTGATAGGGGAAACAGGCAGGCAGAGGCGGGAGCAGAAGCGTGTTGAGAAAGAAAATGTCCTTGGGGGTAACGCGGTATTTGCAAATCTGGGTCCGATCTTAATTTTGGCACTTCCTCTTATGGGCAACCGTCTGGTGTTAAATCTTCTTGGAAGTGCGGAAGCTATCCTGATCCCCAGCCGCCTGATCGATTATGGTCTGACCAACAAAGAAGCATTATCCATATATGGAGTACTTACTAGCATGGCGCTTCCCTTTATACTGTTTCCTTCGGCTCTTACGAACTCCATGGCAGTACTTTTACTTCCATCGGCTGCCAAGGCACAGGCGGAAAAAGACGAAAGCCGCATTTCTACCATGGTCACACTGTCTTTCCGGTACAGCTGTTACATGGGTATCCTGTGCATCGGTCTTTTTACCCGGTTTGGCAAAAGCCTTGGCACGATCATTTTCCATAATGAGCTGTCCGGCTCTTTTATTATGGTACTTTGCTGGCTCTGTCCGTTTATGTATCTGGCAACTACTATGGGAAGCATCCAAAATGGCCTTGGAAAAACGGGTATTACCTTCCTGCAAAATATGTTTGCCATGGGGATCCGTCTGGTATTTGTGCTGTTTGCAGTGCCGCTGTTTGGTATCCGGGGATATTTATGGGGCTTTCTGGTCAGCGAACTGCTTTTAGCCTTTTTATGCTGTTTTTCTGTCCGCCGTCAGGTGGAATTTCACTGCAATATGGCAGACTGCGTTTTAAAGCCGGGGCTGGTGCTTTTGATCAGTCTGGGGCTTGAACTGGCCTTGTGTACAGCTATTCCTGTAACAGGCAGTTTTCTGGAAATAGTATTCCATATGGGTATAATAACCGTCTGTTATGGGGCATTTTTAGGGGTGATCCTCAGATAAAGGGGAGATAAACCAACTAACTTTGTATGAAATTAAAACAATCGGGTATTCACATTGAGTTTCATGGAATACTATGTTATAGTAAAGGGTAGCGATAAGGCAATTTTTTATAGAAGAAAGGCGGAAATATTATTATGGAAAAGCTGATTTATCTTGATAATGCAGCCACTACCAAAACAAGGCCGGAGGTTGTGGAAGCAATGCTTCCTTATTTTACAGAATATTATGGAAATCCATCTTCTGTATATACATTTTCATCAGAAAGCAAAAAAGCAGTTACCAATGCAAGAGAGATTATTGCAAAGTCTTTAGGCGCAAAGACAAACGAGATCTACTTTACAGCAGGCGGAAGTGAGTCTGACAACTGGGCATTAGTTGCTACAGCAGAGGCTTACAGCGCAAAGGGCAAGCACATCATCACCAGCAAGATCGAGCATCATGCCATCCTTCATACCTGCCAGTATCTGGAGAGCAGAGGTTATGAGGTAACTTATCTGGATGTAGATGAAAACGGTGTTGTTAAATTAGACGAATTAAAGAAAGCCATCCGTCCGGATACTATTCTTATTTCTATTATGTTCGCAAACAATGAGATCGGAACCATTGAGCCAATTAAGGAGATCGGTGAGATCGCAAAAGAACACGGCATTTTATTCCACACAGACGCTGTACAGGCTTATGCCCATGTGCCGATCAATGTAGATGAGTGCCACATTGATATGTTAAGCTCCAGCGGCCACAAGTTAAACGGACCAAAGGGAATTGGTTTCCTGTATATCCGTACCGGTGTAAAGATCCGTTCCTTTATCCATGGCGGAGCTCAGGAGCGTAAGCGCCGTGCAGGTACTGAAAATGTTCCTGGCATTGTAGGTTACGGAAAAGCAGCTGAGATCGCTATGGCAAACATGGATGAGCGTATTGCAAAAGAGACTCAGTTAAGAGATTATCTGATCAAACGTGTAACAGAAGAGGTTCCATTTACCAGAGTTAACGGTTCCAGAACCAATCGTCTGCCAAACAACGTAAACTTTGCATTCCAGTTTATCGAAGGCGAGTCTTTACTGATCAAGTTAGACATGGCAGGTATCTGCGGTTCCAGCGGTTCTGCATGTACTTCCGGATCCTTAGACCCATCTCATGTACTGTTAGCCATCGGTCTGCCTCATGAGATCGCACATGGTTCCCTGCGTCTGACCTTAAGCGAAGAGAACACAATGGAAGAAATGGATTATGTAGTGGAGCAGATCAAGGAAATCGTTTCTTACTTAAGAGGTATGTCTCCTTTATACGAAGATTATATGAGACGCACAAAAGAAAAATAAGTATAGGTAAATAACCAACCATCAGGAGGAATTTTTTCATGTATTCAGAAAAAGTAATGGACCATTTTCAGCATCCAAGAAATGTGGGAGAAATAGAAGACGCCAGCGGCGTAGGAACTGTAGGAAACCCAAAATGTGGTGACATCATGCGTATCTACTTAGATATCGATGACAACCAGATCATCCGTGACGTAAAGTTTAAGACTTTCGGCTGCGGCGCTGCAGTTGCAACCAGCAGTATGGCTACTGAATTAGTAAAAGGAAAGACTGTTCAGGAAGCAATGGAAGTTACCAACAAGGCAGTTATGGAAGCATTAGACGGACTTCCACCAGTAAAGGTACACTGCTCCCTGTTAGCAGAAGAAGCCATCCACGCAGCTTTATGGGACTATGCTCAGAAAAACGGTATTAAGATCGAAGGATTAGAGCAGCCTAAGGAGAACATCGGCGAAGAGGAAGAAGAGGAAGAGTATTGAGTAGAAAAGTAGTAGTAGGCATGTCAGGAGGAGTTGACTCCTCCGTGGCAGCCTGGCTGTTAAAAGAACAGGGTTACGACGTCATCGGCGTGACCATGCAGATATGGCAGGATGAGGATACCCTGGTTCAGGAAGCAGAGGGGGGCTGCTGCGGCTTAAGCGCTGTAGATGATGCCCGCCGTGTTGCTATGGACTTGGGTATCCCTTATTATGTCATGAATTTTAAAAATGAGTTCCGCACCCAGGTCATGGATTATTTTGCTGCGGAATATATGGCAGGACGTACCCCAAATCCATGTATCGCCTGCAACCGTTATGTAAAATGGGAGTCTCTGCTTCGCCGCAGTCTTTCCATTGGAGCAGATTACATTGCTACCGGACATTATGCGAGGATCGAACAGCTTCCAAACGGCAGATATGCCATTAAAAAGTCAGTAACTGCAGCAAAGGACCAGACTTATGCCCTTTATAACCTGACCCAGGAGCAGCTTTCACATACCTTAATGCCAGTAGGAAACTATCACAAAGACGAGATCCGCGATATGGCGCAAAAACTGGGACTTCCGGTAGCTTCCAAGCCGGACAGCCAGGAAATCTGCTTTATCCCGGACCATGACTATGCATCCTTTATTGAAGAATACACAGGAAAGACCATGGAACCAGGCAATTTCGTAGATTTAGATGGAAATGTGCTGGGACGCCATAAAGGTATCTCCCATTACACCGTAGGCCAGCGAAAAGGTTTAAACCTTGCTATGGGATATCCGGTCTTTGTAGTAGCTATCCGTCCGGAGACAAATGAAGTTGTACTGGGAAATGGCCAGGATGTATTTACAGATGTAGTCCGCTGCAACAAGTTAAACTGGATGGCATTAGAAGGTGTTGGAGAGGAAGAGATTTCTGTCAATGCCAAGATCCGCTACAGTCACAAAGGCGCACCATGTAAGATCCGCCGGATCGGAGAAGACATGGTAGAATGCCGCTTTGAAGAGCCGGTACGTGCTGCAACACCTGGACAGGCAGTTGTATTCTACCAGGATGATTATGTAGCAGGCGGAGGCACGATCTTATGAGAAAAAGAAGAGAAAAAGTCAGTGTAAAGGCAGCTGCCATTATCCTTGGAGCAGCGCTTTTGACAGCAGGCTGTTCCGGGTATCAGTCCAGCGAAGAACTGAGGAAAAATGCGGAAAACGTTCAAGCTGAAATTGTGCCTGGTGAGGAAAACGAAACTGAAAATGGTTCTGACGAAGCAATCGGCGAAAAAGCAGAAAAAGAAAACACGGAAGCATCTGTTAAACAGGGCAGCAATCCCACCGCAGAGATCATCCAAAGCGAAACAGAACGCACCACAGCCCCGGCGCCGGAGTTTAAAACGGTTTCCGATACCGTTTATGTAAAGACCAACGGCGGAAGTGTCCGTGTCCGTTCTTCCTGCGACACTTCAACCAGTGATAACATTGTAGCAAATATTGGAAATGCAACAGAACTTACCCGTACAGGTACCAGCGAAAAATGGGACAGAGTGGAATATGAAGGAAAGACAGTCTATATTTCTTCTGACTTTGTGACCACAGAAGTTCCAAAGGAGCCGGAGACAAGCGCAGCTTCTTCTAATGCAGCTGCAGATGGACAGGTGACATTAAATTCTTCCTGGAAATACGCGGATTTTGCCAAAATAAAATCCGGGGCAGCAGTCCTTTACCGCAGTACAGCTTCTGAAAAGAAGAATAAGGTGATCGCAGTGAATGCGGGTCACGGAACAAAAGGTGGAACTTCTGTAAAGACCCAGTGTCATCCGGATGGAACAGCCAAAGTTACAGGGGGTACTACAGGTGCAGGTGCTACTTCTGCAGTAGCTGTTTCCACAGGAATGACATTTTCTGACGGAACAGCAGAGAGCAAGGTAACACTGGCTATGGCAAAAGTACTGAAAGACAAGCTTTTGTCAGCGGGCTATGATGTACTGATGATCCGTGACGGGGAAGATGTGCAGTTAGACAACATTGCAAGAAGTGTGATTGCCAATAACGCAGCAGACTGTCATATTGCTCTTCACTGGGACTCTACAACCAGCAACAAAGGTGCATTTTACATGAGCGTTCCAGATGTGGCTTCCTATAAGAACATGGAACCGGTCAAGTCCCACTGGCAGCAGCACAACGCACTGGGAGCAAGCCTGGTAGAAGGCCTTAAGAGCGCAGGTGTGAAGATCTTTTCCGGCGGTTCTATGGCAATGGATCTGACACAGACTTCTTATTCTACCGTACCTTCTGTTGATATTGAGCTGGGAGACAAGGCGTCTGATCATTCACAGAGCACCTTAAACCAGTTAGGAGATGGCCTGGTAGCAGGTGTAAAAGCTTATTTCGGACAGTAGTATGTAACTTCCCGCATCCTGTGCGGGAATGGTGTAGTTGCTTTGCATGGGGAATGTAAAGTTAACGCTATATAGCAGAAAGGAGTTACGTTATGAGAAAGGTAAAACGTTTTGCAGCAATCGTCCTTACAGTAGCACTTTTAAGTCCTACGACTGCCTATGCAGGCAATGTGGAAGATGCCAAAGCTCTTTATGAGCAGGTAACAGAAAA
Organism: Clostridium sp. AM22-11AC; assembly: GCF_003473545.1. Lineage (GTDB taxonomy): Bacteria > Bacillota > Clostridia > Lachnospirales > Lachnospiraceae > Enterocloster. The sequence goes on from NZ_QUCM01000009.1 coordinate 58,862, forward strand.
GCAGAAATCCGTTACGGATATGAATGCTTATTATGATTATCAGATCCATCTTTCCGGCAGTGCCTTAGAAGGCGTGGAAGATCTCAGCAATATGCGTCTGGAAATGAATGTGCGGATGAACCATTTAACAGACATGGGAAATCTGCAGTACAGCAGTTACAGCCGTGCCACAGTACCTGGACAGGAACCGATGATCAGTACCATGTATTATAAAGATGGTACCTGCTACATGGAAACTGCCGGAACGAAGATCAAATATCCTATGGATCTGACACAGATGGCGGAACAGATCAGCAGTCAGACAATGATGCTGGCTTCAGGACAGGCGCAGGAAGATCTGATGACAGATTTCCGCCTGTGGACAGAGGGAGAAGACCAGGTAATTGGTTTTGTGATCCAGGGAAGCAAGATGACCGATTATATGGATCAGTTATTCGGCAGTCTGGGAATGGGAAGTGCCCTGCTTTCTGAAAGCGGCATCACCATGAAATTTTCAGATATCCCATGTGAATATGTAGTAGATCCAAACGGTGACTGCATTAAAATGCGTATGAAGATGAACATGGAAATGGGAGTAGAAGGAAAGAATATTGCCATTGACATGGACGGGGATGTAGGAATTGCAGATCCAGGCAGTCCTGTAGAGATCAATTTCCCGAATTTAAGTGAATATAAGGATATGTCAGAGGCTTTTGCAAGATAAACAGGCCTGGTGATTGCGTCCTTTCGGGGAATGTGGTACAATCATATCCAATGAAGCAGATGTTTTTCTGAAAATTGCAGGAAAACATTAAAGTAGCAAAGGAGATTAAAACTGGAATGAGTGAGACACCGAATACAATTACGGCCATTAAGAAGGAACTTCTTATGCGCCTTGGACATGATGCAGATATTTTCGCCCTGATCTCTCTGTGTACAAGAGAGCCATACGTAGTATGTGATGAGGAGACCTTTGATGATGAGGTATTCTTATTCCTGGACGAAGAAGAAGCAAAAAAAGAAGCTGCAAAACTGGCAGAGGAGAAAGTACCTGTTACAGTTGCCAAGATCAATGGAAAAGATATGCTGGTATTCTTTACCGGTCTGTATACACTGGGTGTAAATGCCCTGGTGGTAACTGACAAGGGAGAGAAGGCTTCCATGCAGATAAGCGACATTGTAAAGCGCAAATCCCCGGAAGATATGCCACAGGGAACTGTATGGGTAGAAAATCCGGCCTTACATCTGACAGCTGCTTATCTGGCACAGGAAATGCGCCGTCCGGCTGCATCTGCAGATAAGGAAAGAATGGCTGAATTAAACGAAGAGCTGACTGCTGACTTTAAGAAGGGAACCTTTATTTTTGCCTTGCAGAAAGAAGAAAAGGGTATTCCGTTAGTAAAGTTAAAAGACGGACAGCTGTATCAGCCTGCATTTACTGATATTTTAGAGTTCCAGAAATTTAACCGTGAGAACAAGATGCGCCCGGTTGTAGTAGAAGCTGCCAAAGTACCAACTGTACTGGCAAATGAAGCACAGGGCATTATCTTAAATGTAATGGGTGTAAACCTGCCTTTAACTGTTTCCAGACCAAAGGTACAGGCTGCAGAACCTAAGCGTACCATTCCGGTTCCGGTAGAAGAGATCAACAAAGCACTTGAAAAATAAATTCAGGTTTTTGTTTCATTGATGAATGTTCAGCCAAAAAGGGACTGCCGTATATTCTTGTATGCGGCAGTCCTTTATGACTATAGGAGTTTTACTGTTTCAGGAGGTGTTTTATGGGCGGACAGGAGCCGGTTAAAACAGAAAAATATTTCAGCACAGGTCTGCTGGCCCACGTAGATGCAGGAAAGACCACACTTTCAGAGGCACTTTTATATCTTACCGGTGCCATACGGAAAATGGGAAGAGTGGACGACCGGGATGCATTTCTTGATACCTATGAATTAGAGAGAGAACGCGGTATTACCATTTTTTCAAAACAGGCCATATTTGACCTTGGGGATACCCATGTAACCCTGCTTGATACACCGGGACATGTAGATTTTTCCGCGGAAATGGAGCGTACCATTCAGGTTCTGGATGCAGCGATCCTGGTAGTAAGCGGTGCAGACGGAGTACAGGGACATACAAGAACGGTATGGAGATTGTTAAAACGTCATCACATTCCTGTATTTTTATTTGTAAACAAAATGGATCAGTCCGGCTGTGATGCGGCTGCTCTTATGAAGGACCTGAAAGCAGGTTTAGATGAAAACTGTGTGGATTTTGGCGGCTGGTCCGGTGAAAAAGGAGAATGGGATCCTGAAAAAGAGGATACAGATACCTTTTATCAGGAGCTGGCAGTCTGTGATGAGGCAGTGATGGAAGCCTATTTTGAAAATGGTTCCATAGGATCAGATGAGATCGGCCGTTTAGTCCGTGAACGAAAGGTATTTCCCTGCTATTTTGGTTCTGCCTTAAAATTAAAGGGTGTGGAAGAACTGTTAGCAGGCTTTCAGCGCTATGGGATGGCAAAAGGGGAAAGGAAAACGGAAAAAGACAGTCCTTTTGGAGCAAAAGTATTTAAGATATCCAGAGACAGTCAGGGCAACCGCCTGACCCATTTAAAAGTCACCTCCGGTGTGCTGAAGGTGAAAGATGCCTGGGGGGAAGAAGAAAAGGTCAACCAGATCCGTATTTATTCCGGGGCCAAATTTGAAAGTGTAAAAGAGGCTCCTGCAGGCTGTATCTGTGCAGTGACCGGCCCTATCCATACCCATCCGGGACAGGGAATTGGCAGTGAACCGGCATCAGAACTGCCTATGCTGGAACCGGTTCTTACCTACCGCATCCTGCTGCCGTTTGACAGTGATGTACATAAATGTCTGCAGCAGTTTAAGCAGTTAGAAGAGGAAGAACCGGAACTTCATGTTCTCTGGAACGAAGAACTGGGAGAGATCCAGGTACAGCTTATGGGAGATGTACAGATCGAGATCTTAAAGCATATGCTGGAAGAGCGGTACGGTCTGTTGGTAGGCTTTGATACAGGAAATATTGTATACAAAGAGACCATTTTAAATACAGTAGAGGGCGTAGGGCATTTTGAGCCGCTGCGTCATTATGCAGAGGTGCATCTGCTGTTGGAACCGGGAGAGGCCGGAAGCGGGCTGCAGTTTGATACGGTGTGCAGTGAGGATGTATTGGAACGGAACTGGCAGAGGCTGATTCTGACTCATCTGGAAGAGAAGATCCACAGAGGTGTGCTTACAGGAGCGGAGATCACAGATATGAAGGTGACTTTGCTGACAGGGCGTGCCCATATGAAGCATACAGAGGGCGGAGATTTCCGTCAGGCTACTTACCGGGCGCTGCGCCAGGGACTGATGCAGGCGGAAAGCCAGCTGCTGGAACCGTATTATGGATTTACACTGGAACTTCCCTCTGAAAATCTGGGACGGGCCATGGCGGATATGGACCGGATGTTTGGAACCTTTGAGCCGCCTGTGACTACGGAGGACGGTGTTCTGTTAACAGGAAAGGCGCCTGTTGCCTGTCTGCGTGATTACCAGAGAGAGGTGATCGCCTATACAAAGGGCAGAGGTCACTTAAGTCTCTGGTTTAAGGATTATGAACCATGTCACAATGCAGAAGAGGTGATCGAGGCAGCCGGTTATGATCCGGAGGCAGATCTGGAAAATACAGCCGACTCCGTTTTCTGCTCCCACGGAGCCGGATATCTGGTGCCATGGTACCAGGTGAAGGAATATATGCATGTGGAAAGTCCGCTGGAGAAGCTGGGGCGGCGAGCAAATGGGGAGAATGATACTGAAGGGGGCATGCAGGGAGATATGGGCCGGTTTGCTGGTGATGCAGGTATTGGTTCAGTTGCGAATGGCTCTTCCTCTGGTGTTGGAGGCGGCAGACCTGTGTCTGGCAGTGCTGTTTCAACGTCTGGTTCGTCCACATCTGCATCAGCAGCTGGAAAACGACAGGGAGGTTCCGGTCCTGGCACCTCCTGGAGTGATGACAAAGAACTGGAAGAGATTTTCAACCGCCGTTTCGGTGCAGGAAAATGGCGCAGCAGACCGGATACACAGAGTAGTCCCACTGCCCCGAGGACCAGAAATTATTCTGCAAACATACCCTTAAAGGCGAATGAAACAAAGAAGCCGGAAGAGGAAGAATATCTCCTGGTAGACGGCTACAACATTATTTTTGCCTGGGAAGAGCTGCGGGAACTTTCCAAAGTAACCATTGACGGAGCCAGACAGAAACTGATGGATATTTTATGCAATTATCAGGGATATAAAAAATGTACCCTGATCCTGGTATTTGACGCCTATAAAGTGACAGGAAATACCGGCGAAGCCATCGATTACCACAATATCCATGTAGTGTATACAAAAGAAGCGGAAACTGCCGACCAGTACATTGAAAAACTGGCCCATAAGATCGGACGCCAGTACAATGTAACCGTAGCTACTTCTGACGGACTGGAGCAGCTGATCATCTATGGACAGGGCTGTCATCTGATGTCAGCCAGAGACTTAAAAGAAGAGGTTGCCTGGGCTAATGAGCAGATCCGGGAAGAAAAGGCAAAACTGGAAAAATCTGGGAAAAATTATCTGTTCCATGGTGCAGATGAAGAACTGGCGGCATATTTAGAAGACGTCCGTCTTGGCAGGAGAGAATAGAAATGCTTTACACATATCCACATTATTATAGAAAGTTTCAGTGTATTGCCTCAGAATGTGAGGATACCTGCTGCGCAGGCTGGGAGATCATGATCGATGACAAGGCGCTGGAAAAATATAAAAAGGCAAAAGGTCCTGTTGGAAACAGGCTGAAAAATTCCATTAACTGGAAAGAAGGCTCTTTTTTGCAGTATCATCACCGCTGTGCCTTTTTAAATGATGAAAATTTATGCGACCTGTATACAGAAATGGGACCGGACAGCTTATGCCGCACCTGCCGCATGTATCCCCGCCATGTAGAGGAATTTGAAGGCAGCAGGGAGTATTCTCTCTGTCTTTCCTGTATGGAGGCAGCGAAGATCATTCTTGGCTGTGAGGAAAAGGTGCAGTTCCTTACAAAAGAAGATGAAAAAGAGGAAACTTATGAGGATTTCGACTTTTTCTTATATACCAAGCTGATGGATGCCAGGGACCTGATCTTTAAGATCTTACAGGACAGAAGCCTGGATATGCGGCTTCGCATGGCAGAGGTTCTGGCATTAGCCCATGATCTGCAAAGAAGAGTGCGGGACAATGTGCTTTACCAGACAGATGCTTTATTTGAAAAATATAATAGTTCCAGAAGAGATGGTTATTTCAAAGAAAAACTGGCGGGAATTACAGGATACAGCCGTTATGAAGTAATAAAAGCGATCATGGATCTTTTAGAAAAAATGGAACCGCTAAATCACCAGTGGCCGGAGTACAGAGATGAATTAAAAGTCTGTCTTTTAGGTGATGGGGAAGCAGCTTACGAAGAGATGAGAAAAGCCTTTTTCCAAAGCCCGGAAGCAGAAAAAATGAACCTCTGGACAGAACAGCTGATGGTGTACTTTGTATACACCTACTTCTGCGGTGGCGTATACAATGAAAATCCCTATGGAAAAATGAAAGCCGCCATCGTATCCACCATTATGATCCAGGATATGATGATGGTCCACTGGAAAAAACATGGTACACTGACTTTAAAAGAGGCAGCAGATGTAGCCCACCGTTATTCCCGTGAGATCGAGCATTCCGATGAGAATAAGGGACTGTTGGAAGAGACGTTGACCCGCGAAGAAGAGTTTCGTTTGAGGGCACTGCTTGCGGCTTTATGAAAATAGGTATATAATGAGTGAAGGGAAAAACAAGCGGCTGCGAAGCAGACATTTGTTTTTCACGAACCATTAACGAATGAGTCGTCTGCGTCAGCAGACAGTAGAGCGCGACAGCGCGGGACTCATGAGTGAACAAGAGTGAAGGGAAAAACAAGCGGCTGCGAAGCAGACATTTGTTGCTAAGCATATCGAGGAGGCGCCTGTGACGCGTCCGCTGATTTTTCACGAGCCATTAACGAATGAACCGTCTGCGTCAGCAGATAGTAGAGCGCGATAGTGCGTGTTCATGAGTGAACAAATGAGATAGAAAATTAAAGGAGAAGATACAAATGAGTGAATGTTCCCATAACTGTGGTACCTGCGGCGAAAACTGCAGCAGCCGTACCCAGGATAAAAAAAGCTTTCTGGAAGCGCTGGCACCGGAAAGTTCTGTAAAAAAAGTAATTGGTGTTGTCAGCGGTAAAGGTGGTGTAGGTAAATCACTTGTTACCTCCATGATGGCAGTAAGCATGAGCCGCAAGGGCAAACATGCAGCAATTTTAGATGCGGATATTACCGGTCCGTCTATTCCTATGGCATTTGGCGTTGCCCATGAAAAAGCAGGTGTTTCCGAAGACGGAAAACTGATGATCCCTGCAAGATCCTTAGAGGGTGTAGATATCATGTCTGCCAACCTTCTGTTAGACCATGATACCGATCCTGTCATCTGGAGAGGTCCTGTGATCGCAGGCGCTGTAAAGCAGTTTTGGACTGAGACACTGTGGAAAGATGTAGATTACATGTTCGTAGATATGCCTCCGGGCACTGGCGATGTTCCGTTGACTGTATTCCAGTCACTTCCTGTAGATGGTATCATTATCGTTACCTCTCCTCAGGAACTGGTAGGAATGATCGTAGCCAAGGCAGTAAATATGGCAAAGAAGATGAATGTGCCGATACTTGGTATTGTAGAAAATATGAGCTATCTGGAATGTCCTGACTGCGGAAAGCACATTAATGTATTTGGTGAGAGCCATACAGAGCAGGTTGCAGAAGAATACGGCTTAAAGCTGTTAGCCCAGATCCCGATCGATCCAAAGATCGCCCAGATGGTAGATGGCGGTCAGGTAGAATATATTGAGATGCCATGGTTTGAGGAAGCTGTAAAGGCAGTGGAGAACCTGTAAACACAGGCGGAAAGTGGTGACACGATGAATATCAATCTTAATCCTAACAGTGAGCTGAACCAGTCCATTGTCAATGTGCCGGATGTGGTCCAGGTCCCGGATGTATGGATCAATGAAGCAAGACAGTTTAGGATGGCAATGATGATGTATGCCTGTGCCATCCGTGAAGTAAAGACAAAATTAGAAGTACTCAATGATGAATTATCCATTAAAAACCAGAGAAACCCCATTGAAATGATCAAATCCCGTGTAAAGAAGCCTATGAGTATCTTAGAGAAGCTTCAGCGCCGGGGGCTGCCGGTATCGGTGGAGTCTATGGTGAAAAATCTGGATGATGTGGCAGGTATCCGCATTATCTGTTCTTTTGTAGATGATATTTACGAAGTAGCGGAAATGCTGGTGCGCCAGGATGATGTAACTGTTATTGCGATTAAGGATTATATTAAAAATCCAAAGCCAAACGGCTACCGCAGTTACCATATGATCATTGAGATCCCGGTATTCTTCTCAGACAGTAAGAAGCCCATCCGCGTAGAGGTACAGATCCGTACCATCGCTATGGACTTCTGGGCAAGTCTGGATCATCAGTTAAAGTATAAAAAATCCTTTGTGGACTTAAATGGTGAGATCAGCGGTGAATTAAAACAGTGCGCTGATGTGATCGCCCAGACGGACAACAAGATGTTAGAGATCCGAAAGAGGATCGAAGCCCAGGGTGTGACTGTATCAAGGGATTAATACTCATAAAAAGACAGGGTTTGCGTAATGCAAAACCCTGTCTTTTTATACAGGGCCATGGCCGGGAGATTTTCTGAGGAAACCTGAAGCTTTATGGTCTTAAAGCCTTTTTTTGCCAGCTGGGGAAGGAGGACAGATAAAAAGGCAGTGCCTAAATGTTTATTTCTAAGTTCCGGGAGAACTTCAAGGCTGTATAAATAGACAGAGTTTCCCTGGGGTTCAAGAAAACAGGTGACTTCCGGTGCGGTCAGATTTTCTGCAGTATTCTGTGTTAGAAGGCTGCGGCTGCCAACAGCCTGCCAGGCTGTGCTGCTAGTATTTTCCAAAATCCGGCAGTAAAGCATATCTGCTGTTTTTTCATTTGCCATTGTTTCAAATCCCGTTAATTCCCGCTCCATCATATATTCATCCCAGGCATGCTCTGCCCCAATATGTTCCAGGACATTTTTCCACAGTTTATTTTCAGTACCACAGGAAAAATACACAGAGCCTTCTCCTGGAATTTGGTCTTCTTCACAGGCAGCAGCCAGGATAGAAGAAAAAATTCCCTTTTTACGAAGATCCGGGTGCACAAAAGGCACACATTCAAAGCTGTCATCTCCTGTTTGGTATACAGCCATACAGCCGGACAGGTACGTTTTAGAGACCGGGCATGATTTAGAAATCAGGTCCGGATCAGAAGCTGCAAACCACCAGCCGTCAGCATCCAGTATATCTGTAAGCGCTGGCGTGATACCCCAGGATCCGGTATTATCTGTAGAGGCTGCCATGGATGCACACAAAAGCTGTTCTATATATAATTGGTCTGATGAATTTAAGTTATCTTTAAAGAAAATGTCCATGAAATAAGCTCCCAATATAGTTTTTATAATGTTTTTATTGTAATCCAATGGTTTTCAGGGCGCAACCACTGTTAAATGCCCGGATTGTATTTTTTGTGTATTTCCGGCATTATCTCTTGAATATGAAAAAACGCAGTGGTAGAATAATCCAGAAAAATTTAACGGACGCAAAAGAAAAAATATTGTCATCCGCTAAAACATCAGGAGGAAAACAAAGATGAAATACGTAAGACAGATCGGTATTATCCTGGGTATTACTCTGGCTGGAGAATTTTTAAACCAGATCCTGCCCCTTCCTGTTCCGGCAGGTGTATACGGTCTTTTTCTTATGCTGGCAGCCCTTATGTCAGGTGTTGTGAAAATGGAAAGCGTAGAAGGAACCGGCAATTTTCTTATGGATACCATGTCCATGATGTTTGTACCGGCAACTGTAGGCATTCTGGAGTGTGCAAATGAGCTGAAAGCCGTTCTTATTCCATTTCTGATCATTATCGCAGTTTCTACTGTTGTAGTAATGATCGTTACCGGAAAAGTGGCACAGTTTATGATGGAATCAGCAGAGAAGAAAAAGGAGAAATGATCAAATGAGTACATTAAGAGAGATCCTGGGAAATTCCCAGTACTGGGGACTTACCTTAAGTATAGCAGCTTATCTGTTTGCCTGCTGGCTGAAACAGAAGACAAAGCTTGCCTTTTTAAATCCGATCCTGGTATCTGTTATCGTGATCATTGCATTTTTACTGGGAGTAGGAATTGATTATGATACATATAATAAAGGAGCATCTTATTTAAGCTGGCTCCTTACACCGGCAACTGTATGTCTGGCGATCCCGCTGTATAAGCAGCTTCACCTGTTAAAGAAGCATGGTGCAGCCGTTGCAGTAAGCATTACTTCCGGCGTTGCCACCAGTGCAGTGAGTATTTTCCTCATGTGCCGTGTTCTGGGACTGTCCCACACCCATTATGTAACACTGCTTCCAAAGTCCATTACAACTGCTATTGGAATGGGTGTCAGTGAAGAAGCAGGCGGTATTGTAACACTGACTGTTATCAGTATTATCATCACCGGTGTTTTAGGAAATATGGTTGGCGAGACTGTACTTAAACTTGCAAAGATCGACCACCCGGTAGCAAAGGGACTGGCATTTGGTACCAGCGCCCATGCAGTAGGTACAGCAAAAGCACTGGAATTAGGAGAAGTAGAAGGTGCCATGAGCAGCCTTTCTATTGCAGTGGCAGGTCTGCTCACTGTGATCGCAGTGCCGATCGCGTCTAAGTTTATATAAGCGCAGAGAAATCTTCAAATGCGTCACTGGCGCATTCTTGATATGCATGGCAAAACAAGCGGCTGCGTTAGCGCGGAAATCTAAGTCTATATAAAGATATTTCACCTGCCCCGGCATTGCCGGGGCACATCTGTATTTGCAAATAAAAGAAAGGGGTTACGTTTATGAAGAAAAGAAGTGAAGCAGAAATTTCTACCACCTGGAAGTTAGAGGACATGGTCCCGGATAATGAGACCTGGGAAAAACAGTTAAAAGAAGCGTCTGGTGAGCTTGAAAAATACGGGGAATTTAAGGGCAAGCTGGCAGAGTCAGCAGAAAACTTATACCAGTGCCTGAAATTTGATGATGAGTTCAGCTTAAAAGCAGAGCGCCTGTACGTATATGCCAGAATGCGTTCCGACGAAGATACAGCAAATGACCTGTATCAGGACATGTTTTCCAGGGCACAGCTTTTAAATATCCGGGCTTCTGAAAATTCAGCTTATATGGTTCCGGAGATCTTATCCATTCCGGAAGAAATCTTAAAAGAATACAGAAACAGCCATCCGGGCCTGAAACATTTTGACCGCCTGTTAGATCAGCTGTTAGAGCGCAAGAGCCACACACTTTCTAAAGAAATGGAACAGTTACTGGCTCAGTCCTACGAGGCAACCCAGGGCGGAAGCCAGGTATTTACCATGTTTAATAATGCAGATGCCCGCTTCCCGGCTGTTCATGACGCAGAGGGAAAGGAAATTCCTCTTACCCATGGAAATTATATTGCTCTCCTGGAAAATCAGAACAGAGACATCCGAAAAGAGGCTTTTGAAAACCTGTATAGTGTATACAAGCAGTTTTCCAATACCTTATCCGCAGCTTTTGGTGCCAATGTAAAACAGGCTGTATTCTATGCAAAGGCCAGAAATTATACTTCCAGCCGTCAGTCAAGCCTTTCCGGGAATGAAGTTCCTGAGTCTGTATATGACAATCTGGTGGCATCTGTGAGAAAAAGTCTCCCACTGCTCCACAGATATGCTTCTCTGAGGAAAAAACTCCTGGGCGTAGAAGAACTTCACATGTATGACTTGTATGTGCCTATGGTGGCAGAAGCAGACCGTCATTATACCTTTGAAGAAGCCAAAGACATTGTAAAAACAGGTCTTGCACCTATGGGCGAAGAGTATCTGGGCCTTCTTCAGGAAGGTTTTGACAACCGCTGGATTGATATATATGAAAATGAAGGAAAACGAAGCGGCGCTTATTCCTGGGGCGTTTATGGCTGCCATCCTTATGTATTATTAAATTTCCATGGAACTTTAAATGATGTATTTACACTGGCTCACGAAATGGGCCATTCTATCCACACCTGGTACTCTAACAAGAACCAGTCTTATACTTACAGCGGTTATAAGATCTTTGTGGCAGAGGTAGCTTCCACCTGTAACGAGGCTCTGCTGATCCGTCATTTATTAAAGAACAGCAAAGATAAACAGGAAAAAGCCTATTTATTAAATTATTTCCTGGAAAGCTTCAGGGGAACCTTATTCCGCCAGACCATGTTTGCGGAATTTGAGCAGAAAGCCCATGAGATGGCAGCAGCAGGCGAGAGCATGACTTCCCAGAGTCTTTGCAATATTTATAAGAAGTTAAATGAAGACTATTTTGGTCCGGATACAGTGATCGACCCTGAGATCCAGTATGAATGGGAGCGGATCCCACATTTTTATACCCCATTTTATGTATATCAGTATGCTACCGGTTTTTCTGCAGCCATCGCTATCAGCAGGAAGATCTTTAACGGGGAACTTGGCATTTTAGAAGGATATAAGAAGTTTTTAAGCGGCGGCTGCTCCGATACACCCATCGAACTGTTAAAACTGGCAGGTGTGGACATGTCCCATACAGGCCCGGTAGAAGAGGCACTTAAGTTCTTTGAGGAGCTGTTAAATGAGTTTGAGGAACTGGCATAAAACCAGTTTAGATCCGCTGCAAACATGACAATATTGAAAAAAAGTGTATAATCCCAAGTTTTCTTGAAGAAATAGGTTATCTATGTTAAAATTAGGATAATCATTCAGAACGACCAGTTTTGGATCATGGAAATACCTGTAATGAATATACAAATGTAGTGTAAACCAAGGAGGAACATTATGATCAGTCAGTTAATCGAAAAAATCCAGAAGACAAAGGCTCCAATCTGCGTAGGCTTAGACCCAATGCTTTCCTATGTGCCAGAGCACATTGTAAAAAAAGCATTTGACGCTTATGGAGAGACCTTAGAGGGAGCTGCAGAAGCAATCTGGCAGTATAATAAAGAGATCATTGACAATACTTATGACCTGATCCCGGCAGTAAAGCCACAGATCGCTATGTATGAGCAGTTTGGCATTGAGGGATTAATGGTTTATAAGAAAACCGTAGATTACTGCCAGGAAAAGGGGCTGGTAGTCATCGGTGATGCAAAGAGAGGTGATATCGGCTCTACTTCCGCTGCATATGCAACCGGACATCTGGGCAAAGTACAGGTAGGCTCCAAGTCCTACAGCGGTTTTGCTACTGATATGCTGACTGTAAATCCATACCTTGGAACAGATGGCGTAAAGCCTTTCGTAGATGCATGCAATGCAAACGATAAGGGAATTTTCGTTCTGGTAAAGACCTCAAATCCATCCAGCGGCGAGTTCCAGGACAAACTGATCGACGGCCGTCCTCTTTACGAATTAGTAGCTGAAAAAGTAGTAGAGTGGGGCAATATGTCCATGGACGGAACCTACAGCAACGTAGGTGCAGTAGTAGGCGCTACCTATCCGGAAATGAGCAAGATCTTAAGAAAGCTGATGCCACATACCTACTTCCTGGTACCAGGATACGGCGCACAGGGCGGTACTGCAGCAGACTTAAAGCACTGCTTCAATGAAGATGGTCTAGGTGCTATTGTAAACTCCTCCAGAGGTATCATTGCAGCATATCGTCAGGAAAAATACAAACAGTTTGGTCCGGAGCACTTTGCAGAGGCTTCCAGACAGGCAGTTATTGACATGGTTGCTGATATCAACAGTGTACTGTAATTAGCAAGAAATAAAAAGGTTGGAAAAACAACATGGCAAAATTAAAAATGACAGCTGCTGTTACCTCACAGGTACAGCTGGCAGAAGGAATTTATGACTTAAGACTGGCTGCGGGTGAGATCGCAGCCCAGGCTGTGCCTGGACAGTTCGTATCCCTTTATTCCAAAGACGGATCCAGACTGCTTCCAAGACCCATCAGCCTTTGTGGTATTGATAAAGAAAAGGGAGAACTGCGTCTGGTATACCGTGTGGCAGGAGCCGGAACAAAGGAATTTTCCGCACTGACAGCAGGAGATACTATTGACGTATTAGGACCTCTTGGAAATGGTTTCCCATTATTAGAAGGAAAGAAAGCATTCCTCATCGGCGGCGGTATCGGTATCCCGCCAATGCTTGAACTTGCAAAAGCATTAAGCAAAGTAAACGGTGGTGAAATGGTACAGTCCGTTATCGGCTACCGTGACAGCCACATGTTCTTAAAAGAAGAATTTGAAGCATACGGCTCTGTAACTGTTGCCACAGAAGACGGCAGTGTAGGAACAAAGGGAAATGTATTAGATGCCATCCGTGAAAATGATCTGAAGGCAGATGTGATCTATGCCTGCGGACCGACTCCTATGCTTCGTGCCTTAAAGGCATACAGCCAGGAAAAAGGCATCCTCTGCTACTTATCCCTGGAAGAGAAAATGGCCTGCGGCATTGGTGCCTGTCTGGCATGCACCTGCCAGACAAAGGATGTGGACGAACATTCCCAGGTACATAACAAGCGTATCTGTAAGGATGGCCCCGTATTCCTGGCAGAAGACATTGAACTGTAAAGTACAGTAAAAATTGCCCGGATCAAAACGGGCGGACATGTGAGAAAGCAGGAGGCAGGACCGAATTATGAATATGAGTGTAAAGATCGCCGGAGTGGAATTTAAAAATCCGGTTATGGAAGCGTCCGGCACCTTTGGTTCCGGTATGGAATACAGCGAGTTTGTAGATTTAAGCCGTCTTGGCGCTGTTGTCACAAAAGGTGTGGCAAATGTGCCGTGGCCGGGAAACCCGACACCAAGGATCGCAGAGACCTACGGCGGCATGATCAATGCCATTGGTCTGCAGAACCCGGGTATCGATGTATTTGCAAAGAGAGATATCCCATTTTTAAAGAAATATGATACAAAGATCGTAGTTAATGTGTGCGGAAAGACCACAGAAGATTACATTGATGTAGTAGAGCGCCTGGGAGATGAGCCGGTAGATATGCTGGAGATCAACATTTCCTGTCCAAACGTAAAAGAGGGCGGTATCGCCTTCGGTCAGGATCCTAAGGCAGTAGAAGCTATTACAAAGGCAGTAAAAGCCCATGCAAAACAGCCGGTTGTTATGAAATTAAGCCCGAATGTAACAGATATTACAGTTATGGCAAAGGCAGCAGAGGCAGGCGGCGCAGATGCCATTTCCCTGATCAATACTTTAACCGGTATGAAGATCGACATCAACCGCAGAACCTTCGCAGTTGCCAATAAAACAGGCGGACTTTCCGGTCCGGCTATCCGTCCGGTAGCTGTACGCATGGTCTATCAGGCAGCCCAGGCAGTAAAAGTGCCGATCATCGGTATGGGCGGTATCTGCAATGCAGATGACGCGCTGGAATTTATCCTTGCAGGCGCAACTGCAGTAGCTATCGGTACTGCAAACTTCCACGACCCATATGCAACTGTTAAAACAGTCGATGGCATTAAGGCATATATGGAAAAATATGGAATTGAAGATATTAACGAACTGATCGGTGCAGTGAAGTAATAAAACAGTCACATAAGAAATTTGGGAAAAATTGGAAAAATAAGGAGGGCATTACCATGGAAAGCTATAAGCAGGAATTTATTGAATTTATGGTAGAAAGCAATGTATTAAAATTTGGAGATTTCACCTTAAAGAGCGGAAGAAAGTCCCCATTCTTTATGAACGCAGGCGCCTATGTAACAGGTACCCAGTTAAAGAAATTAGGTGAGTACTACGCAAAGGCTATTCATGACAACTTTGGTCTGGACTTTGACGTACTCTTTGGACCGGCTTACAAGGGTATTCCGTTAAGCGTTGCAACCACCATGGCGATCAGCGATTTATACGGAAAAGACATCCGTTACTGCTCCAACCGTAAGGAAGTAAAGGACCACGGTGATACCGGTATCCTGTTAGGAAGCAAGATCAAAGACGGCGACCGTGTTATGATCATTGAGGACGTTACCACTTCCGGTAAGTCCATTGAAGAGACATTCCCAATCATTAAGGCTCAGGGCGATGTAGAGATTAAGGGTCTCATCGTTTCCTTAAACCGTATGGAGCGTGGAAAAGGAACCAAGAGTGCTTTAGACGAGATTAAAGATCTGTACGGCTTCCCAACTGCAGCCATCGTTACCATGGCAGATGTAACAGAGTGCTTATACAACAAGGAATGCAACGGTCAGGTAGTGATCGATGATAAGATCAAGGCAGCTCTTGATGCATATTATGAACAGTACGGCGCAAAGAACGAATAAGAGCCGGAGGTAGTTGCAATATGGAGAGAGTATATAAAACAATGAAGGTTACAGGAGCCGGCTGTATTGCAGCAGGTGTTGTGATCCTGGTGACAGGTCTTGTGGTAGGCATTATTTCCATTGTCAATGGAGCGCTGCTTTTAAAACGCAAATCCGAAATTGAATTTTAGGATGCGGGGTCACAGATGATCAGAAACACAACTAAACGCCAGAAGATGGGATGGGTACTGTTTATACTGTACCTGTGCCTTCTGGCGTATTTCATGTTTTTTTCAGAGTCATTCGGACGAACGGATACAGACAGGGACTACGCCTATAACCTGATCCTTTTTAAAGAGATCAGCCGTTATTTCAAATATTATAATGTACTGGGATTTCCATTGTTTATGATCAACATTGTGGGAAATATCGTTGCTTTTGCACCCTTTGGATTTTTTCTGCCGGTCATCAGCAGAAGAAGCAAGAAATGGTATAATACAGTGACTTTTGGTTTTACCTGGAGCCTGATCTTAGAAACATTGCAGCTGATATCCAAAGTGGGCAGTTTTGATGTAGATGACCTGTTCCTTAATACACTGGGAGCAGCTTTCGGCTTTGGCTGTTACTGTCTGGTACAGCATATGCGATTACGTTACAGGAGGAAAATACATTGAGACAGATCGGAAACAAGGTTTCCTATGTGAAAAATCCCTTTGCAAAGAACAGTTTTTACTGTCTGGGTCTGGGAATCGCCTCCCTTCTTTTAGGTGCCTTAAGCATGTATTTTTCTGTTAAAAACGCAGGACAGGGAGGCTTAAATACAGGAGCCTACGGATTTTCCAGTATGGCAGCAGCCATTATGGGGCTCTGGTACGGCATCCTTTCCTTTACAGAAGATGACTGTAATTATATTTTAGCCAGGATCGGGATGGCTTTAGAGGGGATCATACTTCTTGTCTGGGTCATCATTATATTTACCGGTATCTTCAGATAAGTGATACCAGGATCAAAAGGGCAAAATATAAGTATCAAAGCAGGCAGATGCGGATGTACAAGGAGGGAATACATTTTATGGATTATAGAACAATTTTACAGGAAGAAAACGATGCCGTAAGAGAACGGCTGGACCTTTCCATGGAGCGCGTGGCAGCCATGGGAGAAGATGATATCCGGCAGCCTTACGGCAATTATTTTAGATGCGTTTCCCGCTTTATATTAATGATCGGGGAACTGGTAAAAGAAAGAGAAGAGGGAAAAAAACTTTCCCTGCCTCAGTTACAGGAGCGAAATCACAGACTTTATGAAGATATTTTGCCTGAGCACTATGAGGTAAGCTTTGCAAACCCGGACTATGCGGTAAAAGAACTGGGAGAAGGCTACGGACAGATCTTATCTGCTCTTTATACAGAAATTCGTGGAGATATTGTCTATGCCTTTGAAATGCGCCTGGAAAATATCACGATCTTAAATGAAGTCTTTTTAGAGGTGTATAACCTGTTTGTCCAGGCATGGGAAGAAGGAACCGACCAGCCAAAAGAGCAGCAGATCAAAGATGCTTTTTACTGGTATGTCAGTGATTATTCAGACCTGCTGCTTCCATGGCGGATCAGGGAAGGACTGGACCCGAAACTTTCTTTTGCAAAAGATATCATTATGGAAAGTGACTTAAATGATCTTTCCTATTTATATGAGTTTGGTGAGTATATCTCAGAGTCTGAGTTAAAGCTGGCTGCTTTTATGAACACCCTTCCTCAGGAGACTGTGGATAAAATGGCAGATACCTATACAGAAGGTTACCGCAAAGGCTTTTCTGTTATGGGAAGAGACATTACCAAAAAGAAGACGGTGGTTGTAGAATATCAGCTTGGCTTTGAGCGGATGATCCGCAAAGCAGTGGAAAATTTCCAGAAAATGGGACTGGAACCCATCTTTTATCGTGCTGCTGTAGAGTCCTTAAACCGCAGACCAAACGGAAAACGAGGCTATTTTGGCGCTTCTGCCAACAAGCAGTATGATTATGATCACCGTTATGACAGCGCCCTTTATATGGGAAATGCCTTTAAAGAGAGAAAACTTTCTATTTTAAAGGCTGCTTATGAGCAGTACAGTGAACTGGCTTCCTGGTGTGCCGGCCCTGCTGTAGTAGAGACCTTCGGGGAAGAAGGCTTTACACCGGTAAATAAGAAAACAGCCCTTGCTTTAAATGATCATCAGCAGGAGCTGACACTAGCTTATGCAAATGAGTCACGCCAGGTCATCAACCAGTATATGCCGGGAGATGAAACCAGCTTTACTATTATTGCTTTCCCGAAGCCGGAGATCGGACCGGATTTTGAGGACATTTTCCGTGAGACCATTGCCATCAACACACTGGACTACGAAAAATACCAGAAGATCCAGCAGAAGCTGATCGATGCCTTAGACAAGGCGGACTATGTGGAGATCACAGGACGGGATGGAAATGAAACTTCCATGAAGGTGCAGCTTCATACGCTGACCGACCCTGAAAAGCAGACTAATTTTGAAAACTGCGTATCCGATGTAAATATTCCGTTGGGAGAAGTATTTACCTCTCCTGTGCTTACAGGCACAGAAGGCCTTCTTCATGTAAAAGAGGTTTATGTGGAAGATTATCTCTTTAAAGACCTGCGTATGGTATTTAAAGACGGAAAAGTAACCGAGTTTGGCTGCGGAAATTTCCCAGAGTCCAAAGAGCAGGGAAAAGACCTGGTAAAACAGGTGATCATGCGCGGCCACAGCTGGCTTCCGCTGGGCGAGTTTGCCATTGGAACCAACACCACAGCTTATGCGATGGCAAAGAAATACCAGATCGGCAGCAAGCTGCCTATCCTTATTGCTGAGAAAACAGGTCCACATTTTGCAGTAGGAGATACCTGCTACAGTTTTGCAGAAGACTCACCTATGTACAACCCGGACGGCAAAGAAGTGATCGCCAGAGACAATGAGATCTCCCTTTTAAGAAAAGAGGATATGTCAAAGGCATATTTCAGCTGCCATACAGATATTACGGTTCCTTATTGCGAACTGGGAGATATTGTGGCTGTGGGAAAAGACGGCAGCCGGATCACACTGATCAGACAGGGAAGATTTGCCTTAGAGGGAACAGAAGGTTTAAATGAGGCTCTGGATTAATATTTATTTCACAAAAAGTTCATTATTTTACTCTTGTAAAGAAGAGTAGATTTAGGTTAT
Organism: Clostridium sp. AM22-11AC; assembly: GCF_003473545.1. Taxonomy (GTDB): domain Bacteria; phylum Bacillota; class Clostridia; order Lachnospirales; family Lachnospiraceae; genus Enterocloster. The sequence goes on from NZ_QUCM01000009.1 coordinate 77,455, forward strand.
GATTAAAAGTAGCCTAAAATGCACATGTTTCAGTATAAGTACTGAAGAAAGCATTCAGGACGTTCGCACTGCGGGCGTCCTGTTCTTATTGTTTACAGAAAGGAGTATTTTACCTACTATGCTGAAAGTTTTATCAAAATGCATCCGTGAGTATAAGCAGGCATCCCTGAAAGCACCTTTGATGGTATCCCTGGAAGTGGTAATGGAGTGTATCATTCCATTTATCATTGCACAGCTGGTAAACCGGATGAAGGCAGGTGCCGGTTTCAGTGAGATCGCCATGTATGGACTGGTGTTGGTCGTTATGGCAACACTTTCTCTTATATTCGGCATCACTGCAGGTAATGCCTGCGCCACTGCTTCCTGCGGGTTTGCAAAGAACGTGAGAAAAGACCTGTTTTATAAGATCCAGGACTTTTCCTTTGAAAACATTGACCGGTTTTCATCTTCATCTTTAGTTACCCGCCTGACTACAGATGTGACTAATGTACAGATGGCTTATATGATGATCGTCCGTATTGCCATACGTGCACCATTAATGCTTGTTTTTGCCTTTGTCATGGCGTTTATCATGGGAGGCAGAATGGCATGTATTTTTATCATTGTAGTGCCCATACTGGGAATTGGTCTTTTTTCCATTATCCGTCTGGTCATGCCGCTGTTCCGCGCTGTATTTAACAAATATGATGCTTTAAATAATTCTGTTCAGGAAAATATTAAGGGCATCCGTGTTGTGAAATCTTATGTGAGGGAGGAGTATGAAAAAGAGAAGTTTGACCGTGCAGCAGAAGATGTATGTGGTGATTTTACCCGTGCAGAAAAGATCCTTGCATTTAACAATCCGCTGATGCAGTTCTGCCTGTATACAGTTACGATCTTTGTGCTGTCTTTTGGTTCCTATACCATTATCACCAGCCGGGGACTGGATCTGGATGTAGGACAGTTTTCCGCTCTTTTAACCTATAGTTTCCAGATCTTAAGCAGTCTTATGATGGTGTCTATGGTCTTTGTTATGATCACACTGGCTTCTGAGTCTGCAAAGCGAATCGTAGAAGTTCTGGAAGAAAAGAGCAGTCTGGTAAATCCGGAAAATCCGGTTTACGAGGTAAAGGACGGTTCTGTTGATTTTGAAAATGTAAGCTTTAAATATTCTAAAAAGGCAGAGAGAAACGCTCTGGAGAACATTAACCTTCATATTAATTCCGGTGAGACTATTGGTATTATCGGTGGAACCGGTTCTTCCAAGTCTACTTTGATCCAGCTGATCTCCCGTCTGTATGATACCACAGAAGGTGTGGTAAAGGTGGGGGGAAGAGATGTAAGGGAATATGACCTTAAGACACTGCGAAACCAGGTTGCTGTTGTTTTACAGAAGAATATCCTGTTTTCAGGTACTATTGAAGAAAACCTGCGCTGGGGTGATAAAAACGCCACTCCAGAGGAAATAGCCCATGCCTGCAAACTGGCCCAGGCAGATGAATTTGTTCTCCGTTTCCCGGACAAGTACAAGTCTTATATTGAGCAGGGCGGTGCCAATGTTTCCGGTGGTCAGAAGCAGAGACTTTGTATTGCAAGAGCGCTGCTTAAGAAGCCGAAGATCCTGATCTTAGATGACTCTACCAGTGCAGTAGATACAAAGACAGATGCTCTGATCCGCAGCGGATTTAAGGAATTTATCCCGGAGACCACCAAGATCATTATCGCACAGCGTATTTCATCTGTTCAGGAAGCCGATCATATTATTGTAATGGACGGCGGTAAGATCCAGGCAATTGGAAATCACGAAGAACTGATGAAGACCAGCCCGATCTACAAAGAAGTATACGACTCACAGAACAAAGGAGGCGGTCAGGATGAAGAATAATGGAAAAGGCATGGCAAAGGCTGGAAAAAAGACGTTTTTGCGCCTGATCCGCACCATTTTCGGATTTTTCCCGGTGCTGATGCCTCTGGTACTCATAGGTATTTTATTTAATGCTATTGTAGGTTCTATTCCGGCAGTTTTTATGCAGAAGGTTATTGCTGTGGTAGAACAGAACTGGCAGTCTGGTGACTGGAATGGCTGCAAGGATGAGATCCTGCGTTATACAGGTATCCTTCTTACACTTTATGGTCTGGCGCTGGCGGCTTCTATCTTCTATAACCGGAAAATGGCTGAGATCACTCAGGGAACTTTAAAGAAGCTGCGTGAAAAAATGTTCAACAGTATGCAGGATTTTCCTGTAAAATATTTTGACACCCATAATCATGGGGATATTATGAGTTACTACACCAATGATATTGACACGCTGCGTCAGCTGATCTCCCAGAGTATTCCGCAGTTTTTAAATTCTGCTGTTATGGTAACTACAGTATTCTGCGTCATGCTTTACTATAGTATCTGGATGGCACTGGTGGTAGTTGCAGGTGTTGTGCTCATGCTGCATATTATAAAGAAAGTAGGCGGAAGTTCTGCAAAATTCTTTATCCAGCAGCAGAAAGCTATTGGTAAGACAGAAGGTTTTGTGGAAGAAATGATGAATGGCCAGAAGGTCATTAAGGTGTTCTGCCATGAAGAAGAAAGCGAAAAGGCTTTTGATGCTATTAATGATGAGCTGTTCCATGTGTCTGAAACAGCTAATAAATACGCAAATACCTTGGGACCGATCTTAAACAATATCGGTAACCTGCTGTATGTGGCAGTAGCTCTTGCCGGAAGCTTATTCCTGATGTTTAAAGTGCCTAATTTAAGCATTTCCCGATTACCATTTTCTATTAGTATCGTAGTGCCGTTCTTAAACATGACCAAACAGTTTGCAGGAAACATCAACCAGGTTTCCCAGCAGATCAATGCCGTTGTCATGGGTATGGCAGGTGCAGAGCGTATTTTTGGCCTGTTAGATGAAAAGCCGGAGGAAGATGAAGGATATGTAACACTGGTAAATGCAGTGGAAAATCCTGACGGAACTCTTTCAGAGCACAAAGAACGTACTGGTGTCTGGGCATGGAAACATCCCCACAGTGACGGAACGGTTACTTATACCAGGCTGACAGGTGATGTACGTTTTGAAAATGTAGATTTTGGTTATGATCCTGGTAAGACAGTTCTTCATAATATTACACTGTATGCAGAACCTGGCCAGAAGGTAGCTTTTGTAGGTGCGACTGGTGCCGGAAAGACTACTATCACTAATCTGATCAATCGTTTTTATGATATTTCTGATGGAACCATCCGTTATGATGGCATCAATATCAGGAAGATCAAAAAGTCAGATCTGCGCCATTCTTTAGGTATTGTTTTACAGGATACCAACCTGTTTACAGGTACTGTAATGGAAAATATCCGCTACAGTAACCCGGATGCAACAGATGACGAGTGCATAGGAGCAGCAAAACTGGCTGGTGCCCATGACTTTATCACCCGTCTGCCGGAAGGCTATGAGACTGTTATTACCGGAAATGGTGAGAATTTATCTCAGGGACAGAGACAGCTGATCTCCATTGCCAGAGCAGCCGCTGCAGACCCGCCAGTTATGATCTTAGATGAGGCAACATCCTCTATTGATACACGTACAGAGGCTATCGTACAGCGGGGAATGGACGCCCTGATGCAGGGACGCACTGTATTTGTCATTGCACACAGACTGTCTACAGTACGAAACTCTGATGTGATCATGGTACTGGAACAGGGCCACATCATCGAGCGCGGCAGCCATGATAAGCTGATCGAGGAGAAAGGAAAGTATTATCAGTTGTATACTGGGGCGTTTGAGTTGGAATGATAGCGCGGGTTTGTAAATAGGATTTATAGATTTGTGAGAAAAAATGTTCGCTCGGAGTCTTTCTGTGCCTGATTTTGTGAGAAGATTTTTTGTCAGTTGTGCCCATATTTCTGAGGCATACGCGGCGCGTATGTTGATGAAATTTGGGTGCGACTGGCGGAAAATCGGCCACAAAGGCAGGTGCATGAAAGGCTTCGAGAGGACATATAGAAAAGGGGGAAGGCAGATGGTTGATAAAATGGCGTTCTTAAAAGCGTATAACATTGACGAAGACGATTTTAAGGCAGCTGACATTTCCTGGGAAGAGCTGGCAGCGATCTATGATGATTATCTGTTAAAAGAAGAAAAACTTCGTGGGATCGGCAAAGACTTTGTCAACGATTATCTCTATGATATTGAGCGGGCAGGAATTCATTCCTACCGCTACCGTACCAAAAATCCGGGACATCTTTTAGAGAAGATCATACGAAAAAGAAAAGAAGATCCGGAGAAATTCAAAGATCTGAACCGGAGCAATTATTACAAATACATGACCGATCTGATCGGTATCCGTGTATTCTTCCTGTACCGGGAAGACTGGATCTACTTCCACAAATATATTACCACTGTATTTGAAAATGATCCAAGTATCTACGTAAAAGACCGAGGCCGGGATTTTGACGAAGATCCGTCCCACTGCTATATTGCAGAGCGTCCAAAGGTATACCGTAGAAATGGTGATACACGCATTTATGATGAAAAACTGATCGATATCAAGTCAGACGGCATTTACCGTTCTCTCCACTACATTATCAAGTATAAAGGATATTATGTGGAGATCCAGGGAAGAACGCTGTTTGAGGAAGGCTGGAGCGAGATCGATCATGACATCGTCTATCCATATTATAAAGACGATGAAATGTTAAAAGATTTTTCTACCTTATTAAACCGCCTTTCCGGTATGGCAGATGAGATGAGTTCCTATTTCCGCAGGATGCGCAGTGTGAGAGAAGAGCAGGGGTTACTGTCACACCATTCGGGGGAAGGTAAAAAAGAATGATAGTTCAACCATGACAGTAACAAAAATACGCTTTCTTTTCCAGGTTCCAGAAGGAACCATAGAAGAGAAAGCGTATTTTTTATATACAGCAGTGAGCAAGAATGTTATACTCACATGCTTTCTGTTTTAACCAGCCAGATGCAGTACATTGATCAGTAAGATCCAGCTTAATCCATAGTAAGAAACAACAGCAACCAAGTCGTTTACAGTTGTGATCAGTGGACCGGAAGCAACGGCCGGGTCAACATTGATCTTTTTAAAGAACAGTGGGATACAGGTACCTACGGCACCGGAGATCACCATTGCTAAAAGTAACGCAGCTCCGATACAGCCGGATACAGCATAGGCGAATGCAAAAGGCTTTCCTTTTGCGACCACAATGTATAAGCCAATGGCTGTGAAAGAAAGTACGCCAAGGATCAGACCATTTGAGAAGGCAATGCGCATTTCCTTCCATACCAGTTCCAGCTTCTGCTTTCCGGTAAGGGACTCGTCCATAAGCACACGGATGGTAACAGCCAGAGACTGGGTACCAACGTTTCCGGCCATGTCCAGAATCAGGGACTGGAAGCACATGATCAGTGTCAGCTGGCTTACTACCTGTTCAAAGAGGCCTACAACAGAGGAAACTACCATACCCAGAGCCAACAGAACTAACAGCCATGGGAGACGTTTCTTTAAACTTTCTTTTAAAGGTTCCTTTAAATCTTCCTCAGCAGTCAGACCTGCGAACTTAGCGTAATCTTCACCCATCTCATCATCGACCAGGTCTACGATACTCTGGGAAGTGATAACGCCTAACAGTTTGTTGTTATTATTAAGGACTGGGATAGAGTCCTCGGAATAGTCTTTCAGTTTTTCAATACAGTCATCGATCAGTTCATGACCATATACATAAGGATAAGAGGTAACGATCAGATCCTCCAAAGCGGAGTCCTGTCTTGCAATGATCAGATCCTTCAGATCCATTGCACCATAAAAGGTCTGATCCTCTGTTACCATAAAAATGGTAGAAATATTGTCATTCTTAGCTGCCTGTTCTACCAGACTGCTCATAGCCTGCTTTACGGTCAGATTTTCGCGGATCACAATACAGTTTGTGGTCATCCAGCTACCGATCTCGTCTTCATCGAAGGCTGCGATCACGGCAATATCTTTTTTTGCGTCATCATCCAGAAGTTCTGTAAGAAGAGAGCGTTTTTCTTTGGAAGTCATTTTCAAAACATCCACAACAGCGTCTGTTTCCATAGCAGAAAGGATAGCAGCAGCTTTCTTTACGTCCATTTCATCCAGATATTCCGCTGCCTGTTTCTGGTCGATATGCTCGAAAATATCAGAAAGCATATCTGTATCAAGGATACGGCAGATCTTGCGCCGTTCAGCTAAGGTCAGTTCCGGGAAAATGTCAGCAAGGTCGTTTTCATGGTAATCTTCCAGTTTATTTCTCAGAATACCCGGTGAGGCATTGCTTCGGATTACAGACAGGATCTCCTGGCTGTGATCCTGAACTTGAACTTTGTTTTCCATTTCAGTCTCCTTTTCATCTTTATTTTATTCAGTTTTCAACACGCCATCCTGTATAAAACATGATTTTATGGGCACAACAAAACCTGCACCTGTAAAATGTGCAGAAATAATAAACGCAGCATGTATCTGTGCGTCTGAGGATACGCGTGACAACTAAATTGAAAGACGGTATCCGTCCTCCATTTACAGTTTTGCGATGGATATTACAGGAGTTGTAAGAACGGGATAAGAAATGAAAAAGAAGTCCTGTATTTCAAGTTATATGAAATTATACGAAACAGAACAGACCGCTGTTTCCTTTATATCCCGTGCGTCTACTTCGCCCATGACTATCGCAACCGTCCATTCTGTTCACCTGCCTTTTTCGTAAGATTAATGACCTGATGGCCTGAAGCGTTTATTAACAACTTCTTTACATATTATAAAGCCTGAGCTCAAAATTTTCAATATAAAATGTGTACAGGTACTGATAAAATTGTGTAAAATTTCTCAAAAAGGATATGAAAAAAAGATGGCACGAAAAATAGAAAAAGTGTTTCGCACCATCTTTTATAGTGAGATATTCTTAACGCCTGATATCTGGCAGAAAGGGGCTTATAAATATAAATAGGTTACAGTCGGTAGCATACTTTGCCTGGATTTAAGATCATTTTCGGATCAAATACACGTTTGATACCTTCCATTAACGCCATGTTGGTCTCACCAATAGACTCTACCAGATACTGGATCTTACCGGAGCCGATACCATGTTCACCGGAAACAAGTCCGCCCTGTGCGGACGCCTCTTTATAGATAAGGTCAAAGAATTTATCTACTCGCTTTTTAAATTCTTCTTCTGTAAGGTCATTGGAGCACTCATAAATATGAAGATTTCCATCACCTGCATGTCCAAAGGAACGGATCACAAGACCACATTCTTCACCGGTCTTATTTACAAATTCAAGATAAGAAGCGATCTTTGTAACAGGAACGACTACATCACACTCATCAAGGAGCTTAGTCTCTTCCATGATCACTTCCAGGAAAGCAGAGCGGGCTGCCCAGGCGTCACGCATTTTGGCAGGACTGTCAGCAACCAAAACGTCCATGGCACCGGCGTCAAGGACCAGTTCAGCTGCCTGTTCAAGAAGTGTATATAACTGGTCTTCGCTGTCAGAATCCAGTGTGATCAGAAGATAAGCGCCTACAGGCTGTCCTTCCATTTCTCTCGGGAAAGTAGAACGTCCGGTATGGCGTTCGGAAGCCAGTACGATCTCACGTTCCATAAATTCGATGGCCTGAGGATTTAAAGAAGACATTTTTAACTTCGGTACTGTTTCAAGAGCAGTTTTCAGATCTTCAAATGGTACGATCAGGGAAGCGCTTGCCTTTGGAGCAGGAATGATCTTTAAGGTCAGTTCCGTAATGATGCCTAATGTACCTTCAGAGCCGATCATAAGGTTCAACAGAGAATAACCGGAAGAGGTCTTGGAAACCGTAGCACCAAGGTGGGTGATCTCGCCCGTTGGAAGCACAACGGTCATGGCGCGTACATAATCTCTGGTGGAACCATATTTAACAGCGCGCATGCCGCCTGCATTGGTAGCCACATTTCCACCTACGCAGGCAAATTTTTCACCTGGATCCGGCGGGTACATCATGCCTTTTGTCAGGCAGTCTGCAGCAAGGTCATTTAAAAGAACGCCACATTCAATATTTACAACGAAATTTTCCAGATCATAATTTAGGATCCGGTTCATTTTTGACATATCAAGAAGAACACCGCCAAGAAGGGGAACAGCGCCGCCTGCAAGTCCGGTTCCGGCACCTCTTGGTGTAACAGGAATGGTATTTTCATAGCAGATCTTCATAATAGCAGCTACTTCCTCTGTGGAACGTGGTTGGACTACCAGGTCGGGCATATGAGTGCCGTAAATAGGCATTTCATCTCTGGAAAAATCAGGGTTGATATCATCGCCGGTAAGGATGTGATCCGATACCGCTTTCAGCTTGGAAATGATCTCAGGTGTGAGAGTATTATATTGATCCATAGTTTATAACCTCCTGTGCTGTATATCAGGGCGTATCTTTTTTAAAACAGAGCCCTGTTCATCTGGCAGTTTCATTATATAAAAAAGGGCCAAAATTGTGCAATGTGTAAAATATACAAAGATAAAAAGGGGATTTTGTATGTAATTTTATTAACAATGCACAATAAAACAGGGGTGACTTTTTCATGATTTTCCGGAAAGGATTTTCCGGAAAAGATGAGAGGGGAGGAAAAAAACGGAAAGGCTTTGCCGGTTTTTAAACTATGGTTTGTTAGAGAATTAACGACCTTGAAACGGCAGTAAAAATGACAGGAAATACCATGAGAAAAATGCTGTTTTTTTATGTTGAAAATCAACAAAAATTGTGAAAAGTGAAAGAGGAATGGGAAAAGCGCAAGGATTTTGGGGAATACACTTGTATAGTGAAATTATTTTAGGTATAATGAAATGAAATATACTAAGATGAAACGGGCAGACTGCCGTTTTATCAGACAAAAAATAGGAGGAATACTCGTGAACAGAGAGAAGATTATTGTAATCGACTTTGGCGGTCAGTACAATCAGCTGGTTGCCCGCCGTGTACGTGAGTGCAATGTTTATTGTGAGATCTATTCTTACAGAACTGATATTGAAAAGATCAAAGAAATGAATCCAAAGGGTATCATTTTAACCGGCGGACCAAACAGTGTATATGAAGAAGGCGCTGCAACCTGCAGCAAAGAACTGTTTGAACTGGGAATTCCGGTACTTGGACTGTGCTATGGTGCACAGCTGATGATGCATTTATTAGGCGGTCATGTATGCAAGGCACCTGTTCGTGAATACGGAAAGATCGAAGTAACCGTAGATCAGTCCAGCAAGCTGTTCAGTAACGTATCTGAAAAGACCATCTGCTGGATGAGCCACAACGATTACATCGAAAAAGAAGCTCCTGGATTTAAGATCATCGCTCACACAGACAACTGCCCGGTAGCAGCTGTAGAGTGTGCAGAAAAGAACCTGTATGCGATCCAGTATCATCCAGAGGTACTTCATACTGTAGAAGGAACCAAGATGCTGTCCAACTTCGTATACAATGTCTGCGGTTGTGCAGGTGACTGGAAGATGGATGCATTCGTTGAGAATACCATCAAAGCCATCCGTGCAAAAGTTGGAAACGGTAAGGTGCTGTGTGCACTGTCCGGCGGTGTAGACTCCTCTGTAGCAGCAGTTATGCTTGCAAAGGCAGTTGGCGACCAGCTGACCTGTGTATTCGTAGATCACGGTCTGCTGCGTAAAAACGAAGGCGACGAAGTAGAAGAAGTATTCGGACCAAACGGCCCATACAACTTAAACTTCATCCGTGTCAATGCCCAGGACCGTTTCTACAGCAAATTAGCAGGTGTAGAAGAGCCTGAAAGAAAACGTAAGATCATCGGTGAAGAATTCATCCGTGTATTTGAGGAAGAAGCAAAGAAGATCGGCGCTGTAGATTTCCTGGTACAGGGAACCATCTATCCAGACGTTGTAGAAAGTGGTCTGGGCGGTGAATCTGCAGTGATCAAGTCCCATCACAATGTAGGAGGACTTCCTGACTACGTAGATTTCAAGGAGATTATCGAACCTCTCCGTGACCTGTTCAAAGATGAAGTACGTAAAGCCGGCTTAGAGCTTGGTATCCCGGAGAAACTGGTATACCGTCAGCCATTCCCAGGCCCAGGCCTTGGAATTCGTATCATCGGCGAAGTAACCGCTGAAAAAGTAAAGATGGTACAGGAAGCAGACGCCATCTACCGCGAAGAGATCGCAAACGCAGGTCTCGACCGCAGCATCGGCCAGTACTTCGCAGCACTGACCAACATGCGCTCCGTAGGCGTTATGGGCGATGAAAGAACCTACGACTACGCCATCGCATTAAGAGCCGTAAACACCATCGACTTCATGACTGCCGAAGCAGCCGAGATCCCGTGGGAAGTACTTGGAAAAGTGGCAAGCAGAATTGTTAATGAAGTGAAGCATGTGAACAGAGTGCTTTATGATTGCACTGGAAAGCCACCGGCTACGATTGAGTTTGAATAATTTTCAAAAGCTCGCAAAGCCTAGTAAAATGGGCATTTGCGAGCTTGTTTTTTGCCTTGTGGTACTAAAATGGTACTAAAGTGAGCTGTGCGTGAATAGTTTCATTTACGCCTGAGGCCATGTTATTTTCCACTCAAAATATTCATTAGGAGAAATCTCTCCACTATTTAATTTCGTTTTCATTTCACACCATTCCGAAAGGAAATCATTTACCAATCCATATTCAAAAGTTAATGCGACAGGTGAGCCTGTACTGTCATAATCATCTTCGTTGTAAGTTGGTCTGGCAGCCTCGGAAGATTTTGCAGGTGTCATTGCAGTCAGATGAATCAGGTTGCCGGGAGCTGTGTACTCTGGGAATCTTGTACCTTTTCCACGGGCAGGAAGTGATGTGGCACTTTCTTCAAGCCAGAAAAGTGTTTCAATGATATCTTCAGCAGAACCAAGGCTGTAATCAGAGATTGCCTTGTAATTGCAGTGCAATGCATCAGCAAGCTTTAGAATCATATCTTCACCGGGAATGCGTGCACCGGTTTCATACTGGGATATGCGGACCGACATATTTTTGCCCTCAAATCCAAGTGCACCGCCCAGTTCATCCATTGTCATTTTACGGAATACCCGTATTTTCTTTATTCTTTCACCAATTGTCATAGTGTAGTCACCTCCGTTTATCTGTCCCTGATGGACTGTTAAAGACAGTATAACACGTAAAAAATGAAAATGGAAGTTTTTCTATACGAGAACATTAGAAAAACTTCTTGACAATTCAATACTATACAGTATAGAATAATATCAATTCAATTATCTATACGATATGGTATTGAAAAATAACTAAATGAGCGGTACCAGAAATCTAACAGGCATTTGCCAAGACATTCATAGGAATCGAGCGAATGTAGACACTCCCCCCAAGCGGACCGAGTACCTCGAGCAGGAGCGGGCGGTATTACAGGAGATTATCTCAGGTAAGGAGGCTGGTTGTGACATCAGCAGAACTGGTATGGAGAAACGCCAAAACAAATTTTAATGGAAAGGTGGTGAAAGGGCATGAACGAAAAGTTTTTAGAAGTAGGAGATGTGATGCAGATTCTTGGGATTTCAAAATCAGCAGCATACAAGCTTATGAGACAGATCAACAGTGAACTTGAAAAGAAGGGTTACATTGTTATCCGTGGAAAAGTAAGCAGAAAATATTTTGAAGAACGCATTTATGGTATGAGTGATGCAGGATAAGCAACAGGTAAGAAGATTGTGATAGAGGTAGGTGCAGAAGCGATACGGCTTAGGCATCTGCTTCTTCATATGGAAAGAAGGAGATGATGAATATGCCAGCTTATAAAGACAGTAAGACAGGCACCTGGTTTGTCAAATTCTATTGTAAGGACTGGACCGGGGAAAACAAACAGATAAAGAAAAGAGGTTTTGCAACAAAGAGGGAAGCACTTGATTATGAGAGGAATTATAAAATACGGCAGGAGAACAATCTGGATATGACATTTGGAGAGTTCTGGAAGCTGTATACAGAGGATGTGAAAAATTATGTCAAACTCAACACGTGGCTTACAAAAGAACACATTGTGGATACAAAGATACTTCCATATTTTAAGAATCTTAAGATGAATGAGATTACACCGGGAGATGTACGCAAGTGGCAGAATGAGATGGTAGCATTCCGTTATGAGAATGGGAAATGTTATTCCCAGACTTATAAGAAGACAATGCATAACATCTTAAGTGCGATATTCAATCATGCGTGCAGGTTTTATAATCTGAAATCAAATCCGGCAAGGCAGGCTGGAAATATGGGTAGGGAAGAAAAGAAGGAAATGCTTTTCTGGACAACTGAAGAATATAAGAAGTTTTCAGAAGCGGTGATTGATAAGCCGGTTTCATTTTATGCATTTGAAATGCTGTACTGGACGGGAATGAGATTAGGTGAGCTGCTTGCACTTACGATGGAAGATTTTGATTTTGAAAAGAACACTGTCAGAATAAATAAATCGTATCAGCGGCTGCAGGGGCAGGATGTTATTACAACACCGAAAACACCTAAGAGCAACAGAACAATCAAGTTGCCAAAGTTCCTTGCCGAAGAAATGCAGGAATATTTTGCAATGTTATATGACCAGACACCAACAGACAGGATATTTCTGGTAACAAAGAGCTTTCTTCATCATGAGATGGAGCGTGGCTGCAAGTTATCAGGTGTGAAGAAAATAAGAATTCATGATCTTAGGCATTCGCACATTTCACATCTGATTGACCTTGGGTTCTCCGCAGTTGCAATAGCTGACAGGGTTGGCCATGAGAGTATTGATATCACATATCGTTATTCACATCTGTTTCCGTCAAAGCAGGTGGCAATGGCAGACAGACTTGATGCTGTCAATGCAAGCTTTGAGGATTGCGAAGAGCAGGATGATGATGTAGAAATCATGCAGACAGAGGAAACAGAACCTATGATTGATATGGATGCGGCTGCGGAAAAAATTATAAGCATTGATAAGTACAAGGCAGTCTGATAATGCCTATGTAAAACATTATGAATCATGCCGGTACAAGTTTTGCTGGATATATGCAGCAGAAATTAAAAGAATAGATTTTATATCGGAAGGAGCAGATTATTATGAGCGAGAAAAGGTTGGATGCCAAGAACAGATGGAGAAATGTTGTAGTAGCGTTTCGTATGTCACCGGAGGAAGCACAGGAGCTGAATGTGAAGGTTTCACTCAGCGGACTTTCAAAACAGGATTATATCATCCAATGTCTTCTGAAGCATGAAATCAGGGTTGTTGGTGGAATGAAGGTGGCAAAGAAAGTACAGGTGCATCTTGATACGATACTGGAAGAATTACAGACATTAGATGAATCTGACAGAGGTATAGATGTTGAAGAACTGCTGGTTCAATTAAAGCATGTGCTTGATATTCTGCAGAGTGATGAGAAAGGCGGTAATCATTATGAGTAAGACAACATTTGAAAAGCTTGGCATCCCATATGAAGAAAGGGATGGAATCTTTTATCCGGTGCTTGTCGCAGGAACAGAGAAGGCAGATATAGATGTAGGAAAGTATGGGCGTATGTGGATTAAATATATCAAGGAAGAATATCCAATGAGATATAAGAGTCTGGTGCGGTTCGGTGAGCTTGAAGAGAGAGCGGATGAAGTCAATGATACAGCATATGAGCTGCTCGATGATATTGAAGCTAAGTGGCTGAAAAAGCATAAGCCAAAGAATCCAAATTCATTTACAGAACAGTTACAGCTAAGAACACAGACCAGGATGATGGCAGAGGAAATCGTTATTATGGATGTGGTAATGCAGTTTCATTAGTGTGGGGGCAAAAAGCGCCGTCAAAACATGAAAATGGGGGCAAAAAGCGCCCCCAAAACCACAAAGTGGGGGCAGAAAGCGCCCCCGCACAAATCAGAGCTGAAAAAAGTGTGGGGGCAAAAAGTGCCGTCAAAATGCAAAAGTGGGGGCAAAAAGCGCCGTCAAAACAGCAAAGTGACGGCAAAAAGCGCCACCACTCAGATAAGCGAGAAAAAAGCCATGGTGGCGGAAAGTGCCATCAAAATGGAAAAGTGGTGGCGGAAAACGCCACTAAAACAGTAAAGTGATGGCAAAAAGTGCCACCATATCAGTAATTGTGGTGGTACATTAACCACCACATATTATATACAGGGTGCAGGTGCTCCTGCCAAGACGAAAAATTATGTAAACGCTGATGGCGTTTATATTTTTTCGGGAAAAGGTCCGACCTTTTCCGCATCTTACAAAACCTATGAACACAATTTTAAGAAAGGTTGAAAAAGCAATGGTACAGATAAAAAGAGATTGGTTTGATACAGTATTAGAAAACTACGAAAGGGGAGAAACGTATGGCAGATGGAAAGAGAAGATACAAGTCTGACAGGAAAGATTATAAGGTATCTGTGAAGCTGTCAGAGAAAGATATGGATATTCTAAAAGCAGCACTTAAACGAACAGGAATGACAGCAAGTGCATATATAAGAGAATTGATCCGGACAGGCGGCAACATTGATACAAATTATCCAGAGGACAGGGCAAGAGTAATCCGTGTTATTGCCGGTATTGCAAATAATATTAATCAGGCAGTAAAGCTTGGCAATTCACAGGGAAAGTTATATTACAGCGATATTGATAAACTGCAGAGCAGTCTGGATGATGTAAAGAAAACGTTTGGGGAGGTGCTGGAAGTATGGCGATTACAAAGATCTTAAATATACAGGAGTCAGATGGCAGAAATCCGGCATCACACCTGAAGAATGCTTTGGAATATATACAGAATCCGGATAAGACAGAAGAATGTGTACTGGTGGGCAGTATTAACTGCCTGCCGGATACGGCATTTGAGCAGATGGAGGAGACGAAGAATATATTTCATAAGACAGGTAAAAGGCAGGGCTATCATGTGATCATATCATTTTCACCGGAAGAAAAAGTGACGGCAGAGCATGCAATGTATGTGCTGGAGCACTTTGCAAAGGATGTGCTTGGTAATGATTATGAGGCGGTGTATGCAGTTCATACTGACAGGGAACATATGCATGGGCATCTGATCTGGAATAGTGTGAGTATGACAACCGGCAAGAAATATAATTCACCTAAAGGCAATTGGAAGAATCATCTGCAGCCGATTACAAATAAATATTGTGATGAGCTTGGACTTTCCATAATGCCGGCAGAGTATAGCAGAAATCCAAAGAATATCAGCAGAGACAAGTGGGAAAAGGAAATGTCCATGAAGGATATTATACTTCGTGATGCTAAGATGTGTGCGTATGCAGCCGGAAATGTGGAGCATTTTAAATATCTGATGAAAAGACTTGGATATGTATTTAAGAAAGACGCATGGATGGAGGTGCAGGCACCGGGATTTCGGTATTATCATAAACTGGCAAAGCTGGACGAGATGTTTTCTGAAGATATGTTACGGCATTATGTGGATATGCCATGGATGGCAAAACCTTACTTTTATTCGTCGGATATCAGGGGACTGCACAGGGCGAAGCTGTCACCATTCCAGAAGAAGTTTTATGCAAAGCTATACAGATTAAGGGTTGTAGAACAGAAGCGTTTTGTAGTTGGTGGAGCAAAGTATGCAGAGGATTTGAAGCGGTTTCATCAGTTACAGGACGAATATCTGCTGATTGTAAATAATGACATCAAAAGTGTTGTGGATCTTGTGGATTTCATAGGTGAGCAGGAAGAAAAAATCCAGCAGATTGAGGACAGACAGAAGGAAATATACAGAGAAAGCTCTAGCCGGAAACGCAGTATAAAGAATGAAGAGCAGTACCGGGAATATCAGATATGGCATATGGAAGTGCAGGAAGAACTGGATGAGCTTAAGCAGGAGAAAAGGGAAATTAAGAGACAGATACAGCTTGCTGATGACATTATAAAAGAAGATTTGTATACGGCTTATTATGCGGTGTCTGGGAAAGAAGAAATCGTTGCAGACAGGGATGTTGAGATACCGGGGATGGATGAAGAGACTGAGGTTGAGAAAGCAACGGCAGTAGTTGTTGAGCATGATGCAAATGTTGATGTGATGAATCCTAACAATAAGCAGAATGAAATAGGCAGACTGAGAGAGCAAGCTGATAGTGCGAGAAAACAACAGACTGATTTAGATGGCATAGGAAAAACAGAGATTCATAATTCGTCTGATGTGAATGTGGCAAGAATGGACAAAAGTATGACTGATGTAACAGATAAAGGTGAATATGTGGAAACTAAAGAAAATGAGCCAGTGGACAAAGTTAGCTGGATTGTCAGGAGAATATCAGAGCTTGGTGGTTATGAAAATATCAGTGATTCAGTTAAGGCAGATGTATTCGGATTCGATATTGCTGATGTGAGTGGAAGCATAAGGTTGTTCTCAGATGTAATGAAAAGGCTGGGGATAAAAAAGGATGGAGATGAAATGTATGAGGAGTTTCAGAAAATTTATGATGAGAGTGTTGGCAGAGATACTGATAAGAAAAAAGTGGAAGATAGGACGCAAAACAGGGGCTGAGAAGAGGAAATGGTTAGGTTTTAAATAAGGATTTTTTTAATAAGAATATGTTAAACCTGTATGAAAAGTGGTAAATTTAATATCTTTGAAACGAAAAGTGTGATATTATAATTTCAGAAAACATGACAATTAGCCTGTTTTGTTAATATATATTATAATGCCAAATATTTTCAAAGGGAGGTGCATACTTGTATGGGTGCAAAAAAATATGCATATGTAAATTATAAAATGCTTGTATGGGCACGTTCTGAAACACCATTTGGCACAACAAGTGATGTTGCTAATCATATTTCTGGGTTTAGGTCAGAAGTAATTGATAAATGGGAAAGAGGTGTTTCCCAAACAAAAAGATATTAAGAAACAGCCCATGTTTACCTGCTTGCAAACAAAAGAATATTGCTACTAGACTAAGAGATACTACATAAGTGTGTTGGTATCTCTTTTTTGTTGCCGTGAAACAGCAGACTATTTCATTTCTGCTTGATTACCTTAAAACTTATTAGTCTATGGTTTGTCAAGGGCTTGTTGCGTGAGAAATGCTGAATATCACCCTTTACAAAACATAGGCTGATAAGTAACTTTTCAAAAGCAGAAAAGAAATGGCAATGCTTATAACAATATGATATAATGCAGATGAAGACAAAAAAGGAATTTGTCGAGCTGGTTAGTTCGAGATAATTTTGAGTTTGTTAAGATGTGGTGCACTTGATGGAATCACAGGTACGACATCATATTATGGAGGATGAAATAGATGATAGGTTTGATTGTTGCGAGGTCAAAGAATAATGTTATAGGCAAGAATGGTAATATACCATGGAAAATAAAGGGAGAACAAAAGCAATTTAGAGAGTTAACAACGGGTAATGTGGTTATTATGGGGCGAAAGTCTTATGAAGAAATCGGTCATCCGTTGCCTAATAGAATGAATATTGTTGTTTCCACCACAACAGAGTATCAAGGAGATAATTTAGTTTCAGTTAAATCATTAGAAGATGCATTATTATTGGCTAAAGGACGAGATGTATACATATCTGGTGGATATGGACTATTTAAGGAAGCTTTGCAAATAGTAGATAAAATGTATATCACAGAAGTAGATTTAAATATTGAAGATGGAGATACATTCTTTCCAGAATTTGATATCAATGATTTTGAAGTTTTGATAGGGGAAACACTTGGTGAGGAAGTGAAATATACGAGAACATTTTATGTAAGGAAAAAATGAATTGAGTAAATTTTGGATTTAGGGTGTTTTCATAAATATATTGCTTTTTATGCATATATAAATTGTTGTAAGACAAATTCCAGTTTGTATGGGGCGATAAAATCAGAATTTGAGAGAGGATTGAATATGAATAAGGAATGGTCTGAACTTAATAAAACAATGCAGGCACAAATAAAAAAGAAAGATACTTATAAGAGGGGTATTGATACTTTACTTACTTTACGAAGTCAGTTAATACAAACCTTAGTATCTTTCAAAGAAGAATTATGCAGAGAAGATTTTAACTCAATCCCCTTCATAAACGCTGATGGTTATCATAGTAAGACGATTGCTTATTCTATTTGGCATATTTTCCGCATTGAAGATATAGTTGTGCATACAGTGATAAATGAAGATGAACAAGTATTTTTTGCAGGCAATTATCAAGAGCGTATCAATTCACCTATCATTACAACAGGAAATGAACTCATGAAACAGCAGATTGCAGACTTTTCAAAACAGCTTAATCTGGAAGAATTATATTTATATATTTTCGAAGTATGGGAAAGCACTGAGAAAATGCTTGAACGGTTATCTTATGATGAATTGAAAAGAAAAATACCGAAAGAAAGAAAAGGATACTTAGAATCGTTGAATGTAGTAAACGACAATGAAAAAGCAATTTGGCTGATTGATTATTGGTGTAATAAAGATATTTGTGGACTAATTCAAATGCCGTTTTCAAGACATTGGATTATGCACACAGAAGCCTGTTTGCGTATAAAGAACAAGATACATTCATAGGCAAAAATTTCAGTTTGTAGAACTAAGGAAATTGGAATTTAAGGAGGAATAAAGTATGGTTAGTGATTTTATAAGAGCAGCATTTCCATGGATTTTAATGGGTTTATTTGTAGCAATCAGTTGTTCCCTTATGAGTAAAAAAGAGAAATAAATTCCTGTTTGTATTTATAAAAGAGAAAAAATGAGAAAAGTAGTTTTATTTATTGCCATGAGCCTTGACGGATATATTGCGGACGGTAATGGTGGAGTAGCTTGGCTAAATGGTCATGGAAATGACAATGAAAACATCGACACTTATACAGAATTTACCAAAGATATAGATACTGTCTTAATGGGGTGGAATACTTCTCATCAGGTTGTTACTGAACTTTCTCCGCAAGAATGGGTATATAATAAATTTACAACTTATGTATTAACACATAAAGAGTGCAATTCTTCCCAACAAATTCATTTTACAAGTGAAAATCCTGTTTTATTATTGGAACGGCTAAAACAAGAAGCAGGAAAGGATATTTGGATTTGTGGCGGAGCAAATCTTGTTCAGCAGTTGGTAAGCAAAAATATGATTGATAAATATTACATTTCTGTTATTCCTACTCTGTTAGGAAATGGGGTTCGTCTTTTGGGCAACATAGACAGGGAAATAAAGTTAAGGCTTTGTAAAACACAGACTTATAACGGAATAACCGATTTGATTTATATGCGTAGATAACTAGAGAGAAACAGAAAAGCTGTTAAACCGACGGAGCGATCCGACCACGTTGGCGGGAAAATCCTTAAGATTTTTCCGCCATGCTTGCAAGGGGGCGGTTCGCTTCGGCGGTTCGGCGAGCTTGCGAGCCGTTCAAAGCCCCCGTTATCTAACAAGGGGGGCACAAAAAACAAGAAACACTATACACTAACAAGCGGAAAACGCTGTATTTATAAGGCAAAACCCCATTTTTACAGTAGTGATATAAATTGTACCTATATCACTATGAAAATTGAATAGTAAATATGAGAAAGACAGTTGATTTCAAAAAATAAGAAATTGATTGTCGTTTTCTTTTGCAGAAATTTAAGTGCAGGCAATTATGGTAGTTGTCGTAATTGCTGTCAGCTCAGTGTTTATCACTGATGGTGTGAAAGATTTACGGTTGGAGATGTTCAATAAGATTATTGGTGCTTAATTATTTTTATTGTAGTGCTGATATGAGAATGTTATAATTGGGGTATAAAACATACAAATAAATTTGCTGAAAAATGAGGTATCAAAATATGGAAAATGAATTACTGGAAAACTTAGGAAGACTTCACACAACTGAACTTGGCGTTATTAGAATTAAAAAGAACTTATCTTTGAATGTAGAAAATGTAATTGAATGGTGCAAAGAAAAAATTAGCCTTTCTAATGCGGAAATCACAAGAAAAGGAAAAAACTGGTATATAACGATTGATAATTGTATTATAACGGTAAATGCGTACAGTTATACCGTTATCACTGCTCACAAGGTAAAATGATAAATTTTTCTATAAAGGAATTAAACGCATTTGCAGTTATTGGGCAGGAAGTAGAACTGACTAATTATCAAAAAAAGAATATTCAGATTAGTACACAGTTTTGGAGAAAGTTTAACAGTAGTTTGAAAAAAGCGTATCTTTCACAATCAGGAAATTGGGTAAAATATGCTTTTATGGAAAGAAGAAATGGAAAACTTTATTATTTCTGTTCTATTCCCCAAAGAACCATTACCCCAGAGGGCTTTCTGTATAAAGAAATACCGTCTTATAAATATTTGGTTGTGGAGCATATTGGTGCTATGGATAAAATATATGAAACTTATGGCAAGATTTATGAAGAAATTATTCCTAGTACATCGTATATTCCTATAAAAGATATTATCCTACACTTTGAAAAATACGATTATCGTTTTCATTGGAATAGTGATAATTCAGTTACCTATTCAAGATTAGAAGCAATTTTATATCCATACACACAAAGCAGTTAGTCTTAGGATTGACTGCTTTTTCTATACAGATTTTTAATGACAGGCAATTATCAATTATGGTAGTTGCCTTTTTTGATTGGAGGAATTGAAGAATGAATGATAAAAACTTTATTGAAGAACTAAGACAAAAGCGTGAGGAATACGGAGTAACACAAACAAGGCTTGCTGTTGCCTGTGGTATCAGCCGTGAATATTACAACCGCATTGAAAAAGGAAAACAGCCATTGAATGACGAATTAAGAGAAATCATAGAAAAACAGATTGAGCGTTTCAATCCGCAAGAACCACTATTCTTATTGATTGATTACTTTCGTGTCCGCTTTCCTACTACGGACGCATTGGCGAT
Source organism: Clostridium sp. AM22-11AC (assembly GCF_003473545.1). Taxonomy (GTDB): domain Bacteria; phylum Bacillota; class Clostridia; order Lachnospirales; family Lachnospiraceae; genus Enterocloster. The sequence goes on from NZ_QUCM01000009.1 coordinate 98,263, forward strand.
TATCCGTGATGTATTACAACTGAAATCTAATTACATGCTTTATGAAGATTATGGAAAATACGGATATGAAAGCAAATATGTACTTGGCGACATCAATATCATGTGTTCCATGCAGGAGCATTTAGGTGTTTTATTGGAACTGAAAGGCAAAGGCTGTCGGCAAATGGAATGTTATCTGCTGGCACAGGAACGCTCATGGTATGACTTCATGCTGGATTGTATGACGGCTGGTGGTGTGATGAAACGGCTTGATTTGGCTATCAATGATAAAGCAGGAATATTGGATATTCCAAAGTTAAAGGAAAAATACAAGGCTGGCGAATGTATGTCCTACTTCCGTATGCAGAAAGATTACAGCGGTACAGAAAAATGCGGTAGCGATTTACCAAAGAATACAGGAGAAACCTTATATCTCGGTTCAACAAGTAGCGAATTATATATGTGTGCTTATCAGAAAAATTATGAGCAGTATGTCAAGAATGGCACAGAAATTGAAGATACGGAGATTAAGAACCGTTTTGAAATACGCATGAAGAACGAACGAGCCTATTATGCGGTTGTAGATTTACTGACCTATCGGGACGCTGAACGCACCGCTTTTTCTATCATCAATCATTATGTCCGCTTTGTTGACAGAGAGGACGACAAGCCAAAAAGTCAATGGATAACAAATGATGATTGGGCATGGTTTGTAGGGGAAAACAGAGAGCCGATACGCTTAACCACAAAGCCAGAGCCTTACACTTTACAAAAAGCGTTGCATTGGCTACAAAGACAAGTCGCACCAACCATAAAAATGGTACAGGCATTAGACAGAGAAAATCGTACAACGATACTGAAAGATATGATTGAGCAGGCAGAACTAAAAGACAAGCATAAACATTTATTACAATTAGAGAAATCAACCATAGAAGAACGTATAGATACCGCTGTTCCACAAGAGAATGACGGTATTTTTTAATGTAATTGAAAAATTTCAGATTTAGTCAGCAAAGAGCTGTTTTCATTCCCTATGTGAAGTGAAAGAAGAAAAATAAATTTTTTATTAAATCTGCAACAAAATGGCTACTTGCGTACAGATATGGTGCGAGAAAAGGAAATCTAAACTTTTTTTGAAAATAGGTCATTAAATCGGGGCTTGCTGTCCCTATATGAAGTGAAAGAAGAAAAAAGTTTTGAAAAAATGACGGAAATTCGTGATTAGTGGACAGTCTTCTGTGAAAAGAGGAAAAACATCATCATTTTGTATTCAAACAGGCATTAGCAGTTGAGTGTTGATGTGAAAAGATGAAAATACTTTGTTCTCAACTTAACAATTTAAGGTTTCCGTTCCCTATATGGTGCAAAGAAAATATTTCATTCTATTGTTGGCAGTAACGGTATGGTTTGGGTAGTTAGGGTGTGAAAAGGAAAATATTCTTTTTTCATCATCAACTTAGCAAAATGACATTTTCTATCCCTATATGGTGCATGAAAAGAAGTTAAAATTTTTCCATTTAAACTTAGCAAATGGACGTTTGCTGTACAGATAGTAGTGAAAAAGGAGAAAATCAACCGTTGATTGCCAAAATGAACCGTTCCATTTGTACTAATAATGGAAAAAGTTTTGGATTTTGGTTACGTTTCTCCTCTTTTCCAACGCGATATATAGGAAAGACGATTTTTTTCTTTCAATCGTTCTTTGACAACTGAATAAAGCTATTCAATACGTTTGACAGACAGCTAGCCGTTGAAACAAATACGCCACGACCTTTCCCCTGCAAGAGCGAGCGAAAACCTATTTGTGTTCTTGTAAAAGATTTGTCCTCTTTTATCGCCATGACCTGTACTGTCAGATAATGATACTCCCGTACAGCCACAGCTTGAGCATTAAGAGCGTCGCACGCAATGGGTACGGCTACATAAGAACTATGCAGAGGTGGAACTCCTGTGGGCTATGACAAAAGCCGTTGAATTGCTTAGAAAGATTTTACAGAAAGGGGGTATGTGTTATTGATAATGCTGTAAAAACAATTCAAAAGAAAAATGGCAAGTGTGGCATTGGCAACAGAGGAAAGACAAAGATTGTAGTAAAAGAGCATTTTTCCGAAAAGGGCAAAACAATGGAAGAACTTCTAACTGATGTCATGCTGGAAAAAGCAAAGCAGACAATCGCATAAAATCGGTGCAGTTGTAAGAAATAGATTGAATGACAAAAAGTACCCGTGTTATACTTTACTTGCAAGCAGGTATTGTAAACACGGGTTAGTTATAAAGGAGGATAACTGACAATGAAACAACAGATTTACAATACTGCACTTTATCTTAGGTTAAGCCGAGATGATGAATTACAGGGCGAAAGTTCCAGCATTACCACACAGAGAAGTATGTTGCGTTTATATGCAAAAGAACATCATTTGAATGTCATTGATGAATATATTGATGACGGCTGGTCGGGAACAAATTTTGACAGACCGAGTTTTCAAAGAATGATTGAGGATATAGAGGCAGGAAAAATCAACTGTGTTGTAACGAAAGACCTTTCCCGTCTTGGCAGAAATTATATTATGACAGGACAATATACAGAATTGTATTTCCCTAGTCATAATGTCCGCTACATAGCGATTGATGACGGTGTAGACAGCGAAAAAGGCGAAAGTGAGATTGCACCATTTAAGAACATCATCAATGAATGGGTGGCAAGAGATACAAGCCGTAAAGTCAAATCAGCATTTAAGACAAAGTTTGCGGAGGGGGCTCATTACGGTGCTTATGCTCCGTTAGGATATAAGAAACACCCTGACATCAAAGGAAAACTGTTGGTTGATGATGAAACAAAATGGATTATTGAAAAAATCTTTTCCCTAGCCTATCAAGGTTACGGAAGTGCAAAAATCACAAAGCAGTTAAGAGCAGAAAAAGTTCCGACAGCGTCATGGCTAAATTTTACAAGATACGGTACTTTTGCACATATCTTTGAGGGAAAACCCGAAAGTAAGCGTTATGAGTGGACGATTGCTCATGTCAAGGCGATATTGAAAAGTGAGGTTTATATCGGAAACAGTGTTCACAATATGCAGTCTACGGTATCGTTCAAGAGCAAAAAGAAAGTGCGTAAGCCCGAAAGTGAATGGTTTCGAGTAGAAAACACTCACGAGCCGATTATTGACAAGGAAGTGTTCTATCGTGTGCAGGAGCAGATAAAATCAAGACGCAGACAGACAAAGGAAAAGGCAACGCCGATTTTTGCAGGGCTTGTCAAGTGTGCGGATTGTGGTTGGTCTATGAGATTTGGAACGAATAAGACAAATAAAACGCCTTACAGTTATTATGCTTGCAGTTACTACGGGCAGTTTGGCAAAGGTAATTGTTCTATGCACTACATTCGTTATGATGTGCTGTATCAAGCCGTATTGGAACGCTTGCAGTATTGGGCTAAGGCAGTACAGCAGGACGAAGAAAAGGTATTGAACAAGATACAGAAAGCTGGCAATGCAGAGAGAATACGGGAAAAGAAGAAAAAGGCAAGTACATTGAAGAAAGCCGAGAACAGACAAAATGAGATTGACCGTTTATTTGCGAAAATGTATGAAGATAGAGCCTGTGAGAAGATAACAGAGCGAAATTTTGTGATGTTGTCCAGCAAGTACCAAAAAGAACAGATAGAACTGGAACAGCAGATAACAAGCCTAAGAGAAGAACTAAGTAAAATGGAACAGGATATGATAGGTGCTGAAAAGTGGATTGAGTTAATCAAGGAATATTCCGTACCAAAGGAACTGACAGCACCATTATTAAATGCCATGATAGAAAAAATCCTCATACATGAAGCAACAACGAATGAGGATAACGAAAGAATACAGGAAATTGAGATATATTACCGATTTATTGGAAGAGTTGAGTAATCAACAAGAGTAATATTTTTAACTAAGGGAAACCGGCGAAGAGTTGCCTTCAATTACAGAAGCAAAGAAACTTGCTAATTTATACAAAGTTCCATTTGCAACATTTTATTTATCTAATCCACCTGAGAAAAAAACAAAAGCTTATACCGATCGTAGGACATACAATGATACTGTTTATAGAGAAACAAGTTATGAATTGTGGTCTGAAATTGGTAGAATAACTGGTAATAGGCAAATTATAGTTAATCTATCTGATGATACGGAATATAGGAGCTTGCCCAGCGTTGGCCCGAAATTAAGCGAAAAACAGATAGCAGATGTAATAAGAAAGTATTTTGAATTAGATTTGCCATTTAAGAATAAATCAGCATATAGAAATAATGGATTTAATTATTATAGAGCCCTTTTAGAACATTATGGGATAATGGTTGCTCAGATAACTGGAGTATCATTGTCTGAGATGCGAGGCATTTCTATGTATTATGATACATTTCCTATCATTGCAATTAATAATAAAGATTTTGAGAGAGCTAAAGTTTTTTCATTATTTCATGAAGTTGCACATTTGGTTAGAAGGTCTTCATCATTATGCTTAATAGATTTTGATGAGCGTAATGATGAAGAAGAAAAAATATGTGATAGAATTGCTGCAGAAGTATTAATGCCAGAAGAAAGTTTTAGATATGTGTCATCAAATGCGCTTAATTTATATGGTGATTGGTCAGATTTATGTTTAATATCTATTGCGGATAAGTATGCAGTAAGCACATTTTCGGTAGTAAGAAGGTTAAGAGAATTAGATATTATTAATGGGTCAGATTATTATTCTATATACAAGAGGATTAGTGACTCATTTAAAGAAGAACAGGATTCTATTATTCAGAATAAGAAAGATAGAGAATTCAAAGTAAAATATTATATTACCTACTTGAGTAAAGAAGGCTATTTGTTTCCAAAGAAAGTGTTATCTGCTTATAGCAGAGGTGATATATCATATGGTGAGATGTGTAGTACACTTAGTATAAAAGGTAAACACATAAGTAATATAGAACGGGCGGTGATGTTCATATGAGTAAAAAGTATGTAATAGATGCCTGTGCACTTATTAATGCATCAAAGAACTATAATATGACTAAGAAAGCATTTTCACATATATGGCAGGCTTTTAATGAACTTGTAGAAAATGGACAACTTATTTCAAGTTCGGAAATATTTGAAGAATTAAAAGATGATGATATTGTAAAATGGGCAAAGGAACACAAAGATGCTTTTTTGCCTTTATCAAAAGAAGTACAGTTAAAGACTACAGAAATATTACAACAATTTCCACAAATAATAAAAATTCAAACAAAGGGAAGCTCAAATGGAGATCCATTTTTGATTGCAACAGCTATTTTAGAAGATGGGATTATAGTAACTGATGAAGGAAACAAGAATAATGGAATTCCAATGGTATGTGAATCATTAGGTGTAGAGTATATGAAACTTAATGATATGTTAGATGAGGTATTGGAGTAATGAATTAGAGGGGGAGAAATCCTTCTCTTTTTTGTTTGTATTATTCCGATAAACGATGTATAATCAAACTAGTTTTATGTTTCTGCTTATGTATGATTTTGAAGAGGTAAGATTATGGAGTATTTAACGACTGTGGAATTATCAGAAAGATGGAATATCACTTCACGTCGAATAGGTGTTTTATGTGCAGAAGGAAGAATTGAAGGTGCAATAAAAAAAGGAAAAACATGGTTAATTCCTTCAGATGCAATAAAGCCTGCTGATGGACGATACAAGAAAAATCAGAAAAGTAAGATGTAATACGAAACAGGATTTATAAATATATGAGAATATATAACTAAAACTTCCCACACCGATGTGGTGTGTTGAACCTTGAAAATTCAATA